>CAWBVG010000039.1:0-366078 GCA_963792175.1 uncultured Acidobacteriota bacterium
CGTCGGCCGCCGCGTGGCTCCGCGCCGGCGGACTGACGGTCACGTGCGTCGACGCCGCCAGGCAGAAGCTTACGGAGAACACGCTTGGCTCCGCGGATCTGATTGCCTTTCACCTGCCGATGCACACGGCGACGCGACTGGCGGCGCCGATCATTGCCACCGCGCGGCGCCTGAACCCGTCCGCACGCATCTGCGCGTTCGGGTTGTACGCGCCGCTCAACGCGGAGTGGCTCCGATCGATCGGCGTCGACGAGGTATTCGGCGGAGAGTTCGAAGAGGATCTCGCTGCAGTATGCGCGCGAGCGCGCTACGATGCAAACGGAGAACACGCAGAGCGCGGAGAGCCAGCATTCTCGGCGCGCTCTCGCGCGGTCTCCGCGGTTAAGCGTGACCCGCTGCCGCGGATTCATTTTCTCGTCCCGGATCGAACGGGTCTCCCGCCGTTGTCGAAGTACGCCACGCTGCAGATGCCGTCCGGCGAGCGTCGCCTGGTGGGCTATACGGAAGCGAGCCGCGGCTGCAGGCACCTCTGCCGTCACTGTCCTGTGGTGCCGATCTACAACGGCCAGTTCCGCATCGTGCAGCCGGACGTCGTGCTTGCGGATATTGCGGGTCAGATTGCCGCCGGCGCCCAGCACATCACCTTCGGCGACCCCGATTTCTTCAACGGTCCGACGCACGCGATCCGCATCGTCGAGGCGCTGCACGCCGCCCACCCCGACGTGACGTACGACGTCACCATCAAAGTGGAACACCTGCTGAAGCATCGGGATCTGTTGCCCCGGCTGGCCGCCACCGGCTGTGCCTTCGTGATCAGCGCCGTCGAATCGCTGGACGATCGGGTGCTGGCGCTGTTCGACAAGGGACACACGCGCGACGATTTCTTCGAGGCGGTCGGGCTCTGCCGCGCGGCAGGCGTCACGCTGGTGCCGACGTTTGTCGCCTTTCATCCGTGGCTTTCGCTCGAGTCGTACTGCGATCTGCTCGACACGATCGCCCGGCTCGATCTCGTCGACCACGTCGCGCCGATTCAACTGGCGATCCGGCTGCTGGTGCCCGAAGGATCGCGCCTGCTGATGCTCGAAGAGATGCGAGCGCATGTCGGTCCGTTCGATCCGGCAACGCTGACTTACCGGTGGGCTCATCCGGATCCCCGCGTCGACGCCTTGCAGCGAGACGTCACTGCGCTCGTCGGCATGCGCGCTGACGACCGATCGTCGCGCGCTGTTCGACGAGATCGCCGTGCTCGCCCACAGCCGCGCCGGCGTGCCGGCTCCGGCGTTCGACCCGCGGCCCGCGCGGGCGCGCGCGACGGTGCCGTACCTCAACGAACCTTGGTACTGTTGAGCGGAGCCCAATCCGGAGCAGGTGGCTCTGGTGTGATCTCCGTAGGGATTAGGGATCTAGGGATTAGGGATTAGGGGCTAGGGGCTGGATGAGTACGGTTCTTGTGCTGGCGACGACGACGGGATATCAGACGCGGGCGTTTGGTGACGCAGCCGTGCGCCTCGGGGTCGATCTGGTGTTCGCGACGGACCGTTGCCACCTCATCGAAGACCCCTGGCAGGATCACGCGATTCCGATCCGTTTCTACGACGAAGACAGCTCCGTTGCGGCGATCGTCGAGGCGGCGCGCCAGCGGCCGATTGACGGCGTCATCGCCGTCGGCGATCGGCCGACGGTGATCGCGGCGCGAGTCGCGGACGCGCTCGGGCTCTCATTTCATTCGCCCGCCGCCGCCGCGATCGCGCGCGACAAGCGGCGCACGCGCGAATGTCTGCGCGATGCCGGCCTTCCGGTGCCCTGGTTCGTGCCGTTCGTGTCGAATCCCGAATCGCGACTCCCGACTCCCGAGCTCCCGACGCCCCTCTCGTATCCCTGCGTGCTGAAGCCGGTCGCGCTGTCGGGAAGCCGCGGTGTGATGCGCGTCGACGACGACCGTGCCCTCGCCGCGGCCGCTCGATCGGCTCCGCGCGATCGTCGAATCGCCCGACGTGCGCGCCGAGCGGAACGACGCGCACGAGTGCGCGCTGCTCGAAGGGTTCATTCCCGGCCGCGAGTACGCGCTCGAGGGACTGATGCACCAGGGCGCGCTCCAGGTCCTGGCCGTCTTCGACAAGCCCGATCCACTGGACGGCCCGTTCTTCGAGGAGACCGTCTACGTCACGCCGTCTGCGGCGCCGGACGGCACGCGCGCCGCCATCGTCGACGCCGTGACGCGCGCCGCGGCCGCGATCGGCCTCGAGCATGGCCCGATTCACGCCGAGTGCCGCGTCAATGCCGAAGGGGTGTTCGTGCTCGAAGTCGCTGCACGACCGATTGGCGGCCTGTGCGCGCGGGCGCTTCGCTTCGAATTCAACGGGTCGGATGTCGCTGCAGTTCCCAATCCCTGATTCCGTTGGAGGAACTCCTGCTGCGTCACGCGCTCGGTGAGAATCCAGCGCGGTGGCCGGCGCGAGGACGCCGCCTCCGGCGTGATGATGATTCCGATTCCGCGGCGCGGCGTATTCCGCGGCGTCGACGGCGTCGAGGCGGCGCGCGGCGTGCCTCACATCGTCGACGTCCAGATCACGGCGAAGCCGGATCAACGGCTGTTGCCGCTGCCGGAGGGCGCCAGCTATCTGGGATTCATCTTCGCGCGCGCCGGGCGCGCGGCTGACGTGGACGCCGCGCTGCGGGCGGCGCACGCGCGGCTGCACTTCGCCATCGACCCGGAATTCCGGTACTCGACGCTGCGCACATGCACTACAATCTTCACCATGGCTGATTCCTGCGGACACTCGCATGCGCCGACGCCGTCGACGAACACGAGCGGCCGCAAAGTCATGTGCGTGAAGTTTCAGAAAGAGCTGCCGGGCCTCGATTCGCCGCCGTGGCCGGGCGAGCTCGGTCAGCGCATCTTCGAACAGCGTGTCCAAGGACGCGTGGAAGCTCTGGGAAGAGCGCATGAAGATGATCCTCAACGAGTACCGGCTCATGCCGTGGCAGAAGGAAGCGCAGGATCTCGTCGCCAAGCACATGGAGGACTTCTTCTTCGGTGAAGGCGCCGCGCTGCCGCCCGGGTACGTGCCGCAGCAGGCGAAGTGAGCGCGGCGAGCCCCGACACCCCCGAAGGACGCCATCGCGCCTGCTGGTACAGCCGGCGGACCCGCGACATTCCGACCGACGTCGGCTTTCATACCATCGAAGACGGCCAGCTGCTGTTTTGCGCCCACCCCATGTGGTTTCCCGTGGTGGGCTACCAGTTCGACGTCCGCAGCTGCTCCTCCTGCGACTACTTCAGGCCTGTCAGAACCGACGACCTGACCCACCTCAGCCGCGATGGCATTCGCTACTGTGACCAAGCCCTACTGTAGTAATCTGCTGCAATCGACTACCCACTGTCGGTAACAAGCTCCCATTAACCCTCTAAAAGCGAGGAGGTTACCCCCCGCGGCAGCCGTGTTTGCGTGGCACAGACTTTGATAAGACCGGACGTGTGGCGTTTTGGTCCAGCTCGCAAAAGACGGAGGGTGCGCGGTGACTACAGAGCGTAAAGAACGTCGGGGATTCGCGTCGATGTCGGCCGAAAAGCAGCGCGAAATCGCCAGCAAGGGCGGTCGCGCAGCGCATGAAAAGGGTACCGCCCACGAATGGACTGCCGACGAAGCGCGCAGTGCCGGCCGCAAAGGCGGTCAGGTCAGCCGCGGCGGTCGAGGCCGATTGGTTATCCCAACCGCCGATCCGGCTGCCGTACCGGCCGCACCGGCCACTGACGTCGCCCCGATGGGCGATGGTCTGGCGGCGGATCGTGCCGAGTGATCGATTCGTGGCGACCGATCGACTCGGGCAAGCTATGGAGGCGACGAACAATGGTAAGACGCGTAGCCGTGGCCTGGGTTCTGGCGCTCGCCCTGGGGGCGAGCGCGAGCGCTCAGACAGGGTCTTCAAGGACATCCACGGGGCAGAGTTCCACCACCACCCAAACACCGTCCTCGTCGACCGACACGGCGCAGGAAACTCGACCGGCGACGACGACGTTCTTCGGCGACACTGGACTGTGGTTTGTGCCGACCGCCGAGGTGCTCGGTCACGGCAAATGGTCCGGTAGCGTTTATCGTCGGGGCACCAACTGGGTTCAGGGCTACACCAACGTAGCCGACTTTGCCGGCACGTTCGCGGTCGGCATCAAGAATCGCGCGGAGATCTTCGGATCCTTCCTCGTCGACACCCGCATCGATCGGGACGTCCGACCGGTCTTCGTCTCCGATCCGGCCTTCGGCGGCTTCATCGACCGATATCCCCGCGTCAACCAGTACCTGGACCGGCGACAACATCGGCGATTTCTACATCGGCGCGAAGGTACAGCTTCTGGTCGGAGGCTGACCAGAAGCCGGCGGCCCTCGCCGTGCGCGGCATGATCAAGCTGCCGACGGGCGACAAGGACGTCGGCAACGGCACCGGCAAAACCGACGGCTCGGTCGATCTCATCGTCAGCAAGGAAGCGGCGAAGGTCGTCGAGATTTCGGGCTTCGGTGGCTACGAATTCCGCGGTCAAGCCCGATAATTTCGACACCCCGAGCGGCGCGTTCCGGTGGGGCGCCGGCGTCGGGTTCCCGTCGCGAAACTGGTTCCGGGTCACAGGCGAGCTCAACGGATACGTCCAGTCACAGGACACGGCGACCACGACGATCCCGCTGGTTGGGATCGATGGCAGCCGGTCGGCACTTCTTTACAACACCGAGAACATCACCCGCGCGACGCTGGGCCTCACCGCCCAGACGAAGAAGGGTTGGTTCTTCGGCGCGGGCGTCAGCTGGAACGTACCGTCGAAGGGGCGGATCACCGCGTTCAGCGAGAATAATGAAGACGTCGTCAACGACTACTACGACATGCAGTTCCGGATTGGCTATCACCCGGGAGTGCGCGTCTATGTGCCGCCGCCGCCTCCGCCGCCGCCTCCGCCGCCACCGCCACCGCCACCGCCGGTGCACAACCTCACGGTGAAGGCGGAGTGCAACCCGTGCACGGTGGAAGTCGGCAAGACGTCGACGGTCACGGCCACCGCCCAGGATTCGATCGGCTGCGCGGTCACCTATCGCTGGTCGGCGCCGAGCGGCACGTTCGCTCAGCCCGCCGAGCGGTCGACGATCTGGACCGCCCCGAACGCCGAGGGGCGAGTGCCGGTGACGGTCACCGTGACGTGCCCGACCGACAACAAGACGGCATCGGATACGGTCAACATCACGGTCACGCGTCCGCCGGTCAGGACGTACACGTTCGAGGATGTCTACTTCGACTTCGACCGCTACACGCTGCGGCCGGAAGCGACGCGCATCCTGGACGAAGCGATCAGCGCGATGCGCGAGACGCCGACGCTTCGGATCGAGATCGAAGGGCACACCTGCAACATCGGCACGGCCGAGTACAACCTCGCGCTCGGCAACCGGCGCGCGACGGCTGTGAAGGACTACCTCGTGAGCCGCGGCATCACGGAAGACCGCCTCCGGACGGTCAGCTATGGTGAGGAGCGGCCGAAGTACGAGAACTCGCGTGAAGAAACGCGCCGCCTGAATCGTCGTGCGGCGCTGACGGTGAATCTGAGATAGAGCCAGTAGGGTCTCGGGGCTTGGGGCTAGCTGATTGACGGCTAGCCCCTAGTCCCTAGCCCCGACGGACATCGTGGCATGCGCTTCATCCACCTCTACCTGATCGGCTACTTCGTTCTGGTCATCGGGGCCGGTCTCGCGCTCTGGCAGGCCGGCGTGCTCCACCGCATCTCGGCCATCTGGATCCTCATCGGCTCGCTCATCGTCATCGGCCTGGGCATCCTGCTCGCCGTCACGTCTGTCAGACCTACAACGATTACACGCGAGTAGGGGCCAGGGACTTGGGGCTGCCGCCTCCTTCGACGGCGCCTTCGCCGACGCTGCTCGGCCCTACCGTCCGCTGCCTAGCCCCTAGCCCCACCTCGGCGAGCGAAGCGCTGGTACGGATTATGGTTCCGCTTTGACCAGCCATGCGTTCGCGCGTTCTCGCCTGTGCGCTGCTCGCCCTCGCATTTTCAACCGCTTGCAAGGAGGAAGGCTCGGTCAAGGTCCATCGTCTGACGTTCAAGGGCGTCAAGGAGGTGGACGAAGGACGGCTGAAAACCGCGCTCGCCACACGGCAAAGCTCCATTATTCCGTGGGGACGGAAGTACTACTTCGACCGCTCCCGCTTCGACGCGGACTTGAAGCGCATCCAGGCGTTCTATGCGGACCGGGGCTATCCGGACGCGCGCGTCGTCGGCTTCGACGTCAAGCTGAACGACAAGCAGGATCAGGTCGACATCACCGTGACCATCGAGGAAGGCGCACCGGTGAAGGTTGCGGCGATCGATCTCGTGGGATTCGACGTGATCCCCACCGACCACCTCGCGGAGATGATGAAGAAGGTTCCGCTCAAGGTCGGCGCGCCGCGCGACCGGCAACTCGTCGTCACGACGCACGAGATGGCGGTCAACGAATTGAAGGACCACGGCTTTCCGTATGCGAAGGTCGCGACAGCCGAAGAGGACGGCCCCGACGGGAAGAACGCGAAGATGACCTTCACCGCGGAGCCGGGCAAGAGCGCGAATTTCGGATCGGTCGAAATCTCCGGCAACCAGACCGTGAGCCCCCGCATCATCGAGCGCGAGCTCTCCTTCAAGCCCGGCGATCTCTATCGGCGCAGCATCGTCCAGGAATCGCAGCGCCGGCTGTATGGCATGGAGCTGTTTCAATTCGTCAACATCGAGCCGCTCAATCCCGAGCTGCAGCCGGAGGAAATCCCCACGCGCGTGACGGTCGCGGAAGGGAAGCACCATCGGGTCAACTTCGGCGTCGGCTACGGGACGGAAGAGAAAGCGCGCGTCGACGCCGAGTACCACCATCTGAACTTCCTGGGCGGCGCCCGAACGGCCGGCGCGCACGCGCGGTGGTCGACGCTGGATCGCGGCGTGCGCCTCGATTTCAACCAGCCGTATTTCTTCGCGCCACACTATTCATTTGGTGTGGACGCGCAGGACTGGCGGACGTTCACGCCGGCGTACAACTCCACGGTCGTCGGCGCCAAGGCGATCGTGACGCACCGGAGGAACCAGCACACGTCCTGGTCCGTCTCGCTCGCGAGCGAGCACGACAGCAGTTCCATTGACCCCGACGTGCTCCTGCGATCCGACATTGCGCGACGAGCTGATCGCGCTGGGACTCAATCCGGACACGTTAGAGCAGAGCGGCACGCTGACCCCGATCGGATTCGATCTGCAGCACAGCACCGCGGACAACCTGCTCAACGCCCATCGCGGCTACCAGCTGGCGTTCCACACCGAGGAAGCGGGACGGGTGATGCCGGGTACGTTCCATTACTACGCGATCTCGGAGGATGCCCGCTACTACCTGCCGCTCGGCGAACGCATCGTGCTCGCCAGCCGGCTGCAATTCGGGAACCTTCGTCCGGCCGGCGGCCCGGCGAATGTGCCGTTTGCGAAGAAGTTTTTCCTCGGCGGTGCGACGAGCCTCCGCGGCTGGGGCCGCTTCGAGGTCAGCCCGCTCAGCTCGCGGGGCTTCCGATCGGCGGCAACAGCATGCTCGAGTTCAGCGAGGAGCTGCGCGCGGCCGTCCACGGCAACTTCGGGATCGTGCTGTTCCTGGATGGCGGCAACGTGTGGAGCGAGTCGTTCGGGGTCAATCTGGCCGATCTGCGGTACGACGTCGGTCCAGGGCTCCGGTATCAGACGGCGATCGGCCCGATTCGCTTCGACCTCGGCTATCAGCTGAATCCGATTCCGGGTCTGCTCATCAACGGCAGCCCACAGACGCGGCGCTACCGTCTGCATTTCTCGATCGGTCAGGCGTTTTAGTGATCTCCGTAGGGGCTAGGGGCTAGGGGCTCAGGGATCAGGAGCTACGGATTCGAGGCTAGGGGCTGGGGGACATGGGCAGGGACTATGCGCATCGTGAAGCGGCTCACGCACGTGCTGGTGCTCGTCCTGACGCTCGTGATTGGCGCGACGGCGGCCGCGATCATCGTCTCGCAGACGGCGTGGTTCAAGAACTGGCTGCGCGGCTACATCGTGCGCCAGGCCAACCTGTATCTGAACGGCACGCTGTCGATCGAACGGCTGGGCGGCAATCTGTTCTTCGGCATCGAGATGGAAAACATCGGCGTGTCGATGGACGGCAGCCAGGTCGTGGCGGTCAAGGACCTCGGGCTCGATTACAGCGTGTTCCAACTCCTCTCGAAGGGGCTGTCGGTCGATTCGATTCGTCTCGATCAACCGGTGATCTATCTGCGTCGCGAAGGCGATACCTGGTCGCTCAGCCGCCTCGTCAAGAAACAGGAGACGGAAGCCGATCGCCGCGGGCCCGCGTATCCGATTGCCGTCGACACCATCGGCATCGCCAACGGATCGGTGGTCGTCGAGTCGCCCGTCGGGACGTCGGGCGTTCAGGTGCCCAAGCGTTTCGATCACCTGGACGCGAAGCTGTCGTTCGCCTACGAGCCGGTGCGCTACTCGATTGAGATCAGCCACGTGTCGTTCCGCGGTTCGGAACCGGCGCTCGCGGTCAATGCGCTGTCGGGCGGGATCGCCGTCAGGGACGACACGGTGTTCGTGGAGAAGCTGGCGCTGCGGACGGCCGAAAGCTCCGTGTCAGTGGACGGAGCGGTGCAGCAGTACCTGTCGTCGCCGATTCTGAATCTCGAGATCTCGTCGGACAAGCTGTCGCTGCCGGAAATTGCCCGCCTCGTACCGGCGTTGTCCGGAGTGACGCTCCAGCCGTCGTTCAACGTGAAGGCCGAAGGGCCGCTCGACTCGCTGAAAGTCGGGATGAACGTCCAGTCGTCTGCCGGCCAGTTGAGCGGCACGGTTACCGCGAATGTCGCGGCCGCCACGGACGCGAAGTCCGGCCAACCGATGTTCGCCCGCGGCGAGGTCTCGGTGACGCATCTCGACCTCTCGCCGATTCTGAAGAACCCGCGCCAGAAGAGCGACATCACCGCCGACGCGCGCTTCGATCTGCACAGCCGATCCTTGTCGAACATCGACACGCTGCACGGCACGGCCTCGATCGACTCGCCTCGAATGGTGGCGGCCGGGTACGTGGCGGAAAAGATTCACGCGAAGGCGCGAGTGGACGGGCGGCGCGTGGCGCTCGACGGAAGCGCGTCGGCGTACGGCGCTGCCGCCACCGTCGCCGGGAACGTCACGCTGCCAGAAGGCAAGGGTCCGCTGGGCTTCGACGTTCACGGCGTCGCGCGGCACGTCGATTTGCGGCATCTCCCGCGGGAGGTCGGCGTTCCGCCGGCGAGCACGGATGTCAACGCGGCGTATCACGTCGCCGGATCGGTCGGTCCGGAAAAAGCCGAGCCCCGCGTCCACGGCGATCTTCGCTTCGAGCCGTCGACGATCGCCGGGACGAAGGTCGCCACCGGGAGCACCGCCGCCTTCGCCGTCAACCGGCCGGCTTCGCCCGCGGCCGCGGGTGCGGGCTTCGGCGAGGCAGGCAAGAACATCAGCTATCGCGTGGACGCGACGGTCGCCGATCTCGATCTGCAGCGCGTCGGCACCGAGTTCGGCGTCCCGGCGCTGGCGGTCGATCGCTACAAGAGCACCATCAACGGGCACATCGTCGCGGACGGACACGGCACGACGCCTCAGTCGATGGACCTCACGGCCAGCGGCACCCTCGAGGACACCTCGATCCTCGGCGGTCGAATCCCGCAGCTGACCTTCGACACGACGCTCTCGCGCGACACGATGCACGTCAAGGCCGTCGGGACGTTCGCTGATGTGGACCCGGCGGTGGCGAGCGGGAAGCCGGAGCTCGCCGGCACGGTCGCCGGCTCCGTGGACGTCGACGCCACGGTGACGAACATTTCGACGGGCGTCACGCCCGACAGCGTGCAGGCCGACGCCAAAATCGCGCTGCAGCCGTCCAGGATCGGCAGTCTCGACATCACGCGAGGCAACCTGGAAGGCAGCTACCACGACTCGGTCGGCGACATTCGTGTCCTCGACGTCGCAGGGCACGATGTCAACGTCCAGGCGAGCGGCACGCTGGCGCTGAACGAGACCGGGCAGTCGAACTTGAAGGTCCACGCCGACACGCCGAGCCTCGAGCAGGTCGGCAAGCTGGTCAACCAGCCGCTCGCCGGCATCGCGAAGATCGATGCGACGATCACTGGCAACAAGCAACAGCTGCAGGCCACGGGCACCCTCACCGGCAACGGCGTCAAGTACGGCGACAACGGCGCGTTGACGATGTCGTCCGACTTCACGGCGAAGGTCCCAGAGCTGACGGTGGCCGACGCCGACGTCACGGCGAACACCCACGCCACATTCGTCACGGTGTCGGGCCAGAACATCAACGAGCTCGACGCGAAGACGACCTATCATCAGAAGGCGCTGGACTTCGATGCGACGGCGAAACAGCCGCAGCGGTCGCTGGCGGCGAACGGCTCGCTGCTCATCCATCCGGACCACCACGAGATTCATCTCAAGAGCCTGGGCCTGACCTCCCAGGGCGTCCAGTGGCAGACCGCGCCGAACAGCGAGGCGGCGATCCAGTATTTTCCCGACGCGATCGAGGTGAAGAACCTCGAGCTCGTGAACGGCGATCAGAAGATTTCGGCCGAGGGCACCTTCGGCCGCCCCGGGGACGCCTTGAAGGTCACGCTGAACAACATCGACGTCGCCAGCGTGGACGCGCTCCTGCTGCGGCCGCCGCAGCTCTCCGGCCGCCTGACAGCGACCGGCACCGTCAGTGGCGCGAAGGACAGGCCGCAGGTCAAGGCCGACTTTCAGGTGACGCAGGGCGGCTTCCGCAATTTCCACTACGAGTCGTTCAACGGCACGGTCGACTACGCCGGCAGCGGGTTGACGGTCGACACCAGGCTGCAGCAGAACGCCACCACGTATCTCACCGCGAAGGGCTACGTGCCGGTCGCCGTCTTTTCAGCGGTGTCGGCGGAGGCGCGCGCGGCGGCGCACGGCGCGGAGACCGCCGCCGAGGATCGCATCAACCTTCACGTCGAAAGCACCCCGATCGATCTCGGTCTGGTGCAGGGCTTCACCAACGTCGTGACCAACGTCAAGGGCACTCTGCAGGCGAATGTCGACATCACCGGTTCCGCCGCCGATCCGCATCCGAACGGAACGATTGCGGTGGCCAACGCGTCGTTTTCCGTTCCGCAGACCGGCGTGAACTACACGAACCTGCAGGGGCGCATCGATCTGCTGCCCGACAAGGTCCACATCGACAACATCGCGGTGCTCGACAACCATCAGAACGCCCTCTCGATTACCGGCGACCTCGCGGTGCACGAGAAGCAGCTCGGCGCCCTCCTGCTGAACGTCACCGCGCGCGACTTCAAGGTCATCGACAACAAGCTGGGCAACGTCCGGATCAACAGCGACGTGCAGCTGGGCGGCGAGTTGCGGGCGCCGCGCATCGAAGGCGAACTGGGAATCGAAACCGGCTCGATCAACCTCGACGAGCTGCTCGCGCAGACCACCGGATCGGCGTACTCCACGAGCCAGACCGAGTACCTGACGAAACCGGACGCCGCGGCCCCGGCGGAGTCGGCGCAGCCGGCGACGCCGTCGCCGTTCGAGGCGCTGAAGATGGACGTGCATCTCACCGTCCCCGACGACCTCGTCGTCAAGGCCAGCAGCCTGCAGACACCGGACGCGCCGATCGGGCTCGGCGCGATGAACGTCACGCTCGGCGGTGACATCCGCGCCACCAAGGAGCCGGGATCGCCGATCGTCCTGCTCGGCGCCGTCAACACGGTGCGGGGCACCTACGATTTTCAGGGCCGGCGATTCGAGGTCCTGCGCGACGGCGGGATTCGCTTCGTCGGCGAGCCGGTCAACGAGATGGATCCGCTGCTCGACATCCGGGCGCGCCGGATCATCTCGGGCGTCGAGGCGCGCGTCAACGTCCGCGGCAGCCTCAAGCAGCCGGATATCCAGCTGTCCAGCACGCCGCCGCTCGAACAGGCGGACATCCTGGCGCTGATCGTCTTCAACCAGCCGCTCAATCAACTCGGCGAAGGCGATCAGATTTCGCTCCTCCAGCGAGCCCAGTCGCTGGCGGGTGGGGTTCTGGTGGGCGAACTCTCGCAGTCGATTGGCAACGCGCTCGGCGTCGACACCTTCGAGATCAACCTGGCGCCGCAAAGCGGCGCCGGCCCGCAGCTGACCGTCGGTCAGCAGGTCGGACAGAACCTCTACCTGAAGGTGGAGCAGAGCATCGGCCAACAGTCGCAGACCAATTTCATCATCGAGTACCAGCTCACCAAGTGGCTCCGCTTCAGGACCAACATCATCCAGGGCTCCTTCACACAGCCGCAGATCTTCCAGAAGATGCAGACCAGCGGCGTCGATCTGCTGTTCTTCTTCAGCTACTGAGGACGTCTTTCACGAAGGCTCGAAGACGAAGATCACGAAGGTCTTTTTGTACAGAATTCGTGTCCTTCGTCGTCCTTCGTGACTTCGTGAGAAACCGTGTCACGCGGTCGGCAGGGACGCGACCTGCACGCGCGCATCGTTGAAGCACGCGCCGCCACCGAGATCGGTGAGCGTGTCCGGCACGAGCGCCGTGCCGGTCGCGTGGTTGCGCGTGCTGCGGCGCCAGATGCCTTTCGGGAGGCTGACGATCCCTGGACGGATCGCCGTGTCGATATCCAGGATGCAGTGCACCTCGCCGAGCTCGTTGAAGACCCGGACGAGATCGTTGTCCGCCAATCCGCGCGCGGCCGCGTCGTCCGGATGCATGATCAGCTTCACGTCCGGCCGCGGCAGCTCGCCCAGCGTCGAGCTGATGGTGCGATCGCTGGCCGGTGAGATCAGCGCCAGCGGATACTGCTCGTTGCCCGGGTCCGGCTGGAACCGATACAGTCCCATCGGCGCCTCGGCCTCGAGCGCGGCGGGGAAGAGGTGGACCTTCCTGTCCGGTGTGTTCGGGGAACACGTCCACGAACTGCACCGGCGCCGCGCCGAACGAGGGCGTCGGCAACTCGCCGGCGCGGAGCGGTTCGCCGATCGCGGGAGGCAGGCGGTTCAGCACGTCGAGCATCAGGTCCAGTTCGCCGGCGGGCTCGGCGTCAGACAGCAGGCCGAGCCGCTCGCATAGCTCGCCAAAGACGTCCGCGTTCGAGCGCGCTTCTCCAGCCGCGTCGACCACGGCTTTGCCCAGATCCAGAGTGATCGGGCCATAGGCCTTGGCGAAGTCGTAGCCTTCAAGGAACGTCGTGGCCGGCAGCACCACGTCGGCGTAGACGGCGGTATCGGTCATCACCTGTTCGAATACGACCGTGAAGAGATCGTCCCGCTCGAGGCCGCGGACGATGCGCCGCTGGTCCGGCACGGTTGCGGCGGGATTGCAGTTGTAGACGAACAACACGTTGACGGGCGGATTGTTGTATTCGGTGAGCGCCCGGCCCAGGTGATTCATGTTGACCACGCGGGTGTCGGGCTCCGGCGTGCCGATCCAGGTGCGGTCGATGTTCCAGGAGGCCGAATTGCTCATCGAATAGCCTCCACCGCGCACGCCGAACTTTCCGCCGACGGCCGGCAGCGCCAGGACCGCCAGGGCGGCGTTCCCGCCGTTGCGGTTCCGCTCGAGACCCCAGCCGCACCGAACGAGCGCCGGCGAGGTCTGCGCGTACAGTTCAGCCACTCGCAGCAGCGCGGACGGCTCCACGCCTGCGATCGCCGCGGCCTTCTCGATGGTCCAGGGTTCTGCCCGTTCGCGCAGCTCGTCGGCGCCCGTGGCGTGGTCGCGCAGGAACGCGGCATCCGCATGCCCGTTCGTGAACAGGTAGCGGTGAATCGCGAGCGCAACCGCGACGTCGGTCCCGGCGTTCACCGCGAGATGGACGTCGGCGGATTTCGCGAGTGGCGTCGTGCGGGGATCGATGACGACCAGCTTCGCGCCGCGCTTCTGGGCCTCGCGCACGTACGGCACGAGATGAATGCCGGACGCGGACGGGTTGACGCCCCACAGAATGATCAGCCGCGCGTCCGGGTAGTCCTGGTAGACCACCGACGGCATCTTGCCGTACAGCGCGAGGTTGGCGGCGCCCGTCGGCGCGGCGCACACCGTCCTTGCCAGCCGCGACGTTCCGAAACGCCGCCACAGCTGAGCATCCAGATTGTCCTGGGTGAGCAGACCGTTCGATCCGCCGTATGAATACGGCAGGATGGATTCGGCGCCGTGCGCCGACTTCGCCTCTTGCATCCGCTCCACGATGAGCTGGAGCGCCTCGTCCCACGACGCGCGCTTGAAGCGCCCCTCGCCTTTGCGGCCTTTCCGGATGGCGGGATACAGCAGCCGATCTGGCCCGTAGAGACGCTGATCGAACTTCCGGACTTTCGCGCAGATATAGCCGCCGGTGACGGGATTCTTGTGCGAGCCGTCGATCGTGATCACCTTGCCGTGCTGGACCGTGACCGCGAGACTGCACGCATCGGGACAATCGAGAGGGCACGCCGTCTCCACTACCGATGCCGGGCCACCAAGAATCGGTTCCGCCATGCCCCGTACGATAGCATTTCTCTGTGTCGCTCGACACGCCGCACGTCGTGATCATCGGCGGTGGATTCGGCGGGCTCGAGGCCGCGCGCGCGCTGGCCGGTGCGCCGGTCCGCGTCACGGTCCTCGATCGCCACAACTACCATCTCTTTCAGCCGCTCCTGTATCAGGTGGCGACCGCATCGCTGTCGCCGGGCGACATCGCGTCGCCGATCCGCTGGGTGCTGCGCCGTCAGAGAAACGTCCAGGTGCTGCTCGCCGACGTCCAGGCGATCGATCCGTCGGCGCAGCGCGTGACGATCGACGGCGATCAGATCGCGTACGACTATCTGATCGTCGCCGCCGGCGCGTCGCACTCCTATTTCGGCCATGCGGAATGGGAAGCACGCGCGCCCGGCTTGAAGACGCTGGACGACGCGCTCGAGATGCGGCGGCGCGTGCTGCTGGCGTTCGAAGCGGCCGAGCGCGAGCGCGACCCGGAGAAGCGGCGCCGCCTGCTGACGTTCGTCATCGTCGGCGCCGGACCGACCGGCGTGGAACTGGCCGGCGCGCTGGCCGAGATCGCGCGGCAGTCGCTCGCGCAGGATTTTCGGAGCATCCGTCCCGAGTCGGCCCGCATCGTACTTGTCGAAGGCAGCCCGTACGTGCTGCCGCCATTTGCCGACAAGTTGCGCGAATCCGCGCGGCGCGATTTGGAGCGCCTGGGCGTCGAGGTGCGCACCGGCGCTGTCGTCACCGCCGTCGACGACGACGGTGTGACCGTGACGAGCGGCGCGCCGCCGTCGGCTACGGCAGAGCGTATGTCCGCCCAGACCGTTCTCTGGGCGGCGGGCGTCGCCGCCTCACCGCTCGCGAAGTCGCTGGGTGTGCCGCTGGATCGCGCCGGCCGCGTCAGCACCGAGCCCACGCTGGCGCTGCCCGGTCATCCGTCGACGTTCGTCGTTGGCGACATGTGTGCGTTCGTACAGGATGGCAAGCCGCTGCCTGGCGTCGCGCAGGTCGCGATGCAGCAGGGACGGCATGCGGCGCGCAACGTCCTGCGCGCCATCGATCGGCGTCCGCTCGAGCCGTTCCGCTACAAGGACTTCGGCACGATGGCCACCATCGGTCGCGGGGCGGCGGTCGGCGACATCTTCGGGCTGAAGGTGACCGGGTTTCCTGCCTGGGTGTTCTGGATCTTCCTGCACATCTTCTGGTTGATCGGTTTCCGCAACCGCATCCTCGTCATGACCGAGTGGGCGTTTGCGTTCCTGACCTTCCAGCGCCGTGTGCGGCTGATTACTGGGGAGTCGGCGGCCTCTTCGCGACCAGGCGCACGCCCCTGACGTCGGCATCCGTGACGATCACTTCCTGCGGTTGCTGCGGTGTCGCATTGACCGTCCTCGAGGTCGTCACGCCGCCGCTGCTGACGCTCCAACTGGTGAAACTCCCGCCGCCGCTGCCGGCTGAAACCTCGGAGAACCCGACGCCGCCGCTAGCGGCGCCGCCTGAGTTCATGATCATCACCGATGCGTTGAGACGGTAGGTACCAGGTGTGACGTCGCCGATGGAGAATCGGCCATCGTCGCCCGTCTGCGCGTTTCCGCCAGGGCCCATGAACATCATCCCGCTCCGCGGGTCGTTCATCAGCATCACCATCGCGTGCGCGATCGGCGCGCCGTTTTCGTCGACGACCATCCCAGACACACGATAGGCCGGAGCGGATTGAAGCGTGAACACGATGTTGGAAACCTCGGCGCCGGCCGCGACCGTGATGGCCTGCGCGCCCGCCTGATCCGCGGTGCCCGGATAGTATGTCGTGGTCGGCGTCAGCGCGCCGCCGCCATTGCCCGTCGTCGATGCCGCACCCGGTCCGCCGAAGCCAAGGGCTCGTGGACTGGCGGCGAGGAAGTACTCGCCGGGTGGAAGACCGGTCACGCGGTACTCGCCGATGTCATTGGTCTGCTGTGGGCCCTGCATTGGTGCGGGGATCAGTCGAGGAGGAGCTGTCGATGCGCCAGGGGGAGTGATCCGGCGCAGCGCCATCACGCGCGCGTCGGTCACCGGCTCGCCTTTCTGATCGAGCACCTTGCCGCTGATGACCGCGCCCTTCTGAAGCACGATGCTGACGTTGTCGAGCGCCTGACCTGCCGCGACCGTGTACGTCCTCGGGCGCGTCGAGGGGTCCATCAGCGATGCGAAGCCGGTCTTCTGTACGTCGATGCGGTACTCGCCAGGCGCCACGCTGTTGAACACAAACCGGCCGTCCTGGTCCGTCATCCCTTGCGGCGGGATGGCCATGGGCCCGCTCGGCGGCATCGCCGCGCGCATCATCGGAAAAACCATGACCCGTGCTCCGGCGATCGGCGCGTTGGTGCCCTCGGCGATCACGCGACCGGAGAGGCGACCTGTCGCGGCCGGGGCCGGTGTCTGGCTGAATGACAATGCGGCAAGCAGCGCGGCAATGATCATCGTGCGTTCCTCCGAGTCCCTATCATTCTCATCTCTCAGCGTCTGTCGGGTGTAACGACGCGACCGCCGAGCTTGCCGGTAAAGGTGTTTGCGTCCTTCGCGATCACACCGTTCACGAGGACGTACTCGAAGCCTTCAGACATCTGATGGGGTTCGAGATATGTGGCGACGTCTCGCACCTTGGCCGGATCGAAGACGAGGATATCGGCCCATGCGCCTGGGCGGAGCACGCCGCGATCCTTGAGGCCGAAGACCGCGGCGGGCAGGCTCGTCATCGATCGCACGGCGAACGGCAGATCGATCACGCCCCGCTCGTTGACGTAGAGGCGGATCTTGCGCGCGAAGGCGGCGTTGCCGCGCGGATGCGGCTTGCCCTGCCCGAACGGCACCAGGTCGCCGTCGGTGCACGTCATCGTGAACGGCTGCTTCATGATGTATTCGATGTCGCTTTCCGCCATGTTGAACGACACCAGGCTCGCGCCGCCGCCGCCCGCCTTCAGGAGCAGCTCCATCGCGGCTTCTTCCGGCGGCTTGCCGAGCGTTTTCGACACCTGCGCGAGCGACTGTCCTTCGTAGGCGGGGTTTGCGGCGTATCGCGAGATGACGAGTTTCTCCGGTCCGCCGCGGCGCTCGAAGCTCCGGCGGATATCGGCCGCCAGTCGATCGTGCTCGGGGCCCTGGATTCGTTTCAACAGCTCCGCCGTCCCGCCGACCTCGGCCCATCGCGGAATCAGCGCGCCCACGATTCCGGTGCCGCTCGCATCGTACGGATATTGATCCGCATAGACTTCGACGCCGCGGTCGCGCGCCTGTTTGATCTTCTCGACGAGCGCCATCGACAATCCCCAGCTCGCCGGCCCCAGCGCTTTCATGTGCGCGACAATGCCCGGCAGGTGGCCTTCTTCTGAAATCCGAATCACTTCCTGCACGGCGGCGATGACGCCGACGCTGTAGTCGGCTTCGTCGCGGATGTGGCTTTCGTACACGCCGCCGAGCTCGCCGACGATCTTCGCGAGCGCGATGACTTCCTCGGTGGTCGCGTAACTGCCAGGGGCGTAATAGAGTCCGGACGAGAGGCCGATGCCGCCGGCCTCCATGCCGCGGCGCGCGAGCTGCGTCATGCGCTCGAGTTCCTGCGCGTTCGGCGCGCGATCGGCCATGCCGAGCACTTCGCGGCGGATCGAGCCGTGCGGCACGTACAGCGCGACGTTGACGCCGACGCCGCGCTGCTCGAAGCCCGCGCGCTGCGTCCGCAGGTCCACGGTGCCGCCGCCATCGGGGTTGATCGCGACGGTCGTGATCCCCTGCGCGAGCAGCTGACGCGCTTCCTTGAGGCTGCCCTCGAGACCCTGCGACGCGTGCGAGTGCACGTCGATGAAGCCAGGCGAGACCGTGAGTCCGCGCGCGTCGATCACGCGGGCAGCCGCCGCGTTCCCCAGCCGGCCCATGTCGACGATGCGCCCGCCGCGGATGCCCAGGTCGGCGGCCAGCCACGGGTTGCCGCTGCCGTCGAGGACGCGCCCGTTTCTGATGAGCACGTCGTATGGCGTCGCTTGGGAGGACAGTGAAACCGCGCAGATCAGCACCGCGGCTGCCGCTGCAGCCATGCGAACTCTCATGCACGTCATCCTATGTCACGTCCTGCACCTTCCCAAGCGGCAGCGGTTTTGCTGAAACCCGACAGGAGATGCGCAAACTACCCACTGCGTGGCGCGCGGTTCAGCGCGCGGAAGTGTGCAACCGCAAACAGACCGACCGGCTACGCTCGCTCGTGCGCCGGAAGAAAGTGGTGCTCGCGCCGCACGATTCGGCCCGCGTCGCGGGGCTCCGGTACGTCAACGACGTGCGGACACCCGGGATCCGCCGCATCGGGCGCCACAATCGATTTCGGTACGTGGATCCAAACGGTCGGACGATTTCGAATCCGGCCGAGCGCGAACGAATTCGATCGCTGGTGATTCCTCCGGCGTGGACCGATGTCTGGATCTGCACGGATCCGCGCGGCCACCTGCAGGCGACCGGCCGCGACGCGCGGGGCCGCAAGCAATATCGCTATCACCCGCGCTGGCGCGAGGTCCGCGACGAGGTGAAGTACGGCCGTCTCATCACGTTCGCGCAGGCGCTCCCTCGCATCCGCGCCCGCGTGGCCGGCCATCTGCGGCGCCAGAACCTGCCGCGCGAGAAAGTGCTCGCGGCCGTCGTCCAGCTTCTCGAGAAAACGCTGATTCGCGTCGGCAACGAGGAGTACGCGCGCGACAACAAGTCGTTCGGCCTGACCACCATGCGCGACAAGCACGCGCGGGTCAACGGTGTCGGCCGTCCGCTTCGAGTTCCGCGGCAAGCACGGCATCCAGCACGCCATCGACCTGCGCGACCGGCGTCTGGCGCGCATCATCAAGTCGTGCCGCGAACTTCCCGGCTACGAGCTGTTCAAGTACGTCGACAACGACGGACGCCACCAGGTGATCGACTCGGCCGACGTCAATGCGTACCTGCGGGAGATCAGCGGACAGGACTTCACGGCGAAGGACTTCCGCACGTGGGCCGGCACGGTGCTCGCGGCGAAAGCGCTCGCGGCGATCGGCGACTTCAAGTCCACGGCCGAAGCGAAGCGGAACGTCGTCCGCGCGATCGACGAGGTGGCGAAGCGCCTCGGCAACACCAAAGCCGTGTCGCGCAAGTGCTACATCCATCCCGCGATCCTCGACGCCTACATGCAGGGCGTCACGATCGCGAGCGATGACGAAGCGCGCCGTGGTCGCCGTCATTGCCCGGCGCCTGAAAAAAACAGCATAATCGGGCGCGATGCCCTCGCGCTCGCGTACGGCCGTCGGCCGCAACGTCCTTCGCAAGGAAGGCGTGGAAAAGGTCGACCGGCGCCGCGCGCTACGTCGACGATCTGACGTTTCCCAGTCTTCTGCACGCCCGCACGGTCCGCTCGACGATTCCAGCTGGAGACATTCTCGACGTTCGCCTGAACTTCGACACGACGGGATTCACAGTCGTTGACCATCGTGATATTCCGGGGCGGAACGTCGTCGCGCTGATCGACGACGATCAGCCGTGCCTGGCCGAGCGCGTCGTCCGTCACGTCGCCGAGCCGATCGTGCTGCTGGCCCACGAGGATCGCGACACGCTGATGGCCGCTGACGTGCAGATCTCATATCGTCCGGCGCTGCCGGTGTACGACCCGGCGACGTCGCCGATCACATTCAAGACCATCACCATCGAGAAAGGCCGCGTCGAAGACGGATTCGCCGCCGCCGATGCGATCGTGGAGGGCGAATATCGCACCGGTCATCAGGAGCAGCTGTACATCGAGCCGAACGGCGTGATTGCGGTGTGGGACAACGGCGGCGTCATCGTCTATGGCTCGCTGCAGTGTCCGTACTACGTCCATCGGGCGCTGAAGGTCCTGCTCGGGCTGCCCGACGAAAAAGTCCGCGTCGTCCAGACCGAAACCGGCGGTGGCTTTGGCGGCAAGGAAGAATACCCGTCGATGATTGCCGGCCACGCGGCGCTTCTCGCCCGGAAGGCCGGGCGGCCGGTGAAGCTGATCTACGACCGCGTCGAGGACATGGTGGCGACGACGAAGCGCCACCCGGCGATCGTCCGGCACCGCACCGGCGTCGCCCGCGATGGACGGCTGATGGCGATGGAGATCGACGCGATTATGGACGGCGGGGCCTACGCGACGCTCAGCGCCGTGGTCCTGTCGCGCGGCGTGATCCACGCGAGCGGTCCGTATCGCTGCGACCACGTCCGCATCCACGGGCGCGCGACGATGACGAACACGCCGCCCAACGGCGCGTTCCGCGGGTTCGGCGCGCCGCAGACGCAGTTCGCGATCGAAGTGCACATGGACCGGATTGCAGCCCGGCTCGGGCTCGATCCGGTGAAGGTGCGTGAAATCAACGCGCTGCGGCCCGGCGACACCACGGCGACGGGACAACGGCTCGGCAAGGATGCGAGCGCGCTGCAGGTGTTGCGCGAGGCGGTGAAGCGCACCGATTTCAGGCGGAAGTGGCGGGCGACCGGCTCGGGACAGCGAGTCGAAGGGGCATCGGCCTGTCGCTGTTCTTCCACGGTTCGGGCTTCACCGGCGGCGGCGAGGTGAAACTCGCGTCGAAGGCGACGCTCGCACTGACCGATCGCGGCGTCAGGATTTTCGTCGGCAGCACCGAGATC
Organism: uncultured Acidobacteriota bacterium; assembly: GCA_963792175.1. Taxonomy (GTDB): domain Bacteria; phylum Acidobacteriota; class Vicinamibacteria; order Vicinamibacterales; family CAVVIG01; genus CAWBVG01. Next base: position 21,180 of record CAWBVG010000039.1, read on the forward strand.
GGCCAGGGCACCCGGACGATGCACGCGCAGATTGTCGCCGACACGCTCGGGTCTGGCGTACGACGACGTCGAGGTGAACGCCGCCGATACCGGCGAAGTGCCCGACAGCGGTCCGACGGTCGCCTCGCGGACGTGCATGGTGGTGGGACGCATTCTGCAGCGCTGCGCGGAAGAGATGCGCGCAGCGCCTCGGCCGCCTCACACCGCGCGAGTACCTTCGCAAGCACGGTCCGCTCGTCATCACGAAGGAGTACGAGCGGCCTCAGGGTCTGTCGTGGGACGACACCAGCTATCAGGGCGACGCCTATGGCAGCTACGGATGGGCGTGCGATGTCGTCGAGGTCGAAGTGGATCGCGACACCTGGGAGGTCAAGCCGCTCGTCGTTCACGTCCGTGCACGAGATCGGCAAGGCCATTCACCCGATGCTGACGCTGGGACAGATCGAGGGCGGCAGCGCGCAGGGACTCGGCTACGCGCTGCTCGAGGAGGTCGTGATGCGCGACGGCCGGATGGCCAACGCCTCGCTGACCAACTACATCATTCCGACGACGCTCGATACGCCGGCGATGGACATCGTGGTGCTCGAGAATCCGTACCCGCACGGTCCGTTCGGCGCGAAGGGCGTCGGCGAGATGCCGATCGACGGTCCGGCGCCGGCGGTGATCAACGCGTTGCGGCATGCCGGGTTCGACCTGCGCGGCATTCCGGCGACGCCGGAAAAGATCATGGCGCGCACGCAAAGGCTGATCGGCAGCAATGCGCCTCGATTCTGAACGGCAAACGCGCGAACCTCGGCGTGCATCCGCTGAAGCGTCTGCTCGACGTGTTGCGCGAAGACTGCGCGCTCACCGGGACGAAGGAGGGCTGCGGAGAAGGCGAGTGCGGCGCGTGCACCGTGCTCGTCGACGGCGCGCCGGTCAATTCCTGCCTGGTCCCCGCGCGCAGGTCGCCGGCACCCGCGTGACGACGATTGAAGGGTTGAGCGGGCGACACCCGCTGCAGCGGGCGTTCGTCGAGCACGGCGGCGCGCAGTGCGGCATCTGCACGCCGGGGATGATCATGGCGGCCATCGCGCTCGGCCCTCGCCCAACGCTCCAGGACATGCGCGTCGGCCTCGCCGGCAATCTCTGCCGCTGCACGGGATACTCGGCGATCTACCGCTCGATTGAAGCGGCCGCGAAAAGCAAAAACCGCAGAGGACGCAGAGAGCGCAGAGCAAGAAACTCGATCATCGAACGACTGAACGTCGGAAACGCCGAATCGCTCGTGAAAACATCGCGGTGATCTGATGCCGCCGATTGTGTCGCATCGCACGCTGCTCGAACCGAAGTCGCTTCGCGACGCGCTCAAGATGCTGCGCGACGAAGGGCCGCTCACGCCGATGGCGGGGTGCACGGATCTCTACGTCGCGCTCAATTTCGGCACGCTGCAAGAGACGCGGTTTCTGAACCTGTGGCGGCTCGACGCGCTGCGGACCATCGAGATGCGCGGGGACCTGCTGTGCATCGGCGCGATGGCCACGCACACGGACCTGATCCGATCGCCGTTGGTGCGCAGGCGCATCCCGATGCTGGCGGCGGCATCGAGCGAGGTGGGCGGCGTGCAGATTCAGAATCGCGGGACGCTCGGCGGCAACATCGCCAACGCCTCGCCCGCCGGCGACACCCTGCCCGCCTTGGCCGCCGCCGACGCGAGCGTGGTCCTGACGAGCGCCGCCGGCACGCGCCGTGTCGCGTTTTCCGCGTTCTACACCGGCTACCGCGCCACGGTTCGGCGGCCGGACGAGCTGATTGCTGGGGTCGAGGTTCCAGTCTTGCGCGGCCGGCAGGCGTTCCGGAAAGTCGGGACGCGCGCCGCCCAGGCCATCTCGAAGGTCGTGATGGCCGCGCGTTTCGAGCCCGCGCGAGGATCGGGCCCCGCAGTCGTTCGCGTCGCGTTCGGCAGCGTCGCGCCGACGGTCGTACGCGCGACACGGACCGAGGCCGCGCTTGCCGCCGGACAGCCACTCGACCTCGCACTCGGCATCCTGGCCGAGGAGATTGCGCCCATCGACGATATCCGCTCCACGGCCGTGTACCGGCGCCGCGTTGCGTCCAATCTGCTCGCGCGCTTTTGGACAAGTAAGAAGTCTGAAGTCTGAAGTCTGAAGTCTGAGTTCGACGTCCGAAGTCGGAGCAGACTTCAAACTTCAAACTTTCAGGTACAATAGAAACTCCCTCACGATCGTTCCCGCATGAGAGCCGCCGTTGTCGCACTAGGAGACCTGGGCCGGAGCGCACGCATGCTGTACCACGCGCGCGCGCTGGCCGCGTCGGGCGTGGACGTCGACCTCGTCGGCTTCGAAGGGACGCCGGTGCCGAAGACGATCAGCGGCGATCCACGGATCAGCATTCATCGCCTGAATCCGGCAACGCTGCGGCGCGGCGCGTTTTCGGGATCCATCTATGCGGTCGCGGGCCTGCTCGACGCCGCGGGCCAGGGCTTCCGGCTGTGGCGCGTGCTGCGCCGGCTGCCGCAGCCGAACCTGGTGCTGGTGCAGAATCCGCCGGCGTTTCCGACGCTGATGGTCACGTGGTTTTCGCTGCGGCGGCGCGGCGTCCGCTTCGTCATCGACTGGCACAACCTCGGCTTCACGCTGCTGCGTCTGCGGCTGGGTCAGTGGCATCCGGCGGTCAGGTTCGCGCGCTGGTTCGAGCGCCATGATGCGCGCCGTGCCGACGCCAATCTGTCGGTCTCACGGGGCCTTGCGGCATTCCTGGAAAGCCGCTTCGGCGTGCAGCACACCCGTGTGCTCTACGATCGGCCCGCCTCGACATTCGTGCCGATCGAGCGTGCCGAGCGCGAGCGGTTCCGGCAAGCGCTCTTCACGCGGCTCGGCGTGCATGCCGGCGTCGTCGGCTTCGTCGTGTGTCCGACGAGCTGGACCGAAGACGAGGATTTCGACCTCATCATCGACGCCGTGCCGTGGCTCGAAGAGCGCATTCGCGGATGGGAAGCGGCGTCGCCCGGGCGCCGCTTTCCGGACCTCGTCGTGCTGGTCACTGGCGACGGCGCGCGCCGCGCCGAATTCGAGCGGCGTTTCGCCGGTCTGCCCGCGCGCCGCGTCCAGCTGCGCGCGCGATGGCTCGAGCCCGAGGACTATCCGCGCGTCGTTGGCAGTGCGGACTTGGGGCTGTGCCTCCATCGATCCTCGTCGGGGCTCGACATTCCGATGAAGGTGGCGGACCTCTTCGGCGCCGGCGTGCCGGTCTGCGCGCTCGATTACGGCGCCTGCCTGGCCGAGCGTGTGCGTCATGGCGACAACGGCCTGCTGTTCTCGACGGCCCGTCAACTGGCCGACGTCCTGTTCGATCTGTTCGAGACCTATCCGGCCGACCAGTCGTCGCTCGACCGTTTGCGCAACGGCGCGCGCAAGTCCGCGCGACCGACGTGGGAAGAAGGCTGGGTGCGCGACGCGAAGCCGGTGCTCCTGCCCGGGCAGCCCTAACCGCCTTCGCCAAGGCTGCGGCGAGTCTCGCCGTAGCTCGCGCAGTGGTGGACGCGAGCGGTGGCGGAAGGGCACATATAATGAGCGTTTCCTGAGGGATCGCTCATGCCGGATGTGGCCAGCCGTTCAGACGTGGAAGTCCTCGACAACTTCATCGGCGGGCGCTGGGTCAGCGCTCAGACGACCGAATTCTTCGACGTGCACAACCCTGCGGTCGGCGACGTCATCGGACGGACACCGCTGTCGACCGGCGCCGATGTCGACGCCGCCGTGCGGGCGGCGACCGACGCGTTTCCCGCCTGGCGCGACACGCCGGTCAACGCGCGCGCGCAGGTGCTCTACCGCTTCAAGGCGCTGCTCGAACAGAACTTCGAGGAGATGGCCCGCATCGTCACCACCGAGCATGGCAAGACGCTCGACGAGGCGCGCGGCAGCGTCAGGCGCGGCATCGAATGCGTCGAGGTGGCCTGCGGCGCGCCCTCGCTGATGCAGGGCTTTGGCCTGGAAGACATCTCGCAGGGGATCGACTGCCATGTCGTGCGCCAGCCCCTCGGCGTCTGCGCCGCCATCGCGCCTTTCAACTTTCCGGCGATGGTGCCGATGTGGTTTCTGCCGTTTGCGATTGCCACCGGCAACACCTTCGTCCTGAAGCCATCGGAGCAGGTTCCGCTCTCGCAGCGCAAGATGGTGGACCTGCTGAGTCGCTGCGACCTGCCATCCGGCGTCGTCAACATCGTCAACGGCGGCCGCGACGTCGTCAATGCCATCTGCGATCACCCGGGTATTCGCGCCGTGTCGTTCGTCGGCTCGACTCCGGTTGCGAAACACGTCTATCAGCGCGGGACGCACGCGGGAAAGCGGGTTCAGGCTCTCGGCGGCGCGAAAAATTTCGTCGTCGTCATGCCGGACGCGAACTTCGATCGGTCGATCGGCATCATCACCGAATCCTTCTACGGCTGCGCGGGCGAGCGATGCCTCGCCGGCAGCATGCTGGTGCCGGTCGGCGACGCACACGTCGAGTCGCGCGATCGCCTGGTAGCCAGTGCACGGGCGCTGAAGGTCGGTGATGGCACGGAACCCGGCGTGACGATGGGACCGGTCATCAGCGCCGGGCACAAGGAGCGCGTGCTGGGCTTCATCGACAAGGGCGTCGCCGAAGGCGCGAAACTGCTGGTGGACGGGCGCGGCACGCGGGTGGCGGATCGGCCCCGGGGATATTTCGTGGGCCCGACCATTTTCGACGACGTGTCGCCGAAGATGTCGATCGGGCACGACGAGATCTTCGGACCGGTCGCGTCGATCTGTCCGGTGAAGACGCTGGACGAAGCCATCGCGATGATGAAGGCGCATCCCAACGCGAACGCGACGTCGATCTTCACGTCGAGCGGCAAGGCGGCCCGTGAGTTTGCGAAGCACGCCACGGCGTCGATGGTCGGCGTCAATATCGGCGTCGCGGCGCCGATGGCGTATTTCCCGTTCGGCGGCGCGAAGGACAGTTTCTTCGGCGACCTGAAGGCGCACGGGCGCGACGGGATTGAGTTCTATACGGACAAGAAGGTCACGATCAGCCGCTGGTTCTAAGAACGAGTCGGGGCTGGGGGCTAGGGGCTAGCTGTCACGGGAGCGGCGGGGCTGGGGGCTAGCCGATGCGAGCTCGGAGGCTTCGGGAGGCCTAGGGCTAGCGGAAAACGACATGCGAACGCTCATAAAAAACGGCACGGTCGTCACGGCGACGGATCAATACAAGGGCGACATCCTCGTCGACGGCGAGACGATCAGCGTCATTGGCACCGCCCTCGACATCCACGCCGACAAGGTGATCGACGCGGCCGGCAAGTACGTGCTGCCGGGCGGCATCGACGTGCACACTCACCTCGATATGCCGTTTGGCGGCGCCACCTCGGCTGACGACTTCGAGACCGGCACTCGAGCCGCCGCGTTCGGCGGCACGACCTCGATCGTCGACTTCGCGATTCAGGTACAAGGGTCAGACCCTTCACCACGCCTGGGAAACGTGGATGAAGAAGGCCGAGGGCAAGGCCGTCGTGGACTACGGCTTCCACATGATCATGACCGACATGAACGATCAGGTGGAGCAGGAGATGGACGCGCTGGTCCGTCAAGGCGTGACCTCGTTCAAGCTGTTCATGGCCTATCGCGGCATCTTCATGCTCGACGACGGGAGCATCTTCAAGGCGCTGCTGCGGACCGGCCAAAACGGCGGCACGATCTGCATGCACGCCGAGAACGGCGACGTCATCGACGTCCTCGTCCAGCGCGCGCTCGCCGCCGGCCACACCGCGCCCAAGTACCATGCGCTGACGCGCCCGCCGCGCGCCGAAGCCGAGGCGACGCACCGCGCGATCGCGCTCGCCGAAATCGCCGACGTCCCGATTTACATCGTCCACTTGTCGGCGGCCGAGGCGCTCGAGAAGGTCACCGAGGCGCGCGACCGGGGCCTGCTCGCGTACGCCGAGACGTGCCCGCAGTATCTGTTCCTGTCGTATGACAACTACGAGGAGCCGGACTTCGGCGGCTCGAAGTACGTGATGAGCCCGCCGCTGCGCGACAAGGCGAAGCAGGATCAGCTGTGGCGGGGACTCAAGTTCAACGACCTGCAGTGTGTCTCCACCGATCATTGCCCGTTCTGCATGAAGGAAAAGCGGCTCGGCGAGAACGATTTCTCGAAGATCCCGAACGGCGCACCCGGCATCGAAACGCGCATGAGCCTGGTCTACGACGGCGGCGTCCGAGCGGGCCGGATATCCCTGAACCGGTTCGTGGAGCTGACCTCCACCTCGCCTGCGAAGATCTTCGGCCTCTTTCCACGCAAAGGCACGATTGCGCCAGGCTCGGACGCCGACATCGTCGTGTTCGATCCCAACCGGACCATTACGCTCTCGGCGAAGACGCTGCACATGAACGTCGACTACAACCCGTACGAAGGGCGCCAGGTGACCGGCGCGACAGACACCGTGCTGTCGCGGGGCCGAGTGATCATCGAGGACGGGAAGTTCGTCGGGACGCGCGGGCGCCGGATCGTTCCTGAAACGTGCGACACGGAGCTAGTGGCAGTTCGAATCAAACACCACTTGCCAGACACGAAGCACGAAGTCTTGAATTTCTTGCGTTTCGTGTCTTCGTGCCTTTGTGTTGATAGTCGACGGTGATAGTACGCAGCCGGCGAATCGTCCTGCCGGATGGTGTCCGCCCGGCCACGATCCACATCCAGGACGGAATAATCACTCGCATCGGACCGTACGAAGACTGGAGCGATGCGAACGACAGCTACGACGCCGGCGACCTCGTCGTCTCGCCTGGCATTGTCGACACCCATGTCCACGTCAACGAGCCGGGCCGCACCGATTGGGAGGGGTTCGACACCGCGACGCGGGCGGCGGCGGCCGGTGGCGTCACGACGGTCGTCGACATGCCGCTGAACAGCGTGCCGGCGACGACGACCGCGGCGGCGCTCGAGGCCAAGCGGACGGCGGCGCGCGGGCAGTGTCACGTCGACGTCGCGTTCTGGGGCGGCGTCGTGCCTGGCAACGCCGCGCACCTCGAAGAGCTCGTCGAGGCGGGCGTTCGCGGCTTCAAGTGTTTTCTGGTGCCGTCGGGGGTCGACGAATTCCCCGCGGTCGACGAACGCGATCTTCGCGAAGCCTTACCAATCCTGTCCCGACGTCGAGTACCGCTGCTCGTCCATGCGGAGGCGCCGGCGTTGATTCGGGGCGGACACATTGGTCCGCCCCTACGTCCGGACGGCAATCGTGTAGGGCCGACCTACGTGTCGGCCCTGGCTCCTACGCAACGCTATCTCGCCACGCGTCCGCCTGAGGCGGAGGTCGACAGCGATTCGGATGATCGCGCGTCTTGCGCGGGAATTCGCGGCGCGAGTACACATCGTCCATGTCGCATCGGCCGACGCGGCCGACGAGGTGGCGCGCGCAAAGGCGGACGGCGTCGCCATCACCGCCGAAACGTGCCCGCACTACCTGACGTTCGCCGCCGAAGACATCCCGGACGGTGCAACCGAATTCAAGTGCGCGCCGCCGGTCCGCGAGGCGCGTCACCGAGCGGCGCTCTGGAGTGCCCTGCGCCACGGCACTCTCGACCTCGTCGCCACCGATCATTCGCCGGCGCCGCCGGCGCTAAAATGCCCGGGCGACTTTATGAAGGCGTGGGGCGGGATCGCTTCGCTCGAACTTTCGCTCGCCGCAGTGTGGACCGCTCGCGAAGTGTCAAGTATCAAGGCTCAACTCTCAGAGTCGCCGAGCGCTGAGCGCTCTCTGAGCCTTGAGACTTCAGACTTGAGAGTTGATCTGTGTTCTGCGGCCGGCTGGATGAGCGAAGCGCCGGCCAGACTCGCCGGCCTCGGCGACCGTAAGGGCCGAATCGCCGCCGGGCTACGACGCGGATCTCGTTGTCTGGGATCCTGACGCGGCGTGGACCGTCGATCCCTCGCGGCTGCAGCAGCGGCACAAGGTGACGCCCTACGCGGGCCGTCGCCTGGTTGGACACGTGCAGACAACATTTCTCCGCGGCACGCCGGTGTGGCGGGACGGCCAGCTCATCGCCGTCGGATCGGGTGACCTGCTATGACGGCGACGTTTCTCGATCTCGTCGATCTCGCTTCGGAGCGGCTCGGCGGTTCGGTCGTCGCCGCCAACGACGAGTTCTTCGCGCCGAAGGAGGGCCTCATCAACGCTGCCGCTCCCGATCTGGATCGAGGGCAAGTACACCGAACGCGGCAAATGGATGGACGGCTGGGAGACGCGCCGCCGGCGCGATGGCGGCGATCACGACTGGTGCATCGTCCGTCTCGGCGTGCGCGGCGTCGTACGAGGTGTCGACGTCGAGACGACGTTTTTCAAGGGGAATTTTCCGGAGTCGTGCGCCGTGGACGCGTGCGACGCGAGTCCATTGGCGGCGGCCGACGAACTGTCGCGCGCCTCGTGGCGCGAAATCGTGCCGCGAACGACGCTGGCCGGCGACTCGCACAACCCGATCGCCGCGTCCGTCGAGTCAAAGGCGACGCACGTACGTCTGCGCATCTTTCCGGACGGCGGCGTGGCCCGGCTCCGGGTCCATGGCGACGTCGCGCCGGACTGGGACCGGCTGCGAAAGCGCGGCGACGTCGACCTCGCGGCTGTCGAGCATGGCGGCGTTGTCGTCGCCTGCAGCGACATGTTCTTCGGCTCCCGCCACAACTTGATCATGCCCGGCGATGCGACCCACATGGGCGATGGCTGGGAGACGAAGCGGCGGCGTGGCGCGGGACACGATTGGACGATCGTCCGGCTCGGGACCGCGGGCGCGATTCGACGGGTGGAGATCGACACGCGCCACTTCAAGGGGAACGCGCCGGGTGCTTGCAGCCTGGAAGGCGCGGCCGGCGAACCGGGACGCGACCTTGCCGGGTTGCAGTGGGGAGATCTCCTGACGCGCACCGCGCTCCAACCGCATACCAGGCACGCCTTCGAGGACGACCTGCGGCCGCTTGGCGACATCACACACGTGCGGTTCAACATCTATCCCGACGGCGGCGTCGGGCGCCTGCGCCTGTTTGGCCGGCCCCGATAGAGCAACCGCAGAGAACGCAGAGACCGGAGAGAAAGAACGTATCTTTTCTCTGCGATCTCTGCGCGCTCTGCGGTTATGTTCTTGTCACATGCGCCTCGAGGAGGTCAACGCACTCGACGAGGAATCCGCCGCCCGCACGCTCCAGCGCTGCTGCGGGTCGTCGCGGTGGGCCCAGGCGATGGTGCGGGCGAGGCCGTTTCCGAGCGCCGCGGCGATGATGGACCTGGGCGACGCCGTCTGGGTGTCGCTTGATGCCGGCGACTGGTTCGAGGCGTTCGCGGCCCATCCGCGCATCGGGGAGCCGGTCTCGCCGTCCCTCGACGATGCTCGGGACGGCCCTGAGCTTGTCGAAGGGCCGAAGCTCGCTGGCGTCGATTCGAGCGAAGGCGGGCCCGCGGGCGCCGGTTCGAGCGAAACCAGGAGCGCGCGCTGGGAGGGCGAGGAGCAGTCGGGCGCGCGGCTGGCCGACGCTGATGCGCGCCGCCGGCTGGCCGAGGGCAACGGTCAGTACGAGGCACGGTTCGGCTACATGTTCATTGTTTGCGCGACCGGAAAGTCGGTCGAGCAGATGCTGGAGATCCTCGAGGCGCGGCTGAAGAACGACCCGCACGAGGAATTGCGGATTGCCGCCGAAGAGCAGCGGCAGATCACGAGGTTGCGGCTCGGTAAGTTGCTGGACGAGGAGACAGGCGCCCGCCACATGATCACGACACATGTCCTCGACACCGCCCGCGGCGGGCCCGCCGTCGGCATGACGGTGATTCTCGAAATGCGGCATGCCAGCGAGTGGAGCCCCATCGGCCGCGGCACGACCGACGATCGCGGACGTGTCACCTCGCTCACCACCGACAAAGAACTTGCACCGGGGACCTATCGCCTCACCTTCGACACCGGGACATACCATCGCGACCAGGGCGTCGGCATGCCGTTTTTTCCGGAAGCGAAGATCACGTTCAGCGTGCGCGATCCCGACGAGCACTATCACGTGCCGCTTCTGCTGAGCCCCTTCGGGTACAGCACGTATCGGGGCACATGATGATTCCAACGCCGAGTCACCACTCAAACACCGGATGGCCCCGATGCCCGCGTTAGCGTGGAATCGATACGGCAAATCAGCGCGTCCGGCTGGTCAAGGTCCGGCGGCCGTCGGGTGATGCGCCGCACGAGCTGGTCGATCTGACGATCGACGTCCAGCTCGAGGGGGCGTTCGACGCCGTGTATGTCGAAGGCGACAACACGCCGTGCGTCGCCACCGACACGATGAAGAACACGGTGTATGCGCTGGCGCGACAGGAATCCCTTGCGCATGTCGAGGCGTTCGCCGGCCGCCTGGCCGATCATTTCATGGCGAAGCCGGCGGTGACACGCGTCACAGTCAGCGCGGTGGAGCACCGCTGGGACCGTCTTGGCGCGCACGCCTTCGTGCAGCCGGGCGGCGAGCAATGGACGGCGGTCGTGACGCGAGACGCCGGCGGGTCTTCGGTTGTCGCCGGATTGACCAACCTCGTCGTCCTCAAGACGACCGACTCGGCGTTCTCAGGATTTCCGCGCGATGCCTACACGACCCTGCCGGAGACGGAAGAGCGCATTCTCGCGACGTCCGTCACCGCGGCCTGGCGGTATCGCGCCGGCGCGACCGGCTTTGCCGCCCGCGATCGGATTCGCGCGGCGCTCGTCGATACGTTTGCCGCTCACGACAGCCGTTCGGTGCAGCACACGCTGTATGCAATGGCCGAGGCTGCGCTCGAGTCGTGTGCCGAGATCGACGACATCACGCTGACGATGCCGAACCGCCATCACCTGCTCGTCGATCTCGGGCCGTTCGGGCTCGACAACCCGAACGAGATCTTCGTGGCGACCGACCAGCCGTTCGGGTTGATCGAGGCGACCGTACGACGTTCGCTCAAATGAAGCCGTGGGCCACTGCTCGGCTGCAGCCGTCGCGCGCCAGCGAGCGGCCGGATACACTGGAGGGCGAGGGCTCTAGCCGAGCCAGGGAGAACCATGGGGACTGACCTGTCGACGACGTTCACCGGCATCAGATTCCAGAATCCGTTTCTGCTGTCGTCGGCGCCGCCGACCGAATCGGAATCGAACATCGTGCGCGCGTTCGATGCCGGCTGGGGTGGAGTCGTCACCAAGACGATCGGACTCCATCCGGTCGTCAACGTGGCTGGGACCGAAGACCAAGTTCCTGCGTGCCGACGCGGACTCGCCGCGGCTGTCGATGAAGAAGCGCCCCGGCGCGGCGCTGCACTCGTCGTGGAACTGGGAGCTGATTTCGGACAAGACGCTCGACTGGTGGGTGCCGCGGCTCGGGCGCATCAAGAAGGCCTATCCCAACCACATTCTCGTGGCGTCGATCATGGCCGGGTCGGGCAACGACACCGAGCTGCGGCACTGGCAGGAGCTGGCGATCGCCTGTCAGGAGCAGGGCTGTGACGCGCTCGAGCTCAACCTGTCGTGCCCGCACATGGATCGCCCCGACATGGGATCGAACGTCGGCAAGGACAAGGAGCTGGTGTCGATTGTCGCGAAGGCGGTCAAGGAAGTGGCGAAGATTCCGGTCTGGGCCAAGCTGACGCCGTCGACGACCGACATCGTCGTCGAGGCGCGCGGCGCGTTTCTCGGCGGCGCCGACGCCATTGTCTCGTCGAACACGTTCACGTCGCTGCCGCTGATCGATGCCGAGACGCTTGACTTCGAGGTGCACGTCGACGGCTTTGTGTCCACCGGCGGCTTGGGCGGTCCGGCGATCCTGCCGCTGTCGCTCGCGAAAATGTCGCAGCTCACGCAGGCGTTCCCGAACCGCAGCTTCTCGGGCATCGGCGGCATCTCGACGTTCGAGCACGCGCTGAACTACTTCCTCCTGGGGTGCGGCACGGTTCAGGTGTGCACGGCCGCGATGCTGGATCACGCGATTGGGCCGAACGTCATCAAGGAGCTGAACCAGGGCCTGGCGCGCTTCCTCGAGACCCATGCCGATCGCGGCTGGAAAAAGCTCGACGACTTCGTCGGCCTCCGGCGCGACCGCGTCGTGTCGCAGTCGAAGATCCGCCGGCCGGACGAGAAGGACTACCGCGGCGGGTACGACGCTGAAGGCTACGCGGAGCCGGTCACGGACGTCGGGGCAGCGCTAGGGGCTAGGACCGGTCGCCGTGCGGCTCTTGAGGATCTTCACGAACGACTTGCCTGCGAAGCTCGTCGAGCGTCAGGCCGCTCTTCTCGACGGCCTCCTCTTCGGTGATCGCGCCGCAGTTCATCGCGCGCAGGAAGTAGTTCAGCAACCCCTGCCCGGTCGCGGCGTCGTCGAACACGTCGCCGACGAGCGTCGCCTGCGCGGCCTTCTGCACGAAGTTGCGGAGCCGATCCGACGCCGCGTCGAGCCCCTCGAGGAAAAACGCGTACACCGCGGCGTAGCGCGTCGGCAGCTGCGCGGGATGCAGATCCCAGCCCTGGTAAAAGCCGGTGACCAGCGAGTGGCGGACGTGCTCGTAGTGCAGACGCCAGGCGCGATGCACGACCTCGCGTGAACCAATCGGCATCACGTTGGTGGCGCCGTCGGACAGCCAGATGCCGGTGCCCGCCAGCGACACCTGCATCACGTGCTTGGCGAAGTCGCACACCGGGTGGAGCATGTGCTGATGCGCGGCCGTGATGCTGCAGGCGGCGGTGTAGTCATAGGTGCCGAAATGCGCGGCGACGATGCGCCCGCGCCCCTCGCTGACGAGCCGCGGCAGCGCGACGCTGCCGTCCGCGCCGAAAATCGATTGCGTCGTCTCGATCATCAGCTCGAAGCGCAGCGAGCCGGCCGGCAGCTCGCGCCAGTACTCGAAGGCGTCGCACGCCGAGGCGAGCGCCGCGACCTGGTCGGGCGAGGTGACCTTGGGCAGCGTGACCACGAAGTTGTGCGGCACGCGTGCCGTTCGTCCGCTCGACGAGCCGCGTGAGAAAGAGATCGAACGTGCGAAGGCTGCGCCGCTTCAGCTCCTCGTTCAGCGGCTTGATCCGGATGCCGATTCCCGGCGGCAGCCGGCCCGCCGCCAGCGCCGCCGCGACTTCGTCCGCCGCTGACTGGGCGACGCGATCCTCTTCATCGTCCGGCCGGTTGCCGAAGCCGTCCTCGAAATCGATGCGGAAATCCTCGACCGGCTCGCGCGTCAGCTTGTCGATGATGCGGAGGTACACGCGATCGGCGAGCGCGCGATCCAGGTCGAGCACGCCGGCGAGCGAGGCCGCGTCGGGCGCATGCTCCTGCAGCGCGCGCAACGCCAGCGACGCCGAGCTTCTGCGCGGCGTCGGCCTTGAAGAGGTGCGCGCCGCCGTAGACCGTGTGAACCGGCTGCCGCGCGGGCGCATCACCCGGGAACTGTTCGGCGACGCGCTGCGTTCGCCTTGTCGAGCGCATCGAGAAACGTCGTCAGCGTGGCTTCCGGAATGGAGGTATCCGACATGACGCGGGCAGTATAATCCTCCACCTTCACTTATGAGACGCGCCACGGTTCTCGGGTTGACGTTCGTGCTGGCGGTGCACTCGGCGGCGGCGCAGGATACGACGCGGTTTGGTGACGAGGCGGCGCAGAACCTGTTCGTCCGAAGCCGGGCGGCCGTCGCGCACGCGGGCACGGTGACGCAGCTGCGGTCGCTGTGCTCCGGGGCCATCTCCGGACGATGGCCGACAATGGCGCGCCGCTCGATGGCGCGATCGAGATCAAGGTTCTGCTGCCGGACAATTTTCTCCGCATCGAAACCTATGCCGACGTGCAGCGGTACCTCGGTTTTTCCGGCAGGTCGTTGCTGACGGCGATCCGCGAGGGCAATCGCATCGAATTGCCGCCGGAGAAAGCGGCGCCGCAAATGCTGGGCGCCACGCAGGCGCATTTCACGCGGCTGATGCTCGGCGTCGCCACCTACATCACGTCCGACCGGCAGATGACGATCCGTTCATCGGGAAGCGCCGCCGACGATGGTCGACCCGCGCGAATCCGCCCGGGCCGCGATCGCGTCATCGACGCCGCAAAGCGCGGCCGGCAGCGCGGTGGTGACGAACCCGGGGCTGGATCCGTTCTCGCTCGACGTGCAGAGCGAGAACTTCTTCGTTCGCTTCGTCGTCGACAGCATCACGCGAATGCCCGTGCAACTGGTGTTCGCAGGCGGCAAGCAGGAGCCAACCAGCGTGGCGTTCGGCGATCGCCGCACGGTTGGCGGCTTCGATTTGCCGTACCTGATGACGACGACCGTCGGCAGCCGAACTCTGGAACGAGTGGTGTTCGACGAGATCCTGGTGAATCCCGAACTGAGCAAAGCCGACTTCCGAATCGATCGCAAGTAGAGTTCCCGCCGCATCGTTCGTTCGACCGTCGGCGGTCGTCGTTACGGCGACGTCAGCCGGCGGTTCGAGATCCGGATCCCCACGCTCCCGCGCGTCACGCCGATTTCGACCGTCGGCGAGCCGTCGCTGTTGGTCTCGAACTCCACCTCGTACCAGTGACTCATTTCTTTGGCATCGTCGGCGATCCGTTCGCCGAGCGCCTTCAGCTTTTCGGGAAGGCCGTTCGCGGTGTTCATGAAATCGAAGTGGCCGCCCGCCGTCTGCGCGACGTGCTGCGCCACCAGATCCGGAAAGCCGCCGCCCCGGTATTTCAACGCGAACGCATGGGCGGCAATCCCGCGCTCCGGCAGATCGGTCAGCCATTTGTTGAAGGGCGTCTCGTTCGCGGGCGCGCTGCTCTCGGCGCTGTCGCCGGTCAGGATCACGAACACCGGCCAGCGGTTCTCGAGCTTCCGGAAGTACCGGCTGTCCACCTCGAGGAGGGCGTCGCGAAGCGGCGTGGCGCCGCCGTCCGGAAACAGTCCGGCGGCAAACTCGAGCGCCTTGCGCCGGTCCGTCGTCGGCTGCAGGCGCACGCGCACCTGCCGGCCGGTCGTGATGAACATGACTTCCGCGTCGGCCGGCAGCGCCGCGAGAAACCCGTTCAGGCCGGCCCGGATCTGGGTGATGGCGTTCGCGGTGCCGTCGCTGGTGTCGACGAAGATGGCGATGCGCATCGGCGTCGTCGCGAGGCTGCTGTTCAGAACGGAACGCAGCCGTCCGCCTTCGTTGACCTCGAAATCCGCAGCGGTCAGATCCAGAATCGGCGCGCCGGCCAGGTCCGTGACGCGCACGAACACGCGTCGCATGTGGCCGACCCGCGGCTCCCGTTTCTGCGCCGGTGCGGCAGCGACGACGAGCAGGGAACAGGCGACGAGGCAGAACGCGCGAAGGCACGCACGCATGAAACCTCCGGTATAGTCTGCTGATTCTATGACGGTTGCCACCGAACGTCAGCTGCCCGATGGCCGCGTGGAGCTGCGGGACACGCGCACCGTCGAATCGAGTCCCCTCTACAATCACGACCTCGCGCCGGTCCCGATCGCGCGCCGCAACTGGACGACGTACAACTATGCCGCGCTCTGGGTGAGCATGGCGCACTGCATCCCCACCTACATGCTGGCGTCCGGATTGATGGCCTCCGGCATGAACTGGCGGCAGGCGCTGTTCACCATCCTGCTGGGCAACACGATCGTGCTGGTGCCGATCCTGTTGAACTCGCATCCCGGCACCAAGTACGGCATCCCGTTTCCGGTCTTTGCCCGCGCCGCGTACGGCACGCTGGGCTCGAACGTGCCCGCGCTGATGCGCGCGCTGGTGGCGTGCGGCTGGTTCGGCATCCAGGCATGGATCGGCGGGGAAGCGCTCCATACGTTCTTCAAGACCGTCATTCCCGGGTGGCCGATGCTGCTCGGAGCCGGAGCCGGCGGCCACACCACGACCGAGTGGCTGTCGTTCCTGCTCTTCTGGGGACTGAACGTCTTCATCATCTATCGCGGCATGGACCTCGTCCGCGAGGTCGAGAACTGGGCGGCGCCGTTCGTGCTCGTGATGACCGGCATCCTCGTGTGGTGGGCCATCAGCCGCGCGCAGGGGCTCGGCCCGCTGCTGGCCCAGCCAGGCAAGTTTCGAACGCTCGCGGAATTCTGGCCCGTCTTCGTGCCGTCGCTGACCGCGATGATCGGGTTCTGGGCCACGCTGTCGCTCAACATGCCCGACTTCACGCGCTTTGGACGCAGCCAGCGCGAGCAGATTGTCGGCCAGGTGGTGGCGCTGCCGACCACGATGTCGGTCTTTGCCCTGATGGGCGTGCTGATCACGAGCGCGACGGCCATCATCTATGGCGAGTCCATCTGGGATCCGGTCGTACTCGTCGGCCGATTCACGTCGCCGGTCGTCGTCGCGGTCTCGATGTTCACCGTCGTCGTCGCCACGATTGCCGTGAACATCGCCGCCAACGTCGTGTCGCCGGCCAACGACTTCGCCAACGCCTTTCCGCGCGTGATCAGCTTCAAGACCGGCGGGCTCGTCACCGGCATCCTCGGCATCGTGATCCAGCCGTGGAAGCTTCTGGCCGATCCGTCGGGCTACATCTACACCTGGCTGCTCGGCTACTCGGGCGGGCTTGGATCGATTGCCGGCGTCCTGGTCGTCGACTACTGGCTCGTCCGGCGCTGCGAGCTTCGCCTCGAAGATCTCTATCTGCCGGACGGCATCTATCGCGGCTGGAACATGCGGGCGATTGGCGCGACCGCAATCGGCTGCGCGCTCGCCTGGGGCGGCTTCGTCGTGCCGGTGCTGAAGCCGCTGTACGACTACGCCTGGTTCGTCGGATTCTTCGCCGCCGGCGCGGCGCATCTCGCGCTCGCACGACGATAAACCCTGCCCAGCCTTCGGTCTCAGCGGCCCGCACACTTGCGCAGAAGCCGCTGAGAAAATCAAGGCGCTGCGGCCTCCGCGCCCTCTGCGGTTCCCGTAGTATCCTTCGCGGACCATGGCCACGGCCGTCCACGTCCCGACGATGACGAAGGCGGAGCGCGCCAACCAGCGAAACGCCGTGCTCGCCGGCTTCCTGGGCTGGACGCTCGACGCGTTCGATTTCTTCATCCTCACGCTCGTCATCGACGACATCGCGAAATCGTTCGGACGCACCCGGCCCGACATCGCGCTGACGCTCACCGTCGCCCTGGCGGCGCGACCGATTGGCGCGGTCATCTTCGGCATCATGGCCGATCGCTTCGGCCGCCGGCTGCCGCTGATGATCAACGTCGTTTTCTACGCGGTGATTTCGGTGCTGTCGGGGCTCGCGCCCAGCTATCAGGCGTTCCTGATTCTGCGCGTCCTGTTCGGCATCGGCATGGGCGGCGAGTGGGGCGTCGGCGCGTCGCTCGCGCTCGAATCGGCGTCGCCGCGGCTGCGCGGGCTGCTGTCGGGCCTGTTGCAGGAGGGCTACGCGCTCGGCAACCTGCTATCGGCGCTCGCCTTCCGCCTGCTCTATCCGTATTTCGATTCGCTGTACCCGGGGAACGGCTGGCGCCTGATGTTCTTTCTCGGCGGCCTCCCGGCGCTGCTCTCGCTGTTCATCCGCGCCAAGGTGAAGGAATCCGACGCGTGGCACGAGCACAAGACCGATTGGGAGACGTACAAGCGGTCGCTGCCGAAGTACTGGCAGCGGTTCGTCTACCTCGTGCTGTTCATGACGATGATGAGCTTCATGTCGCACGGGACGCAGGACATGTATCCGACGCTGCTCGGCACGGCCGGCTACACGAAAACGCGCATCGCCGATGTGACGATGCTGTCGGGGATCGGCGCGATTCTCGGTGGCCTGGTGTTCGGGTACTACTCGGACAAGGCCGGCCGGCGACGCGCGATGATGATCGCGATGGGGCTCGGGCTGCTCGTCGTTCCCTTCTGGGTTTCAGCACACAACGCGTGGTACATCCTCATCGGCGTGTTCCTGATGCAGTTCTTCGTGCAGGGCGCCTGGGGCATCGTTCCGGCGCATGTCAACGAGCTGTCGCCGAATCACCTGCGGGGGTTCTTTCCCGGCTTTGCGTATCAGCTCGGCGTGATGTTCGCCGCCAGCATTCCGTACGTCGAGGCGCAGTTGGGAGAGCACTTCACATATGCGCAGGCGATGGGCGGTCTCGTCGCGGTGGTCTTCATCGTCGCCTTCATCGTGGTGTTGTTCGGCCCGGAGGCGAAGGGCGTCAGTTTCAGAAAGCACGCATAGGGGCTCGGGGCTTGGGGCTAGCTGTCGCTATCCCGCCCGCGGCTAGCCCCTAGTCCCCAGCCCCGACTCGTATGGATCTCCGACAGCTCGAAATCCTCCAAGCCATCGCCGAGACCGGCTCCTTCACCGCGTGCGGCCGGAAGCTCCACGTGTCGCAGTCCGCCATCAGCCGGCAGATCCTGCTGCTCGAAGAGGAGCTTGGCGAGCCGCTGTTCCTCCGGGTCGGGCGCCAGGTTCGGATGACGCCGGCGGCCGAGAGCCTGGTTCAGCTCGGTCAGCGGGTCTTCCTCGACGTCCGGGAAACCGTGGGCACGATTACCGATCGCACGCGCGAGCTCCGCGGCACGCTCCGGCTGTCAGGCGGCATGACCGTGTGCCTGTATGTCTTCCCGCCGCTGCTCAAGCACCTGCGGCGCGTGCACCCGCACCTCGACGTCCGGCTGACGGTGGCCACGGCCGGCCGCTCCGTCCAGGAAATCCGCGGCGGACGCGTCGATGCGGGACTTCTGACGCTGCCGGTCCAGGAGTCCGACCTGGTGACCGTCCCGGTCATGCGCGAGGAACTGCTGCTGGTCACGACTCCCACGCATCCGCTGGCGCGACGACGGAAAGTGGCGCCGGCGGACCTCGACGGCCAGCCGTTCGTGCTCTTCGAGGTCGGGTCCGCCACGCGGAAGGTCATCGATCAGTTCTTTGCCACCGAAAAAATCGAGCCGACCATCGTGATGGACACCGAGAACGTCGAGATCATCAAAGCGATGGTCAAGACCGGGATGGGCGTTGGCATCGTGCCTTACCAGGCGGTCGCCCGCGAGGTCCGGGCCGGCCAGTTCTTCTGCACCCGCATCGATGGGCACGAGCTCGTCCGGGAGACGGGGTGGGTTTACGCACGAGCCAATCGGGTTCCCCGGGTCATTCACGAGCTGCTGGCAGCCTTCGATGCCGTGAAAGGGAAGCTGAGGCTCGCGCCTCCAGGCCGCCGCCAGCGCCGACCGGGACGTAACGCCTCAACCCATCACTACATGAGATGGGTTGCATCAGATCATTCTATTTTCGGCGTACCTGAGCGCTGCGTATCCTGTGCACATGAGTAACGAGCGGGAAAGGGTTATCTCGATCACGCTGTCGGAAGCCGAATGGCAGGCGTTTGTCGCCCGTCAGCCGGAGCCGGTGGTCTATCTGCGCGAGAAGATTCGCGACGTGGTGCGGGAAGAACCCGAGCAGCCGAACAAGTCCGCCGCCTGACGCGGTTTCTCAGCCGCCTGGCCTGCCTCGCCGTCTCTCGACGGTGCTCGGGACGGCCCTGAGCACGTCGAAGGGCCGAAGCACGATCTAATTGCTCGGTGCGAGGGTGGGCCCGGGCATGGTCATCTCGAAGACCGTGACGCCCCGGACGGCTTTCGACGGTCAAACGTCCCCCCTGGCGCTCGACAATCGCCTTGACGATCGACAGTCCCAGACCGCTTCCGCCTGAGACGCCCGCGCGCGCCGCGTCAGCCTTGTAGAACCGGTCGAAGATGTGGGGCAGGTGCTCTGGAGCGATGCCCGGGCCTTCGTCCGCAACGGAGAGCACGACCTCGGTTCCCCTGCCTTCGCTCTGGCCGCGCCCTTGCGAGCTTCGGCGAGGCAGGCTCTGCAGGGAGTTCCGTGCCCGCGCGCCGCTGCACCCGCGCGGACAGCCGGACCGCGGTTCCGCGCGGCGCATAACGAATCGCATTAGCCGCCAGGTTCTGCAGCGCCTGCTCGAGTCGATCCTGGTCCGCGGTGACCGTCTCGGCGCCGGGCGCGATGGACGCTTCCACGGAAATGCCGGCCTCCTGACAGGCGCGCTCGTGACGCGCCTTCACCCGGTCGAAGAGCTCGGCGACGGACACGTTGGAGGTTCGGAGCGTCCCACCACCGCCTTCGAGCCGGGCGAGCTCCAGGAGGTCGCCGATCAGCCGTTCGAGCCTGGCGGTTTCGTCGCCGATGATTTTCAGATAGCGCGTGCGCGTCGCGTCGTCCAGCGTCAACTCCGGCATCGCGAGCGTTTCGAGGTAGCCGCGCATCGCGGTCACCGGCGTCGTCAACTCGTGCGAGACGTCGGCCAGCAGCTGGCGGCGGACGCGGTCGGACTCGGCCAGCGCGTCGGCGCGCGCCGACAGGTCCCTGGCCATGTGATTGAACGCCAGGGCAACCGCGGCGATCTCGTCGCCGCCGCGCTCCGGCGCACGGGCGGAGAGATCGCCTGCACCAAACCGGCGGGCCGCCATCTCGACATCGCGCAGGCGCCGGCGCGCGGGCCCGAAGATCAGCACGGATGTCAGCACCGTGCCGACGACGAGCACGACGCCCGCCACGAGCGCCAGCAGTGGCGCGTATCGGCCAAGCAGGAAGCCGAACGGCGGCTGCGGCGGCACGACGACGACGCCGGCAAGCCGCCCGCCGACGACGATGGGTGCCGGGCGAGCGAAGGGAGGTCCGTACGGATCGCGGTCACCGCGCGGCCCGTCGAATCCACGCATGCCGCGTCCGCCCGGCCGCAGCGGAAACGCGTCGGGCCGCGCGAGCCGCGCTCGCGCCATTTGAAGGAGCGGTTCCGCGAACGACTGGCTGCCGCTGGTGATCAACCGGCCATCCGCCATCATGACGAAGAACGGGTGCTCGGTACTGCGCGTACTGCTCGCGGACGTACTGCGTGAGATCGGTCTGCGGGTCCCGCTCGAGCAGGTTCGCGAGATCGAGGGCGACGCTCATCCCCAGCCGCCCGGGCGATTGTCCCGGCAGCGTCCGGCCGAACTGCGCCATCGCCCAGACGAACAGCATCGCCTGCACGACGAGCATCGCCGCGAGGAACGCCACGATGCCGACTGCGACGCGCCAGTAAAGACTGCGGTGCCAGGTGGTGGTCACGGTCAAGGAAACGGGTTACGGGGTTAGGGGTTAGGGGATAGGGATTAGGGATTAGGGATTGGGAATGACCCTGCTGAGACGGTACACCGCTTGCGAATAACCGAGTCCATGCAACGGATCTCTGAGTTTCCGAGATCTGATCGCCTGGCAGAAAGCCATGGAGCTTGTCGATCGGATCTACGATGTGACAGAGAACTTCCCGTCACGTGAGTGGCTCGGATTGGCCCATCAGTTGAGAAAATCGGCGGTTTCCATTCCCTCGAACATTGCGGAAGGACATCGCCTGAGGAAGGGCAGCTACGCGCACCATCTGAAGATTGCTCTCGGCTCGCATGCGGAACTTGATACCCAATGTGAAATCGCTACCCGCCGAAACTATATCCGCCACGATGCGCGAGCTGCAGCTCGAGGACATTGATCGCCGAGGTTGGTCGCGTTACGCACGGCTTGCTGCGATCCGTCGACCCGACGGCGTGACAGCGTGGATGGACCTAATCCCTAATCGCCCTTATCGGATCCCTAATCCCTACTCCCTAATGGAATCCTAACCCCCTAATCCCTATGGGTGCGGGTGTCACAGTCTTTTCACGCCGGCGCCGGGGAGCACTGCGATAATCGACGCGATGCGCATCTTTTCCACCTTCATGACGTGCGCGGTTGTCGTGGCAGTGCTCGGCCTCGTGTCGCCGCTTGGCGCGAACCGCGCGTCGGCCGCGGGCGGTCACGCTATCGCCGGCGCATGGACGCTCAACAACGACCTCAGCGACCAGCCGGGACGCGATCAGCGCGACGGCGGCAGTGACGGCACCCGCCGCGGCGGCGGACGTGGACCAGGCGGCGGCGGAGGACGGCGTGGCGGCGGAGGATTTGGCGGCGGCTGGGGCGGCCGCGGCGGCGGTCGAGGAGCCGGCGCCCCCCAGATGAATCCGGACGACATGGCCCGCATGCGCGATGCGATGCGCGACCTGACCAGCCCCCCGAGTCACCTGACGATTGTCGAGACCGACTCGATGATCGTCATGACGTCGGCGGACGGGCGCACGACGCGGTTGGCGCCCGACGGCAAGAAAGTCAAGGACGACAACACCGGGATCGAACGCAAGACGAAATGGGACGGCGAGAAGCTCGTCACCGAGGTCAGCGGTCTCGGCCCGATGGGCAAGGCCACGCAAACCATTGCTGCCGATCCGGAAAACCACCAGCTTCGAATCGTCGTGCAGATGGAAGGCGGGCGGGCGATGGGCGGCCGCCAGGGGGCGTCGAGTAACTCAGCGACGGCCAGCGGATCGCGAACGATTACACACGTCTACGACGACGACAAGTACGCGAAGTAGCGCTCAGACCTCGTCTTCCTCTTCGACGCCGGTGACGACGAACCGCACGTGCGTTCCGCGGCGGTCGATCTGAGTCAGCGCCATGTGGATGGCGTCGCCGTAGCGGCCGGTCAAATGGCGCCGCATCGCTTCTGTCGGGACCCACACCGTGATCTGATCGCCCGAGTCGCTCGCGTACGCCGTCTCGCTGAACGACCGGCGGAAGTCCTCCGCCGGCACTTCTTTTCGGAGAATCGTAAGAATCTCGTCCCAGATCGTCATGCCGATCCAAGCGGCTCAGCTGGTATCAACGCCTGCACCTCGGGGATATTCTAACTGGCACTTTTCTTGGACCGCGTTTGCACCATGTTTGCACCAACCGTCGTCCTAGCTCTGGCGTTGCTCGATCAGAGCGGCGAGCCTGCCGCTCAGGAAACGCCGCCCGCCCAGATCGCAGCTCAGGAAACGCAGAAGCCAGCTGACCCGCAGGAGCAAAAGGCGGAAGCCAAGGAGCCGCCGACGCCGCCGCATACGGGCATCCGGGCACTGGCCCACGACCTCATCGAGGACGTCAAACACCTGCCGGCGAAACAGAATCTGTATCTGACCCTGATCGGTGGGGGCCTGGCGGCCTCCGTACACCCGGTGGATCAGGAGCTTCAACGTGCGGCTGCGCAGCCACTACAACACCGTGAACACCGCGTTCGCGCCGGGCAAGTACATCGGCAACACGCCCGAGCAGGTCGCCGCTTCGATCGCGACCTATGCGTTCGGACGGCTCTTCGACAAGCCGAAGGTGGCGCACCTGGGCATGGATCTGGTGCAGGCGCAGATTCTCAGCGAGCTGCTGGTGGAGCCGATCAAGTTCGCCACGCATCGGACTCGCCCCGACAACAGCGACAACCGCTCGTTTCCGTCAGGACACGCGGCGGTGACGTTCGCGACGGCGACCGTGATCGAGCGCCATCTCGGGTGGAGAAAGAGCCTGCTGGGATACACGATTGCGTCGTACGTCGCGGCGTCGCGACTGCACGATAACCGTCATTACCTGAGTGATGTGGTGTTTGGCGCGGCCGTCGGCTCGATCGCCGGCCGAACGGTCGTGCACCATGCCTCGGACTACTGGGCGTTCACGCCCGTGGCGCTGCCGGAAGGCGGTGTGGCGCTGATGGTGACACGCAGACGCTAGCGTCCGCCTTCGCGCCCGCGCTCGGCCCTTCGACAGCTCAGGCCGTCCCAGCATCGTCGAGGGACGGCGGACAAGTCGGCGAGGCAGGCTATTCGTCGTCGATATCGTCGTGCGGTTTGCTCGTCGCGACGTCGTCGATATCCGGCAACGGCTCGTCCGGCGCATCGACATCGTCCAGGCTGAAGGAGCGGCCGGTCTGCTTCATCGGGATCGGACCGCGCGGCTTGTCCTCTCCCTTTTTTCCCTTGCCCTTGGCGCTGCCGCCGCGCTGGGGTTTCGCGTCGGGACCGAAGTTCCTGCTCCGACCAGGTGCGCCACCAGGCGCCGAACTGCCGCCGGAATCAAAGGGGCGCGGGCCGCCGAACGACCCGGGCGGGCGCGGCGCGAAGCCGCCGGGCCGCGGGCCGGAAAAGCCGCCCGGACGCGGACCGCCCGGTCCACGATCTTCTCGCGCGCGGGCTTCGCTGACCGCCAGCGGCCGCCCGTTGAACACCTGTCCGTTGAACTGCTGGATCGCCTGCTCGGCATGCGCGCGATCGAGAAACTCGACGAACGCAAAACCGCGCGGGCGCCCGGTTTCCCGATCGACCGGCAGGACGACCTGCGACGGCGGCGCGACGCTGCCGAAGTACGAACGCAGGTCGGCTTCGGTCGTGGTGTAGTTGAGATTACCAACGAACAGACGGACGGCCAATCAACTCTCTCCTATCTGGGAAGAAGTCGGGCGGGAAAGCGCGCAGGTGGACGGCGCACACGCTGGCAAGCCGGATTCAGTCGAAAAACCTTACCTGAAGTCCCGTCATCGTGCAAGCGGCAGCTACTATTAGGGTCATGAGGCTTCACGGTAGCGTGCAACAGTGGGTGGGAGCGTTCGTCGTCGCGGCGGCTTCGGCCGTCGCCGCGCAGCGCTCCGCCTTTGCTCGAGGCGTCCCATCCGAGCTTCGGCGCGACAGGCGGCATCGGGGCGATCAAGAGCCAGGATCTGAGGGAGTGGCTCTCGTATATCGCCTCCGATGAGCTTCAGGGCCGCGCCACCTACGGTTCCGGCATCGGACTCGCCGCCGCGTACATCGAGGACCACCTGCGCAGCTGGGGCGTCAAGCCGGCCGGCGATCACGGTGGGTATCTCCAGACGGTTCGCGTATTGGGTGTCAAGGCGACGAGCCGTGCGAGCGTGACCGTGGAGGTCGCCGGCGAGACGCGCACGTTCGCGGACGGCGACGGCATCACGCTGCCGAAGAACATGGGAGGGAAGCGCCGCTTCACGGTCGACCGCGTCGAATTCGCCGGGTACGGTCTCGACGCGCCGGGCGCCGGCCACAGCGACTATCGCGGCAAAGACGTCAAGAATGCGGCGGTCGTCTGGCTCGGTTCGAGCGGGCCCAAAGGACTCGATCTGGCGACGTACCGCCGGCTGCTGATGGGTCGGAACCGGTATGCGACGGAACAGCTGGGCGCGGCGGCATCAATCGGCCCGGCGATCGGGGCGGGAAGGGGAGGAGCGGGAAGGGCAGGAGGACCAGGAGATCCGGCGGGGCCCGGCCGGTCCGGCGGCCCCGGCGAATCGAGCGCGCCGGGTGGTCCTGGCGCCGCGGGCTTCGGGCGGGGTGCGCCGCTGCCGGCGGCGGATTTCACGACCGTTCAGCGGCTCGATGCGATGGTTCCCCCGAACGTCAGCGGCAGGGACGCCTTCTTCGAGTTTCTCTTCAGCCGTGCGCCGGAATCCTACGAGGCGCTGAAGCGGAAGGCCGACGCCCAGGATCCGCTGCCATCGTTCCCGCTGGAGGGCGTGAAGCTGACGTTCAACATCGACGCCGACTATCAGATCGTCCGCACGCAGCTCGCGCACAACATCGTCGCGATGGTCGAAGGCACCGATCCGCAGCTCAAGAACACGTTCGTCGCCTTCGGCGCGCACTACGATCACGTCGGCTACGCGGAGGGCGAGGTGTCGCGGGACGAGAACGGCGCGCGGCGCGCCGGCGCGCGCGGCCGCGTGACGAAGGGCGCGGAAGACGATCGCATCTGGAACGGAGCGGACGACGACGGATCGGGGACGGTGGCGGTGATGGCGCTGGCCAAGACGTTCGCCGCCGGTCCCCGGCCGAAGCGATCGCTGCTGTTCGTCTGGCACGTCGGCGAAGAGAACGGCCTGCTCGGCTCGCGCTACTTCGCGGACTACCCGACGGTGCCGATGGAGCGGATCGTCGCGCAGCTGAACATCGACATGATCGGCCGCAACCGGGACGACAAGGCGAGCGAGTCGAACACGGTCTATCTGGTGGGGTCGGATCGGATCAGCACCGAGCTGCACAACCTGAATCGCGCCGCCAACAGCGAATTGCCGAAGCCGCTGACGCTCAGCTACGAGTTCAACGATCCGACCGATCTGGAACAGGTCTACTACCGGAGCGATCACTACAGCTACGCCGCGAAAGGCATCCCGATCATCTTCTTCACGACCGGCCTGCACCCCGACTACCACGCCAACACCGACGAGGTGTCGAAGATCGAGTTCGACAAGATGACGCGGAT
Source organism: uncultured Acidobacteriota bacterium (assembly GCA_963792175.1). Taxonomy (GTDB): domain Bacteria; phylum Acidobacteriota; class Vicinamibacteria; order Vicinamibacterales; family CAVVIG01; genus CAWBVG01. Next base: position 47,287 of record CAWBVG010000039.1, read on the forward strand.
CACGCAGCTGATCTACGAGACCGGCATGCGCGTCGCCAACCTCGGATCACGCGCCGGCCCGCGACAACCAGGGGCCGCGCGCCGGCCGTCTCACGCAATAACCGCAGCGCACGCTGAGCGCGCCGAGAGATTGTGCTCTGCGGTCGTGCGTCCTCAGCGGCTGCTTGCCTGGCGCAGCACGGTCTCGATTGACCGATATCGAATACTACGATATCGTAACAATATGACGGACGTGGAGCTGGCGCGCGCGCTCGAGCGCTGCGAGATCCCCAATCAGGGCTTCCACCACGTCGACCACCTGCGCGTCGCCCTGGTCTACCTGAACGAGTCGGATTCGGTGGACGCGGCCGTGGCGCGGATGGCGTCCACCCTCAGGAGGTTCGCGGCCGTCGGTGGGGCACGCCGAGAAATACTCGCAGGCGGTGACCGAGTTCTGGATGTATCAGATGGCGGCGGCCCGCGCCGTGATGCCGTCGGCCGATTGCCAGGATCTCGTCCGCGCCTATCCGCGGCTCCTCGACAAGAACCTGATCGACGGCTGCTAGCCTGCGATGCCGCTTCGACTCGTGCCCCCGATTCACCGCGCCACGCACCGCATCGGCCTCTACCTCGCCGGCTTGAAGGACGAGGCGCTGTCGCAGGGCGAGGCGCACATCCTCGCGCTGCTCGCGACCTCCGGTCCGTCGACGATCGCCGAGCTGCATCGCGGCCTCGCCCACAAGCGCTCCACGCTGACGAGCATCCTGGATCGCCTGGCGGCGCGCGGCTTCGTCACCCGCGCCGTCGGTGCCGCGGACCGCCGCACCTTCGTCGTCACGCCAACCGCGAAGGGACGCCGGGTGGCCGCTCGCGTGCATCGCCACCTCACGGATCTCGAGCGGGCCGCCGCCACGCGGGTGTCGAGCGACGACATCCGCGGGTTCATGAAGGTGCTGGCCGCCGTGGAAGAGGAGGCACACCGGCGGACCGCACACCCGCGAAGTCGCAGCGCGAGCGCGCCGAAAAAGGTCCGAGCGCGAGCGGCAGGATATAATCCGCCGCCGATGAGACCAATCCTCGCTGTCGTCGCTGTTCTGGTGTCCGCCTTCGCACCTTCGGTGCTTCGGCGAGACAGGTCGGTGCCGGCCGCAGTGCCGCGTGTCGCGCAACCGCCTGCTGGCGATGCGCGCTTCGAGCCGCTCGCCGCTCTGGTCCAGGACAAGATGCGCGAGTACCGCATTCCCGGAGTCGCGCTCGGGATCGTGGCCAACGGCGTGACGACGGTGCGAGGTTTCGGTGTGACCAGCGTCGAGGACCCGCTGCCGATTACCACGCACACGGTGTTTCCGATCGCCTCGATCTCGAAGACGTTTGCCGCCACGGCGCTGATGCGCCTCGTCGAGCAGGGCAAGGTCGATCTGCGGGCCCCCGTCCGGTCGTACCTGTCGGATTTCCGCGTGCAGGACGAGGCGGTCAGCCGTGAGGTGACGATCTGGCATCTCCTGACTCACTCGAGCGGATGGGAAGGGCAGGTCTCCGGGCCGGATCGCGGCGAGGAGACGCTCAAGAACTTCGTGTCGACGCTCGGCGGCCTGATGCAGCTCGCGCCCCCGGGCGCGGCGTGGAGTTACAACAACGCCGGCTTCAGCGTGGCCGGGCGCGTCATCGAAACCGTCACCGGCACCTCGATCAACGCGGCGATCCGCGACCTGGTCTTCAAGCCGCTCGGGCTCCCGCACGCCGGCACGACCGCCGGCGACTTCATCGCCAATCGTTTCGCCGTCGGTCACCTGAACCGCGCGGACAATCCGCCGGCGCTCCAGCGCCCGTTCGCGCCCGCGACGAGCGTCACCGCCGGCGGCGTCGGCGTCTGTATCGAAGACCTGCTGACCTACGCGCGATTTCACCTCGGCGACGGTCGCGCGGCGAGCGGCGAACGCGTACTCCGGCGCGAGACGCTCGAGCTGATGCGAACCGCGCAGCTTCACAAGCAGAGCACGGACGACGACATCGGCATCGCCTGGCATTTGCGAACTGTCGGATCGGTTCGCACCGCCGCGCATGGCGGCACGCTGGGCGGTCACATCCTGCTGCTCGAACTCGTTCCCGAGCGCGATTTCGCGATCGGCATCCTCACCAACGCCAGCAACGGCTGGCGGCTGATCCAGGATGTCGAGCGCGCCGCGCTGACCTCGTACCACGGCGCGTCATTCGCGAACAACCAGGCCATTGCCCATCGCGGGCTCGTCGAGACGCTGCCCGCGGTCAAGGCGCTGACGACCCAGCCGGATCCCGCGCCGTACGTCGGGCGCTACCTGCGTCCCACCAACGTCGTCGTGGTCCGCGCCGACAACCGCCGGGTGATCGTTCAAGTGGCGCCGAACAACGGCACACCTCAGGCTGACATGCCGGTGTCGTTTTATGGTCCGGATCGGGCCTTCGTCACGGATGGGCCGGATGCGGGCCAGTCCATCGAATTCATCCGCGATCCCGATGGCCGCGTCATGTGGATTCGCGTGGTCGGACGCATTGCGCGGCGCGCTTCCGGGGTGTAACCTCACGCCTGCTATGCATCGAATCCCTCGGCTGTTCGCTGCGCTGGGGTTCGCGGTCGCCTTCGCCTCGCCGAGCCCTTCGGCGCAGACGAAAGGTGGCACACTGCCGCGCACGCCTGACGGCCATCCCGACCTCCAGGGCATCTGGGACTTTCGCAGCGCCACGCCGCTCGAGCGGCCGGCGCGGTTCGCGGGACGCGAGTTCATGACGCCCGAGGAAGTCGTCGAGTACGAGCGACTCGCGCTCGCGCGCGAGGACGGCCGTCCGCCCGACGACGCGCGCTCGCTGGAAGAGCAATCGGTCCACCCGGTGTGGTGGCTCGATTACGGCAAGAAAGTGGTCAAGACCGCGCGCACCTCGCTGATCGTCGATCCCCCGGACGGCAAGATGCCGCCGATGACGGCAGAGGGACGCGATCGGGCGGCCGCGCGCCGCGCCGCGGCCAGAACGCATGGACCGGCCGACTCGTACGAGAACCGCAGCCTGATGGAGCGCTGCATCACGCGCGGCCTGCCGGAGGTGACGCTGCCCGGCCCGTACAACAACAACCTGCAGATCGTGCAGACGCCGAGCCACGTCCTGCTGTTCACGGAGATGATTCACGACGCGCGCGTCATCCCGATGGATGGCCGTCCGCACCACGCGCCGAGCTTCCGTGCGTGGATGGGCGACTCGCGCGGTCGCTGGGAAGGCGACACGCTGGTCATCGACACGACGAATTTCACCGACCGGACGAACTTCCGCGGAGCCGGCCAGCATCTGCATCTCGTCGAGCGCCTCACGCGGCTCGACGCCGACACGATCGAATACCGCTTCACCCTCGACGATCCGACGACGTGGACGCGGCCGTGGACCGTGGCGTATCCGATGGTCAAGACCGAAGGACCGATCTACGAGTACGCCTGCCACGAGGGAAACTACGGCCTCCGCGACATCCTCTCGGGCGCGCGCTGGGAAGAACAGCACACCGAAGAAGCGAAGAAACGACCGTAGCGACGACATGGCGCGAAAGCCGATGTCATTGCTGGATGAGATGCTGGTCGCGTGGGCCTACACACGCGACGGTGTCATCGCCGAAGTCAAGAACCTGCCCGAGTCGGCGCTCGACTTCAAACCGCACCCCGCGATGCGGAGCACGCGCGAGCTCGTGCAGCACATCATCGAGTCCAGCCTGCTGATGTCGGGCGAGCTGCCTCGCCCGGACGGTGATTTTCAGCGCAAGTCCTATCCGGCGCTTCTGAAGGAGCACGCGCCGGGCGGCGTGACGCGGTATCGCACCAAGTCCGAGCTGATTGCCGCGCTGAAAGCGACGCATGCCGACGGCGCGACGCGCTTCCGCGCGGTCGGCGAGATCGCGATGCTGCAGACGATTCGCCAGTTCGACGGCGAACCGGCGCCGCGGCTGACGTGGATGCATCACGGCATCGCCCACGAGGAATACCATCGCGGCCAGCTCGCGCTCTACGCCCGCCTCGTCGGCCGCGTGCCTGCGCTGACCAAGCTGATTCAGGGCAGCTGAGCGACCGCATCCTCTGCTGACCGCGACGACAGAACCGCCGCGCGAACTTGCGCCATAATCTTCACGATCGGAAGTCAGGAGCCACCGATGCCCGACCAGAAGCTCGTCGGCCAGAACTACACGCCGCCCGATCTCGTCGCCAAGGTGACGGGCCGGGCGAAGTACGCCGAAGACTACCGCGTCGACGGGATGCTGTTCGCGAAGCTGCTTCTCAGCCCGATGCCGCACGCGCGCGTCGTCGGCGTCGATACCCGCGCGGCGCTGGCGATGCCCGGCGTCAAAGCGATTCTGACCGCCGACGATCTGCCGGATCAGCGCGGCGCCGAGCGCGCGCTGACCAACGAGCCGTTGTATCAGGGCGAGCCGATCCTCGCCGTCGCGGCCATCGACGAGTTGACGGCCGCCGAGGCGATCGAGCGGATCGAGGTCCGCTTCGAGCCGTTGCCGTTCGTCACCGATCCGATCGAAAGCCTGCGGCCGACGGGCGCCAACGGCCGGACCGAAGGCAACGTCTGGTATCCGGCGCCGCCGGCGGCGCCCGGCGCCGGCGGTCCGCCGCCCAGGCCGAAGCTGCAAACGCTGAAGTGGACCGAACAGGACTTCGCCGCCGCGCGCGACGGCGTGCTGCCGATGGGAACCGCGCCGGACGAGTGGTCGTACGGCGACCTCGATGCCGGCTTCAAGAGCGCCGCGGTCGTCGTCGACGAAACGTTCGTCGTGCAGTCGACCGGCCATCAGCCGATGGAAACCCGCAGCGCGATGGCCTACTGGCAGAACGGCAAGCTGTTCCTCCACGGATCCACGCAGAGCGTCGCCCGGACAATCGATCCGCTGGCAGGCTGGCTGAAGATGAACGCCGCCGACATCGTGCTGGTCAGCGAGTACTGCGGCGGCGGCTTCGGCAGCAAGGGCGCAGGCGCGGTCTCGATGATCGTCCCGGCGCTGCTGTCGAAGAAAGCGGGGGCGCCGGTGATGATGCGCGTCACCCGCGAGGAAGAGCTCTACTTCGGCCGGGCGCGCACGGGCATGGTTGGCCGCGCCAAAGCCGGGTTCAGCAAGGACGGACGCATCACGGCGCTCGACCTCTTCATCGTCGAAGACAACGGTCCGTACGGGCCGATGGGCGATTACCGGTCGGCCGCTAACGCCGCGTCGCTCATCTGGCAGCCGCCGGCCATGCGCTGGCGCGGCGTCGCCGTAGTCACCAACACGCCGCCGCGATCGCAGCAGCGATCGCCGGGCCCGATGCAGGCGAACGCCATCATGGAGCCGGTCGTGACCAAGGCGGCGAAGAAGCTGGGCCTCGACCAGCTCGCGATCCGGCGCATCAACTCGCCCGAAGGGAAAGCGCCCTACGGACCGCCGCGCCCGAACGGACAGCGCGGCCACATCACGAGCGCCTTCGTCAAACAGGCGCTCGACCGCGGCGCCGAGCTCTTCAACTGGGACGAGCGCAAGGCGCGATCCGGCAAACGGGAAGGCACGAAGGTGCGCGGGATCGGCGTCGCTGTCGGCCCGCATGGATCCGGTTCGATCGGCTACGACGGCCTGATGACGATTCGACCCGATGGGCGGCTGTATGTGCAGTCGGGGGTTGGCAACCTCGGCACGCACTCGTGCATCGACCTCGCGCGCGTGGCGGCCGACGTGCTCGCCATGCCCTGGGACAAGGTCGTCGTGAACTGGGGCAGTACCGCGAAGAACATCCCGTGGTCGGCGATGTCGGTCGGCAGCCAGACGACGCACGCGATGACACGGGCCAATCTCGCCGGCGCCGTCGACGCGCGTCTGAAGCTGCAGGAGATTGCGGCGAAGGATCTGGGAGGCGCGCCCTCGGATTACGTGCTGGGCCACGAGCGCGTCTACCGCCGCGACAACCCATCGCGAGGCCTGTCGTACGCGCAGGCCGCCGAACGGGCGATCGTGCTCGGCGGCAAGTACGACGGCCACGAATTGCCGGACGACATCCACGCGATGACGAAGAAGTCCGCCGTCGCGCTGGCCGGCCTGGGGTTGATGGGGGTGGCCAAAGACACCTATCCGCGCGATGGCGACACCTACTCGTTCGTCGCCGGCTTCGCGGAAGTCGAAGTCGATCTCGAAACCGGGAGCACGCGAGTGGTCGACTACCTGGCCGTCGCGGATGTCGGCACCGCGGTCAACCCGCGAAGTCTCCACGGCCAGATTCTCGGCGGCATCAACCTCGGCATCGGTCACGCGCTGCAGCAGAAGTTCGTCTACGACCCGCAGTACGGCGTGGCGCTTGCGAAACGCTTTCACCACAACAAGCCGCTGACGATCCTCGACATCCCGCCGGTGATGCGCACCGAGGTGGTCGGCCTGGCGGATCCGGAAACGCCAATCGGCGCTCGCGGCGTGGGCGAGCCGCCGGTCGGCGCCGGCTATGGATCCGTGATGAACGCGATTGCCGATGCGGTGGGCGAAGAGGTGTTCAGGCGCGCGCCGGTGACCGCCGACATCGTGCTGATGTCTCTGGAGCATGGGACGCGGATGCACGATCCGCTCGCGTCCCATGTCTGAACTTGGTAATCGGGTAATTGGTGAGTTGGTGAATTGAATTTCACCAACTACCCGAATTCACGCAATTCGCCAATTACCGATTCCTTCGTCTACCAACCGAAGATGTAGCGTTCGCGCCGCACGTCCGCCCCGCCCCGTAACGTGCCCGTCTGCGGATCGACGCCGACCGCCACCACACCGGTGCTCATCGAATAGGGCCCCAGCACCCTCAGCTTGTGGCCCCGCGCCGTCAATGCGTCGCGGACCTCGGTCGAAATGCGGTTCTCGATCTCCAGCACGCCCGGTTGACTGTCGTGGTTGTCGAACGACCCGAACGGGTGCAGCGAGTTGATCCGCGGCGCCTCGATCGCTTCCTGGATGTTCTTGTCGAACACGATCATCTCCAGGAGCACGTTGAGGATCTGTTGATCCTGGCTGTCGCCACCGGGCGTGCTGATCGCCAGGAACGGTTTGCCGTTCTTGAGCACGAGCGTCGGCGTGAGCGTCGTCCGCGGGCGCTTGCCGCCGACGAGCACGTTCGGACTCAGCGGATCCAGGTCGAACACCGTCATGCGGTTCGACAGCGGCACACCCGTGTCGCCCGCGACGAACGCGCCGCCGAGCAGCCAGCCCGAGCTCGGCGTCGCGCTGAAGAGGTTCCCGTCCTTGTCGACGGCATCGACACACGTCGTGTCGCCGGTTGGTGCGGTGGCCTTCACGCCTTGCGAATGCGGCACGTAGCGTTGCGCCGGAGGCTTCACGCCGGGGTCGAACTTGAACGGATCGCCCGGACGGTGCTCCAGCGAAGCCTGCGCGCCAATCAGCGCGCGTCGCTCCGCGGCGTAGGGCTTGGAGAGCAGACCGGTCATCGGTACGGTCGTGAACGCGGGGTCGCCGTAGTACGCGTTCCGATCGGCGTACGCGAGCTTGATCGCTTCGTGGACCTGATGGATGTATTCGGCGGAATTGACGCCGGCAGACTTGAGATCGACGCCCTCCAGGATATTCAGCGTCTGCAGCAGGACCGGCCCCTGGTCCCACGGTCCGGCCTTGTAGATGTCGTAGCCGTGAAAGTTCGTCGTGGCCGGCTTTTCGATCTGGCCGTGGAATGACGCGAGGTCGTCATAGGTGAACAGGCCGCCCGCGGCTTTGTTGGCGTCCGCGATCCGCCGCGCGATATCGCCTTTGTAGAACGCGTCGCGGCCGGCCCGAATCGCGGCGGCGCGGTTGGGCGACTTCGCGAACGCCGCCTTCTCGGCGGCGACGATCGCGCGCATCGTCCGCGCGAGGTTCGGCTGCCGGAACATCTCCCCGACTTCCGGAATCCGCCCGTTGGGGTAGTAGGTTTTCGCCGACCACTCGTACTGTTCGGTCGCCTTGCGCTCGCTGATCAAGTAGTTGTGGAGGAACGAGTACAGTGGAAAGCCGTCGGCGAGCTCGATGGCCGGCTGCATCACCTGCTCCAGCCGCATCGTGCCCTTGGCCTCGAGCGCCAGCGCCATCGCGTCGACCATCGCCGGGATCGTCGCCCCGAGCGGGCCGTTGCCGGGGACGTAGCCGGGATCCTTGAAGAGCGCGGGCGTCGCCGCCTTGGGCGCCGGACCCTGACCGTTGATGACGATGACCTCCTTGGCTTTGGCGTCGTAGATGATCACCGGCGATTCGCCGCCGAAACCAAAGTGCGAGATCTCGCAGACGCTCGCGGCAAAGACGCTGGCGACGCCGGCGTCCACCGCGTTGCCGCCCTGCTGGAGCATGCGAACGCCCGCCGAGACGGAATAGTGCCGTCCCGCCGCGACAATCCCGTGCGCGCCGAGAATTTCCGGGCGCATGGTGTCGACTGGCGGTACGGGCCGGTGCGGGGTCGGCTGTTGTGCGACGACTGAGACGGACGCGAACACGACCGCGGCCGCCACGAGGCGAAAGGCCATAGGTGCTTGATTGTATAGTGTTAGCAGCCCCGTGACGCGCCCGCTTCTCATCATCTTCCTCACCATCTTCGTCAATCTCGTCGGTTTCGGGATCATCATCCCGCTGCTGCCGTTCTACGCGCAGACGTTCGGCGCCTCGCCGCTGACGATCGGTCTGCTGTTCGCGATCTTTTCCCTGTGCCAGCTGCTGGCGGCGCCGGCGCTCGGCGATCTCTCGGATCGATACGGCCGCCGGCCGGTGCTGGTCTTCAGCCTGGCCGGAACCGTCGTCAGCTTCGTCATGCTGGCGATGGCGCACAGCGTGGCGATGCTGTTCCTGGCGCGCATCGTCGATGGACTGTCTGGCGGCAACATCTCGACGGCCAGGGCCTACGTCGCCGACATCACCGCGCCCGAGGATCGCGCGCGCGCGTACGGACTGATCGGCGCGGCGTTCGGGCTCGGTTTCATTTTCGGACCCGCCCTGAGCGGCGTCCTCGCCAGGGTCAGCTATACCGCGCCGATCTGGGCCGCCGCCGGCATTACGCTCGTCGCGACGCTGATGGCGTGGGTGTGGCTGCCTGAAACGGTCCATCGAACACAGGCCGGAACCGGCAACCCCTTCCGCTATCTGCCGGAGCTTCTCAAGCGCCCGCTCGTGCGTCGGGTGCTGACGATCGATTTCGTCTACTGGACCTCGTTCGCGATCTTTCAGACGACGTTCGCGCTGTTTACGGCGCGGCGTTTCGGGTTCGACGCACCGAAGACCGGTTACGTCTTTGCCGCGTTTGGCGTGCTCGGCGCGGTCATCCAGGGCGGATTCATCCGTCCGATCGTCCGTCGCCTTGGCGACAAATCCACGTTCATGCTCGGACTCGTCTGCGGCGCCTGCGGTCTGCTGGCCTGCGCGATGGTCCACTCCGTCCCGCTGTTCATGCTGACGCTGGTTCCGCTGGCATTCGGGATCGGGTTCGGACATCCGACGATGGCGAGTCTCGTCAGCCTGGTGGCCGACGGCGACGAGCAGGGGCGCGTCCAGGGCGCGGCGGGCGCCGTGGAGAGTCTCGGCCGCACGATTGGTCCGGTGTGGGGCAACGCGTCGCTCGAGCAGTTCGGCGAGGCGGCGCCCTACGTGTCGGCCGCGACGCTGCTTCTGCTGACGCTGGTGCTGGCCGCCGGCTTTCAGGTCACGCGGCGGGCCGAACGATCGGAGACGGCGCTGCCGTAAGTCAGTGCGGGCGGACGAGGCCGAGGAGACTGCGCAGTCCGTTGAGCGACTGAATCATCGAGGCGATCAGCGCGGCGTTGCCGCCGTCGCGCGGAAACATCTGGCCGACCGAGAGTTCCAGGCGGCTGATCAACTCTTCGGCCTTCTGCTTTTCTTGATCGGTCACGTCGGCGGTCTCCTTCGTCGGTCAGAACATACCAGATTTGCGGGTCGGCAGCCGCAAGCCCGGTCCCAAGATGTGCCAGCGCCGCGCACGCAGATCGCGTTCGACGTCACGGAAAAAACTGCGCATCCGCGAGCTGACGCCCGCACTGGTCTGTTAAAAGGTGTGGAACTAATTCCCGAAACGGGTACAATCAGCGGCCGTCAGCGGTAGGGACTGCCCAGGCGCCGGGCGACGCGCGCGCGCAGGTCCGCCTCGGACGCGGAACCGGTGATGTCCATGCCGCTGTCGAGCAGACCGTCAATCAGCGCACGGATGATTTCGGCGCGATTCAACATTTTGCCGCTTTTGCCGCGGATATCGACGGCGAGTCGATCGAGGTGGACGATCTGACGGTCGAACAGGACAACCGAAACTTTCGACCAGGTTTCCGAATGAACCGGAGGCCGGCCAGGTCGTCCCGGTTTCGAGGCCTTTATCGCGCGTAATCGCACTGGTCTGACCCGTTTCCTCGCCATCGAGACGTTGTCGTCGGCGGATTATACAGGCCAATTGTTGATAGCACAAACACAGCATTAGAGAAAACTCAGCCTATTTCCCCCGTCGACATGGCATCCAAGGCCTCCAAGCCACACGCCCGCATCGGCCGTCCGCCGGCCGGGCCGGCCGGCGAGAAAGTGAAGGACTACCCGCAACTGAGCATCCGGCTGCCGGGAGAGGTCAAAGCGAAGCTCCACGCCCTCAGCGTTGTCGGTGCGCGGCCGCAGTGGCGCATCATCAGCGATGCGATTGAGTGCTATTTGTGTCAGCGTTCCGACGGGGAGCGCCGGATGGTGGACGATCTGGTCGGGCGTGCGCGGTCGCGTGCCACGCGCGCGCTCCACGCCGACGAGTAGAGGGACGGGTTACGCGGTCGACGCCGCCGGCTCGCGTGCGGCGGCGCTGGGCAGGTAAATCAGGAAGGTCGTGCCTCGACCGCGCTCGCTTGTGACGGTGATGTACCCGCCGCTCTGTTTCACGATCCCGTAGACGATCGACAAGCCGAGGCCGGTGCCTTTGCCGTGCTCTTTCGTGGTGAAAAACGGCTCGAAGAGCCGCGCCCGCGTCCGCTCGTCCATCCCGGTGCCGGTATCGGTCACGCTCGAGACGCGCGTAACGCCCGGGCCGCCCATCGACGAACGCCAGCGCCGCCGCTTCGTCGAGCTCCACTTCGTCGACGCGGACCGTCAGCCGCCCGCCTTCCGGCATGGCGTCGCGCGAGTTGATCACCAGGTTCATCACCACCTGCTCGACTTGTCCGGAGTCGGCGACGACGTGAACCGGCTGCGGCGCCGACACGATCTCGAAATCGATCTCCGGTCCGATCAGGCGACGAAGCATCGTGTCCAGCCCCGCGACGATGTCGCCGAGGGCGAACAGCCGCGCCTGCGTGGCCTGACGGCGGCTGAAGGCGAGCAGTTGACGGGTGAGTCCCGCCCCGCGATCGACCGCCTGTTTGATTTCCGATCGCCTCGTCGCGCGCGGCCTCGCCCGGCTTCAGCTGCATCAGCAGGAGGTCGGCACCGCCCATGATGCTCATCAGGATGTTGTTGAAGTCGTGCGCCACGCCGCCGGCCAGCCGGCCGATGGCTTCGAGCTTCTGCGATTGACGGAGCTGTTCCTCGAGCGCGCGGCGCTCGGTGATGTCGCGCACGAAGCCGGTGAGGACGGCGCGCGTCTCGGAGCCGATGCGCGCGACGGTGAGTTCGACGGGGAAGTCGGTGCCATCCGCCTTCAGCGCGTGCAACTCCGTCTGCCGGCCGGCCAGCGGCCCCCGGCCGTGCGTCATGTACTGATAGAGCGCCGACACCTGCTCGGGACGATCGTCGGGCGGCAGCAGCAGGGCGACGTTGCGGCCCAGGATGTCCAGGCGCTTGTAGCCGAACATCCGTTCGGCCGCCGGATTGAATTCGCGGATGTTCAGCTGCTGATCCATCGTGATGATGGCGTCGTTCGCCGCTTCGAGAATCGCGCCCTGCCGCGCCTCGCTCTCGAGCCCGGCGCGATACATCTTCCAGGTGAGATAGAGCACCGGGATGGCCAGCAGCAGCGTCAGCGAGTAGCCGGAGCTCTCGCCCACCAGGATGATGGCGGCGGCCGCGGCGGCGCCGAGGAGGTAGCTCGGCAGGCTCGAGAGCGAAGTCGGTCTTCCAGATGCGCCACGCGTTCTGATTCGTCGACAGCGCGATCGCGATGGCGATCGGAATGGTGTTGACGAGAAAGTAGGTGACCGCCATGCCGGCGAGTGCGATCGACTGCGTCCCGGCGCCGGCGGTCATCGATCCGCCGAGCCGTTCGTAGACCTGTCCAGCCGCCTGGACCGTCAGGACCAGGATCGACATGTTGAACAGGGTGCGGTACAGCGGATTCGGCGTCTGTGAGTTCAGCGTCGTCTGACTCCAGCCGCTGGCGGCGCCGACGATCATCGTCGCGTGCGGGCCGCGGAGGATGAGCGACGCGATGTCGACGACGTAGGACACCGACATGTTCGAGCCGCTGGCGATCGGGAACTGCACCTTGAAGGCCGACGTCACGGACGACAGGAACACGAGCAGCAGCAGCGGGAGCACCGGCGTGAAGGTGGCTCGGGGAAGCAGCAGAACGAGCGTCATCGCGCCGAGGGCGATGACGAACACGATGTACCAGCGGCCGCGCCAGGGCAGATCGCGGAGCAAGACAGGCAAGTATACGGCGGCCGGGTGTCGTTGACAGGTGTCAAACAAATGTTTTATACAAGTGTTTGAGACCTGCCGCCCATGTCACGAACCGCGATTCGCCTGCTGCTCCTCGTCGTCGTTGCCGCCGGAGCCGGCGCCTACTTCTATCTGCGCCGCGCCCCCGCCGCGCTCGTGCTGACCGGCATCGTCACCACCGACGACGTCATCGTCAGCCCGCAGATCGGCGGCCAGATTGAACAGCTGCTCGTCAAGGAAGGTGACACCGTCAAGAAGGACCAGCTCGTCGCCGTCATCGTTCCCGACGAGCTCCGGGCCGACACCGCCTATTACACGCACAACGTCGCCGGCCTGTCGTCGCAGGTTCAGGAATCCGAGGCGGCGCTGCGGTTCCAGGAGCGGCAGACCGCGGATCAGATTCTGCAGGCCGAGTCGACTCTCGCGTCATCCGAGGCGCAGGTGGATGCCGCGGCCGCCGATCTCGAGAACGCCAGGCTCGTCTACTCGCGGACGCGAGAACCTGTCGAAGCGGGGCGTCGTGTCGCCGCAGGAGCTCGATCAGTCGCGGACGGCGGCGAACGCGGCGCAGGCCAAGCTCGATGCGCTCAAGAAGCAGGTCGACGCGCAGCGCTCGGCCGTGGCGCTCGCGCGATCCACCGCCGAGCAGACGGCGGTGCGCCGCAGCCAGGTGCAGGCGAACGAGCACTTGAAGGCGGCGGCGAACGCGCAACGGACGAAGGCCGATGTGCGGCTGCGCTACACCGAGCTTCACGCGCCGATCGACGGGATTGTCGACGTGCGAGCCGTCCGGGTGGGCGAAGTCGTGAACCCCGGTCAGCCGGTCGTGACGCGTGATCAACCCGGACGACCTGTGGGTGCGGGTCGACGTGGAAGAGAGCTATATCGACCGCGTCCGGATCGGCGACAAGCTGACGGTCCGGCTGCCCTCGGGCGTCGAGCGCGAGGGCACCGTGTTCTATCGAGGCGTCGACGCGTCGTTCGCGACGCAGCGCGACGTCAGCCGCACGAAGCGCGATATCAAGACGTTCGAGATCCGGCTGCGCGTGGACAACGCGGACCGGCGCCTCGCCGTCGGGATGACCGCATATGTGGTGCTGCCGATTTCGTGAGGCAGGCCTGAAGGCCTGCGCTACGAATTACGGATGCGTATGTCGCCAATGCACAGTTCTTCAGGCGCTGCCTGATCAACATGGATGCGATAGACGTTCAGCAGATCGTCAAGAAGTTCGGCGACTTCACCGCCGTCAACGGCATCAGCTTCGCCGTCCAGGAAGGGGAGATCTTCGGACTGCTCGGACCGAACGGCGCCGGCAAGTCGACGCTCATCCGGATGCTGGTGACGCTGTTGCCGCCGACGGCGGGCACCGCGCTCGTCAACGGCTTCGACGTGATCAAACAGGCCGACGGCGTGCGCCGATCGATTGGCGTCATCCCGCAGGCGATGACCAGCGATCTCGAGCTGAGCGTCGAGGAGAACCTGATCATCTTCGCGAAGCTGTACAGCGTGCCGCGCGCCAAGCGGGTGAAGTTGATCGACGAGCTGCTGCAGGCGGTCGAGCTCACGCAGTGGCGCGACGCGCAGGTGAAGAATCTCTCCGGCGGGATGCGGCGCCGCGTCGAAATCGCGCGCGGCCTCGTGCACGAGCCGCGCATCTTCTTTCTCGACGAGCCGACCACCGGGCTCGATCCGGTGTCGCGTGTCGCGGTGTGGGAGATGCTCGGCAAGATCAAGGCCGAACGGAATCTCACGATTCTCATCACGACGCACTACATGGACGAAGCCGACAAGCTGTGCGATCGCATCGCGATTGTCGATCATGGCGAGCTGAAGGCGCTCGATTCGCCGCTCAAGCTGAAGGCGTCCATTCCCGGCAAGAACGTGCTCGAGGTCGACCTTCTCGGCGACGCCGCCGGACTGGGAAGAACGTCTGCGGCGGCTGCCGGACGTCGAGACGCGTCTCGGGCGAGGACAACATCTTCCGGCTCAAGTCTCAGAATGGACCGGCGACGACGCTGGCGCTGATGGAGCTGGCGGCGCGGTCGGGCGTCACCGTGCACGCGCTGTCGGTGCAGAGCACGACACTGGACGACGTCTTCGTGCACTACACGGGTCGCGCGCTGCGCGATGCGCTGCAGGAAGCGAATCCGAGCGAGGGCGCGTTCGCGCTGCGGCGGAATTAGGGATTAGGGATTAGGGACTAGGGATAGTATGGGTCGGACGTGGGCGATCATCGAACGCGAAATGCGGCGCTTCCGCCGCAGCCCGGTGCTGATCGTCATCGCGATGGTGATGCCGCTCGTGCAGCTGGTCGTGCTCGGCTACGCCTTCGGCGGCAACGTCAAGCACCTGAAGCTGGCGATCGTCGATCAGGATCGCGGCGTGCCGGCCGTGAAAGTTCGCGAGCTGGCGGCCGCGATCGCGTCCGGTGCACGAACCATCGACACGCTGGAATACACCGACCCGGGCGCCGCGCTGACCGACCTCCGCAACGGCAGAGTGAACGGCGTGCTGACGATTCCTCCGGAATTCTCGCGGCGCGTGCTCGAGCGGGCCGAGCCGAAGGTGGCGCTGATCGAGGACAACACCGACAACTTCGTCTCGGCGGCGCTGGCGGCGACGTTGAGCGGCATGCTCGCCGTCCTACAACCAGCCGGCGAAGGCGTCGCGCATCCCGGGCCAGGCGACGCTCGACGTCGTCGAGGTCTATCCGTACGTGCCGTACATCCAGTACCTGCTGCCCGGCTCGGTCGTGATGTCGATCTTCATGATGGTGATGATCGGCGGCGGAATCATCTTCATCGACGACAAGAACCGCGGGCTGCACGAAGGCTATCTCGTCACGCCGATCACGAAATTCGAGCTGATCGCCGGATTCAATATCTCCGGCACCGTGAAGGCGGTGCTCGCCGGCGCGTTTCTGATGACCATCGGCTCGGTGATCGCGGGGATTCCCGATCCCTTCAATGCCATGCGGCTGTTCAGGCTGTTCGTCGTCATCGTCGTGACGGCGTTTGCGCTGATCAGCCTGATGTTCCTGCTGATGGTCCGGGTCTCCGATCCGCTGCTGCCGCGCGCGGTGTTCGGCGTGCTCAATACGCTGCTGTACTTTCCGAGCGGCGCGGTCTATCCGCAGCAGGGATTCCCGGGTTGGATGCAGGTGATCGCGGTCGTGGATCCCTTCACCTACTCCGTCCACGCGTTCAAGAACCTGCTGCTGAAGAACACCGGCTTCGAGGCCATCACCTACGACCTCGGGTTTCTTCTGCTGTTTTCGGTCGTGGCGATGACGGCCGCGACCGCACTCTTCAAGCGGACGCTGTGAAGAAACGCGGAGCTCCCGGCGCCACCCGCAGCGATCGCGAGACGCGCGAGCGGTTGCTCGCATGCGTCCGAGCAGCTGTTCGCGACGCGTGGATTCAAGGACGTCACCGTCCGCGACATCGCCCGGGCGGCTCGCGCCAACGTCGCGGCCGTGAACTATCACTTCGGCGACAAGCAGGGTCTGTATCGCGAGGTGCTGCAGGTCGCGATCGACGCGATTCGCGAGACGAACGAGGCTGGACGCCGCGCCGCCGAAGGACATCCGCCGGCCGAAAAGCTGCGGCGGTATCTGTCGGTCTTTCTGCGCCGCGTCCTCAATCCGGAATACGAGACCGTCCACCGCCTCATTCAGCGCGAGATCGACCACCCGACGCCGGCGATGGACGCGCTCGTCGAGCAGGCGGCACGCCCGCGGCTGGAGTTCCTCGCCGGCGTGGTCGCGGAGCTGATGGAATGCGACCCCGCCGATCCCCGCGTCCTCCGCTGCGTGGGCAGCATCCTGGCGCAGACCATCATCTGGGTCCGGAAGAATCCGATTGCGGAACGTCTCGGATTCGTCTTCAAGCCGACGCCGGACAACATCGACATGGCCGCGCGACACATCACCGACTTCTCGGTCGCGGGCATTCGCGCGGTCGCGGCGCAGCGGCCGCCATCGGAACGAGCGCGGTAGCGACGCGTCCCGGTCACCGTCGGTCTCACGACTATAATCTCCAGGCATGGCGCCACTGCATGGATTGCGGGTGATCGATCTCACACGGGTCGTCGCCGGTCCGTTCTGCACCATGATGCTCGGCGACATGGGCGCCGAGGTGCTGAAGATCGAAGAGCCGCAGCACGGCGACGACTCGCGCGCCTGGGCGCCGTACATTCACGGCTGGGGCAGCTTCTACCTCGCGCTCAATCGCAGCAAGAAAAGCGTCGCGCTCGATCTGAAGTCGGCGGCAGGCGCGGAGGCCTTGACGCGGCTCGTCGAGACCGCCGATGTGCTGATCGAGAACTTCCGGCCCGGCAGCCTGGCGGAGCTGGGCTTCGATTACGCGTCCGTGTCGGCGCTCAATCCCCGGCTGATCTACTGCTCGATCTCCGGTTACGGCCAGACCGGGCCGCACGCGCAGCTGCCCGGCTATGACGCCGTGATTCAGGGCGAGGCCGGCATCATGGACATGACCGGCTTTGCGGATGGCGCGCCGACGCGGGTCGGCGTGGCGATCACGGACTATCTCGCCGGCCTGTACGCGGTTCAAGGCATTCTGCTGGCGCTGCACGATCGGCACGCCAGCGGGCTCGGCCAGCATGTCGACATCTCGCTCTTCGAGGCGATGCTCTCGGTGATGCGGCTGCCGCTGGCGGTGCTGCAGGCGACCGGCGTCGATCCGACGCGCGTCGGCAACGATCACCTGAACATCGCGCCTTACGAGCCTCTCCGCGCGAAGGACGGCTTGATCATCGTCGCGGTGGCGAATCCACGGCTGTGGATTCGGTTCTGCGACGCCATCGAGCGCGCGGACCTGCGGGAAGACCCGCGCTTCACAACGAACACCGAACGGGTCGCCAATCGCGCCGCCCTCAAAGAGATACTCGAGGCGACGTTCCAGTCGTTCACGGTCGACGAACTTGGCCGGCGCCTGCAGGCGAAGAGCGTGCCGTTCGGCCGCGTGCGATCGATGCGCGAGGCCATCGCGCATCCGCAGGTGGCCGCGCGCGACATCGTGCTGCAGCAGCAGCGTCCGGATATCGGTGCGGTCGAGACGCTGGCGCCGGTGGTGCGGCTCTCGCGGACGCCGGCGGACGTCCGGCTGCCGCCGCCGGCGCTCGGGGAGCACACGGAGGAGATTCTGAAGGGGCTCGGGGGCTAGGGGCTGAGCTACAGCGGCAGTAGGGGACTTACGTGTTTCAACCGGATCTGCTGAAGAACAAAGTCGCGCTGATCACCGGCGGCGGCACGGGCATCTGCCGCGGCATCGCGCTCGCCTTTGCCGCGCATGGCTGCGATGTCGCCATCACGAGCCGCAAGATCGAGCATCTCGAGCCGACGGCGGCGGAGCTGCGAGGGCTCGGCGTCCGCGCGGTGGCGAAGGCGGCGGACGTGCGCGATCCGGCCGCGGTCAACGACATGCTGTCGACGGTCGTCGGGGAGCTGGGCCGCCTCGACATCCTGGTCAATGGCGCCGCCGGCAATTTCATCTGCCTCGCCGAAAACCTGTCGCCGAACGGTTTTGGCACCGTGGTCGACATCGATCTGAAGGGGACGTTCCACGTCTCGAAAGCGGCGCTGCCGCATCTGCAGGTTCGCGGCGGCGTCGTCCTCAACATCAGCGCGACGCTGCCGTATCTCGGCACCATCGGCCAGTCGCATGCCGCCGCGGCGAAAGCGGGGGTCGATTCGCTGACGCGAGTGCTGGCGTGCGAGTGGGGACCACACGGCATCCGCGTCAACGGCATCGCGCCCGGTCCGATCGAAGGCACGGAAGGCGTGCGCCGGCTGACGAACGAGAAGTCGCGCGCCAGCGCGCTCGCCCACAATCCCGCTCGGACGCATGGGGACCACGGACGATATCGCGAACGCGGCGCTGTATCTGTGTTCTGAAGCCGCGTCGTTCGTCAACGGTGTCACCCTGGTCGTCGACGGCGGACTGTGGCTCCGTTCCGCCCGCATCCTCGGCGAAGAATGACGAATCCCGATCCCGAATCCCGAGTCCCGAGCCCGCGTGGGCCGCGGCCGTGTGCGACGGCGTCCACGCTGCCGGCAGCCGCGACGTCGTCTACGTGCCGGACAACCCGCTGTCGCACGTCCTGCGCGATGTGCGCGAGCGACTGCCGGATGTCCGGCTGGTGCTGGCCACTCGCGAGGAGGAGGCGTTCGGGATTGCTGCGGGGTTGTTTCTCGGCGGCAAGCGGCCGACGGTGATGCTCCAGTCGAGCGGCCTGGGCAACTCGCTGAACGCGCTGACGTCGCTGCTGATTCCGTATCGGATTCCGGTGCTGCTCGTCGTCAGCATGCGGGGCGATCTCGGGGAATGGAACGCCGCGCAGGTGCCGATGGGGCGCGCGGTGCGATCGATTCTGGAGGCGATCGAGATCCCGCACGTCACCGCCGAGTCGCCGGAGACAACGGCGGAGGTCGTCAGGGTCGCGGGTTTACGCGCCTTCGACACGCGGCTGCCCGCCGCGTGCCTTCTGCCGCGGCGTCTGACGACGGGGGTCTGACCCGGGTCAGTGACTCCGGGGTGTCTGACCCGTGGTCGACGCGGTGCGCGGTGAAAATAACTGCCACGGTATGAGACGGAGTAGATGACCCGACTCGAAGCGACGCGCGCGATCTGCGACGGTGGCCGGCGACGCGGCGATTATTGCCAGCCTGGGACACCCGGCGTACGATCTTTTTGCCGCCGACGACCGTCCGCGCAATTTCTATACCTGGGGCAGCATGGGCCTGGCGTCCTCGATCGGCCTCGGACTCGCCCTCGCGCGCCCCGACCTTCGCGTGTTCGTTCTCGACGGCGACGGGTCGCTGTTGATGAACCTGGGTTCGCTGGCGACCATCGGTTTGCTGCACCCGCCCAATCTCGTCGTGATCGTGATGGACAACGAGGAGTACGCGACGACCGGCGGACAGCCGACGCCGACCGCCTACGGCGCCGATCTCGACGCGGCCGCGCGCGCGATGCGCGTCGACGCGACGACGGTCCGAACGGTGCCGGAGCTCACGGCTGCTGTCGCGCGGCAGGGATCCATGGTCGTGGTCGCGAAAGTCACCGAGTCGGCGCCGACGGTGAAGCCGCCGCTCGACTACGTCGGGATCAGGGATCGTTTCATGACCGCCCTCGGCGAGGTCCGCGGGTGACGCTCGGTCGATTCGCCGTCGACGCCGCTCCTCCGGCGGCCGCCCGCGACGCGGCGGCGCGAGCCGTGCTCGACACGATCGGCGTCGCGCTGGCCGGCGCGTCCGAACCCGCCGCGCGCGCGGTCCAGCGCGTCGTGATCGACAGCCAGGGCCCCTGCACGATCCTGGGTCTCGCCGCCAGCGCCGGCGCCGGCGATGCGGCGCTCGCCAATGGCACCGCCGCGCACGCGCTCGACTACGACGACATGTGTTTCGTCTCGCTGGCGCATCCGAGCGCGCCGCTGGTCGCGGCGGCGCTCGCCGCGGCCGAGACCGCCGGCGCCTCGGGCCGCTCGCTGCTCGACGCGTACGTCGTCGGCTTCGAGATCGAAGCGCGGCTGGGACGCGCGATGAACCCGCGGCACTATCAGCGCGGCTGGCACTGCACGTCGACGCTCGGCACGATCGGCGCCGCCGCGGCGGCGGCGCGGCTGCTCGGTCTGGATGAATCAGCGTGCGGGCACGCGCTCGCGATCGCGGCGTCGGAAGCGTCGGGGTTGAAAGAGAACTTCGGCACGATGGTCAAGCCGCTGCACGCCGGTCTCGCGGCCCGCAACGGCATTCTGGCAGCGCAGTTGGCGCGTTGCGGCATGACCGCGAGCGCGGCGGCGATCGAAGGGCCGCAAGGATTCCTGGCAGCGATGGACGGCGAGCACGCGTCGCTCGCCGAGTATGCCGCCGATCTCGGCAGCCGCTGGGAGATCGTCGAGACCGGTATCACCGTGAAACTCTATCCGTCGTGCGCGGGCACGCATCCGACGCTCGATGCGCTGCTCGATCTCAGACGATGCGAGCGATTCGGCGCCGGCGACGTCGAATCGATCGACGTCGGCGTGGACGCGATCGTGCCGACGATCCTGATTTACGACCGCCCGGCGACGGGACTCGAGGCCAAGTTCAGCATGCCGTTCTGCGCGGCGGCGGCGATCGTCGACGGCCGTGTTGGCATCGAGACCTTCGATGCCGCGAAGCTCGCCGATCCGGCGATCGCGGCGATGCAGTCACGCGTCACCATGCAGGTGGATTCGGCGCTCGACGCGTCGGCGCCGGCGCTCACTCAGGCGCGCGTGACGGTCCGCCTGAAAGACGGCCGGATATTGACGGCGTCGGCGAATGGGGCGCGGGGCTATCCGGAGCGTCCGGCAAGCCGCGACGAGCTGGCCGCCAAGTTCGTGGCCTGCGCGTCGCGGGTGTTGCCCGAGGCGAAGGCGCGCCTCGCGCTGAAGATGATCAGCGAGCTCGAGTCCGTGGCGGATGTGCGCGCCGTGACGGCTCTTTTCAAGTTGAAACGGGCCGCTTCGCGGGGACGTGTCCCCGCTTCCACACCATGAACGTCCGCCTGAACTCGATGACCGTTGTGCCGTGCTGGTTGACGCCGGTCGTTTTCACCTGGACGATGCCCGCCGCCGGACGCGATTTCGATTCGCGCGCGTCGAGGACCTCGCTCCGCGAGTAGACGGTATCGCCCTCGAAGAGCGGGTTCGGCATCCGCACTTCGTCCCACGACAGGTTGGCCACCGCGTTCATGCGTGAGGTCGATCGTGGATTGGCCGGTCACAAGTGCCAGCGTCAGGCACGAGTTGACGAGCGGTTTCTTGAACTCCGTGCGGCCCGCGTACTCCGCGTCGAAGTGGATCGGGTTGGCGTTCATCGTCATGCACGAAAACCAGACGTTATCGGCCGGGAGAATCGTCCGTCCCAGCGGATGCTCGTAGACGTCGCCGACCGCAAAATCCTCGAACACGCGACCCGTCCATCCAGGTTTCGTGTCGTCATCTAGACCGCTCCTTCGCGCTGCCATGCCGCCGCGGTGTGCCGATCGACGCCAGAGCTGGCCTCGAGGATCGCCGCCGTATGCTGGCCGAGCGCCGGGACATCGCCCATCCTCGGTTCGACGCCCTCCAGGCGGACCGGCGGCACCGTGGCCCGGAGCCGGCCGGCCGGCGATCCGATCTCGCGCCAGCACTCGCGCGCCGAGAGCTGCGGGTGATTCAGGTAGTCCTCGACCGTATTCATGCGCGCCCACGCGATCTGCGCGGCGTCCAGCCGCGCAATCACCTCGGTCGTCGTCAGCGCGGCGAACGCCGATTCGATGACGTCGTGCAGCGCCTGCCGATGGCGAACCCGCAGCGGGTTGGTGCTGAAGCGCGCATCGTGCTCGATCTCGGGGCGCTCGAGGACGGCGGCGCAGAATCGCGACCATTCGCGCGCGTTCTGAATCCCGAGGTAGACCTGTCCGCCATCGCCGGCGCGCACGGGACCGTACGGCGCGATCGACGCATGATGCGGACCGCTGCGGGGAGGCGCCGCTCCCGAGTAGGCGGCGAAGTAGGCCGCGTATCCCATCCACTCGCCGAGGGCGTCGAACAGCGACACGTCGATCGCCGTGCCGTGCCCGGTCGTTCCGCGCGCGACGAGCGCCGTCAGGATCCCGGAGTAGGCGTACATGCCGGCGGCGATGTCGGCGACCGAAATCCCCACGCGTGCCGGCGACTCGGCCGTCCCGGTGATCGAGAGCAGGCCGACCTCGCTTTGCACCAGCAGGTCGTACGCCTTCTTCGCCGCGAACGGTCCGGACGAGCCGTAGCCCGAGACGTTGCACACGATGAGCCGCGGGTCGCGCGCTCGAAGCACCGCGGCCGACAGGCCGAGCCGGTCCGCGGCGCCCGGGGCGAGATTCTGCACGAAGACGTCGGCGCGCTCGATCAGGCGCGTCAGAAGCTCGCGGATGTCGGGCCGTTTCAGATCGAGCGTCAGCGATTCCTTCGAGCGGTTCAGCCAGACGAAGTAGCTCGAGAGGCCGTTGACGGCGGTGTCGTAGCCGCGCGCGAAGTCGCCGCCGTCCGGGCGCTCGATCTTGATGACCCGCGCCCCGAGATCGGCCAGCTGGCGCGTCGCGAACGGCGCCGCCACCGCCTGCTCGATCGACACGACCGTGATCCCTTCGAGTGGCAGCATCGAAACGTCAATACGATCGCGGCAATCCCAGCACGTGCTCCGCGACGTACGCGAGGATCAGGTTCGTCGAAATCGGCGCCACCTGATAGAGGCGCGTCTCGCGGAACTTCCGCTCGATGTCGTACTCCTCGGCGAATCCGAAGCCGCCGTGCGTCTGCACCGCGACATTGGCTGCCTCCCACGACGCGTCGGCGGCCAGCAGCTTCGCCATGTTCGCCTCCGCGCCGCACGGCGCGCCGCGATCGAACAACTCCGCCGCCCGGAAGCGCATCAGGTCCGCGGCCTCGACGTTGACGTGCGCGCGGGCGATCGGAAACTGAACGCCCTGGTTCTGACCGATCGGCCGGTTGAACACGACGCGGCCGCTCGCGTACCGCGTCGCCCGCTCGACGAACCAGCGGCCGTCGCCGATGCATTCCGCCGCGATCAGAATCCGCTCCGCGTTCAGCCCGTCGATCAGATACCGGAAACCCCGGCCTTCCTCGCCCACCAGCGTGTCCGCCGGCACTTCGAGGTCGTCGAAGAACAGCTCGGTCGTCGCGTGGTTCATCATCGTGCGAATCGGCCGGATCGTCAGCCCGTGCCCGACCGCCGTCCGAAGATCGACCAGCAGCACCGACAGGCCATCGGTCCGCTTCTGCGACCTGTTCGATTGGCGTCGTGCGGACGACGAGCAGCAGGAGATCCGAGTGCTCGGCGCGCGAGATCCACACCTTCTGACCACGGATGACGTATCGATCGCCTTTGCGCGTCGCCGTTGTCTTCAGCTGCGTCGTGTCCGATCCCGTGGTCGGTTCGGTGACGCCGAACGCCTGCAGCCGCAGCGCGCCGCTGGCGATCTGTGGCAGGAACGCGCGCTTCTGCGCATCGGATCCGTGCCGCAGCAGCGTGCCCATCGTGTACATCTGCGCGTGACAGGCTCCGGCATTGCCGCCGCTGCGGTTGACCTCCTCGAGGATGATCGACGCTTCGGTGACGCCGAGGCCCGAGCCGCCGTACTCCTCGGGAATCAGCGCGGCGAGATACCCCGCGTCGGTCAGCGCTCGAACGAACGCGTCGGGATACGCTCGGGCCGCGTCGAGCTCGCGCCAGTAGGTATCGGGAAACGCCTTGCAGAGGTCGCGGACTCCTCGGCGCAGGTCCTGGTGGAGGTCGGCGGACGGCATGAAGCGCTCGAATCATATAATGCGCTCATGAAAAAGATCGCAGCCGGCCTCTGTCTCATCGCCGCTGTGGCCGTCGTCACCTCCGCGCAATCGGGCACGGCGCGGCTGCTCGTGCTGAACAAGGAGGACGCGACCCTCGCGATCGTCGATCCGTCATCCGGCCGAGTGATGGGGAAAGTGCCGGTTGGACAGGGACCGCACGAGCTCGTGACATCGACCGATGGCAAGACGGCGTTTGCCAGCAACTACGGCACCGGACCGGCGCCCGGCCACACCATCTCGATGATCGACATCGCCGGCATGAAGGAACTGCGCCGCATCGACGTCGCGCCGCTGAGCCGGCCGCACGGCCTCGCGTTCGCGAATGGGAAGACTGTATTTCACGGTCGAGGCCGACAAGAAAATCGGGCGCTACGATCCGGCGGCCGACAAAATCGATTGGCAGTTCGAGACCGGCCAGAACGGCACGCACATGGTCCTGCCGACCCGCGACGCCAGGACCATTTTCACGTCCAACATCGGCTCCGACAGCGTCTCGATGATCGAAGCAGGCGCGGGCGGGCAGTGGACGCAAACCGTGATTCCCGTCGGCAAAGGTCCGGAAGGGATCGACCTGTCGCCGGATGGCAAACAGGTGTGGAGCGCACACTCCCGCGACGGCGGCGTCTCGATCATCGATGTGGCGGCGAAGAAGGTCGGGCAGACGATCAACGTCGGCACGAAGCGGTCGAACCGGATCAAGCTGACGCGCGACGGCAAGTTCGCGTTGATCTCGGACCTCGAGGCGGGCGATCTGATTGTGCTCGACACGGCCACGCGCAAGGAAATCAAACGCATCGCGCTGGGACGCAGTCCCGAGGGCATTCTCATCGCTCCGGACGGTGTCCGCGCGTTCGTCGCGGTGAACGGCGACAACAACGTGGCCGTCATCGATCTCAAGACCTGGGCGGTGACCAGCCGTATCTCCGCGGGCACGGGACCAGACGGCCTCGCCTGGGTGCCGTAGGGAAGGGATTAGGGATTAGGGATTAGGGATTAGGGATTAGGGACTAGGCAGTCGGGGCTAGGGGACTCGGCCGCGATCATCGTCTGAGCCGCTTCTATGCCCGTCTGCGCATCACCATGCGGAGGTGATGTATGCAGATTGCTCGACGACTGATGACGGCGGCGGTTTTCCTCGTGGCGTGCTCCGGTCCGGTGTGGTGTCAGACGCTTCCCCCTCCCGCGCGTGTCGCTGATCTCAGCGGACCGCGCTTTGGCGGCACCTTCCTCAGCGACGGCGTCGTTCAGCGGCTCAAGGCCGACGATGGCATTCGCGTGGCGCCGATGATCACGCAGTTCGGCTGGCAGGTCGAGAAACAGTTCTACAACGGCGGGAGCGGCGTGGCGGCGCTGACCGAGGCGGTCGTGCTGGTCGGCGGAATGGAGCAGGGACTCGTGTTGCCGAGCCTCAGCTGGCTGGTGGGGGTCCGCACGCATGCGGGGACCGAATTCGGCGTCGGGCCCAACATCACGCCGGTCGGCGTGGCGCTGGCGCTGGCGGCCGGCAAGACGTTTCGCGCCGGCGTCCTGAACGTGCCGGTCAATGTCGCGGTCGTCCCCTCGAAATCCGGCGTGCGAGTGAGTATGCTCACCGGGTTCAGCTTGCGGCGCCCTAGCAGCTACGCTGAACGCAGCCTGAACGTCACGAACTTTTGGCGCTTCGATCTATCATGGAAGGATATCGCGTGCCACGAATCAGCTGGGTCGAGGAACAGGACGCGACAGGACGGCTCGCGGAGTTGTTCGAGGACGCCCGATCGGGATCGATCAGCGGGGTCAAGCGGCCGTTCGTCGCCGACATCCTGCACACGATGAGCCATCGCCCCGATTTCCTCGCCGCCATCATGGAGGCGTCGCGGATGCACTTCTCCGACGGCGCGCTGACGCGGGCCCAGCACGAGATGATTGCGTCGTACGTCTCGGCGTTGAACCACTGTCACTATTGACTGAGCAGCCATGCCTGGTTCCTGCAGTTGCAGGGAGAGCAGTTCGGTGAAGTGGCACAGGCGCTGCGGGACGGCGATCTCGATCGTGCGCCGATTTCGCCGGCGGAGCGGCTGTTGCTGGAGTTCGTCGGGACACTGACGCGCCATGCGTATCGCATCACCGACGCGCAGGTGCAGGGGCTGCGCGACGCCGGTTGGAGCGATCCCCAGATTGCCGAGGCGGTGTATGTCGGGGCCCTTTTCAACCTGTTCGTCCGGCTGGCGGACGCCTTCGACATCCACCCGCCGGCGATGATGGATGCGGGCGGCGTGCCGCGCGCGGTGACCGAGCGATGAGCCGCCGGCTTGCGCTGGTCCTGTTGATCGTCTGCGTGGGATGCACGCCGCGGCCCACAGTACAGACCTCGTCATCAGACACGGTACGGTCTACGACGGAACCGGATCCGCCGGCGTGGTCGAGGACCTGGCGATTCAAGGCGATCGGATCGCCGCCCGCGGCGACTTGTCCTCTGCGCGAGGCCGTCAGGACGTCGACGTCGCCGGTCTCGCGGTCGCTCCGGGTTTCATCGACATGCTCAACCACTCGGAGACGTCGCTGATAGAAGACGGCCGGTCGCAGGGCATGATTCGGCAAGGCGTCACGCTGGCCGTTTTCGGCGAAAGCTCGATGGGCCCGCTCAGCGAGCGGATGAAACAGGATTTGAAGGAGCGTCAAAGCGACATCAAGTTCGACTACACCTGGACGACGCTCGGCCAGTACCTCGATCATCTCGTCCAGCGCGGTGTCTCGACCAACGTCGCTTCCTTCGTGAGCGCCGCCACCGTCCGCGCGCACGAGATCGGCTACGACAACCGGCCGCCGACGGCCGAGGAACTCGATCGCATGCGCGGTCACGTTCGGACGGCGATGGACGAGGGCGCGATGGGCCTCACCACCGCGCTCATCTACATCCCTGGCGTGTTCGCCAGCACCGGCGAGCTCGTCGAGCTGGCGAAAGTGGCGTCGCAATCGGGCGGGATGTACGTCTCGCACATGCGCAGCGAAGGCAACCGGCTGCTGGAGGCGATCGACGAAACGCTGACGATTGCGCGCGAGGCGAACATCCGCGCCGAGATCTATCACCTCAAGGCGAGCGGCGAGTCGAACTGGCCGAAGATGGCCGCCGCGATTGAGAAGATCGAGGCTGCACGGAAGCAAGGCCTCGACGTGACCGCCGACATGTACACCTACACGGCCGGCTCCACCGGTCTCGATGCCGCGATGCCGCCGTGGGTCCAGGAAGGCGGCTACAAGGCGTGGGCACAACGCCTGCGGGATCCGAAGGTGCGCGCTCGCGTCCGCAAGGATATGACGACGCCGCAGGACGTGTGGGAGAACCTGATGCTCGCGGCCGGCGGTGACGGCACGCTGCTGGTCGGATTCAAGAACGAGGCGCTGCGTCAGTACGCCGGCAAGACGCTCGGCGAGGTCGCGCGCCTCCGCGGCACGTCGCTGCAGGACACGGCGATGGACCTCGTCGTGGAGGACGGCAGCCGCGTGCAGGTGGTCTACTTTCTGATGTCCGAGGAGAACGTGCGGCGGCAGATCGCGCTGCCATGGGTCAGTTTCGGCTCGGACGCCGCCTCCATGGCGTCGGAGGGTGTGTTCATCAAGACGAGCACGCATCCGCGCGCGTACGGCAACTTCGCGCGGCTGCTTGGGAAGTACGTGCGCGACGAGCACGTCGTTCCCCTCGAGGAAGCGATCAGGAAGCTGACCTCGCTGCCGGCGGCGACGCTCCGCGTCAAGGAGCGCGGACGGCTCGCACCCGGCTACTTCGCCGATGTCGTCGCCTTCGATCCCAAGACGATCGCGGATCGGGCGACATACGAGAAGCCGCACCAATACGCCACTGGCGTCCGTCACGTGTGGGTCAACGGCGTGCAGGTGCTCAAAGACGGCGAGCACACGGGGCAGAAACCAGGCCGTGTCGTTCGCGGGCCTGGGTTCAAGCAGGGGACGTAGAAAAGACACCGTCGGGGCTAGGGGCTAGCTGACCCTAGCACCCGAGCTCTAGCCCCGAGCACCCAGCACCCGGCACCCGAGCACCGAGCACCCAAGTCCCGACACTGTTCCGCCCGTTTGGGTGGTGTGCGAGGACGGACCGGTCCGTAAGATCGGATCGTGAGCCTCCAGCCAAAACCGATTGACGACAGCGAACTGCTCGACGCGTATTCGCAGGCGGTGATTCGCGCCGTCGAGACGGTCGGGCCGGCCGTCGTCAAGATCGACGTCGAGAAAGGCGGCGGTTCGGGCGTCTGCTTCACGCCCGACGGACTGATTCTCACCAACAATCACGTGGTCGAGCGGCCCGGGCGCGTCACGGTGGTGATGCCGGATGGTCGATCGATGCTGGCGGATCGTGTCGGCGCCGATGCCGACACCGATCTGGCGGTCGTCCGCGTCGTGACGTCCCAGGCTGAATCGCTGCCGTGGGCGACGCTGGGCGATTCGCGACTGGTCCGCGTGGGGCAGGTCGCGATCGCCATCGGCAACCCGTACGGGTTCCAGCATTCGGTGACGGCCGGCGTGGTCAGCGCGCTTGGCCGATCGCTCCGGTCGCGGTCGGGCCGATTGATGGACGACGTCCTGCAAACCGATGCGGCGCTCAATCCCGGCAACTCCGGCGGCCCGCTCGTGACGACAGCGCGGCGAAGTGATCGGCATCAACACCGCGATGATCCTGCCGGCGCAAGGATTGTGCTTCGCGGTCGCGAGCAACACCGCGCGGTTCGTCGCGGCGCGGCTGATTCGCGATGGGCGGATTCGTCGCAGCTACATCGGCGTGGCGGGACAGAACGCGCCGATCCCCCGGGCATTCGCGCGCGCCCATCAGCTCGCGGTGTCGTCCGGCATCCTGGTCACGTCGGTCGAACCGGGCAGCCCGGCGGCGGCGGCCGGTGTGCAGGACGGCGACGTCATCCTCGCGTTTGGCGGCGAGGCGGTGACCGGGATCGACGAGCTGCACCGGCGGCTGACCGAGGACCTGATTGGCGTGCCGTCGCCGCTGACGGTGCTGCGACGTCTCGAACGGCGCACGCTGACGGTCGTCCCGGCGGAATCGTCGCGAAAGGCGTGACGAGCAGCGCGCGGACGCGCGAGAGATCTGGTGATTTAGTGATCTGGTGATTTGGTGATTGTTGGGTGATTGGATGAATGAAGGATTTGGTGATTGAAATGATTGATTGAATGATTGATTCGCTCAACCCTCAATCACTCATCCGTCAACGATCACCGATCACCAAATCACCAGATGGCGCCCTACAGCGTATCAGCCCGCGCCTTACCGCCCGCCGTACCGCGTCGGTCCGGTTCGCCGCGCCGAGCTTCCCGCAAATCGCCGAGACGTGAAACTTGACGGTCTGATCGCTGATGTTCAGACGCGCCGCAATCGCCTTGTTCGGCAACCCTTCAGCCAGCAGCTCGAGCACCTGCACTTCGCGCGGCGTCAGCGCCTCCTGCGGCTCGTCGTCGTCCGGCCACGAGCGTCCCCTGCGGCCGACATCGTCGATCGGTGACGCCGAGGTCGGGCTGTCGCCCGCGATCGTGATGGCGTCGTAATCCAAATCGGCCGCCCGCGCCGCCGCGAGAGTCGAGAACTCGGCGACGATCTCGACAGCTGCCGACCCGAGCTTCGCGCGCAGACGCGCGCGATCAGGTGGCGAGCCGACGAGCAGCACTCTGAGGGGTGTCATAACAACAGGAGACTAGAAGGGCGCTCCTAATCTCCTGTGATCACGCACTAGTTCACCGGACGCTCGCCGACGGTTACCGCGAGCTCGACGACGGCGCCGCCGCGCAGCGCCCGGATCGTGATGCGGCGTCCGACGCGATCGCCGACCAGCAGGTCGAGCAGATCTTCCGGCGACTCGATCGGATGGCCGTCGAATTCGAGCAGCACGTCCCCCACGAGCACACCCGCTGCCGCGGCAGGACTCCCTGCCGTGACGCCGACGACCAGCAGCGCATCCTCGCGCCCGTCGCTCCCGCGTTGATTCTCCGGCAGCGCCACCGGCTGACCCGCGAGGCCGAGGTAGCCGCGCTTCAGGCTGCCGTGCTCCAGCACGGTGGCCGCGGTCTTCCACGCGATCGAAGCCGGAATCACCACGCCAAGGCCGCGAATGGCGGATGCGGTCGCGATGCCGACGAGCGCCCCGCCGGTGTCCAGGAAGGCGCCGCCGGCGAAGCCGTCGTGCATCGGCGCGGTCGTGCGGATGACTTCGTCAATCGCGCGCCGGCGGCCGGTCGGCAGCGGACCGCCGATCACGGAGACGATGCCCGCGCTGGCGGTGATGACGTTGCTCCACGAGCGCGCGACGGCGAGCGCGAGGTGGCCGACGCGCGGCGCCGTGCCCGCCGGTGCGATGGCCGGCGTCTCGAGACCCGCCACGCGCAGCACGGCCAGGCTGGTCGTCGGATCCCAACCCGCGAGCTCGGCGTCGAGCGCGCGTCCGTCGTGCCGCCGCACGTGTATGCCGTCTTCGCGTCCGAGCGCGCGAACCGTCGTGAGCACCACGTTGTCAGCGTACACGAGACCGCTGGCGGGCCGGCGGCGTCCCTGCACCTGCACCACCGAAGGCGCGGCCGCCGCGACCGCGTCGGCCAGCTGGTTCGAGAACGTTGAAAGTAGTTCGTTTGTCATGTATCCATCCTCGCAGCGTCGCTGACGAAGCGGATCACCCGAACGGGCGGGACGGTATGATTACGCGTCTGGAGGACATATGACGAAGTTCCTCGTTCGAGGCGCGTCGTGCCTCGTGCTGAGTCTGCTGGCGTTGAGCATCCCGGCGGCCCAACGCGGCGCCATCTCGGCGAAGCCCGACACGCCGTTCAAGCTGGCGACGTTCGAAGCTGCCGGGCGGACGCGCATCGGCCTGGTCATCGGCACCCGCGTCATCGATATCCCGGGCGCCAATGCGGCGCTGGTTCGGGACGAACGCCTCGACGCGGTCCCGATGCCGACCGAGATGCGCGCGCTGATCGAGGAGTACAGCCGTGTCTCGCCGCGTCTCTATCAAATCGCCAACCACTTCCGCGACGCCCGGGCGGACACCGCGACCTATGTGTTCGATCTGGACAAGGTGGCGATCAAGGCGCCGATCAAGTACCCGTACAACATTCTCGCCGCGGCCGCGAATTACAAGCTGCACGCGGGCGAGATGTTTCCGCCCGGAAGCCCGCAGCAGAAAGCCGCGAACGAGGCCGATCAGGACAAGGAAGATCCGGTCTTCTTCGCCAAGTCGCCGCGTTCCTGCATCATCGATCCCGGCGAGCCGTTCTTCATTCCACCAGGCCGCAACATCGATTGGGAAGGCGAGCTCGCCATCGTCATCGGTAAACCGGCGCTGCGCGTGACCGAAGCGGCCGCGCACGACTACGTGTTCGGCTACAGCATCATGTACGACCTCAGCGATCGCGGCGGCACCGGCCGCAAGCCGCTCACCGGGATGTTTCCCGGTCCCAACTGGTTTGCCGGCAAGAGCGGCGATCGATCGGCGCCATTCGGTCCGTTCATCCTGCCGAAGGAGTTCGTGAAGGATCACACCGCGTTCCACATCGTGACGAAGGTCAACGGCGTGGTGAAACAGGACGGCAACACGAAGAATCTCATCTGGGACGAAGCCCACATGATTCGCTACCTGACGTCGATCCTCACGCTCTATCCGGGTGACGTCATCTCGAGCGGCACGCCCGACGGCGTCGGCGCCGGCCGCCGGCCGCCGGAGTTTCTGAAGCCGGGCGACGTCGTGACGATCGATATCGAAGGCATCGGCACGTTGACCACGCCGATGCGCGCGCTGGCGGCGGCAGGAACTCGATGACAGACGGTGGGACCGGCGATCGGGGACGGAGGTCACTGGCGGGGACGGAGGTCACTGGCGGGGACGGAGGTCGCCGGCGGGGACGGAGGTTGCCGCTCCTCGCCGCAGTGCTGCTCGGCGCGGCATCGGCGTCGGCGCAGACGCCATGCCGGCGGATACGATTCTCGTCAACGGTCACGTGATCACCGTCGACGCGCGGTTCTCGATCGCGCAGGCAGTGGCCATCACCGGCGGCAAGTTCACGGCGGTGGGCACGAGCGCGGACATCAGGAAGCTCGCCGGTCCTTCGACAGCCGTGATCGATCTGAAGGGCCGGACGGTGATTCCCGGCCTGGCCGACGATCACCTGCACGACGCCGGCGGCGGACCCGGTGTGGATTTGTCGCGTACGCGCTCGGTCGCCGACGTGCTGGCCGCGATCGCCGCGCGGGTCACGCAGAGCCGTCCCGGCGACATCATCGTCACCAACAGCGACTGGCACGAAGCGCAACTCAAGGAGCATCGGCTGCCGTACCGGCGCGACCTCGACACCGTGTCGCCGGACAATCCCGTCGTCGTCGTTCGCGGCGGCCATGAATACATCCTCAATTCCGCGGCTCTCAGGAAATGGAACATCACGCGCGAGACCCCGCAGCTTCCTGGCGGGCGCATCACGCGTGATGCGTCAGGCGAACTGAACGGCGAGCTCGTCGACCGGGCGAAATCGCTCGTGCAACTGCCGCCGGGTCCGAGCCTGACGATGGAGGCGCTGCAGGAGCAGCATCGAAAGCTGAACGCTGTCGGTCTGACCAGCATCCGCTATCCCGGCGCGTCGGTCGAGCAGTACCGGCTGCTCCAGGAGATGAAGCGGCGCGGCACGCTCACCGTGCGTGTCAATCAACTGATGCGATTCGGCGCCGACAGCGCCGCGGCGATGCGCACCGCGATCGCGGCATCGGGCATCTCGCCAGACGAAGGCGACGAATGGGTCCGCATCGGCGGCATGAAGCTCGGTGTCGATGGCGGCTTCGAAGGCGGCTGGATGCGCCAGCCGTACGCCGAGCCGTGGGGCGAAGGCGGCACCTTCTTCGGCGTCAACACGATGAAGCAGGCGCCCTATACGGAGGTCGTCAAGGAGCTGAATCGTCTCGGCTGGCGGGTCGCGACACACGCCGTCGGCGACGCCGCCATCGACGAAGTGCTCGCCGCGTACGAAGCCGCCGACGCCGAGAAGTCCATCGTCGGCCGGCGGTGGACCATCGAGCACGGGTTCATTCCGCAAGCGGATCAGTTTCCGCGCATGAAGAAACTGGCGCTCGTCATCTCCGCGCAGGATCACTTGTATCTGGCGGGCCCGAGTCTCGTGACCTATTGGGGACCGGCGCGCGCGGCGCGCACGACGCCGATGCGGACCTACATCGATCAGGGCTTCGTGGTGGCCGGCGGCACCGATTCAGCCGTGGTTCCTTATCCGCCGCTGTGGGTCTTCTATCACTTCGTCACACGTGACACGATCAGCGGTGGCGTCCTTGGAGCGGGCGAGAAGATTACTCGCAAGGAGGCGCTGCAGGTGCAGACCATCAACAACGCCTACCTGACCTTCGAGGAACAGACGAAGGGCTCGATCGAGCCGGGCAAATTCGCCGATCTCGTCGTGCTTCCGGAATATATTCTGACCTGCCCAGATAAGCACATCCAGGAGATGCGCGTCGACATGACGATGGTGGGAGGGAAGGTCGTCTATCGCCGCGCTCCGTAAGCCCTTACGTGGCGGGTAACGCCATCTTTGGCGTTCGGTCTTATTTCTCAATACTTTACGCCTGGTCCCGACCTTGCTCATGGAGGCACCCTGTGACTCGATCTGCGTTCGTTTCCTACATTCCTGGCGATGGCCGTTTGCTGCCCTCGCCCTGCCGTCCACGGCCCACGGGCAAACGCCCGAGGCCGGTTCGACGGCCTCAGCACAGCCTTCGTCGACCACCACGGCCCATGCGGCCGACGACGACGAGCGGCTGGATCCCGCCGAGCCTGATTTCGTCGTGATCAACCTGCCCACGACGCTGCGATTGCCGCGGCACAAGGGCGACTTTCACCTGACGCATCGTTTCGAGGGGAATCTCCGGGATGGCAGCTTCACCGATCAGCTGAGCAACTTCTTCGGTGTGGACGTCGGCGCGGCGCTCGGCCTCGAGTACCGGTTTGGTGTGATGCGACACCTGGAGGCGATCGTGCTGCGCACCAATCGTGCCCGCGCGATTCAGTTCTCCGGCAAGTACGACGCCTGGCACCAGAGCGACACGTGGCCGGTCTCCATCTCCGGCATCGTGTCGATTGAGGGCGACAACAACTTCGGCGCGAACAGCGGGAACGCGCCGAACAACTACGCGCCGGCGATCGGCGTCGTGATTTCCCGGGAGGTCGCCACGCAGCTCGCGCTGTACGCGACGCCCTACTGGGTCGCCAACACCGGCATCGACGTGAACGCGGACGGCAACACCGGCGTCATCGGACTTGGTTTTCGCGTCCGGTTCGGGCCTACCTCGTCGACCTATTTCAGCGCCGAAGTCTCGCCGCGGATCGGCGGGTTCGTCATCGGGGA
Organism: uncultured Acidobacteriota bacterium; assembly: GCA_963792175.1. Classification (GTDB taxonomy): domain Bacteria; phylum Acidobacteriota; class Vicinamibacteria; order Vicinamibacterales; family CAVVIG01; genus CAWBVG01. The sequence goes on from CAWBVG010000039.1 coordinate 81,657, forward strand.
TCCGGAATAGGGATTCGCGATTGAGAAACGCGTCGGCGCGCACTTCTTCGCGCTGACGTTCACGAATGGCACGTCCAACCAAACGTATCGTCAGATCGCTCGCGGCGGCGCGCCTGGCCACCTTCACCTTGGGTTCAACCTCACCCGCAAGTTCTACTAAGGAGAATCAGATGAAACGCTTGTCCCTGTTCGCCGTCGCCCTCGCGTTCGTTGCTGCCGGCTGCTCGAAGTCGTCCACGTCGCCTTCGACCACGCCCACGAAACCGACATTCACGGCGACGCTGTCGACCGCCAATGAAGTCCCGCCGATCACCAACGCGGAATCCGGCGGCCGGGGAGACGCGACGATCACGTTCGATGGTCCAAGAGATGCCACTGGCAACTTCACCGGTCCAGTGTCGGTGACGTTCGTCGTGAACCTGAGCGGATTCCCGGCCGGCACTCCGATCAACATCGCGCACATTCACACCGGCGCCGCCGGAGTCAACGGGCTCCGTTCTGGTTTCGACAACGCTCGCGGCCGGAGAGGTGGTGTTGGCCAGCTGGATCCGGGTCCTTCACCAAGGTCGCGACGGGCGTCGATGCGGCGGTCGCGCAGAGCATTGTGAACAACCCGGCCGGCTTCTACTTCAACGCTCACTCGACGCTGAACGGCGGCGGCGTCGTGCGCGGCCAGCTCGTCAAGGTCAGCTAGACGTACGCATAGACCGTGCACGTCCAGTGCGCGGTCGCCGGCGGCGGTCCCGCCGGCATGATGCTGGGTTTACTCCTGGCGCGTGCCGGCGTGAACGTCGCCGTTCTCGAGAAGCACGCCGACTTCCTCCGCGACTTCCGCGGCGACACCATCCATCCGTCCACGCTCGAGCTGCTCCACGAGCTCGGCGTCCTCGAGGCGTTCCTCGCACGCCCGCATCAGGAAGTGCGCAGCCTGACCGGGCACGTCGCCGGCGAACCGGTGACGATTGCCGACTTCTCGCACCTGCCGACGCGCTGCAAGTTCGTGGCATTGATGCCGCAGTGGGACTTCCTTGATTTCATCGCCGCCGAGGCGAAGCGTTTTCCCACGTTCCGACTCATCATGCAGGCCGATGTGACCGGTCTGATTGAGAACGCGGGGCGCATCGCTGGCATCACCGCCGAGACCCCGGAGGGGCCGCTCGAGATCACCGCCGACCTCGTCGTCGGCGCCGACGGACGCCGTTCGATCGTGCGCGAACGGGCCGGGCTGACGGTCGACGATTTCGGCGCGCCGATCGACGTGCTGTGGATGCGCGTGTCGCGACGCCCCGATGATCCGTCGCAGCTGCTTGGCTACATCGAAACGGGGCACGTCTTCGTGCTGTTCGATCGCGGCGACTACTGGCAGTGCGCCTACGTGATTCCCAAAGGTGGTTTCGAGCAGGTGCAGGCGCGCGGGCTCGAGGCTTTCCGGCGGAGCGTCGCGGCGATTGTGCCGTTCCTGTCGGACCGCGTCGAGGAGATCCGGCACTGGAGCGATGTGAAGCTGCTGACGGTCACGGTCGATCGGCTGCGGCAGTGGTACCGGCCGGGCCTTCTCTGCATCGGCGACGCGGCGCACGCGATGTCGCCGATCGGCGGTGTCGGCATCAACCTCGCGGTGCAGGATGCGGTGGCCGCGGCGAACATCTTGAGCGGCCCGCTGGCCCGCGGCACGTGTCGCGATTCAGACCTGGCTCGGGTGCAGAAGAGGCGAGAGTTCCCGACTCGCGTCGTCCAGCGGGTTCAGCTGCTCGCGCAGGATTTGTTCTTGAAGAGAACCCTGGAAGGCCGCGTGCCTCAGAAGATGCCGGTGGCGCTGAAGCTCCTGCGATGGTTTCCATTTCTGCGACGGATTCCAGCGAGGCTGGTGGGGATGGGAATCCGGCCAGAACACATCAGTCGGGAGTCGGGAGTCAGGAGTCGGGAGTCAAGTCGGTAGTCAGTAGTCAGTCGGTAGTCGGGAGTCACGAGACTCGAGTCGAGTACCGACTCGCGAGGACTACCGACTCATCGACTACAGACTACCGACTAGTACGGTCTCAGATCTCCACGGTACGGAATCACCTGACCCGGCTGCACGACGACGTCGAACACCAACGGCGCGAGGCCCTGCTCCACGATTTCGATGCGGTGCGTGCCGCCCGCCAGCGTCAGCGGCTGACGCGAGCCGTCGAAGTCGGCGACGACGCCGGCATACGCGCCGTCCACATAGACCGCGGCGCCAATCGGTTCGATCTCCAGGACGACGCCGCCGTAGTACGACGCCGGCGGACGTCCGACTGAGTACGCGTACGGGTACGGGTAGGTGTAGGCCACCGGATACCCGGCGAAGATGTTGAACCCGATCGAGAACCGCGGGCGGAACGCGTACGGCCGGTAGTAGGTGCGGACCTGTCCAGAACGGTGCGTAATAGCGTGCCGAGTAACGGGGCCCGTAGCTCGGGTAGTACCGCGGCGCGTAGCTATACGCGCGCGGCGCGATCACCTGGCTTCGTGGAACCGCCTGGCCGATGCTGGCCCGCGGCGCCACGTCCCGGCGACCGTCGACTCGAACGGCGGCGTCACGGCGCGGCGCGACCCCGAGGCGCCACGGCCCGCGGCGCTTCGGCGCGCGGCGCCACGGCCCGAGGCGCTTCGGCGCGCGGCGCTTGAGCCCGCGGCTGCGCCCTCTCGACCGCCTGTCCTTCGGACTGCCGGTTCGTCCGGCCTTCCGATCGACCGTTGGCTCGACCCTCGGATTGACCCTGGCCGCGTTCGCGCTGCTGAGCAAAAGCGGGTGTCGCAACGAGCGCAGCGGCGATGAGTGCGGCGGGAAGTGTCTTTGAAAGGGTTGCCATTGGTCCTCCTCCGGATACGACCAGTCTTCGCAAGGCCCTTGCCAACTGTTCCTTGCGACTTTCCTGATGTTTTTGCCCCAGTTTACCGGGCTGTGCGCTCGGGAGGACGGTCAGCTGAGCAGATGCTGGACGGCCCGGATGACATCCTCCGGAGTCGCCGGCTTGGTCAGGAAGTCGCTGAAGCCGGCGCTGAGGGCGGCGGCCTTGTCTTCCGCACGCGCGTACGCCGACAGCGCGATCGCGGGCAGCGTGCCGCCATGTTCCGGCGACAGGCGCCGCAGCCGCCCCATCATCGACAGGCCGTCTTCGCCCGGCATGCCGATGTCCGCGATGATGAGTGCCGGCGGGTGCTGCTCCACGCACTCGAGCGCGGCACGGGCGCTGTCGGCGGTCTCCACGTGGGCGTGACAGTGCGCCAGGATTTCAGCCAGAAGCTCCCGCGTCGAGGCGTCGTCGTCGACGACCAGAATCGAGCGGCCGGAGAGATCCAGCGACGGCAGCGCACACGCGGCGTCGTCGTGATGCGGGCGCGAGTCGGCGATGGCTTCCACCGGCAGGAGGACACGAAACGTCGAACCCTTGCCGACGCCTTCGCTCTCTGCGCTGACGTGTCCGCCGTGCAGTTCCACCAGGTGCTTGACGATGGCCAGACCCAGTCCCAGGCCGCCGTAGGAGCGCGTGAAGGTCTGGTCGGCCTGCCGGAACCGATCGAAGACGAACGGCAGAAACGCCGGTTCGAGGCCGACGCCGGTGTCGGTCACCGAGATTTCGACCTGCGAATCGAGATGCCGCGTTCGAACGTCGAGGCGTCCACCCGAAGGTGTGAACTTCAGCGAGTTGGAAAGCAGGTTCCAGAGCACCTGCTGCATGCGCTGGCGATCGGCGTGGATCGGCCGCATGTCGTCCAGGTGCAGGCGAATCTCGATGTTCTTCGCGTCCGCGGCCGGCCGGACATTTTCGATCGCGCTCTCGACGAGATCCTGCGGCTGCACGGGCTCGCGGTTGAGACGGAGGCGGCCGGTAATGATGCGCGAGACGTCGAGCACGTCTCCAATCAGTCTCGCCTGGGCCTGGGCGTTGCGCTCGATGATCTCGAGGATGTGCGGCAGGCGCTCGGCGGATACCGGGGCCTGGCGAAGCATGGAGACCCAGCCCAGGACCGCGTTGAGCGGAGTCCGCAGTTCGTGCGAGAGCGTCGCCAGGAATTCGTCCTTCAGACGATTGGCGCGCTCCGCTTCGTCGCGCGCCGCGTGCAGCGCGACCAGCACGTCCCGCAGCTCGTACTGCCGTTCGCGCGCGCGCAGGGCGGCGCGAACCGTGCTGACCACCGCGGCCACACGGACCGGGCGGTCGAGCAGCGTGACGTTGCGCAAGTCGTCGAGTGCCGCCAGGGTGCGCAGCAACGCCTGCGAGCGGTCGCCGCCGGCGAAGAGCAGGATCGGAACCTCGGACCAGGCCGGCTGCTGTGCGAGCGCGGCCGAGAGGCGCGAGAGCAACGGATCGTCCAGCGCTTCTTCAGTCAGCACGACGGCGCCGGCGCCGCGCTCCAGCTCCTCAGCGAGCCCCGTCATCGTCTGGCAGATCTCGCTGGCGATGAACGCGCGCGCCAGCAGGTCGCGCGTCAGGACCGCATCGCGGCCGACCGGCGCGAAGACCAGCACGCGCAGGTCGTGTGCGATCCAGGTGATGAATCATTCGCTCAGCAACGGATCCGCGGTGCCGACATACGTCGGCACGCCCGTGAGCACGCCCTGGAACCTGGACAACGCCGCGCCGGCGCGCACGGCAACCGGGCCGATCATCAGCTCGCGAATCGTCGATTCATGCATGCCGGTGCGCTTTTTCACCACCGAAATCGCCTTGCGGACGGCGCCCTGGGCTTCGAAGAACCGGAGCAGCACCACACAGTCAGCGACGTAGCTCAAGTCGATCGGCGTCGCCATCGCCGTGCCGATGATTCCGTGCTGCGCGATGACGATGATCGTCGCGACGCCGCGGCTGTTGAGATAGCCAAGCAGCTCGTGGAGACGCACGAGCGGCGCACCGCTCTGCGGGAATCGCATTCAGGTAGCCGTTGGCGCTGTCGATCATGACGACCCGCGCGCCGGTGGCGTTCACCACTTCGCAGACGCGATGGCTGAACTCGCCCGGCGACATCTCGCCGGGCGCCACCTGCGTGATGATCACGTCGCCGGCGGCAATCCGCTCCGACATCCCCATCCCGAGCGACGTCGCAGCGGCCGACGAATGTTTCGCGCCGCTCTTCGAACAGGAACACCGCCGCTTTGGTCTCGCCCCTTTGCCGCCGTCACGTATTGCGCGGCGAGCGTTGATTTGCCGGACCCTGCGGGCCCGATCAAGAGCGTCGTACTCCCCCAGGACAGGCCGCCGCCGAGCAATTGGTCGAGCTCGGGGACGCCGCTGCCGAGCGGTTCACTCGGGCGCCGTGGCCGTGGTGGACGGCAGCAGCTGGGGAAATACGACCAGTCCACCCTTGCGGATCGCGAAGTCGTGAAAGCCCTCGACCGCGGCGACGCCGCGGTACTTGACGACGCGGACCCGGCGGCGGGCGCGTCCGTATTCAATCGGCAGCTGCTCGAGGAGAATCACGCCGTGCGACAGGCTTTGCAGCTGAAGGTCGCCGTCTTCGGTGGTGTTGTCGTCCAGCAGCAGCACGGTGCAGGCGCGGCCGGCGAAGTACTCCTTGAGCGCCAGGATTTGCCGCCGGTAGCGCAAGGGATCCCGCGCGAGCAGCCGCATTTCGGACAGCGAGTCGAAGACAACCCGCGCCGGCCGCGCGCGCTCCACCGCCCCCAGCATCGCCTTCACTGTTTCACTGAGCTCGACCTCGGATGGGTGATACAGCGTGTAGTCGTCCTGCGAGGCTGGGGAGTCCGCTGCCGCAAGTTGGAACAACTCGATCCCTTCGAGCGACCACCCGTGCGACACCGCAACTGCCCGCAGTTCACGGATCGTTTCCGAGAGGGTGACGTACAGGCACGACTCGCCGCGCTGCCGCCCTTCCATCAGAAACTGCATCGCCAGTGTGGTCTTGCCCGTGCCCGGATCGCCTTGGATCAGGTACATCCGATCGGCGGTGAGGCCGCCCCGAAGCAGCTCGTCCAGGCCGGGGACCCCGGTTGAAATAATTGATGGCGTCGGTCCAGCTGGCATCTCGAGAATTCCGCCCTGCAACGGTTGGGCCGAGTACTTCTATAATCGCGGCGTCATGCGTTTTCCCTCAATCGTCCGAGCAGGTCTTGGTGTCGTCGCGCTGGCCGCTTCCAGCACGCTATCGGTTTCAGCTCAGCAGTCCAGCTACGCGCCGGCGGCCCTGACCGCGGCCGACTATGCCCGCGCCGAGAAGTTCATGGGCTACAACACGACGCCGCTGGTGCTGCACAGCGGCGTGCGTCCGACGTGGCTGGACGCCGGCGACGAGCGCTTCTGGTACCGGGTGACGACCGAACGTGGTCCCGAGGCCGTGTTGATCGATCCGGTCGCCGGCACGCGCGCCGCGTGCACGCTGCCGGCGTGCGTGCAGGCCACGCGCGAAGGCGGTGGGCGAGGTGGGCCGGGCGGGCCGCAACGGACCGAATCGCGGTCGCCGGACGGGAAGAGCGTGGCGTTCGTCCGCGACTGGAATCTCTGGGTGCGCGACGTCGCGACCGGCCGCGAGACGCCGCTGACCACCGACGGCGTCAAGGATTTCGGCTACGCGACCGACAACGCCGGCTGGACCCGCAGCGACCGTCCGATCCTGGTGTGGTCGCCGGACTCGACGAAAATCGCGACCTTTCAGCAGGATCAACGTCAGGTCGGCGAGATGTATCTGGTCGATACCAAGGTCGGCCATCCCAATCTGCAGGCGTGGAAATACCCACTGCCCGGCGACCCGGTCGTGACGATGATCCAGCGCGTGATCGTCGACCTGACGTCGCCCGAGGCCCCGCGCATCGTGCGCGTGCAGCTGGCGCCGGACCAGCATCGCTCCACGCTGTGCGACGACGTGGCGTGCCGGGGCGAGTGGGGGGACGTCCAATGGAGCCCGGACGGATCGACGGTCGCGTTCGTGTCCACGTCGCGCGATCACCGCCACGAGCAACTGCGCGTGGCCAACGCGTCCACCGGCGCGGTGCGCGACGTCCTGGAAGAGAAATCCGAAACGTTCTTCGAGTCGGGCAACGGCCGCATCAACTGGCGGTTCCTGCCCGGATCGAACGAGGTGATCTGGTTCTCGGAGCGCGACAACTGGGGCCATCTGTATCTCCACGACCTCCAGACGGGCCGCGAGAAGCGCGCGATCACGAGCGGCGAGGGCAACGTCACGCAGGTGCTCCACGTCGACGAGAAGAACCGGCTGCTCTACTTCATCGCGGTCGGGAAGGAAAAAGGCCGCGATCCGTATTTCCGGCACCTGTATCGCATCGGGTTCGACGGCAACAACCTGCAGCTGTTGACGCCGGCGGACGCCGACCACGACGTCACGCTGTCTCCCTCCGGGCGGTTTTTCGTCGACAGCTATTCGAAGCCCGACGTGCCGCCGGTCGCCGAGTTGCGCGCCGCCGATGGCAAGTTGATCCTGACGCTCGAGAAAGCGGACATCTCGCGCCTGCTGGCGACCGGCTGGCAGCCGCCGACGCCGATCACCGTGAAAGCGCGCGATGGCTCTACCGACCTGTACGGCCTGATGTTCAAGCCGACCACGCTCGATCCGTCGAAGAAATACCCGATCGTCAACCACATCTACCCGGGACCGCAGACCGGCAGCGTCGGCGGCCGCACGTTCTCTCCGGCGCGGGGCGATGCCCAGGCCCTCGCCGAGCTCGGCTTCGTCGTCGTCGAAATCGACGGAATGGGGACGCCGTGGCGATCGAAGAAGTTCCACGAGGCCTATTACGGCAACATGGGCGACAACACGATCCCGGATCAGGTGACCGCGATGCAGCAGCTGGCGCAGCGCTTCGCGTGGATCGACATCGATCGCGCCGGCATCTACGGCCACTCGGGTGGCGGCTACGCCACGGCGACGGCGATGTTCCGGTATCCGGACTTCTTCAAGGTGGGCATTTCGGAAGCCGGCAACCACGATAACCGGGTGTACGAGGACGACTGGGCCGAGAAGTGGCAGGGCCTGCTCAAGGCCAATGCCGACGGGACGACGAACTACGACAACCAGGCCAATCAGCTGGTGGCGAAGAACCTGAAGGGAAAGCTGCTGCTGGCGCACGGGACGATGGACACGAACGTGCCGCCGTACAACACGCTGCTGGTCGTCGACGAGCTGATCAAGGCGAACAAGGACTTCGAGCTGCTGATGCTGCCCAACCGCGGGCACGGCTTCGGCAACGAGCCGTACATGGTCCGCCGCCGCTGGGACTACTTCGTGCGCCACCTGCTCGGCGCCGAGCCGCCGAAGGAATACCAGCTGCACCCGCCGGCCGAGGGCCGGCAAAGCTCACAGTAGCGATCTGGTGATCTGGTGATTGGTGATTGGTGATTTGGTGATTGCGGCGGAACCGCCAAAGGACTTCACCCACGGGGAGATCCTGCGCTGGCGGCGCGTGGGCGGACTCGTGCTGGGCGAGGTGCGGTATGCGCCGGGCCAGCGCGTCCCGCGTCACCTGCATCCGCACGCGCGCTTTGTCCTGGTGCTGGCGGGAAGTTTGACCGAGGTGCGGGGCGAGGAGACGCATCGGTACGAATCATCGACCCTGCTGTTTCGCTCCGCGGGAGAGCCGCACTCGTATCTGATCTCCAAGTCGGGCGCCACCTGCCTGATCGTGGACGTCGAGGAGACGTGGTATGCGCGGGCGCGGCAGCACGCGCCGGTGCTGACGGGCTCCGCCGCGTTCCGGCGGGGCTTCGTCGTCCATCTCGCGCACCGCCTGCACGGCGAATTCCGCCAGCGCGACGAGGTTTCGCGGCTGGTCATCGAAAGCATCGCGCTCGGCATGCTGGCGGAAGCCTCGCGCCGGGTGGCGAGAGCCGCGGCAGGACCCACGCCGGCGTGGCTGCAGCAGGCGCGGGCGCTGGTGGAGGAGCATTTCGCCGAGCCGCTGCCGCTCACGTCCGTGGCGCAGCGCGTCGGCGTGCACCCCGTGCACCTGTCGCGCACGTTCCGACGGTTCTACCAGACCACGTTTGCCGGCTACGTCCGGCACGTGCGGATCGAGTTCGCGCGGCGGGAGCTTGCGGCCTCCTCCGCGTCGCTGAGCGCCATTGCCGCCGCCGCAGGATTCTGCGATCAAAGCCACTTCTCGCGCCTCTTCAAGCAGTACACCGGCGTGACGCCCGCCGAATACCGGCTCGCGCCTCGCAGGCGCGCTAAGTCCATCCCACGACGTTCGCCGCGTCCAAGACCGCGGTCCGGCAAAAGCCACAGACTACGAAGACACGCGAAGGCCGCGAAGGCCGCAAAGTAGGACGATGGGACTCTTTACACGCAAATCGTTCGATGCGCTCCAGGCCGAAGCGGACCGGGGGCTGCTGCGCCGCTCGTTGGGCCCCTGGAACCTGACCGCGCTCGGCATCGGCTGCATCATCGGCACCGGCATCTTCGTCCTGACCGGGACCGCGGCGTCGCAGAACGCCGGCCCGGCACTCGTGCTGTCGATGATCATCTCCGCGGTCGGCTGCGCCTTCGCGGGGCTGTGTTACGCCGAGTTCGCCGCGATGGTGCCGGTGGCGGGCAGCGCGTACACCTATGCCTATGCCACCGTCGGTGAGCTCTTCGCCTGGATCATCGGCTGGGACCTGATCCTCGAGTACGCGCTCAGCGTATCCACGGTCGCCGTCGGCTGGTCCGGCTATTTCGTCAGCCTCGCGCGCGATCTCGGCATCACGATCCCCGCGTCGCTGGCGGCGCCGCCGGGCGCAGGACCGGGGTCTTCAATCTGCCGGCCGCTGTCATCGTCGTGCTCGTGTCGGCGCTGCTGGTCATCGGCATCAAGCAGTCAGCCGATACCAACACGCTGCTCGTCAGCATCAAGGCGGCGGTGCTCGTGGTGTTCGTCGTGGCCGGCGCGGCTTATATCAATCGCGACAACCTCACGCCCTTCATTCCGCCGAACACCGGCGCGTTCGGTCAGTTCGGCTGGAGCGGCGTCCTGCGCGGGGCGGGCGTGATGTTCTTCGCCTATATCGGCTTCGACGCGGTGTCGACGGCGGCACAGGAGGCGAAGAACCCGTCGCGCGACATGCCGATCGGCATCCTGTCCTCGCTGGCCATCTGCACGGTCATCTACATCGCCGTGGCGATCGTCCTGCTCGGGATCGTCCCGTACCAGCAGCTGAACGTCGCCGATCCGCTTGCCGTCGGCATCGATGCCACCGGTCTCCGATGGCTGAGCCCGGTGATCAAGATCGCGGCGCTGTTCGGCCTGTTCAGCACGATGCTGGTGAACCTGCTGGCGCAGACGCGGATCTTCTATTCGATGAGCCGCGATGGCCTGCTGCCGAAGGTCTTTGCGACGGTCCACCCGAGGTTCCGCACGCCGCACGTGAGCACCGTCATGACCGGGGCGATCATCGCCCTGGTCGCGGGGCTGACGCGCATCGAGGTCCTCGGGCAACTCGTGAGCATCGGCACGCTGCTCGCGTTCGTGCTGGTCAGCATCGGCATCATCATCCTGCGCAAGACGCAGCCGGACGCGCCGCGGCCGTTCCGCACGCCCGGCGTCCCGTACGTGCCGGTCATCGGCGCGTTGATCTGTCTGGCGCAGATGGTCGGCCTGCCGGTCGCGACGTGGGAACGGCTGCTGATCTGGCTGGCGATCGGGCTGGCGCTGTACTTTTCTTATTCCCGCCGTGGGTCACGAGCCAGGGACGCTCTTCCGGAAACCGTTTGATCGGGTCCGCAGTCCCCATCATCCTGCCGCCTTTTGTTCGCTGTTATCCCGCGCAGTGCTTCCAGGAACTGGACAACTCGTGTATCGTTGATCGGATCATCGGCGTCTAACGGTGATGTAGGAGAACCACCATGGCAAAACGGTCTACCTCAGGTATTGTTTGTCCCCGATGCGGCGTGCCGAGCGCGCGCGTCATCGGAAGGTCGGAAGCTCTTCCGGTCTTGTACCTCCGTTGCGACGACTGCGGAAAGACGTCCGTTTCTCCCGAGTAACCGCTTTCATCTCAACCACATAAGAGCCTGCCTCGCCGAAGCTGGTCGATAACGTGGCCAGCGGCGGCGGGGGGCCTGTCTCCCGAAGCTGGATGATGTGATCTGGCCAGCGAAGGCGGGCTCAGTTCGAACAGGAGCCGGTGATCGGTCGAACGCTCTTGACCCGGAATTCCGGGAGTTCGACCTTTCCCGGCCCTGCCGACCCACCGGCTGCCGCCACCGCGGCGCGCGTCGGATCCATCGCACCGGCCTGGGCGGCCGCGTTCGGCGAGGGCTTCAGGCCACCGACAATCCGCAAGCGATTCGAAGCCACTCCGCCGACGATCTGCACCCGCCGCCCGATGTAATCCCGCAGGTCAGTCCCGGTCAGACGGTAGATCTGGCTGTCCTTGTTCTCGGCCAGCGTGTATTCGCCGGGAGCTGATTCGCCGCGCTGGACGCACCCGGTCAGCGTGATCGGTTTGGGTGGGGCTTTCGCCGGCTCGCGCTGCTGAGCGGCGGCGAGCGCGATCGGCGCGGCGCACGTCAGGACAACTCCAAGCACTCGGACTCGCATGGCTACCTCCCGACAAAACCGCTGACCACCGAAAGCGTCGGATTACCGGTGAGCGCGCGCGCCGCGTCCGAGGCGACCGCCGGGTCGACCTCGGCCAATGATCGCACGTACTCCCCTTCGAGCGTTGCAATCGGGACGCCGTCGCGATAGACCAGCCGGTTCGCCGCCACGGCCCGCACGCGCTCGCCCACGGTGATGATGCCGGCGAGGTTGAGCGGGTCGGCCGCGCTGACCGCCAGGCAGCGGCCGTGCGCCGGCGTCCGGCGGATTTCGCGCAGGCGCTCGACGGCGTCGCCGAGCGCGAACTGTTCGCCGGACATGCCGGCGACGAAGCGTCCGCCACGAATCTCGCCGCGCGCCTCGAGCCGGCGATAGACCCGCGCCAGGTCGCGCCACGGCGCGACGTTCGCTTCGCGCGCCAGCAGGCGCCTGAAGACGACGCCGTACCGCTTGAGGAGCGTCCGCGCCTGCAGCTCGATGGCCGACTGGATGTCAGATGCCGCCTCCGCGTCTCGCAGCAGGGACCACCGCCCGGCAATGCTCGATCGCCGTCCTGCGGGGCCGGGACGACCCGTCGCAGAGCGGATGATCGATCGCAGTCCACCGAATCCATCCGACGCGACGAGACCTGCGGCCACCAGATCGCGAAGCGCCGCACGTACGGCCTTCTCGTCGATTCCTGAGGCGCCGGCCAGTTCGTGCTCGAACGACGCGCCTCTCGCGCGCAGGTGGTCGAGCACACGCTGGGCCGTTTCGCCGAACGTCGAATTCGATTCGACGCTGGCACTTAGCGCCGCCGCCTTCGCGCGTTCCGCGCTCCGGCGAGCCAGGGCCCTTCAGGGCTGCCCACGATCCGCATGCGCTCGCAGGAACAGCGCGACCAGGGTGGCCGGCACGACCTGGGTGGCTTCGACCGCCGGCGCGGACAACCGCGCCCAGCCAACTTCCCCGGTCAGGCAGAGCGTGTCGATCATCGACGCGTCGTATCCATCGACGCGCGCGGGCAGGACGGCGCGCTCCCAGCCGTCGGCCGCCAGCTCGAACCCGTCCAGCTGCTCGAGGACCGACCGGAGGCCGTCGATGCCGCTCAGCCGATGCTCCGCGTCCACGTGCTGCCACGCGAACAGGAACCGCATGAAGTCCGCCGGGCTGACCGGCTCGATTTCCGCCCGCAGCCGGTTCAGGGTGTAGCGATGAATGCGGGCAAGCAGCCGCCGGTCGCACCACTGAGTCCCCGCACTACGATTTACCGCAGAGCTCGCAGGGCCCGCAGAGAAAAATTTTTCTCTGCGTTCTCTGCGCTCTCCGCGGTTAGCGTCCTCGAAGTGCCCGCGGAGAACGACTCCCTCGGATTCGAGAGCCAGCAGCGCCGTGTCAACGTCGGACTCGTCAATCGACAGCGATCCGGCGAGCGATCTCGCCGTCGTCGGCCCGAGGATGGTGAGGCGGCCGCGCAGCAGCTCGCGAATCGCATCGTCACGGGTCCAGTCGCGGTCCGCGCGAGATGGCGGGATCGCAATCGCTGGCGCGATCGTCGCCCTGGGGTGGACGGCGAGGATCTCCGGCAAGCGCTCGGCAGGGAACCAGATATCTTGTCGCACTCGCGCTACGGCGGCTCGGCCGGTCGTCGTCAGCTCTGTCAGCCATTCCTGCGGAACCCGCGACGTTTCCTCCTCGGTCAGAAAACCGGCCGTCAGCAGCGCGTCGTGGAGCTCGTCGGCGTCACGCGGATCGGGCGCGGCTTCTTCCCGCACGCGCGCGATGGCGTCCTCGTCGAGCGCCCCGAGATCGCCTGCCGCTCCCGGTTCCGTGGCCCGTCGCGTCTGCACCGCCTGGGCGCGCCGCTCCTCGAGCGGCGCGTCGTCCAGAAACGCGTACGGCCGGGCGTTGAGGATCTCGTGCGCCAGCGGCGACGGCTCCGGCGTGTCCCGCGCGACGCAGCGGACGTCGCCGCGATGGATGCGCTCGAGCAGCGCCGCGAGAGCGTTGAAATCCATCGCTTCTTCCAGGCAGTCGCGAACTGTCTGGCTGACGAGCGGATGATCCGGGATGACACGATCGCCAGGGATGTTCTCCAGGCAGGCCGCCGCGTCCGGGAACACCGCGGCCATCAGGTCGTCGGCCAGCATCCGCTGGAGCGGCGCCGGCACCTTGCGGCCGTGACGGCTGCGCGGGACCGCCAGCGAGATCGTCGTGTTCCAGCGCCAGCGGGTTTGAAAGACCGGCGCGTCGAGGAACGCCTGCACGAGCACGTCGCGGGCCGTCGCCGGATGCAGATACCGGAAGACATCCGCGAGGGGAAACGAGTGCTGTGGACCGAGCGACAACATCAGCGCGTCTTCGGTCGCCGCGGCCTGCAGCTCGAAGTTGAACTGGCGGCAGAACCGTTTCCGCAACGCCAATCCCCACGCCTTGTTGATCCGGCTCCCGAACGGCGCGTGGAGCACGAGCTGCATGCCGCCCGACTCGTCGAAGAAGCGCTCGAGGACGAGCGTGTCCTGCGTCGGCAGGACGCCGAGGATGCGGCGGCTCTCGGCGAGATACGCGATGATTTGTTCGGCGGCGGAGAGAGGAATCCCGGTTTCCGCGACAAGCCAGTCCACGGCAGCCCTGAAGGGCTGCGCTACGAGTGCATCGTTCTCCGTCGTTGCCGTGTCGCTCGTAGCGCAGCCCTTTAGGGCTGCCTCGACCTCCGCGCGCAAATCGCTGACCGCGCGCGAGAGCTCGTCGCTCCGTGCCGGCGCCTCTCCGAGCCAGAACGGAATGGTCGGCGGCGCGCCTTTGGCGTCGGCGACCCGGACGACACCCGCGCCGACCTGCAGCACCCGCCACGACGTGTTGCCCAGCTGAAAGACGTCGCCGGCGCTGCTCTCGATCGCGAAGTCCTCGTTCAGCGTTCCGACGAAGGTGTCGTCGGGATCGGCGACGACTCGATAGTCCGCGACCTCCGGGATCGCGCCGCCGGACGCGATGGCGAGCAGCCTCGTGGCGCGTCGTCCGCGGACCCGCCGGTTGACCTCGTCGCGATGAATCAGCGCCGCGCGGCGGCCGCGCTTCGTGGCGAAGCCGTCCGCGGCCATCGCGACGACGGCGTCGAAGTGCTGGCGGGAGAGATCCCGGTAGGGCCAGGCGCGGCACACCAGCTCGTACAACTCGTCCTCGCCGTACTGGCAGCAGGCCGCCTCGGCGGCGATCTGCTGCGCCAGCACGTCCAGCGGCGCGTCGTGCGACACGATGCGATCCAGTTCGCCGCGGCGGACCGATCGCAGCAGCGCCGCGCCTTCGAAGAGATCGTCACGCGATACCGGGAACAACCGCCCCTTGGGCATCCCGGCGATGGTGTGACCCGATCGACCGACGCGCTGCAGGAACGTCGCGATCCGATGCGGCGACCCGATCTGGCACACGAGGTCGACCGATCCGATGTCGATGCCGAGCTCGAGCGACGCCGTCGCCACGAGCGCCTTCAACTGACCGCCTTTGAGCCGCGACTCGGCGTCGAGCCGCTTGTCTTTCGAGAGGCTGCCGTGATGCGCGGTGACCGCCTCGTCGCCGAGACGATCGCTCAGGTGACGCGCGACGCGCTCGGCCATCCGCCGGGTGTTGACGAAGATCAGCGTGGTCCGGTGCTGGCCGATGAGGGCGGCCAGCCGGTTGTAGTACTCCTCCCAGACCTCGTGGGACATCACCGCTTCGAGCGGCGAGCCGGGGAGCTCCAGGTCGAGGTCCATCGCGCGCCGATGTCCCTCGTCCACAATGCGGATCTCGGATTGCGGACTGTGGATTCCAACCAGAAACCGCCCGACTTCTTCGATCGGCTTCTGCGTCGCTGACAGACCGATCCGCAGCAACGGCTGCCCGGCGACCTGCTGCAGACGTTCGAGCGACAGCGCCAGGTGAGCGCCGCGCCGCGTCCCGATCACCGCGTGGATTTCGTCCACGATGATCGTTCGCGCGGTGCGCAGCATCTCGCGGCTGCGCTCGGCCGTCAGCAGCAGATACAGCGATTCCGGCGTCGTCACCAGGATGTGCGGCGGCGTTCGCAGCATCGCGGCGCGTTCCGACGAGGTCGTGTCGCCGGTGCGGACGGCCGCGGTGATTCGCGGCGGCTCGAGCCCGGCCGCTTCCGCGAGCCGGACGATGCCGCGGCGTGGCTCCGCGAGGTTCTTATGGATATCTGCGCTCAGCGCCTTGAGCGGCGAGACGTAGACGACGCGCACCTCGTCCGGCAGCGGCGTGCGCACGCCTTCCTGGACGAGATCGTCGAGCGCGGTCAGAAACGCCGCGAGCGTCTTGCCGGATCCGGTCGGCGCGGCGATCAACGTGTGCCGGCGCTCGCGAATCGCGTCCCAGCCTTTCTCCTGCGCCACCGTCGGCGCGCCGAGTGTTTCCGTGAACCACTGCGAGACGATGGGATGAAAGCGGAGAGACCCATGGGGGTGATCGATCCTACAACAGACACGTGTCGCTACGGAGACTACCGTTCGATGCGTTCGTGGTTCGTGGTTCGTGGCTTCGTGTTCGTCGTTCAGGCGCGGAGGACGACGGTCTTGGCGAGCGAGCCGAGATCGAGGTGCACGCCGCGGTCGCGGCCGGCGCGCCTGGCTTCGCCGAGTGAGCGATCGGCGCCGGCGAGCGCGCCGGCGATCGTCTTCTCGCGTCCCGGCACCACCGACACCGCGCCGATGCTGACGGTGACCGGATCGATCCGCTGGCCGGCGTCCGCCCTCGCGGCGTCCGCGACGACGCCGGTCATGATGACGCGCAGCATCCCCTGCATCATCTGCGGCTCGATCTCCGGCAGGATGATCGCGAACTCCTCGGCGCTGAACCGGGCGACCAGGTCGCCGGCCCGTCTGGCGCTCCGGACGAGCGAACCGGCGATGGTCTTGAGCCGATCGTCGCCGGCGGGCTGGCCCTGCCGTTCGATGATCCGCTTCAGGTAATCGACCTCGACGACGGCAATCGACAGCCATCGCCCGGCTCGCGCCATGCGCCGCCATTCGCTTTCGAGCGCCGTGTCGAACCGAGTGCGGTTCGCCACGCCGGTGAGCGGGTCGACCAGCGTCAGCTGCTCCAGCCGTTCCCGCAGCTCCTTGAGCTCCACCTGTGCCCGCACCCGCGCTCGGACCACGGACGGTCTGATCGGCAGCCACAGGTAGTCGGCCGCGCCGACCTCGAACCCGGCCGCTTCGTCCACGCGATCGTTGATGTTGGTGAGGAACAGGACCGGAATGGACGCGGTTCGCGGCTCGGCTTTCAGGCGCCGGCAGACGTCGAATCCGTCAAGCCCTCGCAACTTGAGGTCGAGAACGATGCACGCGATGCCGTCAGTCGCGGCCGGCTCGAACGCGTCCAGCCCCTGTCCGGCGGCCACGACCTCGAACTCGTCCTCGAGCGCCTGCCGAATCGCGGTCAGCGCCATCCGATCTGCAGCGACCAGGACTCGCGGCCTCGCCGCGTCGGTCACTCGGAGACTCTCTGCATGAGGTGTGTCCGGGAGAGTACCAGCCGGCCGCGCCTAGTGGCAAGCGCGAAGCTCAGCTGTGGACAATTGATTAAGATTCATACTCCGTGATCCCCAGGCGCATCGGTCTTCGTTGGGTGGTTGCCGCGCTGGTCCTCGCCACCGTGCTTCCGCTCGGGCTGGCCGCCGCGCTTGGCGTGCGGCGCGCCTGGCGGCGGCAAATCGCCACGGTCGAGCGCCAGAACGTCGAGACGGTGCGCGCCATCTCCGTCGCGATCGATCAGGAGGTCGAAACGACCACGGCGGCGCTGGACTTCCTCGGCGCACTCCATGCGCTGGATGGACCGGATCTCCAGGCCTTCGACAACCTTGCGCAGCGCCTGATCGTGCGGCGCCCCGACTGGTCGGCCATCGTGCTGACCGATCCCCGAGGTCGGCTGCTGGCGACGACACCGGCCCGCGATCTCCAGGATGCGGCGTTTCGCGCCAGCGAGTGGGCCCCCGCCGTCGTCTCTGCGAATCACTTCGTGGTGTCGCCGCTGTTCCAAATGCCCGGCTTGCCCGGACATTTTGTCGTGATCGCCCTTCCCGTCGTTCGCGACGCGAAGGTGACGCTCGTGCTCGGAGCCCTTGTCCGGGCGGATGCCTTCAGCGCGATCCTCCGCCGGCAGCAGACGCCGCCCGAGGGCCTGGTCGCGCTCGTCGATTCCGCGAACAATATCGTCGCGCGGTCGCGGCAGGAAGACTCGTATGTCGGCACGCCGGTCACCAGCGCGTTCCTCGACATCGCGGCGCGGACCAACGAGGCGGCGTGGCAGACGGAGACGCGCGAAGGCGTTCCGGTGTATTCAGCGTTCAGCCGCTCGCCGCGTACCGGGCTGACGGTCGGTCTCGCCCTGCCTCGCGAGCAGGTCGACGGTCCGTTCGCGAGGATCCTCTGGTACCTCTCCGCCATCTGGCTCGGCTTCATGGCGCTTGCCGGCGGCGTGGCGCTGGTCCTTGGCCAGACGATCGTCCGCGCCATGAGCAGCGCGTCGAAGTCCGCGATGAAGCTCGCGAGGGGAGAGACCGTCGTCCCGCGCCGCTCGCGCGTGGCCGAGATCGACGAGCTCGCCACGCAGTTGCGCGATGCGTCCGACCTGCTGGCGGCCCGGAATCGCGAGCGCGACGAAGCCAGCCGGATCAAGGACGAATTCCTGATGACGGTGTCCCACGAATTGCGGACGCCGCTCACCGCGATTTACGGGTGGGCCCGGATGCTGTCGACCGGCGAGATCCGCGACGCGCAGCGACCTCGCGCGGCCCAGGCGATCGAGCGGAACGCGTCGGCGCTTCAACAGCTCGTCAACGATCTGCTGGATGTGTCCCGGATTGTGTCGGGACGCCTGCGCCTCGACGTGCAGTCGGTCGTGGCGGCCGACGTCGTCAGCGCCGCGATCGACGCCGTGCGGCCGGCTGCGGTCGCAAAACAGATTCGCGTGACGACCGCGATCCCCGACGCCGCGCTTCGCCTCTCGGCCGATCCCGACCGGCTGCGGCAGGTGATCTGGAATCTCCTCGCGAACGCCGTGAAGTTCACGCCGGCCGGCGGCCAGCATCGAAGTGCGTGTCGTCGCGGAAGCGGACGAGGTCGCGTTGACAGTGCGCGATACCGGTCCGGGCGTCGAAGCCGACTTCCTGCCGCACGCGTTCGATCGATTCCGCCAGGGCGCGGCCGGCACGACCCGCGCCCATGGCGGTCTTGGGCTGGGCCTGGCGATCGTGCGCCACCTCGTGGAACTGCACGGCGGCACGGTGTCGGCCACCAACAATGCACCGGAAGCCGGTGCGACGTTCCGTGTGGCGTTACCGGCGCTTGCCTCCGTCGAGCCTCGGAGCGACCTGACGGTTTCGCCGGAGGAAGGCGTGATGGCCGCCGCCTCGGTGCGCGCCAATCAGCTGGACGGCCTCAGCGTGTTCGTGGTCGACGATCACCAGCACACGCGCGAGATGGTCACGACCGTGCTGGAGAACGCCGGCGCCGATGTCCGCGCCGCGGCGTCCGCGGAGGACGCGCTGATGGTTCTCCAGACCTGGCTAGCCCCAGGTGATGATTTCCGACATCGAGATGCAGGGGCAGGACGGCTACGAGCTGATGCAGAGCGTGCGATCGCTGGCGGGGAATCGCCAGCGGCTCGTCGCCGTCGCGCTGACGGCGCACGCGCGGCCCGAGGATCGGTTGCGCGCCCTCGAGGCCGGGTTCCAGTGGCACCTGACGAAGCCGATCGATCCCGGCGAACTGGTGGGTGTGATTGTGTCGCTGATGGCTCAGGCCGGCGAGGTCAGCTCGCCGGCCTGAGAGCACTCGAGGATCTGACGATCGCTGAGTCTTACTGTCCGGTCGCCGACCGCTGCGCCGACGCCGGCAGGGTGTACGCGATGTACTCGCCGGAATAGTTGCCACCGCTCACGGCGACGATGATGTACTGCTTGCCGTCGACCATGTAGGTCATCGGCGAGCCGCTCTGCTGTGCCGGCATCCACACCGCGCCGACTTCCTTGCCCGTGGTCTTGTCATACGCGCGCAGCATCGCCCCGCGCGGATGCTCCGGCGTCGTCGTGACGATGGGGTCGCCCGCGATGACCAGCGTCTTGGTGACCACCACGCCGACGTTGCCGCTCTGACCGGTCTTCGGAATCGTCTGGCCGCGCAGCGCCGGATGATTGCGGACGCCGTCGGGCGTATCGCCGTGCGGTGTCGACCACACCAAATCACCCCTGTCGAGATTGATGGCGACGATCTGGCCGTACGGCGGCTTGACGATCGACAAGCCCTGAACCGTTGCGCCGAAGCCGCCACCGCCGCCACCGGCCGCAGCCCCGCGCCCGCCACCCGCCGCTCCTGCCGCTCCGGCAGTCGTCGGCGCGGGGGGCGGTGGGGGAGGCGGCGGTGTTGCCGCGCGCCCCGGGCGTGGCGCGTCGGCGGCTTCGCCTTCGCCGCCACCGACAATGGCGCGGAATGTCTGGCCCGCGGTGCCCATCACGTAGTCGAGATCCGAGAATTCTTTCGGTGGCGCCACGAGACCGAGCGGAGCGATGCACGCGTTGCAGGCGTGGGAGAAGAACGTATGCAGCTCAGGGTCGTACGCCGAACCCGGCCAGTTCACGCCGCCGCTCAACGTGCCCGATGTCAACGCCGCCACCGGCCCTTCGAGCTTGCTGACGAGCGGTGGCAGATACACGGGACCGAGCCGGTACCGCTTGGCGGCTTCGAGGCCGGCGGCCTTCAACTCGGGCGTGAAGTCGATGAGATCGCTCTCGAGGACGCCGCCGCGCGAGTACGGCGGCGGTTTGGTCGGGATCGGCTGGGTGGGGCTGGTCTTTTCGCCCGGGACATCGGTCTGCGGCACCGGCTTCTCCTCGATCGGCCAGATCGGCTGACCGGTGATGCGATCGAACACGAAGAGGAAGCCCTGCTTGGTCGCCTGCGCGACCGCCTTGATCGGCTTGCCGTTCACGTTGATGTCGGCGAGAAGCGGCGCGGCCGGCATGTCCAGATCCCAGATCGGGTGATGCACGATCTGATAGAACCATTTGCGCTGGCCGGTCTTGAGGTCGACGCAGACGAGGCTGTCGCCAAATAGGTTATTGCCGGGACGATGGCCGCCGTAGAGGTCCGATGTCGGATCCTCGACCGGCAGATACACGAGCCCGGCTTCCTCGTCGACCGTGATCTGTGACCACACGCCGGTGTTGCCGTTGACCGCCCACGATTCCTTTTCCCAGGTGTCGGCGCCGAATTCGCCGGGCCGCGGAATCGTATTGAAGGTCCACAGCAGCTTGCCGGACCGGACATCCCACGCCCGCACGAGTCCCTTGGTGTTGTTGTGGGTCTTGACCGTGAGCCCTTCCCGGAACGACGACCCGACGATGACGACGTCCTTGGCCACGGTCGGCGTCGAGTGGAGACCGATTTCACCGGTCTCGAGGTCGATCTGTTCGCCCTTTCCAACCAGCGCACCGACTTTCATGTCGACGATGCCGTCCTTGCCGAACGAGCTGACGCGTGTGCCGGTCTTCGCATTGAGCGCGACCAGGCGATAGCCGGTCGTCACGTAGAGGATGCGATCGTCACCTTTGCCGTCCGTCCAATACGACAGGCCGCGGCCTGACAGTTGACGCGGCGCCGCCACGGCGCGCGCGCCCTCGCGCTCGGCGTGGACCCAGATGATTTCGCCAGACTTCGCGTCGAGCGCGACGACCGACCGTCGCGTCCCGCCGGTGGCGTAGACGACGCCCTTGACCATCAGCGGCGTGCCTTCGAGCTTGAACTCGGGGCGCGTGCCGAGGTTGTCGGTCTTGAACCGCCACGCGACCTCGAGATCCTTGAAGTTGCCGGCGTTGATCTGATCGAGCGGGGAATAGCGCGAACCGCGCACATCCGCCGTGTAGTGCGTCCAGTCGCCGTTTTTCGTGCTCGGCAGGCCCGGTGCCTGGCCCGAAAGCCGGGCCGCCGCCACCAGACCGACCACGCTGGCAAGAGAGGCCGCCGCCAGGACGGTTCGTCGTGAGATTCCTGTCATTCGTGAACCCTTTTCAATGAGAGAGGATGAGTGCCGATTCTACCCACCTTTCGGCTTGAGCTCCAGCTTCGGGTAGTAGCGCTCGGGCTGCTGCAGGAATTTCTCCAGCCACTTCCGGCCGGCCTCCTGAGGTTTGAAGCTCCACGCCTGCCGGTAATAGTTCCAGTCGTCCGGATTGAGGGCCTGTGCCTGCTCGAAATATTTCGCGGCGAGATCGTCGCGGCCGTCCTGCTGGAACCAGACCGCCAGCTTGAACGTCGCCTCGGCCTCCAGTTCCACGGTCGAACGCGGCTTGACGCGCCGCGCGAACTCTTCGTCGGAGAGCGCGTACTGACTGCGCTCGCCGTTGGTGACCCAGTCGCGAAGCGCGCCGACGTACAGCTCGCCTTCGATCTCGAGCGCCTTGCCGCCGTAGGTGTCGGTCCGCGTCGACGTCCACGCCGGCTCCGCCGGCCTCACGACACGGCCTCGCTCGTCGATCCAGACGCCAGACGGCACGTTCACCAGCTGAAATGCTGAGCTGACTGCATGCTTCGTGTCGACGAGCGTCGTGTAGGTCGCCTTGGCCGCGTCGTACCACTTACCGGCTGCAGCCTCGCCGCCGGTGTCCTGCGCCGCGGCGACGACCTCGAAATTCTTCTCTTTCAGCTCCTCGTAAACCTTCTGCCAGCCTGGCAGATCGAATCGGCAGCCTCACCAGGAGGCCCACGTCACGACGAGCACTTTCTTGCCGCGAAGACTGGTCAGGTGCACAGGCCGGCCGGCGCGATCGGGCACGACGAAGTCAGGCGCCATCCGCCCTTCGAGGAAGCTGCCGCGCAGCGACTGGATTTCGCCAAAGCTCCAGACCTGCGACTCGAGATCGGCGACGACCGGCTGTCCGATCTTTTTCGCGAACGCGGTGAGATCGAAGTACTCGCCGCGCACCATCCCTTTCGGAATCGGGATGCACAGATCGGCACGGCACGCACCCTGCGGCTTCACATCGAATTCGTTGATCGAGGGGAGGTCGCGCTTGCGGACCCACAGGGCGTCCTTCGGCTGCTTCGGATCGCGGCCGATCGCGCGCAGCGCAATCGCCTTGTCGTCGTAGAGAACCGTAGCGGCCGGCGGCGGCGCGGCCGCTTGCCGAGCCGTCGCTCGCATTGGCATCGAGCGCGATGCGAACGCTCCTCGAATCGAACGCGCCGGGCGCCAGCGAGGCGGCGGACATCAACTGCAAGAACTGTCGTCGTTCCACGGCAGGGGACACTATACTCCCCGTCGGGAGGTTTGAGGATGCCGGCGACCGTCCTTGTCGTGGACGACGATCGCGACCTGACGCGGCTGATGACGAAATTCCTCAAGCTCGAGGGATTCGACGCCGCCGAGGCGTACAACGGACAGGAAGCGCTCAAGTACCTTCGAGGTGGCGGCGACGCGAGCGTCATCCTGCTCGATCTCCGCATGCCGGTGATGGATGGCTGGGCGTTCCGGCGTGAGCAGAAAGAAGATCCGGCGCTGGCTGACATCCCGGTCGTCGTCCTGACCGGCATCGAGGGCGATCACGAACAGGACCTCGGCGCGGCCGCCGCGTTTCACAAGCCGGTCAGCTTCCCTGACGTCGTCGACGCGCTGCGCCGGCTGTGCGACGGCGTGTGTATTGCGTCGCAAGCGTGGGTTTCATCGTCTGCCGGCGACGATCACCGCGAACATGCCACGCCGCCATGCCACGTCAACCATGAAGCCGGCGCTTTGCAGCAGCGCGAGCTCCGCGTCGAGCGAGACGTAGACGTCCTCCTTGCGCCATGCCCGCAGCAGCGCTTCGGCTTTGCGGGTGCTGTACGATTCGCGCAAATGGGCCATCCAGGCGTCGCGCTGCGCTCGCGCGCGGTCGCGGTGCGCCGGCCGGGTGACAGTCGGCGCTGATGAACACGCCCGCAGGATTGAGCGCCGCGCGAATCCGCCGATAGAGCTGTAGCTTCGCGCGACGCGTGCGCACGTGATGGAGCGCGATTGATGCGACGACCGCGTCGGCGCGTGGCAGCGACGCCCGGACGAAGTTCGAGGTCTGCAGCGTCGCCCGGCGGCCAAGACGTCGTCCGGCAAGCGCCAGGATGCCGGAATCGGCGTCGATGCCGATGACCGACGCCTTCGGTGCGCGTTTCAAACAGCGAGCGGCGAGCGCTCCCGTCCCGACGCCGAGCTCGACGATCGTGCGAGCCTTGACGTCGACGGCGTTCGCCGCAGCGTCGAGCATTTCTTCATACGCCGGGATGAACGTGCGGATCCGGTGATCGTATTCGGCGAGCTCGATACCGAGATGCGAGGCGACACTGCTCATCCGCCTACGCCCGCATGGTCTCGCCGACGGGCTTCGGCGTGACAGGTGGATGCCAGTCCGGCGGCACGTTGACGTACGAGCGATCGAGCGCCGCGGTCGATTCGCAGCCGAGCAGCTTCAGCGTGCGCACCAGTTCGGTCCGCAGGATCTCGATCGCGCGCGCAACGCCTGCTTCACCGGCGGCTGCGAGGCCGTACGCGTATGCGCGTCCGACGAGGACCGCGCGAGCGCCAAGACACAACGCCTTGGCGACGTCGCCGCCGCGCCGGATGCCGCCATCGACCAGCACTTCCACCTGTCCGTTCACCGCCTCGAGCACCTCCGGCAGCGCGCGCAGCGTCGCTGGTACGCCATCGAGCTGGCGGCCGCCGTGGTTCGACACCACCAGGGCCTGCGCGCCGGCCGCAATCGCCTGCCGCGCGTCTTCACCGGTGTGCACGCCCTTGATGACGATGGGGCCCTTCCAGAGGTCGCGGATCCACCGAAGGTCCGTCCAGGTCACGACCGACTGCGCCAGGGCAGCGCCGACGTCCGCATATCCCATCGGTCCTTCCGGCAACACGACGTTGGGAAAGTTCATCAACCCGCCGTCCGCCAGGAATCCGGCCAGCCATCGCGGCCGCGCCAGCACTTGCGGGACGAACGGCAGCTTTTCCCAGAGCGTTCCGCTGACCAGTTCCTTGACGCCGTTGCGGACGTCGCGCTCGCGCTGTCCGGCGACCGCGGTATCGATGGTCAGGACCAGCGCCGAGAATCCCGCCGCCTGCGCTCTGGCGATGCCGGCGGTCGCGATGTCCCGCCCGCCGACGAGATACACCTGATACCACGCCGGACCGCGGGTTGCCGCCCGGACGTCCTCGAGCCGGCATCCCGACAGCGTGGACAGGATGTACGCCGTACCGGCGGCGCCGGCAGCTTTCGCCGCCGCGACTTCGCCGCGCGGATAGAACAGCCGGCTGCTGCCGACGGGCGCGAGCAGGAACGGCAGGTCGAGCGGGGTGCCCAGCACGGTGGTCCGCAGATCCGCGGCGGATGTCGCGACGGCGCTGCGCGGCCGGAACGTGAGGCGCGAGAACGCCAGGCTGTTCTCCCGCAGCGTGATCTCGTCGTCTGCGCCGCCGTCGATGTAGTCGAACGCGAGGCGCGGCAGGCGGCGCTGCGCGAGGCGGCGCAGATCCGCGATGTTGACGACGCGCGGGGGGGCTACCGTTCTCGACATCTTTGCGCGATTCTACTCAAAACAGGAGGCACGCCGATGCTCGCTCGCCGCCGCATGCTTGGCACGACGCTCTTTGGAGGCCTGCTCGGGTCCGCGATTCCGGCTTCCGGGGCTGCCGACCAAAGCAATCAAGCTTCAGACCGTCAGTTGACGGAGATTGCCGACGCCCTGAAAGACCTCCGCAAGGCGATCGAAGCGCCGCAGGGCGCTTTCGTGGAAGTCCTGCCGATCCGCCAGAAGCAGATGGACTATCTGCGCTCGACGAACAAGTTTCCCGACTTCATCGACGTCGGGCTGGATATCTGGTTTGCCGTCCACGACTGGCACATCAAGCACCTGCAGCAGCCGGCCCTCGGGCGCGACGCCAACGGCCGCTACACGATTTCGGTGCTGGGTACGCAGCTCGTGATGCGGCCCGATCTGGTGCCGACCTTCATCAGCGCGCCGTACGATAGTCGTTGATCCGGGTCCGTAGTGTCAGAGAAGGGGGACGATTCGTCCCCCTTTACGAACGGGCAGCGAGTATCATCCGTCGATTGGCCGAACGGTAGAGGCGGCAAGCTTCGTGCTGGGAGGCCTCGCCAACGCCTTCACCCAACGACTCCCCGAGAGAATTGGGCCGCTTGAAAGGATCACGATGAGACGCCTGGTGTGTGGACTCGCCGTCGTCGTCGCATCGGGATGCGGCGGCAACAGTAATAATTCAACGACTGCAACGCCGTCGACGCCGACTCCGACGGCCGCCGCATCCACCGAGGGCTTTTCCGGCACGGTGAGCGTCGGCGGGAACGACTTCCATCCCTTTACGGTCGCGACGGCGGGCGCCACATTGACCGTCACGCTGACGGCCGCGGGACCGCCGGCGACGATCTTCATGGGGCTGGGGGTGGGGGCGTACGACGCGCCGACGTGCACGTTGTTAAGCAACGCGTATCTCACGACACAGGCGGGAGCCGCACCGCAACTGTCCGGTACGGCCGGCGCCGGGTCCTACTGTGTCGTCGTCTACGACGTGGGCAATCAGACCGGGCCGATCACCTACGCGGTGACGGTCAGCCACTACTAGTCAGCGGCGTGTCCGCCGAATCGGTACCGCCGGGATCGCCAACGAAGCCACGAAGACACGAGAAAGACCCAGGGTTTCGTGACTTCGTGTTTTCGTGGCAGGCCACGACTGGTTCCGATTCAACGTGGACGCTCCACTAGCGCGGCGCTGTCGCGCAGCGACGGTAGCGGCTCACGTCTCGGCCACACGTATCAGGACGGAACGAGCACGCTCGTATGAGCGCTGACACTTCTGTCTCTCGAAACAATTCACCAATTTTTGTACCGCTCCTAACTCACACGTAGACCGCGACATTCATGTCGCGCCGCCGTGGCATCCCGTGTGCCGTAGGGAGTGCTGGAGGCAGCGGGTGTGCTCCGAGATACCTCCACCGCAGCCTAATGGAGTCGAATATGTCACGAAACCAAAGCCAGCTCCGCGACCAGACGCAGCAGTTACTCGATGGACCGCTGAAACACATCAGGGGCGCGGCGCTCGCGGCGGCCCTGCTCCCGCTGGCGTCGGTGGCTGCTACCCCCGCGTCGGCGCAACCATCCGTGTGCGCATCGGGCGGCGTGTGCGGGACGGTCTTCAACGACACGAATAACAACGGCATCCAGGATGCCGGCGAGACCGGCATCGAGAACGTCACGGTGTTCGCCTGTCAACTGTGCGACGGCTTCCGACACGAAGTCCGTCTTGACAGGACCGGACGGCTTCTATGCCATCGACGTTCCCGGCGGTACGACGATGGTGTGGGTCTTGATACCCGACGGGACGCAGGCGTCACCTCCAAACGTCGGAGACGACGACGCGATCGACAGCGACGGCGTTCCGGACGACAAGAATGAATTCAGCGTGGTGTCCGGCCGGGCGGCCGACGGCACCGCCAGCGACTTCGGGTTCTTCACTCGAGACGGCTCCTCCTGTGGCTTGCACGATTCCGGCGGCGAGCGAGGTTATCAGTCCGACTTCCTGGAACAAGTTCAACGTCCCGGTCGGCCCGCCACCGGTCGCCTGGGTGCACGCGCAGTTCAAACCCACCGGCGTCTCGGCCGCCACAACCGCAAGCGTGCAGTTCACCGACGTATCGTTCGTGTTGAACGGCATCAAGTATCCGATGCCGGATGGCGTTGTGAACTTCGACCCCAACGCGCCTTCCACGAGTACCACGACATTTTCGGGAACGCCGGGCACCACGTCGGCACTGTGGACGACGACCATCAACCCCAACTTCATCAGCGACGAGAACTTCTTCGTGGGCGCCGCAATTCCAGTCGACCCGGCGATCGCCGGAGGCGGGAAGGCAACGATTCGCTTCACGACGCAGACCGACGTCACCGGCCTGTCGTTCTCGTGGCAGTGGAGCGCCGCCGTCTACACTTACTGGCCGTCGGACTGGAATCAGGCGATGATCCAGGCGTATCACGGCAACGGCCTGCACGCCGACACACCCAACAATACACAGGTTCAGAAATCGCTGATCCAGGGTCCGCGCGGTGGGGGCGGCTCGAATTTCACCGGGTCGTGGAGCGCGACCGGCCACGGCGCCTGCAAGTAGATTCCATTTGCTCGCGTGCCACGAGCGGTAGCTCGCGGCACGCGAGCTACCGCTGGCAAGCTGGCAGACGCGCCGGACTCAAATTCTCCAGCTCCGGATGCGAGTGGGCGCGCGGCAAAAGAGTCGGTAATTATGCTGATCACAAACCCATTCGGATAGGCGCGGGCGAGCGCAGCGTTTCCGGACACTTTCACGCCGGAAACTTCTAGCCTTGATTACTCGCGTCGATAGTCGTACGGTGCTCGCTCCGTCGCGAGACCATGATCAAGCCGGAGGAATCTCTGTCGCCGTGCCCACGCTGTCAGCGCGTGACATGCGTCGAAGACGAGGAGAGCCGCACCAGCTTTCTGCGATGGTTCGTCTGTCTCCTGTGCGGTCATCGCTGGTCGCTCGCCCCGAAGAAATCACGCTAACAGGCCTGGCGTGCCTGCTTCGGAGCGACGGAGTCGTTCATGGCTCGACACGGTGCCACTCGCCGCACGTCGTCACCTGACAGAGATGGTTGAACGTCTCCCGCACCAAGGCGTCGGCCCGCGCGCATGCGGCCTGTCTTGAGGGCCGACCCGTTTTGGTACGAATGACCACACCGGGCTGACTTCGCCGCCACGCTGAAGGCCACCAGAACCCGCGCTGATCCGTCCGCGCCTCGGCCACGATGTCCGCGCCGTGTGAGCGTTGCCACGTCAGGATGGACATGGTTTCTGTACTTGTTCGCCACTACTGCCGCTTCTGGTTTCCGCCTTGGCATTCTTTGAGCCACTGGTCTGCGATGGCGAGCGCTTCCTGACTCGTCCCGCTCACGTGCGACCTGACCGTTGAGTGGCTGTCTTCGATTCGAATCTGCCAGCCGCCGACAACTGGAGAGAGGACACACCGCAGTCCGCCGATGAACGACCACAAGATCGCGAGATCCTCCGACGTCGCCACTGCTGTCTGTATCGGCGCTCCCCGGCGAACGTTCACCATTCGGCGCCGGCTGACAATTAATTGCGGAACAAATTGGGCAGGACTGCGCAGAAGGGGTCATGAACCTGCTAGCGACAACATGCGTTCCACAAACGAGGTGGCGGTGTATCGTCGGTACGCATCGTCAGCGAAGGCGACCTCGGGGCGGGGTCGAGAAGCTGGCTGAGTTGACGACTGGGACAATGCGTGGGACAAAAAAGCGAGAGGGACGCGTCGCCCGGTTTCGGCAATCGTCCTATCGTGTCAGACTAGAGAGGCTTACCATCGACGCCGGAGTGGTGAAACTGGCAGACGCGCCGGACTCAAAATCCGGTGGGGTTTACCCCCCGTGAGGGTTCGATTCCCTCCTCCGGCACCACCTAACGACTTCGACGCATTCACGTTCGCGGATCGGTATGGTCCACGTGAAACACGTGAGTTGGCTCGTCGCGATGACTGTGTTCACAGCGCCCGGCTTTGGCGACCGGGCTCCGGCGCAGGCGGTTGTCCTCAAGGTCAAGCCCGGTGAGTTCGTCGTCGACCATCCCACGCTGATCAACCTGGGCTTCGAATGGGTCATTCAGGGAGACGACAACCGCAACGCGAACGTCGCCGTGTCGTACCGGAAACAGGGCGAAACCGCGTGGAAGCAGGGTCTCCCGCTCCTGCGCCTGCAAGGCGAACGGATCTACCAGACCGAGGCGTGTTCAACGTCATTTCTCCGAACATGTTCGCCGGCAGCATTCTGGACCTGGAGCCGGATACGGCCTACGAGGCGCGATTTGTCATGTCCGATCCCGACGGCTTCATCGGACAAACCGCGAAGATCGTGACGAAGACCGTGTCGGTGCGGACTCGCCCTGAGCCAAAGCCCTACGCCGGCGGCCGTGTCTTCCACGTCTATCCGCCCAATTACCAGGGCACGCGGATCGAGCCGGCTTTCGACGGGCTGATGTGCGCGTACAACTATTACTGCGGCGGCGGCGACACGGTGACCGCCGGCCGGCCCCGCGTCAAACCTGGCGATACCATCCTGATCCACGCCGGGCTGTATCGATATCGCGCCGGATCTCTATACCGGCGACCGCACCATCAATGCGACGACGCCGGTTGAAGGCACTTATTATCTGACGGCCAGCGGCACAGCCGGACCAGCCGATCGTGATCAAGGCTGCCGGAGACGGCGACGTCATCTTCGACGGCAACGGCAACTTCAATCTGTTCAACGTGAAGGCCGCGAACTACAACTATTTCGAAGGCGTGACGATCCGGAACACGGATATCGGGATCTGGGCGGGCACGCAGTTCATCGCCGGATCGAAAGGGCTCACGGTCAAAAAGTGCCGCTTCGAGGACGTGAATCTCGGGATCTTCACCAACTACTCAGGCTCGAGCGACTTCTATATCGCCGACAACTATTTCTTCGGCCGCAACGACTCGAAGCATCTGCTGGGATGGAACGGCACGTTCTGGGCGCAGTTCAACGGCGTCGACGGGCAGATCTTCCCGCCGGTCCTCGCGTCCTATACGGCGGTCCGGCTGTACGGTCCGGGTCACGTCGTCGCCTACAACTACATCGCCGACTTCCACGACGGCATCGACGTCGAGACGTACGGAAATCCGGACGGCTCGCATGCCATCGACGGCCCCCACTATCCGCCGAAGAGAGTACTGGGACCGCCGTCCGGTCGCCATCGATTTCTATAACAACTACCTGACGAACTTTCATGACAATGCCATCGAGATCGATGGCAGCATGCACAACGTTCGCGTCATGCGAAACATGATGGTGAACTCCGCGTCCCATCCGTTCTGTAATCAGCCGGCCATCGGCGGGCCGATCTACTGGATACGGAATATCGCCTATCACGCGCCCGGTGGATCGACGAGGATGACGAACGGCGCCGCGGGCGTGCTGTTTTACAACAACACGATCCTGACGGAAACCTCCGCCGGATCCTCGGCGAACGTGCATTGGCGGAACAATCTCATGCTGGGAGAAAATTCAGCTCCCGCGATCTTCAGCGTCAATACGAATACCAACTACAGCTCATCGGACTACAACGGCTTTCGACCGAACGCCGGAGCGGCGTTCTCATTCGAGTGGAACTCGCCGCGACAAGGACGCCGCCGCCGACTACAGCGGCCTGATCGCCGGCGGTGGGCGAGGGAGCCCGGCGTCGAACACGAGTCTCGAGGCGCGCAGGTTCCCAACGCTCGCTGACTACAGCGCCGGGACACATCAGGATCTCCACAGCGTTGCGGTTGACTACGACGTGTTCGTGAACGTACCCAGGCTCGACGCGAAAGATCTCAGGAAGGTGCAAACCGTCTACAAGGCGGAGGAATTCGACTTCGGCCTCAAATCCGGTTCCGCCGCCATCGACCGCGGCGTGGCCCTGCCCAACGTGACGGATGGCTTCGCCGGCCGGGCACCCGATCTTGGAGCGCTGGAATACGGTCAAGCCCCGCCTCACTATGGGCCTCGACGGTAAGGCTGATCGCTGTCCCGAGCTCACGACGGTGTCGGTGGGCAACAATACCGTCAGCTTGACGCAGGGCACGACCGTTGTCACAGTAGCCCCTCGTGGAGATACGGGGCTACCCGCCGTCAGGGCAGCATCCAGCGCGGCACGCTGATCAAGGCCGGATTCGATATCTCGTTTTAGGAGCTGTTATGCAAAAACTCAGAGCTGCGATGTTGGCGGCGACCTGTGCGCTCGTCGCGGTTTCGGCCACGACCGATGTCAGGGCACAGAGAGGCCAGCGACCGCTGTCGAATGTCGAGCCGGTCCGGCACCTGGTGTACATCGCGACACCGGGCGACAACGGCACGGACAACCAGTCGGGCGTCGTCGTGCTCGACGCCGACAAGGACTACAGTTTTCTCAAGCGCATCTCGTACGACTTGCCGGCGAGCAAGATGCCCGGTCCCAAGATATCGGGCATCACGGTCAGCCTACCACTCCAGATGCTCTATGTGACCAGTGATGGCTGGATGAAGGCGATCGATTTGACCACCGACAAGGTCGCGTGGACCTTCAATGGCGAAAGCGCGCCGGTCGAGCGGACGAGGGGCGCCGCCAGTGGCTGCTGCGAGCGTCCCTGGACGCTGCCGGATGGGAAGACGCTGCTGGTGGGGTCGAGCTACAACTCATGGTGGTACTACATCGATGGCGCCACTGGGAAGAGCCTGTTCAAACTCCCGACGCCCGAAGCGAACGTTGCGCATAACCTCGCCGTGACCGCGGACGGCAAGCTCGCCATCACGGGTTCGATGTCGAGCCCGAAGAACGGCAAGGCCGGCGTGGCCGTGCTCGACGTGCCGAACCGGAAGGTGCTCCGCTACATGACGTTCTCCGAGATGGTGCGACCGTTGACCATCAACCATGACGGCAGCCTGGTCTACGTCAACGTCAACGATCTCATCGGCTTCGAAATCGGCGACGTCAAGACCGGCCAGATGCTCAAGCGCTTCGAAGCGCCCGGCGACTGGAAGGGCAAAGGCTACAGCCACGGCATCGGGATGACGCCAGACGAAAGCGAGATCTGGGTCGCCGATCCGGTCAACGGCCTGTGGCACGTCTGGGACAATCCCGGCGATGGCCGCAGCCCGGTCTACAACGCGTCCAAAACGATCAAGCCGTCGGCCGGCGTCGCGCACAGCTGGATCGACATGACCAACGACGGTAAGCTGGCGCTGCTCGGCGACAGCATCGTCGTCGACGTGAAAACGCACAAAGAGATCGCCGTGCTGAAGGACGAGTACGGCCGCCGGATCGTCCACACCGAGAAGGCGCTCTTCCTGAACTTCCAGGACGGAAAGCTCATTGAGGCGAACAATCAGTTTGCCATTGGCGATGCGAAGGCGTACGCGGCGCGGATGGGCTCAAAGACGAGTGACCAACAGCGATAGGTCCGCGACACGTGCAGTCTTCGGCGGTCTGGTTGTGATGCTAGCCGTCTGCGCGTTGACGGCGGGAAATGGCGATGATTCCGGCGAACGCCTGTACGGCGACTATTGCAAACGGTGCCATGGCCCCGAGGGACGAGGGACGGCGCACGCACCGTCCCTCATTCCATTCGACTGGAGCTACGCGGAAGCGCTGGAGCTGATACGACATCCGGTGTGTGACATGCCTCCGGTTCCGGCATCGGCGGTGAGCGATGCGCAAATCGCGCAAATCGTCGCCTACTTGAAGACGTTCAAATAGCGGCCCGCGCCGCCCTGTTCCACCCTCTCCGCGACCCATGGTGCCGCGGTAGGCGCCCACGACGCGGCGACCGCTCACGACGCCCAGCGAATCGCGTTGAGGAACAGCGTCTTGAACGCGCTGTTCTGGAACAGATCGGCTTTGTGTCCGAACTGGAAGTACACGTTCCGCCCTTTGTAATGCGGATTCGTCCAGATGACGGGATGATCGCCCATCTTCACGGTGCGCGCCGGCTGGTAGCTGTTCTCATCGACATTCGCGAGCACGTGCACGTCGGGCCGAGGCGATCGGTCGTAGGTGTACCACTCGTCGTTCTCAATCGTGAATGCCGCCGGCAGTCCTTTGACCACCGGATGCGCTGAGTCTTCGACGCGGACCGTCCCCGTCGCGAAGTCGGGGATGTAGCTCTTGAACACGATGTTGCCCATGAACTGATGGAAGAAGGGGGACATCTCGAAGCCGTCGAACTTGCCGAGCAGCGACGCGTGGTGGAAGCCCACCCATCCGATCGTCCCTTGCTCCATCGCCTTCTTGAACGCGGCCTCGGCCACCGGCGTCCACCGGTACGGCGGATAGTTGACCTGAACGAACAGGTCGTGCGCCGCCAGATAGGCGTCGTCAATCGGATCCGTCGTGCGGATGTAGTCGACGGTGAATCCTTCTTTCGGCGCCGTCTCCTGCAGCCAGCGCAGCGCGGCGTCAGTGAACGGCTGATGAATCGTCTGGCCCGGCTCGGCCAGGGCGATGATTCGACGGCTGCTCCCCCCGATCTCGGCCTTTGGCTTTTTGACGAACAGTTTGTCAACCGGGAGCCCGGCGTCGAACACCAGGTTGAAGAACCCGACCATCATCTCTTCCCAGCTCTGGTCGCCCCACGTCACTTCCTTCGTCGGGTCGGCGGCCTCCGGGTTGTTCGGTGAGTTGTCGAAGTGCGCGGTGCAATCGATCCTGGTGCCTTTCGGCAGCGCGATCGGTTGCTCGAGGTTGTACCAGTTCTGCCAGTGCCAGTCGAAACGGGGCACTTTGAGAAGGATATCCGTCTTGCCGGAAGGAAACACCGCGCGGTACTCGAAGTCCTTTCCGCGTCCGTGCATGTGCGGATGCAGGCTGGCAAGCGTGACGTCCGTGCCCACTTCGAAGCTCGCGTCGACGCGATAGTTCGGATGGCCCGGCGGAATCTTGAACGTGCCGTTGACGGCCGACAGCGTCAGGACGCGCTCTGCCGGAGGTTGCCTGGCGAAGACAATGCCGAGCCGTGTGCGATCGTTCCGCGCACGGCCGTTCGGGGTGTAGTGCATCTGGAACACGATGTCGGAGCCGGCCTTGATGAGCTTCCCCTGTCCGGGCCGCAAAATCTCCGCCGGCTGGCCTGGCGCGTAGCCGACCATAAAATCGCTAGGGAGCGCGCCGGCCTCCGTCTCTTCATCAGTGCTGACCTTCGGCGCCGTGAAGAAGACGCCGGCCGGCTGGCCCCGGAACCACTTCGATTTCGGCTCGCGGACGTACGCGATGAGGTGATGCACGACCTCCCGCGCGGTGGGACGGATTTCCGCCGCCTGAATCCAGCGGTCTTCAGTGAAGTTCGTCGGGACGATGACGTGCTGATATTCGACGACGCCGCGCGCCGGGACTTCGAAGGGCAGCGGCAGCTCGAAAATCATGTCCGGTCTGCCGATGCCCCAGCCTTCGACCCACTCCGCAGGCTTCGGCAGATCGCGCGGATCGCCTTGCAGCGCTCCGCCATCGACCCATTGCACGATCGTGTCGATCTCCGACGCGCTCAGGCTCGTGCTGTTCGAGAACGTGCCGTAGTGGGGATCAGCAAACCACGGCGGCATTTTCCGGGCGACGACCGCGTTCTTGATCGCGATCGCGCGTGGGCGTGCGTCCGCATAGGTCAACAGCGAAAACGGGCCGGCTTCACCCGGACGATGACAGACCTGGCAATTCTTCTGGACGATGGGCGCGACGTCCTTCGAGTAGGTGGGGACATCCACTCGCGTCAGGCTCGCGCGTGCGCCGGCGACCTTCGCCGAGCTCGCGGCGACCGCTGCCGCGGCGATCACCGCCGAGATCATCACCGCACGTCGCCAGCGACTCGCCATCACCGCCTCCCAGGCATCGACATCTTCACGGGTGCGGGCCGCGTCGCCACTCAGAAGCTCAGGCGCGCGCCCAACTGCACCTGCCGCATGCTGCCGGCGGCGCTGATGCGCCCGAACGATGCGGCGCCAAACGTCGAACCGGGGTTTCCGTAGTTGACGGTGTTGAACGCGTTGAAGATCTCGGCGCGGATCTGCAGTTGCGCGGTGCCGCCCACCGGGATGTTCTTCATCAGCGACAGGTCCGTGGCGGCGAACTTCGGACCGCGCAGCACGTTGCGCGGCGCGTTGCCGAACGTGAACTGCGCCTGAAGGGCAAATGCCGCGGCGTCGTAGCAATTGATCAGCTCCAGCGTGGTGTGTTCGGCTGACAGTTGAGCGCCGGCACCGATCCGACCAGGTTCGGGCGCTGTTGCCCCGTGATACCGATGTTTGCGCGATCGGTGCTGAGGATGACGTTGACGGGCGTGCCGCTCTGAATCGTGCTCACGCCGCCCACCTGCCAGCCTGCCACCACATACTTCAGCACCGGATTCGACGAGGTCTTGAGGAACGGCACATCGTAGATGTACGTCGCCACGAACCGGTGCGGGACGTCCCAGTTCGCCGGACCATAATCGGCCCAGATGTCGTAGTTGTTCATCGTCTGGCCGCCGCCGTTGGAGTGCGTGGACATGTCGCGCGTCCGTGACCACGTGTAATGGACGTCGGCCTGCAACCCATGGCTCATGCGGCGGCGAAGGATGACGCTCACGGCATCGTAATCGGCGATCAGATCGTTCTGGATGATGCGGATGCTGCGGAACTTCGACGTCGGCCTTCGCGGATCCACCGCGCCCGGGCCGGGCTGCGGCGTGTTGCTGAAGAAGCTGCGATCCAGGTGGCTCGTGTTCGAGCCGATGTACTCGAGATCGACGGCGGTTCCGGCGAAGAGCTCGCGCTGGACGTCGAAGCTCCACTGATCCTTGCGGGCGTTCGGCAGATCCCGTGTCGGCGAAATCATGTCCGGCGTCACGACCGCGGCGACGCCCATCGGCCGGTCGAATGACAGCGTCGGATTCGCCGGATCCGACGTGAACGTCGACACCGGCGCCAGCGGCGGGTTGTTGGTGAGGAACGTGAACGAGTTCATCTGATTCGGGTTGTAGTAAATGCCGAACCCGGCGCGCACGACGGTCTTTGCGCCGAGGCGATAGGTGACGCCGAGACGCGGGGCGATGTCCTTGTAGTTCGGCTCGGTGAACTGGAAGCCCTTGGCTGGAAAACTGCTCGGAATGATCGTCAGCCCGTCCGTGTCGAGCATCGATGCGTAGCCGGCGTAGGTCTGCACCGGCGTGTTGAGCTCGTAGCGCAGCCCGAGGCTGAGCGTGAGGTTGCGCGACGCCTGCCAGCTGTCGTTGATGAAGAAGCCGTTCCTCCATCCGCCGACGTGGCCCTGCAGCTGGTCGGTCGGCGTGATCACCGTGCGCGGCAGGCCGAGCATGAAGTCGGCGACCGAGTACCCGGTGATATCGCCGGTGAAGTCGAAGCGTCCGCGCGGATCGTTCGCGGCGCGCCGGCCGGTCGTGAGCCGCCGCAGATCGAAGCCGGTTCGGACGTTATGCGCGCCGTGGTTGTAGGCGAGCACGTTCGACATCTGGAACGTCGTGTCGAACTGATACCAGTTCGTGCCGGCGCCGCCGAGCCCGCTGAAGTTGCTGATGTTGATGCTCGGCAGCCCCGGGTTGTTGTATTTGGCGTCGCCGTCGAACCCGGGAATGCCGAGCGCCGCGCCGACGCTGCTGTTGCCGCCCTCGAGAAACGGATTGTAGGTGTTGAAATCGAGCCGGTGATAGCCGACGCGGAAGTCGTTGAAGAGATTTGCGCTCAACGTGTGCGTATACGAGAACAGCGTGTTCTTGTTCACGCGAGGCTGCGACGTGCCGGTCGCCGTCACGATGCCGAGATTGCGCGTATAGCTGTCGTACCAGTTGTACCGGCCATACAGACGGATCTTGTTCCCGATGTTCTGATCGACGCGCGCCAGCACTTGATCGGTCTCGTCGCGGCTCTCGCTGTTGGACTGCACGTTCGACGTCGTCCCGCCCAGGTTCGCGGCCGGGTAATACTCCAGCAGCTTGCGCGCGATGGGCGAAATCTGTGCCGCCGGGATGATGTTGCCGGGGAACGGCTGCCCGGTCAGCGGGTTGCGAATCGGCGTCGCGATCTCCGAGAAGTTGCCCTGCCGCATCAGATTGCTGGGAACCGACGCAAACCCGGCGGACAGCGCGTCCGCGCGGATGCCTTCGTAGGCGCCCATGAAGAACGTCTTGTTGTGACCGTCGTAGAGCTTCGGGAAGAACATCGGCCCGTCCATCTGCGCGCCGAATTGATCGCGATGCCGCGGGTTCTTCGGGTTCGCCCGGTTTTCGAAATAGCCGCGGTTATCGAGCGTTTCGTCCTGGACGAACTCGAACAGCGACCCGTGCGGCCGATTGGTGCCGCTCTTCGTCACCACGTTGATGTGGACGCCGAGATACGAGCCGTATTCCGCCGACGTGCTGCCGGTCTGAACCTGGACCTCGGTCACGGCGTCGGCGATCGGCCGCATGCTCGTCGCTGCGAGCAGGTTCGACGACGAGTTGATGCCGTCGAGCGACAGGCTGTTCTGGATTTCCCGCTGGCCGGCGCCTCTGAAGCTCTGCCCGATGTCGCTGTTCGGCGCCTGCAGCACACCCGGCGTCGTGTTCGCGAGGCTCCAGACGTTGCGGCCGTTCAGGGGCAAGTCTCGGACCGCCCGCGTGCCGATCGTCTCCGAAATCCGTCGCGCTGTCGGTATCGAGAATCGGC
Source organism: uncultured Acidobacteriota bacterium (assembly GCA_963792175.1). Lineage (GTDB taxonomy): Bacteria > Acidobacteriota > Vicinamibacteria > Vicinamibacterales > CAVVIG01 > CAWBVG01. The sequence continues at coordinate 119,439 of CAWBVG010000039.1, forward strand.
GACGATGCGACGACGTTGATCGATTCGTTCAACTGGCCGACCTTCATCGCCACGTTGGTCCGGGTAATCTGGTTCGTCGTCACTTCGACGCCGGTGACCTTCGAGGTCTGGAATCCGGTGAGGGTCACGCGTGATTTCGTACTCCCCGATGCGGACGAACTGGATGTTGTAATACCCTTCGGCGTTCGTCGTTGTCTCGTAGGTGTCGCCCGTCCCGGCGTTCACCGCCACGACAGACGCGCCCGGCACCACCAATCCGGAGCTGTCCGTGACCGTTCCGACCAACGCAGTTTGCGACGCCAATTGCGCGGCGGCCGGCGTCGCGCACAACAGGCCCAACAGTGCCCACAGCGTGAGACGGCTTCTCATCGGTCCCCCTCCGGGCGACATGACAGCGCTTGTAAGCAAAGAGTTATTGCATGGGAGCGTCAGCTTTTGTAACAGGAACGTCAGCGAGATGGCCTGTCCACGTTGAACGAGGACCAGATCGCCCGCGAGGTGGTCCTGATCAGCTGGACCGGCCACCAAGGGCTTGTAGGTACTCGCGATATTCGCGAGGTGTGCGTGCGAATTGCCGCCGGAATTCGCGAGAAAAGTGGCTCTGATCCGCGAAGCCGCATTTCAAGGCGATGTCGGCCAGCGATTCATCCGTGTACATCAAGGCGCGACTTGCCAGGCGCAACCGAAGCTTTCGCAGGAATCGTTGCGGGGTGAGATGGAAGGCGGCACGGAACTGCCGTTCGAACGCGCGGAGCGACATGTTCGAAATGGCCGCGAGGTGCCGATTGGTGATCTCGTGATGGAAATGGGCGCGCATGTGAGCCAGCGCCGGCCCGAAGCCGGGGGCGGTTGCTTCGAGGCTGCTCGCGGGTCCGGCGGCGCGAGTAATCCCGGCCGTGCCAATGATTGCGCCTTTCGCATCGACGACGGGGATCTTGTCGGTAATGTTCCAGACCGTCGTACCCTGAGACTCTCCGACTCGTTCGAGCCGATTGACAATGCGGTGGCCGGCCAGAACTTGTTCATCATCGTGTCGGAATTGATCGGCCAGGAACGCCGGGGATAAATCGTAGTCAGTCTTGCCCTGAATATGCTCGACCGCGGCAAATTCCTTTTCGCCCGGGTGATCGAGAGCTGTATTGAATGAGGAAGGCTCGATTGACCCACAGATAACGGCCCCGGCGATCCTTCACCCACGCCAGCACGTCGGGAAGAAAATCCAACAGTTCGGCGAAATGAGATGGGATCTTGCTGGAGGTCATCTTCGTTCGACCATGGACGCCCACGTCTACCGCGACAACAGCCACCGCAGGATGTTGTCGATCATCGTCGGCAGACGGCGGCGCTGAGTAGATTCGATCGCCGTGACCGTAGTTGACGTACACCATCCGGTATTTGGTGTTGATCCATGCGACGGGGATGTCCCCGCCGTTCAGCGTGTTCTTGACACCGAGCGGAAAGTTCGAGCCGTCCAGCGTCAGCAGGATCTTGACGTCGGGGTTGGCGCGCGGGCTCGGCGTCCACGAATACCACTCGCTGATTGGCGCGACGAACGTCGCCGGCACGCCTTTCAGGATTGGGTGCGCCAGGTCATCGGCGTTCACGCGGGCCGGCATGGACGGCCAATTGTTGGCGCTGAACCTCCCGCCCCCCATGAACTCGGTGAACCACGGCCACGCGTTGGTGCCGAACCCGGAGACGTGGAACCCGAGCCAGCCGCCTCCGCCCCCCATGTACCGCTCGAACGCCAGGCGCTGCGCCGCCGTGTGCGGCATGTCGTTCAGCCAGATCACGACCCGTACATCCCGCAGATTCACGTCGTTCAGCGCGTCCCAATCGCTGGTCGCGGCGAACGCGTAGCCGCCTGCCTCCGCGGCGGCGCCGAACGCACGCATCGCCTGCTGTGCGAACACGAAATGATCGAGCTCGCCGCCGGGCGTGAAAAACGCCAGCACCTTCGGACGTGCGGCTTGGGGTTGCTGCGCGACAAGGGATGGCGGGGTCAGAAGGGTTGCTGCAACGCAGCCGATCGCCAGTAAGATTCGCCGCATACCAGTGACGCGACATACTACCTCGCGCCGACCGGCCATCGCACTGGCCGCGCTCCTCGGTCTGGCCACCGCGATCAGCGCGGAGGTCGGCGTCACCGACGGACCCAAGGGCGTGGTGGTCAACACGCGCAACGGCAAAGCGTATGCGGCGTTTCCCGATCTTGGCATCGTCAAGATCGTCAACGGCGCGGCGGGGCCGGTGGTCACGCTCAAGACCGGCGCCAACGTCAAGAATCTCACCATGGATCCGCGCAGCGGCCGGGTGTACGCGATGAACCGCGGGCCCGGGACCATCTCGGTCATCGATCCTGACACCGACGCGATCATCGACACGCTCAAGGCCGATCGCGGCAGTCTGACGGCGCTCAATCCCGTCACGAACAAGCTGTACGTGTCGGCCAGCACGGGCACGGATCCGTCCGTCATCGATCTCGCGACGAAGTCTTCGACGACTATCCACGCCGGCACGGAAGGCAACGCGCTGTCGGTCAACGTCAAGGCGAACAAGATCTACTTCGTCGGCTACGAGGACAACTTCCTGACCGTCGTGGATGGCGTGACCAATGAGCCTGCGCGGATCGAGGTTCCTGGTTTTCATCAGTGGGACTCAGCCTTCAACGAGACGAACGGACTCCTCTATCTGCCGACACCGAACAACAACGCGATCACGGTCATCGACACGCGGACGGGCGTTGTCTCGATGGTTGGGACCGGCAGCGTGCCGATGGCGGCGGCCGTCAATGAAGTCACGAACCGCCTCTACGTCGTGAACTACGCCAGCAGCGACGTCACGGTCATTGACGGCGCGTCGAACCGGCCGATCGCCACGGTTAAAGTCGGGTTGTGGCCGCAGCAGATCGCGATCAACGCCGAGACGAACATGATTTATGTCGTCAACACGCACGCGAACAGCGTGTCCGTGATCGACGGCCGCACGAATACCGTCGCAGCGACGGTGCCCGCAGACAAAGGGCCATGGGCCGTGGCGGTAAACCCGGTGACCAACATGATTTACGTCGCCAACCGCCTGAGCGACAAGGTCACCGTGATCGATGGACACACGAACAGGGCCGTGCAGCGGTAATCGTCGGCCCTCGAGGATTTCTCTATGCGTGCACTCCTGCGAATCGTCTCAGCCACCTGCGTGACCGTGTCCCTTGTGGCCGGCGCACCGGTCGTCGTACAGGTCCAGGCGCCGCGCAAGCGCCTGCTGGTGATCGGCGAAGAAAAGGGCTATCGACACGAAGCCGTGACGCACGCGATGGTCACGATCGAGCGCCTCGGCAAAGAGACCGGCCTGTGGGACACGGTGATCCGCACCGACACCGAGGCGCTCACGAAGAGGAAGCTCGAATACAACGCGAAGAATCTGAACGACTTCGACGCGGTCGTCTTCTACACCGGCGGCACGCTCGAGATGGACGCCAGCCAGCAGGCCGACTTCCTTTCCTTCGTCCATGACGACGGCAAAGGTTTCATCGGCATCCACAGCGCGACGATCACGTTCACGAAGTGGCCCGCGTACGGCGAGATGATCGGGGGCTATTTCGACGAGCACCCGTGGGGCACGTTCGACGCGCCCGTCATCGTCGAAGACCCGGCATTTCCCGGCATGAAGCAATGGCCATCAGCGTTCACGATCGCCGACGAGATCTATCAGATCAAGGACTTCTCGAGAACGACGACGCGCGTACTGATGCGGCTCGATCCGTCGAAGCTGGACCTCACCAACCCGCGCGTTCATCGCAAGGACGGCGACTTCGCGGTCACATGGGCCAAGATGTACGGCAAGGGACGCGTCTTCTATTCCACGCTCGGCCACGTCGAAGCCAACTGGGACAGACCCGAGATGCAGACGATGATGGTCGAGGCAATCAAATGGGTGCTCAAGCTCGTCGACGCTGACGTCACGCCTCGGGCTGCGCGCTAAGTCTGGCGGCGAATTGCCCATTGACAACCCGTCGCGACATTAGTTAGAACTCTAACTAATGTGACTGCGAAGACCGGACGGCAGCCTGCACCCGCCAGCGATGGCGACCGGGCAGCGACGCTGCAGCTGATTATCGCGCTTGGGCGCGCGCTCCAGGCGCTCGAGCGAGCGGTGGGGCCGCCATTTGACTCAGAGCGGACTCAGCCTGACCGAGTTCGCAGTGCTGGAGGTGCTATACCACAAGGGGGCCTTGCGACTCGGCGAGATTCGGGACCGGATTCTCGTAACCGGCGCCAGTACGACGTATGTCGTGAAGAAGCTCGAGGAGCGTGGATTGATGCGCCGGCGAACCTGTGCCGAGGATTCGCGGGTCGTGTTCGGCGAACTGACGGCAAAGGGACGGGCGTTGATCGACGACGTGTTTCCCGCTCACGTCGAACGGCTTCAGCAAGCCATGGCGGGTCTGTCCGTGTCGCAGAAGCGCGAAGCCAGCCGACTCTTGCGCGCGCTGAGCCTGCATGCCCGCCGAGCCACCGGGGAACGAATTACAGAAGACGACTGAGGCGTCGGGCCAAAATTTTTTGACCAACTAGTTAGATTTCTAACTATCTATCAACAGGAGGTTCATGATGTCGTTCGCACCATCACTCACGCAGACATCGCCGGTCCGTCGCGGTCGCGCCGAACGCATCGCGCTCTGGGCCGTCCAGACTTGCGCTCGCCGCAATGTTCCTGCTCGCCGGCGGCTCGAAGCTCCTCGGCGTCCCCGCGATGGTGGCGTTGTTCGACGCCATCGGCATCGGCCAATGGTTCCGCTACGTCACCGGCCTCATCGAGGTCGGTTCGGCGATTGCGCTGCTCGTGCCTTCGGTCGCGGTCTTCGGCGCCTTGGCACTCGTGGCGACGATGGTCGGTGCGATCGTCACCCACCTCTTCATCGTCGGAGGCTCGCCCGCCATGCCGGTGATTCTCCTGCTCGGATCGGCCGCGGTCGTCTGGATTCGAAGGCATCAGGTGCTCGGCGACCGGCTGACGGTGCGCTGACGATGTGAACGACCGTAGTCGATGGAGGTAGCACAGTGAAATCATCAACATCCGTTCAAGCGTCGACTCGGCAGGTCGTGCATCGCACGCGCGGATATCGCCATGGTCCGATCACTCGTCTGATGAGCCCATCGGACCTGGGCGAGCGGCTCAAGCCGTTCGTCTTTCTCGACCTGTTCGAGGCGGACATGCGAGCCTTGGCGGGCAATATGCCCGTGCATCCACATTCGGGGATCGCGACAGTGACCGTGTTCACGCGAGGCGACGTGACCTTTGACGACCCGATAGCGGGACACGGCACGCTCGGCCCAGGCGGGCTCGAATGGGCGCGTGCCGGACTCGGGATGTGGCACGGCAAGGAGCTTTCCGGTGGATCATCCCCGATGGTGCAGGGCTTCCAGCTGTGGATCGCCCTTCCGCCTGAACTGGAGGGCGCCGAACCAGAGGCTCAGTACCTCGGCGCTGATCTGGTGCCGAGCATTGGCCCAGCCCGCGTCATCGTCGGTACGTACGAAATCGCGACGAGCTCGGTACGTGCTCCGCGCGGGATCAACTACGTGTTGGTCACGCTCAAACCCGGTGAGCGGTGGACGTACGGGCCTCCTGATCGGTCACACCGTTGCGTGGGTCGCGATTGCCGAAGGCGCGCTCGGGGCCAGCGAGCAGTTGTTCAACAGTGAACTCGCGATCTTCGAGCCGGGCGAGATCCCTATCACGTTTGAGGGGGCGGAAGGGACTGGGGCAACCTTCGTCCTCGGCTCTGCGGTGCCGCATCCGTACGAGTTGCACTTAGGCGCCTACTCCGTCCACACGTCTGCGGACGCTCTCGCGGCGGGCGAACGGAATCTCCGCGAACTCAAGAGACGTCTGGACGCGAGAGGCGATCGGCGGCGTACGGCCTCGGGCTCGACGCCGGTGTTCCGGGGATGACCACCACGGCACCCCCGCCGCGCGCATTAACATCGCCTCGTGGTCGTCAACGAGCAGGACGCGCGGGAGCGCGCGCGATTCGTTGCCTTCGATCGGCGGCCCGACTCCGGCGGCCACTAATCCGACCCCGGATGAGCGTCCGTCGCCATCAACCGATGTCCAGCGAGGAGATCCGGTCGCCGTCGAGCCGGAAGGTGTGATCGAGCTCGATGGGGCTGTTGGGAAAGTCCCCGGCCACACGCCCGACGACGATGGTTGCGCCGTTGCGCACCGTCGAACGGATCGGCGTCACGGTATGGTGATACTTCGCTCGAGCCGCGGCGTTCCACCGTTCGATCGCGACGGTTCCAGTGAACGTGCCGCCTTCGTCGTGCACGACGCCGTCGCTGACGAAGCAGCGAGCCAACTGAGCGGCGTCACCCGCCTGCTCGGCAGCGAAGTACTCGGCGATCGGTTTCGGGAGCGAGAGCGACATGGCGAGTCCTCCTTCACCCGGAGAATAGGCACTACACTAACCGGATGGCAAGAACGCACAAGAAAGTCAGGTTCTTACCTAAAGGTAAGCGTCAACATACTGAGGCGTCCGCCGCGAAAGGTGTCGAAGAAGTCTTCAGGATTCTCGAGGGTCGATGGAAGCTCGTGATCCTCTTCCATCTCTTTGGTGGTCACGTCCGCCGGTTTTCGGAGTTACGCCGTTCGATTCCGGCGGTGTCCGAGAAGATGCTGATTCAGCAACTGCGCCAATTGGAACGCGACGGCGCGGTACAACGTGTCGTGCACCATCAGGTGCCCCCGAAGGTGGAGTACAGCCTCACTGATTGGGGACAAGCGCTGTGCCCGGCGCTGGACGCATTGCTGACATGGGTCGACCGCAGGCCATCGATCGAGGCGGTCCTCGTCCGACCAATTCACGAAAAGCCAATGCGCGCTGCCGATCGGGCGTCTTCGGCGCATCCGACTCGATCCGCGCTCGATCGTGAGCTGGACGCGACGCTCGAGAAGCGGTCGTGACGAAGGGGCCGATCAGCCGATGCCCCTGGGTCGGCAGAGACAATCCGCTGATGCTGGAGTACCACGATCGCGAATGGGGTGTGCCGGTTCACGACGATCGCCGGCACTTCGAATTCCTCGTGCTCGAGGCCGCGCAGGCCGGACTCAGCTGGTCAATCGTGCTCAAGAAACGGGATGGCTATCGCCGCGCCTTCAGCCAGTTCGATCCTCGGAAGGTCGCCGGATACACGAAGACCCGAATCCAGAAGCTCACGGCGGATCCGTCGATCATTCGAAACCGGCTGAAAATCGAGGCGGCGGTGCGGAATGCCCGAGCGTTTCTCGCGATTCAGGACGAGTGTGGAAGTTTCGACGCGTACTGCTGGCGGTTCGTCGATGGGCGGCCCCGTCGTAATCAGTGGAAAGCGATGAGAGAGATCCCGACGACGTCACGCGACTCCGACGCGTTCAGCAAGGATCTCAAGCGGCGCGGATTCAGCTTCGTCGGTTCGACCATCATCTATGCGCACATGCAGGCGGTCGGCATGGTGAACGACCACCTCGTCGGCTGTTTCAGATACCGAGAGACTCAGCGACTCCAGTGAATAAGGGCAAATGGCACGATGGCGATGTCTGCGGCACTGAACGTCCTCACGCGGTTGGCTGAGTCGGCAGGCCGGCGTCCTGCCACGCTTGAAACCCTCCGTGGAGTGCCCGCACGCGTGTGAAGCCGCGATCCAAGAGTACGCGCGCCAAACTGGCGCTCGAGGCCTCGCTCGGTCAGGTGCAATACAGAATGATCTCCTTGTCGACGGGCATCGTGTCGATGTGTTTCTCAAATTCACCGGGCGGAATGCGTCGCGCCCCTCGAACCATCTGCGCAGACCGGCTGAACGCCTGTTCGCTTCGCAAGTCGATCACGAAGACCATCGGCGGATCCGAGGCGAGCAGTCGTACCAATTCGCCGGTCTCGACGCGCGCGATCGAGTAGCGGCGAACGAGCCAACGCCGCTCGTACAGCTTCCACACGACAAAGGCAAGAACGGCAGCGCCTCCCAGCATGCCAATCGCTCGCTGGGTTTGCATCACATGTGGAAGGACACGTCTGCCGTACCAGGCTCCCGACATGACCGCCGCCGCCGACCAGGTGATCGACGCCGCGCCGTCGATCGCCGCGAATTGTACGGGAGGCATGCGGAGAATCCCGGCGAGTGGCGCCACCATCAGACTGAAGCCGGGCACGAACTTCGCGGCCGCAACGGTCATGGCCGGACGCCGGCGGAAACGGCGTTCCGCCCGCCCCACGCACGCGTCAGGGTTGAGCGACAGGCGGCAGAGCAGTCCCAGCACCCGCCGGCCCTGGATTCGGCCGAAGGCATACCAGATCAAATCCCCGATCCAGAACCCGAAGGCGCTCGCAGCGACGAGCGGCACCGCCGAAGAGTGATGCTCAGCGGCGATGCTGCCCGCGAGCAACAGCAAAGGGAACGCCGGCACGGGCGCGCCGAGACTTTCGATGAACGAAGCGGCACACACCACAGCGAGGCCGCGAGTCAGCAGGAGGTGAAGCACCCTTCACTATCCTTCGAATTGGCGCCCCCGCGTCGGGTTTTCGCGTGCGCAGTCTCGCGCGTGCGCACTCTGACGACGGTCCAATTACGCAGCGAGGGCGAGCGCCTTGTCTTCGAGCGCCAGCGTCAGCACCTGATCGACCGATCCCACCAGGTGGAACCGCATGTGATCCCGCACGTCGGACGGGACGTCATCGAGATCGGGACCGTTTCGCTCGGGAACAATCACCTCCGTCAACCCGGCAGCGTGCGCGGCCAGCACTTTCTGCTTGAGGCCGCCGATGGGGAGCACGCGACCCTGTAACGTCACTTCACCGGTCATGCCGACCGTACCCTTCACGGGCCGACCGGTCAGCAGTGACGCAATCGCCGTCACCATCGTGATTCCGGCGCTCGGCCCATCTTTTGGGATCGCACCTGCCGGAACGTGGACGTGCACCTCGCGTCCCTCGAGCGCGCCTTCGTCGATCCCCAACTCGGTCGCGTGACTCTTCACGTAGGTCAGCGCAATGCGCGCCGATTCCTTCATCACGTCGCCGAGTTGACCGGTCAAGACAAGGCCACCCTTCCCAGGCATGGACGCCGCCTCGACGAACAGCACGTCGCCTCCGACGCCGGTCACGGCCAGGCCCGTCGCGACGCCAGGTACCGCGGTCCGAACCGCGGCTTCATGGACGAATTTGGGGCGGCCGAGCGCATCGATCACCGCCGCGCGATCGATCGCGATTGGCGCCGTCTGAGTGGCGGACGCGATCCTGGTCGCCGTTTTCCGAAGCAGCGTCCCCAGTTCGCGCTCCAGCTGCCGGACGCCGGCCTCACGCGTGTAATCGGTGACGACCAGTCGCAGCTCTGCGTCGGCGATGGCGACTTCCTCGACACGCAGACCATTCCGCTCGACCTGGCGCGGCCACAGGTGTCCGCGGGCGATCGCCACCTTCTCGTCAGTGGTGTAGCCGTCGAATCGAATCACCTCCATGCGGTCGAACAGCGCGGCCGGAATGGTATCGGCGACGTTGGCGGTTGCGACAAACAGCACCTGCGACAGATCCAGTTCCACGTCCAGATAGTGATCCCGGAAGGCGTGGTTCTGCGCCGGGTCGAGCACCTCGAGCAGCGCCGCCGACGGATCGCCGCGCCAGTCCGCGCCGATCTTGTCGACTTCGTCGAGCATGATCACCGGGTTCATGGTGCCGGCGTCGCGGAGCGCCCGCACGAGCCGTCCGGGGAGCGCGCCGATGTAGGTGCGGCGATGGCCGCGTATTTCTGCTTCGTCGCGCACGCCGCCGAGTGACATCCTCACAAACTGCCGCCCGGTCGCTCGAGCAATCGACTCGCCGATCGAGGTTTTACCCGTCCCCGGGGGGCCAATCAGCGTGAGAATGACCCCGGAACGGCGGTTGTCCTTCATGCCGCGCTCGGTTCGGAGCTTGCGGACAGCCAGGTACTCGGTGATGCGTCGTTTCACATCGTCGAGTCCTTCGTGGTCGGCGTCCAGCACCCCGCGCGCGTGGACCGGGTCGAGGCGCTCGTCCGACCGTTTCGCCCACGGGACAGCCAGGAGCCAGTCGATGTAGGTCCGGATCATCGCCGACTCCGCATTCGAGTCTCCCATCCGCTCGAAACGGTCCAACTCGCGTTCGGCCTGCTGTCGAACGGGTTCGGGCATGCCCGCGCTGGCAATCTTCTCGCGGTATTCGTCCGCAATCGAGCCGTCGTGTTCGCCCAGCTCCTTGCGGATGGCGTCCATCTGACGGCGCAGGAAATACTCCCGTTGCTGCTTCTGCGCGCCGTCTTCGACGTCATCGTGGATGCGCTTTCGAACCTGCAGCTCCGCGAGCCGCTCTCGCTGGAACTGGACCGCCAGCTTGAGGCGCTCGACGACGTCGAAGGTTTCGAGCAGCTGGAGCTTCTGCGCGAAGTTCAGGTCCGGCGAGTAGCCCGCCGTATCGGCGAGTGCGCCCGCGTCGGTGATCGACCGCACGAACGCTCGAATCCTTCCATCGTCGCCCCGTAACTCGAGAATCTCGTCGACGACTGCGCGGTACTCGCGCTCCAGTTCGCGCGTCAGACTCGTCGCAGGCGTCGCGTCCGGACGGGCTTCGTAGTCGACCCGAAGGACGCCGTCCTGGTCTGCCGACGCCCCGCCGAGCGACGCCCGATGAACGCCCATGAGCGACACGGCCAGTCCACGACCGGAGACGCGCAAACGCTCCGAGACGTCCGCCACGACGCCCACGCTCGCGTAGGTGTTGTCGCGCCTTGGCACCAGCAGCACCCGTTCGTCGGAGCCGACGTCAACCGGCAGCGTCACGGGCATACCTGGAAACACGATCGTGTCATCCAGGGGGACGATTCTCAGTCTGTCCATAGTTCAACCTTTCACGTCGGCGTTAGGCGCCGACGGCCGCATGCGTTGAAACACTCCGCACCACAAGATTGCCGACACCGCCAAACACGCCGAGGGCGACGACGGTCCCGATCAGGTCCGGCGTCCACACCCGAGCGAGCCCGAAGAGCGCGTCGAGCGAATACGTGCCGTAGCCGGTGAAGGCGAGCGCGACGGCGGCTGCGCTATACAGCAGCGGCAGCTCGATGCCGTTGGCCGTCGCAAACAACCCATTCTTCCAATGGAGGCTGCTCGCCACGATCATCACTGACAGCATCAGCGCGGGACCGACAGGTCCCAGGAGACCGAGTGCCACGAGCAGACCGCCCGCCACCTCGCCGAGCCCTGCGGCAGCCGCCAGGACGCGGCCCGGCCGGAATCCGATCGACTCGAAGAACTGACCGGTCCCCGAAATGCCATACCCGCCAAACCACCCGAAGAGCTTCTGCGCCCCGTGCGCCGACATCGTGATCCCGAAGACGAGGCGCGCCACCAGCAATCCGAAGTCCATAGCCATACTCCTTGGCAGTAACTATACAAAAGATAGTTCATATATGTCAAGTAGTCGCTTGCGAATCTCTAGCTCGTGACGGTATCCTGTAGGCGTGGCGCGAGATAAAGCCTCCCATCCACCCGAGCTGTGCTCGCGGTTCCACCATGCCAGCGAGCTGATCGGCCGTCGCTGGACGGGCGCGATCATCTACGTGCTGATGAGGACCCGGTGCCGGTTTGCGACGCTGCGCGAGGCGATTCCGGATATCACGGATCGCATGCTGAGCGAACGCCTCCAGGAACTCGAGCAGGAAGGCATCGTGGAGCGCACGGTCATTCCGGACACGCCGGTCCGCGTCGAGTACGCCCTGAGCACGAAGGGCCGGGCACTGGCGTCGACCATTGACGCCATCTCCGCGTGGGCGGAGCGGTGGATCACCCTCCAAGTCCCGGCGGCGAAATCGCAGGCCAGACGGCGCAAGTAAAGAGAGGCTTGAAGCTTTCGCTGAAGACCGCGTACGGATCCGACGTGGCAGGCGCTTTGCCTCTCTCCGTGTGAATGCTTAAGTGATGGGATCAGCATTCACCGGGGGGCTCTAAGGCAACGACCCACGTCGAAGTCGGGTTGATGACGGTGGAGGAGAGGCGAATGTCAACTCGCTACGCACCGATCGGAGATTACGGCATCATCGGTGATCTCAACACCATCGCCCTTGTCGGCATGGACGGATCGATCGACTTTCTGTGCCTGCCTCACTTCGATTCGCCGTCGGTGTTCGCCGCCCTGATAGACGCAGAGCGTGGTGGCCGTTTCCAAATCGCGCCGTTGCTTGCGGGCGCCGCCCGCAAGCAGCTCTATCTGCCCGATACCAACGTGCTCCTGACGCGGTTCCTCGACCCCGACGGTGTCGCCGAGCTCTCCGACTTCTGTCCGGTGGAAGCCGCGGGCCAGGCCCATAACCTGGTGCGACGGGCGAAGACTGTACGGGGCGAAGTGCGCTTTCAGATGCGCTGCGATCCCCGCTTCGATTATGCGCGTGCCACCCACACGACCGAGCGCCGCAGCGATACGGAGGTGCTGTTCGCAGGGCGGTCTGGCGACGGCGATTTGGCGCTGCGTCTGCGGTCGTCGGTTCCGATGCGGGTCGAGAACGGCGTTGCGCTGGCTGACTTCACATTGACCGCGGACACGTCGGCATGGTTCATCCTCGAAGTGGTGTTGGCCGGCGACACCTCACCAGCCCAGCAGCCTGATTACCCGAGCGACGCGTTCAAGCAGACGGTGAACTTCTGGCGAGGGTGGATCGCACGCAGCACTTACACGGGGCGCTGGCGCGAAATGGTGAACCGGTCCGCGTTGACGCTGAAGCTGCTCACATCGCGGCAGTACGGCTCCATCGTCGCCTCGCCCACGTTCGGTCTCCCCGAGACGATCGGGGGCGGGCGCAACTGGGACTACCGGTATACATGGATTCGCGATTCGTCCTTCACGCTCTACGGACTGATGCGCCTGGGCTACACACAAGAGGCCGAGGGGTTCATGCGTTGGATGATGGCTCGCTGCGGCGAGCTCGAGCCGGATGGCTCGCTCCAGATCATGTACAGGATCGACGGGGGTCACAAGCTGCCCGAGGAGGTGCTCCCTCACTTCGAAGGCTACATGGGTTCAGCGCCCGGTCCGCATCGGCAACGCCGCGTTCGATCACCTCCAGCTCGACATCTATGGCGAGTTGATGGACTCGATCTACTTGTACGACAAGTACGGTTCTCCCATCGGGTACGACACCTGGGCCAATGTTGTACGGCTGATCGAATGGGTCTGCGCGAACTGGCGCCGTCCCGATGAGGGCATCTGGGAAGTACGCGGCGGACGACAAGAGTTCCTCTTTTCGCGGGTGATGTGTTGGGTCGCCATTGACCGCGCCATTCGGCTGGCGACCAAGCGCTCGTTCCCCGCGCCGCTGGAGCGGTGGTACGTGACGCGCGACGCAATTTACCAGGACATCTTCACGCGATTCTGGAACCCCACGCGCGGCGCGTTCATGCAGTACGCCGGCGCCACCACGCTCGACGCTGCGGCGCTCCTGATGCCACTCGTGCGCTTTGTGTCGCCGACCGACCCGCGGTGGATATCCACCCTGCGCGCGATCGAAAGCGAATTGGTGAGCGACTCGCTCGTGTATCGATATCGCCTCGCGAGCGGGTTTTCTGACGGGCTTACCGGAGAAGAAGGCACATTCTCGATGTGTTCGTTCTGGTATGTCGAATGTCTTTCCCGCATGGGGGACTTGCACCAGGCACGGTTCTCTTTCGAGAAGATGCTGGGGTACGCCAATCACCTCGGGTTGTACGGCGAGGAGCTGGGCCCCCAGGCCCAGCACCTCGGCAACTTCCCCCAGGCGTTCACGCACCTGGCGCTCGTCAGCGCCGCATTCGATCTCGACCGCCGGCTCTCGGCCGCCGGCCACGCCGAGTGACTGCAGCCACCGACGGACGCAAGCCTGTGCGACTTGGCCACAGCGGGCGGTGTGATGGCGACAACCCGCCGTGACACACCTTGCCCTACACGCCAGATGAGAGCGGCATCACGCGGGCGTGCCGTTCTCGACGATCAAGGCTTAGCGTTCCGCCGGGGGAACCAGAGTTGCAGTAAGGGGTCAGCCATCGGCTGACGATCGGAAGCCGAACCACGCGAAACACCATGCCGGACCGCGGGTGAGATGTTGATACGCACGCAGATGGCGACTGCATTCATCTCCCTGGTCGGCCTCTCCTTTCTTGTCGCCGCCTGCTCCGCGCCTCGGCCACAACCTCAGACACCGCCGCCCGTCGTGAAGGTTGTCAACGTCGAACAGAAGGATGTGCCTGTCTACGGCGAATGGATCGGAACCCTGGACGGGATGGTCAACGCCGAAATCAGGGCGCAGGTGAGCGGCTACCTGCTCTCGCAGCACTACACCGAAGGCTCGCTCGTCAGAAAAGGACAGTTGCTCTTTGCGCTCGATCCGCGGCCGTTCCAGGCCGTACTCGATCAGGCAAACGGGCAGCTTGCCCAGGCCAACGCGCAGGAGCTGCAGGCGGAAGCAAACCAGGGCAAGACGCAGCTCGATGTCAATCGCTATACGCCGTTAGCCAAAGCGAGGGCGATCACCGAGCAGGACCTTGACAATGCGGTCCAGGCCAACCTCGCCGCCAAGGCCCAAGTGGCGGCGGCGAACGCCGCGATCGTTGCGGCCAAAGCTGCCGTTGACACCGCGGCGCTCAATCTGGGCTTCACAAGTGTTCGTTCACCGATTGACGGCATCGCGGGATTGGCCCTCACGCAAGTCGGTAATCTCGTCAACGCCGGCTCCACGGGCTTGACGACCGTTTCAACCGTCGATCCCATCAAGGCCTACTTCACCGCCACTGAGCAGGAGTACCTGCGCTACGTGCGCATGAACCCGATCGAGAGCGAGCGCGAGGCGCACACTCGGGAACTCGAGTTAGAGCTCGTGCTGGCCGATGGCACCGTCTACTCGCACCCCGGCAAGTTTTACGTCGCCGATCGCGAGGTGAACCCGCAGACCGGCGCGATTCGCCTCGCCGGGTTGTTTCCAAATCCGGGAAACATTCTCCGCCCGGGTCAGTACGGCCGCGTCCGAGCGGTCACCGAGATCAGAAAGAACGCACTGCTCGTGCCTCAACGCGCCGTCACCGAGTTACAGGGTCGCTACCAGGTTGCGGTCGTCGATGCTGCCAACACAGTAGGGATTCGGGCGGTCACGGTCGGCGAACGCATCGGCCCACTGTGGATCGTCGAAGGCGGCCTGAAGGCCGGTGAACGAGTCGTCGTCGAAGGCATCCAGCAGATCAAACCGAATCTGGTCGTCAACCCGACGCCGTTCGTCGCGCCTTCGACTGGACCGCATGCCGAAGCCAAGGAATTGAGCGGGTGATCTCCGCCTTTTTCATCAGGCGCCCGATCGTCGCGATGGTGATCGCGATCGTCACCGTGATCGGCGGCCTGATCTCGATGCTGGGACTGCCGCTGGCGCAGTTTCCCGAGATCGTCCCCCCGCAGATCATCGTGTCCACGGTCTACACGGGCGCGGACGCCGTCACGATTGAGCAGTCGGTGTCGACGCCTTTGGAACAGCAGATGAACGGCGTCGACAACATGCTCTACATGCAGTCCACCAACGCCAACGACGGCAGCGAGCAATTGGCGGTCACGTTCGGCGTGGAGACCGACGTCAGCATCGACCAGGTCAACGTGCAGAACCGCGTGGCGCAGGCGCAGGCCAATCTTCCGACGGACGTGAACCAGTACGGGCTGACGACGCGGAAGTCCACAGGACTGCCGATGATCGTCATATCGCTCTACTCGCCCAACCGGTCCTACGATTCACTCTTCCTCGCCAACTACGCCAACATCAACGTCAACGACACCCTCTATCGCGTGCCGGGCGTCGGCGAGGTGAGGGTGTTCGGTTCCAGTGACTACGCCATGCGCATCTGGGTCAAGCCGGACGCGCTGGTCACGCTCGGTCTCGGCGTTCCCGATCTCGCGAAGGCGGTGCGACAGCAGAGCAACGTCAACCCCTCCGGACAGGTCGGTGGAGAACCCGCGCCGCCGGGCATGGAAAAGACCTACACCGTCCGCGCGCAGGGGCGGCTTCAGACACCGGAGGAATTCGGGGAGATCGTCGTCCGCTCGAACATCGACGGCTCGGTCGTCCGGTTGAAGGACGTGGCACGCATCGAGCTCGGCGCGCTCAATTATCAGCAGAGCTCGCGCATGAACGGCCAGCCAAGCGCCATCATCGCCGTGTTCCAGGCTCCCGGCTCGAACGCGCTGGCCGTCGCCTCGGGAATCAAGGCGACGATGGAGGAGCTGAAGCGGCGGTTTCCAGGCGACCTCGACTACCGGGTGTCGCTGGACACGACGCTGCCAGTCACCCAGGGCATCCGCGAGATCGTCCAGACGCTCGTCGAGGCTCTCATCCTCGTCATCATCGTCGTCTTCCTGTTCCTGCAGAATTGGCGGGCGACGCTCATCCCAATCATCGCCGTGCCGGTGTCGCTCATCGGCACGTTCGCCGCGTTTCCTTTCCTGGGTTTCTCCATCAACACGTTGTCGCTCTTCGCGTTTGTGCTCGCCATCGGGCTCGTCGTCGATGACGCGATTGTGGTCGTGGAAGCGGTCGAGCGTCATATCGAGGAAGGGATGGCACCTGTCGCGGCCACGTCGCAGGCGATGGAGGAGGTCTCCGGGCCGGTGATTGGCATCGCGCTGATCCTCTCGTCGGTCTTCCTGCCGATCGCCTTCATGGGCGGCATTCAGGGGCGGCTCAACGAGCAGTTCGCTCTCACGATCGCCATCGCGGTGCTGATCTCGGCGTTCAACGCCTTGACGCTCTCCCCTGCGCTTTCGGCGCTCCTGCTCAGACCACGGAAGGAATCGAAAGGCCTGTTCGCCCGGTTCTTCGGCGGCTTCAATCGGGGCGTGGCGAAGGCGACGCGCGGGTACGTCAACTGGAGCCACGCCCTGATCCGCAAGGCGGGTCTGGCGCTGTTGATGCTCGCCGCTGTCGCCGTCGCCGATGGTGTCATCAGCAGGAAACTCCCGGCGAGCTTTCTTCCCGAAGAGGATTACGGCTACGCGTTTCTCAACGTCCAGCTTCCCGCGGCGGCTTCGCTGGCGAGAACGGACCAGGTGTTGAAAAAAGTCGAGGGGATTCTCGGCCAGACCGAGGGCGTGGGGTCCTACGTGACGGTTGGCGGATTCAGTCTGCTGACGCGCATCTCAGCCAGCTACCAGGGCTTCTTCTTCGTCTCGTTCAAGCCGTGGGACGAGCGGCGGTCGAAGCAGCTCGCGGCGCGAGCCATTGTCGATCGCCTGAACGGGACACTCGCTGCGGAGGTGCCCGAGGCGGTCGCCTTTGCGTTCATGCCGCCGTCGATTCCAGGACTCGGCAACGCCGGTGGCTTTTCGTTGTGGCTCCAGGATCGCAGCGGGGGATCGGTCGAGTTCCTCGATCAGAATCTTCAAAAGTTCCTGGCTGCGTGCCGCCAACGTCCGGAGCTGGCGGGAGTCGCGTCACAATTCTCCGCTGCTGTCCCGCAGATCTACGCCGATCTGGATCGAGACAAGGCGTTGAAACAAGGAGTGGCGATCGCCGACGTCTATCAGACGCTGCAAGCCTACCTCGGTGGACTCTTTCTGAATCAGTTCAGTCGCTTCGGCCGTCAATGGCGCGTGTTCCTGCAAGCGGAAGGGGTGGAGCGCAGGAGCGCCGAGGACATCCGGAACTATTACGTGCGGAATGAGAAAGGCACGATGGTCCCGCTCGCGGGGCTCGTCACCACGCGAAGCATCAGCGGCCCCGAGTACACCAACCGTTTCAATCTGTATCGCGCCGCGCAGGTCATCGGCGGCGCCGCGCCCGGTTACAGTTCCGGCCAGGCGATGGCCGCACTCGAAGCGGTGGCCAAAGAGGTCCTCCCGCCCGAGATGGGCTACGACTGGGCCGATCTCTCATACCAGGAGAGGCGAGCGTCCGGGTCCGCGATGAGGTCGTTTGGCCTGTCGTTGGTTTTCGTATTCCTGATTCTCGCGGCGCTCTATGAGAGCTGGTCGCTTCCCTTCTCGGTGCTGTTGACCGTGCCGATTGCGATCTTCGGCGCCTTCGCCGGCCTTCTCCTGCGCGGCTACGACCTGGACGTGTATAGCCAGATCGGTTTGATCGTGCTCGTCGGTCTCTCGGCGAAGAACGCCATCCTCGTCGTCGAGTTCGCCAAGACCGAAGCCGAGAAGGGCCGGGATCTCGTGGACGCCGCCCTGGAAGGAGCGAGCCGACGTCTGCGCCCCATCCTGATGACGTCCTTCGCGTTCATTTTGGGCTGCGTGCCGCTGTGGATCGCCTCGGGATCCGGCGCAGCGGGGCGCCGCATTCTCGGCACGGTTGTGATCGTGGGCATGCTGGCCGCGACGAGCATCGCCATCTTTCTCATCCCGGTCACCTTCTATGTCGTGGAACGGCTGACTGGAAAAGGCAACGTGAAAGGGGCCGCTGGCCATCTCGCCGGACCCGCCACCGGCGACGGCCTGACTCCTTGAGAGACGTGAAGGTTTCGGAGACGCATTACCGATGACGAATCGATTCGTCCTGGCGACACTGGCGGCCAGCCTGTGCACTGGCTGCATGGTCGGTCCGAACTATCGGAGACCTGCGGTCACAACACCCGACGTCTTTCGCGGCAGCACCGAGACGACGCCGCCGGCCGACCTCACGTCGCTGGCTGACTTGCAGTGGTTCGACGTGTTCAAAGACGACCGGTTGCAGGACATGGTCCGCACGGCGCTGGTGCAGAACTACGACCTTCGCGAGGCGATGGCTCGAGTGGATGCGGCGCGCGCCAATCTCGGGATCACCCGCGCCGACCAGTTCCCCGTCGTTGACGCCAGCGCCGACGTGACAGCGATGCGCTTCTCCATCGGCTGGCGCATTTCCGCTTCCCCAGGGCTTCCCGCAGCAGCGCACATTCGGCAGCGTGGCGATGAATCTCGTCTCGTTCGAGGCCGATATCTGGGGACGGCTGCGCCGCGCGACGGAAGCGGCGCGGGCTGAGCTGCTCTCCAGCGACGACAATCGCAAGGCGGCGATCACCACGGTCATCGCCGACGTCGCCGGCGCCTACTTCAACTTGCTCGAGCTCGACATGGAGCTCGTGATCGCCAGACGCACGCTGGCCGGCCGCGAAGACTCGCTGCAATTGATCAGAACGCGGGAGGCGGGTGGCATCGCGACGCTTCTCGAGGTTCGGGAAGGCGAACAGCTGGTGTACGGGGCGGCGCAAGTGATCCCAGGAACCGAGCAGCAGATCGAGCAAACGGAGAACGCGATCAAACTGCTGCTTGGCGAGCCCCCGGGGGGCATTACGCGGGGGCGAACGTTGTTAGAGCAGGAGGAGCCACCGTCGGTCCCTCCTGGATTGCCCTCGTCGCTGCTCGAACGGCGCCCCGACATCCGGTCTGCGGAGCAGAATCTCGTCGCCGCCAACGCCATCATCGGCGTGGCGAAGGCGGCCTACTTTCCTCGGATCAGCCTGACAGGTTTCCTCGGCTTTCAAAGCACCGAGCTGTCGAGTCTCTTCAGTGGTTCGACGAACGCGTGGCAGTTCTTTCCCCAGGTGACGCAACCGATTTTCAACGGCGGTCGACTCAAATCGAATGTCAGGCTCGCCGAGGCACAGCAGCAGATCGCGCTGGTCCAGTACGATCGAGTGATCCAGAACGCCTTCCGGGAGGTATCGGACGCACTTGTCCAGTATCGACAGACGAAAGAGATTCGTACGCAGCGGGAGCTGCTGCAGGCCGCACTCCAGGACCGGTCGCGTCTGGCTTACATGAGATACCGCGGCGGAGTCGGCACGCTCCTGAACGCGCTCGATGCGGACCGCGACTTGTTCGAAGCCGAACTGGGGCTCGCGCAAACGCGACGTGACGAGCTCCTGGCGCTGGTGCAGCTCTATCGCGCCCTCGGCGGTGGCTGGCAGTGAGAGGTGTCGCCTCCCCGGATTGATGGGCTTCGAAGCGACCTCGAGAACCTCGTCGCGGACGCCGCGAAGACGAGCTTCGCTTGCTATCTCTACCTGAAGGCGATTTACCACATCTTCGCCACTTACTTCACTAGAGCGGATTATGATCGGAAGATCAGAGGCGAATCAGCGAGGTGATTGACATGGCTGAAGCGACGACCGATCACTCCATCTTGAAAAAGATCGAAGGTCTTGTTCACGAGGAGCAACATCTCTACGGGAAGGGCGCACTGGCCGATCACGATCAAATACGGCTGGAAGCCATCAAGATCGAACTCGATCAGTGTTGGGATTTGCTGCGGCAGCGAGACGCGCGGCGCGAGTTCGGCCAGGATCCGGATGAGGCCCAGGTGCGCCCGCCCTCCGTCGTCGAGCGGTACAAGCAGTAATGGGTGAGTCGCGGCTGCATTCGCAGCGTGCGGGGAAACACATCATGAACATTGAGCACTACAAGCAGCGCCTTCTTGACCTCGAAAAGACTCTGTCCGCCCGTATCGGCCAGGAGGCCGACCAGGGCCGGAGAGAATTCATCGACTCGGCTCACGACGTTGGCGACGCGAGCGTCGCGGACGAGGTGGCGTCAGAGGAGTTTACGGAAGCCGAACACAATGCGGATGTGCTGCAACAGGTGCGCGACGCGCTGGGCCGGGTGGCTGATGGCACATTCGGCACGTGCATCGTCGACGGTGGACCGATCGAAGAGCCACGGCTCGAGGCACTGCCCTGGACTCGATATTGTCTGAAGCACGCACAGCGTCTCGAGGACGCAGCGTCGTCGAGAACGCCGACTCTGTAGCAGCGGCTACCTCATGTTCGCCGCCATCGAAGGGCTGTCGGATTCCGCTCGAAAGTGAGGAAGGCACGCTGTGAACACCCGTCCGCTGATGACCCTCCGTGTAAGCGTTTCATCGCCGCAGAACATCGGCGCGGTCCCGCATGGCACGCGTCGGACGGTTCCGCTCAACGGAGGCGACTTCGATGGGCCGCGCCTTCGGGGAACAGTTGTGCCGGAAGGAAGCGCAGACTGGCTGCTCGTACGAGCAGACGGCGTCCTCGAATTGGACCTCCGCGTCACCCTTCTGACACACGACGGCGCGCTGATCTCGATGAAGTCGTTCGGCTTGCGTCACGGCCCGCCGGAGGTGATCGCCGCGATCGCGCGCGGCGAGACCGTCGATCCCGCACTCTACTATTTTCGTACGACGCCACGCTTCGAGACTGCCCACCCGACGTACGCATTCCTGAATCGCATCATCGCAGTGGCAACCGGCGACCGTCGCGCCGACGGCCCCGTCTACGCGATACACGAAGTGCTGTGACATATGAACACTCGTCCTCTCATGGCCCTGCACCTGACGACTGCCGCCATTCAGGAGGTAGGGTCGACGCCGCGCGGCCGCCTCTTCATTTTTCCGATCCTCGGCGGTTCTTTTGAAGGCGATCGGGTTCGTGGCAAAGTCCTCGCCGGAGGCGCCGACTGGGCGACGGCGACCGCTGACGGCGTATTCGAACTCGATCTTCGCGCGACGCTCGAGGCAGACGACGGCGCCCTGATCTATCTGACGTTCACCGGTGTCCGCGACGACGCGAGACAGTACCTGCGCACCCTGCCTCGATTCGAGACCGCCGCTCCACAGTACGACTTCCTCAATCGGCTGCTCGCCGTGGGTATTGGAGAAATCCGTCCCGACGGACCGGTGCACATCATCGAAGAGCTGCTTTAGCACAGTCGGTGAGGTTCGAGACCCTCAATGCCCGAGCAGCCGGCGTGGAGAATTGGTTCAGGCCGTGACGCTGACGAGGATCACGATGCTTCGGCCTTGAACCGTGCAGGCGTGCCGAGCCGACATGGATCGCTGATCCTGATCGGGAATGTCGTGCGGGCTGGCCGCGAACGTGTCGACGGCGATCTGCCACGTACGTTGTGGATCCACCGGCACCTCGAAGTCGAGCGGCTCCCAGAACATATTCATCATGACGTGCAGGTCTGGATGTTCGCCGAACCCGGCGATCGTGCACGCCAGCGCACGTCCCTGGGGATCGTCAAACCACGGGCTGCCCAACTTTGTCCCGTGCCATCTGATATCGGCCAGACCCCGCTCATTGACATGCCCGGTGTAGAAGTGCGGTCGCCGAAGCGCCGGGTGCGCCTTCCGAAACGCGATCGCGCGCGTCACAAACCGCAACACCTCCTGGTTCGAATCAGCCATGATCCAATCGAACCAGCTCGTTCGGTTGTCCTGGTTGTAGACGTTGTTGTTGCCGCCTTGGGTGCGGCGGATCTCGTCACCGCCGAGCAGTAGCGGGACCCCTCGCGACACCATCAGGATGGTCACGAAGTTCTTGATCTGCCTCACTCGTAGCGCGCCGATCTCCGGGTTGGCGGTCGGCCCCTCGTCGCCGCAGTTCCAGCTCAGGTTCTCGTTGATGCCGTCACGATTCCCTTCGCCGTTCGCCTCGTTGTGCTTGTCGTTGTACGACACCAGGTCGTTGAGCGTGAAGCCATCGTGGACGGTGACGAAGTTGATGCTGTTCTCGGGCGACTGGCCGCGCCCCTGATAGATGTCCGCGCTGCCGGCGAGGCGCGACGCCATGGCGCCCGTCAGGCCCGGATCCCCTTTCACGAACCGCCGCACGTCGTCCCGGTAGCGGCCGTTCCACTCGGCCCAGCGATCGCCTGGAAAGTGCCCGACCTGATACAGGCCAGCCGCGTCCCAGGCTTCCGCGATCAGCTTGGTGTCGGCGAACGCGTCGTCGAGCTCGATCTGCCAGATGACGGGCGGGTGGACGAGCGGAGCACCATCTTCGCCCCGCGCCAGGATCGAGCCTTCGTCGAAACGGAAGCCATCGACGTGCATGTCCTGCACCCAGTAGCGCAGGCAGTCGACGATGAGCTTCTGCGCCAGAAGTTGACGCCGTCGGGATGGGTCGTCATCCCGAGGGGATGCGCGGAACCGGGTTCAGCCACGAGTGCCATAGCGAATTGTGTCTCGCCTTCAAGAGACGGGCCAGAATCTTGCAGTTCCTGTTTGTAGTCGTTTGGAAGGAGGCGCATCAGCGTGAAGCTCAGCCTCTGAAAGCTATTACGATGGCCGCCGGCATCGGTCTGATGGCGGCATGGCCGCGGGCTGGATTGGGTGGTCGGTTCAGACGCCCTATGCCGGCAGGACGATGCGTAGTGGCGAATGTCGTGAAAGGAGTGGTCCGATGGCGAACTCAATCACGGGCGATATTCACAAGGCGTCGACTTGGTCGATCGTGCTCAGTGTTCTGATGATCGCCGCTGGGGTGCTGGCGATCCTCGTTCCGTCGATCGCCGGCGTGACAGTCACGATCTTTGTCGGATGGCTGCTGGTTTTCAGCGGCTTCCTGCATCTCGCCTTTGCCTGGCGCGCTGGCCGCGCCGGCGCCGTCGTCTGGGAGATTCTGGTCGGGATTCTTTACGGCGGCATTGGCTTCTACCTGCTCGCACGGCCAGTCGCCGGACTGGAGTCGCTGACGCTGGCGCTGGCGATCTACCTGCTGATCGAGGGTGTTCTGGAGTTTGTCCTGGCGTTCAAGGTGCGTCCGGCGCCGGGCAGCGGGTGGCTGCTGTTCGACGGCATCGTGACGCTGGTGCTAGCCGCGATGATCGGGAGCGCCTGGCCCACGAGCTCGGTCTGGGCTGTCGGCATGCTCGTCGGCGTCAGCATGTTCTTCAGCGGCATCACTCGGCTGATGCTCTCAGTCGCCGTCCGGCGGATCGCGGCGTAAACGTCTCGGCGGCGTGCCGGCGGACCGACGTGCCAGCTGGTTGGCACCAGCCGGCCCGCTGGCACGGGCTCTCCCTGGCCGCTCCTGGTTTCGACGATTTCCTGCCCGTTGCTCGACGGCATGCTCCGGCACCGTCCCTGCACTAACCCCGACCACGATTCGTCGACGAAGACGCGATTGTGGCCGCTCGCCGCTGAGCAGGTCATCGCTTTCCGGATCCTGCCGCGACGCCTACTATCTCTACCCGCACGAATACGTCCGGCCTATTCGCCGTGGTGGGATTGAGGCGTCGTTGAGGAACAACTGACGAAATGCCAGGCAAGCCCGGCATCGATGCCGGGCTTGCACGGCTCCTCGTTGGAACAGGCCCACGCACGCGGTCTACTGCGATGAGCGAGACGTCTGACTGGCCCAAAATCGCCGGACTCAGCGGGTGATCCTACCGTGTGGTCAGCGCCACGCCGTGTGCCGCCTTCGCGATGATCGCGGCAACGGCCTTCGGCTGGGACACATACACCGCGTGACTGCCCTTGACCTCGTCAACCGTCGAACCGGCGCGCTTCGACATCGCGCGCTGCGCGTCGGGCGGAATCATCTTGTCCTCCGTGGACACGAGATACCAGCTCGGCTTCGTTTTCCACGCCGGCTCGCTGACGGCGCCGTTGAGCGCTTCGAGACCCCACGGCACCTGCGAGTCGGCCATGAATGCCGCGGCGTCAGCGCTCACATCCGCCGCGAACGACGCTCGAAACTTCGTTCGATCGAGGAACAGATAGCCGTCCTGAGGCGGCAGGATCGGAGGCACAGGCGCCCCGGGAGGCGGGTTCTTGATCAACGCGGACACGGACTCGCCCTTGTCCGGGGCGAACGCCGCGATGTAGACGAGACCTGCGACTTTCGGATCGGTGCCGGCTTCCGTAATCACGACGCCGCCGTACGAGTGGCCGACGAGAATCGCCGGGCCGTTCTGCGTGGCCAGCATGCGCTTGGTGACCGCGACGTCATCCGCCAACGTGGTGGTTGGATTCTGGACGATCGACACGTTGTAGCCGTCCTTCTTGAGGAGGTCGTAGACGCCTTGCCAACCGGACCCGTCTACGAACCCCCCGTGCACCAGCACGACGTTCTTGACGCCCTCAACAGATCTTGCCTGCGACATACAGACCTCCCCATAGCGCTGACACTTGGTTCATCTTTTCTATTGTCGATGATTTGCTGAGCGTGGCTTCGCAGCGCCTGCAATCATGGAGGCCGCACCGACTTACAGGTGAGCTGCGGGTCTGCGCGGCCATCCTTACCGGGTGTATCCGCAACGAACGCCGTGATGCGCGAACGAGCGCAGGAGTGACGTCGCCGACGGGGTGCGATTGGCGACTCGCGCGGCCTCCTACCTGCTCGTCCCTACGCCGGGCGGGTAGCGCTCGAACAACTTCATCAGCGACTTGTCGATCTTCGAGGCGTTGTTCTCCGGCTTGCTGCTGACCGTCGCCGTCGCGACGCCGCGCCAGACCATCTTCCTTGTGCTCGCGTCATACAAATCCACGATCAACGAGCCCTCCGTGTACGTCTGCACGGTCGCCATGCCGCCGCCGAACCCCCAGGGACCGAAGCCGTCCGCGATGACCTGAGGTACAGCGTGAGTCGTGACGTGCGTGGCGACGAAGACATTGGGGTTCGAGTCGACTTGCGTCATACCCTTGCCTTGCAGCTGCGCGTTCACGCCGGCGTGAATGCGCTGTTCGGTCAGCGAAACGAAGGACGCCGTCCCCGGCGTCCAGGCGTACGTCTTGTACGTCGCGAACGGCGCCGCCGGATCGGAATCGGTGGTGACGTGCTGTGCGTACACCACGCCGGCCGTCAGTGCGGCCAGCGCCAGCGCCGCGATCATTTGACGCGTCATACAATCCTCCTCTGTTGCGAGGATGCACGTCGCGTTCCGTTCGAGGAGTGGAGCGGCTTCTCGCGGCCAGCGTCATCGCGACTCGAGGGTCGGCCGCCGATCGGTCTGGCCCGTCACCGGCCGGTGGAGTGCACCTCACCAGATTCCGTGATCGTCGAACGAGATGCCGCTGCGAAGCTCGTGCATCACCGGTCGATCGGTGCCCAGGCACGCCACGAAATAGCGCGCGAGCGTCACGGTGGGTCAGTCTTCGTCGCCTGATCGAACGGTCTGTTTGAAACTGCCCACATCATCGGGCACAAATGCGCCAGGCGCAGACGCATCGAGCAGGTCGGTCCTGGTGACTTGCCACATGTGCCCGCAGGCTGGACACGCGAGCCACCACAGCTCGCTTCGCCGAGTCGCTTCCTCCAGCAGGGTCACAGGAGTCGTGCCGCACTCCGGGCAGTTCACCGGACCGTGCAGCTCCAATTCGGGAATCAGTTTCGCCATGAACGGACCGTGGGTCGGGATGCGCAGGCCGCGAACGAATGCCGTAACGTACGATTAGTAGCATCCCTAAATCAAGAGCCGAAGTTGTAGAAAATTGTCAGCGCTCAACTGTCCGGAAATGCTGCGCCCGATCCGGCTTTGAGTGTTGCTAAAGTCGCTGGCCGTCGTTACCCTCAGCAGCGACATCCCTTGACTCTGTCGCCTGGCACGCGCCTCGGCGCTTACGAAATCGTGTCGCTGGTCGGCAGCGGCGGCATGGGCGAGGTGTATCGGGCGAACGACACCCGCCTCGATCGTACGGTGGCGATCAAGGTGGTCGGGGGTCGGGTGACCGTCAATGCTGAATTCCGTCTTCGCTTCGAACGCGAAGCCCGCCACATCGCGGCGCTGAATCACCCGCGCATCTGTACGTTGTTCGACGTCGGTCACCAGGACGAGATCAGCTTTCTGGTGATGGAGTACCTCGAGGGCGAGACGCTGAGCCAGCGCTTGCGCAAGGGCGCCGGTGTCGCTCGAGCAGACCCTCAAAATCGGCATCGAAATCTGTGACGCACTCGCGAGCGCCCACCGGCACGGGATCGTCCATCGCGACCTGAAGCCGGGCAACGTCATGCTGACCAAGAGCGGCGCCAAGCTGCTCGACTTCGGACTTGGCCCTGTCGATGCCGCCAATAGCCAATTCGCCGATTGACGAGACCGTGTCGCCGACACAGGCTCGTCGGCTGGCGGCAGAAGACATCCTCATCGGCACGCTGCCGTACATGGCGCCGGAACAGATCAGTGGCGGCCGCATCGACGATCGCACCGACATCTTCGCGTTCGGCGGTCTCCTCTACGAGCTCGCCACGGGCCAGCGGGCCTTCGAAGGCGACGACCGCGGCAATCTCATCGTGAAAATCCTGGACCGGAACCCGCCCGCGCTGTCGGAGCGGGTCGCGTTGGTGCCGCCGGCGTTCGAGCGGGTGGTCAAGAAATGCCTGGCGAAGGATCCCGACGAGCGTTGGCAATCGGCCCGCGACCTGCTCGACGAACTGAAATGGATCGACGCGATGCGTACGTCAGCGGCGTTCGCGCCGGCCGCGCCGGGACGCCGTTCACGCCGCATGTTCACCCTCGGTGCGGCGAGCGGTCACGATCGCGGCGCTCGCCGCCGCTGGAGCGTATTTCGCGCGGCCCGCGAGTGAGCCGGCGCTCGTCAAGCTGGCGCTCTTGCCGCCCGCGGGTGCGCAATTCGCCAATTACGCGGTGTCGCCCGACGGAACGCGCGTCGTCTTCGCCGCCGCGATCAACCGGACGACACAACTCTGGACACGGTCCCTCGATGCCATCGCCGCGCAGCCGCTCGCTGGGACGGCGGACCCTCACGATCCGTTCTGGTCGCCGGACAGTCAGTCGATTGCGTTTTTCGCCGATGGCAAGCTGAAAAAAATCGCCGCGTCTGGCGGGTCGGTGCAAACCATCTGCGACGCGCCCGACGGTCGGGGCGCGAGCTGGGGCAATAGCGGGTTCATCGTGTTTGCTCCGAACATCCTCGGGGCGCTTTCGAAAGTGCCGGCGGCCGGTGGGAAGCCGACGCCGGTGACGTCGCTCGATGCCGGTCGTCAGGAGGACAGCCATCGCCATCCTTTCTTCCTTCCCGACGGCCGTCATTTCCTGTTCATCGCGCGCTCGGCCAAGCGCGAAGACAGCCGCGTGGATATCGGTTCGCTCGACAGCGCCGAGCGCATACGCCTGCTCAACATCGAGTCGAAGGCGGTCTATACGCCGCCAGGCTATGTGCTGTTCCTCGGCGAGGGAACCGAGGGCGGGCTGATGGCGTTGCCGTTCGATGTCAGGCGATTGCGCGCGTCGGGCGATGCGATTCCGGTTGATGCGCAGATGCCGTTCGACGTCTCCACCTTCAGCGCGTCGAGCAATGGCGTCCTCGCATTCACCAGCGTTCCGGCGCACCGGTTGATGTGGTTCGATCGTTCGGGCAAGCCGCTGCCCATCGCCAACTCCGCCGACCGGATCAGCAACATCGCGCTCTCGGCGGATGGAACGCGAGTCGCCGCCCGCCGGTTGTTCCAGGGCAACTACGACATCTGGGTGATCGATCTCGCGCGCGGCACGACCTCCCGTGCGACATCCAATCCGGCGCCCGACGGCGCTCCCGTCTGGTCTCCCGACGGCGAGCGGATCGCCTTCAGCTCGGAACGCGGCAAGGCGGGCAGTATCTACGTCGCCGAAGCGTCGGGGACCGGCGGTGAAGAACTTGTGCTGCCCTCCGATCAGCCGAACGACCCGACCGACTGGTCGACCGATGGCCGATTCATCCTATTCACACGGCAGGATCCGGTGACGTTGAAGGATCTGGGCGTTACCCCTCTTTGGTGACCGCCGCGCGTTTCCGCTGCTGCAGACGCAGTTCATCGAGGAGCAGGCGCACATTTCTCCCGACGGGCAGTGGATCGCGTACGTGTCGAACGAATCGGGAAAGTGGGAAGTGTACCTGCGAACGTTTCCACGCTCGATCAACCGATGGCAGGTATCGACGACGGGAGGCTCTCAGCCGCGCTGGCGACGTGACGGCCGCGAGTTGTATTTCGTCGATCCCAAAGAGCATCCTGCACGCAGCCGGCGTCAGCCTCGGCGCCAAGGTGGTCATTGCCCAGCCGCAGGCTCTCTTTCAGACGAATCTCGCCGATTATGCGATGGGGGGCCGCTACGCGGTGGCGGCAGACGGCGGCCGTTTCCTCGTGAACATCGACGACAACGCCGATACGCAGGCCATCAACGTCGTCCTCAACTGGTTGACTGAGCTGCAGCAGCGCGTTCCCACGCGCTGACATCAGCTCGCGAAAGCGGATGAAAATCGGCGCGCCGTTGCGAGAATGGCGCTGGCGCGAGCGGTGAGATCGATCGAACCAGTGGAGCACTTGAAGCCGTTCAATTGGATGATCCGGAACGTGCGCGCTTGAGCGAATAAGTGGGCGTCGCTGGTGCAACGCGACAGCCTGTGACCCTGAGTAAGACAATCCAGGCACGTTCTCCGCTCCCGCCAGGAGAGGCGTATGCCGTATCGGATCGCGGGAATCGATGTGCACAAGCGGATGCTGGCGGTGGTGGTCGCGGACGTGGCGGTCGAGGGGGAGTGACGAGTTTGAGCGCCGGCAGGTCGGGACGAGCCCCGACCAACTGCGCGCGCTGGCGGAGTGGTTCGTGGAGCAGCGAGGTCGAGGAAGTCGTGATGGAATCGACCGCGCAGTACTGGCGACCCGTCTGGGAGGCGTTGGAGCGCTGGCTGGCAGCCGATCCGTCGGACGCGCGAGCGGTGCCGGGCCGACGTCAGGCGCGCTGCATCTGGCGCAAGCCCAATCGAATCGCGGACCGCGCGGCCGGAAGCAAGATTTCCCGGACGCCGAACGGTTGGTGAAACGGTTGGTCGCGCACGAACTCACCCTGAGCTTTGTGCCGGATGTGACGCAGCGGCTGTGGCGGACGGTCACGCGGCGCAAGTACCAGTTCACGTGCAACCGGGTGCAGCTCCAGAACCGGCTGGAGTGTCTGCTCGAGGAAGCGCATATCAAGGTGTCGAGTCTGGTGTCGGATCTGCTCGGGGCGAGTGCGCGCCGCATGCTGCGCGCGGTCGCCGAGTGGCGAAACGGATCCGGCCGCGGTCGCGGCGCTCGGCAGCCAGCGGCTGCACGCCACGCCGGCGCAGTTGCGCGACGCGCTCGGCGCGTGCACGCGATCTGGATCCCGTCTACCGGCGGCTGCTCGCGATGACGCTCGATGAATTGGAAGTGATCGAGGCGCACATGCAGCAACTGGATGAGGAACTCGCGCGGCTGCTTCGCGTGCATCAGGACGCCGTCGCAACGACTCGCCGCGGTCCCGGGGCTCGGCGTCGATTCCGCGCAGCAGATCATCGCCGAAGTGGGCCCGACGGCCGCCACGTTTGCGACAGCGAAGCGCCTGGCGTCGTGGGTGGGCGCGTGTCCCGGCACACGACGAGAGCGCGGGCGTCAATCACAGCCATCGATCGCCGAACGGCAATCGCCAAATGCGCCGCCTCCTCAATCAAGCGGCGAATGCCGCCGTGAAGACCAAAGGCAGTATCTTTGAACTCGTGTATCGGCGCTTGGTCGTCCGTCTCGGACACGCGCAAGCGATCGGCGCCATTGCGCATCGGCTCTGTCGGCTGGTCTGGAAGATCCTCCACGACGGCGTCGTCTACGAAGAACGTGGTCCGGCCGTCACCAAACAGCGCGGCCCAACGCCGTGCCGCCAAGATGATCCGCGAACTCCGAAGTCTCGGCTATCGCGTCGAACCCGGGCCATCTCCCGAGAGCAGTCCGGCATGAGCGCGAGTGATTTTCGACCCTGGCCGGCCGCGCTGAAGAAATGACCGGCTCAGTGGCGCAGCGGGGCGACTTTCGCAACCACCCACTGGCGCCACGCCGAGGCTCGCTGCTCGAGGTGCCGCCAGGCGTCGATCGGGCGGTTCGTCCAATCCTCGTTCCGGCGTCCGCCGCGCCACGCGCCTCGCCGGCTCGGACGATGTCTCCGCTCCACCAGGATCACCACCGGGATGTCGATTCCCTCGGCTGTCTGTTCCATGGAGGCTGTATCGGTACGACCTGCAGAAATGTGCAGGGCGGACCGACACTTAGACGGAGCAGGGGGCGCTCCCATCAGCCGTACCGCGCGAGCCGGGGGCGGCTCAGCCGGTGGACGGGGCGCTAACGTCTGTCGGCTGAAGCAGTTATTGTAGATTCAGGGGTTTCACGCGATAATCGAGAAAGCTCAATCCATGCCCTGTTCTCGTTGCGGCAGCGGAGCCGCCCCACTCCACGGTCGGTGTGCGCAGTGCGGCGCGAGCGTCGGGAGCGACTCTGTCCCGACTGTCATCGGATTGGCGACGCCGCTCCCGATTCCCAACCCGGACGACAACGCGACGCAATTCGGCGGGGCACAACCGCGTATGCGCCGCCTCCGCCGACCATGGGCGTCCCGCCGATAGCCACGACGTCGACACATCAGACGCTTGGGCTGACGGTCGGTCAGAACTTCGGCTCGCGCTATCACATCATTCGCTGCTCGGCGTCGGCGGCATGGGCGCCGTCTATCAGGCGTGGGATCAATCGCTCGAAGTCGCCGTGGCGCTGAAGGTGATCCGGCCCGAGTCGGCGCCGGACCCGCAAGCCGCGGAAGCGCTGCAGCGCCGCTTCAAACACGAGCTGCTGCTCGCGCGTCAGGTCACGCACAAGAACGTCGTCCGCATTCACGACCTCGGAGAGATCGACGGCATCACCTACATCTCGATGCCGTACGTGCAGGGCTCCGATCTGGCGACGGTCGTGGCGCGCGAGGGCCGCCTGCCGGTCGACCGCGCCGTCGCCATCGCGAAGGAACTCGCCTCCGGCCTCGTCGCCGCGCATGCGGCCGGGGTCGTCCATCGCGACCTGAAGCCCGCGAACATCATGATCGACGGTCGAGGGCGGCGTCCTGATCATGGACTTCGGCATCGCGCGATCGACGTCGGGCGGCACCGCCGCCGGCATGACCGCGTCCGGCGTCATCGTCGGCACCGTCGAGTACATGGCGCCCGAGCAGGCGAAAGGCGAGCGCGTCGACGCGCGCGCCGACATTTATTCGTTCGGGCTGATTCTCAACGACATCCTGCTCGGCCGCCGTCAGTCGACCAGCACCGGCGTCGCCGAATTGATGGCGCGCATGCAGGCGCCGCTGGCGTCGCTGCGATCGATCGACGCGACGATTCCAGAGTGGCTGGACGCGGTCGTCAACAAGTGCATCCAGCCCGACCCGGCGAACCGCTATCAGAACATGAGCGAGGTCCTCGCGGACCTCGAGGCGAAGAGTGGGAGCCCGGTGACGGTGAGCACGAGGACTGCCACCACGCCGGCCGGGTCGCGCTCCGCGCTGCTGATGGGCGGGATTGCCGCGCTGGTGGTGTTTGGCCTGTTGGCGGGCGGATGGTTCCTTCGCGCGCGGCTGACGCTGGCCCAGCGCGCGCAGCCGCAGACCCAGGCGCAGACGCGTGCGATTGCGGCGCCCAGCGTCACGCTGGCCATCCTGCCGTTTCGCAATGCATCCGGCGATGCGGCGCTCGACTCGCTCGGGTCGAGCGTCAGCGATGTCCTCCGCACCGAACTGGGGCAGTCGTCGCATGTGATGACGGTGCCCTCGAATCGCGTGCTGCAGGTCCTCCAGGATTTGCGCATTCAGCCGAACACCACGCCGGCGCCGACCGAGCTCGCGCGCGTCGCGGACTTCACGAACGCCAGAAGCGTGCTCTGGGGCCAGTTGACGCGATTCGGCGAAGCGATCCGGATCGACGCGACGCTGCAGGATCTCGACAAAGGCGAGACGACGCCCCTGAACGCGATGGCGCCCAACGCACGCGATCTCCTGGCGTCGATCGGGACGCTGGCCGACGCGGTTCGCGAGAACCTGGCGCACGGATCGACCGACATCCTCAAGGAGCTGAAGTCGACGTCGTGGAAACCGTCGACCAGCTCGTTCGAGGCGCTGCGGCTCTACAACGAAGGGCAGCAGCTGACGCAGCAGGGCAATCACCAGGCGGCGCTCAAGAGCTTCGAGGCGGCGACGAAGATCGACGACCACTTCGCGCTGGCCCTCTCGGCGATGGCCAAGTCGTACTCGACGCTCGGCTACGACGACGAAGCGGGCCAGTTCACGCGGCGGGCGATGAGCCTCAGCGACGGATTGCCGGCGCTCGAAAAGTACCGGATTGCGGCGACCCATTATCAGATCGTCAGGGACAACGCGAAGGCGATCGAGTCCTACGAAAACCTGGTCAAGGCCTCGCCCAACAGCCCGGTGGTGCAATTCGATCTCGGCGACTTGTACGAGCAGACCGGACAGTTCGACAAGGCGCGTGACCAGTACGCCATCGTCGTCGAAGCTCGATCCGAAGTACGTCGAAGGCTTGCGCGCGCTCGGGCGGGTCGAGATCAGCGCGGCAATCCGCAGGATGCGCTCGAGCCGCTGAACAAGGCGTTGAGCCTCGCGGTCGAGATCAACAACGAGGAAGCGCGCGCCAACGTGCTGCAGGCCATCGGCATCGCCTACAAGCAGTTGAATCGGCCCGAAGAAGCGATTCGCAACTACGAAGAGTCGCTCCAGATCAAGCGGAAACTCGGTCCGAGCCAGCGGCGCGGGATGGCGTCGAGCATCGGAGAAATCGCGCAGGTGCTCGAGAAGAATGGCAAGCCGCGCGAGGCCGAAGCGCGATTCAAGGAAGCGTTGAAAATCCTCCGCGAAATCGGCGATAAGGGCGGCGTCGCGAGCACATTGACCAACCTGGGGTCGCTGCTCAACGAGACGCTGGGTCGTCCGAACGAGGCGCTGCCGTACTTCCAGGAGTCGCTGCAGCTGCGCCGCGAGCTGGGCAACTCCGCCGGCGAGGCGCTCGTCCTCAACAACCTCGGCGTCCTGTATCAGTCGAAAGGGCAGTATGCGGATGCGCAAACGCATTTCGAGCTCGCCCTGCAAATCCGGGAGAAGGCCAACAACCCGAAGGACATGGCCGACACCGTTCACAACCTCGCGGAGACGCTGCTGAAACGCGGCAAGTACGATCAGTCGCTGGCGCAGTACGTGCGCGCGCTCGACTACCGCCGAAAAGGCCGGCGACAAGCGCGGCGCCGCGATCGAGTCGTACAGCATCGGCACCATCTTCGACAATCAGGGCCGCTTCGGCGCCGCGATCAAATCGAAGGACGAAGCGCTGACCACGTTTCGCGACTTGAAGCAGCGCGACATGTGGCTGGGAGAGATCCTCGGCGGCTACGGGAACAGTCTCGCGCTCGCCGGACGGTTCGAGGACGCCGACAAGCTGCTGGACGAGGCGATGACGGTCGGCCGCGAGCTGCAGAATCCGGCGGTCATCGTTCAGACGCAGCGGTTCCAGGCCGATCGCCTGTTCTACGCCGGCGACAACAGGGCGGCGGCGGCGCGCGCCGCCGAAGCGGTGCAGTCGGCGTCCGAAGCTTCCGATCGCAGCCTCGGTCTTCTCGCGCAGGCCAGCGCGGCAACCGTGGCCGTATCCGCGCAGCCGACCAAGGCGATCGCGGCCCGGCTGGCGACGCTGGCGCAGGACGCCGATCGGTCGGACTCAAATCCTTGTCGGTCGATTACTCGCTGCTTCGCGTGGATGCGCTGCTCAAGCTGAAGGACGTACGCCACCGCCCGGGAAGAGGCGAGTCGCGCGGTGGCGAAGGCCGACGCGCTCGGGTTGCGGATTCTCATCGCCAGGGCGCGGTTACCTGCGCGGCGCCGCGCTCCGACTGGCTAACGATGCTGAAGCGTCCCGTGACTACGCCGCCGCGCTGCGCCTGCTCGACGAGATCAAAGGCGAGGACGGCAATCAGGACGTCCTGAAGCGCGCGGATCTGTCCGTAATGTACGCCGAGTGTCAGCGCTACTCAAAAGGCCCGTAACGGCGCGACCACGCCATAGCATCCCCACTGCGACGCCGCCTCGTCCGTAACGCGCTGCGGCACCGGGAATGTCGCGGCGGAAACGTTCGCCAGCCGTTGGCGGTCGCTCAAGTCATATAGAAACAGATGCGCCGCGAGCTCCGGGATGTCGCGAGTGGCCGGAGCGACGGTCGACCACGTGCGGCGACCGATCGCGTTCAGGTACGCCGTTAATAGCTCGAGGTCCTTCGTCCATCGGCTCAAATGCGTCGCCAGCATCCAGACCCGCGGTCGACCGCGAAAGCGATCGATCTGTTCGGATACGCGCGCGGCCGTGCCAGCGAACATCGGCCGATCGCCGCGTCGCGCATCGGGAAGTGGAACCGTGGGGCGTCAGTACAAGAAGGCCTGCGCCGCGCCGTAGTACACGTAAACGGCGTCGTTCGGCTCGAATCTGTCTGCCAGGCTCGAGACGATCGGCCGCGCGTGCTCGATCCGATCGGGGGGGAGGGCGGTGGCGGCCGCGTAGATCGGTGACCCGACGAGGACGCCAAGAATGGCCGGCGCCGTGAACTGCAGGCCGTGAGGGAGATTGAGGAGCAGATGACGGGCGCCGGCAGCCGTGGCCAGGAGAAGGCCCGGCTCCAGAAATACCAGCAGACGCCCAGTGACCGGGTACACGTTCAGCGACGATGCCGCGAGTGCGACCATCACCGGCAGAATCAGGATCAGTGCTGCGTCCTTTCGCTGCTTCCAGAGCGCCGCATACCCGACGAACATGACCGCGACGAAGGCCAAGGACCACGGATAGTTCAGCCCTCCGTTGGTGCGCAGAGGGCCGCTCGCGAACGTTCCGAACGCCCACGTCAGTTGCTGCACCGGCCAGATTAAATCGGCCAGCGTGTGAGGCGGAAGAATGGGCCAGAACCCCGGCGCCCAGTCCCGCGCAAAGTACACGCGGTCCATCGGCGACACCGCGCGCATGGCGAGTATTCCGGCGGCAGCGACACTCACGGCCCACCCGACCAGGACAACCGCCAGGGTCCGGAACGGTGGTCTTTTTCTCTCGCGGAGATACAGAATCGTCATCGCCACGGCGACACCTGCGAGGACGAATGACGTGGGTTGAGACACCCACGGCATCGCCGCGCCCGCCAATGCTAGGACGACGGCGCGCCGCATGTCTGAAGATTCGCGTCGAAAGCGCAGTGCGAGGTACAAAACGAACACGCTCGCAGCGGTGTCGCTCGGTACTGCTTGACCTGCGATGAAAAATAGATGAACGGCGCCCCAAGGGCGAACAGGCCGACGGCAAACGGCACCGCCCAGCCTTCGAGGACTTCCTGTGACAGCTTGGTGAAGAGGACGAGGGCAAACAGTCCGCAGAGGAAGGGAAACAGGCGCAGCGCGAGCTCGGAAGGCCCCATCGTCGCGGCCACCGCCTTCTCGATCAGGAGAAACACCGGCGGAGCCACTTGCGCATCATCCAGGCCGTTAAGCAGCGCCGGATGGGCCGATTGATGATGTTGCGCGCGACAGCCGCTTCGTCAATCCACAGGGACGCGTTTGCCAGGTATTGCCAGAGGCGCAGCGCCGTGCCGATGACGAGAAGAATGATCGTGGCGACCTGCTGAGGACTCAGCGATACGGGCTGGAAAAGAAAACGCCGGGCCTGCGGGACCCGGCGGCGGGAAGTTGGCGGCGAAAAAAGTCTCGTGGAGCGACGTGTCAGCTCTTCAGTCTCCGTTGCCGTCTACGATACAGCACACCGCCTATTCCTGTTCCCAACAACAACAGGCTTGCGGGCTCCGGAACGTTGGCGGAAGGCGCCTGGAAAGGGGCCATCAGGGAAAACATGTCGTCTCTGCCACCTATGGCCGGGTCCTCTTTGTATGGGTCGTAGCTGCTGTTGAAAGCGTGCGTGATGTCGTTGTAGTGTACACGTCATCCGCCCTGCACGCCGAGGGCGTGTAGCATTCTTATGCGGTTTTGAGGGTCCTGGGATGGATCGTCGAAGGGCGTGTCGTTAAACCAGTTGATGTAGACATCGAAAAATCCTCTCCACGTCGTGTCACTTGGAGTTGTACCATCGCCAGAAAAGCGGAATTGGACGCAATTATCCCCTCCGGCAATCGGCACACACACAAAGCCGTCGAAATTTTCGAGTTGGCCACTTCCCAACATAGACGACTGCGTTCTGAGTTCAGCGTCGACGTTGATCGTGAATGAGCCCCGCTGATCCTCAAACGCGAGCTCCAAGTTATACGGTGCGCTGCCGAACGTGAAGAGGGCGCCCCCCTCTGTTCCGCCGGCGCAGGACGTGCCGCCAGAGCCACCGTCGGTCGTGCGCAATCCCGCTTCCATCGCGATTGAGCCGAGCGGCACCAACACCGCCGCAAGGGCGGCCGCCTGAATCAGCTTCACCGCGGTGGAGGATCTCCCCGCGCTTTTGACAGAAGGCGTGCCGCTGACCTCCGGCGTCGCGACCGTCAGCGTCTCGTCTGGTGTCGACATCTCATCACTCATCGCAACTCTCCCGTGTCCGGTCGATCCAGACACCTGCGGAAGACACCCACGTTGTCCTGCGAATTCCAACGAACTTGCGGCAAGTGCCGTCCTTTAGCAAAGGGGCCGCCATATCGAGACGCCCCCAAATTCGCAGAATCTCTTGTAATTTGTTTAGAAGCCTGAAACAGTGGGCCCGGCGCCAACACGAAAGTCGGCAGCAAAGCCGACTATTGTTCGAATTCGAGGCGACAGACCGTTTCTACTAGCCTATAGCCTAAATGGGCTCCTCGAACAGCGGCGCAGCAGGGCCCGATTCAATCGAGGCAAAGTACCCGAGATAACGTCGTCGCAGGACAGTCTCGCTGTAGCACCGAGCGGCCACCTGTCGAGCAACATCGGATGCCCGGTGATAGGCCCCCGGGTCGTCCCACAATTCGCAGATCGCGTCGAACCAGGGCGTGGCTTCCGCGGCGGTCGGCAGCTGTTTCGAGTCCTCGGTCAGCCATGACGGCAGGGGAATCACACGACCCGCCTCGCCGACAGTTTGCGGCAGCCCACCGCGATCGCTGACCAGCGGTGGAATGCCGTTGATCATCGCCTCGGCCGCCACGCGCCCGAACGCTCGGGCACCGTGGACGGGACCAGCAGAATCCTGGTCAGCGCAAGGAAATCGGCCGGCCGCGGCGTCGCCGGCGCGACGACGATGTGAGGGTACTTGGTGAAGTCGAGGCCGGGAATCACGTTCAGCGCGCCGGCGCCCCTGGCCGACTGGACGATCAGAATCGGAATGTCGGCGCGGCTCGATCCCAGCATGTCCGCGACGCGCGCGAACAGCATCGATCCCTTCGCCGGTGACGGATTCACGAACGTCACGAATTTCTGCAGGTCCGGCGGCGCCTCGACGTCGGTCCAATCGATGGGCGACTCGATACCCACGCTGCAGAGGTCCATCGCGCGCCGATAGAGATCGCTCAGGAAATGGGCTCGTCGTGAACACATGATCAACGTGAGCGAAGTATTGGCGATCCTCATATCCGCGATTACGCAGGCTGAAGACCGTCGTCGTCCCGCGAGCCTGCGCTCGTCGCATCGCCTCCTGAACGACCGGGTGGCCACCGTAGGTGACGAGCAGGTCAGGCCTGAAGTGCTGAAAGATGTCGTCGAGCAGAAAGAGAACCTGTTGCGATTCGAACCGATCGGCGGTCGATCCCGGTTCCGCCTTCGTCATCAGCATCGTGACCGGAACGCCATCGAGCACGAAATCAACGGTCGGTCGTCCGACGACGATGTTGGCCGGCTTCTTCACCGATCGCATGAAGGCCTTCGAGGGCGGATGGCGCTGCAGCGGCACATCGAGTTCCGCGAGGTGATCGTCGATGCTGTCCGGCGGTCTGGCGTCGAACCTTGCCGTGCCGAGCACCCGGCACTGGTGGCCGCCTTCCGCCAGCCACTGCATCAGGATGCGCATGCTCTGGGCCGCACCGCTCGTCGTGTCGGTGTAAGCGTTGTGAATCGCCAGGAGGATGCGCATGCTGATCGTTCAGGCGGACCGCTCGAGCGCGACGATCCGAAAGCGGCCGCCGTCCTCGTAGCCGGGCGTGTGAGACGCAATCTGGCGGAGGCGCTCGGCGAGCAAGGCGTGGAGCTCCTCGACGCGTGGAATGAAGTAGCGAATCGGCGCGTCCCGGTAGGCGTCGATGGTATTGATCACCGGAGCGGCCACCGCTGTTCAGCCGCCAACCGTTGGCGTCGACGCCGCTCGCCCGCCACGCGGTCCACACGTCGCCTATGCGCACACCGTCCGCGCTGTTGCCGTGGACGGCGACCACGAGGCGCCACTTGAACGTATTGAAGCTGCCAATCCTGCCCGCGGCCAATTCTCGAAGACCTGCGCCGGTGTTTCGGGCACCTCGGGGCGCACGTGAAACCTCGCGATGAGCCGGCCGGCCGGCTTCAACGCCCGCACCGCCTGGTCGAGCAGACAGCGATACCCATCCGGCCACGCCCAAGAACGCGAAACTTCCGTCGCCCACCAGCAGATCGAAGGATCGATCCCGGATTCGGCAGATTCCCCAGTCGCCGGCCGCCGCGCCCTTCGCGTGTGGCGCCGAGGTGTACCAAATCGATCGGATCAT
This sequence comes from uncultured Acidobacteriota bacterium, assembly GCA_963792175.1. GTDB lineage: Bacteria > Acidobacteriota > Vicinamibacteria > Vicinamibacterales > CAVVIG01 > CAWBVG01. The sequence continues at coordinate 158,651 of CAWBVG010000039.1, forward strand.
CTCGATCGACCGGTCCACCGCGTAGACGCGGCTGTGCTTCGGCCAGTCGAGCGCCGCCAGTTCCGGAGTCACGCCAAGGATCAACGCCCGCGCCGCCGATCCGCCGTGGGCGCGGGACCAGCTCGTCGATCTCTTCCTGAATGAGCTGCAGGTCCTCCCACGACGGCCGCAGCGGAGGGCCGACGAGGTTCCATCGCCGGATGTAATTCTCGTGCAGCGCGTCGGATCGGTTCGCGCCGTCGCTCATGCCGTTTCCTTCTCGAGGACGACGATTTTCAGCTTTCCGCCGGGTGAGCGTTCGAGCGACTCCTTTTGTTCGATGTCCACCGGGATGCCGGAGTCGAGCTCTTGCTGCACCACCTCCTGCATCCGCCGGGCGTGATCGGCCGTCCACGTATGGTCCGGCACGACGCGAATGACGACGCGCGCATCCGCCCGTTGGATGATCTGGAATTGGCGGGCCCCCCCACCTGCCGGATTCGAAGGGTAATACCCATCGACGATCGCCGCCGGCCATCGGACAGGTAGAACATCGGGTGCTGGCGGCCCTCGACGTGCGGTCCATAGCGGAAGACCGCGGCCGCAGGGACACGGCCCGTTCCGCCAGCGTCACATCGTCGAGGATGTCGTAGCGAACGAAGGGGGCCAGGAAGTTGTGCAGCGTCGTGAACACCAGCCGTCCCGTTTCGCCCGGCCGGCACGGCTGGTTCTCGGCATCGAGCACTTCGGCGATCAGATTCTCGCTGTGGACGTGGAGGCCGTGGCCCATCGGGCACGGCGACGCGATGTGGCCGGCCTCGGTCGTGCCGTAGTTGTTTTTGGTGGGTACGCCGAACCCTTCCTCGATCCGTTGACGCGACGCCTCCCACAGCGGCTCGCCGAACGTCTGGACCACCTGCAGGTTCGGCAGACGTTCACCCTTGTCGCGCAGAAGGCCGGCGAGCAGTTCGAGGTTCGATGGCAGGCTCAAGAGACAGGTCGGCCTGACGCGCCGCAACCAGTCGAGTTGCGCGCGAGGATCCTGACGGACATCCATCACGAACGCCGGCGCCGGTTTCGAGCAGGGGCAGGAGCGAGCTGGTTCCACTCGGTGGCCTGTCCCTCGAGCGCGCGCGGCAAGGCCTCGGGCGTCATGGCCACCAGCCGGATCATCGCCAGCCGTCCGGCCGGGTCGATGTTCGACCACTCGAGATCGCGAAGGTACAACGCGTTCCACCACAAGGCCACGCGGTTCGTCTTCAGCACTTTGATCGGCACGCCGTTGGTCCCCGACGTGAAGCCTTCGCCGGCCGGCTGCATCCCTTGCGGCAGGCTTTTCGCCTGCAGGTCGCGGCTGTTCGCCTGGTACAGCTCGCGCGTCAGGAGCGGCAGCCGGCGGAAATCGTCCAGGCTCTTGATCGGACGCTTCGGATAGCCGATGTCGGTCAGGATCCGACGGTAGTACGCAACTTCGTGAAAGCAATGCAGCAGGAGCACGCGAAGCTGCTGCAGCTGGCGTTCTTCGAGCTCCGCGGGGACAGCCACTGCGTCCGATTCAGTTCCAGGTAGGCGGCCCACAACTGGCTGGTTTCCGGCGGCGGCACCGCAGGCCACGCGGTTCCCGGGAGCGATCGCAGCTGGAAGGAAACCATATTGATGGGGAGGCCCGATGCTACGACGGTCCTCGAATTTCTCAAAACCGTAGCCCGCAGATGTGATAAAAGCTCCTATCCCCACGGATACGTCTGTCTCATTCAGGGCTGGAGGAGCGCGATGTGTGTTACAGGACTCCGCTGCGCCATCATTGCGGCTGTGTGTGTCGTTCTGGCCTCGCCGCCGGCCGTTGCGCAGGGCATCACCCAACCGAAGCAAGGTCAGGGCGGCAGCGTGGTCAAAGGCGCGGCCGGCACTGATGGCAGCACCGGCGACAAAGGGCTTGAGCACTGCGACAAGCCGATGGGCGCCCTGGCGGTCGTCGAGCCCCAGGCCGAAATCCTGACCGCGTTGATGCGATACAAGCTGCAATCGCCCGTCGGACTGATCCGCATGATGATTCAGCAGTCCAACTGCTTCATCGTCGTCGAGCGCGGCGTCGGCATGCGCAACATGATGCAGGAGCGGCAGCTGGCATCGGGCGGCGAGATGCGGCAGGGGGCGAATCTCGGCGGCGGGCAGATGGTCGCGGCCGACTTCATCATGACGCCGGGGGTGGTGTTCTCGGAGAACAACGCCGGCGGCATTGGCGGCGCGGCGGGCGGCCTCCTCGGCGGAAAATTTGCGGCGGTCGCCGGCGGCCTGAAGTTCAAGGAAGCCCAGACCAGCATGCTGGTCGCCGATTCGCGCAGCGGCGTCCAGGTGGCGGCGGCCGAGGGCAGCACGAAGAAAGCCGACATGCGTCTCGGTGGATTGCTGTTCGGCGGCGGCGGCGGCGCGGGGGCGGGCGGTTACGGCAACACCAACGAAGGCAAGATCATCGCCGCTGCGTTCATGGACAACTACAACAACGTGGTCAAAGTCGTGCGAAACGACTCGAGCCTCCAGCGCAGCGTCGGCTCGTTGAAAGAGGAAGCGGCAGCCGGCGGGAAGACGAATGCCGCCGCCGGCTTCAACGAAGGCGATGTCCTCGTTCCGAAGATTGCCAACGTCAAGCTCCTCGCGGACGCGGCGGATACGGCAAAAGTCGTCGCGACGCTGGCGAGAGGGGAAGAACTCGTCATCACCGGCGGCGAGAAGAACGGCTTCATCCAGGTCCAGGGCGCGACCGGCACCGGATGGGTCAAGCTCGTCCTCGTTCAGAAGCGCTGAGCGGCATCAGCGTGTAGGGGTCGGATACTGTATCCGACCCCTCGCTCACCGCCGCAGGGGTCGGATACAGTATCCGACCCCTCTCGGACCCCGCCCGCGCCGTAGCATAGAATCCAGCGGACGTGTCCCTTCAACTCGCCAACCTGCTCGTCCGTCTTCCGCACCAGTCCATCCTCATCGTCGGCGACCTCATGCTGGACGAGTACCTGGACGGCGACTCGTCGCGGGTTTCTCCCGAAGCGCCCGTGCCGATCGTCCGCTTCAGCGGCCGGCGGTCGGTGCCTGGCGGCGCCGCCAACACCGCGGCGAACGTCGTGGCGCTCGGCGGGCGCGCGACGCTCGTCGGCATCACGGGCGACGACGAGGCGGGACGGGAGCTCGCGAAGGCTTGTGAGACCCGCGGGATACGGCTGATCGCCATTCGCGACGGACGCGAGACCACACGCAAGGTGCGGGTCCTCGGACAGCGTCAACAGCTGCTTCGCGTCGATTACGAAGCGTCGGCCGCCATCGGCGGCGACACGGAGTCGCGTCTGCTCGAGGAATGCTCACGCGAGCTCGCGCGCGCGGACGCCATCGTCATTTCCGACTACGCCAAGGGCGTCGTCACCGCACGCCTCTGCGAGCACGTGATTGGCCAGGCGCGATCGACCGGCAAGACCGTGGTCATCGATCCGCGGCCGCAGCACGCCGCGTTCTACCGCGGCTGCGATTACCTGACACCGAACTGGAAGGAGGCGCGAGCGCTCCTCGACTGGCCGGAGGCGGCGGCCACGCACGAGGAGATCCTGCGAACCGGCCGTGCGATCGCCGATCGCTTCGGATGCGGCGTCGTGTTGACGCTCGGACCGCGCGGCATCACGCTGTTTCCGCGCGGCGGCGGAGAGCCAGTGGCCGCCGCGGCCGCTGCCCGGGAGGTCTTCGACGTCAGCGGTGCTGGTGATACGGTCGTCGCCGCCTTTGCGCTCGCCACTGCGGCCGGGGCTTCCGCGGCCGAAAGCGCCACCTTCGCCAATCGCGCAGCCGCCGTCGTCGTCGGCAAGCACGGAACGGCGACCGTATCGCCGGAAGAGATGCTGACGAGCGGACAGGCCGAACCGCAGGTCGTCCGCCGGGAAGATCTTCGCCGCCTCGCCGAAACGCTGCGCGGGCTCGGCAAGCGGATCGTCACGGTGAACGGAACCTTCGACGTTCTGCACGCCGGCCACCTGCACATCCTGAAGGAAGCGAAGCTGCAGGGCGACGTCCTGGTGGTGGGATTGAACAGCGACGCGAGCGTGCGCGCGAACAAGGGCCCGAAGCGGCCGGTCGTGCCGCAGGCGCAGCGCGCCGACATGCTGCTGGCGCTGCGTTACGTCGATTACGTGCACATCTTCGACGAGCCCGTGCCGATGGCGTTCATCGCCGCGGTGCGTCCTCACGTCCACGTGAACGGCGCCGAATATGGTGAGGACTGCGTCGAATCCGGCGTGGTGCGCGAGATTGGCGCGCGACTCCACCTCGTTCCGAGAATCGACGGTCTGTCGACGTCAGCGCTGATCGAACGCCCCTAAGCGTCGAGCCGCGGGCCCTTCGACGGAGCTCAGGGCGGGCCGGTTCACACGAGGATTTCGATTCTCGCCTTGGTCTTGAACTGGGTGACGAAGTCGGCCAGCTTCTTCTCGCGCTGCCCCCTGGTGAGGAACTCCTTGATTTGCCCGTTGACTTCCTCGAAGGGCGCGGTCCGCTCCTCGCGTCGCTCGATCGTCCGGATCACGTGAAAGCCAAACGGCGTCTCCACGACGCCGCTGGTCTGGCCGGGCTTCAAGGCAAACGCGGCCTGCTCGAACGCCGGCGTCATTTGGCCCTTCGGAAAGAAACCGACGTCGCCGCCATTCTGCGCGCTGCCGGTGTCGGTCGACAGTTTCCGCGCGATGTCCTCGAATCTGGCGCCGCGCTTCAGCTGTCCGACCACTGACTGAGCAGTCTGCCGCGCCTTGCTCCGATCGGCGGCGCTCGCGTCCGCCGGCACGCCGATCAGGATGTGACGCGCATGCACGGCCTCGGCCTGCTTGAACCGATCCAGGTTCTGTTTGTAGAACGCGTCGACCTCGCTGTCGGTGACGGCGATCTTCGAGCTGACTTCGGCTTCGAGAAAGCGGGCGACTTCGAGGCTGAGCTTGGCCTGGGCGCGGAGCGCTTCGACGGTCAGTCCCTGCGCGGCGATGCCCTTTTGAAAGGCGTCGTCGTTCGGGAAGTTGCCCTTGATCTTCGCGATGCGAGCCTCGACGTCGGCATCGGTCGGCCCCATTTTTCGCGTGCGCGCTTCCTGCGCGATGAGGTGGTAGGCGACCAGCTGGTCGAGCGCGCCGCGCAGGACTTCGTCGCGCCTGTCAGGCGGCACCGGCGAGCCAGCCATCGCTTCGATCCGCCGGACGGCGTCGTCGAATTCCCACTTGTTGATCGCTTCGCCGTTCACGCGGGCGAGCACCGGTGGAATCTGCGCGGGCATCGGCTTGGCCGCCGCGGGCGGCCCCGCCGCCGCTGGAGCAGCGGGTGGCGGTGGCTTCTTGCAGCCGATTGAGACGACCAGAGAGCCCAGCAGCAAGGCGATCGTCGGTCTGTTCATGAACGTCCGACCATGATAGCAGCGGCATTTCGCGGATCTCCGGCGAGCCGCCAGTTCGAGCGCAAAGCTGAGCAGATTGACGGCGACGTCTTTGCAACTTCGGCTAACGGAGGTCGACGCCATGGCGCTCGGGCGGTTGAGATGGCGATGGATAGCAGCACTGACGATGACGTGTTGTTTCAGCGCCGCCGCGATCGGCCACGCGCAATTCACGTCGCTGTCGGACCGCAGCCGGTCACTCCTCGAAGGGAACTGGCAGTCGTGCCGTGAGAGCGATGGGCATTACGCCGAGCGGGTGTACGACGGCAAGTGGCCGGGGATGGAACCGTTTGAGATTCACATGGGTCCGTACCACGAGTTCGCCCTCTTTCGGGGGATTCAGGATGCCCACCGGGACCATAATTCCTCCGAGAATCTCCTCAAGCCCTTCAACATCGAGCTTGTCGGCCGCCGGGGCCACCAGACCTGGGAAACGGCCGGTCTGCGGCTCGAAGTGAGGCTGGCCGGCGGCTCCCGCGAGGACTGCGAGAGCTGGTATCTGACCGTCCAGCGGGCGTCAGCGGCCTCTCACTAACGGCTGCCATTTCGACCCTCAACCTCGCCCGAGAGAGGTCACTTAACCGCCGAATTCGTACCCCCACGAACGGCTCGAAATGGCCAAAAAATGCCGATTTTTCGGGCCATTTCCGTTGAATCACCGAACCGAATCGGCTATACTGTCAGAACTGCTGGAACGACATCGGCCTACCATCTAGCGCTTCTTAACTGGGGGAACCGTGACATTTGAAGTCGGCGACAAGGTCATTTACCCGAATCATGGTCTCGGGATCGTCGAACGCATCGAAGAAAAAACCATTCTTGGTACCACCTGCGGTTTCTATCACCTGCGCATCGTTGCCAACGACACGACCGTGCTCGTACCTGTGAGCAACGTCGATGGCGTGGGCCTGCGTCGCGCCATCAGCGACGAGGAAGTGGAGCGTCTCTTCGGCCTTCTCGGCGATGGGAAAATCGACAACCACCAGAACTGGAAGGGGCGGTTCAAGGACAACTCGGACAAGATGCGCAGCGGGTCGATCTACGAAGTCGCCGACGTGTTGAAGAGCCTCACGTTCCTCGCCAAGTCGAAGAGCCTGTCGTTCCGCGAGAAGCGCATGCTGGATCGCGCGAAGTTCCTCATCATCTCGGAAGTGTCGGAAGTGATGCGCGAAACGGCGGCGGCTATCGAAGGGCGCGTGGATCGCGCGCTCGAACGCTGCTTCACGGTCAAGGCTCGGGCGACCGTCGCGCCGGCTCCGCGCGCGAAGGTGTCCGTGGCGAAAGCCGCGCCGCGGGCCGTTGCGGCATCCGCGCCTGCGCGGCGCGCCGCACGCGCCTCGTAACAGTTTCAACGTCTCAAGTCTCAAGTCTCAAGAGCCCGCTGGACCTCACGGTTCAGCGGGCTTTTTCGCTTATGATCGCGCGCGCGTGCTGATCGCGGCCCTCCGCTCGGTTGTCACCTACGTTGTCGTTTCCCTCTACGTCCTGATCGTCGCGCCGCCCGGGATGCTGATCGCCCACCTGACCGGGGCGAAGAAGCACCTCCACGTGCTCGGTCACATTGGTGTGAAGCTCGCGCTCGCCCTCGCAGGGATCACCTATCGGGTCTCTGGCCGCGAGCACCTGCCGCGCGGCCGCGCCGCGGTGTTCTGCGCGAATCATCAAAGCAACGTCGATCCACCGATCCTGTACGACGCGCTTCACCCGATGATGCACATCCTGTACAAGGCGGAGCTGAACAAGATTCCCGTCCTCGTGCGGGCGTTTCGATACGGCGGTTTTCTCCCCGTGGACCGTCGAAACAAGGAGGCCGCGCTGCGATCGATCGAGGTCGGCGCCGAATCAATCAGGTCGGGCAACTCCTTTCTCATCTTTCCCGAGGGTACGCGAAGCCGCACTGATGAGATGCTGCCGTTCAAGAAGGGCGGTTTCATCATGGCCATCAAGGCGCAGGCCCCCATCGTGCCGGTGGCCATCCAGGGCGGGCGTGCCGCCATGCAGCGGGGCAGCAAGCTCATTCGGCCTGTCAAGGTGAGCATCCGCGTCGGCGAGCCGATCGAGACCGCCGGCCACACGCTCGAAGACCGTGACGAGCTGATCGCGCTCACCCGCGAACGGATTGTCGCGTTGCTCGCGATGGGACCGGTATAGACTGAGCTCGCCAGTGCGGGGAGCTCGCCATGCTCAGGGATTAGGGCGAAGGGATTAGGGACTAGCGCGAAGGGATTCGGGATTAGCGCGGTCGCGCTGGTCTCGGCTTCGTACGTCGTGTCCAGCTTCCTGAGCGCCGGAGCCTCGGCGAAGGCGGTTAGCCGGACCCAGACCCCCGCGCCGCCTCAACCCGCACAACCGACCTTCCGCACGGAAGCGAACTACGTTCGCGTCGACGTCTATCCCACCAAGGACGGCGCGCCGGTGACCGACCTCCGCCAGGAGGATTTCGAGATCGTCGAAGGCGGGGCACCCCAGAGAATCGAGCAGTTCGAACACGTGCTCATCGAGGGGAATCTGCCGCAGGACCTGCGCCGCGAGCCCGAGCAGCGTCGAGGCCGGGCGGCAGGCCGCGCAGAACCCGCGCGCGCGCGTGTTCGTGATCTTCCTCGACGTCAATCACGTCGAAGTCGAGGGCTCGCACAACATCCGACGGCCGCTGGTGGATGCGCTCAACCGGCTGATAGGCCCGGAGGACGTGTTCGCCGTCATGACGCCCGACATGTCAGCTGGCGGCATCACCTTCGCCCGAAAAACCACGACCATCGAGGGCGAGCTCTCGAAGTACTGGACGTGGGGCCAGCGGGACCGGCTGCTCTCGAAAGACGCCGAGGAGGAACAGTACAAGTTCTGCTATCCAGGCAATCCAGCGACTATCGACTGTCCCGATACCGACATCGGGATCGCCGACGCGATGATCGAGCGTCGGCGGGAACGACAGACGTTGAACGCGCTGCACGATCTCGTCACCTATCTTCGCGGCGTACGTGAAGAGCGCAAGGCCATCCTGACTATTACAGACGGATGGAGGCTGTTCCGCCCCGATACCACGCTTGCGCGGAGGCTGAACTGTCAGGTGCCTACTGGACCGCAGGTCACGATCGATCCTCGCACCGGCCGCCCCACGACCAAGCCGACGCCCAACACTCCGGGCCGTGGCCTGACCAATACCGACGCCGATCCGCAGATCTGCGAACGCGATCGGATGGCGCTGGCGCTGCTCGAAGACGAGCAGTATTTTCGCGACCTCCTGCAGGAGGCCAATCGCGCGAACGCGTCGTTCTATCCCATCGATCCCCGAGGGCTGGTGGTGTTCGACGAGCCGATCGCGAAGCCGACGACAAGAGGGTTCCAACCGATGACGCCGCTCGACGGTTGACGCCTCGCGGTTGCGCGCCCGGCTCGACTCCCTGCGCACGCTCGCTGAAAACACCGACGGCCTCGCGATTGTCGACAGCAACAACCTCGCCGCCGGCATGAAGCGCGTGGTCGCTGATCTCAGCTCGTACTACCTGCTCGGCTATTACACGAACACCAAGCTCGATGGGAAATACCACGCGATCACAGTCCGTGTGAAACGCCCCGGCGTGCAGGTGCGCGCGCGGAAGGGGTATCTCGCGGCGACGCCGGAAGCGATGACCGCCGCGGACGAGGCCGCGGTCCCGCGGCGCCAAAACCTGGCGATCCCGGCTTCGAAGCGAAGGTCGCTGCCGACGCGGAAGCAGCAGCCGTCAGCGCGGCGATTGGTCCGCTGGCAGGTTACACGCGAGAGGTCCCGCTGCGGGTTCAGATGGCCGTCGGCTGGAAGCCCGGCGACGCGACGTCCGCCGCGCTCTGGGTGGTCGGCGAGCTCGGCGGGGTGGCCGACGCCGGTCCCCAGTGGAACGAAGGGTTCGACGCGACCGCCACGCTGACGACGCCTGCCGACGTCACGGTCGCCACCGGCCGCCTGACGGCGGCGCGCGGCGCGCGGACATTCCGCATCGCGCTCACGCCGTCGCAGCCGCTCGCCGCGGGCGAGTACGTCCTGCGCGTTGGCGCGCGCGCGGGTTCCTCGACCATTCCGTCGCGCGAGGTGCTGCGGTTCGCGATTCCGGAGGCGCCGGGTTCGGCCGGCGCGTTGTTCATCCGCCGCGGACCCACCACCGGCAACAAGGAAGTGCCGACGGCGGACTTGAGATTCCGCAGGAGCGAATCGATTCGCCTCGAAATCCCGACGTCGGCCGACGCCGCCGGAACCGCGCGTCTTCTGGATCGAACGGGGAAGCCGCTGGCCGTGCCGGTCGCCACGGCCATTCGCGACGACCCGGATGGATCGCGCTGGCAAACGGCGCAGCTCGCGCTGGCGCCGCTGGCGCCTGGCGACTACGTCATCGAGATCGCGAATGGCGAACGGCGGATGCTGTCGGCGTTCCGGATCGTCCCCTGACGACAAGAACGCAAAGCGCGCAGAAGATCGCAAAGCCAAAACAGACTTTGCGGTCTTAGCGGCCTTTGCGTTCAACGGCTGTCGTCAGGAGCCGCCGAGCGAGAACGTCAGCGTCCACGGTTTGAGCGGCTGACCGTCGGTCCCGAGAATCCCTTCCTGCAGCTCCACTTTCAGCGTGCGGAAGCGTTCGAGCGGCTTGGTGAACTTCAGCTCGAGAACCCGGTTGGCGGCGTTGTATTGAAACGTGAATTCCGCCTGGGGCGTCGTCGGCTCGCCGCGTTCGGCGCTTTGCGCCTCGAGATACCGCGCCCGGATGTGTCCCCTCAACGTCTTGGTATCGAGATCGCGCGTGAACTGGATCCGGACGCTCGTGGCCAGCGAGACATCCGTTTCGTCCTCGGTCGGCGCGCTGAACACCACGGTCGGCGGCGGCGCGGCAGGCACGCGGATCGGCTCGTCCTCGGTCGCGACCGGCTCGGTCGGCGGCTTCGACAGCGTCAGGCTGCCGGCTTCGGCGTCCAGCCACAGCAGACCGCGGGCCTGCCGAATCGTTCCCTTGACCTGCAGCCAGCGCGAGGAATCGATCCGCGAGTCGAGGGCGAGCTCGAATTCCTTGCCGTTCGTGTCTCGAATCTTCGGGCGCATGTTCGACACCCAGATCGCGGCGTCCGCCGAGCGCAGCACGAAATCGTAGCGGCTCTTGTTCGGCGCGTCCGGCAGGTCGCCCATCAGGTTGCGGCCCGAGTACTGGCCCGTGATCGTCACCTTCTGCTCGAGATACCGCGACGGATTGAGAACGACCGTGCGGATGGGCGGCGCGGTGCCTGGCGTCGGCGGCGGCGCGGCCGTTACCGCGGTTGCGACGATGGCCGTCACTTCGCCGGGCCGCGGCCACGCTCCGTCCGGATCGAAATGAAAGGTCGCGCGCAGGTCGTAGCCGCTCAGTTTGGGCTCGTCCGGCTTCATGCGCCCGATGTCCCAGAATTCGCCGCGGATCTCGTCGACGCCGTCCGGTGCGTTGCCCTTGAAGACCAGCCGGATCGACGCGGTGTCGTCCGACACTTTGATGCCGTCCTGGGCGAGCGCGACCTTGCCGACGACGACCACGGGACGTCCGTGATAGAAGCCAGGGTAGGCCAGTAGAGCGGCCAGATTCGACGCGCGCCGGGTCACAGGCTGCGCGTAGACCGCCGAGGCCACGAGCAACGCAAAGGCCGCGAAGATCGCAGCTAGCCCCGAGCCCCCCGCCTCCGCTCGCGTGCATCGTCGCGAGCTTCGGCGAGGCAGGCTCAGCTAGCCCCAAGCCCCGAGCCCCGATGCTTCCTCACATCACCTTCTTCTGCGCGGCGCGCGACAGGATGACCGCCAGGGCGATGAACAACAACGCGCTGGCGATGTAGCCGCTGGTGCCGTCGTGCAGGAACGGCAAGGCATTGCCGATCGCTTGCGGGATGCCAATCTTGCCGGTGCCTACCAGCACGGCGTAGAGAATCCCGCACAGCGAGCCGCCGGCGATGAGCCCCGAGCTGAACAGCGTTCCGGCGCCGACTTCAGATTCCTCGGCCTTCCCGGTCTGGCGTTCGACAAACGCCCGCACGAGCCCGCCCGCGAAGATCGGCGCGGTGGTGGCGATCGGCAGGTACGACCCCACGGCGAACGACAGCGAGCGGATGCCGCACAGCTCGAGCGTCACTGACACGAAGACGCCGACGAGGACGAGTCCCCACGGCAGGTTCTGATTCAGGAGACCTTTGATGATGGTCGCCATGAGTGTCGCCTGCGGCGCCGGAACCGCCGGGCGTGCCGATGCCGAACACGCTATGCAGATACAACGTCGTCCATCCGATGACGCCGGCCGAGGTAATGACGCCGATGATCAGTCCGAGTTGCTGGTAGATCGGCGTCGCGCCGACGAGAAACCCGGTTTTCAGATCTTGAGACGTGCCACCGGCGTTCGCGGCCGCAATGCAGACGACCGCGCCCACGCAGAGCGCAATCGGCCCATATTGGTTGCCGGTCCAGCCGAGCGCCACGAACATCAGGCACGTGAGAATCAGCGTCGCAATCGTCATGCCTGAAATCGGGTTCGAGGAAGTGCCGATCAGGCCGGTGATCCGCGACGACACGGTGACGAAGAGGAAGCCGAAGATGATGACGAGAATGGCCGCGAGGAAATTGCCCTGCGTCGGCATCTTCGGCGCGACCGCTAGAAAAATTGCCAGTAGCAGCGACCCGCCGAGCACGAAGACGGTGGGAAGGTCGCGCTCGGTCCGGACCGCCGCGGCGCTGCCGGCGCCTGCGCCGAAGTCCTTGATGCCTTCCCGTGCCGACGCGATGATCGTCGGCAGCGTGCGGCCCAGCGTGATGAGGCCGGCGGCCAGCACCGCGCCCGCGCCGATGTAGCGGATGTACGCGCTCCACAGCTGCGCGGCGCTCATTTCCATGATCTTGAACGGCTGTCCCGTCGCCGGGTTGTTCGCGAAGTTCGGGTGAATCGGCGGGAACGGCACGGGAATGTACGAGCCGAAAATCGTGATCAGGGGCAGCAGCACGAGCCAGGAGAGCACGCCGCCCGCGAACATCGTGCCTGCGATCCGCGGACCGATGACATAGCCGACGCCCATGTATTCGGGCGAGATGTCGACGTTCAACGTCGCGTTGGGGAACTGGCTGCTGCGCGGCGTCGAGTAATCGAGCTCCGTGAGGAAGAGGTTGAAGACCCACGACAGCGCCTTCCACAAGGCGCCGACGCCGACGCCGGCGAACACCATCGACGCCAGCTTGCCGCCGCGCTCGCCGGCGACGAGCACGTCGGCGCAGGCCGCGCCTTCCGGGTACGGCAGCACGCCGTGCTCCTTGACGATCAGCGCCCGCCGCAGCGGCACCATCATCAGCACGCCGAGAATGCCGCCGGCGAAGGCCAGCATCGCGATCTGGTAGTAGTTGAAGTAGGCCGGCCCGTCGGGCGTCAGGAAGATCAACGCGGGGATCGTGAAGACGACGCCGCCGGCGACAGATTCTCCGGCCGATCCAATGGTCTGGACGATGTTGTTCTCGAGAATCGTCGAGCCGCCGAGCTTCTTGAGGACCGAAATCGCCAGCACGGCAATCGGGATCGAGGCGCTGACCGTGAGGCCGGCGCGCAGTCCCAGATAGACGGTCGACGCGCCGAACAGCAGTCCGAAGAGGACGCCGATCACGATCGCCTTCAGCGTGAATTCGGCTGGCGACTGCGAGGCCGCCACGTACGGTTGAAACGCGGGCGATTTCCCGGCAGCAGGGGCCGTTTTTGCGGCAGCAGTAGCCATGGGGCCGGATATTAGCATGCGCTTTTTTGGTACAATCTTCTTTCGCTTGTGAAACAGTCGAACAAAGCGGCGTCGCGCGCACAGGCGGGGCGCCAGACCGCGGATCAGGTCTCGGAGCTCACCACCAATCGCCTCTCGGTCTACCTTCGCTGCCTCAACGTGCTCGAAAGCGCCGGCGTCCGCACCATCTCGTCGCAGTCGCTCGCCGAGCAGTTCCACCTCAACGCCGCGCAGATTCGCAAGGACCTCGCGTACTTCGGCGAGTTCGGCGTCCGCGGCGTCGGCTACTACGTCCGCGACCTGAAGCGCCACCTGCGCCAGATTCTCGGACTCGATCGCAAGCTGCGCGTCGCCATCATGGGCGCCGGCAACCTCGGTCTCGCGCTCGCGGACTATCCCGGCTTCCGGCAGGAAGGCTTCGAGATCTCGGCGCTCTTCGACAACCTCCGTGAGAAAGTCGGCCAGCAGTCGCGCCTGGGCGTGCCGATCTACGACATCCACGATCTCAAGAAGATCGCCAAGCGCGAAGGCATCCGCATCGCCGTCATCGCCGTGCCGGCGCCGTCCGCGCAGCAGGTCCTCAACCTGGTCGTCGCCGCCGGCGTCAAGGCGGTGCTCAATTTCTCGCCGGGCACGCTGCAGGCGCCGCCGGACGTGAAGCTCAAGAGCGTCGACCTGACGGTGTCACTCGAAAGCCTCTCGTTTTTCCTGGCCCAGGACAATGGCGAAGAAGCGTAGGGCAGGACGGGCGGGAAGGGCTGGAAGCGAGGTGCCGCGCTGTCGCACGTCGATGCGCGCGGGCGCGTGAAGATGGTCGACGTCGGCGCCAAAGCGGTGACCGCGCGCGAAGCGGTGGCGCGCGGCAGCATCACGATGTCGCGCGAAGCGCTCCGACTGATACGAACCGGCCGGGTCAAGAAAGGCGATCCGCTGCAGACCGCGCGGCTGGCCGGCATCCTCGCGGCGAAACAGACCTCCGCGCTGATTCCGCTCTGCCATCCGCTGCCGCTGACGGGCGTCGACGTCGAGCTGACGCCGCGGCCGCGAGGCTACGACATCGAAGCCCGCGTGCGCACGACCGCGCAGACCGGTGTGGAAATGGAGGCGCTCACCGCCGTCGCCGTCGCCGCGCTGACCATCTACGACATGGTCAAGGCGGTCGACAAGACGATGGTGATCGGCGACATTGCGCTGATGTTCAAGTCAGGCGGACGATCGGGCACCTATACCAGGCCGTGATCATCCTCGTCGGTGTCATCAGCCCGGCGGCGATCTGGGTCCTGCCGCGTTCCTTCGTGGATCAGCTCCGCCGCGATTTTCCACAACACACGTTCCTCGAGGCCTGGGATCGCGATACGCTGCGCCGTCTGCTGCCCGACGCCGACGTGGCATTCACGCCGTTCGTCGATCGCGATGTCTTTCCAGCGGCCACGCGCCTGCGCTGGGTGCAGAGTCCGGCGGTCGGTGTCGGCAGCCTCATGTTCCCCGAGTTGCTCGCCAGTCCGGTGGTCCTGACCAGCGCGCGCGGCATCCGGGCCAGGGCGATTGCGGAACACGTCATCGGTGTCACCATCGCCCTGGCGCGCCGGCTGCCCGCGGCGATGCGCGCGCAAGCGGCCCACCACTGGGCACAGAACGAGCTCGAAGGACCGACGTCCGGCGTTCGCTCTCTCGACGGCCTGCGGATGGGGATTGTCGGTCTCGGATCGATCGGCATGGAGATCGTCAAGCTCGCCTTGCCGTTCGGGATCCGCGTATCCGGAATCCGTCGCCGGCCTTCCGGATCGCCGACGCCGACGATCGCCGGCGTCGATGACGTGCTCTCGCCGGAACGCTTGCCGGAGCTGTTGGAGAAGAGCGACGTCGTCGTGCTGGCCGTTCCCCATACACCCGAGACCAAGCAGCTGATCGGCCGCGCCGAGATCGATCGGATGAAGCGCGGCGCCTTCCTCGTGAACATCGCGCGCGGCAAGCTCATCGACGACTCGGCCGTCGCCGACGCCTTGCGCGACGGCCGGTTGGGCGGCGCCGCGCTCGACGTCTTTACGCGCGAGCCGCTGGAGGCCATCGAGTCCGTACTGGGATCTGCCGAACGTCATCGTCACGCCGCACACGTCAGGCGCCATGCAGGACTACTGGACGCCGCTCGTCGCGCTCTTCGGCGAGAATCTCCGCCGGTTCGAAAAAGGCGAGCCGCTCGTGAACGTCGTTGATAAGATCGCAGGATACTGACGTGAGAACCCTGGCTGCGGCCCTCGCCGCGACGATCATGACGATCCCGCAGATCCCAACCGGATCCAACCTGCCGGTGTACGGCTACCAGATCGTGCATGTCTACCCTCACGACCCGAAGGCGTTCACCCAGGGACTGCAGTATCTCGACGGCGTCTTCTACGAAGGCACGGGACAGGTGGGCCAGTCGTCGATTCGAAAGGTCGAGGTCGAGACCGGAAAGGTTCTGCAACAGCGGGACGTGCCGCCGCCGCACTTCGGCGAGGGCATCACCGTCTGGAAAAACGATCTGCTGGAGCTGACGTGGCAGACGCACGTCGCGTTCGTGTACGACCGCACGACCTTCGAGCCGAAGAAGAAGTTCAGTTATCCGGGTGAAGGCTGGGGGCTGACCCACGACGGCACGAACTTGATCATGTCCGACGGCACCAGCGAGCTGCGCGTGCTCGATCCGGTGACGTTCGTCGAGAAACGGCGCATCAAGGTTACCGCCGCCGGGATGCCGCTCCGCGAACTCAACGAGGTCGAGTTCGTGAAGGATGAGATCTTCGCGAACATCTGGATGACCGATTACATCGCCCGGATCGCGCCCGACAGCGGCAAGGTGACGGGCTACATCGATCTGCGCGGCCTGCTGACGTCTGCCGAACGCGCACGCACCGACGTCCTCAACGGCGTCGCGTACGACGCCAAAGGGGATCGCCTGTTCGTCACCGGCAAATGGTGGCCGAAGCTCTTCGAGATCAAACTGGTCGCCAAGGCCAGGTAGGTCAGGTAGGTCGGGTCGCGCCGACCTGTCTCGCCGAAGCGCGCAGCGCGTAGGCGGAAGCTCGGTCGCTAGCTTTCCGAGCGAAGGCGGGACCTAAGCCGCAGCTGTTCGAAGATCACGCCCTCGTCCGGCCCGGTGCCGCGTTTTCTGACGACGAGATCCCCATTGAGCGGACGTGGATACAGCGGCGTCCCCGGCTCGCCACCGTCCTTCGCTGACGTCGTCAGATACAAATCCTGAATCAGCCCCGCGTCGATCAGCTGCCGCGCGATCGTCCGGCCGCCGATGCACGAGATGCGGGCGATTCCCATGTCGCGGAGCTGCCGGAAGGCGTACGGCAGGTCCCTGGCGGTCGGCATCGTCAGGATGGTCATCCAGGGGCGATTCGCGACGGGCGTGATCATCAGCTCCGTGCACGCGCCGACCGTGACGACGACGACGCGCAGCTGCGGCGTGTCGAACAGGCGGCCGCGGAAATCGAGCCCGCGAAGCGTCGCGACGATTTGAACCGGATGTCGCGGCAGCCGCAGCGACGCGCGCAGCGCGACCAGTTCGGGATGCCAGACCGACAGGACGATTCGGCCGCCGCGCACCGTCTCGGCCCCTGCCATCACGGCGTCGGCGGCGACGCGTGACAGCCCCTCGTAGATCAGATGCTTGTCGGCTTCGCCCCCTCCGAGAGACGAGGGATCCGTCGCAACGGTGTTGCCGTCGCGCGAGCGGACGAACACCAGGCTCGTCGATGGCAGCTCGGTGCCGGGATCGGTGCCGGGATCGGGGCCGGGATCGTTGGACGGCGCCGCTGAAACGTAGAACGGCCCATCGAACATCCGCCGCGTCCACGCGTTGCCGACAGGGATGATATCCGCCGGCGGCTGGTCGACCTCGGTGACGAACGGCGAGAGGTCGGCGCGCGCCGCCTCGGCCTCCTTCCGCGCGACGTAGTCGCCGAAGCTCTCGCTCCGTCCTGCCCATCCGCCTATCCCGCCGCGACGGTCCTGGCTCGCCTAGCCCGTCTCCTATGCCCCGGGCGGAGGCGGCTCGATGTGAATGACCGCGTCCGCAATTTGGGGATATCGCGCCATCAGCCGATCCTTGACGACGTGAGAGAGCGCGTGGGCATCCGTCAACGGCATCGCAGGCGGCAGCCACACGTGCAGGTCGAGGAATACGTGATCGGTTGAGCCGCGCGTGCGGATGTGGTGGCAGCCGAGAACCCCCGGCACGCTCATCACGACGCGCTCGAGATCGGCGTCGGCGATGACGATGCGATCGCTGAGGATGCCGGTCGTGGCGCGCGCAATTTGAAAGCCGGAGTAGCTGATGAATCCGGCGACGACGAGCGCGGCGAGCGGGTCGAGAATCGGCAGACCGAGCCGCGCGCCGACGAGCGCGGCGATGACCGTCGCCGACGTCCAGACGTCCCCGCGCGTCTGTGTCGCGTCGGCCAGCAGGAGCTCGCTGCCGAGCCGCTCCGCTTCCTTCGACTCGTAACGGATTACCCAGACGTTCACGAGGACCGTCGCGATCATGACGACGAAGCTGGCGACGCCGATCTCGTGGGGAACCGCTCGCCCAGCGAGGCGGTTGGCGGCATTGCGCAGCACTTCGACGACGACCAGCAGGAGGAAGACGGTGACGGCCGCTGCCGCGACGGTTTCATACTTGCGGTGACCGTAGGGATGGTCGGCGTCCGGCGGCTGTCGCGCCGCCCGCACGCCAACGATGCCCACGACGTTGGCCGCGCCGTCGGTGAGCGAGTGGAAGCCGTCGGACAGGATGCTGATGGCACCGCTCGCGTATCCGAACGCGATTTTCGCGGCGGCGACCGCCAGGTTGAGGACGAGTACGCGCAGGAGAACGCGGGCGACGTCGGCGTATCGCGTCGGGGCTGGCGACTGGGGGCTCGCCGTGTCTCGCGCCGGGGCTCGGGGCTCGGGGCTAGCTGCGGGCTCGGGGCTGGCTGTCGGGTGCGCGCTCGCAATATAGCGAGCCTCTAGCCCCTGCGGATCGCTGCTTGTCCATAGGTAGCTAGCCCCAAGCCCCTAGCCCCGGCACGACGGCCGCTAAAACACTCGCGCCGTCGGAACCGGCCACCAGCGGAGCTGCACTTTGCCGATGATGTATTTCTTCGGCACCATGCCCCAATGCCGGCTGTCGGAGCTGTTGTTGCGATGATCGCCCATCACGAAGTAATACCCGTCGGGAATGACCTGCGGCCCCCAGTCGTCATGGCTGCGGTACTCGTTCGGCACGTAGTCGTCCTTGAGCGGGATGTCGTTGACATACACACGGCCGTCGACAATGCGAACGGTGTCGCCTTCCTCCGCGATGACGCGCTTGACGAAGGACTTCTCCGGATTGAGCGGGTAATACAGCATGACGATGTCGCCGCGGCGCGGCTCGCCGATCCGGTAGACCAGCTTGTTGACGATCAAGCGATCCTGATCCTCGAGCGTCGGCGCCATGCTGAGGCCTTCCACGCGCGCCACCTGGAACAGGAACGTGACGATGAGGACGGCGTACACGGCGGCTGACACCAGGGTCTTCAACCACGCGACGAGCTCTTCCTTCACTTGCGCGAGGCGGACGTTCGTGCTTTGGGACCGGACGTTGCGGGATCGGCGACGATCTCGCTCGGCTGAATGCCTCCGGTCGCTCGCGTCCTGGTGAGCTTCGGCGGCTCGCCGAAGCGCTTGCGCGAAGCGGCGCGCTCCATCGGTGTCGGGGTGCAGCGCGAGAGTGTCGGGTTCGAGCGGGCCGGTCTGGAGCGGGAACGATTCATCCCTGAACTCCGGTTCCGACTGGAGCGCGGAGGCTTGAGCCGAGCGGTCATCCGGCTCGGTGTGGAGCGCGCCGGCTTCTGCCGAGCGTTCGGTTACAGCTTCAGGTACTCGCGCAGCCGGCGCGTCTGCGTGCGGCTCACGGGGATTTCCGTCGACTTCTCGTCCTTCATCCGAAGGATGTAGTTCCGGCTGAACCAAGGGACGATCTCCTTGATCTTGTTGATGTTCACCAGGTGCGATCGATGGACGCGCCAGAAAACGCTGCCGTCGAGCCGCTCGTGCAGTTCATCGAGCGTCCGATAGTTCGACACTCCCGTGTGCTGGCTCGTCACCACGGTGATGCCCTCGTCCGCGAGCGAGGCGTAGATGATTTCCTCCGCCTGCACCAGCATGAAGCGTTCGCCGACCTTGACCGCGAGCCGTTCGCGCCGGCTCTGGCGTTCGGCGACGAGCTGCACGATCTTCTCGAGCTGGTCGTTGATCGACGCCGGCCCACCCGCCGTCCGATCCGTGCCGACCCGCCGCCGGGCCCGCTCGAGGGCGACCTCGAGTCGCGCCTGGTCGACCGGCTTCAGCAGGTAGTCGACCGCGTTGACCTCGAACGCCTCGATCGCGTGCTGATCGTAGGCGGTGACGAAGATGATGTGCGACGCCGCCCGCGCGTCGACCATGCGCCGCGCCACCTCGAAACCCGTCAGTCCAGGCATCTGGACGTCCAGGAACACCACGTCCGGCCGCAGTCGCTCGATCGCGCTCAGGGCCTCGATGCCGTTGCCCGCCTGACCCAGCACTTCCACGCCGCCGATCTGGCCGAGCAGATAGCCCAGCTCGTCCCTAGCGAGCTGCTCGTCGTCGACCAGGAGTGCCCGCAAATCCATCTTACGCTGTTACCCGCTCGGGCAGCCCGAGTTCCGGAATCTCGACGCTGGCGCAGGTGCCCTGGCCGGGCACACTCGTCAGCCGCAGGTGATAGTGCGCGCCGTAAATGGTGCGGAGGCGCTCGTTGACGTTGCTGAGGCCGATGCCGCCGCCCATCGCCTTCTCGAGCCGCTCCTCGGTCATCCCCAGACCATCGTCGTGCACTTCGATGATCGTGTGCCCCTCGGACGCCCGCGTGCGAATGGTGATGCGGCCGCCGCCCACCTTGCGGGCGAGCCCGTGCTTGATCGAGTTTTCGACCAGCGGCTGCAGCAGCATGCTCGGGACAATGACGTCGAGCGTGTTGGCGCTGATCTCCTTGACGACTCTCAGCTGCGGCCCAAACCGCACCACCTCGATGTCGAGATATTCGTCGATCGATTCGAGCTCCTCCCGCAGCGTCACGAAGTGATCGGTGCTGCGCATCAGGCGGCGGAGCAGGCCCGAGAGCTTCGTAATCAGCATGCGCGCCGTTTCCGGCTGGGTGCGGATGAGCGACGAGATGGACGTCAGGGTGTTGAACAGGAAGTGCGGGTTGATCTGGTTCGCCAGCGCCTCGATCTTGGCGGCGAGGAGCAGGGTTTCCTGTTCCTGCAGGCGATGCTCGATGCGCGCGTTGTTCCAGATCTTGATCGGCGTCGCCACGCACAGGACCGTTGTCAGGAGCACGGGCAGCATCATCCAGGACCACGGCGGCGACGGGGCGAGCACGAACAGCCGGTGGTGATCGGTCCAGCGCGATGCCGAGCGTCTGACCAAGTAGTTCGAGCGAGATCGGTGCGAGCAGGAGCACGACCTGCCAGTCCGTCTGCAGGCTTCGCAGCATGCGCCACGCCCGGCGGGGCAGGCTGGTGAAAATGAACGGCGAGAAGTGCCAGATGGCTTCCTTCGGACAGACTTCGCGGATGCCGCCGCCGGCGAAGCCGCAGCCGACGGCGAACGGCAACGCCGCCCACTCTCCGACGAACGAGCGGCGCAAGCCCAAGCATGCCGCCAACGGTTGCGCCGGCGTAGGGGCCGGCGATGAGGCCCGCGAGGAACGAGCCTTCCATCGTCAGGTCCGCGGCGTCGTAGTGCAGCAGCAGACGCGCACCCACGCCGGCCGCCAGCGGGACGCCGAGGCTGAGGGCGAAGACCAGCCGATCCGGCCAGGCGCGCCGCTCGAAGATGAGGATGTGCCGGAACCGCCGGTATCGCACCAGCATCGTCGCCAGCGTCGCCATGACGGCCACTTTGACCAGCAGCGTCGTCAGGAGGAAGTACTCGGGCGTCAGCAGTCCAGGGCCCTGCATGGATTTACTTGATCTTATCGGCCGGGTACACTGAGAGCAATGGCCGTCATCCGCCCCTTTGTCATCGGATTCGCCACCACGCTCAAGCATTTGTTCAAGAAGCCGATCACGGTGAACTATCCCGAGCAGAAGTTCCCGATGTTCCCGAAATTTCGCGGCAAACAGGTGCTGATGCGCGACGAGAACGGGCTCGAGAAATGCGTGGCGTGCGGCCTGTGCTCGGTGGCGTGCCCGGCCGACGCGATCTACCTCGAGGCCGCGGAAAACGACGGCTCGGTGCAGGCCGGTCCGCGCTACGCCTCGGTGTATCAGATTCACAAGACGCGCTGCATCTTCTGCGGCTATTGCGAAGAGGCCTGCCCGGTCGGCGCGATCTTCATGGGCAAGGACTACGAGCTCGCCGTCTACAGCAAGGACGACTTCGTGTGGGACAAGACAGATTTGCTTGTGCCGGCGTCTTCGACGCCGCCGGGCGCCTGATGGGGACTAGGGACTGGGGACTAGGGGACTTCCAGTCCCCAGCCCGAGCCCCCAGTCCCCATGTCCCCCAGTCCCCGTCTCCCCGCCCCTACTGAGATGCAGATCGGCGCCCTCGGCGACATCCACGGCGCATTCGACACGGTTCAGGACATCATGAGTCGGCACGGCGACGTCACGCTGTGGGTCTGCGTCGGCGACGTCGCGAGCAACGAGGGCGAGTACTTCGAGCCGTCGGCGCCGCTCTATTTCATCAAGGGCAACAACGAGGACTTCGACGTTCTGGCCGAGGCGGCAAAAGGCCGGTCGCCGGCCGCCGCGCTGCACTACCTGCCGAATGGCGGACCGCACATCGTGGGGCCGTGGCGCGTCGCGGCGCTCGGCGGGACGTTCGCGCCGAGCTGGTACAACACGCCGGCCGCCGCGCTGCCGCCGTCGAAGGGCCCGAAGCCGTCGGCCTTGTCGTTGAAGCTGGGCAAGGCGCGCGACGACAAACGGCGGCACTTCGTGCGCGAGGAAGTCGTCGTGTGCAAGTCGCTGACGAAGGTCGATCTGTTTCTGACTCACGAGGCGCCGCGGCCGTTCTATCCAGCCGGGCGCCGCATCGACGCCGGGAAGACGGCGCTCAACGACGTGCTCGCCGCGATGCACCCGCGGATGCACCTGTTCGGCCACCATCACGAGTTCAGCGACTCGGTGCGCCAGAGCGTGCGGTCGATCGGGCTGGACGTCGTCACGAAGTCCTACCTGCTGATCGATGCGCAGACGTTCAAAACCGAGCGGCTCGACACCTGAGGATCTGGTAATCTGGTAATTTGGTGATCTGGTAATTGATTGTTCAAATTTCTCAATCAATTACCCGATTACCCGATTATCCAATTCCCAGATGCTGATTCCCTTTCTCGAAGCCCTCGAAGAACGCGTCCTGGTGTGTGACGGCGCGATGGGCACGATGCTGTATGCGAAGGGCATCTTCATCAACAAGAGCTTCGACGCCCTCAACGTGACGCAGCCCGATCTGGTGGCCGAGGTGCACCAGGAATACGTGCGCGCCGGCGCCGACATCGTCGAAACCAATACGTTCGGCGCCAACCGCATCAAGCTCGGGACGTTCGGCATCGCCGACCGGCTGCACGCCATCAACGAACAGGGCGCGCGCATCGCGCGGCATGCCGCCCGCGAGCAGGCCTACGTGGCCGGCGCGATCGGTCCGCTGGGCATCCGCATCGAACCGTGGGGCAAGACCGGCATCGACGAGGCGTGCGAATACTTTCGCGAGCAGGCGCAGGCGCTCGCTGATGGCGGCGTCGATCTCTTCATTCTCGAAACCTTCCGCGACCTGAACGAGATCAATGCGGCAATCGACGCCGTGCGCAGCGTGTCGGACCTGCCGATCGTCGCGCAGATGACGACCGAGGAGGATGGCAACACGCTCGACGGCACGCCGCCCGAGCGGTTCACGCCCGAGCTGGAACGGCGCGGCGCGACGGTGATTGGCGTCAACTGCGCGGTCGGGCCCGCGCCGATGCTCGACACCATCGAGCGCATGGCGGCGTCCACCAGGCGAAAGCTTTCCGCGCAGCCCAACGCCGGCAAACCGCGCGATGTCGAGGGCCGCAACCTGTACCTCTGTTCGCCGGAGTACATGGCCTCCTATGCGCGGCGGTTCATCCTGCACAACGTGCGCGTGGTCGGCGGCTGTTGCGGGACGACGCCCGAGCACATCCGCCAGATGAAGACGGCGGTGCGCGGCCTGGCGCCCGCGGTGGTACGCGCCGCCGGCCCGGCTGCCAACGCGCCGAAGCGGACGCGCGTCGAGAGCGCGATCAGCAGCCCGCCGGTTGCTCGCGAGCGGAAATCGCGGCTCGCCCAGGCGCTGTCCGACAAGCGTTTCGTGCTCGCGGTCGAGCTGCCGCCGCCCCGCGGGTTCCAGACCGACGCGGCGATTGAACGCGCCCGCCGGCTGAAGGCGCGCGGCATCGACGTGATCAGCATCCCGGACGGTCAGCGCGCCGGCGCGCGGCTGAGCGCGCTGTCGCTCGCCGTGCTCGTGGAACAGCAGGCGGGGATTGAAACCGTTTTGCATTACGCCTGCCGCGATCGCAACCTGCTGGGCATTCAGTCGGACCTGCTCGGGGCGCACGCGATGGGACTTCGCAACGTCCTTCTCGTGACGGGTGATCCCGGGCGCGTCGGCGACTATCCGGACGCGACGGCCGTGTTCGACGTCGATTCCATCGGGCTGACCAACGTCGTGGGCCGTCTCAACCACGGGTGCGACATCGGCGGCCAGGCGATCGGGGCGCCGACAGCGTTTCACGCCGGCGTGTCGGTGAACCCGGGGGCGTCGAACCTCGACCAGGAACTGCGCCGTTTCGCCTACAAGGTGGAAGCGGGGGCCGAATTCGTCATCACGCGGCCCATCTTCGACGTCAACGCCTTCACCGCGTTCCTGAAGCGCATCGAGGACGCGAAACTGCCAATACTGGCTGGGGTATTCCCGTTCGAAAGCCTGAGAAACGCGGAGTTCATGGCCAACGAGGTGCCGGGCGTCCGGGTGCCGGACGCACTGCTGGAACGCATGCGGCGGGCGGACGGCTCCGAAGCGGCGATCCGGGAAGGGATTGCGATTGCCCGCGAAACGGCCGTCGAATTGAAGGCTGCCGTCCAGGGGCTGCAGGTGTCTACAGCGTCCGGCGACATCGAGGCCGCGTTGGCAGTCCTCGATGGACTTCGCTGACAGACCAGATGTATAGTCGCTGAGCCATGATTGGACCCGGCACACAGCTTGAACGCTATCAACCGGTTAGCCGGTTCCGCGCCGTGCACCTGAGGGCACCTGATGGCCTTATTTGAGCCCAGTCGTCCGAGTGAAACGGAAGAGATCCTGGGGTCTGACGCCGCGACACGTGCCCTGTCGGTCACGGCCGTCGAAAACGATTTTGTAACAAAAGTCTACGAAAAGCTCGCCACCGTCTACGACTTCACGTTCGGCCCGGTGCTCCATCCCGGGCGGGTGGACGCGATCGAGCGGATGGGCATCCGGCCGGGCGACCGTGTCCTGGAAGTCGGCGTCGGCACCGGCATCAACGCCGCGCTCTATCCACGCGACTGCTCGGTGACCGGTGTCGACCTCTCGAGCCCGATGCTCGAAAAGGCGCGCGAGCGTGTCGCGCGCAAAGGCGTCCGCAACGTACGCCTGCTGCAGATGGACGCCGCCAACCTCAAGTTCGGCGACGATACCTTCGACATCGTCTACGCACCGTATGTCATCAGCGTCGTGCCGGATCCAGTGGCGGTCACGCGCGAGATGTGCCGCGTCTGCCGTCCGGGCGGCCGCATCGTCATCCTCAACCACTTCCGCAGCCGAAACGCACTGGTGGCGTGGGTCGAGCGGATGATCTCGCCGTTCACCGTGCACATCGGCTTCAAGTCCGACCTCGATCTGCCCGCGTTCCTTGCGCAGGCGGAGCTCAAGCCGGTGTCGATCGACAAGGTGAACTTCCCGCGAATCTGGAGCCTGGTGACCTGCATCAAGGCCTGAAAGAAGTACCAGACTTCAGACTTCAGACTTCACACTTCAGACGCTCCTTCAAACCTTCGTCACTCCGGGCGCGTCTATCTTTTATATGCGCCGGATCGCGCTCATCGCAGTCGTGTGTATCGCAGCGGTGGCGCCGGCATCGCAGGCCCAGGACCCGCCGCTTCCCGACTCCGATCGCTTTCTTCAGCAAGTCCGCCAGCATCTCGAGCCCGACGACGAGCGACAGACCGGCTACATGTACGTCGAGAAGCGTCGCGAGCAGAAGCTCGACAGCGCCGGCCGGCCGACGGGCGAGTCGCTGAAGGTGTTCGAGAGTTATCCGGGGCTGCCGGGCGAGGGGCGGTGGCGCCGTTTGATCGCCGAGGACGGACGCCCGGTGCCGCCGGCCGATCTCGAGAAGGGGGATCGCGAGCGGCAGAAGCGGGCCGAAGAGTACGCCCAGAGGCTGGCAAAAGATCCAGCGAAAGAACGCGCCAGAGAGGCGCAAGAGCGCGAACGAGCAAAGCGCGAGCGTGCCGAGGCGATCGATGACGTCTTCCGCGTGTTCGACGTGCGCATGATCGGTCGCGAGACGGTCGAGGGGCATGCGACGATCGTGTTCTCGCTGACCCCGCGCGCCGGCGCCAAGCCGCGCACGCGCGACGGCAACATCATGCGCAATTTCTCGGGCCGCGCCTGGATCAGCGAATCGGACTACGAGCTGGTCCGCCTCGACCTCGAAGCGATCGACAACGTGTCGTTTGGATTCGGGCTGCTGGCCCGCGTCCACAAAGGCTCGCAGGCCTCGTTCCGCCGGCGGAAGGTCAACGACGAAGTGTGGCTCCCGGCGATGGCGACCTACACCGGCAGCGCGCGCGTCGCGCTCGTGAAGGTCATGCGGCGCGGCGGCGTGATGGAGTTCTCCGACTACAAGAAGTTCACCGTCGACACGTCGACCACGCCTGCTCGGCCGAAGGTGCCCTGACGACTCTCGCGTCTTTTGCGCATTCGCCGTCGGACGCTCGCTGTGGCGAGGCCGGTACGAGAAGGAGTAGAGACGCCGGTTAGGGGACCTCCGCCGATACGTCCGCGACCGCATACCGAAAGCCAGAGTCGGAAGTGGCAGACGTGCCGAAAACTTGGTTTCCAAGGCTATCTAACACCACGAAGGGCTGCAATTGCGCGGTGTTGTAGAAACTCATTGCGCCTCCGCTCGTCCCACCTCGCAACGCGAAAACGGTCTGCAGCGGTGTTCCGAACACGAAAGGTATCAAGAAGCTGACCGTTTCGTTTTGCAGCGGAATCGAAACCGTCGCAGTGGAGGTTGAGCGATCCGCAGGCGCGCCACTCTGCCGCCGGCAAACCGAACATGTCAAGTACGGCTATGGAAAAATCACCGAACCGTTCGTGGTAAGCGCGCCGTCGATGGTCCAGTCCACTCGCAACGTGCCCGGTGAACCGGCCAGGCCCCGGTGATCGTGATGAAATCACCGACAGTAACCCCTCCTCCATTGCCAGTCCCGTCTAACCCTGGGGAGCCCAAGTTGTGGATCGCATCGGAGTCCATCGCGACTCGCATTGAGGTCAGACTGCCCTCAGCCTGAAAGTTGGTGGATGTGCCGTTAGCAACACAGGTCGAGGAAAAAGTCAACGGATCGCCCGACAAATTCGAGTCTCCCACCTGACCGCAGCCACTCGCGCCGAAAAAGATGCTGATACTGGAGGCCTCGGACGATCGCGCACACACTCCAATCGTTGCCAAGGCGAAGGTAGTTGCGCATGCGCGAAGCAAACTCACTCTAAGTATCATCTAGCACTCCTTGCGTTCAAAGCTTGGGTGGTGATCGGTAGGTTTACAGCGCGCGTCAGCGTCGTTGCAATCTGACGACCACGCCTTTGGGGGCAGATCTCCATCTCAAACCGCCTAAATTGACTAAGCCACGTTTGTGATCAGTCCGAACGTCGCTGCGCAGCTCCTCGCTTGCGCCCGCGCCCGGGTTTGTCTTTAACGAGCGCATCACACCCTCCCGCTTCGAACCTCTGGCGCCACAAGTCCACGGTGTGCCGGCTGACGCCAAGCGCGCGCGCGGCGGCGCGGCTCGACATGCCGTCCGCCAGTAAGAGCACGATGCGACTTCTCCGCGCGAGGCGCTGTGGTGTCGTGCCCGCACGGATCCATTGCACGAGGCTCCGGCGGTCCTCGGCCGCAAGCGCGAAGGGCTTATAGCATGCTGGCAATGGCCAAGTTATTTCGGCTCGGCGTGGCGTTGTCGTGTCACGAGTCGCCGTCACAGCAGGCCAGAAGGCCTCCGTCTGGAAGAGATTCATCTGCTTTCAGGATTTGGGCGCCGTCAACGGAGATCATGGACGCGCCGATACGGCGGCAACTCTAGGGGTTTTACCGATGACGGCCAAGCCCCAAAAGGCTCCAAGCAGGCCAATGGGGCCAAACAGGGGACGTTCTCGAGGGACAGGTCGTGGAGATCCCGAGGCGACTGTCGCTTGATTCCCGATCGGGCCTCGGAATCTAATGCCTTGCGATGTCCCTCGAAGAAGGCCGACAACCTCCTGTTCTCTCCGATCCGGGCGTGCGCGAACGGCTCGAATCCTGGAAGGAGATTGCGGCGTACCCTTGATCGCGGAGTCACGACCGTTCAGAGATGGGAACAGGAAGAAGGACTCCCGGTCCATCGCCTTCCGCATGCGAAAAAGGGATCGGTCTTCGCGTTCAAGCCGGAGCTCGATTCCTGGCGCGTCAGTCGGGTTCAAGCCGGAGTGGCAGGCGCGGTTCGGCAGGTGCCGGCGGCCGATTCGATCGATTCGCTCCCCGGGATTGAGACCGGATTGGCGTCCTCGTCTCGCCACGGCGGTCACTCTTGGCGTGGTTGTGGCGTTGATTGGCGTGATGAGTTGGAGCGGTTTCGGGCGACCGCAAGCGCACGTCGCACCGGAACGTCCGTCACTCTCCATGGTTCCTCGCCCGCTCGCGAACGACTCGACTCCTGAACACGGTCCCAGCCTGTCTCCCGATGGGACTCAAGTCGTGTACGACTGGCAGGTCAACGGCGTGACCGGTTTGTACATCAAGTCGATCGACAGCGGTCCGCCCAGAACGCTGCCTGTCGGCGAGGGCATTCGCCTCCAAGGTTCGGCCTATGCGAAGTGGTCGCCTCGCGGCGATCGGATCGCGTTTCTTGCTTCACAAGGTCCGCAACAGTATGGCTTGTATGTTGTGCCGCCCACCGGTGGGACATCCCGCTTTCTCACATCGATGGCAGGCATCGGGTTGTGCTGGCATCCTGACGGCTCCTCAATCGGTCTCATCGATCGAACCGGCCGAGACGAGCCGTTCTCTGTGTTTTCGCTCTCGATCGATACCGGCGAGCGGCGCCGGCTGACGGTGCCTCCGGCCGGCGGATCGGGGACACGCACTGCGCGTTCTCTCCAGATGGCAGTCAGCTCGCCGTCATCCGGTACCGACGCGCGGCGCGTCAGATGTTTATGTCTCGGATGCTGCAACACCGTCGCGGATGCGGCGAGTGACTGTGGATGGTCCTCCAATGGCTGGCCTCGCTGGACTCCGGACGGCCAATCCATTGTGTTTGCGTCCGCAGGACTGGGAAGGTTGCCGCGAATGGCGGCGGGATTGCCGCGCCGACGCTGATCGCCGGCGCCGAAGGTGAGACTCGGTACCCATCGTTCTCACGATCGAGGCCGCGACTGGTTTCCTCGACTCGCATATGAGGTACTCGGTGTTCGATGTGAACATCTGGAGGTGGAGAGCGGCGCGCTGACGAGTACAGAAAACGTATCGTCTTCCTGGATCGGCAGTGTGGGACGACCTTCCAGCACTCTCCTCGGACGGCCGGCGTATCGCCTTCGTTTCGAACCGAACCGGCAAAATCAGATCTGGACGGCCAATGCAGATGGGTAGACAGCAAGCAGATCACCTTCGAGAGGTTTCCTTCGACCACACCGCAGTGGTCGCCCGACGGACAGCAGGTGGTGTTCTCCTCAGAGGTGGATGGAAACTGGGACATCTACGTGATGCGCGCCGACGCCTCGGAAACCAGACGGCTCACGCGGGATCTCCGCAGGAAGTGAACCCAGCTGGTCGCGCGACGGCGGATGGATTTGCTTCCCGGTTCAGATCGAACCGGCGTCAATCAGATTTGGAAGGTGCGTGCCGAAGGCGGTGCCGCAGTCAAGTGACGTCTGGTCAAGGGTCCGAAGGATTTGAGAGCCCAGATGGCAAGCGTCTCTACTATGTTCGACACGACAACGCGCTGGTTTATGGTCGGTGCCCGTAGGCGGGGGCCAGGAAACGTCTATCCTCGCGGAAGTCGAGCAGCATCTGTGGGGCGTCGCAGACGATGGCATCGCATTCGTCGCCCAATCTTCGGCAACTCGCCGAAAGCGGCCATCAAGTTCATGTCCTTCGCGAATGGCGAAATCTCCACTCTGGCCGTCTGCGACACCAAAAGTCATGAGCGGGTTTTCAATCGCGCGCGACGGTCGTTCGGCGCTGTGGCCGCAGGTCGACACGGAACTGAACGATCTTATGCTGATTGACCCATGGAAACGATGAAAGCCTCATCGACCGGACCTGCGCGACCATCGGATCGCCGCAACGGTCTCACGCTCGTGTAACCACCGCTCGCCACACATGACAGGGCATTCGAGTGTCCGATCCGCAGCGGGGCCGGAAGCCGTCGCGCTCCATCCCGCGCACTACGCGCCGAAGGGTTGCTCGATGGACGGACTCTGCGGCGTGAACAGTTCCGCGCCGTCAGCGGTGATGTGCATGTCGTCTTCGAGCCGCACGCCGAATTCGCCTTTGATGTAGATGCCCGGTTCGTCGCTGAACACCATGCCCGGCTGCGCCTTCAGCGCTTTCTCCCATCCGTACATGTTGTTCTTCACCAGATACGGCCACTCGTGCCCGTCCATCCCCATGCCGTGCCCGAGACGGTGCGTGAAGTACTTGAACCCGGGGCCGTAGCCAGCGTCGACCACCACCTTGCGCCCCGCGGCGTCGATCGACTCGAGCGGCACGCCCGGCTTCGCGGCCTTGAGTGCCGCCGTCTGCGCCTGGTGGACGATGTCGAAGACCTTCTTCATTTTGTCGGTCGCCTTGCCGAGCACGAAGGTTCGCGTGATGTCGGATTGATAGCCTTCGACCGTGCACCCATCGTCGATCATGATGATCGTGCCCTCGCGGATCGTCTGCGGGGTGATCGAGCCGTGGGGAAGGGCGGTGTATTCGCCGACCTGAACGCTGGCGAAACCGGGGAAGCCGAGCCGTCCGTACGCCGCGTTGACCAGACCGCTCACCTGGTTCTGCGTCATGCCGGGCTGCAGCGCGAGGAATACCGCCTCGTAGCACTTGAGCGTCGCCTGACAGGCGAGCCGCATCAGCTCGACTTCGTGCGACTCCTTGATCATCCGGCAGCCGGCAGTAATCGGCGACGCGCTCGTCACGTGGAGCGCCGGCGCCGCGCCGCCCACGCTGTCGGCGAACACGAACTTCGTCGTCTCCTCGACGCCGATGCGGCCGGTGGCGATGCCGCGATCCTTCAGGCCTTGCGCGACCTTCTCGAACGGGCTCTCGTCCTCCTGATAGACGGACACGTCGGTGTGCGCCATCGGGCCGCCGACCAGCTGTTCGCGTGTGCGGTCTTCCTCGAAGGCCGGTGTCACGATGTACGGATTGCCGACTTTGGGGATGACCACGGCAAACAGGCGCTCGCTGTTGCCCCAGCGGATGCCGGTGAAGTAGTTGAGCGAGGTGCCGCCCGCCAGGATGATGGCGTCGATCTTCTGCTCGCCCATCAGCCGCTTCGCCTTCTCGATGCGGCCGCGCCGCTCGTCGGCGGTAATCGGCTTCGCCTGGTCGCGCATCGATGTCAGCGCGGCAATGCTCGGCGGCAGCGGGCCGGCAGTTTCGCCGCCGCCGCGGCGCTGCGCCGACACGGGTGAGACGGACAGGCCGGCGGTCGCGCCGGCGAGCGAGAGAAACGTGCGCCGGGAAAACATCAGGGTCTCCTTCTGATCGGCGGGCGAGCCGCCGGAGCCTTTCGAGGAATCACGAACCGCAGCGCGAGCCCCACCTGGACACCGCCCGCGTTCAGGGATACCGAACCGCCATCCGCCGTCGTCAGGTCGACGCGCGCATGTGACGCGCTCACGGACACGCCCAGCGCGACGCGCCGGGCGACCAGGCGCGTCACGTCGGTTCCGACGTGGAACCCCACGTGGGTGCGCGATTGGTGGTCGAGCGTCGCTCCGGCAAACGTCGCGGTGTCATACGGATAGGTCTGCGCGATCGTCACATCCCGCACGACGTCCTGGCCGACGACAAACAGCGACGGACCGCCGAACAGATCGATCTGCCAGCGCCGCGTCCGCGTCGGCGGCATGACCCAGCGCGCCTGGATGTTCAGCGCCGTCTCCGTGTGATCGAGGCCCGACGCAGCGCCGCTGACCGATCGCGGCCTGCCGAACACGAACGGATGCGGCACCTTCGCGTCGACCGCCGCGGTCGTGCCCCGCGTGAAAAATGCGACGTCCGCGCCCACCGCAAGGTTGCGCCAGACCCGCGCGCCAGCGGCCACGTCCACCGTCGGCGCCTGACGGACGCGATAGCTCGTATCGACTTCGGCCGGCTCGACGAACGTGACCGGCCGCGCGACGCCGGCGAAGCTGGCGGAGGTGATTCTGGCGGCGCCGTCGACGATCACGTAGCCGCGGTCGGTCCAGCGTACCGGCTGCGCGCCGGCCGTCGACGCGGCGAGAACGATCCAGGCACCGGCGAGCACGCGCGTCATCGCGGCGTCAGAAGCGTGGCGCGAGGAGTGGTGAGCGTGATCGCCCGGCCCGAATCGTCGACCGCGTGAACGGTGAACTGCGTGCTGCCGCTCGTCGCCCCTTCCAGGTTGACGCAGAACGCCGCGCAGGCGTCGGTCTGCGCCAGAATCCGGTCGCTCCGCGGTCCGCACGATCCGAAGAACGCCGCGAAGTTGGCGCCGTCGCCGCCGTCGGGGGTCAGCTGACGCCCGCCGCCATCGTAGTAGTCCCCGCGCCAGTCGATCACGCGCAGGTTCGCGTCGCCCGCGGAAACCGTGAGGGCCATCGACCAGCTGGGACGGACGCCGCCGCACAGCGCCTGCGATCCGGGCGCCGGGTCGGGCATCAAGGCGACGGTCGCCGCAGTCCGCGGCTGGACCCCGACCGCATCCCACGCCTGCGTAATCGCTCGTTCCGCCGCGCTGCCGGTGCCGTACAAATCCCTCGCCGCCTGAATCGTCGCCGCGCGCGTCAGCGCGAACGTCGCGCTCGATGGCATCAGCACGGTGAGCGCCCGGAAGAACGCCTTCTCGATCTGATCGCGGTTGGCCGCGCCGACGCCCTGCACGGTCTGGCCCGACGTGCGGTTGCGTCCCGCCTTCGATGGCCAGATAGAACGCGTGGCTCGCGATCGTCGAGTTGTAATGCGGATCGAAGCCGATGATCCGCTGCGTGTAGTGGTTGGGATCGCCGATACAGGCCAGGGTTGCTGATCGAGCGGAACGCGAGCGGTGCCGACCGGCACGACAGATCCTTCCCGACCGTGTAGCTCGCCTGCAGGGCGGCGTTGCCCGCGGGCTGGTAGAAGAACGCGGTCGACAGCCCGATCATGTCGGAGAACGCCTCGTTCAGCGCGCCCGCCTCGCTGTACGGAAAGCCGTTCAGCCGCGCGCTGTTCGCCGTCACGCCGTGCGTCAGCTCGTGCGCGACGACGTCGAGCGCCGCGCGCGAAGTTCTTCACCTCGAAGTTGCCGAAGTAGCCGCGCGGCACGCCCTCGCCGAACATAATGGCGCCGCGGCCGTCCGGTCCGCAGGTGCTGCAGAAGAACGCGTTGTCGTAATACATGCCGACGACTTCCGGGCTGCGCCGTCGGCAGGTCGGCGAGACGCACCGGGTGCGTCAGGACCGCGATGCGGAGGTCGCGGTCGTCGAGGCCGTGGCGCCCGAATCGCTTGAACAGGAAGTCGTAGTACCACCCGGCGTAGACGTGGGCGTCGACGACGGCCGGATCGGTCCACACGTTGTCGGCGTCGGCCGCGATGTCGGCGGCGGTGACATTCGTCGAGCCGGTTCAGAACCTGCATCGTGCGCGTCAGGTTCCCTTTCATGTCGTAGGTCGTAATCGCGGCAGGTCGAAGCCCGTCGTCGGCGACGAACGTGCCGCTCGCCGCCTTGACGCTGATCTTCTTGTCGTCGCCGAACGTGCCCGTGCCCTTGCCGACGATCCCGTCGGTCTGGAATTCGCTGAACTGCTGCAGGAGCGCGCCGGTGTTCGCGTCGACGAAGACGTTGACCAGCTCGATGCCGTTGATGGCCTGGCCGCGGTAGGCGAGGTGGTAGCCGTCGGACAGCGGCAGCACGACGAGCTCCGGCAGCTCGCCGGTCGGCTGCCCGCCGACCGCCCGCGCGATGGCGGATCGCGCGGCGTCGCGCGAGAGCGCCGCGTCGGTGCTCAGGCCGACGGTCGGGTGCAGGACGCCAAACACCGAAACCGTGCCGTCCGGCGCCGTCTGGCGGGTGAGATCGCCGCCGACGATGCGGACGCCGCGGTGATACTGGTCGAGGCGCTCGTGGCGCCGCGCCGGCAGGAGTTCGTCTTGCGGCGTGTCGCGGACCCGAAGATCGCGGCTGCGGATCATCTGGTCGATCTGAAGATCGACGGCCCGGAGGTCGCTTTGTCCCTCGCGTGTGACCGACAGCGTCCTGGGCCCGCCCTGCGCAAACGCCGTTGCGCTCAGGCAGACCAGGCAGGCAGACAACGTTCCACAACGAATCAACAACGACATGGGGGCAGTGCCTGCGCGCGTCGCGGTGTCAGGCTCGCGTGATTCTACGCCGTCGTGGCGGCATCCGGCAGGGCGACTTTCAAGGCTTCTTCGAGCGTGCGGACCGGGATGAACCGCATGCCGTCCTTGACTTCGGCCGGCAGCTCGGCGAGATCGGGTTCGTTGCGCGCCGGCAGGATGAACTCCTTGATGCCGTGGCGCCGCGCCGCGAGCGCCTTCTCGCGGATTCCACCGACCGGCAGCACCAGACCACTGAGCGTGATCTCGCCGGTCATGGCGACGTCTTCGCGCACCACTTGATCCTTCAAGGCCGACACAATCGCGGTGGCCATCGTGACGCCCGCCGACGGTCCGTCCTTGGGAATCGCGCCCGCCGGTACGTGGATGTGCAGATCGTGCGAGTCGAACTTCTCCGGCGAGATGCCCAGCGCCGCCGCCTCGGCCCGGATGTGGCTGACCGCGGCGCGCGCCGACTCCTGCATCACGTTCCCCAGCTGTCCGGTCAGGATCAGGTTGTGATGGCCGGACGGCAGCAGCCGCGCCTCGATGAACAGCACGTCGCCGCCGGTTTCGGTCCAGGCCACACCGGTCGCGACGCCGGGACGCGACACGCGGAACGAGACTTCGTCGTGGAACCGCGGCGGGCCGAGATAGTCCGGAATGTTGGCGGCGGTGATCGCCTGGACGTGATGTTCAGCCGGACCGGCTTCTCTCGCGACCCGCGCGGCTACCTTGCGCAGCACCGCGCCGATCTGGCGCTCGAGGTTTCGCACGCCCGCTTCGCGCGTGTAGTCGGTGATGATGCGCCGGATGGCGGCGTCCTCGAACACCACCGCGTCCGGCGTCAGCCCGTGCTCCTCGAGCTGTCGCGCCAGCAGATACCGGCGGGCGATGTGCAGCTTCTCGTCTTCGCTGTAGCCGGCCAGCGAGATGATCTCCATCCGATCCAGCAGCGCCGGGTGCACCGTCCCGAGTTGATTCGCCGTGGCGATGAACAGGACGCGTGACAGATCGATGTTGATCTCGAGGTAGTGATCGCGGAACGCATGGTTCTGCGCCGGATCGAGCACCTCGAGCAGCGCCGCCGCCGGATCGCCCTGGAACCCGGCGGAAATCTTGTCGATCTCGTCGAGCATGAACACCGGGTTCATCGCGCCCGCCTGCTTCAAGCGCCTGCACGATCCGGCCGGGGATGGCGCCGATGTAGGTGCGGCGATGCCCGCGGATCTCCGCCTCGTCGCGGACGCCGCCGAGCGAGATGCGGACGAACTTCCGGTTCATCGCCCGCGCGATCGACTGGCCGAGCGACGTCTTGCCGACGCCTGGCGGGCCGACGAAGCAGAGAATCGGTCCCTTGATCCGCCCGTCGGGCTGTTGCTGCGTCTTCAGCTTCTGCACCGCGAGGTACTCGACGATGCGCTCCTTGACCTTGTCGAGATCGTAGTGGTCCGCGTCCAGCACCTCGCGCGCCGCCCCCGGATCCAGCCGATCCTCCGTCGTCGTCGACCACGGGACGTCGAGGACCCAGTCGATGTAGGTCCGGATCATCTGGTATTCGGGCGAGGCCGGCGTCATCCGCTCGAGGCGATCGACTTCCCTCTGCGCGACGGTGCCGACGGATTCCGGCAGGTTCGCGGCGGTCAACCCGGGCGCGAATCTCCTGGATCTCGGTCTTTTCGCCTTCGCCGAGCTCGTCCTGGATCGCCTTCAGCTGCTGGCGGAGGTAGTACTGACGCTGCGCGTCCGTCATCTCCTGCTGTGCGGCCGACTCGATCTTGTTCTTCATCTCGAGCAACGCGATCTCGCGGCTCAGGACCGTGGAGACCACCTCGAGCTTCCTCGTGACATCGTCCTCCTCGAGGATGTGCTGCTTCTCGTCCGCCTTCATGTCGAGGAGGCTGGACAGCAGATACGTCAGGCGCAGCGGATCGTCGATGCCCGACACCAGCCCGCGCAGCTCCTGCGACAGGCCGCTCGCCAGCGACAGCCCGCGGTCGATCAGCTCCTGCAGGCGCCGCACGTGCGCGTCGACTTCGAGCGACCGCACGACGACGTCGGGCGTCGGCACCACGCGCGCCCGCACGCTCTCGCCGGTCCGAGTAACCAGCTCGCTTTTCGCCCGCGTCAGGCCTTCGACGATGATGTGAATCCCACCGGTCGGTACCTTCGCCATCTGCCGGATGGCGGCAATGGTCCCGATGGGGCGCAGGTCGCCCGGCTCGGGCTCGTCTTTGTCGGTGGTCTGCAGCGTGAGGAACAGGAGCCGGTCGCTGCTCAGCGCGCGGTTGACCGCGTCGATCGACATCGGCCGGTTGATCGCGAGCGGCTGCAGCGTGAGGGGGAAGACGACCGTTTCACGCAACGCGACGACGGGCAGCTCGCTCGGATACGTCCGTTCGGTTTCTGACGCCATGATCCAACCCTCAGGATGGCATGCGGATCATGAGGCGTCAAACGACATGCGCCGTCTCGACCGATCTGGCACGAACCTCAGCGCTTGGCGCTGAAGTCGGCGGTCCCGACGCGAATGATCGTCGGTGTGCGCGGCCGTCCCGATGGCGTGGCCGACGTGGAAGGTCTGGGCATGACCTGATAATCCTCGGGCGCAGCCTCCGCCCAGATGCCGTACACGCGTCCTCCGTACGCCGTGAGCCACTCGTAGTCGCCGAGGAATGCGTTGTCGCCCGTAAACGGCCGGTCGGACCATGCGTAGTTCGTGAACGTTTTGCCGCCATCGGTCGACCGTGCCAGCGTCACGAGCGTTTTTCGATTGGCCGGATCGCCGCGGCGATCGTAGAACTGCACGTAGACCGCGCCGTCGGTCGGATCGACGGCCATCCATTGCAGAAACTGGTCGGCGCCGCTATGCACGGGATCGTCGTTGACGCGCATCGGCGGCGTCCACGTCCGCCCGCGGTCCGCCGACCGTGAGATGAAGACGTCCACGTCTCCGTTGCGGAAGTCGCTCCACGTCACGTAGAGCGTGCCACGCTGACCGTCCACGCCGATCTGCGGAAACCCCATCGCTCTCGACGACGCCAGGAATGCCGCCGGCGCCGCCGAAGTACGGCGGACCGACGTCGAAGATCGGCCGCGAGGGCTCGAACGTCTTGCCGCCGTCGCGCGAGATCGCCAGCGTGACGTTCAGCCCCTCGTTCCAGACCACATACTGCGTCCCGTCAGGAGCGACGGTACCGATAATGCCCACCACCGCGCCGTTGTCGTCCCGCGGCCAGCCCGCGCGCGTGCTGATGCGCATGGGTTTCGACCACGTGCGGCCCGCGTCCGTCGATCGACTGAAGAGGACGATCGATTGCTCGATCTGCCACTCGATCCACGCGTTGTAAAGATTGCCTCGATGCGGGCTCTTCGGTTGCGTGTCGGCCCAGATGCGAGGCATGTCCTCGAGCTTGACGTCGGGCTCATCGCCCTTCCATTCGACGAGCGCGACGGCGTCCTTGTCCCACGTCTTGCCGCCGTCGGCCGATCGCCGTACGAAGATGCCATTGGCGCCGGGACCGTGACCCCAGTACCGACGGCAGGCCGTTTCTCTGGATCCAGAGAAACGAGAGGAAGACATTGCCTTTGTCATCGAACGCGAGCGACGGATCGCCGCCGCTGCGGTTGCTGCCCAGATGTGGCTGGACCGCCGTGAACGTGCGGCCGCCGTCGGTCGAATGCGCAGTCCACCCCCCGCCGACGCCGACCACCTGATTGGGGTTGTTCGGGTTCACGGCGATCGCCGGCTCGCTGCCGGTCTGGCCAGGTGGCGTGATCGTCACGACGTGGGCGCCTGGCGCGGGCTGAAGACGCGACTGAACGCTCACCGTGGTCAACGCCGCGGTCGTCAGCGCGACGACCATCGGCACGCGCGCGCGGAGAGCGTTCATCATCCTGTCTCCTGATCGACTAGGTCAGTTCGTGCGCCGAGGCGCAGTGGATTGGAAATGCCGATCATACCAGGCGATCGAACGCTCGATGGTGTCGGCAATGTGAAGGTTCTCGCGCATGCCGTGCCCTTCGCGTGGGTAGCGCACCATCAACGTTTCCACGCCGACGTCCTTGAGCGCCGTATAGAACTGCTCGATCTCCGCGGGGTTCACCAGCTGATCATTGTCGCCGTGGACGAACATGACCGGCGTCTTCACCCGGTTCGCGAATCGGATCGCCGACCGCTCCCAGAGCATCTCGACGACGCCTCCCAGGTGCGGCTTGGTGCCGTACTCCTGCTCGAGATAGTCGTGATAGACGGACATGTAGTTGTGGCTGACCAGGTTGGAAATACTGGCGGCTGGTACGGCCGCCTTGAAGCGATCGGTCTGCGTCACCAGCCAGTTCGTCAGCTGTCCGCCGTAGCTCTGACCCTCGACGCCGAGACGCGACGGATCGATCCACGGATACTTCGCCAGCGCGGCATCGACGGCGGAGAGAACGTCCTGCGCCTCGGCCCCGTTCTGATCCCGCGCAATCGCATCCGAGAACGCCTGCCCGTAGCCCGTCGAGCCTCGATAGTTCACCATGAGCGCAGCATATCCGTGCGACGCATACGCCTGGGCGCGATGATTGAACGCCGGGCCCTGCTGGCCGTGAGGCCCGCCATGAATCATCACGATCATCGGATGCTTGCCACCGGCGTCGAGCCGCTCCGGCTTGGTCAGGAACGCTTCGATCTCGCGGCCGTCGTGGGCTTTGAAGACCAACGCAGCGACGTCCGCGATGGTCTTGTGACCCAGCAGGTCGCGGTTGAGCGACGTCAGCGCGATCGGCCCGGTTGCCTTGGTCACGTACAACTCGGCCGGCGACGTTGGCGTCGCCATCGTAAAAGCGACGACCCCGTCCTTCCCAACGCCGAAGGAGCTCACGGTGCCTGCGACGTCAGCGGCCGGCAGCACGCGCTCGGCCGGTCCGCCCTCGGCGGACATCCGATACAAGCCGGCGCTGCCCCGTGACTGCACGGTGAAATAGATCGACCGGCCGTCGGCGGCCCATTGCGGCGGACCCTGCCGGTTGTCGATCGCGGCCCCGGTTTCGCGGCGCTGCCCGCTGGCTGACGTCGATCGTCCAGACGTGCGTGTCTTCGCTGTTGGTCTCCGAGGATGTCAGTTGGCGCTTCAGCCCCTGCACGGCGATCGCCTTCCCGTCTGGCGACCAGATCGGGCGGTACTCGTTGCTCGCGGTGTGCGTGAGCTGTCGGACAGCGCCCGACGCGACGTCGAGGAGGAACACGTCGTAGTTATTCTTGAAGTCGGGGTCCGGTTCGTGATTGGAGAGAAACGTGAGCTGTGTGCCGTCCGGCGACCAGTCGATCGAGTGTTCGTAGAAGTTGCCGCTGGTCAACTGCCGAACCTGCCTCGTCTGCACGTCGACGACGTACAGATGCAGGCGCCGATTGTCGTTGAACCTCCCACCCGCGGACGAAGCGGGGCGCCACCAGTATCGCGTGATGACGATGGGATCGGCGTCCATGTCGGGCTCGGGGCCGCGTTCGCTCGACACATACGCGATCTGGCGTCCGTCTGGCGACCACGCGAGCCGCTCGCCAACGTTCGGCAGCGGGGCATTCGTGCCGTTGACTTCGGTGATCCACGCCCGGTTGGTCCCGTCGGCGTTCGCGACAACGATGCCGGCCTGACCGTTGTCGCCTGCGCCAATGAACGCGATGCTGCGCCCGTCCGACGACCACCGCGGTGCCGATCCTCTCGGCGCCGCCTGCCAGCGGCGTCGCCGTGCCGCGAGAGACGTCAGCCGTCCAGATCTGCGTATACGGCGCTCCCGGACGATCGTTGCTCTGTACCGTAAACACGATGCGGGCGGCGTCTGGAGACAGCTGCACATCGCTAGCCGTCCGGAGGTAGAAGAGATCCGCGACCTCGACTTTTGATGAGTCAGGGCGCGGAGGCACCGCCTTCGAGGGCCGTGCCCCCTGCGCCGACCGACTCTGCGCGGTCGGCGTGCTGCCGCAGCCGGCGGCGAGAGCCGCGACCGCGATCACGCCGACCGTGACCGACGCTGCGCGATGGTGCACGACATGCTCCTTCGCGGCCTGGCGCCCGCGCCGACCGCTTACCACGCGACTCGGACCGCCAGCTCGCCCTGCCGGTTCGGCCGCGCGCTGACGATGCTGCCGAAGTTGGCCGCCAGCGCGTTGGTGATGCGGCCGCTGCCGAACTGCGCCTGCAGGTTCGTCGTGTTGAACAGGTTGAACGCCTGGGCGAGCAGCTCCACCTTTCGCGTGCCGCCGAGCCGGAACGCCTTGCTGACGCGCGCGT
The DNA here is from genome assembly GCA_963792175.1 of uncultured Acidobacteriota bacterium. Lineage (GTDB taxonomy): Bacteria > Acidobacteriota > Vicinamibacteria > Vicinamibacterales > CAVVIG01 > CAWBVG01. The sequence continues at coordinate 198,929 of CAWBVG010000039.1, forward strand.
CGACGATGTTGATGCGCGAGCTGTCGATCTGCGACTCGGTGATCGGCGCCAGGCCGTTCTGCGCGCGCCACGCGTTGACCGCGCCCAGGTCAAGGTCGCGGCTGCCGGTGTTGCGCTCGGTGATGCCGGGCACGTAGTCGGTGTTGAACGTATCGCGATTGAGATCCCGTCCGGCGGTCGCGGTCCACGGTAGCGGCGATCGCGCGGTCCACAACACGCCGATGGTGACGTCGTACGGCAGCAGGAACGAGCCGCTGGCGACGACGGCGTGCCGCCGCTCGCCGTTCGACGGCCCCCAATCGAGCGCTTCGTTGAACGCGTCGCGGAAGCGGGCCATCGGCGCGTTGTCGCGGACGTTCGTATAGGTGTACGAAACCATGTACTGGTACCGATGGCTGAACCGCTTCTCGAGCTTGGCGTAAGCGGACCGATAGCGCAGGTCGGAGGTCGACTGCACCTGATCGATGCGTCCGAACTGCGGCAGCGGCCGGAGTGCCGGTCGCCGGATTGGCGGTGTTGATGTTCTGCGTCTTGTAGTCGTGGTAGGTGCGGTTGTAGACCGCGTCGACATGGATCGAGAAATCGTGTCCGAGATCCTGCGAAACACCACCGCCGACCTGGTGGGCGAGCGGTTGCACCATGTCGTTGGCCGCGACGGTGACGTTCGGCGTCGGCGAGGCCGTGATGAACGTGGCCGGATCTTTTCCCTGATACGGATCGGGATAGGCCGGATTGGAGATGCTGATACTGAGCCGGTGGTAATTGCGGAACTCTTCAATCGCGGCGAGCGTCCGGATGTGGCCGTAGTAGAGGCCGTAGCCTCCGCGCACCACGGTCCGGCCGTTGCCGTGCACGTCCCAGGCGAATCCGGTCCGCGGGCCGAAGTTGTTCAGATCGCCGCGCTTCGAGACGTCGACGTAGGGGAGCGCGACCGGAAAGTCGTTCACGTTGAGGTCCTCGTTCGCGCGGTCCGTAGAGCCGCTCCCATCGGAGGCCCAGGTTCAGGGTCAGGTTGGGCCGGACTCTCCAGTCGTCCTGCACGAACGCCACGCTGTACTTCGACGGGTGCACCGTCGTCACCGGTGCGCTGGTCGCCGTAAAGGTGATCGCGCCTTTCAGGTTCGCGATCGACGCGGCGTCGGCGGGATTGAAGAACTGATCCTGCGCGAACGTATAGGTGCCCACCAGGTAGTTGATCGCATCGTCGACGATGTACGGCATGTAGTTGTATTCGCCGCCGATCTTCACCTCGTGCTTGGACAGGTTGATGGAATACGTGTCCCGGAACTCCCACCGGCTCTCGAGGCTCGCATCGTCGTAGCTGCTGCCGTACGTCATCGACGGAAAGTTGTACTGCCGCGTCTGCCGCGCCGGTGCGCGACGTCGGAAAATCTCCGAGCTCGGTGAAGTTCTCCGTCCCCGACGGGTAACCGAAGAATCCGGCGTGGGCGTACTGGAACCGGAAGTCGTTGAGCTGATGCTGGCCGCGGATCCAGGTGTGGCCGAGCGTCGAGCGACTTCCGCGGCACGTCCTGGTCGAAGCTGGTCGTGGATGCGCCGAGTCCGCCGCAGTTGACGCACAGCGTCAGCTCGTCCTCCTGAAGATAGCGGGCGAAGAAATTCTGCGTGTTGCTGATCTGCCAGTCGGTGCGGCCGAAATAGAGATTCCGCGTCGTCGGCCGCTTGAACGTGCCTTCGACCGACGAGTAGAACTGGGGCAGGCCGGTGCGCACGGTGTAGAACTCGTCGATTTGTGTCCGTTCGACCGAACCGTAGTAATGCATGCGATTGGGGATCACCGCACCGCCGACGCTGCCGCCGAGCTGATGCCGCCGGTAGTCCGGTTTCACGGTCTCGAACTGTCCGAGCGCGTTGAGCGACTTGTCGCGGAAGTACTCGAACGCATTGCCGTGCAGCGTATTGGCGCCGGACTTGGTGACCACCTGGACGACGCCGCCGGTGGCGAGGCCGAACTCGGCTTTGTACAAGGCGTTGCTGATCTTGAACTCTTCCACCGCCCCCTCGGGCACGTCCTGACGCGGCTCGCCATCCTCGGCCCAGCTGTTGATCGTGCCGTCGACCATGTTGGCGGTTCCGTTGAATGTCATCGAGCCGCCGACGTTGACCGTGGCGAAGAACGAGCGGGTGCCATCGATGGTCGTGCCCGGCATGAGCAGGGCCAGCGACAGGTACTGGCGGGAATTGATCGGGAGGGTTTCGATCTGCTGTTGCGTCACCACACCGGCCACTTCCGACTTCGTCGTGTCGATGACGGGTGCGGTACCGGCGACCGTGACCGTTTCGCTGACGCTCTGCAGCTTCATCGAGAAATCGTCAGTCAGCGACAGACCGATCGTGATCGTGATGTTCTTGGTTTCGGTGGTCGCGAAGCCCTGCAGCTCGACTTTCACGGAGTAGATGCCCGGCGCCAGCGAGGGAAACAGGTAGCGTCCGTCGGTCTCCGTCACGGCGACGCGCGTCACGCCGGTCTGCTCGTTGCGAAGGGTCACGGTCGCGCCCGGCAGCACCGCCGACTGCTGGTCGCGGACCGTGCCCTCGATTTGCCCGCCCGCGCCCTGCGCGAACGTGCGTTCGGGTAGTAAGCCGGCCAGGCAGATGCCCACAGCCAGCGACACCAGTTGTCGGCGCCAATCTCGATTCACCATGTTGACCTGCCTCCGAGAAATGTCGGCTAGAGCAGTCCCTTGAGGAGACCGCCATCCACTTGCACTGACGCGCCTGTGATGTACGAGGCGGCATCGGACAACAGGAAGGCGCCAACCCGACCGAAGTCGTCCGGCGTCCCGTATCGTCCGAGTGGAATCGACGCGGCGGCCCGCGCCTGATGGTCCGGCAACGAAATGCCTTGCCGGTTCGCGTTGATTTCGTCGAGTTGTCGCAGCCGATCGGTGGCGATTCGGCCGGGGATGATCGTGTTCACGCGGATCTTCTGCGGCGCCACCTCCGCCGACAGCGTCTTGGCCAGCGACGTCACCGCCGAGCGCAGCACGTTCGACAGCGCGAGGTTGGGCAGCGGTTCCTTGACCGACGACGAGGTGCCGATCAGGATCGCGCCGCCGCCGCGGCTCGCCATCGACGGCACGACCAGCCGGATACTGCGCACCACGCTCATCAGCAGGAGCTCGAACGCGCACTGCCATGCCCGATCGTCGAAGGAGAGCGCGGTGCCGGCGGGCGGCCCGCCAGTGTTCGCGAACAGGAGATCGACGCCGCCAAACTGCGTGACCGCGGCCTCGTGCCACGCGGCGACGCCGTCCGCGCGGCTCAGATCGGCCGCGACCGCCAGCGGTGAGCCACCGGTGTCCGCCCGGATGGTGTCAGCGGCGCGCTGGATCGCGGCGGCGTCGCGCGACGCGATGCACACCTGAGCGCCCTCGCCGGCCAGCGCGCGCGCGACGGCGAAGCCGAGCCCCTTGCTCGCGCCGCCGACCATGGCGATCTTGCCTTTCAGTCCAAGGTCCATGTCATCACGCGACCGAGCGCTTCTTTCGTAGACACATCCAGCACGCCGCCCGGCGGACGGATGCCGGCATGCGCGATGGCACCACGGACGTGCAGCACCTCTTTGCGGATCGCCATCCCGATGCCCTCCTGAAACTCGAAGCGCATCAAAGGCACCTTCCGATAGAAGAGGTCGGCCGCCTCGTCGATCCGCCCGGCGCGAAACTGCGTGACGATTTCGACGAGAATGGCCGGGAACGCGAAGCCGGTCATCGCGCCGGCCGCCCCGGCCATCAGCTCCTCCAGCAGGAACACGCCGCCGAGTCCCCCGAAGATCCTGACGTCGAGGCCGCTGACCGCCTCCAGGATGCGCGCCGTCTTGAGCGGCGTCGGCGGATCTTCGAGCTTGATCGTGCGTGCCGCCGGCACGTCGCGCGCGATGCGCGCCAGGAGCGACGCTTCCATCGCATAGCCGGAGATCGGCGGGTAGTCCTGCACGATGATCGGCAGGTCGACGGCGGCGGCGACGTCGGCGAAGTGCCTGGCGACCGCATCCGAATTGATCTTCGGCATGCGCGGCGGGCTGATCATCACGGCCGCTGCGCCGGCGGCTTTGGCTTTTCGGGTGTATTCGATGCACGTGCGAAGACCATCCGCGGTCGCGCCGGCCACGACCGGCACGCGTCCGTTCACGTGCGTGACGACGGTGTCGAGGACCTGGTCGCGCTCGGCGTCGGTCAGCCGCGCGACCTCACTGGTGACGCCGAGCGCCGTGAAGCCGTTCACGCCGTCGGCGATGAAGAGATCGACGACCCGTCTCAGGCTCGCCAAATCGAGATCGCCCGACGGAGCGAATGGTGTCGGCAGAACGGAGAAGACGCCGCCAAAAACCGTCATGGGTTCGCTCAGGCGGAACGCGGGCTCTTCAGGCCCGCGGCCGCTCGCGACCCTGCGGCCGCGCTACGACGACTGGTGGGAATGACCTTGGAATCCCAGTTGAAGCTCCTGACGATCTTGATGAGCTCGCGGGCGGCCTGCGACAGGTAGCCCTGCTCGCGGTAGATCATGAGCGTGCGCCGCGGCATGTCCAGCTCCGCAACCGGAATCTGGACCAGAGCGCGGTCGCGCAGCTCCTGCGCGACGGTGATGCGCGGCACGATCGCCATGCCCACCTCCGCCTGGACGAAGCTCTTGACGTTCTCGAAGCTCCACAGCTCCGCGGCGATCCGGCACGGCGTGCGATGCTGCTCGAACAGCCGCAGGATCTTCTGTTCGGTGCTGCTGCACAGGTGATGGACGACGAAGCGCTCGCCGCCCAGATCGCGGACGTGGAGATTGGGACGCTCGGCCAGCGGGTGACGTGGCGCGGCAACCAGAATCATCTCGTCGGCGTGGACCTCGACGCATTGCAGCTCGTGGAAGCTCGGTTCGTCCTTGACGAAACCGACGTGGACCTCGCGGTCCATCACCTGCCGGGGAATCTCGGCGAGCGGGCTCCGATAAATGCCGATCTTGACGTCCGGAAAGCGAGTCAGGTACGTCCGCAGCGGCGCGGGCAGGAGATAGACGGCGGCCGATTCGTGGGCGGCGATGTTGAGCGTGCCCGTCTTGAGCGTCTTCAACGATCCCAGGTCGCGCATGGCATCGTCGCGGGCACGCACCATCTTGCGCGCGTACTCGAGCAGCGTCTTCCCGGCTTCCGTGAGCGACACGTCGTGAAGATCCCGGGCGAACAGCTGGCCCCCGATCTCTTCTTCGAGCTTCTTGATGCTCTGGCTGACGGCCGGCTGCGTACGCGACACGCGCTCCGCCGCGCGCGTAAACGTGCCTTCCTCGACGACCGCCAGAAAGTGTTCGAGTTGGAGAAGGTCCATCTGTCAACCCCGGTCTTGTCTCAGGAGACTACGAGATTCGGAGAAATCTGTTTCACAGAACATCGCGTGATCTCCTCGCCTCCTGACCTCCTGTGACGAAAACGCTCGCTCTCGATCCGGTGAAATGGATCCGGGCGCCGCCGTGCCTCGACTGTGAATAAACCGCTTCAAAAGCGGTGTTCACGCCGCGCGCGTCTGCGGCAGTATATGCCGACGACTGTCGGCTTATCGCGCGATTAGAAGAATCGATTGGACCCCGGTGAGGGGCGCCCGTATCGTCGCGTCAAAGGGTTACAATTCACGCCACGTTCCGCTCAGCGAAAGTGAGGAAGCATGAGACTGGTTCTTCGCGTAGTGCTCGGTGTGCTCTGCGTGCTTGCGGCCGCTCCGGCGCACGCGCAGGTCCAGACCGGTTCGATTACCGGCACGATAACGGACATCAGCGGCGGCGTGATGCCGGGCGTGTCGGTGTCGCTGTCAGGGGACAAGCTCATTGGTGGCGTGCAGACTCAGGTCACGGACACTACCGGCAACTACCGCTTCGACCGGCTTCCGCCGGGCACGTATCAGCTCAAGTTCGAGCTGCAGGGTTTCCGATCGATCAGCCGGAGTGACATCGTCGTGAACGCGTCGTTTGTCGCGACGGTCAATGCCAAACTCGAAGTGGGCAACGTGTCCGAGACGATCACCGTCGCCGGCGAATCGCCAACGATCGACACCAAGTCGAATGTTCAGCAAACTGTGCTCACCCAAGACATTCTCGAAGGTGTGCCGTCCGGGCGAGATCCCTGGTCCGTCGCGAAGATGGTTCCGGGCCTCGCCGTATCGACCTACGACGTTGGCGGCACTCAGTCGTATCAGCAGAGCAGTTTTTCGGCACATGGATCGAGCACCTCCGACGTCAGTTTCAACATCGACGGCGCCAATGTGAACTGGCCGGGCGGCGGCGGCGGATCGACGATGCTGTACTACGACCAGGGGATGTTCGAGGAAATGAACTACATGACGTCCGCGATTCCCGCCGAAGTGATGGCAGGCGGCGTCTCGATCAACATGGTCACGAAGGACGCCGGCAACAAGTGGCGCGGCGACTCGAGGTTCTGGTACTCGAACGGCTGTCTCAGCCCGGCCGAACCGAAACCGGGTTGTCTCGAAAGCGACAACTACGGGCCGGGCATCGCAGACGGCACGCTCCCGAAGACATTTCTTGGCAACCCCACCAAGCGGGCATACGACTACAACCTCGCGGGAGGGGGCGCGTTGGTCAAGGATCGTCTGTGGGTGAACGGTTCGTTTCGACGCTGGGTCGTCGACAAGCTCGTGAGTGCCAAGAATATCGACGGCACGCAGGCCATCGACGACAACACGCTTCGCAACTACTCTGGCAAGGCTGTCGGCTCGCTGCAGCAAAACCAGAAGCTCACGTTTTCGTACAACTGGGATAACAAAGTCCGGGGCCACCGGAGAGACGGCGTTCTGAACACTCCCGACATCGCGTCGCTCGTGCAGAGGAATCCCGCCTCCTCGACGCAGGTGAAGTACACGGGTATCCGCAACAAGGTGGTGTTCGAGTCGTCCTTCAGCGTGATGTCCGGGGTGACCAGCTATCTGTACCAGGACGGCACGCCGTCGACAGCGGTCCGTATCGAGGACAGCACGGCGAACATCTCGGCCAACGCCGCAGCGCGGCACGAAGAAAACCCCAATTCGCGGCTGCAATTCGACAACACGGTGTCCATGGTGAAGACGGGCTGGGGCGGCGACCACCTGTTCAAGGGCGGCGTCCAGTTCGCACGACTGTATTTCGACGACAGCAACGACATCCTGAACAACATGTACCTGCTCTACACGGGCGGGAAGCCGACGCAGGTTCGGGAATTCAACTCGCCGTCCGACGCCATCAACGTTGACAAAGTGTTCGGCATCTTTGTCCAGGATTCCTGGACCGCAAGCAACAAGCTGACACTCAACCTGGGCTTCCGGTTCGACCACAACGTCGGCACGCTGCCGGCGCAGTCAACGCCGGGCGGCCAGTTTGTCGTCGCGAAGAGCATCCCCGAGTCGAGTCCGATCAACCAGAACCTCGCCGTCTGGCGCACTGGATTGGCGTTCGACCCGATGGCCGATGGCAAGACGGCGCTCAAGGCGAGCTACAGCCGGTACGGCCTGCAGGTCGGGATCGACCGCGTACTGAACGTGAACCCGCTCCAGTCGGATTCGCAGACGTGCACCTGGACGGATCCCAACGCTGACGGCGTCGCTCAGTTGAACGAGATCAGCGGATGTGGCGGTTACGCTGGCCTGACAAGCCATTATGCGAACGCGACCTCGGGTCCGAGATGGCCGTACTCAGACGAGGTCAGCGCTGGCATCGAACGGCAACTGATGAAAGACATGCGCGTGTCCGTTATGTACTACCACCGGACGAATCGCGATCAGATCGGCGTCCGGAACATCGCCGCGCCGCCGACCGCATACACCCCGGTGACCATCAGCGTGCCAAACGGACCGAATGGCACTCTCGCGCAGCCGGTTCCCACCACGGCCACGTTGTATAACCTGAATTCTGCATTTCTGGGGCTTCAAAACAACGTCGTCGACAATGACCCGTACCTCGACACCAGCTACAACGGGGTCGAGTTCTCGGCCAGCAAGCGGATGTCTCATCGCTGGCAGATGGTGGGAGGCATCAGTTTCGGGAAGAACACTGGCGGTCTCAACACCACGGGCGGGCAGTCGGCGACGACCGACCTGAACGATCCCAACAATACCCTCTACTCGAAGGGCGTTGTCGGTCTCGATGTGAAGGTCGGGTTCAGACTCTCCGGCAGCTACCAGTTGCCGGGCAGCGTGCTCATCGCCGGCAGCCTGCTTGCGAACGGCGGCGGTCCCTACGTCTCGACGTATTCCGCGTCACGGGCGTCCGTGGCGTCAGTCGTCGCGCTCACACGAGGGAGCCAGAACGTCTTCCTCAGCGCGCGTGGCGACGAGCGGCTGCCGACAGTGACGACGGCTGACCTACGCTTGTCCAGGGCATTCAAGTTCGGACAGCGCCGGATCGTGCCGCAGGTGGATTTCTTCAACATCAACAATTCGGCGGCGATCGTGGCGCTGACCTCGGCGGTGGGCGGCTCGTACCTCGTGCCGACTCAGATACTTGCCCCACGCATCGTACGCGTCGGGTTCAGCGTCAACTTCTAGGGAGTACACCCATGCGATCGATCGCGCACCTCGCACTTCCTCTTGTTGCGGCGATCGCAGTCACCAGCACGCCGGGCGCACAGGCGCCCGGCGCCGCTGGCGCGAAGGCGGCGGTGCACGCCCGCCAGGTCAAGCGGCTGCTCATCACCCACGCGATGATCATTCCCGGGACCGGCGTGCCGGCCGCGGGACCCAGCGACATCCTGGTCGAGGACGGCCTCATCACCCGGATCGGCACCAGCGCCGGCGGACGCTGGCCCGAAGCCGACGCCGTCATCGACGCCTCCGGCAAGTACGTCATGCCAGGCCTCGTCAACACCCACATGCACTGGCACGAGGAGCGGGTCGGTCCGATCCCGATCCAGTACGAACGAAACCTCTACCTGGCGGCTGGCATCACGACGGCCCGCGAGGTCGGCGGCGACTTCGAGAAGACCAAGCAGTGGCGGGCCGAGAGCGCGGCGCACACCATCGTCGCGCCGCGCATCGTGCTGTATCCGATGCTCGCCAACCTGCTCAAACCTGGACAAACGTTCAATCAGACGCCCGAGGAGTACCGCGCGCTGGTCCGCGAGGCCAAGGCGCGCGGCGCCGACGGCATCAAGCTGATCGGCCCGATGGAGAAGGACCAGGCCGCGGCCGCGCTCGACGAGGCGAAGAAGGTCGGATTGCCCACGACCGTGCACGTCGCGGTGGGCGAAGCGACCGCGCGCGATTTCGTCGACGGCGGCGTCAACTGCATCGAGCACTTCTACGGTGTGGCTGATGCCTCCCTCGACGGCATCCAGGACTTTCCGCCGGAGATGAACCTCGCCAACGAGATTCACCGGTTCGGCCGCGCCGGCGAGCTGTACACGCAGCAGAACTTCGACCACGCCAAGCTCTCGAAGCTGCTCGACGACATGGTCGCGAAGGGGGTGGCGTGGAGTCCGACGATGTCCACCTACGAGGCGGCGCGCGACCTGATCCGCGCGCAGAACCTCCCCTGGTACCGGGACTACCTGCATCCGTCGCTCGAGGAGTACTACAAGCCGAGCATGACGCGCCACGGCACCTTCTGGACCGGCTGGACCGAGGACCAGGAAGTGAAGTGGAAGAAGAACTATCAGGTCTGGATGGCCGCCGTGCGCGAGTTTGCGTTGAAGGGCGGCATCGTCACGACCGGTGACGACGCGGGGTTCCTGTATGGATCGTTGTACGGGTTCGGGATCAGCCGCGAGCTGGAACTGCACCACGAGGCCGGTTTCCACCCGCTCGAGGTGCTCAAGCATGCGACGTCGAATGGCGCCCGGGTGCTGGGTCTGCAGGACCGCCTGGGCCGGATTCGCCCCGGCTTCATCGGCGACCTCCTGGTCGTGAACGGCAACCCGCTGGAGAACCTGCGCCTGATGAATCCGTATGGAACCGACCTGATGTCGATCAACGGCCAGATCGTCAACAACTACTCGGGCAGCGTGAAACCGAACGACCCGAACGTCAAGTCGGTCCACGGCGGTGGCATCGAGTGGACGATCAAGGACGGCATCCCGTACCACGTGCCGACGCTGATGAAAGAGGTCAAGGACATGGTGACGAAAGCCCGCACCGAGCGTCCCCGATCGACCTCGCAGCCCTGACGCCGCCCACGCGCGGAGTCGCAGCCGACATCCGTGTCTGATTCGCTGAAGAATCAGACAATTTTGTCTCGAATCGCAGTGCGGTAGACGCGGCGCCCCCGGGAGCGCCGGCGGCATACGCGTTGCTTCGTGCTGGACATCACGCCGCGGACACGACCAGATCACCCGCAGTACGCACAGCAACCCCGCGGTTGTGCCGTTTCAGCCGTCTGCGTCGCCGCTATGGCTCGTCACCGACGAGCCGCTCGTCAACGAGCTGGTTGGGTATCTCGAGACCATGCGGCGGCGCATCACGGCGGATCCCCATGCTGCGCACCGGTTCACGTTCAGCCGTGCGCATCTGGTCGACGTGCGTGTCGCGTTCGCCCGCATGATCCGGCGCGGCGAAGAGAAGCTCCACCGTCTCTGCGAACTGTTGTGCGCCAGCTACTTCGAGTCGCCGTACACGCTCCAGAGCGTCGTCATCGGCGAGGTCGAGACCACACGCGAAGTGTTCACGCTGGTGCAGCCGCTGGTGCCGACCGACCTCTACTCGCACACCGACCTGGATCTCGGGACGCGCCAGCTCCGGCGGCTGCGTTACCACGATGGCCGGCGATGGAGCCGCGCGGCGCTGGTCGCGAACATGGTCGAGTATCAGCCCGACGTGCCCAACCGCTGGGCCATCCACAAGTTCATCAGCCGCATCAAGGCGGAAGAGCAAATCTGGAACAAGGTCGTCGACACCATCTTCGGGCTGGATCGCCTGGTCCGCGCCGACAAGCAGCTGCGGCACCTGGGACGGTTTGTGAAGGATGTGTTCGGCGTCAAGGCGATCGTCAGCGACGCGGAGCAGGCGCAGGCGCTGCACGCGGCCCTGCAACGCGGCGCCTGGACGTCGTCGATCCTCGAGGCGCACGGCGTGCCGATGTCCGATGCCACCGCGCGGATGGTCTTCATCGAGACCAAGGACTACATGGGGCAATGGGGCCGCAAGGCGACCGGGTGGTCCGCCATCAAGTCGGTGTTCCGCTGGTGGGACACGATGATCGAGGTCCAGGTGCAGCCCCTCGCCAACTTTCACCGCGAGCGCGAGGCGCTGACCGCCGAAAGCCACGTGGGCTTCAAAGCGCGGCGCGAAGCGCTCCGCAATCAGATTGCCGACCGCATGCCGCTCTTCGGCTTCTATCGCGATCTGCTCCGCTGGCTGTTCCTGTCGCCCGCCGAGCCCGCTCCCACCTTCGACGCGGTCGACATCGTCATCACCGATTGAACGAGACGACATTATTGTCGGGCCTCCCCGCGAGGTCCTTCAATCCTGTAGGCCTCTGAAGACCGTGCGCGTTTCGCCGATCGATTGAAAGCCCAATCGATTTGGCGATTCGAACGTTCACCGGCGCGGCGTCGGCTGGCGGCCATCTTGCTCTCGAGCGGAACACGCGCGCTCGTTGAACGTTTGCAGGATTGCAGGAGGAGAGGCCATGCGAGTCGTGTCCCTGTTGGTGGCGATGACCCTCACGGCGAGTCCGGTCGCCGCCCAATCACCGCAGCCCATTCACGCATCGATCGAGCGGGCCGCCGCCGTCGCGGCCGAGCAGGCGGCCTCACCGTCGACGGGCGGCCGTTCTGCAGGGAAGACGGCACTCTTCTGGACCGGACTGGCCACCAGCATCGCCGGCGTGACGACGTCGGCGCTGGGACTGACGGCGTTCAGAACCGAAGACAGCAGCACGGGCAACGCGCCCCGCAGCACGTATCTGGCCTGCGTCGAGCAGAAGAACAGCAACGCCGTCTACGCCACGAACCAGTGCGACGCCCTGAAGGGCAAGAACCTGAAGCTGCTCTGGGGCGGCGTCGCACTCGGTGGCCTGGGCGCGGTCCTGATGATCACGGGGAGCCATACCTACGCGGAACTGTCGTCCGGCGCCATCGGCGTTTTTTATCACCGGAAGTTCTGATCGATCTGTGGCTGCGAGCCTGGGGAGGATGACATGTCAGGATTTGTGCGCGTTCTCGTCCTGTTCGTGCTGCTGCTCGCGCCCGCGGTGGCGTCAGCCCAGCGCGCGACGACCGGTACCGTGACCGGGAGAGTGGTCGACTCGAGCGGTGCGGTCCTGCCCGGCGCCACCATTACGCTGCAGAGCCCCGAGGCGCTCGGGCAGTTCAGCGCGGTCAGCGACGCCGACGGGTTCTTCCGTGTCGCGAACCTTCCGCCGGCGACCTACGACGTGAAAGCGGAACTGTCGGGGTTTCAGACCGTGATCCGCCGCGAAACAGTGCGCCTCAACGGCGTGCTCGACGTCCAGTTCGCGCTGAACGTCGGGTCGGTCGCCGAAACCGTGACCGTCGTCGGACAGTCGCCGATCGTCGATCCCGAGCGCGCGGGCTTATCGGTGAACATCAGCAACAAGGCGCTGACCTCCGTGCCGGTGACGACCAACCGCCGCTTTCAAGATGCCTGGCTCGTGGTGCCGGGCGTCGCCATCAATCCGGCAACCCTCGAGTTGACCGGGTCAGAACGCCGCACCAGCATGGACGGCGCTGACGTCACCGATCCCTACGGCGGCGACATCTTCTCCGTGAACCTCAATTACGACGCGGTCCAGGAGGTGGAGGTCAAGGCGCTCGGCGCCGAAGCGGCGGATGGGTCGAGCATGGTCGGGCAGTTCATGAACATTGTCACGAAGAGCGGCGGCAACGACCTGCACGGGTCGGCGGCGTTCTTCATGATTCCTCAGAGCTTCAACACCAGCAACGTCACCGGCATTGCCGCGAACCAACGGAAGGACTATCAGCCCGACACCACGCTCGGCGGTCCGATCGTGCGCAACCGGGTGTGGTTCTTCGGATCGTATCGCCGCGTGCAGCGGGATCAGACATTCAACAACGCGCCGGTGCCGGTCTCCAGCCGCGGCAACCTGTGGTTCATGAAAATCACGACGCAGGTCAACAACAACCAACGGCTGCAGGTGAGCGTGCAGTACGACAAGGTCATTCAGGAAAACGCCGTGATTCGCGGCTCGGTGGCTCCAGGCCGGACGATCGGATCGACCACGACCGGTCTGAGCAGCGCCACGATGCAAATCGCCGACCCATCGGCATTCGGGACGCTGGTGAAGGGCGGGCCGCTGGCCAGCTTCAACTACAACTGGGTGATGGGCTCGAATCGCGTGTTCCAGTTCGTCGGCAGCGTCATGTTCAACAAGCCGAACGACTATCTGCCGAACGGCAGCACGGGACTGATCCCGACCAGGGTCATTCAGAGCAACCCGACCGGCAACATCCTGGGCAGCCTGACGACGATTGCGCAAGAAGGCGGCTTCGGAGCGATCGACACCTCGCACCGATCGATGACCTACCTGTCGCCGTCGATGACGGTGGTCGCGAATCGTCTCGGCGCTCACGAGTTCCGGGGCGGCGCCGATCTCTATCCGAATATCTCGAACGAAACGACGACGACGGCGGCGCCGGTCGAGTTCTATTTCCGTCCGCCCGGCACCACGCGGCAGCCAGGATGTGCTCTTCGAGCGCGATGTGCTGCGGAGCCTCGACGGCACGTCGTCCGCGATCGCCAACAAGGCGTACGAGCACCACTACGCCGCCTACTTCCAGGACCGCTGGAAGCCGTCGCCCAGAATCTCCATCAAGGCCGGAGTGCGGGTGGAGAACAACAAGATCTTCACGCAGGATCGCGAGAAAGTGCTCGGCGCGCTGCTGGCGTCCGGCGTGCCGACCAACGTCGCGGATGAGGAGTTCCATCAATGGGTGACCATGCCGAATTTTGGTATTGCCTACAACGCCGAGAGATGGGGTGTGTTTCGCGGCACGGCGAATCGAGGATACGAGTGGCTCGACCTGGGCGGCGGCGATGGCACGTCGCATGCCCCGTACGTGCTGGCGACCGACGTGTTCCGCGCCAACCCGCGCACGAATGCGACGCTCAATCAGAGCCTGCCCGGCGGTTTTCCGCTGGGCCTGAATTTTGGCGGCACCTCGGATGACAGCATTCATAACGGCCGGACCTACGTGAACGAGTTTTCCGGCAGCTGGGAGCACCGGCTGCCGCGCAGCAGCTCGTTCAGCGCCACGGTGGTGCTGCGGCGGTCGTGGGACTATCAGAGCGGCGACGACCTGAACGTTGTCCGCAATCAGACGACCGGCGCGCTCGTCGGACGCCCGTTCCCGCAGTACGACACCATCCGCAACACCTACAACCCCAATTACACGTGGCAGGAGCAGCGCTCGCTGCAGTTCCTCTACACCAGGAATTTCGTGGGCCGGTGGGGCATGAACGCGAATTACTCGTACATTCTCGCGTCGCGATTCCGCACGCGGTGGAATGCGACGTCCGACACGCTGCAGTTCTACGGCATCAGTCCTGAGGACGCCACCTCCGAACTCACGGCGCCGCGCCATCACGGACGGGTATCGACCTTCGTCAACCTGCCGTTCGCGACGACGTTCTCGGCGTTCTACATCTATACCGGCGCCAACCGCTCGGACATCCTGACCGGGAGCTTCGCCCTGAACGCGACGGCGCCCTCGGTGGTGCTGTCGAACGGCCGGGCGGTGTCCGACCCGTTCTTCAACGTCGCCTATCCGCGGGCGCTGAAGTACAACGCCGACATGCTGACCGCCGACGATTCGCACCTCGTGAACATCCGGTTGGCAAAGGACCTGACGCTGGCCGGCGGGCGCAAGATGACGCTCAGCGGCGACGTCTTCAATCTCTTCAACGTCAGCGCGGCCACCGGGTTCCTGTCGGCCGACGCCCGCTCGTCGAACCTCGGCATCCGGACGAATTACGTGCCTGCGAGGGTCGGCCAGCTGGGCATCCGCCTGACCTTCTGAACCGCAGGCACGGGGCGGCGACGCGCAGAAGGCGACACTGACGTCATCGCTGCGCACTTTTTCATCGCGCGTTGCTCGAAAAAACTTCTTTCCCTCGGCTCGAAACTATGGTGACCTGAGCGGCATGGCAGAACAGGCCGTGTCGCCGACCGCGCCTTCGGAACCCCGCCAGAGAGTGTCCCGGTATTTCGCGGCGTTGAAGGGGCCGCTGATGCTGCTGTGCATCCTCGGCGCAGCACTCGGCGCCTACTACGTGTTCTACGTCTCGCAGCAGACCGGGTATCTCATCACCCGCAACTTCCGGCTGCTCGCGACCCTCGGCGAGCACATCGAAGCGGCGATCCGCAGCGATCAGACAGTGCTGTCGAACATGCGCTTTGGCACGGACTCTCTGCCGAATGTCAAGGCTGAAGCCTCCAAGTTCATTCCGTTCATCGGATCGGCCTGGATCGTGGAATGGCCTGAGCACAAGAAGCGAAAGGCCGACTCCGACCACCGCGACCCCGAGGTGGCGCTGCAGTTCATGGAACGCAACACGCAGGTGGCGTGGGTTCTGCGGAATCAGGTCGCCGACGATGCCGATAGCCCCTGGCAGGTGCGGTTGACTCTGGACGATCTGGTCGAACCGCTGTTGCGCGATCACGTGAATGACGGGACCTTCGACGCGTTGATCATCGCGGCTCCGGACGGTCGCGTCATCTTCCAGACCGGCGCGGCGCCGCTGCAGGTGGTGCATCTCGCCCGGCTCGTCGCGTCGAAGGATGTCAAGGGCGTTGAGACACGGACATTCGACGATCTTGCCCGCGCCGCTGGCATGGCCGACGTGGTCGTCGCCGGCGACCAGTACAAACTGTTCACCCAACCCTGTTGTGGCGTGCTGTCGACCGGGGTGCCTCAAGCGTCGCCCGGAGGTCCGCAGGCCTCGACCGGTTGGGTGTTGGCCGGGCTCACGTCGCAACGATCGCTGACCGCCCAGAGTTATGCGGTGTCCTTTTCGATCATGGCCGTCATCTCGATCGCCCTGCTGCTGGCGCTCCTCAGCTGGCCGTTCGTCAAGCTGCTCCTGATCGGCGACGCGCAGCGAATCAAGGCGCACGACGTCGTCCTGGTCGGCACGAGCGCGCTGCTGGGCATCGCGTTGATCACGATCAGCGTGCTCGATCTGTACGCCTACAAGACGCTCGAAGCCACCCTCGACGATCAACTGCAGACGTTCGCCGAAGACATCAGTCGGCACGCGAACGACGAAATCAAGGCGGCGGTCGGGCAGCTTGCCCGGCTGGAGACCGCGGTCGATCGTCCGGATTTTCCCGGCCCGAGATTTCCGGAGGAGCACGAGCATCAGCGACCTCGCCGGTCGCGATGCGACGGGGTCGCAGAGCGGCGTGAAGCCGTTCCTGTTGAGCGACGAGGACTTGCGAAGCTACCCGGACTTCGAATCCTTCTCGCTGATCGACGAGAACGGGAAACAAATCCAGAAGATGACGCTCGGATCGTTCGTCACGCCGCACATCACAGTGGACGATCGCGAGTATTTCATCCACTGGACGACGCCGGCGGCCGATGCGACGGCATTCTTCGAACCGATTCAGTCGGCGACGACCGGCGCTCGCGAAGCCGTCGTGTCGACGCGTACCAAGTCGGGTCGCGTCGCCGCGCTCAGCATCCCGATGCGAACGCTGATCGATCCGATCATCGTGCCCGGCTTCGGGTTCGTCGCGATCGATGACGCCGGGAAAGTGCTGTTTCATTCAGATCCGCAACACAGCCTGTCGGAGAACTTCTTCATCGAGTCGGACAAGAGCCAACGGCTGCGGTCGCTGGTGGTCGCGCGGCATCAGGAATGGGTGAGCGTCAAATACTGGGGCGAGGATCACCGCGCGTTCGTGTTTCCGATGCACCTCGCCAGCCAGCCGTTCACCCTCATTACCTTCTACGACCAGGACAACGTCCGCGCCGTGAACGTCGACTGGCTGGTGATCACCGCGACGTTCCTGCTGCTGTACGCCGGCGCGTACGTTGCCGCGTGCATTGCCATGCTGATTGCGGTCCCGAGGTGCCGGGCGTCGTGGCTATGGCCCGATCCCGCCCGGTCCAAGCAGTACCTCGACGTCGTGCCGCCGTTGCTGCTGCTGGCGGCGGCGCTGGCGGTCGGGATCGCCGTCCTGCCGCGCGCGGATCTGATTCTCTTTGCGTGGCTGATCCCGCTTCTGGCCTGGACCGGCGTGTACGCGGTGCTGGCCCGCCGCCACGACTGGCGGGCGCTGGCAGCCCCGAGTGCGATCGCCGCCGCGCTGCTCGGGATGATGGCTCTGCTGGTGTGGCGAGTAGAGAGCGTCTCCTCGCGCCTCCTGCTACTGCTCCTGGTCGGTGCGGGCGCCGCCGAAGTCATCGTCGCGGTGTGGCGACGCATCGAAGGGAGGCGGTCGCCGCTCGCGCCCCCGGTGAACGTCTGGTACGGCTTCGCCGCCGCCCTCTTGATCCTGATTGTGTCGGTGCTGCCGGCGGCGGCGTTTTTCCGGGTCGGCCACGGCCTGCAGATCGAGAGCTTCATCAAATACGGTCAACTCCAGGTCGCGTTGGACCGGATCGAGCGAGCGCGGCGGGCGGATGACCTCAGGGCGAAGCAGATTCCCGACGCATCGTTCAAACGGCTGGTCGCGCTCAGAGCGGCGAACGCCCAAGCCGCGGAATGGGGCGTCTATCAGCGCTTTTTCTTCGACACCAGGCCGCTCGACGCGGTGACCGGATCGCCGGCCGGATGTCGAACGCCGCAGGCAGCGGACGGCAGTGAAACAGCATCGGCCGAGTCCCGGAGCGACGCGACGATTGCAGAGACCATCGAGGAGCTGCTTCCCTTCTATTCGGAATCCTCGGTCAACCTGCGGGAGATGGTCCACAATCAGGCGTCCGATGGCCGCTGGCAATGGCGTCCGCACGGCGACGGACTGGCATTCTGCACGCCGACGAACGTATCTGCCGGGCTTCAGTCCACGGTGCCGCCGTTCTTCGACGCGGCCAAGACGAGCCTGTGGCGCCAAACACCATTCGCGCTGCTGATCCTTGGCTTGATCGCCGTCCTCGCAACGGTGGTGTGGGTCGTGAAGTTCATCACCGCCAAGATATTCCTCGTCGATGTCATCGAGCCTCTCTCGACGGAACGCGGCGAGGCGCTTCGCGAGATCTGGGCCCCCAACCTTTTCCTCGTGGGCGACACGCCGCCGGCTTCGGAAATCCCGGAATTGGCCTTCTGCACGATTGATTTGAGCGACGCGCCGCATGACGCCGCGGCGCGCAGCCAGTGGTTCAGCGCTCAGCTCACACGCGTCGAACAGTCTGCCGTTCGTCAGAACGTGCTGCTGCTCCACTACGAACGCAAGGACGACGTGGGCTTCGCCGAGCAGAAGCTCGAGATGCTGGAACAGATCATCAACACCTTGAACCGGACCCTGGTCGTGGTCTCGGCGGTGCCGCCCTCGGTGGCAGGTGGCACGGCATCCGGCCGATCGGCGGGACCCATCGCAGGCGGACATGACGCGTCGGTGGGATGCCGTGCTGTCGCGATTCACGGTCGTTCCGGTCGTCCCGGTTGCGCCGATGCCCGCCATGCCCTCGCCGGCGTCGCTGTTTGGCGGCTGGAGTGGGGCCGGCTGGCGGGAGATCGTGTGGCGCATCAGCGCGCTCGGCTTCTCGCATAGCGCGAAGTTTCTCGAACAGGAGCAGCAGGATCCGCGCGTCGATCGAATGTGGCGTGACGTGCTGCCGTACGCATGGCATCCGGAGCGGCCGCCGCTCGACGTCGGTCAGCTTCTCGTCGAAGTCGGCGAGCGTGCCGAAAACTACTACCGGGAGATCTGGTCCACCTGCACGAAGGAAGAAAAGCTCGTGCTGGGCCAACTCGCTGAAGAAGGGCTCGTGAACTATAAGGCAAAGACCACGCTCCGCCGGCTCATGGCGCGCGGGCTCGTCCGCCGCGAGCCACACTTCGTGCTGATGAACGAGACCTTTCGGCGATTTGTCCTGTCCTCGTTCTCGCGCACCGAGGTGGCCGCGCTCGAAGAGGATTCGACGACGAGTGCATGGGACGCGATTCGCTGGCCGTTCCTCGCGCTGCTCGTCGGCAGTCTGGCGTTCCTGTTCGTCACGCAGCACGAGCTGTTCAACACGACCGTCGGCGTGATCACCGCGGTCGCCGCGACGGTGCCGGCGATTATGAAGATGGCGAATATCTTCGGAGAACGTCGAGCATCAGAGTAACTGCCAAAGACCGCCAAAGTCATCAACAGTCGCTAAGTGTCTTAAACTGATGGGTGTGTGTAACGATACAGCACATATTTGGCCAGTTCAAGCTTCGTCACTCCAGATAAACATCCTGTTTACTTCTATTTACTAGAATCACATTTCGAAACACGGCTGGCAGTCTGGTTGCACCGCTCCGCCGGCATGAGCGATCGAATCGCGATCGTCGTGCAAGCCATCGACGACCCGGAGCTCGTCGCGGAAATCGAGCAGACCATCCGCGGCGTATTTCGCGAGATGTCACTGCCCGGTTCGTGGCGCGTGATCGTCAGGCCGTCGGCGGCTGGCGGACGGTGGGACTTCAACGTCCACGGCCGCGACGTGCGGCACACGCTCTCGATTGCAGTTCCCCCGCATCTCCTGCCGACCCTGATCCCCCGCAGGCTCGAGGAGTCACTGAATGTGTTGTGGCTTCGCCGGCGTGAAAACGCCCCGGCGCGGACGCTCGACCTTGCGTCCGGTCCGGTCCTGTCAACGGGTCATCGCGCTCCCGTGTCGCTCGCCGACACGCGCGTCTGAGAGGGCATCATGGGCATGTTTCAGCACCCGCATCTGATTCGGGGGATTGTCAGAACAGCACAGGGAGCGTTCGTGGTCTCCCGGGGGCTGGTCGAAGTTCCGGACGAACTCGGCGAGTCGCTCGGCTGGCGCCCGGCCGATTCCGCGGACGATACGCCGCCGACCGCGTCGCGCTCGTTGCCGATCAGCTGCGGCCCGGAGCGCAGGGCGTCGTGACGGACCAGGTCTTCGTCCAGGCGGAGGACCATCCCACGGCGTGCCCGTGGTGCGGGCGGAGCCGCATTCGCGGCATCCTGCCTTCCCCCGACGGCAACCGCTGGTATCGGTGCGGCGCGTGCGCGACGACGTTCTTCCTGACGCCGCACGGCGCCGATCACGAAGCGCTCGCGCCGACGGAGCGTCCTGACAGCGGCGCGTCGTAGTCTGGTGCCGGGATCGTGCGACGGTGCGGATCGGTGCGGGACGGTGCCGTCGTGCCGGGACGGTGCGGGATCGTGCCGGGATCAGCCGGGAGCGTGGCACAGATAACCGACCCGCTCGCGCCGCTGTTCCATCAGGGATGCTTCTTCGACAGCCCCGGCTCGCGCATCACGCGCTCGATCTCGTCGGGCTCGACCGGGACGAAGGCCGAGAGGTTCTCGTAGCCGCCGTCGGTCATCAGGATCATGTCTTCCAGCCGGATGCCGAGATGCTCCTCGGGAATCTGCATCGCCGGCTCGATGGTGAAGATCATCCCCGGTTCGAGCGTCGGCGCCGGGCGGCCGACGTCGTGCACCTCCATGCCGACCGAGTGCCCGAGGCTGTTGGCGTTGCTCGTGCGATAGCGCTCCACGAACGCGGTCGCCGCCGCCTTGATCCTGGCGTCCGTGAACGGGTACCCGGCGAGGATGGCGTCCATCCGGACGACGGCGTTCCTGATGATCTCGCGCGGGGCGCGTCCGGACCTTGATGGACGTCATCAACGCCTGATAGAGCCGCAGGTAGATCGTGTAGAACTCGCGCTGGCGCGGCGTGAAGCGGCCGTTGGCGGGGAAGACGCGCGTCACGTCCGACTGGTAGTACTTGTAATCCGGCGCGTAGTCGAACTGCACCAGGTCGCCGTCGGCGAGCTGCGCCGTGTTGCGATGATAGTGCGAGTACAGGCTGTTGGTGCCGGTCGCGATCAGCGCGAAATACGACGGGCCGTAGGCGCCGTGTTTCTTGAACACGAACTCGGCGTCGGCCTGCAGCTCGTATTCGTAGATCCCCGGCCGGGCGTCGCGCATCGCTTCCAGGATGGCGAGGCCGGTGATGCGCGTCGCCTCGCGGATGACGGCGATTTCGCGCGGGCTCTTGATCGTCCGCATGGCGTCGAGGATCGGATCGAGGTCCTTCACGTCGGACTCCGGCGCCGCCCGCTTGACGTTCGCGAGGAACGCCTCTTCGCGCGATGACGCGGCCGTCCCACGGATCCTCCCTGGTCGCCCTCGCCAGCGCCGCCGGATCGCTCGACGACGCCTCGCCGAGCACCTCGGGGCGGAACGGCGTGAAGAGCGTGCGGCGGTCGCGGCCGAGCGCCTGCGAGTGTCGATGCGAATTCGCCGCGCGCGACAACCGCATCGATCCCCGTCGCCCGTGCCGCGTCGTCGCCCGGATGGAGACCCGGCCCGAACATCCGTTGCTCACGACGCTCGTTGAGCGGCTGGAGAAAGAGCGTCGTCTTTTTCGTCCGTCCGTCGATGACGACGATGGCGCGCGGCTCGACGACGCCGGTCACGTAGAAGAACTGGTTGCTCTGCCGCAGCGGCTGCTCGCCCGGCCGCTCGGTCGTGCCCTGAAGGACGGCGACCGCGTCGCCAATCCGTTCCATGACCTTCGCGCGACGCGACGCGAACTCGTCGGGTGGAAAGATGTCGGCGCCGGTAAACACCGGTTGGGCGGAGGGACTCGCGAGCAAGAGCAGCAGTGCTAGAGTAATCAGAGGGGCGTGACGCATGCGGTTCAATCCCATCGCCTTTCTCGTGCTCGTCGCCTTCTTCGGGCTCCTGACCTTCGCGCTCTCTTCCCGCTCCTCCAACGTTCACCTCGCGGAGGCGATCGTCACCGTGCTCATCGCGATCGGGATCGGCGGACTCGTGCTGAGGAGCGGGCAGCGCTCTCGCTGATGGACGCTCGCACGAACTGATCCTGATTGTCCTTCAGCGCGGTCCGTTGGCGCGGATCGTACGAACGCCGAACACGGCGCCGATTTCGTTGCCGTTGGTCGCTTCGAACCGGACCGTCGCCTTCGGCTTGCCCGCCACCAGCGCGGGCGGCAGCCGGTACTCGACGTCGAAGAAGCGCGACTCGCCGTTCGGCTCGAGCGTCTGGCTGGCGAGCCGCTGGCCCTCGATCAGGATGTCGAACGTTCGAATGCGGCGATTGTCGGTCTGATAGGTCACGACGAGCACGTTGGCGGCGCTGCCATCGAGGGGCATGTCGTACGAGAACCACTTCGTCCCGCGGCGTCCCGCACGGTCGTCGGCGCGGACGATGGACGTCTCCTCGCCCTGCTGGTTGAACGCTTTTTCGCGCTGGCCATCACCTGGCCGAAGGAATGCCACCGTCACCGCGTCGAGCTTCCGCAGCCGCTCCCGCTCCGCCGCGAGCTCGGCGAGCTTCGCGTCGTATTCCGGCGGCGTGAAGAGATCCCAATACGCGGCGTAGGTCCGATGGTGGAGCCGGTAGAACGGCGAAAGCTCCAGGTTCTGATCTGTGCCGACGCCCGCGGTTCTGAACGTGCCCGGCTTGCCCGCGACCGGTTTGAGCCAGTCCGCGATCGGTCGCTCGGCCGCGACCAGCATCGGAGTGGCGACCGGCTTCGGCGCTTCGACGAGCGCGGAGCCATCCGCATTCAACCCGCGGCCGGCGCGCGGCGGTTCGGGGCCGAGGTCGCCGGCCAGGACGAGCGGACCCCACAAGATCGCCGCCCGCCGCTGGTTGTCCGGCGTCAAGTCGAGCCGCAGCGCTTTCGGCAACGTCAACGCGCACGCGGTCGCCGGTTTTCCACGTGCGTTTCAGCTCCACGTACGATCCCGGCTTCGGCAGATTCGGGACTGACGCGCCGTTGACGCGGACGGTGAAGCCGTCGGCGGCCCACGACGGACGCCGCAGCGCCAGCGTGAACGGCTTCGGCGCCGCGGCCGTCAGCGTGAGCGATGCCGACTCTCCCTCCGGGAACGTCGTCGCCATGTCGAGCGAAACGCCCGCGGCCTCCCATCGTGCCGTCGACGGCGCGTACAGGTTGACCCAGAGGCGATCGCCGGATTCGTAGTAGATACCGAGCCCGTGGAGGGCGTGGCTCTCCATGCCGGATCCCACGCAGCAGGTGAAGCTCCGCGACAGGTCCTGGTACTCGCGCCGCACAGCGCGTCCGACCGGCACCATGTAGCACGTCGTGCCGTCTGCCGGATCCATGGAGCCGAGGATGTGATTGAAGAGGGCGCGTTCGTGGAACTCCGCGTAGCGGACGTCGGGCTCCAGCGCGAAGAGCCGCCGCGTCAGCTTGAGCATGTTGTAGACGTTGCAGGTCTCCGCCGTGCGGCCGTCGATGATGCGGCCCAACTTGTCCGGCTCGCCGGAAGTACTCGTCCTTGCCGTGTCCGCCGGTCGCGAAGGTGTGGTGGCCCACGACGCGATCCCAGAAGAAGGTCGCGGCCGACCGGTCGTCACGATCGCCGGTGTACGCGTAGCGGACCGCCGACCCGAGCAGCTTCGGCACCTGCGTGTTGCCGTGCAGGCCGTTCAGCCGATCCTCGCCGTGCGCCAGCGGGTCGAGCACCGCGCGGTGATCGAACTTGTGCGAGAGCGCGAGCCAGCGGCGATCGCCGGTATCGGCGTACAGATCCGCCAGCACCTCGTTCATCCCGCCGAACTCGGTGTTGAGCATCTGCTGCAGCTGCGCGTCGCTGAGAGGGGAGAGCACGCTCTCGGCCCACGCCGCGAACTTCAGCTCGACGTCCAGCGCCGTGCGGTTGCCGGCGTAGCGGTAGGCGTCGCGCAGACCGGCGAACGTCTTGTGCAGCGTGTACCACGGCGACCAGTGGCCGTTCAGATCGAAAGCGGCCGACTTGATGATCCCCTTGGACAAATCGCCGAAGGCCTGCCGCCCGCCTGCCAGCGCGCTCAGGTAGCCGTCGCCGTGCTTGTCCTGTACGGCCTTCAGCTCGCTGACGATGTAGTCCGCGCGCTCCTTGAATCGAACGTCGCCGGTCGCCGCCCACATCAGGCTCACCGCGGACAGATAGTGGCCCGCGATGTGGCCGGTGAGGTTTCTGCCGTCGCCATCCCAGCCGCCGTACGGCTGCGCCTTCGGCACGAGACCCGCGCGCTGGCGGTAGAACGCGAGCATGCGATCGGGCTCGAGCTCCAGCAGGTACTTCGCGTCCAGCTCCTGCGCGCGCTTCAGCGGACCGCCGGTCAGGCGCACGGCCGTCAGGGGCAGCGGGCGCGCGACGTCCGGCACCGTGTTGACGATCCGTTCGGCAGGGCCGCCTTCGCCCACGGGCTTCGGCGAGGCAGGCGCGAGCTGGGCGACGAGTGCGGCCGCGAACGCCAGAATCTGCAGCGCGCGACTCATTCGAATTCCTGATCGGCGGTCGACGCCTTCTGATCCTTTTTGGTCCAGGCCGGCGGCGGTCCCTTGCGCGCATACGGCCGGCGCGTATCCGGCTGTGAAGACAACGATGCCAGACCAAGCAGTCGAGCAGGCTTCATAGCTCTCTCCAGAAAAGGCGCGCGCGTCGTGTCGCTTTTGGCGCGGGACGTAATAGTATGACGCCGCCGACGTCGCCGGTTGGCAGGAAGGTTCGGATGCCTCCCATGAGGATGAGCGTTATACACCGAAGGATGGCAATCCTGTACAGCTGCGCGGTGCTTGCGGTCGTGCTGCCAGGCGGCGGGCGAGCGGAACAACAGACCGCCCGGGCGGGCGACGGCGACTGGCCGATGTACCGCCACGATTACTCAGGTTCCGGTCACTCGCCGTTGACGCAGATTGACACCAGGAATGTGACCGCACTGGCTCGAGCCTGGACCTACGGCTTGCAAGGCGATTCGCCGCCGCCACCCACAGGACGCGGCGGGCTGAATTCCGAGGCCACGCCGATTGTCGTCGGCGCGGTGATGTATCTGCCCGCGGCGGGCCGCATCGTGGCTCTGCAGTCTGACACTGGGAAGGAACTGTGGCGTTACGTTGTCACTGGCAGCGTGCCCTCCCGACGTGGTGTGGCCTATTGGGCCGGCGATGCCTCGAACCCGCCACGCATCGTCTTCATGGCGGGACGGCGTCTGATCAGCTGAGCGCGAAGTCGGGCGAGCCGGTCGCGGCGTTCGGGAACGGCGGCGAGGTGGACGTCGGTCGTGCCCTACAACTCCGTGCCGCTCGTCTACAAGAACGTCGTTGTCGTCGGAGCGAACTCGCCGCCCGGGTCGATTGGCGGCATCGGCAATCCGCGAGCGTTCGATGTGCGGACCGGCGCCAAGCTCTGGGAATTCAACGCCGTTCCACAACCCGGCGAGGTCGGTCACGACACGTGGGAGGGCGACAGCTGGAAGGGTCGTCTGGGTGTCAACGCCTGGCCGTTCTACTTCACCGTCGACGAACGCCGCGACCTTCTGTATGTGCCGCTCGCGTCGCCGGTTCCCGACGCCTATGGTGGCGACCGCAAGGGCGCGAACCTGTTTGGCAATTCCGTCGTCGCGCTGGAGATCGCGACGGGCAAGTACAAGTGGCATTTCCAGACGATTCACCACGATCTCTGGGACCACGATCCGCCCGCGCCTCCGGGACTCTTCGACATCGTTCGGAACGGTCGGACCGTCCCAGCTCTCGCGCTGACGACGAAGTCCGGCTACATGTACATCCTGAACCGGGAAACGGGGCAGCCGATCTTCGGTGTCGAAGAACGCCCGGTTGAGAAGAGCGCGGTGCCGGGCGAGCAGACATTCGCCACGCAGCCGTTCCCGGTGAAGCCACCTCCGATCGCGCGGACGGCGTACACGGCCGGAGGATCTCGTCAGCGCGTCGGACACGACTCCCGAGCACGCGGCCGCCTGCAAGGAACTCGTCGACACCAATGCCATCTACAACGCGGGACCATTCACGCCGTGGGCGTATCGCGCTCGAGGCGCCGCGCCGAGAACCGCGCTCAATTTTCCTGGTGGGCTCGGCGGCGCGAACTGGGGCGGAACGGCCTTCGATCCGCGGACCAAGTACGTGTTCATCGCCACCCAGGACAATGGCGCACTCGGTTGGATGGAGCAGAGCCGGGACGGATCGACGGTGACGCTCGACAAGGCTGCACCGGAGCGTCCTGCCGGCCGCGGCAACTTCGATGTGCGGATCAACGGCCTTCCGTGGCCGTGTCAGAAACCGCCGTGGGGCCGCCTGATCGCGGTGAACACCGTGACTGGCGATTTCGCATGGCAGGTGCCGCTCGGCATCACCGAGGGTCTTCCCGACAGCAAACAGCGCACGGGGCGGCCAGCGCTGGCCGGCGCCATCGTCACCGCCGGCGGAGTGCTCTTCATCGCTTCGACGGACGACAATCGTTTTCGAGCGCTCGAAGCCGCGAGCGGAAAGGAACTCTGGGTGACGAAGCTCGATCGGCGCGGGAACGCCGACCCGCTGACGTATCGAGGCAGTGACGGCAAACAGTATGTCGCTATCGTCGCGATCGATACGTTGGTGGTGTACACGCTGCGCAGCTAGCGCTAGAGCCGCTGCGAACTTCCGGTTAGCGACGGGCCTCGCGTGCCTTGACGCCGCGCACGGCGCCCTGGATCATGCGGTTCACGGCCGCGATCGCGAGCCCGCCTTCATCCGGCGACGGGATGGTCGCGAAGCCGATCGCCGACGCCTTCGGATAGCGGCTGAAGATCTGCTCGAAGAGCGCCGCCAGCTGCTCGCTCGACGGCCCGTTCGGCACCTTGTTCTGATGCGCCATGACCTCGCGCGGATCGAGCACGTCCATGTCGATGTGCACGTAGATCTTGTCGGTGATCCGATTCAGCCGATCGAGCTGCGCGAAGACCGCGGGCGTCGCGTGGCGCAAGTCGTCGACGCTGAGCTGCTCGATGCGCGAGTTGTCCAGCAGCTGCTGCTCGAGCGGATCGGTCAGCCGCACGCCGCCCATGACCACGTGCGTGTCGGAGAGCGGCGGATCCAGATGCGCGTCGAGCCGCATGCCCTGCAGCGCCCGGCCGGTCGCGACCGCGACCGGCATGCCGCCGAGCGATCCGCTGCGCGTCGTCTCCGGGGTGTTGAAGTCCGGATGGGCGTCGAGCCAGAGCATGCCGACACGGATCGGCTCCCGCGTCGGCCCCGAGTGCTGCAGCCCGGCGACCATGCCCGGGCATCGACGGGCAGGTCGCGTAGAGTCCGACGGTGAAGTAGCCGTCGCGTTCGTTCTTCGAGACAAGGTCGGCGAAGTGGCCCAGCGCCATGCCGAGCCGCTTCCACCCGCCGTACTCGGTGTTCTCGTCCGGCGGTGAGCGCAGCTTCGTCGACGCGAACGACGGCGCCGAGCGCCGCCGAGATGCTGCTGAATCCCGCCCTGCGCCATGGTCTTCGGTCCCGGCGACGTGCCGTTGGGCGAGAACGGCTGCTGCGCCAGCGCGACACGCAGCTTTCCGTCGGCGCCCGAATAGCGCTGCGCCCGCGCTGGCGCACAGAGAAGGCACGCGACGGCCACCGACGTCGCGATCGCTCTGGCGATCATTTCTTCGACACCGTAAACGAGCCGCCCACCAACTCGGCCCCGCCGCCTTTTGGCCGCAGCGACCAGGTGCCTGCGGCCTTTGCCGCTTCGAACGTGGCAGCCAGCGCCACTTCAGCACTGCGGGTCGAGAGGGAAGTCGTAGGTGGCGGTCATCTTGTTGGCGGTGAACGACACGCTTTTCAATCCGCCGTGTAATTGCCCTGTTCGGTGGTGACCGCAACTTTTCCTGCGGTCCCGCCGTCCTTGGCCTTTTCGAGCGTCAGCTCGAAGTTGCCGGAGCCGGAACCATCCCAGGTGCCGGTCCATTGACCAGCGTAGTCGGCGCCGCTCTGCTGCCGGTCCTCGCGGCCGTGCCGGCAAGAGCGGCGCAGAAGAAGGCGGCGAGTACCCACACGAAGGATCTGACGTGCATTCTTCCTCCCTACTCAGATCAGTCTGACAGTCGCTGACAGTGTAAGCGGTGCGGACAGGTCGTGTCTTGCTCCTTTCGTGGCGTGGAAAAACGGCGCTCCGCGGCTGCCTTACGATGCGGCGGTGGCGCGACCGCTCGCGCCGACTGCCGCGGACTGCCGTCGCGATCGTCGCCGGCTTGGTGCCGAAGTCGACCAGACCAGATACACCTGACCCTGCGCGCCTTCCGGCGTCGGCAGGATCATGAGGTTGGTGTTCCAGTGGCGGACGTGCGCGCCGATCCCGGCTGGAAGGTATTCGGCGAACTTCACGATCGCGTCGTGACCGACGTTGTTGTTGAACACGCCGTCGGGCGTGAACGTCGACGCATAGCCTTCGGCGTCACCGGCGTCGGAGCGTCCAGTTGTACTTGGCGTACAGCTGCTGGATGTCGACGAGATCCTGAGCCGTCAGCGCGCCGGCGGCTTCTGCGCGTAGACGAGGGTCGCGCCGGCGGCGACGATAATCGCGAACAGGGCGAATGTTTTCTCAACATCGTCAGTCCTTTCGTCAGCTGTGGCTCACAGCTGCGCACGCAGTTTTGCCTTCTGAATCACGGCGTCCATCTCGGCACGATAGCTGTCGAACGTGTCGTCCACGACATTCAGCGTCGGGATCGTCGTCTCGGTGAGCGAGAGCGTTTGTGGATTCCAGCGCCCGAATCCTGCTTCGTGCACGCCCGTGCTTCCGCGCCCTGGCGCCGGGTGGCTCAAATGCTGAAAGAACCGGCCGTGCCGCTGGACCAGATCCGCGACCAGCGTCTGCCCGAACGAGTGGTACATCGGTATGAACTCGAGCAACGCGTCGTAGTGCATCTCGCCGACCGCGGCCACGCGTGGAAACCGCCGGCGGAGCTCGGCCACCAGACGCCGTGTCCCGTCGTGCATGTCGGCCTTCGGGTTGTTTACCCAGCCGCCGACGATGTCGAGGAAGTAGGCGTCGACGCCGAACCGCTGGATGACGTCGGCGATGCGATCGGTCATCCAGGTCCGCCACGAATCGACCCCGAGGTTCATGTAGGACAGCCAGCCGTCCTGATGGCGATCGTTGTCCCAGTCGACCCAGTTCGAGATCGAAGCGGTCGCCGTCGATCTTCGACGTCGCCGCATCCGCCACGCGTGCGAACGCCGGCTGCTGCCGGTTCGCGGAGTTGGCGCCGAACATCGGCATCATCCGGAAGCCGAGCGCCTGCCCTTCTTTGATGAGTGCACGGAAGCCGGCTTCGCCTCCCATCCGGCCGGACGGAGCGTAGAGCGGATAGTCCCAGTAATAGCGTCCGTCCCATGACGCCAGGAACACCAGCACGCGTTCCGCCGGAATCCGCGTCGCCATCCACTTCAGAATCGCGAGCATCCGCGCGTAGTCGTTGAAGACGTAGCCGGTGTAGTGCATGCCGTGGAGCGTGACGACCAGCGCCGTGCGGCGCATCCAGTCCGGCACGTCGCCGCGGGCGTCCCAACGGGGAAGGCGGAAGACCCGCTCGATGTGCGCGAAGTGCGGCGCCGCCGCCTCCGCAATCGTCGTCGCTCGCGCAATCCGCCAGGCCGGCACTTTGAACGATCGCGCCTGGTTCCAGCCTTCGGCTTCGACCAGCGCTTCGACGCGATAACCGCCTTCGCCCGGCTGGAAGTAGAACCGCTTGGTGCGCACGCGATCGTCGAGCGACGACAGCGCGACGATGGGCCCTTCCGGCGCCTGGACGAGCACGAGCGGCGTGGTCAGGCCGCCATTGCCCTGAGGACCGATGAGATCGCCGCCCGAGAACGGATAGCCGAGCAGCACCTCGTCGTCGCGCGGATCGAAAAACGGCGCCCCGGCGGCCGACAGCCGTCCGCGCGGCACGCCGCGCAGGATCATCGCCACGGCTTTGATGGGCCGCTCCATCTCGACGTCGGCTTCGCATTCGACGGCGTCGCCTCGTCGTGTCAGACGCGCGGTCACGCGCCCCGACGCGCGCTGCTGTCCACCGGCCCAGGTGAGCTCGCCACAACGGATCTCGAGGCCGTTGTCAGACGCGCGCACCGCCAGATGATCCGCCGCGAGGCTGTAGGTGTTTTCCTGCGTGAAGACCCGGAAGCTGAACTCGAACCCTTCGAAGGCGACCGACGGCTCGGGGCAATCGAAGCTGAACTTCATGAAGCCGCGGCCGCGAGGCGGGATGTAGACGCCGCTCGTCGACGTCCGCGGCAGAATCGCGCCAGTCGATGCCGGCTGCGAAGCGGCGGGGCCGGCGATCATCGCACCGGCGCCTGCGGCGCCGACTTCCTTCAGCCAGGTGCGCCTGTCGCGCCGGCGGGTCGGCGGGTCTGGCGCGGTGTCGGGCGGCTCGAGATCCGACATCGCTATTCGTAATGCAGCGCTACGAGCGGATCCACTCGCGCCGCGCGGCGCGCCGGCAGGTACGCGGCAAGGCTCGACACCATCAGCATCACCAGCGTGGCCGCGACGAGCGACAAGGCGTCGGTGGCGGCGAGCCCGAAGAGCAGAGCGGTGACCAATCGGCCCGCGGCGAGCGCCGCCGCCAGGCCAACGACGATGCCGAGCAGCACCAGCGTCATCGATTCACTCATCACGAGACGCAGCACGTGGCGGCTCTCCGCCCCCAGCGCCATCCGGATGCCGATTTCGTTCGTGCGACGCGCGACGCTGTACAACATCAGCCCGAAGAGACCGATCGAGGCGATCAGCATGGCGAGCCCGCCGAACATCGCGTAGGCCTGGGCGAACACCCGCTCCTGTTGAAGGTTCTTGTCGATCTGCTCGGCCTGCGTCGACACATCCATCAGCGGCAGGCCCGTATCGACCTGCCGGACGGCTTCACGAATGGCGCCGACGGTCTGGGCGGGATCGCCCGCCGTCCGGACCTGGAACACCGTGGCGGGACGGCTCTGGAGCGAGGGGACGAACATCGTGGCCGGCACATCCTGCCGCACGCCCTCGTACTTCGTGTCCCGAAGCACGCCGACGATCTCCAGATCGCTGCTTTGCTCGACGCTGGTTCCGAATCGGAGGCCGATCGGATTCTCGTTGGCGAAGTACTTCCGCGCCGCCGTCTCGTTGATGATCACGACCTTCGGCGCCGTCTGGTTGTCGCGGTCGGTGAAACTGCGCCCGGCGACGAGCGGGATCTCCATCGTCTTGAAGTAGTCCGGGGAGACCTGCAGGATGTAGATGTCGTCGCTCTGTCGCGGCGCGTACGTCCGGCCCGGGCGAAAGATGCCGGTCGAGCTCACGTTGTTCGCGAGCAGCGGCACGCTCGACACGCCGACCGCGCGGACGCCGGCGACGCCCTTGAGACGCGTCGCGATCTCCTCGATGACGGCGTTGGACTTCTTGTCGTCGTAGCGATTCAGCGCCGGGTTGACGCGGAAGACGACGAGGTTCTGCGTGTTGAAGCCGACGTCCACGTGCCGGAGGTTGTTCAGCGTCCGCAGGAACAGGCCGGCGGCGATCAGCAGGACGAGCGAGACGGCAACCTGCAGGACGAGCAGCCCGCGTGTGAGCAGGCTGCGCGAGCCCGCGATCGAGCGGCTGGTTTCCTTCAGCGCGGCGCTGACGTTCAACGACGTCGCGCGGAGGGCTGGCGCGATGCCGAATACGATGCCGGTGACCACCGTGACGGCCAGAACGAACGACAGCACCCGCCAGTCGATCGAGGTGGCCTGACCTGCCGCTCCCGGCAACAGCTGACCGCTCCAGTTCGCGATCAGGATGCCCAGCGCACCGCCGAGCGACGCGAGCAGCAGGCTCTCGGTCAGCAGCTGGCGGACCAATCGACCGCGCGTCGCGCCGAGCGACAGCCTGACGGAGATCTCCTTCTGGCGCGTCGCCGCACGCGAGAGCAGCAGGTTGGCGACGTTCGCGCAGACGATCAGGAGCACGAGCACCACGACGCCGCTGAGAATTGTGACTGCCCGCTCGTCCGACACGTTGACGTCGTAGACGCCGCGCGCCCCGGAATCGACGCGCAGGTTCGGGATTTCCGTGCGGTTCTGATAGCGCGACGTCGATCGGGTCTCCGGCGGCAGCGACGCCAGCATCGAATCGAAGCCCGCGCGCGCCGTCGTCCGGAACACCGTCGCCAGATTCGCCTCCACCTGCGCCGCGGTGACGCCGGGCTTGAGACGACCCATGATCTGCAGCCACCACGTCGTCGGCGCGGCAAGACGAGGTACCGGCGGAGGCCCGGGTCTCGGCGGCGGCGGGCCAGACTGCTGCGCCAGCTGCGAGTCGAGCGCCAGCGGCACGGCGATTTCCGGACCCTCCCGGAAGACTTGCTGCACGCCGACGAGCTCCGGCGAGATGACACCGACGATGGTGATCGGCGTGTTGTTGAAGCGCACGACCTTGCCGATGACCTGCGGGTCGCTGCCAAACCGCTTCCGCCAGTAGCGTTCGCTGATCACGGCCACCGGTGGCGCGTCAGGCCGATCGTCGTCGGGCACGATCGTGCGGCCCGGCGAGGCCCTCAGGCCGAGCATCTGGTAGTAGTTGCCGGTCGAGATGAACGCGGTGGCGATCTCCGCATGGCCATCGACCACGAGGTTCGCGCGGCCGTACGGCGCGCACGCGAACAGGTCCTCCATCGTGCGGTTGTCCGCGAGCAGCTGCCGGTACATCGCGTACGAGAATGTCGAGCGGCCAGGCGCACCGCCGGGCAGGCGGGTCGACCCATAGTCGCTCGAGCTCGTGGACATGTCGTTGCGGCCGATGAATCGCAGCCGCACGAGCGTGTCGGGATCTTTGACCGGCAGCTTTCGAAGATAGAGGCCGTTGATCGCGC
This sequence comes from uncultured Acidobacteriota bacterium, assembly GCA_963792175.1. Lineage (GTDB taxonomy): Bacteria > Acidobacteriota > Vicinamibacteria > Vicinamibacterales > CAVVIG01 > CAWBVG01. The sequence continues at coordinate 231,702 of CAWBVG010000039.1, forward strand.
TGAAGAGCGCCGTGTTGGCGCCAATGCCGAGCGCCAGCGACACGACGACGACAGCGGTCCAGCCCTTGGCGCGCAGCAGAGTACGGATGCCGTGACGAAGGTCCTTGAGCATATCTAGGCGAATGGACGGTCGATGGCCGGACTTGGTTGGGTGAAAAACTTCGCTCCGTTCTCAGTGATGTACAGGCAGTCCTCCAGTCGAAGGCCGAACTCCCCGTAAATCGCGATCATCGGCTCGTCGCTGAAACACATGCCCGGCTGGAGCGGCGTCTTGTTGCCGCGAACGAAATTCGTCCATTCATGGCCATCGAGGCCAATCCCATGTCCGGTGCGATGGGGAAGTCCAGGGACTTTGTAGTCCGGCCCGAAGCCGGCGTCGGTGATCACCTTGCGCGCCGCCGCGTCGACCGCTTCGCAGGCCACGCCGGGCTTCGCGGCGTTGAACGCGGCCATTTGCGCGCGCTTTTCGAGGTTCCACACATCGATCTGGCGTTTCGTCGGCTTGCCGAACACGACCGTGCGCGTGATGTCCGACTGATAACCATCGACCACGCAGCCGTCGTCGATTTGGACGACGTCGCCTTCCTTGAGCTTTTGCGGCGTGATGCTGCCGTGCGGGAACGCCGTGTACTCGCCGAAGCTGACGGCGATCGTCGGACTTTGCGCGCCGAGGGCGCGGTACGCCGCCAGGATGTTGTTCCGCAGATCGCCCTGCGTCATTCCCTCGCGAAGCGTGGCGAGCCCCGCCTTGTAGGCGGCGAGCGTCATGTCGTTGGCGCGCTGCATCAAGGCGATCTCGGCCGGCGACTTGATCATGCGGCAACCCGCCGTGATCGGATCGGCGCTGACGTAGTCGAGCGCCGGCGCCTCCTTGCGCACGCCGTTGAACACGAAGAAGCGGACGCGCTCTTCGAACCCGATTCGACCGGTCGCGACGCCGCGGTCCTTCAGAATCTGAGCGACGAGGCGATATGGACTGTCGTCCTCCTGCCACGTCCGAACGTCCTTGCCACCGATCTCGATCAGCTCCCGCGCCCGCGCTTCCTCAAATGTCGGGCACACCCAGGCCGGCTCGCCTTTCGCGGGAATCACCGCGACAAAGGGACGTTCGCTGAGGCCCCAGCGCACGCCCATGAAATAGAAGAGGCTCGATCCGCCCTCGAGGACGATGGCGCCGATGCCATTCTCGGCCATCAACCGACGCGCCTTCTCGAGACGTCCCATTCGCTCGGCATTCGTGATCGGCACGATGCCGTCGGTCATCGGCCGAAGCGCGCGGATCGACGCCGGCACGTTCGCCGTCTGCTCCGGTTCACCGCCGCCCCCAGGACGGTCGGTGGCGCCCTGGGCTCGAGCGATGCGAGCCGGGAGCGCCGCCTCCGCTACACCCGCGGCGGCACACCACTGCAGAAACGTTCGACGATGCGTGTTCATCACAGGCCTTGGCTCACTGTTGCGTCCCGGGTTTGGTGGGCGGCGCCACCGACAGGACGCGCGTCTGAGGCAGGCGGCCGCGATCGATGAGGACTCCGTCCTTCCACACCGCGGCCACTTGACGGATGTTGCCGATGTCCGTCAGCGGATCCGCGCTGAGGATCAGCAGGTCCGCGCGCTTGCCGGCCTCGATCGTCCCGAAGTCGTCGAGGCCGCGCGCGGCCATGGCGCCGTTGCGCGTCGCGGCCACCAGCGCCTGCGACGGGGACATGCCGAGCTCCACCAGCCCTTCGATGGCGATGATCGTGCCGAGGCCGTGGTCCTGCTCGGGAAACTTCGGCGTGCGCGTCAGTTCGGGCGCCGCGGCCCAGTAGCTGTCGGTGCCCGGCGTCGCGCGGCAGCCGGCGCGAATCAGTTTCTGTGCGTTCTTCCGCCGCATCTCGAGATCCTCGCCGACCTCGGCGGCTTCCTTGCGTTTTTCCGCGGTCGTTTTCTCGCGCGCCGGCGATCGCCCTTCCTTCTCCGCTTCGGCGCGCTTTTTCTCGACTTCGTCCTTCGTCTTGAGATGCCGCTTCCACGCCGGACCGGTGATCGTGCTGGCGAGCATCGAGCAGTACAGGCCGCGATCGCGGATCGCGGTGACGAGGTCGTCCGGCATCTCGCGGCCGTCGAGCAGCTCGGGGTGCTGGATGCCGTCGATGCCGGCCGCAATCGACACCCGGAGGCCTTCGATGCTCGTCGAATGGGTTTCGGCGGCGCGTCCGCGCTTGTGCGCCTCCTCGACGATCACCTGCTGCGCTTCCGCCGAGAAGCCGAGGAAGGTCGGCTCCGAGAAATGACTCGTCCCGCCGAACTTCAGGAAATCGGGTCCTTTGTCGAGATAGGCGTTGATCGCGCGGCGGAGCTCGTCCGGCCGCATCGCCATCAGCTCTTCGCCGCCGCCTTGGGCGATGAAGTCGTTCATCTGCTCCTGGAACAGCGTCAGCTGTCCCATGACCCGGCTGAACGAAAACGAGTACGGCCCGCTCCAGCCGAGGATGTTGCCCGCGGCGAGAATCCGCGCGCCGACCGCGTCGCCGCGCGCGATGGCGTCGCGGACCTTCACCAGCGGCACGAGCGCGCCGTAACTGTCGCGAACCGTCGTGATGCCGTAGCTCAGATCGATCTGGGCGGCCTCGAGGACGATGGCGTCCTGCCGTGGCTGATAACGAACGAGCGATTCGTACCGGTCGTTCTGGCCGCCGTACAGCGACAGGTGGACGTTGGTGTCGATGAGACCCGGGAGGATCCACTGGCCGCGGGTCTCGATCTGCCGCGCGCCCGCGGGCACCGCGACCCGCGCGCGCGGGCCGACCGCCGTGATGCGTCCGCCCCCTATCAGCACGATCGCGTCCGGGGTCGGCGCGCCGCCGTTGCCGTCGATGACGGTGCCGCCCACCAGGGCCGTGACCGCCGCCGGCGCCTGCCCTGGAAGCGCGCGCGCGGCCGGGCGTGCCAACGACGGCCAGCAGCGCGGCCGCGACGCACGCGGTTGAGATGGTCAAACGCACGCGCAGAGGATACGGCATTTCTCCGTTATCATCACGTTATGGCCCTCGACGAACGGGACTTCTTCAACAGCCGCAACGAGACCCGCACCGACAAGCTGCCCTGCCCGCGCTGCAAACGCGTCAACGAATATCAGATGCGGTGGGTGGTGCGCACCCGCAAGGATCGGATTCCCAACGGCGCGGACGAGCGGGATCGGGCGATGTTCGCCAAGTTGCGCGACTACATGATCCGCGTGGACGACGCGGTCACGTGCAAGACGTGCGGCAAGAAGTTCGACATTCCGTCGCAGCACTCGATGGTGTTCATCGAGAAAGGCGCCGCGGCGGCCGGCAAGGTGTACACCGGCGGCGACGACGACGACTCGCGCTTCAATAGATGAACGGGACGATCCGCCAGCGCACCTCGCGCTGATAGCGCGTGTAGTCGTCGCCGAAGCTGCGCACCAGCGATCGCTCCTCGAGCGGCACGGCGGCAAAGAGATACGCCGCCGTGATGAGCGCGAACGCCAGACGATCGCCCGTCATGTGCGCCGCGCCCAGTGTCGCCATCAACCAGCCGAGATACAACGGATGCCGGACGACGCGATACACTCCGCCGACCTGAAGGGACGTTGCGGCAGATGAAAGGCGGATACCTGCCAGTTCGAGCGGGTCGATGGTCGCGACCGCGCGGGCGATGACCGCGATGCCCGCCAACTGGACCACCGCGAGGACCACCGCACCGCCGCCGTGAACGTCGAACAACTCTCCGCCGATCGGTCTCCACAGCAGGCAGACGACGATGAGCAGGAGGCTGGCCGTCCAGACGTACACCGAACGGACTAGCTCAGCGGGAACGGCGGCGGCGAGCCACCGCTTCACGCTGTCGCGGGCGAACACGCTGTGATGCGCGGCAAACGCCGAGAACAGCAGCACATTCCAGATCCACGCCTCTGCACCAGCTGGCGGCGCGGGACGGCCAAGGACGGCCACGAACCACCAGAGGCAGACAATCAGCGAGCCGACGAACACCGCCCCGCCGAGCCAGACGAACAACGCGCGCGATCGTCATTGGGATTGACGGGACATCTGGTTAATCATAGAGCGAGCATGACGGAGCGAATCGTGATCACCGGCATCGGCGTCGTCTCGCCGTTCGGCGTGGGTCGCGATCGGTTCTGGCAGCACGTCAGCGGCGGCTGCAGCGGCACGCGCGCCATCACCGAGTTCGACGCGTCGGACTTCGCGTGTCGCGTGGCGGCGCCGGTCACCGGCGTCACGATCGACGATGTGCCGCCGCTCGAGGGCGACGATCTCTGGGATCCCGGCTACCGCGCGGATCCCAAGCGCTACTCGCGCGCCGCGCTGATCGGCGTGATCGCCGCGCGCGAGGCCTGGGCCGACGCCGGGCTGCGCATCGCCGAGCCCAACGCCGGCGTCGTCATCGGCAGCGGCGGCGGCGGTATCGACGTCGGCGAGCGGCAGTACTACGACTTCTTCGCCGAGCACGGCAAACGCGTCACGCCCTATGCGATTCCGGTGTCGATCGTCGGCATGGTCTCCAGCGAAATCTCGATTTCGCTGCGCCTGCGCGGCGTCAGCCACGTGTTGTCGTGCGGGTGCACGAGCTCGAGCGACGCGATCGGCTACGCCGCGGCACTGCTGCGCGCGGGCGACGCCGACGTGATCCTGTCCGGCGGCACGGATGCCTGCGTGACGCCGGGGATGATCTTCGGTTTCTCGCGGATGAAAGCGGTGTCGGTCGCCTACAACGAGCGGCCGGCCGAAGCCTCGCGTCCGTTCGACAAAGGGCGCGACGGGTTCGTGCTCGGCGAAGGCGCGTGGATGCTCGCGCTCGAGCGCGAGGATCGCGCCCGCGCGCGCGGCGCCAGGATCTACGCGTCGATCGACGGATACGCGTCGACATGCGACGCCTACCACCGCGTGCAGATGGCGCCTGACGGCGAGGAGATCGTCCGCGCGATCGCGCTCGCGATCGAACGGTCGGGGCGCCGGCCGGAGGAGATCGGCTACGTCAACTACCACGGCACGTCGACGGTCCTGAACGACGCCGTCGAGTCGCGGTGCGTCCGCCAGGTGTTCGGCGGCCACGCCGAGCGGCTCGCCGGATCGTCGGTCAAGTCGATGGTCGGCCACTCACAGGGCGCCAGCGGCGCGGCCGGCGTCGTCACCGCGGCGCTGGCGCTGTCGAACGGATTCCTGCCGCCGACCATCAATCAGCGCGATCCCGATCCGGCGTGCGACCTCGACGTCATTCCGAATCAGGGGCGGCGCGCCGAGGTCGGCGCCGCGCTGTGCAACTGCCTCGGGTTCGGGTCCAAGAACAGCGCGCTCGTCATCGGACGCGCGTGACACGGTGCGCCTGGTGGCGCGCTCGAGATTGGGTAATTGGGGAATTGGGTAATCTGGTGATTGAAATGTCGCATTGCCTGTCAATCTCCCAATCAATTACCCAATTACCCAATTACCCAATTACCCAATGGCTGGATGTTGTGATTGTCGGCGCGGGCCCTGCCGGTGCGATCGCCGGGATTGTCCTGGCCCGCGCGGGCGCGCGTGTGCGCCTTGTCGATCGGGCGACGTTCCCGCGCGACAAGCTGTGCGGCGACACGGTCAATCCCGGCACCCTCGAGCGCCTGCGGCGGCTCGGCGTTGACGGCGACCTCGACGCGCGCGCGTTGCGCGTCGACGGCATGCTGGTCACCGGCGAACGCGGCGACGTCATCGACGGCCGCTATCCGCGCGGACAGTCAGGCCGCGCGATCGTGCGGCGCGATCTCGACTGGATGCTGCTCCAGCAGGCGATCGCCGCCGGGTGCGAGTTCGAGGCCGCGTCGCCGTCCGGCGCGCGACGGTCGACGAGTCGCGCGGCAGTCCGTCGTGTCACCGGCGTTGTCGCCGGCGGCGACGGCCACGAGCGGCGTGCTGCCAGCCCGCGTGGTCGTCGCGGCTGACGGCCGCCATTCGACGATCGCCTTCGGTCTCGGCCTCGCGCGGCATCCCGCGCGTCCCCGCCGCTGGGCCGTCGGCGGCTACTTCGAGAACGTGTCACGGCCACGATCAGCGCGGACGTCGACGATACTCTGCGAGCTCAGCAGCTCCGCGTGACATCCTGTTTCGGCGAGATGCACGTGCGCCGGAACTGCTACATCGGCGTGGCGCCGGTGCCGGGCGGCCTGACGAATGTGTGCCTGGTGCGGCCGTCGGGCGCCGGCGATACGGCGCTCGCGGATCCCGCCGGGCTGCTGACGCGCGCGCTGGCCGCAGATTCGCAGCTTCGCGATCGCTTTGCGGACGCGCGGCTCGTCGCACCGCCCGTGGTCCTCGGTCCGCTGGCGGTGGAGTCTCCGCGCACGACGATCGACGGGCTGCTCTTCGCCGGCGACGCCGCCGGATTCATCGATCCGATGACCGGCGACGGTCTGCGCTTCGCGGTCCAGGGCGGCGAGCTTGCCGCGGCGGCGGCGTTGCAGGCGCTCGAACACGGATGGACCGGCGTCCATGCGCGGCTCGCGGCCGATCGACGGCGCGGCATTCGCGGCGAAGTGGCGCTTCAATCGCGCGCTCCGCGCGCTGGTGTCGTCGCCGCGCGCCATTGACGCGGCGGCCGTCGCCACGCGGCTCGCGCCCGGGATCCTGCGCGCGGTCATCGCGCGCGCCGGCGACTGCTGACACGCGTCGTCCGCGAGCCGAGGCTCGCCGAAGTCGACGCGTAGCGCGGGATGCGAGGTCGCGCTGCGTGCCGTGGACCGGTCAGGTCGTGTTCGTCGTCGTCTTCGTCTTCATGCTGGTCGAGGCGCGCCGGGCGGCCGCGCAACGAGCGCGCTCAACGCGCCGGGGCGGCGTCGAGCCGCCGGGAGATGTCTATGCGCTGATGCAGCTGATCTACCCCGCTTCGTTCCTGCTGATGCTCGCCGAAGGCGCGTGGCGGGGCGCGCCACCTCAGCCGTTCTTCGTCGCGGGCGCGGCGCTCTTCGCTGCCGCCAAGGCGCTCAAATGGTGGGCGATTCTCTCGCTCGGCCCGTTCTGGACCTTCCGCGTCATCGTCGTCCCGGGATCCGCCGGGTTGTGAGCGGACCCTACCGGTTCGTCCCACATCCGAACTACGTCGCGGTGGTGGGCGAGTTCATCGCCGTCGCGATGATGACGGGCGCGGTGGTGTCCGGACCGCTGGCGCTGCTCGCGTTCGCGGCGCTGCTGGTCAAGCGGATCGCCGTCGAGGAGCGGGCGCTTCACGTGTCGACCCGCTGACGACTTCCGGCGTCTAAAGAGAAGCGGCGTCGGCCTTTATGGCCCAACCGCGGCACATGGGTTGCAGCCTATAATACAAACGCGATGCGTCGATTCCCCCTTTTCCTGCTCGTCGCCTCGCTTGCGGTGTTTGCGCTCCCGTCGTTCGGGACGGCGCAGGCGCCTCGCGGCCGATCGCCCGCACTGCTCGCGCCGTTGCAGCTGGCCAATCGCGCGCTGATCGAGGGCCGGTACGACGAGGTCGACGCGCTGACCGACAAGCTCGATGCCCGGGATCCGAACGTCGTCGCCGTTCAAGGCGCGCGCGCTGATCGCGCGCGGCCGCTACGCGCAGGCCGAGGCGGCGCTGCGCGCCGTCGTGCGGCCGCGCGCCGGCGAGCGAAGCCGCGCTCGAGCTTGGCCTGCTGCAGCAGATGCTCGGCAAGCCGGACGCCGTCGCCATTCTCGAAAAGGTGGCGCCGCAGGCCGAGACGAGCGACGATCCCGACGGAGCTCGCCCGCGCCGCGCGCGCGCTGCGCGCGCTCGGCCGTTTCCAGGAAGCCAACGCGGCGTTCCGTGCTGGCCTCGACGACCTCGCCCAACGACCCGGCGATCCAGACGGCGTGGGGCGAGCTGCTTCTCGAGAAGTACAACAGGACCGACGCGATGAAGTCGTTTCAGATCGCGCTGCAGGCCGACCCGCGGTGGGCGCCGGCGCTGCTGGGCTCGGCCCGGGCGCTGGCGGACGAGAATCCCGCCGCAGGCGGTGAGCCTCGCGCGCAAGGCGCTCGGAGATCAACCCGTCGTCGGTCGATGCGCAGGTGTTCCTCGCCGGCGAGGCCGCCGACTCCAGCCACCACGACGAGGCGCGCGAAGCGCTGGAGAAGGCGCTCGCCGTCAACCCGTCCAGCCTCGACGCGCACGCGCTGCGTCGCCGCCCTCGCGTACGTCGAGGACAAGCCGCAGGAGTTCGAGGCCGAGGTCGCCAAGACGCTCGCGATCGCGCCGAACTACGGCGACGTCTACCGCACGGCCGGCGAGCTGGCCGCGCACAACTACCGGTTCGACGAAGCGGTGACGCTCACGCGCCGCGCGCTGTCGCTCGACCCGAAGAATCCGCGGACGCTGGCCGATCTCGGCACGCACCTGCTGCGGACCGGCGACGAGCCGGCGCGCGCGGACCGCGCTCGAGGCGTCGTTCAAGATCGATCCCTACAACAGGTCACCTTCAACCTGCTCGGATGATGGACACGCTCGACAAGTTCGTCACCGTGCGCGACGGCGACATCGTGATGCGCCTGGACAAGGACGAGGCGCCGGTGCTGCAGGAGTACGCGATGGCGCTGGCGCACCAGGCGCTCAACACGCTGGCGGCGCGCTACGAGTTCACGCCCAAGGGACCGATCCTCATCGAGATCTTTCCGAAGCACGACGACTTCGCCGTCAGGAACGTCGGGCTGCCGGGCATGATCGGCGCGCTCGGCGTCTGCTTCGGCCGCGTCGTGACGATGGACTCGCCGCGCGCGCGTCCGCCGGGCGAATTCCAGTGGGAAGCGACGCTCTGGCACGAGCTGGCGCACGTCATCACGCTGCAGATGTCGAACCAGCGGATGCCGCGGTGGCTCACCGAGGGCATCTCGGTCTACGAGGAGAAGCGGGCGCGCGCCGAATGGGGCCGCGAGATGGACGTCGCGTTCGCCGGCATGCTGAACCGCGGCGAAACCGTCAAGCTGCGCGATCTGAACGCCGCGTTCCAGAACCCGAAGACGATCTCGCTCGCGTATTACCAGGCGTCGCTGCTGGTCGAGCACCTGGTCACGGCCTACGGCGACGCCGGGCTGCGCAAGCTGGTGCGGATCTACGGCCAGGGGCTCGACACCGACGCGGCGCTCAAGGCCGCGCTGAACACGGATTTCGATCAGCTGCAGACCGGCTTCGACGAAGCCGTCGAGCGGCAGTTCGGCGCCATGCGCAAGGCGCTGGCGGCGCCGGCGGACGCCGATCTCGTCCGCGCATGCCACCGACAAGCTGCAGACGCTCGCCGCCGAGAACCCGCGCAGCTTCCCGGTGCAGATGGCGCTCGGCCGCGCGCTCCGCAAGGACGGCAAGGTCGACGAGGCGATGCAGGCGTTCGAGCGCGCCGCGCAGCTCGTGCCGCTGCGCCGGCGGCAAGGACAGCCCGCACGAGCAGATGGCCGCGATGGCGATCGAGAAGAAGGACACCGCGCGCGCCATCGCCGAGCTGACCGCGCTCGTCGCCGTCGACTTCAACAACGTCGAAGCGGCGCGGCAGCTCGCCGCGCTGCTGCGCGAGACCAAGGTCGACGGATCCCGCCAAGCTGCGTCCGGTGTACGAGCGCATCGCCGCGATCGATCCGTTCGACGCCGAAGCGCACGTGCAGCTCGGACGGATGGCGCTGCAGCGCAACGAGGCCGAGACGGCGGCGCGCGAGTTCCGCACGGTTCTCGCGCTGGGGCCGGTGGACAGGGCGGCGGCCTTCACCGATCTCGCGGAAAGCTACTTCAAGGCCGGCAAGCGCGCGGAGGCGAAGAAGCAGACGCTGGCCGCGCTCGAAATCGCCCCGACCTACGAGCGGGCGCAGGGCCTGCTGCTCAAGCTGGTGGAGCGATGAACGATCGGCGGCCTCGCGACTGGCGATCGTTCGCACTGATGGCGCGTACTGGTTCCCGCGCTCGCAGCCCTCGGTCGACGCGCAGCTGCCGAACGCGCCCGACGATCGCTACGCCGGGCTGCAGTGGCGCTTCGTGCGGATCAAGTACCACTTTGCGCAGGAAGGGACGCGCATCCCGCAGGACTTCTACGGCGAGCCGTGGGGCATCGACGCCCCGGCGGCCGAGCAGAATCTGTCGCGCCGCATCAAGACGGCGACCGCCATCCAGGTCGAGGATCCGATCCTGATCACGCTCGACGATCCGCGGCTGTTCGAGTACCCCTGGATCTACATCGTCGAGCCGAGCAGCATGCGGATGGCCGAGCACGAGGTGCCGATCCTGCGCGAATTCCTGCTGCGCGGCGGGCACGCCATGGTCGACGACTTCCACGGCCCGCTCGAATGGGATGCCTTCACGCGAGAGATGAAGCGGCTGTTCCCGGATCGCGAGATCGTCGAGATCCCGAAGGACCATCCGGTGTTCAGCAGCTTCTACAAGCTCGACGGCTATCCGCAGGTGGCGGGTCTCGGCTCGTTCCTGCAGGGCCGCACGTGGGAACGCGGCGGCGTCGTCCAGCACCTGCGCGCCATTCTCGACGACACCGGCCGCCCGATGATCTTCATCAACTGGAACACCGACATGGGCGACGGCTGGGAGTGGTCGAACGCCGCCGAGTACCCCGGCTACATCAAGTTCACCGCGATGGCGTACCGGATGGGCATCAACGAGATCATCTACGCCCTCACGCATTGAGGATCCCCTGACATGGAATCGTCGGTTGCAATGGCCAGCGCGGAAAAAGTCGCGGAGGGCCGCGAGCGGATTCTCGCCGAGCTGCGCAAGGTCATCGTCGGTCAGGACGAAGTCGTCGAACAGGTGCTGATCGCCCTCTTCACCGGCGGCCACTGCCTGATCACCGGCGTGCCGGGCCTCGCGAAGACGCTGCTGATCAAGACGCTCGCCGACATCCTCGATCTCGACTTCAAGCGCATCCAGTTCACGCCGGACCTGATGCCGTCGGACATCACCGGCACGGAAATCCTCGACGAGGAGGAGGGGACGCGGCGGCTGCGCTTCGTGAAGGGGCCGATCTTCGCGCAGATCATCCTCGCCGACGAGATCAACCGCACGCCGCCCAAGACGCAGGCGGCGCTGCTCGAGGCGATGCAGGAGTACCACGTCACGGCGGCGGGGCGGACCTATCCGCTCGAGCAGCCGTTCTTCGTGCTCGCCACGCAGAACCCGATCGAGCTCGAAGGCACGTATCCGCTTCCCGAAGCCCAGCTCGATCGCTTCATGTTCAACGTCGTCATCCAGTACCTGAACGAGGACGACGAGGTGACCGTGGTGACGCGGACGACGGGCACGGAATCGCGCACGCCGGTCAGGATTCTGAGCGGTCCGGACATGCTCCACTTTCAGGAGCTCGCGCGGCAGGTCGTCATCGCCGAAGAAATCGCCCGTTACACGGTGCGCCTGGTCAGCGCCTCGCGCCCGTCCAAGGAAGGCGGGAAGGCGGGCGGCTTCGAGTTCATCGACAAATGGGTGAAGTGGGGCGCCGGTCTGCGCGGCTCGCAGGCGATCGTGCGCGGCGGCCAAGGCGCGCGCGCTGATGCACGGCCGCTATCACGTGTCGGTCAAGGACGTGCAGGCGCTGGCCAAGCCGATCCTGCGCCACCGCATCATGACGAATTTCTACGCCGAGTCGGAGCGCATCAACTCGGACGCGATCATCGATCGACTGATTGAGGCGGTGCCGGTTCCCAAGAGCGGGATGTAAGCGATGCCGTGGACCGCCGCCGATCGCCCGTTCCTGGATCCTGCGGTCGTCGCGCGCCTCGGCACGCTCGAGCTGAAGGCCCGCACCATCGTCGAAGGCTTCCTGTCGGGTCTCCATCGCAGCCCCTTCAAGGGCTTCAGCGTGGAGTTCGCCGAGTACCGCCAGTACATCCCCGGCGACGATCTGCACACGATCGACTGGAAGGTCTACGCGCGGAGCGACCGCTACTACATCAAGAAGTTCGAGGAAGAAACCAATCTCGACTGCCATCTGCTGCTCGACGTCAGCGGCTCGATGGGCTACGGCTCGCACCACGGCATGACGAAGTTCGAGTACGGCGCGTGCCTGGCGGCGTCGCTCGGCTACCTGATGAACCGTCAGCGCGACGCGGTGGGGCTGACGGCGTTCGACGAGAACATCGTCGAGATGCTGCCGGCGAGCTCGCGTCCCGGCCATCTGCGGGCGCTGCTGGTCACGCTCGACCGCCTCGTGACCGGCCACAAGACCAACGTCTCGAAGCCGCTTCATCGGCTGGCCGATTCGATCACCAAACGCGGTCTCGTCGTCCTGATCTCGGATCTGCTGGACGACCCCGACGAAGTGATCCGCGGCCTGAAGCATTTTCAGTTCCGCGGCGTCGACGTCATCGTGTTCCACGTCCTCGATCCCGACGAGATCGAGTTTCCGTTCGAGCACGCGACGCGCTTCGAGGATCTCGAAACGAACGAGGAAGTGATGGCCGTTCCCGGCGCGGTGCGCGAGCACTATCTGAAGGCGATTGGCGGCGCTCGTCGACCGCTACCGCCGCGAGCTCGGCGCGACCGGGATCGACTACCAGCTGCTGAACACGAACCACCCGCTCGAGCTCGCGCTGATGTCGTATCTGTCGACCAGGTCGAGGGCGTTATGACCATGTCGGGGCTAGGGGCTAGGGGCTGAGCTGTCGCGTGCTGACCTTTCTTGCACCGGTGTTTCTGGCCGGGGCGTTTGCGGCCGCCATTCCGCTGGTGCTGCACCTGCTGAAGCGCGAGCCCGAGCCGCGGGTGAAGTTCGCCGCGGTCAAGCTGCTGAAGCACGCGCCGGTGGAGTACACGCAGCGCCGGCACCTTCGCGAGCTGCTGCTGCTCGCGCTCCGGATCGCCACGCTGGTGCTGCTGGCGTTCGCCTTCGCACGCCCGTTCTTTCCGTCCGGCGCGGCGCTGGCGTCGAGCGGCACGACCATCGTCGCGCTCGACACGTCGTTCAGCCTGTCGGCGCCCGGCCGATTCGAACGGGCCCGGCAGCTGGCGAAGGACGCGATCGCCAAGGCGCCGGCGTCCGACAACGTGGGGGTCGTGACGTTCGCCGATGAAGCGGAGATCGCCGCGAAGCCCGGGCGCCGATCGCGTGCTGGCCGCGTCGGCGATCGATCGGGCGACCGTCGGCTTTGGCGCGACGCGGTACCGCGCCGCCCTGTCCGCCGCGGTTCAGGCGCTGGCGGGCCGTCCGGGCACCATCGTCGTCGTCACCGATCTGCAGGAAAGCGGATGGGACGCGGGCGACCGCGCCGCCATCCCCGAGAGCGCGAAGATCGAAGTGCTCGACGTCGGCGAGCCGCCGCCGAACCTCGCGGTGGTCTCGGTGCGCGCCTTGCCCGATCGGCTGGTCGCCACCGTCCGAAACGCGGCGCCGCGGGCGCGCGACGCGCGTGTGCATCTGACCATCGACGGTCGGCCGGCGGGCGACGTCACCGTCAGCGTCGCCGCCCAATCAGTCGGCGGACGCGGTCTTTGCGGGTCCGCCGCGCGGCCGCGCAGCGGCGGTCGCGGTCGACGATCCGGACGGCCTGCAGGCGGACAACGTCCGCTACGCCGTCCTGCAAGGCGCGGCGCCGCCCTCTGTTCTGCTCGTCACCGGCAGCGGCGACGCCGGCCGCGACGCCTTCTACGTCCAGCAGGCCCTCGGCGCGGGCGGCGCCGCGGCCAACGGCTACCAGGTGGCCAGCATCAGCGCCGCGACGCTGGCGTCGACGGATGCGGACGTCCTCGCGCTGCACCCCGCGGTGCTGCTGCTGTCGACGCGAGGGCTCGAACGCCGCGGACGCGAAGCGCTGGCGTCGTACGTGCGCAGCGGCGGCGGCCTGCTGATCGCCGCCGGTCCGGAGGTCGACGGCGATGTCGTCGCCGACGTCCTCGGGCAAGGATCGACCTTGCGCGTCGTCTCCACTCCGGGCGCCAAGCCGTCACCGCGCGTGCTCGCGCCGGCCGACGCGCGCCACCCGGTCTTTCAGCGTTTCGCGGGGACGACAGCGACGTTCGGGCTGGTGACGTTTCAACAGGCGGCGCGTATCAGCGGCGTCGAGTGCCAGACGCTGGCGCGATTCACGACGGGTGAAACGGCGCTGCTCGAGTGTCCCGCGGGGGACGGACGCGCCCTCGTGCTGGCGTCGGACCTCGACAACCGGTGGAACGACTTCCCGCTGCACGCGAGCTTCGTCCCGTTCCTGCACGAAGCGATGCGTTATCTTGGCAGTGGGCGTGCCCGTGCGGTCGAGTATGTCGTCGCCGATGCGCCGGCGGCGGCGAAGCGCACGCCCGGGGTCGTCGCGGTACCGGCTGAACGGGCCGGCGCGGCGCCACGGACGATTGCCGTCAACGTCGATCCGCGTGAGGCGGATCCGGCACGGCTGTCGGCTGATGATTTTCAGTCGGCGGTGACGCGGTTGAAGGATGCCGGCCAGTCGGACGCGCATGTCGAGGCGCGGCAACAGGAAGATCGCCAGCACGTCTGGCAATACGCGCTGGCGCTCATGGCCGCGCTGCTCGTCGTCGAAGGACTGCTTGCAGCGCGAACGGCGTAGGGGCTTGCGGACCGCGTAGGGGCTAGGGGCTTAGGGGCTCGAGCTGATCAGGCGAACTCGAGGGACTCGACGAGCGATGACGGGGACTGGACATGCGGAACGATGCGGTCCGCGAGCTGATCGATCGCGTCCGGAAGCGCTGGCGTGCGCAGCGGCTGTTCGAGGCGACAGTCCGCGGCGCCTTGGCGGCTTCGGCGGCGATTGGCGTTGCGCTCGTGGCGGCGCGATGGAGCACCGGCGCGCCGGGGCTGCTGGCGTTCGCGATCGCGGCCGCGCTGCTGCTGGCCGCGGCGGCGCTCGGCCGCGCGTTCTGGCCGCTGCGCCGATCGCCAGGCGACATCCAGGTGGCGCGGTTCATCGAGGAGCGGGCGCCGACGCTCGAGGATCGGCTGGTCAGCGCGGTCGATGTCGCCAATCCGAGCGCTCGCGACGCCGGCGGCGCCGCTGTTTGCCGATCTGATGCTGGCCGACGCCGGCCGGCGGGCACAGGACGTCGATCTCGACACGGTTCTGCCGGCGATCGCTCTGCGGCGCGCCGGATTTCAGGCGGCCGCGTCAGTGCTCGTGCTCGCCGCCGTGTTGTGGGCGGCGCGGGGCCCGGCGCGTCAGGCACTTGATTCGGCGTCGCTCTCGCTCTTTCCAGCCAGGGTCGTGCTGGAAGTGACGCCGGGCAACGCACGGATCAAGGCGGGTTCGGCGCTGGCGATTCGCGCGCGGCTCGTCGGCAATCGCGCGCCGATCATCGCGCAGGTGCAGATGGCCGACGGCGATCGGTGGCGCGGGTCGGAGATGTCCACCGACGCGCCTGGTTCGTTCCGGTTCGGCGTCGACGCCGTCACGGCCCCCTTCAGGTACCGGGTCGCCGCCGGGCCGCTGACGTCGCCGGTCTACGAAGTGGCCGTCGCGCACGCGCCGCGCGTCAAGCGCATCGACGTCGAATACACCTATCCGGCGGGTTTGCGGCTGCCGCCGCGGACCGAGAGCGATGGCGGCGATATTTATGCGCCGCCAGGCACCGACGTTCGCGTGCGCGTGTTCACCGATCGTCCGGCGGCCACCGGCGAGATGACGCTCGGCGACGGCAAGCATCTCGCGCTGACATCCGACGCGCCGACCGAGCTGTCCGCGTCGCTGAAGGTCGTCGACGACAATTCCTACCGTGTCGCGCTGGCCGATCGCGAGGGCATGGGCAACAGCGGCGAGACGGAGTACTTCATCCGGACGCTGGACGATCGGCCGCCCGACGTGCGCATTCTCAAGCCGGCGTCGGACCGTTCGGTGACGCGGCTCGAGGAAGTGGATGTCGAGGCGCAGGCCGAGGACGACTACGGCGTCGATCGGCTCGATCTCGTGTACTCGGTGCACGGCACCGAGAAGGTCGTCCCGTTGCCGATTGCGCGCGGCGCGCTGGTCAACGGGCGTCACACCCTCTACCTCGAGGATCTCGAGGTGCAGCCGGGCGACGTCGTGTCCTACTACGTCCGCGCGCGCGACCTCACGCGTGGCACGCGGCCGAACGAGGCCCGCAGCGACATGTTCTTTCTGGAGGTCAAGCCCTACGAGCAGGAGTTCATGCTCGCCCGGAGCCAGGGCGGGATGGCGGGCGCCGGCGCCAACGGCCTCGACGACCTCATCGTCGCGCAGAAGGAAGTCGTCGGCGCGACGTGGAAGCTCGATCGGCGGGCGCAGGCGGCGAAAGGCGCGAAGTCGGAGCAGGACATTCGGTCGGTCTCGCGCGCGGAAGCGGACCTGAAGACGCGCGCCGAGCAGACGTCGAGCACGTTCCGCGAATCGACGATGAGGGATCCGCGGCGGCGGCAGCCGCAGCGGGGACGCGGCGGGCCCGAATCGCCGAAAGCCGGCGAGACGCTGCCCGAAGAGGACGAGATTGCCGCGGCCGCCGCGGCGATGGGCAAGGCGGTCGGCTCGCTCGACGGCCTGAAGACCGCCGATGCGCTGCCGCACGAACTCGAAGCGCTGAATCGGCTGTTGAAGGCGCAAAGCGCGGTGAAGCGCCGCGAGGTGCAGCGCCAGCAGGCGGGGATCGGCGACGGCAACACGAATCGGAACTTCGACCTGTCGGCGCTGTTCGACAAAGAGCTGCAGAAAGCGCAGCAGACCAACTACGAAACCAAGTCGAGCGCCGAGAGCAAGAGCGATCCGAATCAGAGCGCGCTCGACAAGATCAAGGATCTCGCGCGGCGACAGGACGAGCTGCTCAAACGGCAGCAGGAGCTGGCGAAGAACCGCGACGCGATGCAGGAGGAGGAGCTGAAGCGCGAGCTGGAGAAGTTGTCGCGCGACCAGGCCGAGCTCCGGCAGCGCGCCGAGGAGCTCGCGCGGCAGATGAACGCTGAGCGGTCCGCCGACTCGAAGCGGCAGGAGAACGCGAAGGACGGCAAGACGCCCTCCAGTCAGAGTGAACAGAGTCAGAACTCGCCGGGCCAGCAGGGTCAGTCCGGCCAGCAGGGACAGTCCGGCCAGCAGGGCGCATCGGGTCAGGGCGGCGGCGACGCGAGCCAGAAGATGCGTGATGCCGCCGAAGAGATGCGCAATGCCACGAGCGATCTGCGCCGGCAGGATCCGAAGCAGGCGAGCGCGCGCGGCAGCCGCGCGCTCGACAAGCTCCGCGAGACCGCACGTCAGCTCGAAGGCGCGCGGCCCGACGATCGGCGGCGCGCGCTGGGCGAGATGCAGCTCGAAGCGCGGCAGATGGCGGACGCCGAGCGGCAGATCGCCTCGGAGCTTGGCAAGGCCGGCTCCGGCGAAGCGGGCAAGGACGCCGTGCGTCGACTGGCGGGCGAACAGGAGAGGCTGGCGGAGCGCGCGCGCAAGCTTCAAGAGACGCTCAAGCGTCAGGGCTCCGAAGGTTCGAAAGGTTCGAAGGGTTCCGAGGGTTCGCAAGGTTCCGAGGGTTCACAAGGTTCGGAGCGTTCGCAAGGGTCTCGAGGTGCGCCGCCCGTTCAGACTCAGGCCGCCGTTGACGCGGCCCGGGAGCTCGAGGGTCAGCGTGTCGCCGAGCGCATGCAGCAGGCGGCCGAGGCGATGCGTGCCGCGACGTCGGACGCGCGGGGCCTTCGCGGTTCGACCGCGCAGCCGGATACGACGCAGCAGGCGCGTGGGCAGGTAGGAGCGCAGCAGGATCTCGCTCGCGCCCTCGACAAGGTCGCCGACAAGCTCGCCTCGTCGAGCGGCGCGAAGGACTCCGAGTCGCGCAAGCTCTCCGATCAGCTGGCGCGCGCGCAGGAGCTGCGAGAAGGCTTGCAGCAGCTGGGGCAGATCGGGCAGAACGGTCGTGGCGGACAGGGCGGCACGCAGGGATCGAGCGCCCGGAAATCGCCCGGCGAATCGGGCGAACCCGGACAGGGTCAGCAGGGCGGAGGCGGCGGCACCGGAACAGACCTCGGGAAGTTGCGCGAGGAGTATCAGCGCCGCCTGCAGGAAACCAAGGAGCTCGTCGATCAGCTGCGCCGCGACGATCCCGACCATCGCTCACGGTGGAGGGGGCTCCACACTCGAGGGCTCGGGCGGCGTGTTCGCCTCGCCGGGCACGGAAGCCTTCAAGCAGGACTTCGCCAAGTGGGAGGACCTCCGCCGGCAGGCGACGCAGGCGCTCGAGCAGGCCGAGGCGTCGCTGTCGAAAAAGCTTCAGGCCAAGCAGGCGAAGGATCGCCTGGCGGCCGGCACCGACGACAACCCGCCGCCGGAATACAAGAAGCAGGTCGACAGCTACTTCAAGGCGATCGCAGGAAAGAAAAAACCCTAAGTGATGCACTTCGCGTATCCGCTGCCATGGTGGCTCGCGGTCTTGCTGGCAGCCGCCATCGCGGCAGCGGCATTCTTCGAGTATCGCCGCCCGCTCGCGCTGCTGACCCGCACGCAGCGTGGCGTTCTGGCCGGACTCCGGGTGCTGGCCCTCGGTGCGCTCGTCCTGTTTCTGTTCCGGCCCGTCGCGATGCTGCCGCCTTCGGGATCCCGTGACGCGGTCGTGCCGGTGCTGGTCGACGTGTCGCGCAGCATGCGGCTCGCCGACGCGGACGGCCAGCCTCGGCTGGCGCGGGCGATCGCGCTGCTCAAAACGGAGCTGCTGCCGGCGTTGTCGTCGCGCTTCGTCACGGAGCTGTACGGCGTCGGCGACGGCCTGGCGCCGGTGCAGATCGATCGGCTCGCCGCTGACGCACGCCGGACCGATCTGGCGGGCGCCCTGGCCGCCGTGCGCGAGCGGTATCGCGGCCAGCGGGTTGCGGGGATCGTCGTCCTGTCGGACGGTGGCGACACTGGGGCGGGAGGGGCAGGAAGGGCAGGAGGGGCAGGGCCTGAAGGAGGCCCTCCCGTGTTCGCGGTCGGCATCGGCTCGCCGGACGGGCCGCACGATCGCGAAGTGCTCGGCGTCGTGGCCGGCGATCCACGACTCGACCAGTCGTCCGTCGACCTCCACGTCAGCGCCGTCAGCACCGGGTTCGGACGGACGCCGTTCACGCTTCGCGTCCTCGGCAACGGCCAGCTCCTCGACACCCGGCGCGTCGTGCCGCCGGCTGATGGATCGCCGATCGACGAGCTCTTCACGGTCTCGCCCGATCATTCGGCGGCGACCGTCTACACCGCGGAGATCCCGGCCGACGAATCGGAGCCGGTCGTCGAAAACAACGCACGCAGCGTGCTCGTCAGCCCGGCCGGCCGCAAGCGCCGGCTGCTCGTCATCGAAGGCGCGCCAGGGTTCGAGCACAGCTTCATGACGCGCGCGTGGGCGGCCGACACCGAGCTGGAGGTCGACTCGGTGACGCGCAAGGGCAAGAACGCCGAGGGCCAGGACACGTTTCTCGTTCAGGCGTCGGCCGGACGCGCGGCCACGCTCACGGTCGGCTTGCCGCCGCGACGCGAGCAGCTCTACGCGTACGACGGCATCGTCATCGCCAACGTCGAGGCCGATTTCCTGACACGAGCGCAGCTCGCGATGTTGTCCGATTTCGTCGGCGAACGTGGCGGCGGCCTCCTGGTTCTCGGCGGCCGCTCCTTCGCGCAGCATGGACTGTCCGGCACTCCATTGGAGGAGGTGCTGCCGGTCGAACTGAGCGACCGCCACGGCGGGGCGGTTCGCGCCTCGCTGACCGGCGACATGCCGGCCCACAACAAGCTGACGCTCACCAGCGACGGCGAAACGCATCCCATCATGCGGATCGGCTCGTCGATCGGCGACACGCGCAAGATCTGGTCGAGTCTTCCCGCGCTCGCGGCGAGCGCGCCGCTCGGCGCGGCTCGCCCGGGTGCGACCGTGCTGGCGGTGACGACGGCGCCGGGCGGAGGGGTCTATCCGGTTGTCGCGGTCCAGCGATACGGGCAGGGGCGTTCGATGGTGTTCGCGGGCGAAGCCTCGTGGCGCTGGAAGATGCTGGTCGCCTCGTCGAACCGATCGTATGAATTCTTCTGGCGGCAGGCGGCGAGGTGGCTCACCGCGACGGCGCCGGATCCGGTGGCGATTACCGTGCCCGAAGCGCCTGAACCGGGCGACGCCATCTCAATCGACGTCGACGCTCGCGATGCCGCCTACGCGCCGGTGCCGGACGCGTCGGTCGAGTTGACGCTCACCGCACCCGGCGGCGACGCCACGCCGATCAAGCTTCGCCACGCGGACGCGGCCGGTGGCCGGTTCACCGCCGCGGTGCGGCCGGACCGGGCCGGCCTGTATCGTCTGCACGCCGACGCCCGCCGTGGTTCGAGCCCGCTCGGCAGCGCCGACCACTGGATGTACGTCGGCGGCGCGGATCGCGAGTTCGCCGACCCGCGGCTGAACGAAGGATTTCTCCGCCGTATCGCGCGCACGTCCGGCGGCCGTTACGTCCGGGCCTCCGAGGCCGCACAGGTGGCGTCGTTCCTGCAGGCGACCCAGCCGATGGCCGAGACGCCGGAGTATCGCGACCTGTGGCACGAGCCGTGGGCGTTCGCGCTGATCGTGCTGCTGTTGTCGGCGGAGTGGATCCTGCGGCGGCGCTGGGGACTCCGATGATCCGCCTTCGCGGCTTCGCCGCTTCGGCGAGACAGGTTGGCCGTCGCGGCTGCGCCGCGCTGGCGCGTCAGTGGCCTGGAGCGGTCATCTTCTTGGCGTCGATAGCGGCGGTTCCGGCGTTCGCGGGCGACAAATACGCCGTGGTCATCAGCGGCGCTTCCGGCGGGGACGTGTACGCGCAGAAGTACCAGACGTGGCGCGTCACCTTCACCCACCTGCTCCACGAGAAGTTCGGCTACGACAACGACCGGCTGATCGTGCTGGCCGAGTCCGAGAGCGAAGGCGTACAGAAGGCGACGCGCGAGCATGTGCAGCAGGTGTTCGCCGAGCTGCGCAAGAAGCTCACGAAAGAGGATCAGTTGCTCGTCTTCCTCATCGGACACGGCACGACGTCCGACGGCGAGGACGGGAAATTCAACCTGGTCGGACCGGATCTGAGCGCGTCGGGGTGGGCGGATCTCCTCAAGCCCCTGCCCGGCCGCGTCGTCTTCATCAACACGACGTCAGCGAGCTTTCCATTTCTCCGCAAGCTGGCCGCGCGCGGCCGCGTGGTGATGACGGCCACCGATTCGTCGGCGCAGCAGTTCGAGACGGTCTTTCCGGAATTCTTCCTGAAGGCGTTCGACGACGGCGGCGCCGATCTCGACAAGAGCGGCCGCGTCTCGCTGTGGGAGGCCTTCACCTTCGCCAGCGCCGGGGTCCGCGGCTGGTTCGAGCAGAAGGGGCAGCTGCCCACCGAGCGGCCGCTTCTGGACGACACGGGCGCCGGCATCGGCCGCGAGGCGCAGAATCCCGGCGTCGACGGCGCGCTCGCGCGCGTCACCTATCTGGCGCCCGACGTCGGTGCTGACGTTGCCCAGCGACGCCGGCCAGGCCGTGCTCGTCAAACGGCGTGCGGATCTCGAGCGGCAGGTGGAAGAGCTGAAGGCGCGGAAGGAAACGACGCCGCCGGATCAGTACGACGCCGAGCTCGAGAAGCTGCTGGTCGAAATCGCCCGCATCTCGCAGCAGCTGCGCGCGAAGTCCTGAACAGAGTGGACGGAGAGAACGGGATCACCACGGAGAAACGGAGCAACGGAGGTCGAACGGGAGCGAGGTTCGACGGGCGTCGCGCAGCGACGCGGCGCGAACGGATCGGATCGTGAAAACGAGCACGCACAAAGATCCCGGCGTGTTCGTTTTCACAATCCGATCCGTCCGCGCTCGTCGGCCTGCAAAGCAGGCCGACCCGTCGAACCGCGTCACTCCGTTCAATCTCCGTTTCTCCGCTGCTCTGTGTGATCCCGTTCGCTCCGTCATCTCCGTTGTCTCAGGCCCAGCGGTCGTAGTCCGCCGACGCCCACCGATCCCGCTCGGGCTTCTTGAACACGAAGATGCCAATCAGCCCCATCACGAACCCCGCGACGTGCGCGGCGAAGGCGACGCCGCCGCTGCCGTGCGACGCGGCCGTCATCGCAATCGTCCCGGCGCTGAAAATCTGCATCAGGAACCAGAAGCCGAGCAGGACGACCGCCGGCAGCTCGACGATCTGCAGCCAGATGAAGGGGATCAGCGTCAGCACGCGCGACTGGGGATACAGGACGAAGTAGGCGCCCATCACCCCGGCGATCGCGCCGCTGGCGCCGATCGTCGGCAGCATCGAGTTCGGGTCCATCGCCACCTGGCCGAGCGAGGCAGCCATGCCGCAGAGGAGGTAGAAGATGATGAACCGGCCGTGGCCGACGCGGTCCTCGACGTTGTCGCCGAAAATCCACAGGTACCACATGTTGCCGATCACGTGCGACCAGCTGCCGTGCAGAAACATCGACGTGATCAGCGTCGGCCAGGACAGGTAGGCCGGCACCACGCCGTACACGGTCAGGAAATCGTTCAGCTGTTCGTGCGGCAGCGTCAGCTCGAACAGCCACGCCAGCGCGTTGAGCACGATGATGGTGACGGTGATGTAGGGAGTCGTCCGGGACGGGATGACGTCCCGAAGCGGGATCATTTCAGCATTCTATGTTCGACGCGCGCTCGTCGCAATTTGTGAGGTCTCAGAACGAAGGGGACTCCGTCAGCGCGGTTCTGGCACAGGCACGCCCGGCTTCACATCCACATTGTGATAGACAACGATTTTCCATTCGCCGCCGTCTTTTTTCAGGACTTGCAACAGACGAGTACGAAGCCGCCCATTCGCGTCCACCTGTGTGCCCGGGGGCGGTCCGGCTTTCGAAAACCCCGAGACCCACGTCAGTGTTTCTGCGATCGCCACGTCAGGTCGGATGAACCTGAGGGAAACAATGTCCTGTTTCAGCGAGGTTCCGCGGAATTCGCCTTTGAAAATAGCTTCGTGACGGTCTCGAAACTCCTGATGTCCCGTGAAGAACATCCCGCGGATATTCGTGAAGGTACCATCCGCCGCGAAGTGGCTCGAGTAGCCGTCGGTATCACCTTTGTTCCATGTCGTGACTTCACTGTCGAGAATCTGGCGAATCGCGGTCTCATCGGGATTGTTTTGGGCACGGATGGCGCCCACGGACAACACCACGAGAATGGCCGCAACAGTGACCGCTGCGCGCTTGACACGTCTGTCGCGCATTCTCAGAAGCATTTCCATTCTTGTCCTCCGATGTGACGCTTCCTGTTGTCGACGGTCACAGAACTACGCCTCGAGGCCGTACGGAATATCGTGGAGCCCAACTGCCGCGCGGGCCGACTGCTCGTGCAGGTCCGCGCGGCGGCCAGGGTTACTGACGGTTGTACCTGATACCAGCCTCCTGCGCTTTTTCGATCGCGATCACCATCGCAGGCACGATCGTCACGCCCGGCAGCAGGTTGGCGCGCAGCTCTTTCTCGATGTCCTGGGCCTTCCCCTTGCCCCTGGCTTCGAGCTCCAGGCACCAGATGCCGAGCGCGTTCGCGCACAGGATGAACTTGGTGCCCATCTTCTGCAGGTTCTCGATGCCCAGCGCCGGCATCGCGTCGGCCAGCGCCGGGATCATCGGCGAGTCGATGGATTGCATCAACAAGTGCAGATCCTTGGTCGTCGGCCGGTTGAACACGTTCCGCGTGTATGCCTTTCCCTCTGCGTCCTTGAGTCCGGTGTAGACGCCGAGGTTGTACTTGGCCCACATGGCATCGTTGAATGCCAGCGGAATGCTCGCCTGGTTGCCCGCGCTGTAGAAGGTCCCAACGGCGCCGACCTCGCCGGGCGCCGTCTTGTAGACCGTCGAGTAGGTGTTCAGGTAATTCAGGATGTGCAGCAGGCCATAACCGTTCTTGTGCTGCGGAAAATCGAACAGGCACCGATGACTGCCTTTGACCTCCTTGATCCAGTCATCCGGCCCCGATTCCCAGGCAGCGGCGCGCATCCCGGACATCGAGAGGCCCGCCGCAGCGGCTGATCCCAACACCCCACCGAGAAAACGGCGACGACGGATCGTTGATTCTGCACTCATGGACAAACTCCTTTTGCTTTCGCGTTCATGGGCGCCAGTGTGCAGGAGCCGGCGCCGGCTGACCATGCCTGCGCGGTTGAAGTTCTTGCCCGTTCGTCCGGCGGGGCTAGAATGCTTTGCACAGGCGCCGCGAAACTTTGCCGGGCGTCCGGAGGGAGATGGACGCGTTCTCAGAAGTGTTGAGCGGCGTTCGGCTGAAGGGCGCGATGTTCTTCAGCGCGGAGTTCTCCGCCCCGTGGCGGCTCTCGACGCCCCACTGCCGCCTGCTGGCGCCGACGCTGTCGCCCGGCGCGCCGCACCTGCTGATCTATCACTTCGTCGTGGAGGGTTCGGCGCGGGCCGGTCTCGAAGGCGGGCCTGACGTCGAGCTGTCGGCGGGCGATATCGTGGTCTTTCCGCACGGGGATCCGCACCGGTTGAGCGCTGGTTCCGGAGCCACCGACATCGAGAGCGCCGCGGTCCTCCGGAAGATCGCGATGCGGGATCTCTCGCCGATGCAGGCGGGCGGCGGCGGCGCCACGACGCGGTTCGTGTGCGGGTATTTGACGTGTGACCCGCTGCTCTGCGGCCCGATTCTCGAGAGCCTGCCGCCGATGCTGACGGTGAACGTCCGGACCGATCGCGCGGGCCACTGGCTCGAGCAGTCGATCCTGCACCTGGCGGAGGAGGCCGCCTCGGACCGCGCGGGCAGCGAGGCGATGCTCGCCAAGCTGTCGGAGGCGCTGTTCGTCGACACGCTGCGGCGATACGTCACCGGTCTTCCTCATCCAACGACCGGGTGGCTTGCCGGCGCGCGCGACCCGGTCGTGGGCCGGAGCCTCGCGCTGCTGCACAAACGCCCGAGCCACCCGTGGACGATCGCCGAGCTCGCGGAAGAAGTCGGTCTATCGCGCTCCGCGCTGGTGGACCGCTTCACCCGATATCTCTCAGAGCCGCCGATGGCGTACTTGACCGGATGGCGGCTGCGGCTGGCTGCCGAGGCGTTGACGTCGACGCCGAAGGGAGTGGCGGACATCGCGGCCGATGTCGGCTACGACTCCGAAGCGGCGTTCAATCGCGCGTTCAAACGCGTATTCGGCGTGCCGCCGGCGCGCTACCGGCGCAACAGCCGGGATCCGGTGGCCTCGCCAGGATCTTAGAGGGCACCGACACGCGCCTCGGCCCGTACGAAACTCTGTTCAGGCTGACGTACGGCACGCCTTAAGCCATGGCACTCAACCCGAGCAGCGTGCGCGCCGTTCCGCCGAGAATGGCCTCGCGATCGGCGTCGCTCAGGAACGGCGTGGCGAGGACATGGTCGACCGGCGCGTCGACCCACGGGTAGGGATAATCGGTGCCCATCGCGACGTGGGAGGCGCCGACTTCGGCGACCAGGTGCCGCAACGCTTCCGGCGTGAACACGAGCGAGTCGTAATACATTCGCTTCACGTACTCCGTCGGCTTCAGCTTCGGCACACCCGGCGCGCACTGCGCCGGGAACGTCTGGCAGCCGTGATCGGATCGGCTCATGTACGACGGCAGATAGCCCCCGCCGTGCGCCGCGCAAATCTTCAGGCCGGGGAATCGATCGAGCGTGCCTTCGAAGATCAAATGCGAGAGCGCGATCGTGGTCTCGAGCGGGTTGCCGATCACGTTGCCCAGCAGGCCGTTGCCCCTCAGTCGATTGTTCAGCGCGGCCGAACCGGTCGCCTGCGGATGGATGAACACGACGGCCCCCAGCTCCTCGGCCTTTGCCCAGAACGGATGAAACTTTGCATCGGCGAGCTCGGCGCCGGCGACGCTGCCGCCGATTGCGGCACCGCGCAGTCCCAGCTTCCTGATGCCCTCTTCGAGCTGCTGCGCCGCAAGGTCGGGAAACTGGAGCGCGACGGATGCGAACGCCGCAAAGCGATCGGCATGCGCGGCGCAGAAGGCCGCCATGGCCTCGTTCTGGACCGAGATGACTTTCGCCGCGAGGTCGCGGTCCACATCGTACCAGTTGGGGTTGATGCTGAGGACCGCGATGTCGATGCCTTGCGCGTCCATCGCCGCGATGCGCTGTGCCAGCGGTTCGCCGTCGAGCGCCAGCAACGATCCTTGCGTCGCCGCCGGTGCCGGCGCCGATCGCCGCAGCAGGTCGTTGGCCTGCGGCACCGCGCAGTGCGCATGGATGTCGACGGTGGTGATCCGCCGACCCTTGACGACCACCGGCCGCCGCGTCACGCCGGCGCGCTGCGCGGACTGCGCGCCCACGCCCGTGACGCCGCATCCGACGAACACGAGGCCGGCCGCGCCCGCGACGTCTTTCAGGAATGTTCGTCGATCGGTTCGCATCTGCGCACCGCCCGTCGAGATTCTACATATAGCGACGTCGACCTGGGGACGCGTCGCGGTTCGGTGATCGTCGAAGTAAGGCGCGTTCTCAGCCCTTCTTCTCACACCGGGAATGCGCACTGTGCTCTCACTTGCCGAACTCGACGGGGAGGTCGGCGGCGCTGCCGCGTCCGTTCTGCAGATAGAAGCGGACGAGCAGCCGACCCTCCGCCGCATCCTTCCGGTCGGCTGCCGACAGCGTGACGCTGCCGGCCGCCGGCTGACCTGGCGCGAACAACTGGTGCCGGGCCGCGCCCGGCTTACCCGTGTGTGCCCGAATGAACCCACACCGCCAACAAATGGTCGCGCGCCGCCGGAGTCGCTGTGACCGTGTACTGCAGCTGCGACGCGCTCTCGTCGTACGTCAGTTGGACGGCGGTGCCTGAGAACGTGGCGGTGGCCGTGCGCGGCGCGGGCCGCTTGCCGCCGACGAGCGCCGGCGTGCTGAACGGCGCGCGCCTCAGCTTCAGCGCCTCCTCGATGGAATAGCCGAGCGAGAGCAACTCCTGTTCGGCGAACGCGCCGCCGAGCAGGTCGATGCCGACGGGCAGGCCGTCGGTGCTGAAGCCGGCGGGGATGCCGAGCGCCGGCAGCCCCGAGTGCGCGCTCACGGTGCAGTTGCTGCCGCCCTGGCCGTCGCCGATGCGCGCGGGCTTCCGGCGCAGCGTCGGATAGAGGAGCGCCGCCAGGCGGTGCTCGCTCAGCACCGCCTCGATCGCCTGTCGAATCGCGGTGCGTTTGATGCGCGCGCGGCGCGCGGCATCGGTGTCGCGCCGCTCGACGGCGTTGCGGGCGCGGAAATTCGATTCGAGGGCGCTGTGGAACAGGCCGCGATCGAGGATCTCGCCGAGCGATTTCACCGGCGGGTTCTCAGCCTTCGCCAGGTAGTCGGCGAAGTCGAACTTGAAGTCGGCGTTGATCATCGAGCTGTCGCGCAGCAGGTCGTCGAGGCCGGGAATGGCGACGTCGGTCATCTCGGCGCCGGCGTTCTTCAGGGCGTCGAGCGCGCTCTGGACGATCGTCGTCACCTCCTGATCCTCGGGCGCGGATCCAAACAGGCTGCGCACGACCCCGATCCGCGCGCCCTTGATCGCGTCGGCGCGCAGGCCGGCCCGGTACGACGACGGAATCTTGCCGGCGCTGATCGCCGTCGAGGCGTCGGCCGGATCGGCGTCCAACTGTCGCGTCGAGCATGACGGCAAGATCCGCGATGCTCCGCGCGAGCGGCCCGCCGATGTCCTGCGTGGTCGAGAGCGGCACGATGCCGGTGCGGCTCGACAGCCCCTGCGTGCCCCGCAGGCCGACGAGATCGTTGTGCGACGCGGGATTGCGGATCGACCCGCAGGTGTCGCTGCCCATGCCGGCCACGGCGAAATTCGCCGCCACCGCCGCGCCGGTTCCACCGCTGGAGCCGCCTGGATTGCGATCGAGGTCGTAGGGGTTCCTGGTCTGGCCGAAGCGCGAGCCGACGGTCGTGATCCCCGACGCCAGCTCGTGCATGTTCGTCTTGCCGAGAATCACCGCGCCGGCGGCCTTGAGCCGCTGGACCTGAAACGCGTCGCGTGCCGGGTGGAACGACGCCAGCGCGATCGATCCCGCCGTCGTCGGCATCTCGATCGTTTCGTAGTTGTCCTTCACGAGCACTGGAATCCCGTGAAGCGGACCGCGCGCGCCGCGGCTGGCGCGTTCGGCGTCGAGCGCGTCGGCGGCTTCGCGCGCGTTCGGGTTGACGGCGGCGATGGCGTTCAACGCCGGTCCCTGCTTGTCGTACGCCTCGATCCGCGCGAGAAAACTGTCGACCAGCTGCCGCGACGTCACCTGGCGGGCCTCCATCGCGCGCTGCAGCTGCTCGATTGACTTCTCCATCACATCGAACGGCGCAGGCGCCGCGGTGGGCGCCGCGGCACGCCGTCCCTGGCTGCGAATCGCAACGGGGACACACGCCAAACACAGGACGCCAGAGCGCGACCGCGCGTACGAGATGAGATGGCATGGGCGAGAGTTTACTCGTAGCGCGGGCCGCCCTAGTCCACAAGAGATACCGAGGACCGCTCGTAGGACCAATGGGTTCTCGACAGCTGTGTCGACGTCTGCCTCGAGGAGGCGCCTCGTGATGAGATTGGTGATGAGACTGTTGTTCGCAGCGCTCAGCGTAGGGCTGGCCACCGGCCAGGGGATAGCCGCGCAGTCGACGCGAGACTCGATTCAGGGCGTGTGGCGGGTCGTCGAAGCCGTGATCACAGGCCCTGGAGCCCGCACGATCGCATTCGGCGAGCGACCCAACCTGACCATCATCACCGCCAGGCACTACAGCCGGGTCGAAGTCCAGGCCGATGGGCCGCGGCCGGTTCTGGCGGACGTGGCACGAGCGACCGCCGACGAGTTACGGGCGGTGTGGGGACCATTCGTCAGCGAAGCCGGGACCTACGAGGTGACACCCGGCGGCGTCATCACGATGCGGCCGATCGCTGCGAAGAACCCCGCGGTGATGGGGCCAGGGGTGTTCATCACCTACTCGTACAAACTGGACGGTGACACGCTGTCGTTGACCCAACAGCGAAACCAGAATGGCCCGTTCGCGAATCCCTTCACCCTCAAGTTGGTCCGCGTCGAGTGACGCACGTTCGCGGTGCATAATGTGCCGTCATGAACCGAGCTGTCGTGGCGGCGCTGACCGCGATCGCGGTATCGGCCGTCGCCTCCGCCTCCCGCGGTGTCGACGGACAGCCGCCGGCACAGCCGGCCGGCAGCGACTGGCGGTCGTACGCCGGCGACCTGCGGAATCAGCACTATTCGCCGCTCGCGCAGATTGCCGGCTCGAACTTCAACGCGCTCGAGGTGGCGTGGCGCTTCAAGACCGACAGCCTCGGGCCTCGTCCCGAATTCAAGCTCGAAGGCACGCCGCTGATGGTCAACGGCGTGCTGTACACGACTGCCGGCACGCGCCGCGCGGTCGTCGCGCTCGACGCGGTCACCGGCGAGCTGCGATGGGTCCACGCGGAGTACGAAGGCGCGCGGGCGGCGGCGTCCCCCCGGCAGCTGTCGGGCCGCGGCGTCGCCTACTGGACTGACGGCCGCGACGAACGGATTCTGTACATCACGACCGGCTACCGCCTGGTCGCGCTCGACGCGCGCACCGGTTCGCGCATCGCTTCCTTCGGCGCCGATGGCATCGTCGATCTGAAAGCCGGCGTGGTCTTCGGCAAAGGGCAGCAGATCGATCTGGTCACCGGCGAGATTGGCGTGCACTCGACACCCGCCATCACCAAAGACGGCGTGGTCATGGTCGGGTCGTCGTTCCTCGAAGGCGGCACGCCGAAGACCCACAACAACACCAAGGGGCTGGTCCGCGGGTTCGACGTGCGCACCGGAAAGCGGTTGTGGACGTTCAACACGATTCCGCGTCCTGGCGAATTCGGCAACGACACGTGGCTGAACGAATCGTGGGCGGTTACCGGCAACACCGGTGTCTGGAATCAGATTGCCGCCGACGAAGAGCTCGGCCTCGCGTACTTGCCGGTCGAGACGCCGAGCTCGGACTTCTACGGCGGCCTCCGACCCGGCAACAACCTCTTCGCCGAAAGCATCGTCGCCATCGACTATCGGACCGGCCAGCGCAAGTGGCATTTCCAGCTCGTGCACCATCCGATCTGGAACATGGACATCGCGGCGGCGCCGATGCTCGTCGACTTGACGGTCGGCGGCCGCCCCGTCAAAGCCGTTGCCGCGATGGGCAAGCAGGCGATGCTGTATCTGTTCAACCGCGTGACGGGGGAGCCGATTTTCCCGATCGAGGAGCGGCCCGTACCCCAGTCCGACGTGCCTGGCGAGAAAACGTCGCCGACGCAGCCGTTCCCCACGAAACCGCCTCCGTACGATCATCAGGGCGTTACGCTCGAGAACCTGATCGACTTCACGCCCGAGCTCCGCGCCGAGGCGCTGAAGATCGCCGCGCGCTACAAGACCGGGCCGATCTTCACACCGCCGCCCGTGAGCCGCGCGGAAGGTCCCATCGCCGGATTCCGATCGTCGGGTGGGACCAACTGGCCGGGCGGCTCATTCGACCCCGAGACGCACATCGCCTACGTCCCGTCGTTCACGGCGATGCCGATCCTCGGGCTGCTGCCGCCGCCCAGCAAAGAGTTCTCCGACGTGCCGTACGTCTCCGGCAACGCGCTCACCGGCGTGCGATATATCTCGGGACCGGGGGAGAACATGGGCGCCGACGCGCCGGCTCGATCCGCGGGCGGCGCGGCGACGGCGACGACGAACGACGGCGCGGTGAACGCGAACGCGTCACCGCAGGGACTGCCGCTCCTGAAGCCGCCATACGGCCGCATCACCGCCATCGATCTGGACAACGGCGTGTTCGTCTGGCAGGTGGCGCACGGCGAGACGCCCGATAGCGTGCGGAATCACCCGGCGCTCAAAGGACTGACGATTCCGCGCACCGGTCAGTCGGGCGCCGTCGGCGCGCTGGTCACGAAGACGCTGGTGATCGCGGGCGATCCGCTGGCGACCACGGTGCCGAATCGCGGACGGGGCGCGATGCTGCGCGCGTACGACAAGAAGACCGGCGCCGAAGTCGGCACGGTCTTCATGCCTGCCCCGCAGTCCGGCACGCCGATGACCTATTCGTTGAACGGCAAGCAGTACATCGTCGTCGCGGTCAGCGGCGGCAATTACTCGGGCGAATACCTCGCGTTCGCCCTGGGAGAGAAGATGGAGCAGCGAACGCTTTAGCCGAGCGCTGCGGAGCGAAGATGGACCGGCGAATCGGTTGGCGGCGATGGCCTGTGCCTGCGCGGCTCTGAGTGCGCAAGGCGATCCGCAGCCGACGTGCAAGATGTGCCCGGGGACATACATCCCGAAGGCGGAAGTCGATGCCTACGTCAGCAAGGCGATCGCCGAGAAGCTGACCGACCAGCAGGTCCGCGATATCGAGATCGGCAAAGCCCATATCGGGATCGGCGTGGTCCATCGAGGGAAGCTGACCGCGCCGGCGCCGGAATCGGTGGCGGAGCACGATCAGGTCAGCGAGGTCTATCACATCATGGAAGGCACCGCGACGCTGATGCTCGGTCCCGACATCACCGGCATGAAACGGCGTCCGGCGACGCTCGAGACGGTGCGCCTGTTCAACGGCCCTGGCAACAACGGATCGTCCATTCGCAACGGCGTGTCCTACGACCTCAAGCCGGGCGACGTCGTCGTGATTCCCGCGGGCACGGGCCACTGGTTCACGAAGATCGACGATCACATCACCTATCTGATGGTGCGGATCGACCCGGACAAGGTCACGCCGCTGCGCGACGAGGCGGCGTCGAAGGCGTATCTCGCGGCGCCGAGGAAGTAGGGATTAGCGATTAGGGATTAGGGATTAGGGATTAGCGATTAAAGGGATTAGGGATTAGGAACGACGATGCGATGCGTTATCGTGCTCGCGCTGTTCGTCTCGGCGCTGGTCGCCTCAGGAGCCGAAGTGGAAGACGCACGACGCCGATCAACGATCGACCGAACCCCTACACGAGGGACGCGAACTGGGCGCGGCTGCCCGCTGGCTCTGAAGTGGGGCGCGGTCATCGGCGCCGAGCAGGGTCCGAACGGCGACATCTACGTCGTCCATCGCTGCTTCGAGAACTCGTGCGCGGGGCGTTCGGAGCCGCCGATCTTCCGTTTCACGCCGTCCGGCACGGTCGCCAAGAGCTGGGGCAGCGGCGCCTTCATCTTCCCGCACGGGTTCCACGTCGACGCGCAGGGGAACGTGTGGGTGACCGACGCGCAGGGCAAGGACGGCAAGGGTCAACAGGTCTTCAAGTACAGCGCGGACGGCGCGCTGCTGATGACGATTGGCACGGCTGGTGTCGCGGGCGACCCCGCCCAGAAGCGTCTGACGCAGCCGACCGATGTCGTCGACCGCGCCGAACGGCGATGTGTTCATCACGGAGGGACACGACATCGGCGGCGCGATCAACCGCGTCAGCAAGTGGTCGAAAGACGGGACGTTCATCAAGGCCTGGGGCACGAACCGGCGCGGCCCGCGGTGAGTTCAACGTGCCGCACACGATCGCGCTCGATTCGCGCGGCCGCCTGTTTGTCGGCGACCGCCACAACAACCGGATTCAGATCTTCGATCAGGACGGCAAGTTCCTCGACGAGTGGACGCAGTTCGGCCGCCCGAGCGGCATCGCCATCACGAAGGACGACACGATCTACGTCGCCGATTCCGAATCGTGGGGGCCCGATGAACCAGGCTGGAAGAAGGGCATCCGGATCGGGAGCGCGAAGGATGGCTCGGTGAAGTACTTCATCGAGGACATCGAGTCGACGACCGAGGAGCACAGCGGCGCGGAAGGCGTCGGCGTCGATCGCGACGGGAACGTTTACGGCGCGGTGGTGCGGCGGCATGATGCTCGAGCGTCACACGCTGCAACGGAAGTAGGGGCTCGGGGCTAGCTGCACGGGCTAGCTGTCGGCAGCGGGCTGGGGGCTAGCGATAGCGGATCGCTGTGACGCGCCCTTCACGGGACTGTGCAACTGATGGTTGACAACCGACACTGTTAGCTGGAGCTGATTCGACTGGGAACCCGCTGTTTCAATTCATTCGAACCAGTTGAGGACGACGTCGATCTGCGGCGGAGTGGCCGGTGTCGACGGGTCTGTCCGGCAGCCACGATCCCAAGCACACGGCCGTCCGGCCCGACGTCGTGGTTTCGCGGGCTCGTTTGCGCGTTGCCAATATTGAACGCTCGTGGAGCTGGAACCGGCGCGCTGAACACTAAAGCTCGGTTGCGTCGTCACGTTGACCACGACGAACCGGCCCGGCCCTGGAATGTAAAACAGCTGTTTCCCGTCGCGCGACCAGAGCGCGTGATGGCCGACATCGCCGCCGCGAGATCTGGTACTTGGCGCCGGTCGGCGGAAACGGCTGAACGATACACGGCATCGGTGCCCGATTCGTCGCTGCCGTAGGCGACCCAGCGACCGTCGGGTGAAAAGACGGCGTTCATCGGCCTTGTCGAGTGGGCGCGTCGGTCGAACGGCTCTGTCTTCCCCTCCGGCAGCGAGAGCACCCAGAGGGACACCTCGATCCCTTTTGGCCCTTGAAAACAGCAGCCGCTTTCCGTCCGGCGCCCACGACTCCGGTATGTGCGACACCCCGCGTTCGGCCTTCGTCAACCTCTCGGCGGTGCCGGTACCGTCGGCGCGCTGCCACCAGATAGCGGGCATCGCCTTCGCGATCGGATTGAAACGCGATGCGCTCGCCGTCGGGCGACCACTCAGGGTGAGTGTTCTTCCCGCCGAAGGTCAGCCGCGTCATCTGGCTCGCGCCGGACAGATCGACAATCCAGATATTCGGGCCACTGTTGTCGATGTTGCCGACGGCCACGCGCCGTCCATCGGGCGAAATGCGCGGCGTCTCGGTCCTGTGACGGCGGCACTTTGAGGTACGTGCGACCGCCATCCTTCTCGGTCCATGCGAGATCGGGGTCGGTGGCGCGCTGACCGCCGGTCCAGGCACGTACGCCAACGACCCGGTGTCCGAAAACCCAAAGAGCGCCGCGCCGGCGACGCTCGCGCGGCGGACGCCCTCGACGACCGGAACGGGACCGCCGGTCACTTCGAGACGTCGAAGGTTGAACGGGCACCGCGAACAGCACGCCGCCGCGCGCGTAGACGAGATGGCCGGTCGGGACGTAACGCGGGTCGGTTCCGCCGTCGACGAGTGTCCTGCGCTGACCGGTCTTCAACGACTGCACGACGATCTGCGCGCGGTTCCATGCGTTCGACGCCGAGCTGGCCGCACGGCGAACAGCAGCGCATCGCCGTTCAACAGCTGAGGGCTTTGCATCAATTGGCCTCCCTGCGGGCACAAGGGTTTCGGCCGTGCCGCCGTACTCGGCCACGCGCAGGATGCCTTTTGACGTCGAGAACAGAATGGCTCCGTCAGACCAACTGGCGCCAAAGGGTGGATCCGACGGGCAGAGCGTGACGGGCGCGCCGCCGCTGACTGCTATTTTCTTGAGCGTTCCGTTCGAGGAACCGCCGCCAATGCCGGTGAAAAACCCGATCCAACGACCGTCGGGCGAAAAGACCGGATTGATGCAGCATTCGTCCTTGTTCCCGCGGACGAGCTGCGTCGTCTGGTCGTCCGCGAGTCGGTGTAGAGAAAAGTCCTCCACTGCCGCGAACGCGATCGCCGAGCCGTCCGGCGAGATGGCGATCGCCTGGCGAGTGGATGTGTCGAACGCCGCGGCCACGCCGGGCAGCGCGGTGTGAAACCGCACGATCGGCAATCGCAGCGCCGCCGGCCTGGAGGTCCACACCGCGCCGGCGCTGAGCGCCGCGGCCGCTACGACGGCGAGGGCTGTGGGCGCAGCGCGCTTCCACAGCGGACGCGGCGGCGTTGGCAGCGCCGGGCGAGCATCCTGCGCCACTCCGGCTGAAGAAGCGAGCACGCCAGACTGGCCTTCCTCGATCTCGATTCGCGCGAGGCCGATGTGCGGAAGCCGGCGCTGCGGATCTTTCTGGAGGCACCGTCGCAACAGCGTCCGGAGATGGGGCGGCGTGTCCGCGGGCAGCGCGCTCCAATCGACATCATCCTTGAGCACCGCCGCGAGCGTGATCGAGATGTCGTCGCCTTCGAACGCCCGCCGGCCGGCGAGCATCTCGAACACGATGACGCCGAAGGCCCAGATGTCGGCGCGTCGATCGACCGGTCGTCCCCGCGCCTGCTCGGGCGCCATGTAGGCCGCCGTGCCGAGGATGAGCCCGGCCTGCGTCGCGTGCATCGAGAGGGTCGGCGACATCGTGGCGTTCGCGCGCGATCCGGCCGCCGAATCCAACGCTTTCGCGAGCCCGAAATCGAGCACCTTGACGGTGCCATCGTCGCGCACCTTGACGTTCGCCGGTTTCAGGTCGCGATGGACGATGCCCTGGTCGTGGGCGACTTCGAGCGCTTCGGCAATCTGGCGGGCGATCGGCAACGCTTCGTCGACGGGAATCGGGCCGGACGCGAGGCGATCGGCCAGCGTGGAGCCGCCGACGAGTTCCATGACGAGCGCCACGGTGGGGCCCGCATCTTCCACGCCGTAGATCGCCGCGATGTGCGGATGGTTCAACGAAGCCAGCAGTTGCGCTTCGCGATGAAAGCGCGCCAGGCGCTCCGGGTCGCCGGCGACTTCCGCCAGCAGCACTTTGATCGCGACGTCGCGGTTGAGCTTCGTGTCGCGCGCGCGGAACACCTCGCCCATACCGCCTGCGCCGAGCAGCGACACGATCTCGTACGCGCCGATTCGTGCGCCGGGATGCAGGGACATCACATCGAGTGGCGAGATTATACGGCCGGGCGGCGAGCGGCTCGGGGCTGAGGGGCTAGCTGGATCGACGCTACGACGGAGCCTGACGGACTAGTGACTGACGCCTGACGACTGGTGATCCGCGATCTGAAATCACACGCCGTGTCCGTATCCGACGGTCTCGACGTGGTGCGGGTTGGACGCGGCCGACGCGGCGTCGGGCGTCCGCACGCGCTCGATGATGCGGCGGAGGTCGTTGTCGGCGATCGCCTTGCGGTGTTCACCGAGCGTGATCACCGCGCGATAGACCGCGTCGATCTCGGTGCCGGCGAGCGTGAAACCGAGCGCCTCGCACCGCGACTGCACCGCGTGACGTCCGGAATGGCGCCCGAGCACCAGCCGTGAGCTGATCGACTGCCCGACGTCCTCCGGGCGCATGATCTCGTAGGTCCGCGCGTCCTTGAGCACGCCGTCCTGGTGGATGCCGGCTTCGTGGGCGAACGCGTTGCGGCCGACGATGGCCTTGTTCGCCTGGACCGGCTCGCTCGTGAGCGACGACAGGAGCTGGCTCGACGCGAACAGCCCCTCGGACTTGATCCCCGTGTCGTACGGCAGACGGTCCTGGCGGACGCGCAGCGCCATCACGAGCTCTTCGAGCGACGCGTTGCCGGCGCGTTCGCCGATCCCGTTGATCGAGCACTCCACCTGACGGACGCCGCCCTGGATGGCGGCGAGGCTGTTCGCGACCGCCAGCCCGAGATCGTTGTGGCAGTGCGCGCTGAACACGGCGCGATCGGCGTTCGGCACGCGGCCGATGATCGCGGCGAAGAAGTCGCGCGTCTCATCGGGCGTCGCGTAGCCAACGGTGTCCGGCAGGTTGACCGTGGTGCAGCCGGCGGCGATGACGGCCTCGATCACGCGGCACAGGAAATCGCGATCGCTGCGCGTGGCGTCTTCGGCGGAAAACTCGACGTCGTCCGTGAAGCGGCGCGCCAGCGTGACGGCGTCGACCGCGGACTGCAGGCACTCGTCGCGCGAGATGCGGAGCTTGGCGCTGAGGTGGAGATCCGATGTCGCGAGGAACGTGTGGATCCGCGAGCGCTGGGCCGGCGTGAGCGCCCGGGCGGCTTCCTCGATGTCCTGACGGCGGGTCCGTGCCAGCGCGGCGATGACCGGCCGCCGCACGCCGACCGCAATCTGCCGAACCGCCTCCGAATCGGCCGGCGAGGCGATGGGGAAGCCGGCCTCGATGATGTCCACCCCCAGGGCGTCGAGCGAGTGCGCCATCGCCAGCTTCGAGGCCACGTCCATCGAGAAACCGGGGGCCTGTTCGCCGTCGCGCAGCGTGGTATCGAAGACGGTGACGCGGGGGGGAGTGCTCATGACTCCTGTTGTAGCGGCCGGGGTGCCTAGAAGTCAAAGTGATAATAATTAATGAAGAATAACGGGTTGTTATACACTGCCCGCGACGTTTTCCCCCGCGCATGGACCTGAGCGCCCTGAAGATCTTCCTGGCGGTCGCGCACGAGCGCAGTTTTTCCCGTGCGGCGGCCAAGGTGCACCGGACGCAGCCGGCGGTCAGCCAGGCCGTGCGGCGCCTCGAGATCGAGCTGGGCGAACAGCTGTTCGACCGCTCGTCGAAGAACGGCACGCTGACCGAGGCGGGCCGGATGCTCCAGAACTACGGGCAGCGGCTGGTGCGGCTTGCCGAGGAGACCGAGTCGGCGGTCCGCGACCTTCGCGACTTGCGCCGCGGCCGGGTCCTCATCGGCGCCAACGAGGCGGCCGTGCACACGCTGCTGCCGCTGATCGTGCGCTTCCGCCAGCGCTTCGCCGACATCGCGATCGACGTGCGCCGCGTTCCGGCCCGTCAGATCGCCGTTGAAGTCCAGCAGGGCAGTCTCGACTTCGGAGCGCTGACGTTCCATCCGGCGGAGGAGGGCCTGCTCGAAGTGCCGGTCGGCAGCGACGAGCTCGTCCTGCTGTTACCGCCGTCGCACCCCCTGGCCAACCGCCGGCAGGTGGCGATGGACGACATCGCCCAGGAACCGGTGGTGGCCCACAACGATCCGTCGCCGGCGCGCGAGCGCGTGCTGCGGCTCTTCGAGGAGCACCACATTCCGCTGAAGATGGTGATCTCGCTGCCGAGCCTCGACGGCATCAAGCGGGCGGTCGAGTTGAAGCTCGGCGTCGCGCTGCTGCCGCGCCGCTGCGCCGTCACGGAAATCGCGCACGGGCGGCTGGTCGCCGTGCCGATCGCCGGCGTGTCGCGGAAACGTCAGGTCATGCTGGTCTGCCGGAAGGCACACCGATCCCACGCCGCGGATGCGTTTCTGTTGGTGGCGCAGGAAAAGAAACCTGCGGCGACTAGCTAATTCGTGAAGGGACGTCCTTGGTATCGTAGCGGGCTAGAATCCGCTGAATAGCTAGAAGCCCCGAATGTAAGGCAACCGCGCCGCGACGGCCTTCACTTCCTCGAATCGGTCCAGCAGCATCGCCGTCGGATTCCACTGACCGGAGACGAACGCGTCGCGCAGTGCTCTCGGTACCGACGCCTCGAGCCGGAGCGATCCGGCAGTGATGGCGCCCGACCCGATGTCCGCGGTGATCGTCGACTTCAGGGGTGCGCTCCACCAGCGTCTGCAGCTGGTTCACGGCC
This sequence comes from uncultured Acidobacteriota bacterium, assembly GCA_963792175.1. GTDB lineage: Bacteria > Acidobacteriota > Vicinamibacteria > Vicinamibacterales > CAVVIG01 > CAWBVG01. Next base: position 269,960 of record CAWBVG010000039.1, read on the forward strand.
TCGCGGTCCGCGACGAAACAGGGCAGCCCGATCACCGCCGCGTTCCCCTGAAAGATCTCCGAGAACGATTCGCCGATGACAGCCCCGAAGCCCGCACGGGCGATGCCCTGCGGCGCGTGTTCCCGGGACGAACCGCAACCGAAGTTGGCGTTGACGATCAGGATCGACGCACCTGTGTAGCGCGGGTCGTTGAACGGGTGTGCCGGATCCGCCGCGCGATCGTCTTCGAACACGTGGCGCTCGAGCCCTTCGAACGATACGGACACCAGAAACCGCGCCGGCATGATGCGATCGGTGTCGATGTCGTTCCCGCGTACCGGCAGCCCGCGGCCGCTGACGCTCAGGATCGCCTGAGAGTTGAGACTTGAGCCTTGAGAGTTGTTCATGCCGGTACCGCCTCGAGCACGGTTCGGACGTCGACCACCTCGCCGGCAATCGCCGCGGCGGCGACCATCGCCGGGCTCATCAGCAGCGTCCGGCCGGTGGGGCTGCCCTGGCGCCCCTTGAAGTTGCGGTTCGACGACGAGGCGCAGACCTGGCGTCCTTCGAGCCGGTCGGGATTCATCCCGAGACACATCGAGCAGCCGGCGCCGCGCCATTCGAAGCCGGCCTGCCTGAACACCTGGTCGAGTCCCCGCGCTTCGGCCGCCCGGCTGATCGCCTGCGATCCCGGCACCACCAGCGCGGTGACGTGCTTGGCGACGCGGTGGCCGCGTACGAGCCGCGCGGCTTCTTCGAGGTCCGACAGCCGTCCGTTCGTGCAGGAGCCGATGAACGCCACATCGATTTTCGTGCCGGTCACGCGCCGCCCCGGGGTGAAGCCCATGAAGGCAAACGCCTCGTCAGCCGGGTCGCCGGCGATCGGCTCGCTGACGCCGACCGACTGGCCCGGGTTGATGCCCCACGTGACCGTCGGCTCGATGCTCGCGGCGTCGAAGCGTGACGCGATCGTCGTAGCGCGCATCAGCGTCCGACGCCATCTGGCGCCACCAGTGGACCGCGCGTTCGAAGGCGTCGCCAGCCGGCGCGAACGGCCGCCCGCGCAGGTAGGCGAACGTCGTCTCGTCGGGATTGACATAACCGACGCGAGCCCCGCCCTCGATCGACATGTTGCAGATGGTGAGCCGCTCGTCAATCGTCATCGCGTCCAGCGTGGTGCCGCCGTACTCGTAGGCGAAGCCGACGCCGCCCTGCACACCGAGCCGGCGGATGATCGTCAGGATGACGTCCTTCGCGTAAACGCCCGGATTCAGCCGGCCGTTGACCTCGATCCGGCGCACCTTCAACGGATCGAGCGCCAGGCACTGCGACGCCAGCACGTCGCGCACCTGCGATGTGCCGATGCCGAACGCGATGGCCCCCAGGGCCCCGTGCGTCGACGTGTGGCTGTCGCCGCACGCGATCGTCATGCCGGGCTGCGTCAGGCCGAGCTCCGGGCCGATCACGTGCACGATGCCCTGGTTGTCGGCGTCCAGCATCCACAGCGGAATGCCCGCGTCGCGGCAGTTGCGCTCGAGCGACGCGGTCATCTCCTCGGCCATCAGATCGAGGAACGGACGTTTCTGCGGTGTCGTCGGCACGATGTGATCGAGCGTCGCGAACGTGCGCCCGGGAAATGCGACGCGCCATCCATGCTGGCGCAGCATGTCGAACGCCTGAGGTGTCGTGACTTCGTGAATAAGGTGTAAGCCGACGAACAGCTGTGTCTGTCCGCTCGCGAGTCTGCGGACCGCGTGCGCGTTCCAGACTTTATGAAAAAGTGTGTCTGCCATGGCATTCCGCGCCGGGCCGTCGGCGTCCACCAGCTAGAATACAACGATGTCGAGTCTCGCGCGTCCGGCTGGCGATCGCGACGTGCCTGGCCGCCGCCGGTCTCGTGCTCGACCTCCGCGGTCAAACCGCCGTCAGCCCGCGCCAGATCCTCGACATCGGACTCTCGGGCGTCGATGCCGGCGTGATCGGCGGTGAATCTCATACGCCCGGATCCGCGGAGACGCGGAAGCGCGTGCGGCTCGCCAAGGCCCTCAGCGCGGATCGCGTCAATGCCGCGGGCATCCGCTACGCCTCCGGCCGAGTCATCGTCAAGTTCCGGGACCAGACGGAGATGGCGCGCCGTCTCGACGCGGTCCGATCGGCGTCGAAGAACGGTGCCATCGCCCCTCGCGCTCAGCATGCGGACTTCGACATCGTGACCGTCGATCCCGCTGAAGATCCCGCGACCGTCGCGCAGGCGCTCGACGAGGATCCCGGCGTGGAATACGCCCAGGTCGTGCATCGAATGCGCGCGCTGTTCGTCCCCAACGATCCGCTGTATGGGACGCTCCAGTGGAACCTGCCGATGATCAACATGGAGAAGGCCTGGGACATCCAGCCTCAGGCGGGCTCCTCGATCATCGTCGCCGTCCTCGATACCGGTGTCGCCTACAAGAACGCGACGCTGGACGTCACGCTCAAGAGCTTCACGGACGATGACGGCGTCCGCTATCCCGCGCTCGGACGGCAATTGATTCCCTACTCGGCGGCGCCGCAGCTCGTCGCGTCCGGTCAGTCGTCGCGGATCGTCGCCCCGCACGACTTCATCTGGAACGATGGACGCGACGCGCTCGATTTCAGCGGCCACGGCACGCATGTCAGCGGCACGATCGGCCAGCTGACGAACGACGGCATCGGGACCGCGGGTGTGGCGTTCAACGTCCGGCTGATGCCGGTCAAGGTGCTCGCCAGCGAGTGGGACGTCATCTTTGGCGGGTCGCCGGACGAGGGCGGCACCGACGACCAGATCGCGCGCGGGATTCGCTACGCGGCCGACAACGGCGCGAAGATCCTCAACATGAGCCTCGGGGGCTCCGGTCCACCCAACTGCGCGGCCCTGCCGAACAACCCCGACTGCTCGCCGGTCATCGAGGCCGCGCTGCGGTACGCGGTCGGCAAGGGCTGCTTCGTGGTCGTGGCCGGCGGAAACGAGTTCGAGGACACGGTGCCGTTCTACGGGAAGAATCCCACGAGCGTCATCGCGGAGATCGCGTCGCGCATCAAAGGCGTCGTGTCGGTGGCGGCCGTCGACCCGGCCAAGGGCCACGCGTACTACTCGAGCACCGGCAGCTACATCGAGCTGGCGGCGCCTGGCGGATCGGAGCGCGGCTTCTCGAACTCCGGCTTCATCCGGCAGCAGACGTTCGACTTCGATCGGACGGACACGTTTCTGCTGCCGCCCTCGCGGTACATTCCGCCGCGATTCGACATCTTTGGCTACATCGGCTACATCGGCACGTCGATGGCCACGCCGCACGTCGCCGGCGTCGCGGCGATGATCATGCAGCAGGGCGTGACCGATCCCGCGGCGATTGAGGATCTGCTGGAGCGGACCGCCGTCGATCTGGGCGCGCCTGGCCGCGACGACACGTTTGGGTTCGGACTGGTCGATGCGCGCGCGGCGCTGAGAGGGCTGGGGCTCGCGAAGTGAAGGCCGCGACGACCGCGATCCTCCTGGCGCTCGGGTTCGCGTCTCCCGCGGCGGCACAGACGCCGACCCGGCCGCCAGCCCGTCCGGCGCCGCGCCGCGTGCTGCCGCCGCTGCCAGCCGAGCCGCCGATTTCGTTCCGGCCGTACGTCGATGGGCGCGGAAAATGCGTTCGCGGCGGTTGAAACATTCAAGGCGATTTTCGGGAAGTCGTACGCGCCGTTTTTCGGTGGCGGCCTCCAGGTGACCTTTCACGGCAAGTACTACGTCGAGGTCGGCGCGTCGCGCTTCCAGCAGACCGGTCAGCGCGCGTTTCGCGCCAACGGGGAGAACTTCGGTCTCGGCATTCCGCTCACAGCCAGCATCACGCCGCTCGAGATCACGGCCGGTTACAGATTCAGACCGCGGAGCATGCCGAGCGTTCGACCCTACCTGGGCGCGGGCCTCACGTCGTACGCCTACGAGGAAAAGTCGAATTTCGACGAACCGGGCGAGGGCCTGACGACCCGCGGTACGGGCCTCGTCGGCGTGGGCGGCGTCGAGTTCCGCGTCCACAAGTATGTGGGCATCAGCGCCGACGGGGCGGTCGCGCACGTCACCGGGATCCTGGGTCAGGCGGGCATTTCAAAAGACATCGGCGAATCGAATCTGGGCGGTATTTCGGCGCGGATCAGGCTCATCATCGGCCGGTGATATCATCACTTAAGTGACTGGCAAGTGGAGGGATCGTCGGGCGCTCGTCAGCGTCGCGTTCTACGCCCTCTTTCTCTTCACGACGCAGTTCGAACACCACGACCTTCTCTGTCACCTCCGCACCCCCCAGCACTGTTCCGCCTGCACGTCGAGCATCGTCGGCGCCGGCGTGGATGTCCTGACGGCCCCGGGTGCAACGCATCTCGACGATGCGGGCAGGGCCTTCGGTTTCGAACTCCCGAACGGCGGCGTCCTGCTGCCGGTGCGGAGCACCGGTCGACTCGCCTCCCGTCGCACGGTAACCAATCCTCAAGATGAATCGCGCGGTCCGAGTCGGACCGCCGACGCGGGGCTCAATGCCCCGCGCGACGCCAATTAGTTCTTGGAGGAGCCATGCGGAATGCGTGTGCATGGGTGGCGGCGGCAGGTCTTCTTGTCGGCAGCGCATCTTCCGCGTCAGCGCAGGAGGCGGCCGCCGTGCGACAGGAGATCGATCAGCTTCGCCGCGATTTTGAGACGTTGAAACAGCAGTACGGGGATCGCCTGACGGCGCTGGAGTCGAAGCTGGCCGCGGTGGAGGGCGCCGCGCCGGCGGCGGGGCAGCCGCCAGCAGCCCCGCCGGCCGCGGCGCAGCCGCCCGCGACCCAGCCGCCCGCAACGCCGCCCGCCGCCGAGGTGCCTTCGGGCGCAGCGGGCGCGGGCGGGCCGACCGGCGCGTTGCCGGTCTACGGCTCAACGGTCGGCGGCGCGAAGGTCTTCAATCCGGACATTGCGGTCATCGGTGATTTCCTCGGGGCCGCGGGCCACAATTCCGTCAATCCCCAGCCGGCGTTCGAGATGCACGAGTCGGAAGCGTCGTTTCAAGCCGTCGTCGATCCGTATGCCCGCGCCGACTTCTTCCTGTCGTTCGGCGAGGAGGGCGTCACCCTCGAGGAAGGCTACGCCACCTTGACGGCGCTGCCGGGCGGTCTGCTGACAAAGGTCGGAAAGATGCGGGCCGCGTTCGGCAAGGTCAACACGATGCACAACCACGTGCTGCCGTGGACCGATCGGCCGCTTGTCAACCTGAACCTCGTCGGCGGTGAAGACGGCATCGACGACGCGGGCATCTCGGTGGCACGGCTGATTCCGAATCCCTGGCTGTTCCTCGAAGCCACCGGTCAGGTCTATCGAGGCGATTCGGACGAGCTCTTCCATTCGAGCGAGCCCAGCGATCTGGCCTACGTCGGTCACCTGCGCGCGTACCAGGACATCACCGAAAACAGCAACATCGACTTCGGGTTCTCGGCGGCGCGAGGCCACAACTTCGCCGGCATTGTCGACGGCCTGGACCGCGGCCGCTTCACCACGACGCTGTACGGCATCGATGCGACGTTCAAATGGAAGCCGTTGTCGCGATCGATCTATCACTCGTTCACCGGGCGCACCGAGTGGGTCTGGAGCCGGCGCGAACAGTTCGACGGGACACAGGCGACGTGGGGCGCGTATCTCTCGGGCGACTACCAGGTGGCACGGCGCTGGTTTGTCGGCGGGCGCCTGGACCGTTCCGGCGTGGCGAACGACGCGTCGCTCGTGGACACCGGCGGAAGCTTCGTCGTGACCTACTGGCCGAGCGAATTCAGTCAGGTGCGCGCACAGTACCAGCGCACCAATTACGGGATCGGTTCGTCGGCCGACCAGTTTTTGTTTCAGTTTCAGTTCGCGATCGGAGCGCACGGTGCGCATCCGTTTTGAGGTCGCTCGTAGGGGCTAGGGGCTGGGGGCTAGGTACTGGGTACTAGGTGACTTATGAAACGACTATCACTCTTGACCGTTGCCGCGCTGATGGTTGCCGCGGCGGCGTCTGCGCAAAGCAAGCTCACCGTCATCACCAGCACGGAGGATCTCGCGTCGATCGGGCGTGAGGTCGGCGGCGATCGGATCTCGATCGAAGCGATGGCGCGAGGCTATCAGGATCCGCATTTCGTCGAGGCGAAGCCGAGCTTCATCCTCAAGCTTCAGAAGGCCGACCTGCTGGTGGCGGTCGGACGCGAGCTCGAGATCGGCTGGCTGCCGCCGCTCATCCAGCAGAGCCGCAACTCGAAGATCCAGCCGGGCTCGCCGGGTTATCTGGACGCGTCGCTGGGTGCCGCGATTCTCGAGATTCCCACCGGCAACATCACGCGGGCGATGGGGGATGTCCACCCGCTGGGCAACCCGCACTACTGGATGGATCCCGAGAACGGGAAGCGCATCGCGAAACAGATCGCCGACAAGCTGTCGGAGATCCGGCCGGCGGATCGCGCGTACTTCCAGCAGCGGCTGGCCGACTTCACCACGCGCCTCGACGCCGCGGAAAAGCGCTGGCTGGCGCAGATGGCGCCCTACAAGGGCACGAAAGTGGTGACCTATCACCGGTCGTTCCCGAACTTCGCCGAGCGCTTCGGCCTCGACATCGTCGGCTACGTCGAGCCGAAACCGGGGATTCCGCCGACGCCCCAGCACACGCTCGACCTCATCAACGAGATGAAGCGGCAGAACATCAAGATCATCCTGGTCGAGCCGTATTTCGATCTGAAGACGCCCAACGCCATCGGGCGGGACACCGGCGCGCAGGTCCTCGTCATGCCGCCGTCGGTGGGCGGCACGAAAGAGGTGACCGACTACTTCAAGTTGTTCGACTACGACATCAACCTGCTGGTCGAGGCGATCAAGAAGAGCGGGGCGAAATAGTGCTCGACACCTCGATGCTGTCGTTCCTGCTGCCGTGTTTCGCGGCCAGCCTGATTCTCACGGGCATTCACGCCTACCTCGGCGTGCACGTCGTCGAGCGCGGCGTGATTTTCGTCGACCTGTCGCTGGCGCAAATCGCGGCGCTCGGCGCCACCATCGCGCTGCTGACACCGTGGTCCAACGGCGATCCGCATGCGCCGATGGTCTACTGGGTCAGCCTCGCGTTCACGTTCATCGGCGCGGCCGTGTTCTCGACCATCCGCAGCCAGCGCGCGCGGATTCCGCAGGAAGCGATCATCGGCATCTGCTACGCCGTGGCGTCCGCGGCGGCGATTCTCGCGATGAGCAAGGCGACCTCGGAGAGCGAGCACCTCAAGGACATGCTGGTGGGCAACATTCTCGCCGTCTCGTGGCGGGAAGTCGGGAAGACGGCGGCGCTCTACGGGCTCGTCGGCCTCTTCCACTTCATCTTCCGGCGCCAGTTTCTCGCGATCTCGATGAGCCATCACCACGACACGCATCATCACGACGTCGAGCCGACCGGGTTGTCGGTGCGGTTCTGGGACTTCCTGTTCTACGCATCGTTCGGCTTCGTCGTGACGTCGTCGGTCTCGATCGCCGGCGTCCTCCTCGTGTTCTGCTACCTCATCGTGCCGTCGGTGGCGGCGATGCTGTATGCCGACTCCATCGGCAAGCGGCTGGCGATTGGCTGGACGATGGGTACGATCGTGTCGGCGCTCGGTGTGTATCTATCGCTGATGCTGGATCTGCCGACCGGCGCGACGATCGTGTGCACCTTCGGCCTGGTTCTGATTATCATGGCAGCAGTGCGCCCATTGTTCCCGACTGCCCGTCCGTCAGTCGCCGTCAGCCGCCACGATGCAGTGTCGTAACTGCGGCGCCGAAATCGCCGACAAGGCGCTCATCTGCTACCGATGCGGAACGGCGACGACCGAGGCCCGCTATCAGCCGGCGCCGATCGGACGCCGGCGGTCGTCGTCGGCGATGCTGCGGACCATCGTTCTCGTCGTGGCGATTCTCGCCGCCGTCCTCGCGGCCTACCTGTGGTTGAGCGTGCGATAATCGGACGTATGGCCCGTTTCGCCCTCGTGCTCTGGATCGCGTGGGCGGTAGTCGTCTGGAACGTGATCTTCGATCAGACGATCGTCCTGGCCGGCCGCGACTACATCCAGGCCGCGCTGGCAGCGGGCGTCGGTCCGTTCGCGAACATGGACGACTGGATGCGGCCTGCCGCCATCCGCGGCGCCTGGCTCGCCACGGCTGCCGCCGGAGCCATTCTCGTCACCGGGGTTTCCCTGTGCGCCTTGCGCCGCACCCGCTGATCTACGACTGGAATCACGACGCTGCGGCGCCGCGCGCCGTCGCGATGCTCGATGACGAGACGCTGAGAGACGGGCTCCAGTCGCCGTCGGTCCGCACGCCCACCATCGACGAGAAAATCGAGCTCCTTCACCACATGGACGGGCTCGGCATCGACACCGCCGACATCGGCCTGCCCGGAGCAGGCGCGAGGGTTGCCCGCGACGTTGAACGCCTCGCGCGCGCAATCGCCGACGGCAGGATGCGCATCCGCGCCAACTGCGCCGCGCGGACGATGGTCGCCGACATCAAGCCGATCGCGGAGATCCAGCAGCGGACCGGCGTGCCCATCGAATGCGGCGCCTTCATCGGCTCGAGTCCGGTCCGCCAGTATGCGGAAGGCTGGGAGCTCGACTACCTGCGCAAGTGCACCGAAGAGGCCATCACCTTCGCGGTCAAAGCAGGGCCTCACGGTGATGTACGTCACCGAAGATACGACGCGGGCCGATCCGGAATCGCTCCGCCTGCTCTTCACCACCGCCATCCGCGCCGGCGCTTCGCGGCTGTGCATCGCGGACACGGTCGGGCACGCCACTCCCAACGGCGCCAAGGCCGTCGTGCGGTTCGTGAAGTCGGTGGTCGCGGATCTGGGCGTGGCCGACGTCGGCATCGACTGGCACGGGCATCGCGATCGCGGCTTTGGCGTCGCGTCCAGCATCGCCGCGCTCGAGGCGGGCGCGACGCGGCTGCACGGTGCGGCGCTTGGCATCGGCGAGCGCTGCGGCAACACGCCGATCGACCTGCTGCTCGTGAACCTCGTGATGATGGGTTACATCGAGCGCGATTTGAGCGGGTTGCCGGCCTACGCCGCGGCGGTGGCGAGGGTGTGCGACGTCAGCATCGCGCCCAACTATCCGGTCATCGGCGCCGACGCGTTCCGGACCGCCACCGGCGTCCACGCGGCGGCCGTCGTCAAGGCGTTCCGCAAAGGCGATCGTGCGTTGATGGACGCGGTGTACGCGGCCGTGCCGGCCAGCCTGGTCGGCCGGCACCAGGAAATCGAGGTCGGTCCGATGTCGGGCCGCTCGAACGTCGTCTTCTGGCTCGAGAGTCGCGGCTTGCCGGCGACAGACGAGGTCGTCGACCGCATCTTTGCCGCCGCGAAGGCGTCGGAGCGGACGCTCACGCACGAGCAGGTGGAGAGCCTGATTGGCGGCCCGGTGCCGACAAAACCTGGCGCTCCCCGGCTGCAGACCGCCCCTCGGCGGCGACGCGGCTTCTAATCCCCGGCACACGCCTTCGCGTGCATTTCCGCGAACCTGCGAGACGCGGACGAGAGCGGTATCAATTCTGCTAGCCAACGGGATAGCCGGAAGGGAGGAGTGTCAGACGCGCATGGCTGGGCTACATCGACGACTTTTACCGTATGGTGCGGCATGGCAGATGGTCCTTCCCACGCGAACCTCGACAGACATAGAATCACGTCCACCAATCGTGCACGAAGCTCATCAGCACCACGCCGTTCAGTTCTACGACGACGAGAAGAACTGTACGCCACCGTGGCCGGTTTTCTCGGTCAGGGCCTCGTCGACGAGCAACCGGCCATTCTCATCGCCACCGCTGCGCACCGCGGGCCGATTCTCGACGAGCTCAAGGGACGGAAGCTCGACGTGGAGCACGCCCAAAGGAGTGGCGACCTGATCGTGCTGGACGCGGAGGAGACGCTCGCGCGGTTCATGCGGGACGATGTGCCCAGCGCTGACGCGTTCGAATCGACGGTGGGGGATCTCATACGGCGGCTCCTCGTCAAACGAGCGAAGCCGACACTGATTCGCGCCTATGGCGAGATGGTGGACGTGCTGTGGAAGGACGGGAAATCCGACGCGGCGATCCGTCTCGAGATTCTCTGGAACCGGCTCGCCGATCGCTTCGGGTTCGCGCTGCTGTGCGGCTACTCGATGGGACACTTCTACAAGCAGACTGACCGGTTCGAGGAGGTGTGCCGCCAGCACGCGCACGTCGTGCCGCCGCGCCCGCTGCGGCGGCAGCCGCCGAACTACGCTTAGTCAGCTATCAGCTAGCAGCCTTCGGCCATCAGCTTTCAGGCAGCTAGCCCCTACTTCTTCAGCAGGATGTCCTCGAAGAACTTCGTCGCGCGCGCATCCTTCGACTGACCCAGCCAGAACATCGCCTGCTTCCGCACTTCGGGATTGCGGTTGGTGCGGGCGATGTCGATCAGCTTCGGCACGCCTTCGTCGGCCGGCAGCTGGCTGAGCGCGAACACCGCTTTCTTCTTCACTTCGATCTCGGGGTCGTTGTCGATCGCGCCGGTGATCGTCGCCATCGCCTCCTTGCCCGCTTTCTGCGCGAGCCAGAAGAGCGCCTGGCTCGCGGACCCTGGTGCTCTCGATCGTCGCGCGCGGTCGCGATCAGCGTCGTCAGGGCCGCGGGCACCTTGCTGACCGAGAGTCCGAAGGTGACCTTCTCGCGAACCTTGTCGCTGGGATCCTGAGCGAGCATCCGCGTGAGCAGCCGGACGCCTGGCTCTCCGCGCGTCGACCCGAGCCAGAACGCGGTGTCGCTGCGAAGCCAGTCGGGCCGCGCCGGCGCCACGAAGCTCTCGAGCGCGCGATCGGCCGCCGGCGCGTTGTGCAGCGCGATGGCGGTCATGGCCGTCTTGCCGACGCGGTCGCGGCCTTCGCCGGTGTCCGGCGATGCCAGGACGAGCGTCGTCAGCCACGCGACGCTGTCGTCCGGGGTCACGTTCTGCAGCCACACGACGGGCATGCCGCCGGAATCGAGGTTGCAGTCGGGCGTGAAGGTGCGGATGCGCGAGACGCGCCCCGCCTCGATGCGGGCGAGCACGATGAACTCCGTGGCCGACTCGAGCATCACGCGCTCGCCGCGCTGCGAGATCGAGTCGCCGGTGTTCATCGACACGCCGCTCCCGCTTTCGAGGCGGCAACTGCCGCCGGACATCACGTTGCCGTTGGTGATGTTGTCGTAGCAGCACATCTGCCGCGGCCCGGCGACCATCGGCACCCGGTAGCCGACCCAGGTTACCGCCGCGGTTGCGGCGGCTCGGATCTTCTGGTCCAGGCTCTGAGCCGCCGCCGTCGTGCGTTGTGAGCGCCATGGCACCTAGCACCATGGCACCTAGCACCATGAGCACCTGGCACCATGAGCACCTGGCACCCACGCACCTAGCACCGTAGCACCTAGCACCCTGGCACCTGAGTCGCGCCGCACGGCCGTCACTTCAGCAGCTCCAACAGATAGTCAGTCACTTCCTTCGACTTGCCCATGATCGACATCTTCGAGACCATCTCCTTCTTCATCGCGGGATCCTTTTCCGCGCGGGCGAGCTCGACGAGGATCCGTCCGTTGTTCTGGAGGAACAGCGCGTTGATCGCTTCCTTCCTGATCTCGGGCGAGGTGTCGGACTGGTAAATCGCCTTGATGGCATCGCCGGTGCGGCTCGCGCCCATCAGCCCGAGGTTGCGCACGGCGCTGCGCCGGAGCGTCGGGTCCTTCTCGCTCTTCGCGAGCTCCATCAGCTTGTCGGCGCTGCCGCCGACGAACATCGCCTGAATGATTCGCTTCTTCACGTCCACGGACGTTTCGGTCGAATACAGCTCCGCGAGCTCCGCGTGCGCGCCCATCACGCCGAGCTGCTGCACCGCCTCGCCGCGCAGCTCGGGCACCGTTTCGCTCTTCGCGAGCCCAGCAGCCGCGTGCGGTCGCCCGAACCATGAAGCTGCGGATGATCGAGCGCTTCACCGCCGGGTCGTTCGACGCGCGGTAGACGTCCGCGAGAATCTGCCGGTTGTCGTTGCCGCCCATGATCCCGAGGTAGTTGATCGCGCGGAGCTGCAGGTCGGGATTCGACGCGCCCTTGGCGACGTTGGCGATGATCTCGCGCGCTCGTGACGAGTTGCTCTGGCTGAGCACGAAGAGCGCGCGGTCTTTGACCTTCGGCGAGTTGGGGCCGGCGAGCATCTGCTCGATGATCGGCATCGCCCGCTCGGCGTCGCTGTTCATCAGGCGCGCGCAACGCGATCAGCTTCAGCTCCTCGTCGTTCTGCGATTCTGGCGTCACCGGCTGACCGGACGACTGGCGCACTTCGATTTCGAGCGCCTTCGAGTCCTTGGCCCAGCGGCTGTCCTTGAACTTCTGCTGCAGATCGGAGATCGCGCCCAGCGCGTCAGCCTTCCGTCCCAGCTTGTTGAGGCTGTAGGCCTTCCAGTAGAGCGCCCCATCGGCGCGGATGCTCTTCAGCTCGATCACGCGATCGAGATCGCCGATCGCGCGCTCGAACTTGCCCTCCTCAATCAAGTCGCGCGCCCGCTCGTAGAGATCGTCGGCGCGGTCGTCGGTCGCGCCGGCGAGCGCGAACGCGACGACTCCTCGGCGACGCCGTCGGCGACGCCGCCGCTGACGCCGCCCACGACCGTCGCCAGCTTCGGCTCGAGGTGCATCGGGCCTGATTGCGCGCCCGCGGTCGCCGACAGGGCGGGCGTCAGGAGCGCCGCCATGACCAGGGGTGAATAGCGCAGGTGTCTGATGTCCATAGTCTCAACTCGTTTTCTGTATCGGTGTCTGTGGGCTCGCCGCGCCGGGACGGCTTTCCCGATCCCGGAGCTGGTCGCTCATCACACGAACTTTGAAGAGGAGCGCCGCCGCATCGATGCGCCGGCGGATTTGTTCGAGATCCGCCGCGCTGATCCGCGACGGGCTGTGCACGATTTCGAGCAGGCTGCGTTCGAGGTCGTCGAGCACCGTGGCCACCGATTGCTCGCCTGCCTCCAGGGCGTCCTGTCGATACAGCCGGCTGGTCGTCAGCAGATCGTCCGCCCAGCCCTGCGCGCTCGAGATGTCGCCGCTATCCGGCGTGTTCATGATGTCCGTCAACACACGCTCGGATCGATCGAGGTGATCGGCAACAGAGGTCAGGAGAATCCGCTGACGCCCCTCGGCGTGATCGCGGTCGGCGGCGGCGTTTGCCGGTGCATTGACAGCTGCCGGCGGTGCAGCCGCGTCGCGCGACGTCCGGCCGGCCAGGAACGCGACCAGGACCAGCGCGGCGGCGGCCGCCGCCACTGACAGCCGATCCCACCGGAACCACTGGCCGAGCCACGAACCGTCGCGTTCGGGCAGACGATGCCTGATGCGCTGCCAGACTTCGAGGCCGTACTGATCACCGCGCTCGGGGACGTCGGGCGCGGCAATCATCGCAAGCGTGCCGGCAATCTCGCGATAGACCTTCGCGCACGCGGCGCACTCGTCGAGATGGCGCTCGACGTTCGCGCGGCGGCGTCCTTCGCCGTAGTAATAGAGCGTCAGCTCGTCTTCGCTGTAATGCTTCACGATTCCTGACTCCGTAGCGGCGCAAGGGCCGCCCGCAGCTTCTTGACCGCGCGAAACACGCTGTGCTTCGCCGCGCTCGTTCCCAGACCGAGCGTCCGGCTGATCTCGTCGATCGATCGCCCCTCGTAGTGCCGCAGCGTGAACGCCGCCCGCTCGAGCGGGCTGAGGGCCGCCAGCGCCCCCTGGACGCGCCGCTGAATCTCGGCGCTCTGCGCCAGCCGCTCCGGCGTCGGCAGGTCGTTCGCCGGCAGCTCGACGGCCTCGTCCAGGCTCTCTGCCCGCGTCTGATCGTGCCGCGCCTGCTTCGATCGCATCAGATCCACCGAGCAATTCGAGACGATGCGATAGAGCCAGGTGCCGAAGTTCGCCCGCGATTCGAAGCGCCCCAGCTGCTTGTAGGCGCGTAAGAAAGCTCTCCTGAACCACATCCTCGGCATCCTGCTCGTTCCCGGTCATCCGGAACGCCAGCCGGAAGACACTCCGGCTGTGCCGCTCGACGAGCGCGCGAAAGGCCTCGCTGTCGCCCTGGCGGGCACGGGCCAGGACGGCTGCCGACTCGGTCGCGTCCATCTGATCCACTTAGACGGAGTCTAATCCCTGCGGTTAGTAGGACTAACAGGGACTCGGGGAGCGCACGGAGTCGGGGCTAGGGGCTCGGGGCTAGCTGCTGGGGACTGGGGGGCTACCGGCAGGGGCTGGGGGCTAGCTACAGGGGCTCGGGCCTCGGGGCTTGGGGCTGGGCTGGGGCAGGGGCCGTGGGGGCTTGGGGACTGTGACCGTATCAGCTAGACCCTAGCCCCCAGCCCCGACGAGTATCACTTCCCGGCGTGCGCCACGGCCGTCAGCAGGGCGATGAGCGCCTTGTCGCCGGCGACGCGCGACGTGCCGACGACGACCGTTTCGCCGACGTCCATCGCAAAGCTCGTGTCGATGATCGAGCGGCCGCCGACGCGCGACGCCGCGTCGCGCAGGGCTTTCTCCTGCTCGAGCTCTTTCTGAATGGCGGCGATTTTCTCCCGGGTGGCCGCGACCGTCTCCGCACGTTTCTCTCCGCTCGACGTACGCAATCGTTCCGCCTCGGCCTCCGCCGCACGGAGGGCGTCCTCCAGCGACGCGCGCCTTCCCGCTCGCGAGTCGGCGTCAGCGGCGGGCTTCACTCCCACGAATGGGCCGGGCTCTGCGAGCCGGAAGTTGACGCTCAGCTTCCCCCCGGCGATGGCGACGCCGCGCAGCGTCAGCTCGGTACTCCTGGTCATTCGCCCCGCGCAGCCGGGATACCGTCCGTTGCGATCCGAGAATCCACTGGGCGTCGAGCAGCCGATACGATTTGTACGGCAGGAAATCCTTCATGTCGCCGAGCGCCTTTCGCGCCGCAGGCGGCACGTTGTTGTCGCCGGCCGAAGCGTTCTGCACGTCGCCAAGGACAAGCACCACGCTGTACCCCTCTGCTGATGCAGGCGCGACTTTGACTGGAGCGGGTTGCGCGGAGACCGACGTCGAAGCCGCGAGCGTGATCACCGTTGCCAAACCCGATAGCGAGCCAAGGCGATGCATGACGTCCATCCTCTTCATGGATTGAACTCCGGATCGAAGACCCAGATGATGCGCGTCCCGCCGGGCGACGCGAACTGCAGTTGACGATGCGCGCCCTCGGCGTCCGAGGCGTGCGTCGACGCGGTCTCAATCGGTGACACGCGCGGCGCCGGTGGGTCGGAGGCCGAGGAACACGCCGGCGGCGAGCGCCGCGGTGACCGCCGCGCCGGCCAGCAGCGGCCCGGGCCACCGGCTCGTCGCCCGATCGGTCGTCGCGAGCGCGAGCCAGCACCGCGCGCCGCACCGCCTGGATGTCAGCCGCCGACATCTCCGGCTCCAGCGCGACGGGGTCGCCGTCCCGCAGCAGCCTGCCGATGTCCTTCATGCCCCCGCTCCCTTCGGACCTTCTTCATTGCGCACCGCCTGCGCCAGCTCCCGTCGCCCGCGCGCCAGGTGCCATCGCACGGTGACCGGCGACACGCCGAGCAGCGCGGCGATGTCGCCAATGGCGGTGCCTTCGAGCTCGTAGAGGATGACGACCGCCCGGCGCCGCGGCGTGAGGGTGTCGAGCGCCCGCCACACCGTGGACCGAGCGACCAGCTCGCGCTCCTGATCCGACCAGGCTCGAACCGCGGCATCGGCGGCGTGCAGCGGATCGTAGCGATGGCGCACCGCCGTGCGACGCCATCCGTCGCGGCAGACGTTGATCAGCACGCGAACCAGCCACGCTTCCTCATGCGCCGCACCGAAAGGCACCGAGCCGATTGACTGCGCGGCGCGCAAATAGGTGTCCTGAACCAGATCGCGGGCGTCTTCCGCGTTCTTCGACAGCCGCCGCGCCAGCCGGTACAAGCGCGTGTGGTGCGTGTCGAACAGCGCGGCGAGCCGCTCCGTCGCGTCGGTCAGCTGGACCTCCACCGGGGCGGACCAGACGACCGCATCGCTGGTCATGACCGGATAGACGCCGCGGGGGGTCATTGTGTTGGCGGGTCAGACCCGGGTCAGACCCGGGTCTGACCCCGGGCTGCGATCTCGACGGCTTGACGCGAGGGCAGATTCTGCGTACCGCCACCGCCAGTTCCAAAGCTGCGCGATGCGATGGTGCCGATGCGGGTCGTCCTTAGTGCGCGGCGACTGCGGTCTCGGCGTTCAGGGCGCGGCGCTTGTGGCCTTTCTTCATCTTGTGGTGAACCGCCGTCAGCACGTACGGCCGCCGCGGCCGGAGCCGCCGGCCGGTCAGCGTCACCGCCCTGGTGAACCGCGCTTCAATCTGCGGCAGCGCGGCGAGCACGACGTCGCCCACCACCTGGAGGCTGCGGGCGCTCACCGCATCCAAGGTGTCCTTCGCCGTGTGCCACGGCTCGTAGTCGAGGTCGATGATGTCGACCGATGGCACGCCGGCCGCCAGGAACGGCAGGTGATCGTCTTCGACGCGCGTCGATTCGGGCACGAAGTAGTTATCCAGCTCGAGCCGCTTGGCAGCGCCCCAGACCAGGTCGGTCAGCCACGGCGTGGAATTGGTGTCGCGCCTGACCACCAGATCGCGATCGCCGATCATGTCGACGAGGACCATCGCCTTCAGCGTGGCGAGCGAGCCGTCGCGTCGCGCGGTCTCGACGTAATGGCGGCTGCCGTAGGTATTGTCGGTGCCCTGCCACTCCCACAGGCGCGCCTCTTCGCCGTCGAGGAACACGAGCTCGATCGTCATCGCATTCCGGCGCGCCTTGAGCACCCGCGCCATCTCGATCAGGAAGGCCGCGCTCGACCCGCCGTCGCTGGCGCCGACGAAGCGGAATTCGCGCGTCAGCTTGGTGTCGTAGTGGCCGGCGATGACGAGGCGATCCTTGTGGGTTCCGGGAATCGTGACGATCAGGTTCACCATGTGGACCCTGTCGATCGGCGTGCGCTCGTCCCACGCCTGCTCGACGACCCCGAGCCCCTCGGCCTCGAGCTTGCTCTTGATGTACTTCCGGGTCTGCTCGATGGCCGCCGATCCCGCCGGCCGCGGCCCGATCGCCACGAGCTGGCGCAGGTGCTCCCAGGCGCGACCCGAGTCGAATTTCGGCTGAGGCGCCGCGGCCTGCAGCGCCAACAGAACCGCGAACAGTGTCTGCAGCATCACGATCGCTTCTCCCTGGGGACGTAGTCACGTGCCGCAGGTCCCGTGTAAATCTGCCGCGGCCGGGCGATCTTCTGATCGGGGTCGAGCAGCATCTCTTCCCACTGCGCGATCCAGCCGGCCGTGCGCGGGATCGCGAAGAGCACCGGAAACATCTCCATCGGAAAGCCCATCGCCTGGTAGATGAGACCCGAGTAGAAGTCGACGTTCGGATACAACTTCCGCGTGACGAAGTATTCGTCCTGCAGCGCGATCCGCTCGAGTTCAAGCGCGATCTCGAGCAGCGGGTTCTTGCCGGTGACCGCGAAGACGAGGTCGGCAATCTTCTTGATCACCTTGGCGCGCGGGTCGTACGACTTGTAGACGCGATGGCCGAATCCCATCAGCCGATTGTTGCCGTCGCCCGACTTCACGCGCTTGATGAAGTCCGACACCTTGGCCACCGAACCGATTTCCATCAGCATGCGCAGCACCGCTTCATTGGCGCCGCCGTGGAGCGGGCCGTAGAGCGCGGCCGCCGCACCGGCCAGCGCCGAGTACGGATCCACGTGCGAGCTGCCGATCGTCCGCATCGTCGTCGTGCTGCAGTTCTGTTCGTGATCGGCGTGCAGGATGAACAGGACGTCGAGCGCGCGCGCCAGCACCGGGTTCGGCTGGTATTTGAGCTCGGTCATCTTGAACAGCATGTTCAGGAAGTTGCCGGTGAAGCTCAGGTCGTTGTCGGGGGAGTTGTAGGGACGGCCGATGCTGTGGCGGAACGCGTAGGCGGCGATGCTCGGCACCTTGGCGATCAGGCGCTGCGTCTGCCGGAGCCGCGACGCTTTGTCGAAAATCGCTTTGGCGTCCGGATTGAGGGTGGAGAGCGCGCCGACGGTGCTGAGGAAAATCCCCATCGGGTGCGCGTCGTAGCGGAAGCCCTCCATGAACTTCTTGATGTTCTCGTGCAGCATCGTGTGGTACGTGATGTCGCGCACCCACGTCTGATACTGCGTCGCGCCGGGAAGCTCGCCGAAGAGAATCAGGTACGCGGTCTCGAGGAAGTCGCTGTCCTCTGCGAGCTGTTCGATCGGGTAGCCGCGATAGAGGAGGATGCCCTTGTCGCCGTCGATGTAGGTGATGGCGCTCCGGCAGTTGGCGGTGTTCATGAACGCCGGGTCGTACGTCATCAGCCCGAAGTCTTCAGGGCCCGTTTTGATCTGGCGCAGATCCATGGCCCGGATCGTGCCATCCTGAATCGGCAGGTCGTACTTCTTGCCCGTGCGGTTGTCGACGATCGTCAGCGTGTCGGCCAAATTAAAAAGTTAAAAGTCAAAACTTAAAAGTTAAAAGGGGAAACCAGAAGACACGGGTCGCTGTTGAGCATTTGCATTTGAGCTTTTAACTTTTCTCGTTTAATTTTTCACTTTCGTCCGGGTCGCTGAGCTTCTCTCCGCGATCCGATAGTCCCCGTCAGCCCACTTCGCGAGGTCCTGAAGCTTACAGCGTTCGCTGCAGAAGGGGCGCCATGCGTGATCCACCGGATGTTTCCGGCAGAACACGCAGAGCGGCGGCGGCATGCGCCTATTTTATGGGGAGTGGACGTTGTCGGACGTCGGAGCTCAGCGGGGATCCACCGTCGGCGCGATGATCGGGCGGCCTTGACACCATCACTCGGTAAGTTTATGCTTACCGTTAGTGAATACTTACCAACATGCGCCGATGGACGCTCAGCTGACAGCGCTGGGCGACGCCACCCGCCGGGCGATTCTCGAGCGTCTGCTCAACGGCCCTGTCGCGGTTGGTGAGCTCGCGCGCGAGTTTCCCATCAGCCGCCCGGCCATCTCGCAGCACCTGCGCGTCCTCAAGCGGGCCCATCTCGTGATCGATCAGCCGGTCGGCAACCGCCGGCTGTACGGATTGGACCCCGCGGGCATCGACGGCCTGCGCAGCTACTTCGAGAAGTTCTGGAGTCACGCGCTCGCCGCGTTCAAGAAGGCGGCGGAGGCACACCGTTCCGAGGAGGCAGAATGACGATCGTGACCAATGCACCCGTCGCTCCCGTTTTCAAGACGATTACCGTGCAACGTGAGTGTCGAGCGCGCCTTCGACGTGTTCACCGCCGGCTTCGACAGCTGGTGGCCGCGCTCCCACAACATCTCCCAGTCGCCGATGGAGAAGGCGCTGATCGAAACCTTCGTTGGCGGGCGCTGCTATCAGCGTTCGATCGATGGTTCGGAATGCGACTGGGGTCGGGTGATCGTCTGGGAACCGCCGCATCGATTCGTTCTCGCATGGCAGTTGAACGCGGACTGGCAGTACGATCCGGACCTGGCGAAGGCGAGCGAGGTGGAAGTACGCTTCACGCCCGAGCCGGGCGGCGGGACGCGCGTCGATCTGGAGCATCGGTATTTCGAACGTCACGGCGTGCGCGGGATTGATATCCGCACCGGCGTCGATTCACCTGGCGGGTGGGGCAGCCTGCTGGAGATGTTCCGCGACGTCGCAGAGAGGTCTTAGGTTATAACCTCCGGCGACGCGAGGATCGCGCCGCGGGGACGGCGATGGTGGAGACGCATATGAAAGTGTTGCTGCTGATTGGCACACGAAAGGGCGGGTTCATCGCGACGTCCGACGCGGCGCGCGCGAGTTGGACGCTGGCCGGACCGTTTCTCAAAGGCTGCGAGGTCAATCACATCGCGCACATTGGGGGCGGCCGCCTGATGATGGCGGGCAAGAGCGGCTGGTTTGGACCGGCGCTGCAGGTGTCCGACGATGACGGCGCGAGCTGGCGCGACGCGGGCGCGATTCGATTCGCCGAAGGCCGCGACCATTCGGTCGAGCGGATCTGGTTCGTGCGGTCCGATCCGCGCGTGCCGGGCCGGCTCTATGCCGGCGTCGATCCCGGCGCGCTGTTCGTCAGCGACGATGGCGGTGGGGAGTGGCGGGAGATCGAGTCGCTCACGAATCATCCGACGCGCGCGAACTGGTCTCCCGGCGCCGGCGGCCTGATGGTGCACTCGATCGGGTTCGATGCCTCCAGGCCCTCGCGGCTGATCGTCGGCGTCTCGGCCGCAGGCGCGTTCCGCTCCGACGACGGCGGCGCCTCGTGGACGCCGAAGAACGCAGGCGTGCGCGCCGACTTTCTTCCAGACAAGTTCCCCGCGGTGGGGCAGTGCGTGCACCACATGGAGATGCACCCGCAGCGGCCGGAGGTGCTGTACCAGCAGAACCACTGCGGCGTCTATCGCAGCGACGACGGCGGCGATTCGTGGAACGACATCTCGAATGGTTTGCCCTCGCGTTTCGGATTCCCGTTCGCCACCCTGCCGCACGATGGCGATACCGTGTTCGTCATCCCCGAAGAGAGCGACCAGGCGCGGATGACGGCGGACGCGCGATTCGGTATCTACCGCAGCCGCAATCGCGGCGAGTCGTGGGACCGGCTGACCAACGGGTTGCCGCAGTCAGGCGCGTATCTCAACGTGATGCGGATGGCGATGACGACCGATCCGCTCGACGCGCCGGGCGTCTACGTCGGTACTCAGGGCGGGCATGTGCTCGCGAGCCGCGACGGCGGCGACTCGTGGCAGGTGGTGTTCAATTGGCTGCCGCCGGTCTACTCGCTGGAAACCGCCGTGGTTTGATCGGTGCCGGGATCGGATACGGATCGACCCGGGATCAGCCCTTGACCACGGACAGCAATGGTTCGGGCGCTTTCTCGACCGGTTCGAGGAACGCCGCCACCTGCCGGCGCAACTCGTCCTGAATGCGATCCACCGAGCGGCGCGCGTCGACCACGCGGAAATGGAACTCGTCGGCCATCGACGCGTATTCCTTCAGCACCCTGTTCTGATAGGTTCTGAAGCTGTCGTAGATGTCGTCGCCGTGCTTGAGATCCATCCCTGATTCCCAGAAATCCATCCCGCGCGACTCCAGGACGCGGCCGATCAGGGTCTTCACGTCGATGTTGAGATAGAACACCATGTGCGGCGCGATGGCGAAGCCGTACAGATTACGCAGCCACTGCCGGTCGACCCCGCGCACGCCGGCGCGCGCGAGCGCCGTGAAGATGTACCGATCCGAGAGCACGATGAAGCCCGCTTTCAGCGCCGGGATGATTTCCTTCTCCAGCCGATCGGCGAAGTCGGTCGCGTACAGCAGTACGAAGGTGAGCTTGTTCAGCGTGTTGCTCGACTTGGCGAGCTCGATGGTGGGTTGCATCAGCGGCGAGCGTGTCCACCCGGTCTCGATGACGCCATATCCGCGCACTTCGAGCCACTCGCGGAGCAGCTGAATCTGCGTACTGCGGCCAACGCCGTCAGTTCCCTCGACCGCGATCAGCTTGCCGGGATAGTCGTTGATCGGCAGGTACGGAATGGAGCGGCCGTAGTACCTGCCGGCCACGCTGCTGCCGTTGGGTCCCGGTTCGCCGGCCTCCGGCGCGTTAGACGGACTCGTCATTCGTGATCTCTCCCACGGCCACATCTCCCCGCCGCGACTGCACGAACGGGGCGATGAGCGTGCGCACAGTACGCTGTTGCTCGGTGATGCTGCCTCGCGCGTCGACGACATCCATGCCGAATTCGTCAACCAGGTGGTCGTACTCGTCCAGGACCTTGCCCTGGAACATCCGGAAGCTCTCGACGGGATTCGTGCTCCAGCCGAGATCCATCCCGGCCTCGTAGAACTTGAGCTTGACCCTTCGCGCCATCAATCGATCCACCGAGACGTCGATTGGAACGCGGAAGTACAAGGCGAGGTCGGGGCGCACCGCGAAGCTGTAGAGCTCGCGAACCCACTGCCGATCGACGCCGCGCGTGGCGTCGCGCGCGAACGCCGTGTAGGCGTAGCGATCCGCCAGGACGATCATGCCGGCTTTGAGCGGCGGGATGATCTTGTAGAGCAAGCGGTCAGCGAAGTCCGTGGCGTGCAGCAGGCTGAACGTCATCGGGGTCAGCGCGTTTTTTTTCTTTCCGGTCTTGGTCGCCGCCTTGGCGAGGGCGGACGAGTTCCATTCCGTGACGAACACGCGATGTCCTTCGGCGCTCAGCCACTTCGCCAACAGGCCCAGCTGTGTGGTTTTCCCGGACCCGTCGATCCCTTCGACGACGAACAGCTTGCCGGGTACTCGTGCGGTTGTGTCAGGTTGTTCAGCATAGGAATGCGCGGCCGGCTCGGAAGCGATGCGGCCGACCTCGATGCGCAGGGGTTTTCCGGTCATCCGCTCGAACGGCGCGGCGTGGCGCGCGGCGGACCACAACTCGAGCTCGACGTCGCCTGCCGCTCGCAGCTGCAGCAGGTCGTCGTCGCCGCGGTCGTGCAGCTCCAGCCCCATCACCGTCTGGGCGTGGCTGCGATCCAGGCTTTCAGCGAGGCGAAGAATCGCGGCAAGCGTGCGCACGGTGCGGCGCGCGCGGCGCCGGAGATCGCCGAAGCCGTCGTGCCGCCGCTTCGGCGTCGCCTGGCGATGGTAGCGGGCAACCAGCGCAATCGTTTCGATCTCGTCCGGCTCGAAGCCGCGCAGGTCGCCGTTCTTGATCAAGTAGTACGAGTGTTTGTGGTGTCCTTCGTAGCTGATGTGCACACCCAGGTCGTGCAGGATCGCGGCGTACTCCAGCCACTCGCGCTCGCGGTCCGTGAGACCGTGAATCGCGCGCGTGTGATCGAAGAGTCCGACCGCCAGCCGCGCCACCTGCTGCGAGTGCTCGGGCCAGAAATGGCAGCGCTCGGCCAGCTCGAAGACGCTCCGCCGCCGGACGTCGGGGTAGCGATCGGCCTGCGCGATCTCCTTGCGGTGGCGGGCCACGTAGTCGAGGACGAGTCCCTCGCGCAGGGACAGGTCGCAGAGCGTGATCTCGTCGGCGCCGAGACGGCGGAGAACCTGATCGAGCAGAATCGAGCCGGCCACCGCGAGGTCCGCGCGGCGTGGCTCGAGCCCCGGGACGCGCAGCCGCTTTTCGAGATCCAGCGCCACCAGCTCCTTGCGCGCGCGGCGCAGCGCCTTGGCGCTGATGCGCCGGCTGCGGAGCGGCGCGCCTTCGGCGAGCCCCTCGGCGGCCGAGGCCACCGCGCCGAGACTGAGAATGGTGCCCGACGTGCCGATGACCCGATCGAATCCGGCGCGCTTGACCTGATCGAGGTACTTGCCGATTTCCGCGTCGATGTGGCGCGTCAGTTTGCGTTCGTCACGGGCTTCCAGGGGATCCGTGCGGACGAATCGTTCGGTCAGCCGGATCACCCCGAGTTTGAAGCTGCGACCGAGCTCGATGGCCGCTCCGGCCCCTCGCGTCACCTCGACGCTGCCGCCGCCGATGTCGATGACCACGGCGACGTCCCCGGACACGTTGACGCCGTACACCGCGGCGAGATGGATGAGTCGCGCCTCTTCCGTACCGGAGATGACCCGGGGTCTTATGCCGGTCTGCTGGGTGACTGCCTGGAGAAACTCCCCGCCGTTTTCCGCCTCGCGAGTCGCGCTCGTGGCTACCGCAATCACCTCGTCAACGCGGTGCGATTCGGCCAGACGCCTGAATTTCGAGAGCACCTGGAGCGCGGCGTGCATGGCGTCCGGCGTGAGCTTGCGCCCGTCCAGTCCGCCGGCACCCAAACGGACCATTTCCTTTTCCCTGTCAATCACTTCGAAGGACAAGTCTGGGCGGACCTGGACCACGATCATGTGGACGGAATTCGTGCCGATGTCGATGGCGGCCAGGCGCATGATCCGGTTCTCTAACTATAATGAGGACGCCTCTCGGCGCCTACACCATCCGCGTTGACTCGATCATGCCCGTGATTCGGCGGTCGGAACTGCTCAAAGCCAGACTCGATCGCTTCTCGCGCGTCCTTCAGGGCGTGGAGAAGGGCGATGTCACGGCGCTGCACCGCGCGCGCGTCGCGTCGCGGCGGCTCCGCGAGCTGCTGCCAGTCCTTCAGCTCGACCACGGCAACACGGTGAAGCTCAACCGGCGACTTCGCCGAGTGACCGCGCGACTCGGTACGGTTCGCGAACTGGATGTTCTGCACCTTCTGATTGACGAGCTGCACGTTTCGCGCCGCGTGCGCACCGGACCGATTGCGCGGGTTGGCGTCGCCATCTCGAAGCAGCGCGATGACGCGCGGAAGCGCCTGTTCCACCATTTGCCGGTCGACGAGTTGCGCCGCACCGCCCGAAAGCTCGACCGGCTCGTGGATGAGTTGGCGAAGCAGGAGGACGCCGCGGGAACTCCCTCGAGACGTGGGACTGGTACCGCGAAGTCCGGGTGGCGCTGGGCGATCGACGCGCGTGTCGCCAAGCGCGCGTCGCGGCTGCGCGCGGCGATCGACAAGGCCGGCGCGGTGTATCTGCCCGAACGTCTGCACGACGTGCGGCTCGCGATCAAGAAGATGCGCTACGCCCTGGAGCTCGGCGCCGACGCGTCGGGCGCCAGGCGCGAGCCCGACCTGCGCGCGTTGACGCGCGGACAGGAGATCCTCGGCCGCATGCTCGATCTGCAGACGCTGATCGATCGCGTGCGCGATGTGCAGGCGGCGCTCACGCCACCCAGCCTCGGCGTCTGGCGCGACCTCGATGCCGTCGTCGAGTCGCTCGACGACGACTGCCGCCGGCTGCATGCGCGTTACATGCGGGCGCGGGTCTCGCTGCTCGCGATCGCCGACCGCCTTGTGCGCGGCCCGGCCGCCGAGAAGATCGCCACGTCGCGTCGCGTGAGCTAATCGATGGCCGCAGCCTACCAGCTGTTCCTCATCCGACACGGCGTCGCCGAAGAACGGGGTGACGCCTGGCCCGACGATGCCAAACGGCCGCTGAGCGAGGACGGGATTGAGCGCTTCCAGAAGTCGGCGCGCGGCCTGGCGCGGCTCGACGTCTGGATCGACGTCGTGCTGACCAGTCCGCTCGTGCGCGCGCGTCAGACCGCGGAAATCGTCGCGTCCGCGTTCGATCCGCGGCCGTCGATCATCACCATCGAGTCGCTCGCACCCGGGGGCAGTTACGCGTCGCTCGTGGCCGACCTCGAGAAACACGGCCGCAAGACGCGCATCGCGCTCGTCGGACACGAGCCGGGTATTGGCGAACTCGGCGCCCGGCTGATCGGATCGCGCCATTCGTTCGAGTTCAAGAAGGGCGCCGTCTGTCGAATCGATGTCGACGAAATTCCTCCCGTGGGCCCCGGCGACCTGCGCTGGTTCCTCACCCCCAAGGCGATGGCGTCGATCAAGAAAAAATAGCCGCCTCCGCGCCGGCGTTCCGGCGAGCCAGGGGTCAGGCCCTCAGCCAGTCGCCCTGCCAGTTCTTCACGCGCAGCTTGATCTCTTTGCCGGTGGTCAGCTTGCCATCGAGAATCTCGCGCACCAGTCCGGGCAACTCCGCATCGCTCGCGAACCGCAGGGCGACCAGCTGGCGATGCGTGAGGTCCTGGATGCGCGTCTGAAGCTCCGGCGGCAGAATCTGCCGCAGGCGGAGGCGCATTTCGAGGCGAATGACCCGATCCTGCACCGTCACGGCCTGCGATCGCGACAGGAAGGCCAGCGTGAACAAGGCGGCAGCGACCACCACCACGAACAGGGCCCCTTCGGACGGGTTCCGCCACGCTCGCCGGACTTCGTTCAGCACATTGAGCAGCAGCACGGGCAGGACGAAGAAATGGAATGCCGGAAGCCACCGGAGATGGTTCTTGTAGGTTTGCACGCGTTCGGCCATCGGAGTCCTCCTCGCCGGCGCCTCGCAAGACGCACGGAGTCAGACGCCCTTTATAGCCGAAACGGTTCGCCAACCGGCAATCAATCGATGAAGCGATACCCCAGTCCGACCACCGTCTCGATCTGGCGGCCCGCCGTCTTCAGCTTGCTGCGCAGGCGCCCGACGTGCACGTCGACGGAGCGGGTCTCGACCAGCCGTTCGTAGCCCCAGACCCGCTCGAGCAGACGGTCGCGCGAGATGACGCGGTTCTTGTTCTGAACCAGATACTGCAGCAGCTCGAACTCGCGGCGCGTCAAGCGGACCGGGGCGCCATCGACGGCAATGGCGACGGCGTCGAAATCGGCGCTGAGCCGTTCGCCGCGATAGAACGTCGCGCGCATCGCCCGGTCGTCGCGCGCCGAGCGGCCGCGGCGCAGCACCGCGCGCACCCGCGCCGTCAGCTCGCGGAGGCTGAACGGCTTGGTGACGTAATCGTCGGCGCCGTGCTCGAGGCCGGCCACGCGATCGTCTTCGCTGGTGCGGGCCGTGAGCATGATGATCGGCACGTGCGGCACGTCGGCCCGCGATCGCAGGATGCGACAGACGTCGAGACCGCTGATGACCGGCAGGTTCAGGTCAAGGATGATCAGATCGGGCGGCTGTTCGGTCACCGCCGCCAGCGCGGCATCTCCCGAGGAGACGATCTCGGCGTCGGCGTCGCCGCCCCGCTCGAGCGTGTGCTTGATGAGTCCGGCGATGTCGTGCTCGTCTTCGACGATGAGGACCTTGTGTCTGGGCATGGACTGGGGAGGGAGGGTACCGACCGGGGGTATCGGGCACGTGTCTAAGATGTTAATTGTGGGTTAACGGCCACTTTGATATTCTGCGTTCGGCTCATCCGCGAGACACTACGTCTCGTTGGCGAAAGGAGTACCGTGCGTCAGTCGGCTTCCAGGGCTTCCTGGCTTCTAACTGGTGTGTGCGCCACGGTGATGACGCTCGCCGCGGGTGGGCGTCCAGCTGAAGCACAGTTCACCCCGTTCAGTCACGACACCCGGAACATCCTGGAAGGCAATTGGCAATCGTGCCGCGAGCGCGACGGGCAGTACTCCGAGCGCGTGTACGACCATGCGGTCAGCGGCGTCAGCAAGTTCGAAGTCCACCTGGGTCCGCGGCGCGAGTTCGCGATCTTCGCCGGGGTCCAGGACGCGCACCGCGAACATGATTCTCCAGACAACCTCCTCAAGCCGTTCCGCGTCGTCCTCGACGCTGGGCGCGCCAAGCAGCGGTGGGACATCCCGTCGCTGAACCTCAAGTTCACCGTCACATTGGCGGGCGGCTCGCGCACCGACTGCGAGAGCTGGTACATCCTCCTCGAGCCGCTCGAAAAAACCTCGCACTGAGTTGCAACATCGGTACATCGAATTCGCGACGATGTGATCCCGTCGCCGCGTCGCTGTTACATGTGCCCGCTATCCTGCTACCGATGAGAGGGCACGCATTTCCGGTCTGACGATTGGCGTGATCGTCTGCGCGCACAACGAGGCGCGACTGCTTCCTGCCTGTTTGCATTCCCTTCTGGCCCAGACGCGGCCAGCCGACGACATCCTGGTCATCAACAATGCGAGCACCGATGAGACGGGCGCCGTGGCGCGTGCCGTGCCGGGCGTCCGCGTGGTGGACGAACCCGCGAAAGGTCTTGTGGTGGCGCGCGAAACGGCGCGTCACTCCGCGCGGACAGACATCGTCGCGTATGTCGACGCTGACTGCCGCGCGCCCATTTTCTGGCTGGAGCGCGTCGAGCGGCGGTTTCAGCGCCGCCGACGCGCCGGTCGCGGTGACGGGGCCGTACCGATTCTACGACTGGGACTGGCGTGGTCGCGCGCTGCTGCGGATGTACGACCACGTTGTCGCGCCGCCGACACACGCCGCGGTCCACTACGGGCTGGGCATCGGTGCCATCCTGTACGGCGGCAATTTCGCGGTCCGCCGCGAGGCGCTGGATCGGATTGGCGGATTCGACCGCCGCATCGAGTTTCACGGCGAGGACACGAACCTCGGGCGGCGGCTGACGCCGGTCGGCCGCGTGGCGCTCAGCCGCGGTTGCTGGGTCTGGACGTCGGCGCGCCGCTATCACGCGATGGGCAAGGCTGCGGTGTTCAATCTGTACGTCCGTAACTTCTGGTCCGAAATCCTCCGGCACCGGCCGGCGGATACGGATCACCTCGACGTGAGAGCCTGACGTGCCGGGATACGAGCCGTTTCTGCTCTGCGATTTTCACGTCCACACCCGCTGGAGCGATGGACGGCTGTCACTGCGCGAGGTGGTCGATCTCTACGGCAAGACCAGGCGCTTCGACGTCATCGCGATCACCGATCACATTCTGATGGAGCGCGACATGTTCGCCCGCGCCGGCCGGATGATGTCGCTCGGACGGCGCGAGTTCTCGGTGACGGCGGAACGGTTCGACGCGTATCTCAACGACATCGAGGCGGAAGCGCGCCGGGCGCGCCGCCTCTACGATCTGCTCGTCCTCCCCGGCGCCGAGATCACCCAGAATCACATTCGCAGCAAGAAGAATTCGCACATCGTCGCGCTGAACATCCGCGAGTTCATCAGCGCCGACCAGCCCGCCGAGGAAATCCTCCGCGACATCCGGCGGCAGGACGCGCTGAGCATCGCGTGTCACCCGCATCACCGCACGACGCGCCGCATCGAGATCAGCACCTGCTATCTGTGGGATCACCGCAAGCGGCTGGCGGAGCTGGTCGACGTGTGGGAGGCCGCCAACCGCGACGACCTCTTCTCGGTGACCAGCCTCAAGCACTATCCCTACGTGGCGAGCAGCGACTTCCACAAGCCCAAACACCTCTACTCGTGGAAGACGCTGCTTCGCTGCGAGAAGACCTGGGACGCGATCGCGCGGACACTGCGCGCCAACGTCGACGTCGCGCTGACGCTCTATCGCAACGGTTCCTGGGCTGCGTTAACAGTAATCGAGCACAAGGCGCAGGTTTCCTTTGTGTCCTCGTTCCTACCAGAGCACTTTCACCCCAACTGCACCTGCCGCTGATCGAACGTGCTGGTGATGGTGCCGAACGTCGAATTGCTGCGGTTGGCCGCGGGCGGGGTGAAGTTCACGCGATTGAAGAGATTGAACGCCTCGAGCCGCAGCTGCAGCCGCGCCTGTCCGCCGAGCGCGACGTTCTTGCTGGCGGCGAGATCGAACTGCCAGAAGTTCGGTCCGCGCACGTTGTTGCGCGGCGCGTTGCCGAACGGCTGACTCTGATCGGTCGGCAGGACGACGCACGCCGGGTTGAACCACTGCGTGATCGACTGCTGACCCGACGGCGCGTACGGGTCGCAGGTGATGTTCGGGCGATAGTTGTTCGCGCCCGAGAAGTCGTTCGTGATCGCGGACACCTGGAACTGTGCGGCCGGCGAATAGGTGAACGTCACCATCTCGCCAGGCGTGATCGTGTTGATGCCGCCCAGTTGCCAGCCGCCGACGACGACGTCGAGCGCCTTCGGGATGCCGTTGCCCCAGCGTTTGCCGTGGCCGAAGGGCAGCGCCACCACGAAGCTCGTCGTGCTGTTGTACGGCTGATGGTAGGAGCCGAGGCCGAAGTCGGCGTCCAGATTCCTGAGGTCCTGCGGCGCCGGGAAGTTGCCATTCTGATTCTCGAGCGCGCCAGCCGAATTGTCTTCCGCCTTCGACAGCGTCAGCGAACTGAGGAGCGTGACCTCGGTCCCCATCCGCCATTCGTACTTGGCCTGGAACGCCTTGTACCGCGACTTGCCGCCGTTGAAGACGTAGGTGATGTCGCCGAAGGTCGAAATCGGCCGCCGCGACGCGAGCGGGATGTTGGTCGTCGGACTGTTGGGCACCGCCTGGTTGTAGTTCGCGACCAGCAGCAGGTCGTCCGCCTTGTTGCCGACGTAGGCGACGTCCACCAGCATGCTCGGACCGAACTCGCGCTGATACGACAGGTACCAGCTCTGGACCGGGCTCGAGTGGTAATCCCTCGGGATGTAGCTGATGAGCGCGGTCAGCGGGTTGAACTTCGACGAGTCGGTCAGACCTGCCGGATAGCCTTGCTCCGTCGGCCGGAACGACGCCACCGTCGCATCCCCCTGGACCACCGC
Source organism: uncultured Acidobacteriota bacterium (assembly GCA_963792175.1). Taxonomy (GTDB): domain Bacteria; phylum Acidobacteriota; class Vicinamibacteria; order Vicinamibacterales; family CAVVIG01; genus CAWBVG01. The sequence continues at coordinate 299,968 of CAWBVG010000039.1, forward strand.
CGCTCTCACGACCTGAGGACCGTTGATCCCGAGCAGGTTGGCCGATCCGATGCGGTTGACGTGGACGTAACTGGTACCCCAGCCGCCGCGGACGACGTTCCTGGGCGCCACGGTGTAGGCAAACCCGAGCCGCGGGCCGAAGTTGTTCCGGTCGGGATCGACCAGTGCCCGATCGGCGATCGATCCGTCCTTCGCGGTCAGCATCACCTTGTTGACCGGATCGAAATTCGTCAGCGCGTTGTTGGCTTCCCACATCGGCGACGCGTACTCGTAGCGCAGGCCGGCGTTCAGCGTCAGCTTGTCGTTGACGCGGATGTCGTCCTGCACGTACATGAAGTGGAGGTTCTGGCGCATGTTGGCGATGTAGAAGGTGCTGAGCGCGTACTGCGATCGCAGGCCGAGCATGAAGTCCGCCAGGTTGTACAGGTTGTTGTTCGCGAGCGTGCTCACCGGCTTGGTGAAATTGCCGGTGTAGCTATCGAGGCCGTACAGGGGGTTCACGTCCTGCACCTCGACGTTGACCCGCTGGAACTCGTAGCCCGCCTTGAGCGACTGCTTGCCCATCAGCCACGAGTAATTGATCTTCGGGTTGTAGACCGTCGGGTACTGCCACTGCGGATTGGTGGCCTGTCGGCCGAACGCCGGCGTAGCCGTTGATCGCCTGCGACGGCAATCCACCCGAGATGCGTGCGTCGGTCGGGAGCCCGGTGATGCCGAACGTGTCCGCCTCGCCGAGGGCCGGCGGATTCTTGCCGCCCTGCGTGTTCGACCAGCCGAACCGGACCTCGAGCAGCGATCGGTCGCTCGCGACGTAGGTCGCGCCGAGCACGAGCTGCTTGTTGCGCGTGTAGATGTTGCCATTGCCGCCGCCGCCGGAGGGCAGCGGAATCGGCGCCTGATCGTTGGTGTTGAGGCTGCGCCATCCGTAACGGCCGAACATCGACAGCTCCGGACTCACCTGCAGATCGATCTTGCCGCCGGCCTTGTCGGTGTCGTTGGTCAACTCCTGGAGGATCGAGTAGTTGTTGGCGGCGCCGGCCACGTTCGGCGCCGGCAGGCCGCCGAGCACCTTGCGGGCGAACGCCGTCATCGGAATCGCGGTGCCGGCCGGGATAGACCACGCCGGTGCGCGGGTCGCGAATGTCGACGCTGAGAATGCCGGCGTTCTGCGTCGCGGTCGGGCAGGGTCGAGAACACCGTCGTCTTCCGCGTTTGCCGGAACCCCTCGAAATCGCCAAAGAAGAACGCCTTGTTCCTGACGATCGGTCCGCCCAGCACGCCGCCGTACTGGTTGCGCCGGAGCGGCGGCTTCTGGCCGTCCGGCGGCGTGAAGAACGTCGTCGCGTTCAGCTTGGTGTCGCGGAAAAACTCCCACGCGTCGCCATGGAACTGGTTCGCGCCGCTGCGGTAGGCGACGTTCACCGTCGCGCCGGCCGCGCGCCCGTATTCGGCGCTCTGATTGTTGGTGACGACGCGGAACTCGCTGACGGCGTCCGGCGCCGGCTGCATCACCTGGTTCGAGAAGCCCTGATTGCTGGTGCCGTAGGCGTTGTTGTCGACGCCGTCGATCAGGAAGTTGTTGAACGTGCTGCGCAGGCCGTTGACGTTGAACGCGCCCTCGCGCGGCGTGCCGTTGGTGCTCTTGTTCAGCGCCGACTGGCGGACGCCGGTCGAGAGCAGCGCCAGGGCGGAGTACTCGCGGCCGTTCAGCGCGAGCTCGCGCATCTGGTCGCCGGTGATCACCTGGCTGCGCTGGCTCGAGTCGGTCTCGATCAGCGGCGACGAGCCGGTGACGACGACCTTCTCGGACAGTTGGCCGACCGCCAGCTGCATGTCGACGCGCAGCCGGGCGCCGACCTGCACCTGGACGTTGTCGGTGAGCGCGATCGAGAAGCCGGATTTTTCGGCCGTCACGAGGTAGATACCGCCTTTGACCGTGACGAACTCGTAGGTGCCGTCGCCGGTGGTAGTCCGGGTCAACGAAACGCCGGTCGCCGTGTTGGTCAACGTGACCTTGGCGTCGGGCACGACGGCGCCGGACTGGTCGCGGACGGTGCCGACGACGGATGCGGTCTCGAATTGCGCGCGCGCCGACGAGGCGCACGCGAAAAGAAGGATCAGGCAGAACAGCGCGGCGCCCCGGACTCGTGAAATCACATGGCCTCCATTGAAGGTGCGTCGAATCGTAGCGCGATAACGTTACGCGTGGACCAACGGAAAGTAAACCCGCGATGACACGCGAGGCTACGAACGCACCGGCGACATGCGGCGTCCGGGCGGCCGCATGTCGCCGGTACGGTTGAACAATCCGAGCATCCGGACGTTCGCTACCGTGGACTGAAGCCGACCGTCAGCGACACCGAAACGCTTCGCCCCGACATCAGGGTCAGGATGTCGCCCGCCGCGGCGGCGTTCGACTTCGCCGAGGCCGCGCTCACCGCGGTGATGGCGTGGCTGTCGGTCAGGTTGTTCACCGCCAACCGGACCCTCGACTGGGACAGTTTCGACGATCCGCGCACGGTGTAGTTGAAGAAGAGATTGGTGATGTTGAACGGATCGATCGGAATCGCCTGGTGGATGGTCGTGTTGTCGTTGTACATCAGGCCGACGCGCTTGCTGAACAGCCCGACGTTCCAGTTCCCCAGATTGTAGGTGAGGCCGATCGTCTCGGTGTCGCTCGGGGCGTTCTGCACCCAGAGGTTCGAATCGGTGTATTTCGCCGTGCCCTTGGTGGCGTTCAGGTAGACGGCCACGCCGCCGCCGACGAGAATCGTGCTCTCGGCCTCAATCCCCTGGGTGATCGATTCGCCGTTGAGGAAATACAGCGTGTCGCCGGTGACCGCGTCGAAGGTCGACGAGTAGTCGCTCTGGAAGTTGATCCGGTAGAAATCGAGATCGAGCGTGGCGCGGCGCGACTTCCAGACCGATCCGATCTGCACGGTGTCCGCGAGGATCGGCCTCGGCAGCGTTCCGACCTGCGCGTTCTTGACGTCGAAGACGCTCGTCGGCGGAATGTTCTGACCTCTGCCGGCCTGGGCGTACATCGACCAGTACGGCTGCAGGAGGACGTGCGCGTCGATCGATGGCAGCCACGAATGGTACTCGGCCACGTGATTCACGGACGCCGCCCCGTTGAGGTTGCCGACCGTCTTGCCGTTGTCCGCAAACTGGGTGAAGTTCTGCCGGTAGTACGCGTACTTCATTCCCGCCGTGACGGTCAGGTTCGGCAGCGCCCGCCATCCGTACTCCGCATACGGCTGCAGGGTCGTCGTGCCGAACATCTCGTGGAAGTTGGGGAGCGGCGCGTCGATCCAGGTGCGCGGATCGGATGGCGTCTGATAGCGATCGGTCGACGCGTACTCGGACCACAAGCCGGTCCGGAAGACGCCGCGATTCGACACGTACGTCACCGGCAGGTTGTTGCCGTATTTGCGGTAGCTGTTCAACTTGTCCGTGGCGCTCGTCGTCGTGATCGTCGTGACGCCGTTGTAGTTCTGCTTGTTGTAGTAGCGCATCGTGTAGGCCTTGTTGTCGATCGACCAGCCTTTGCCGACGAGCGTTCTGATGCCGACGTATTCGAAGTCGGTCGGGATCGAGTAGAAGTTGAACTTGTAGTACAGCGGAGACGACGGGTCGTCGGTCATCAGGAAGTCGTCGCCGAACTGCGCGATCTGTGCGCGCGTCGATCCCTTCTGATTCGGCGTGTTGCTCGACAGGTGCATGATCGAGCTGAACGCGGTCAGCGAGGTGTTGTCAGTCGCCTGATACTGATATTTGGCCGAGAACGCGTCGCGCTTCTGGAAGTTGAAGGTCTGATAGCCGTCCGACCGCATCTCGTGCACGTCCGCGATCAGGCGCGACCGGCCGTCGCGGCCGAACCGGCCGGTGTTGAAGTCGACGTCCACCAGCCGCGTGTTGAACGAACCGTACGACACGGTCCCGTTCAGCAATCGCTCCGCATTCAACGATCGCGACAGCAAGCTGACCGACCCGCCGAAAGTCGAGGGGCCGATCGACGCGGCCGATCCCGGGCTGCGGTCGAACACGGTCGATCCGATCGTCTGCGCCGGAAAGAACACCCACGAGTGGTGCGTCGGATCGTTGGTGTCGTTGAAGGGGATCCCGTCGTAGGTCATGCTGTAGTAGCCGTCCTTGAAGCCGCGGAAGAACGTCTTCGTGTCCCCCAGGCCCGGACCGTTCGCGCTCACACTGAAGGTGCCGGGCGCCATCTGCAGCACCTGGCTGTAGTCGGAGACCGGCGACGTGTAGTTCCGGATGTACTCGTTGCTGATCAGCGACTGCGCCGAGCGCGCCGTCAGCGACGCTTGCGAGGGGGCCGCCACCGCCGCGGCCGGAAGCGCCGCCGACACGGTCACGGATTCCGTGATGTTGGCGACGTTCAGCCGAATGGCGAGCTCCTCCGTGTTCCCGCCCGTCAGCTGAACGCCAGTCCGGCGCACGGTGTCGAAGCCAGGGACGAACACTTCGATCGCGTACGAGCCGGGATTGAGATTGGCGATCGAAAAATGACCCGCGCCATCGGTCGTGGTGGTGCGCGTCTCGCCGCTGGTCTCGTTTCGGGCCAGCACCGGCGCACCCACAACCGCCTTGCCGTCCGGATCGAGCACGGCGCCGGCGACGGTGCCAGTCACTGACCGGGTCTGCGCGAACAGGGCAGCGGGCGTCGTCAGGGACGCGGCGATGACGAGCAGCAGAACAGCACACAGTCGAAGGACGCGGCGGGCACGTGGCATGTTGAACCTCGCAAAAGAGGAAATCGGCGGATGCGAGGGTCGACGGTACGAGGCCGCCGTGGAAATCGTGTATCGATTCTGTGAAATCGATGTAACGAGACTAACGCCTGGGAAACTGATCCGGGTTGTTGGTGAAGAGCGCGTCGATCCCGAGTTCATAAAGAAAGTGTTGCATCTCGTCGCGCACGGTCGGGAACGCCATCTTGTCGTCGTCTTTCTTGAACGTCCACGACGTCACCGTCATGCCGAGCGCGTGCGAGGCCTTCACCATCTCGGGATGACGAGCGATGACGTACCTTCTCCGGCGCCATCCCGTTCGAAAACTTCGACAGCTCCTTGAGCCGCGCGTCGGAGACGTCTTCGTCTCTCGACGTCAGGAAGACGCGGGGGATGGCCGGCAGATCGGTTGCGACACGGCGAATGGTCGCTTCGTCGAACGACTGGATGATGACCGGCATGGTCTTCATCGAGGCCGGGGTGTCGAGTCCGAGCTTCTTGACGACCGACACGAAGATCTTCTCCATGTCGACACCGCGCGCGGTGTAGAGCGGCGGCGACTTGAGCTCCGGGTAGATTCCGCCGTGTCCGCGCACCAGCGCGATCATCTCCTCGAAGGTGAGGATCTTCTCGCCGGCGAACTTCGGGTTGAACCACTTGCCGGCGTCGAGACGCTTGATCTCGGCGAGCGTGAAATCGTTGGCGAGCCAGTGCTTGCCCGGGCGCCGCGTCGACTCGGTCGCGGCAGTCGCCGCGGACGCGCGATCGGGAAAGACCTCGGCGACGTTCGTCGTGCGCTCGAGGGTGTCGTCGTGCAGGCAGATGAGGATGTTGTCCTTCGTGACGGCGAGGTCGGGCTCGATGAAATCGGCCTTCTGCTCGATTGCCAGCTTGTAGGCGGCGGCGGTGTGCTCTGGTGCATACCCTGACGCGCCGCGGTGGGCGATGAGTTGCTTCGGGGCGTCGGCCGCGCGCGGGGCGACTGCGAGCGCGAGGACGGTCAGGGCGATCCAGATGGCAAACGGCAGCATCCGCATGGCGGCGATTATAGCGTTGCGCCGACGCCCTCGCGGGTCACAAGCGTGTGAACCCGCTGGCGGATATCGTCGCGGATGGCCCGCACGCGCTCGAGCGGCTGACCGGCCGGATCGTCGAGCGGCCAGTCGTCCCGCTGCAGCCCTGGCACGTACGGGCACTCGTCGCCGCAGCCCATCGTGACGAGCAGAGAAGCCTGCTCGGCCACCGTTGGCGTCAGCCGCTGCGGTGTTGCCGCCGGAGACGTCGATCCCGGCTTCTCTCATCGCCTCCACGACCACAGGGTTCACGCGGTCGGCGGGCTGCGTGCCCGCCGAGACCGCGCGCGCTTTCGACGGATCGGCGAAGGCGTTGAAGAACGCCGCCGCCATCTGCGATCGCCCGGCGTTGTGCACGCAGGCGAAGACGACCGTGATCACGGCTTGCAGCAGTCGGTGCCGCAGCAGGGTTGCGGCGCTGGCTTGGTGGCGCGCACGAACGCGCTGGCGAACCGCCCGTCGGCGATGTCATAGACGCGCCAGCGCTCCAGATCGACGCCGCTGAATCCGGCGCGCGTCAACTTGCCGCGGTACTCTTCCTCCTCGAGCGCGCCGGCGATGCACCCGATCCACGCTTCGGCGTCGCGACGGATGTCGTCCGGCACCTCGCCGCGCACCACGACGTCGGACACGGCGAATCGCCCGCCCGGCTTCAAGACGCGGAAGGCTTCGGCGATCACGCGATCCTTGTCGGGCGAGAGATTGATCACGCAGTTGGAGATGATGACGTCCACCGAGCAGTCGGGCAGCGGGATCTGTTCGATCTCGCCTTTGAGGAACTCGACGTTGCCGACGCCGGCCTTGCGCTGGTTCTCGCGCGCGAGCGCGAGCATGTCGTCGGTCATGTCGAGCCCGTAGACCTTGCCGGTCGGACCGACGCGTCGCGCCGACAGCAGGACGTCGATGCCGCCGCCCGATCCGAGATCGAGCACGGTTTCGCCTGCCTTGAGCTCGATCAGCGCCGTCGGGTTGCCGCAGCCGAGCGAGGCAGCGACCGCGGCGTCGGGCAGCGTGCCGCGCTCGCTGTCGCTGTACAGGTTCTCCGTGATCTCTTCGGCCCCGCAGCAGCTCGTTCCCGAGCAGCAGCTGGCATCCTTCGCGCCCGATGCCGCGAGCCGCGCCGCCGCGCCGTATTTCTCCTGAATCTGCTCCTTCAAGCCGGTCGTCGGTGTCCATGATCGTGCCTCCTTTAAATTCGCCTAGACGAATATATGGAGGTCATGCTATATTTGTCAAGGCGAATATATGAGCACCCGGCTGACCCACATCGAAGCGCTGTTCAAGGCTCTCGCGGATGCCACGCGGCTGCGCATCCTCGCGCTGCTCGTCGGCGGCGAGATTTGCGTCTGCGAGATGCACGACGCGCTGAAGCTTCCGCAGCCGACGGTCTCGCGCCACCTTGCGTACCTCCGGCGCGCGGGCTTGGTCGAGACCCGGCGGGAAGGATTATGGATCCACTATCGGCTGGCGTCGCTCGACGACACGGTCCTGCGCACGTTGACCGACATCGTGAAGCACGCGCTCACGCACGTCGACACCATCGCCAAGGACGGCGAGCGGCTCCGTAAGGCGACCGGCTGCTGTCTCAAGGCGGTCGAGGCGCCGCGCAGCCTGGCTTGCTGCGGCGAAGAGGCGCCGGCATGAGCGGCGTCAACGTCGAACCGGCGGCTCCGCACGATCTGGCCGCGATGGAGGCGCTGCTGACGGCCAATCAGCTGCCGACGGCCGGACTGAGGGAGTCCCTCGGAACCGCGCTCGTCGCCCGGGTCGGCAGCCGCACGATCGGGTCCGTCGCTCTCGAAGTCTATCCGTCAGGCGTGTTGCTGCGATCGGTGGCGGTGGACAGCGCGTGGCGCGGCCGCGGTATCGGCCATCAACTGACGAGCGCGGGGCTCGACCTGGCGCGAAGCCTCGGCGCCGAGGCCGCCTACCTGCTGACGACGACCGCGGGCGAGTTCTTTCCGCGCTTTGGCTTCTCCCGCGTCGAGCGCGCGGATGTACCCGACGATGTCAAAGAGTCGATCGAGTTCCGGTCCGCGTGCCCGTCGAGCGCGCTCGTGATGCGCGCGGCGCTCACTGGACATGAACACGCGGTATCCTTGCCCGGACACACGTTCGGGGAGGGCCGTTGATAGACGCAGGAAGTCTTTCGCACACGGTCGATGCGGTGCAATGCGGCGCTGTTTGACCGGCGACCGCTCGCCGTCTCCGAACGCAAGCAGGTCGCGCGATGGATCGCGTCGCGGCAGGGTTTGCCCGGCGCCTACGCCGAGACGTTTGCCGGCTTTGCTGCCGAACGCAACAAGGGCATTGTCGTCTTCACGGGCGAGCGCATCACGTCCGCATCGGCGCGGCACATCGTCGGCGAGGAGGCCTGTCGTGCACTGCGGTCGCTCGGCGTGCGCGACCGTGTGGTCTCCGCAGCGCTCGATCGAGCCTGCGACGGGCTGATGCGCTGTCTCGAGCGGGCCGCACTCGATCCGCGCAGGACGAACCCGGGGCTGTTCTGCTGCGGGAAGTGCAGCGTGGGGTTGTGGCGAAATCTTCTCTCGGGCAGCCTGAATAGACGGGAAGAGCGGCTCCGCCGAGGCGCGGGGCATCTGCACTCCACGCGCGACGGCAACGGCCAGTGGCGCCGGTTCCCGTTCTGGTACACCGTCCTGGCGCTCAGCGAGATGGATGCCCCTGAGGCATTACGCGAACTGAGGTATGCGGCGCCCGTACTCGAGCGCGCCGCTGGCAGCACGGCCCACGGCATCTACGCCCGACGCCGCCGCGAACTCGCCGTCAGAGCGCTCGGACAGATTTAGCGCTTCTCTCGGCCTGGTTATTCAACGCGGCTCGGACAACATCACCAGCGTCAGGGGCGACTGCGTCGGGCACGTTCACGACCCGTTCGACCGGTCGATACCCGGACTTCGTGGCCCGCAGGCGATACTGCCCGCTGAGTACGGGAGCGAAGCGGAAGGTCCCCTCCGAAGGTCCACCGTTCTGCCCTGTGGTCGCGATCCGGTTGCCGCTGCGATCGTCCGAGAGCGTCAATTCGACATTGGTCATGGCCGTGTTCGACACATCCCTGACCGCGCCACTCAGGTCGTAGGCCATCTGCGGGACCGCGCCATCGTCGCCAACCACCACGAGAACGGAGGCCGTGACGGTCTCATCACCAGCACGCAGGGTCGCGGTGATGGTGGCGCTGCCGGGTTCTTCCATCGACGTCACATGGCCACGGACGACCCCGGCGGTCGCTGGCGTTGGACGTGGTCCACACCACTGCATCGGTCACGTCGACGCCCTCGCGGGCATCGACAGGCGATGCGGCGACTTGCTCGAGCGCGCGGCAATTGAGCGCGTCGTCCCGGCCTTCGCAGGACACGTTGAGCACGGGAAGCGATGTCGTCTTTGCCGACGACAGCGGGTGCACGTTACACGCGGCCATGACGATGGTCACAACCAGCGGCAAGGCACGGCGCGATCTGAACAGCAAGCGGAAGTACTCCATCGATTCGCATCATCCCGGCCGCGTGCGACCATGCGGAGGCGTTCGCGTCACATGTGCGCAAACAAATGGCGGCGCCGCACCCAACGTCAATGCGCAGTGTTGTTACTGTTGAGGCCTGACGTTCTTTTGACTGCTTGAAGTCGGTGCCGAATCCTGGAAATCGGTACGTCCAAGCCGGCTGGAGCCTTCGGCGTGCAAGAAAAGAGCCCGCCCTCAAGGCGAAACCGTGTTGAATCGCGGTCGGTGCAGCGAGCCGCGCGTCTGGCTAGTAAAGGGATCGCAAAGGTCTGGCAACGGCCGCCGACGGCGCCAGCGTCCAGCCGTCGTGCAGCAGGCGCTCTTCGATGTCGCGTTGATGCTGGATGGCGCTGTAGGCTTCGCGGAAGAACGTCGTGTGGGTTTCTTCGCGAGCGGTGACGAGGACCAGGACACCTGCGTCGGTGTGCGCCCGGCGGACCACCATCCGCTCGTCGCCGCGGGTAAACGACCTGTACCACCCCACGCTGGAGACTATCGGGCCATCGCCCGAAGGTCGTGACGACGGCGGTGTAAATTCTGCGCAAAAAACAAACGGCCGGGCAAGTCGCCCGGCCGTCTGTCACCGCGAGATCGCTCTTCTCGTTAGAAGTTCAGTCGGAACGCCAACTGAACCTGACGTGCCGTCCCGAGTCCGACCGTGCGTCCGACCGTGCTCGTCAACGTTCCGAAGTTACCGGCTGCGGCAGCGGTGAACGCCTGTCCTGGCTGCACTTTGTTCGCCTCTGTCGTCGCCGCGGTCGGCAGCGCGTTCGGCAGCGTCGCCACCGGATTCTGGAAGTTGGCCCGGTCGAACAGGTTGAAGATCTCGACACGGAACTCCGCGTTGCGCGTCGTGCTGCCAAACGGGAAGTGCTTGGACAGCACCATGTCGATCTGCCCGAATCCCGGACCGTGCAGCGATCCGCGTTCGAGGTTTCCATACGTGCCGGGCTTCGGCGTCGAAAAGGCCGCGGGATTCAAGAACAGCAGCCCGCCGTTCGAAATGAACGGATCCACGCCAGAAACGAGATCCGGCCTGCGCACGTTGCGAGTCGAGCCGCCATTCGGCGTGTTGATCACTGCGGTGCGCCCGGCCGCGGGATTGTTGAACACGGTGCCGGCGCCATCGACGTAGACGATGTCCGGCCGCGTGATGCGGACATCGATCGGCAGCCCACTACGAGCGTTGGCGATTCCGCCGATGTCCCATCCGCCCAGAACGTAGTCGGCGATTCCAGTTGCCGGTTTCGCCCGTCCACGACCGTATGGGATCTGGTACAGCGCGCCCAGTGTGAACGTATGGCGCACGTCGAAGGCGTTGTATCCGGTGTCGTAATCGTAATCCGCGAGCGTCTGCGCCGCGTTGCCGACCGTCAGGGCTTCGTTCGAGCCGCTCGTATTGCCAAAGCTGCGTGACAGCGTGTACTGCGCGTTTACCGAGAGGCCGCGCACGGAGCGGCGCGTCAGCCCGAGCTGCAGGGCGTTGTAATTGTCGTGGCCGCCGCTGGTCTTGGTGTCGATTTCCGCGTACGGATTCTGCACTCCGGTCACGGCGCCGGTCGCATCGCGCTGGACGATCGAGAACTGTCGAATGACGAACGCAGCGTTTGCAGGATTCGGGTTTGTGACGACGGAGACGATGGGATTGGCGATGCTGCGCAGAAAGAGGTTACGGCCCTGCGCCCCGACATAGGCCGCCGTCACCGCGACATGTCCACCGAGCTCTTGCTGGACGGAGGCGGTGTACTGCCAGATCTGCTCGGGAATCGTGTATTCGTTTCGATACGCGCGGGGCTGGAACGATCGATTGTTGGGGGTGTTGATGAACGTCGCAGGTCGCGACGGCCGGATCCAGCGGGTAGGCGAGCGCCGGTCCCGACGACAGCGTCACGCTGACGCGGTCGGAGTCTGCAATCGTCTGCACCTGATCTTCAGTCTGGCCTGGGCCTACGAACATTCCGAAGCCTGCTCTGATGATCGTCTTGTCGGTCGCGGAGTAGGTGGCGCCGACGCGTGGCTGGATATTGTTCTTCTTCGTGATGTACACCGGCGTCGATGGCGGGTCGATCACACCCGTATCGACGTTGAATTTCACCTGCAGCCCGTTGGCTTCGTGAATCATCGAGTAGTAGTCGTAGCGCACGCCGTAGTTCAACGTCAGCTTCGGGCTGGCGTGGAATTCGTCCTGGGCGTACGCGATGTAGTACTCCTGCCGAATGTGCCGCTCGCCGGTTGCGCCGTTGTTGAAGACGCTCGGCGCGCTTTCGTCGCCCAGGAACTGAATGCCCGACGGCTGGTTGGCCAGAAATGCATTGACGTTCTGGAACGTATAGGTCGTGCCGCCAAGGCGATCAGTCGACATCCTGATCATGCGAAGTTCGCCGCCGACCTTCAGGAAGTGATTTCCGCGCAGCGAGCTCAGCGAATCGATGAACGACAGCGTATAGGGGTCGTACGGCTGCGCGCGTCCGTTCTGGGCGCTGTTCGCACGGACCAGACCGCCCGGGACAGTGATACCCGAGCTCGAGCCCTGGCCGGCGATGCCGTTGTTCGCCACCGAACCCGTCAGGTTGATAATGGCCGCCGACACGACCGACGCCGCGGAGGGCACGACGCCGGCGATGTTCGTCGGCGCCGCGTTGTAGCCGAACTTGAACTCGTTCGTCGTTTTGTCCGACAGGACACCCTGCAGATTGAACACGGCGTTGCTGGGATTGGCCTCGGTATGGACGACGCGGCCGGACACGCTGTCTGGCGCGTCACTGGTGCCCTGATCGTGGAACACTCGGATGTAACTCGTCCACTTTGGCGTAATCCGGAAGTCGACGCGGGCGCTCGCCGCGGTCTCCGTGACGACCTGAGGCGTCTGCAGCTGCGCGATGTCGAAATCCGGGCTCGTTGATTGACCGCCGAGGATGACTGCGCCCGGTGCGAGGAACGTGGGACGCAGTGCGGCAATAGCGGGAACGGCGCGAGCCCAGGCGGCGGCGCTCGGTGTCGCCTCGACGATGTTGATGCCGGCGTTGAGGCGGTAGCGCTCGAAGCTGCCGAAGAAGAACGCCCGGTTTTTCGCGATCGGGCCGCCCAACGAGCCACCGAATTGGTCCTGCTGGAGCAACGATTTCCCGAGGTCGGCGATCACGCTGCCGTCAGTTTTTCGCTGCGAGTCGAAATAGTTGGGAGCGTCGAGCTTGTCGCGCCGCAGGTACTCGAACGCGGCGCCGTGAAAATCGTTGGCGCCGGACTTGGTGATCACGCTCACCTGACCGCCGCTGCCCGTACCGAATTCAGCGGGATACGCGCTCGACTCGACACGGAACTCCTGCACGTTCTCCAGGCTCGCTTGCAGCTTGAACGGTGTCGCGACTTCCCCGTTGAGGTTGCCCGGTGCCGCGTCGATGATCGCGGAGCCTTCGATACCGTCGTACCGGATCGCGTTCTGTTCGACCGCCCGTCCGGAGAAGCGGATGTCCTGCCAGGTGCCGGTGCCCGCGTTCTGCGAGCCTGGGCGCCTGCAGCATCAGCTGCGACATCTGTCGGCCGTTGACCGGCAGGTTGTTGACTTCACGCTCGCCAAGGTTGACGCCGATCTTCGCGGAGCTCAGGTCGAGCACCGGGGAACTGCCCACCACGGTGACGGCTTCTGTGACGCCCGCGGGTTTGAGCTCGAAGTCGAGCGTCAGCTCCTGTCCAATCGCCAGCGGCATCGACGTGTATTCGATAGGGGCGAAACCCGCCCGTTCGACCTTGATGGTGTAGGTCGACGGCTTGAGGGGAGTGATCAGGAAGTACCCCTGGTCGTTGGTGGTCGCACTCCGTTCTTCGCCGGTGCGCTCGTTCTTGACCTTCGCGGTCACGCCGGGAGCCATGGCACCGCTGGAATCGCGAACGATTCCCGCGATCCGTCCGTTGTCCACTTGCGCGAATGCAGGGGACGCGATCGACGCGATCGCGATCAGGGCCAGCCAAAGACGAAACTTCATCATCCCTCCCTCAATAGGCGAACTGAGAACGTCAAGGAAGCCTATGGGGCGGTTGTTATCCCGATGTGTCGTTTGTGTTACGGGGGGGTTAACAAAGCGGGGGCTAGGGGCTAGGGGCTAGCTGATCTCTGCGGGGACTGGGGACTTGGGGCTGAGCTGAGCGAGACTGCGTGCACCTAGCCCCCAGCCCCGAGCCCCTACACGGTTGTGCCAGGTGCGATCACCCCGTCTTTCGGCACGATGATCACGCCGTTGCGGATGTAGTAGCCGTTGCCGTCCGCGTTCTCCACTCCAGCTTCGTTGACGAGCCGGCTGCCATCGCCAATCCGCGCATTCTTGTCCACGATGACGCGGTCCAGCTCGACGTTGCGACCGATGCCCAGTCGCGGGCTGGCGTCGCGTGCGGGGGCCTCATCGTCCGACTCGTAAAAGTCCGCGCCGAGAAGCACCGACCGCCGGATGACCGCTCCGCTCTGCACGTTCGTCCGGATCCCGACAACCGACTGCTCGATCGTGGATCGCTCCAGGTAGCAGCCCTCCGCAATCATCGCGTCGCGCGTCGTGCAATCGCCGAGGCGCGAGCCGGGAAGAAAGCGCGGGTGCGTGTAAATCGGACAGCGCGGATCGTAGAACTTGAAGGGCGCGCCCGGGCGCGTCAGCATGATGTTCGCCTCGTAGAACGATGCGACCGTGCCGACATCCGCCCAGTAGCCGCGGAACACGTGGGCGTTGACCCGATAGCGGCCGAGCGACGCGGGAATGACCTCGCGCCCGAAGTCCGTCGCCGCGTCCGCGGCCAGCGCCTCCAGCAGCACGTCGCGCGAGAACACATAGATGCCCATCGACGCCATGAACGGCGTCTCTCGCGGAGCGGCGAGCGCGATCGAGCCGGGCGGCGTGCTCTGCCCGATATCCATCAGCCGCTCGCGAGTCGGCTTCTCCTCGAACGCCACGATTTGTCCGCTGCGATCGAACCGCACGATGCCCATCGACGACGCGTCGTCGATTGAAACCGGCTGGGCGGCGATGGTGATGTCGGCCCGCCGATCGATGTGCGCATCGACCAGCTCCGTGTAGTTCATGCGGTAGAGATGATCGCCGGCGAGAATCAGGTAGTAATCGGCGTCGTAGCGCACGATGTGTCGCGCTGCCTGCCGCACCGCATCCGCGGTGCCCTGATACCAGTTCGGGTTGTCGGGCGTCTGCTCGGCCGCCAGGATTTCGACGAACCCCTGGCTGAATAGGTCCATCCGGTAGGCCTGCGAGATGTGCCGGTTGAGAGACGCGGAGTTGAACTGTGTGAGCACGAAAATCCGCCGGATATCCGCGTGCAGGCAGTTGCTGATCGGAATGTCAATCAGCCGGTACTTGCCCCCGATTGGCACGGCCGGCTTCGAGCGGTGGTGCGTCAGCGGGAACAGCCGCGACCCCTGGCCGCCGCCGAGGATGATCGCGAGGACTTCGTTGTTCACGGGCATGCGCTACGCAAAGCGTACACCGCCAGGGACTCACATGTAACGTCGCCGTAACAAGGCGACGGGGAACGATCTGCTACAATCCTGCGCTCCATGAACTTTCGGCTGATTCCCCGAGAAGAAAAGTTCTACACGGACTTCCAGGCGCTGGCCGACGAGCTGAAGCGCGGCGCGCGGCTTCTCGAGGACATGCTGGCCCCCGAGCACCCGGCCTGGGAGAAAGCCGACGAGATCAAGGAAGCCGAGCACAAGTGCGACCAGCTGACCCACGAGATCATCCAACGGCTCAATCGGACGTTCGTCACGCCGCTGGATCGCGAGGACATTTTTAATCTGGCGCGCTCCCTCGACGATGTCATGGACGCCATCGATGCCGCCGCGGGACTCGTCCGTCTCTACCGGCTCGAATCGGTGCGCGTCGGCGCCCGCGAGCTCGCCCGCATCGTCACCGCCTCGACCGATCAGGTCCGCCTGGCGGTCGGCGCCATGCAGGAGCACAAGGGCCTGATGCCACATGCGATTGAGGTCAACCGGCTGGAGAACGAAGCCGACCGTGTGCACCACCAGGCCGTCAGCAAGCTGTTCGAAGAGGAGCGCGATCCGCTCACGATCATCAAGTGGAAAGAAACGTTCGACTTCCTCGAGGACGCCAGCGATCGGTGCGAGGACGTTGCCAACGTGATCGAGGGCGTTATGGTCAAACACGGATAGCGCGCCGATGTTCTGGATCGTCGTCGGCCTCATCTCGGTCGCCCTGGTCTTCGACTACATCAACGGTTTCCACGACGCCGCCAATTCGATTGCGACGGTGGTGTCGACGCGCGTGCTCTCGCCGGGCAAGGCCGTCATCTGGGCGGCGTTCTTCAATTTCGTGGCGGCGTTCACGTTCGGCACCGCGGTGGCCAATACCGTCGGCGCCGGGATGATCGACATCCACGTCGTCACGTTCTCGGTGATCTTCGCCGGGCTTTTCGGCGCCATCATCTGGGACCTCATCACCTGGTATTACGGACTGCCCACGAGCTCGTCGCATGCGCTGGTCGGAGGCTACGCGGGGGCGGCGGTCGCGAAGGCCGGGTTCGGCGCGATCGTCGCGGGCGGCTGGACGAAGACCATCATCTTCATCTTCCTGTCGCCGCTCATCGGCCTGGCGGCCGGCCTGGGATTGATGGTCGGCATCCACTGGCTGTTTCGCTGGACGCCGCCGTCGCGCGTCGACCGGTGGTTCCGTCGGCTCCAGCTGCTTTCGGCCGCGTTCTTCAGCCTGAATCACGGCGCGAACGACGCGCAGAAGACGATGGGGATCATCGCCGGCGTCTTGTTCACCGCCGGATACATTGAAACGTTTCACATCCCGTTCTGGGTCGTGCTGATCGCGCACACGGCGATCGGCCTCGGCACGCTGGCCGGCGGCTGGCGGATCATTCACACGATGGGATCGAAGATCACCAAGCTGCAGCCGGTCGGCGGATTCGCCGCGGAAACCGGCGCGGCGCTGGCGCTGATGACCGCGACCCTGATCGGCGTGCCGGTCAGCACGACGCACGCGATCACCGGGGCGATTGTCGGCGTCGGCTCGACGCGGCGCCTGTCGGCGGTCCGTTGGGGTGTCGCCGGCCAGATTGTGTGGGCCTGGGTGCTGACGATTCCAGCGGCCTTCACCGTCGCCGCCGTCACCTACAAGCTGCTGGCGCTCAGCGGCGTGGAGGGGATGGTTCGGTGAATCCGGGCGGCGTCTGCAGCTCGTGCGGCACGCGCTCGACGACCTCCTTGTGCTTCACCGGATCGAACTTCGGCCGCAGTTCGTTCGCCGCCGTATAGAACCCCGCGGTCGTCAGCGTGATCGTCAGATCGTGCTCGCCGGCATTCTCCCAATACCAGCCGTGGATCCCGGTAAACGGCGCGGTCAGCGTGCCTGACGAGAAGTCGCCTTCCTGCTTCTCGTAGCTCTGCACCTTCAGGCGATGGTCCTCGGGCTCCCCGTGGAACTCGTACTTCACCTTCCCGGTGGCCTTCCAGGCATACACCATCCCGCGATCCTTCTCGAGGCGGTACTTGTACTCGAACGCCTGCGAGGGCCGAAGGGTGAATGACGTCGACTCGGTCTTGTAGACGCGCGGCGGAGGTTCGCGCATGTCCTCGGGTTCCGGCGTCGGTGCCGCGTCCTGCGCGCTGAACAGGTCGAGCAGCCCGAGCGCGCGACCGGTGCCGAGTGGATCGATTCCGTATTCCGCGGGCAGCACGAGCGTCATCAGCAGCACCGAGGCGACGACGAACGAGACGCCCGTCGCCGCCGCAATCCGGGCCCGGGACGGCATCACGCTGACAGGAAGTAACCGGCCAGCTGCCGGCCGATCAGCAGGAACCCACCGGTCATCAGCGCCGTGTTCGTGGCAAAGGCATAGCGCGCAAAGCCGGGACGCGTGCGCCAGTACGTCAGCGCGAGCAGAACGGCGGTGAGCGCGAGCACCTGCCCGATTTCGACGCCGATATTGAAGCTGACGATATTGGTCACCAGCCCGCGCTGGGGCAGCGAGAAATCCTGAAGCTTGGTCGCGAGTCCAAAGCCGTGGAACAGCCCGAACGCCAGAACCGCGATGCGCGCGTCCGGCTGATAGCCGAGGAACCGTTTGAATCCATCCATGTTGTCGAAGGCTTTGTAGACGACCGAGTAGCCGATGACGGCGTCGACGAGATACGCGTTGGCATGGACGCCGAGGAGCACGCCCGCCAGCAATGTCACGCTGTGCCCGAGCGTGAACAGTGTGACGTACTGCACGACGTCGCGCGGGCGGTAGAGAAAAAAGATCACGCCGACCAGGAACAGGAGATGGTCGTAGCCCGTGATCATGTGCTTCGCGCCCAGATACATCAGCGGCGCGATCGCCGCGCCTTGCAGCGACTGCAGGAAGCGCGCGTCGCCGCGCGCCACGCCGTGCGCGGCCAGCGTGTCGGGCCACAACAGGACGGCGCCGACGATGAGCGCGCAGACGATTCCAGGGCGGACGGTCATTCCAGCGTCATTGTGCCATCATTGCCGGCGGGACACTCGTGCGGTGATCAAACGCTCGCTCATCGTCGTTCATCGCTGGCTTGGCGTCGCGTGCTGCCTGTTCTTCGTGATCTGGTTTCCGTCCGGCATCGGAATGATGTACTGGGACTTTCCCGAAGTCACTCCGGCGGATCGGCTGGAGCGATCGCCGGCGTTGGATCCGGCCACCGTCCGCGTGTCGCCGGCGCAGGCCGTGGACGCGCTGAAACCGTCGCAGCCACCGGAGCAGATTCGCCTCAACACCTTCGACGGGCGTCCCGTCTATCGCATTCGTGCGGGACGAGCCGAGCAGATCGTCTACGCCGACACCGGCATGGCACGCGGCGACGTCTCGCGGGACGTGATGGCGCGCGTGGCGGCGGCGTGGACCAGTCAACCAGCCGCCGCGGCGACGGTCGAGCCGATCGACGTCGATCAATGGACGGTGCAAGGATCGTTTCGCAGCCTGAAACCGCTCTGGAAGTACTCGTGGCCCGGCGGGGAACAGGTCTACGTCTCGCAGGTCTCGGGAGAAGTCGTGCAATACACCACCCGGGCCTCGCGCCTGGGTGCCTACCTTGGACCGATTCCGCACTGGCTGTATTTCACGCCGCTCCGCAAGCACCAGCTCGCCTGGAGTCGCGTCGTCATCTGGTCGTCCGGTATCGGGACCGCCGCCGCGATGATCGGCCTCGCGATCGGCGTCTGGATGTATTCGCCGGCGAAGCGCTATCGCTCGCCGACGGGCACGACGAGCATCCCGTATCGGGGACAGAAGCGCTGGCACATGGTGCTCGGTCTCATCTTTGGCGTCGCCGCCGCGACCTGGGCGTTCAGCGGCATGCTCTCGATGGATCCGTTCCCACTCACGCGTCGAGGCGATCGCGGTGACATTCCAGCCGCGCTTCGCGGCGGCGTGCCGGTTGCGGCGCTGTCAACGAACCCGCAAGCTGCGCTCGCCCGCCTGTCCAACGAGCGTGTCAAAGAGCTCGAGCTGACGTCGTTCGATGGAGAGCCGGTCTACATCGCCACGATTGCGGGCACGGACACACGAATCGTGACCGCCAGCGGCCAGGTCCGGACCACATTCGATCGCGATCGGATTCGAAGGATCGTGACGGGCGCCGCCGGTCCCTCAGGACTCGCGGAGCTGCGCGAGATGGCGGATTACGATTGGTACTACCTCGATAGACGAGGAGCACGTCCGCTGCCGGTCATCCTTGCGCGCGTGAACGACGCGGAACAGTCGCGCTACTACATCGATCCGCGAACCGCGCGCGTCGTCGGCACCTACCGCTCGAGTAATTGGATGAGCCGCTGGCTGTATCACGGATTGCATTCACTCGATGCCCCGTGGCTCTACACGCATCGTCCCGCCTGGGACATCGTGGTGATCACGTTCATGCTTGGTGGAACCGCCCTCGGCGTCACGTCGCTGATCCTGGCGTGGCGAGTCGTCGGCAGAACGTTGTCGAGAAACGACCGTAGCGCAGCCCTTTAGGGCTGCGTGGTCACAATCGTTCCAGCAATCGTCCCGGCGTGCCCGCCGGCGTCTGCCGAAGCGTCTGATCCCACACCCGCAGCGTGTCCCGCATCGCCTCCCGGCGCGCCGCCAGGTCGGCGATCTGCCTGTCGATTGCGTGCAGCATCTCCTCGGCGGCCGCACGAACGGTGCGGCACGGCGTACCTCCACCGTCGCGCACGCGCAGGAACCCTGCGATCTCGCGGAGCGAGAACCCGAAGCGCTTGGCGTTTCGGACGAGCGTGAGCCGCTTGACGATGGTTGGCGGATAGAGACGATAGCCGGCGCGTGTTCGCGAGGCCTTCGGCAGGAGGCCGAGACGTTCGTAGTAGCGGATGGTGTCGACGCTCACGCCCGAGAGCGCCGCGGCCTTTCCGATCGTCATGAGGTCGTGCATGTCCCATGGTAGCCGCCGCTTGACTCTGGAGTCGACTCCAGGGTTTAGCATCGCTCCATGACATACACACTCTTGCTCCTGGCCACTCTCGCCGTTCAGCACGCTCAGATGCCCGCGGGCATGACCCACGAAGCACATCTCGACGCAGATGAAAAAGGACGCGGAGCTGAAAGCACGTGGCGCGCTGGCCATGGGGTTTGACCAGGACAAGACCACTCATCATTTCCTGCTGACCGCCGATGGCGGCATCATCGAGGTCGGCGTCAATGAACCATCGGACGTCGCGAACCGTGATGCGATTCGATCGCACCTGAAAGACATCGCGCGTGAGTTTGCTCGTGGCGACTTCACGAGGCCGTTCGCCACGCATAATGAGGTCCCGCCCGGCGTGAAGGCCATGCAGCAACGCGTCGGTTCGATCACATTCCGTTATGAGGACACCGCAAGCGGCGGCCGCGTCGTGATTCGAACCGCCGATCGCCAGGCGAGGACGGCCATTCAGGAGTTCTTGCGCTACCAAATCCGCGAGCACGCGACCGGTGATCCGTTATCATGATCGGGTTGACGAAGTTCGCGCACCGGCAGCCTCGTCGTCCTCGTGACGTCCATCGTCGTGCTTTCGAGTGCGCTCGACGGATGTCTGTTGGACTGTCACGCCCGCCAGCGGGACCAGGACGTTCAGGCGACCGCGCACACGCACTGTCATCCGGCGCCGGTAGCGCAGGTCGTGACGCCGTCGATGCAGCTCGGGGCAGGTCGCTGGCAGACCGAACGGACGTGTCATCACGATCACACGTCAGCGGCCGCTGAAAGCACCGCCCGCAATCGCCTTGATTCACGCGAACTTGGCGTGCTCGCGTCGTTCGTGCTGCATCCCGATCGCCCCGTCACGTCGACCCTCCCGTGATCCGTTCGATCGCCAATCGTTCGACGCCCGCCGCAGACTTCATTCCTCTCCGCGTGTAGATCTCGTCCGCTCCTTTTCGACAAAGGGATGTCTCGGGTGAGGTGTGTGTGTAATGTGCAGGAGTGTGACGCAGCTCTGCGTTCTGGCATCGTTGTTGGCGACGGCAATCGCGCGCCCGCTCAGTGCGCAGACGCCGCCGGCCGATCAGCACCAGCACGCGCAGCAACCGGATGACGCGAGCCCCTGGATGTTCATGAGCGACGCGGTCGTGAACGCGATGTTCAATCATCAGGGCGGACCGCGCGGCGCCAATGAATTCCGGGCGCCGAACTGGTGGATGGGGATGGCGTCGCGCGCCGCCGGCAGTGGAAGGCTGACCTTCACGGCGATGCTCAGCCTCGATCCGCTGACCGTCGGCAGGGCGGGCTACGCCGAGATCTTTCAGGTCGGCGAAGCGCTCGACGGCCGGCCGATCGTCGATCGCCAGCATCCTCACGATCTCCTCATGCAGCTGGCCGCGGTATGGCGCCGCCCGCTGACCAGCGGCTTCGTGCTGACGCTGGCGGGCGGTCCGGCGGGCGAGCCTGCACTTGGACCGATCTCCTTCATGCATCGGCCGTCGGCTGAAGCGCTCGTGCTCACGCCGCTCGGCCATCACACGCTGGATTCCACGCACATCGCGTTTGGCGTCGCCACCGCCGCGATCGGGCGCGAGAAGTGGGAGGTGGAGGGCTCGGTGTTCAACGGCCGCGAGCCCGACGAGCATCGGTGGGACTTCGATTTCGGCCGCCTGGACTCGCTCGCCGGACGCTTGTGGTTTCGGCCGTCGCCGGAATGGGAGTTTCAGGTATCGACGGGACATCTGGTGGACCCCGAGGAACTCGAACCAGGAGAGCTGCAACGGACGACGGCATCGGTCTCGTGGCTGGGACGCGTGACGGACGAAGACTTCAGCGCGATGACGGCCGGGTTCGGCGTCAACGCGGCGCACGGCGTGGTGCGTCATGCCGTGTTCGGGGAGTACACGCGGCAGCTGGCGTCGACCGCGCTGTCCGCTCGCGCCGAACTGGTGGAAACGGAAGCGTGGACCGGAAACGTCGGCTCGCTGACGGGCGGCGTCATGCGCGAGGTGTTCAACGGCCTTCGGCTCGAGGCGCTGGTCGGCGTAAACGTCACCGTGTATGCAGTGCCCGAGGCGGTCAAGCCGGCGTACGGGAGGCCGGTGTCGTTTCAGCTGTTCCTGCGCATCAGGCCGCGGCCGGGACACATGGGCC
The DNA here is from genome assembly GCA_963792175.1 of uncultured Acidobacteriota bacterium. Taxonomy (GTDB): domain Bacteria; phylum Acidobacteriota; class Vicinamibacteria; order Vicinamibacterales; family CAVVIG01; genus CAWBVG01. Next base: position 321,901 of record CAWBVG010000039.1, read on the forward strand.
GGATGTGGAACATGCGGATGGCGAAGCCTTTCTGATCACGGTCGCGAGCCTGCCTCGCCGAAGCTCGGGTCTGTCGTGAGCGAGCGAACGGGGGGCTCGGGGCTAGGGGCTAGCTGTAACGGGAGACAGGGGCTAGGGGACTACGCGCGTGGTCGCCGTCTGAACGCTCAGGCTCTCGGGATCGGTCCAGGCGAAGATGATCTCGTTGCCCCGACGGGCCATTCGCGGATACACACTGCTTCGGTTCGTACCGAGCGTCGTGACCGTCGTCGCGGCGGAGCGGCCGCCCGAGCGCTCGACCCGTCTCACCATGAACGAGGCCTGCTTCCCGGCCAGCTCGATCCACGACACCATCGCGGATCCGTCAGGCATCAGCTCGACGTCGACGCGCCCAAGCGAGCCGCTCTCGTCCACGCGCACCGGCGCGCCGAACGTCGTGCCGGCATTCTGCGAGAACGCGACGAACACGTGCCCCTCGTCCTGCGGCGCCGTGAACCACGCGACGGCGACGTCGCGCCCGCTCGCGCTCAACGCCGGGCCGTTGACCGGGCAGCCGTTGAGATGCCATCCATCGTGGTGAACCGTCGACCGGCTCGGTCCACGTTTCGTCGACGAGGCGCGACACCGAGATGTCGCGCGTCTCGTCGTCGGTGCGGTCGCGGAAGGCGACGATGGGGCCGGACGCGGTGACGGCGACGGCGGTGGGGCAGCAGTCGCACACGCGCGTGTCGATCGCCTCTTCGGACAGCTGCGTCCAATCGCGGTCGAACATCGCCGTCCGCAGGCCGATTTCTTTCTTCGAACGGCCGTCGAGCCACACCAGGCCGAGCGATCCGCCGGGCGCCTCGAACAGCGACGCAAACCCGTGTTCGCTCTTCGTTCCGTCGTGATGCGGACTGAACGGCGCCGACCACGTGCGGCCGTCATCGCTCGACGTCGCGATTCGCAGGTCATAGGCCTCGGCGGCCGAGTCCGTTTCCTTCAGCCAGTGCGCAACGAGGACGCCGTTCGACATCCGCATGACGGAAGGCAGGTCGGCCCAGTTCGCGAAGAGATCGCGCCGCGACACGACGGTCTTCGCGGGCGACCAGCCCGTATCCGTGCGTTCCGCGAACGTCAGGGCCGTGTCGCCGGCGTCGCTCGCCTGCCAGCTGAGGACCACGCTGCCGCCGGCCGCCGTCAGCTGTGGTTGCGCGGTGACCGGCCCCGCAGGCGAGCGGTCGCGCTCGATTTTCAGTGGGCCGACGACGCTGTCGGCTGCGGCGGGGCTGACAGGTGCTCTCGTGCACCCGGCGAGCGCAGCAGACAATCGGCGATCAGCAGGGCGATGGTGAATTTTGCGCCGCCGCCCTCGCGGTTTTCGACGCGGACCGCGCCGCCGTGCAGCTCGACGAGGTGTTTCACGATGGCCAGGCCGAGACCGGTGCCGCCGGGATCGCGCGCGCGCGACTTGTCGACCCGATAGAAGCGCTCGAACACGCGCGACAGATCTTCTTCCGGAATGCCCGGCCCTTCATCGGACACCGACATGGTCATCCGGCCGTCGACCGGCACCGCTTCCACGCGGATCGTGCTCTGCTCCGGCGAGTAGGTGATGGCGTTGGCCACGAGGTTGCGAAGCGCGTCGTGGAGTTTCGCCGGATCGGCGCGGACCACGGCAGCTGCTGGTGCGATCGTCACGTCGACACGCTGCCGCCGTTCCTCTGCGGCCGACTCGAGGTCGTCGACGACTCCCTGAACCAGCAGACGCGTGTCGCAGGCGACCAGGTCGAGCGTCTCCTGGCCGGCGTCCAGGCGCGCCAGCCGCAGCAGGTCCTTGACCAGCCGCTCCATCCGCAGCGTCTGCCGGCCGATGATCTCCAGGAATCGCCGCCGATCCTCCTGATTGGTGTCGTCCTCGGACAGCGCTTCGACATAGCCACGAATGGCCGTCAGCGGCGTGCGCAGCTCGTGCGACACGTTGGCGACGAAGTCGCGGCGGATCTGATCGGCGCGCTTCAGGTCGGTGATGTCGTGCAGCACGAGGATCACGCCGTATTCCGCCGAGCCGGCGGCCGGCGCCGCGCGCGCCATGATCGCGCGCGACGGGTCGCGCGGCGGCGACAGCTGCAGCGCCTCCGGCCGGTGACCGAGCAGTACTTCGGCCACCAGATCCGCAATCGCCGGGACGCGAATGGTTTCCGAGTACTGGCGGCCGATCGAGACGTCGCGGAGCTTCAGCATCAGCTTGGCCGCGTCGTTCACGAGCTGCAGCCGTCCCTGGGCGTCGACGACGATGACGCCCTCGACCATGCCGGCGAGAATCGCTTCCATGCGCGCGCGATCGCGCGCCTGCTCGGCGAGCCGGCGTCCGACTTCCTGTACCGACTGATCGAGCGCGCGCGCGACGGTGCCGAGCTCGTCGTCGCCGAACCCGAGCCGCGGCGGCGTGAGGTCGCCGCTCTCGTAGCGCTGCGCCACCTGCGCGATCAACCGGACGCGCTGGCTGATGCGAATCGAAAACAGCCAGGCAATGGCGGCCGCGCCGACCAGCGCGAGCCCGAGCGCGGTCCCGGTCGCGGTCAGGACCGTCTGCACCTGATGGCCGACGTCGGTCAACGGCACGGCGACGCGGACGAACGCGATGATGGGATGTTTCACCGGAACGGCCGCGTACAGCATGTCCATCTTCACGCTGGCGCTCGAGCGTCGCGACCGGCCGAGCCCGCTCGTCCGCGCTTCCACGACCTCGGGACGCTGGGCGTGGTTCTCCATCGAGGCCAGATCCGACAGCTTCTCGAACGAATCGCCGACGACCCGTCCGTCCTCGGCGATGAAGGTGACACGCGCTGACAGCAGCTCGCCGATGCGGATGGCTTCGTCCTGAATTTCTGGAATGGTGGGGAGCGGCGTCGTTCGGCTGAGCAGCTCCGCCGCCAGCCGCGTTTCGGCGACCAGCGTCGATTCGATCTGGTCGTCCACCTGCCGCCGCATCGTGCCCGAGAACAGGATGCCGGCGACGCCCAGCGCAAGGATGGTTGCGGTCAGCGCCGCGACGAAGAACTGGGTCTGGAACGTGGCGCGCGCCCGATTCATGGCGATGGTTCCGGATCGAGCAGCTTATAGCCGAACTGCTTCACGGTGACGATCGCTTCGGCCAGCAGCGGCAGCTTTTCACGCAGACGCCGGACGTGCACGTCGACCGTCCGCGTGCCGCCCGTGTATCGGTAGCCCCAGACGTCGGTCAACAGCAGATCGCGCGACAGCACACGTCCTTTGTGCTGGAGCAGATACTCGAGCAGCAGGAATTCCTTCGCCGTCAGCGTCACGGCCTCGCCGTCCAGAGACACGACGTGACGCTCGGTGTCGACGGCAATTGATCCGTACGCGAGCGTCTTCGCGACCGGCGCCGGCCGGTTGGCGCGGCGCAGCAGCGCACGCACCCGGGCGACCAGCTCGTTCGGACTGAACGGTTTCGCGAGGTAGTCGTCAGCGCCGAGCTCCAGTCCCACGATCCGCTCCGACTCTTCCGCGCGCGCCGTCAGCATGATGATCGGGATGTTGGCGCTCTGCTCGTTCGCGCGGACGCGCCGGCAGATTTCCAGCCCGTCGAGATGCGGCAGCATCAGGTCGAGGACCAGGAGGTCTGGCGTCTTGGCCGCAATCGCGTCGAGCGCATCGCGTCCCGAGCTCACGCGGTCGGTCGCAAACCCTGCCTTCGTGAGATACCGATCGACCAATTCCGCGATGTCCGGGTCGTCCTCCACAACCAGGATGCGCGTCGTCATGCCGGCCATTCTAACGGCGATGACTCCGACTGACCTGAAATGGGGTCACCTCAACCGGGATTTATGGGAGTTTTAGGCGGCATTGCAATTGGAGACTGGAGTGGCAACGGGGGTGGACCCATGAAAGCGTTCCTGGTGACGGTGCTGAGCGTGATTGCAGTTGGCGTTCTGCTGATTGCCTATGGCCTGCTGGTGCCGCGCGACGTGATGGCCGACGGATACCGGTATGCCCGGCCGACGCTGGCCGGTCAGCAAGTCGGCTATATCGACGACGGGTACGACAACCCGTACAACGGCACCGTCAGGCAACCGCTGCCGTACGCCGTCAATGACGTCCGCGCGGTGCCCGCGTCGTATCAGACCTACGTCGCGCAGCCGGCGCCTCGGCGGGTGACGACGACGCGTGCGGTCCGCAGCACGCCGGTCCGCTCCGTGGAACGCAGCGGCCGCGACTGGAAGAAGACCGCGATGGTCATCGGCGGGACGACGGCAGCCGGTGCCGGACTCGGCGCCATCTTCGGCGGCAAGAAGGGTGCGCTCATTGGAGCGGCGCTGGGCGGCGGCGCGGGAACGCTCTACGAAGTCAAGAAACGCGTAGGGGAGCTAGGGACTCGGGAACTGGGGCCCGAGCACCTGGGGACTTGGGGGCTGGGACAGGAATCGGAGGCGAGCCGTATGGCTCGCTCTGATTCCTGAACCTCAGTCCCCACGTCTCTTTTAGTCCCCTAGTCCCCTGCAGCTCCGCCTAGCTCGCTCCCGACAGCTAGCCCCTAGCCCCCAGCCCCGACCCCGTGACAGCTAGCCCCCAGCCCCCAGCCCCTACTAGAATCAGTCCATGCGAACCCTTCTCGCGATTGTGCTGCTCTCGGCGAGCGCCGCCGCGCAAAATGCTCCCTCGCTCCAGTTCCGCGGCAACCAGGAATCGAAGCACGCGACGATCGCGGCCGCGCCGGCCGCCATCAGCGGCGCTCCCGGTTCGAAGATCGTCCTCTTCGTGGACGTCACGCCGAACGCCAATATTCACGTCTACGCGCCAGGGTCGAAGGACTACATTCCGATCACCGTCAAGCCCGAGCCGCAGCCGCAGATGAAGTTCGGCAAGGTGACGTATCCCAAGGCCGACATCATGACGTTCGCGGACGAGAAAGTGCCGGTCTTTCAGAAACCGTTCCGTCTGACGCAGGACGCCACCATCGACAAGTCGGCGAAGTCGGGATCGACGCTGACGATTCCCGGCACCGTCAACTTTCAGGCGTGCGACGACAAGGTCTGTTATCCGCCGGAGAAAGTCGCGGTCAGTTGGACAGTAGCGGTGAAGTGAAGCCGTAGTAGACGCCGAGCAGGGTCGAGACGAGGCCGACGGCCAGCGACACCGCGCGCGCGACCGCGTGGTGGTTGCCCATCCGCGCCAGAGGCCACCCCAATAGCCCCGAGAGCGCGGCCATCCCCAGCGTCGATCCCAGACCGAAGAGCGCCATGTAGGTGAGGCGCGCCGCCGTTGTCGGCAATGTCGTGAGGACGAGCGCCGTCAGGGCGCCGCTGCCGGCCAGACCGTGCACGGCGCCGACGAGCAGCGGCCGGCGCGCCAACGTCCAGGCGCCGATGTGAATGTGCCCGGTGGCGCCCGAATGCACGTGGACGGTGCGGCCATGATGATGGGCGCGAGTGGGGCCGGCCGGACCCTGGCGTGCCGCGACGTAGATGGCGCGCACGCCGAGGCCGACGAGCATGATCGCGACGCCGAACTCGAAGAGATTCGAGACCCGCACGGGCAGTTCGGCGCGCAGCATCACGACGACCGCCCCGACGGCCACGAGCGCGAGCGTGTGGCCGAGGCCCCAGCAGGCGCCCAGGAACGCGGCCTTGTAGCTGCTGCGTTCGCCGCTGACGAGCGTCGATACGGCCGCGAGATGATCCGGTTCGAGCGCGTGGCGCATGCCGAGCAGCGAGCCGAGGCCCGAGCTGGTCATGAGTTCGACAACTGGCAACGGTTCCGCTGATTCTACTGTGCGATTCGAGGAGTCATCCATGATCTGGCTCGCTGTCGGTGCAGGTCGGCGCGATCGGTTCAATCGCGCGCCATGAAGTGAACATCTTTTTCGGCCATGTGCTCGAGCGCGCGCGTTCCGTATGCGACGGCGGCGGTCAATCTGCTCGGGTCGCTGGCGATTGGCCTGCTGGCCGGCCTGATCGCCACGGGTCGCGTCCACATGTCGACGGAGCTGCGGACGTTCGTGTTCGTCGGGATCCTCGGCGGGTTCACGACGTTCTCCAGCTACATGCTCGACACGTTCACGCTCGGTCACGCCGGCGAGCACGCGCTCGCGTTCTGGAACATGTCGCGCTCGCAGACGGCGCATCGGTCTCGTCGCGGTATGGGGCGGCTATCGCGCCGCCATCATCCTCGGATGACTGACGGTGGCGATGGCCGATGAGCTGGAGCGCGAAGGCTTTAGCCGAGCGAGGTCTATCGGATTGACACGAGCACACCGCACGTCGAGTAGGATGTGGCAGCGAGGTACAGCACATCATGCGCAACGACTGCACACGTTCATTGAATCGATTCCTGACGATCGCCGCGATCGTCGTCGCGTCAGCCGCGGCGGCAGCGGCCCAGACACCTCCGCCCGCGGGCGCGGGGCAGCGTGGCGGCGGCCGCGGTCCGGCCACTCCGCCGCTGCTCATGACGACGACCGCCTGGGAAGATGGCGGCGTCATTCCTGACAAGTACACGATGGCCGCCGGCAACGCCGCCGTGTCGCCTGAGCTGAAATGGTCGCAGGTGCCGGCCGGCACCCAGAGCTTCGTCCTGCTGATGCACGATCCCGAGCCCGTCCTCAACAAAGGCTCGAAGATGGACATCACGCACTGGTTGATCTGGAACATCCCGGGCACATCGACCGGTCTCCCTGAAGGTGTCGCCGCGGGCGAGCTGCCGGACGGAAGCCGGCAGGTCAGTCTGCGGTCGAACGCCTACATGGGACCGGGCGCGCCTCCCGGTCCGTATCATCACTACACCTTCGAGCTGTATGCGCTCGATACCAAGCTCGACGTGCCGCAGGGGACGCCGCAGGAAGCCGCGGCCACGCGCACGGCGGTCATCAACGCGATGGACGGACACGTGCTCGGCAAGGCCGTGCTCGTCGCCCGCTTCCATCGGCAATAGGAAGAGGATGTCATGCGGAAGAGACTGTTCGGCGGCGTCGCATCGCTTCTCCTCTTCAGTGGGTCACTCGTCGCTCAGACGCCGTCGAAGCCGATGAGCCCCGAAGGATCGGCGCACGTCCAGGTGCTCGGCACCTGGGCGAAAGGCCAGCGTCCGGCCTTTACTCTCGGACGCGAGACCTACCAGAACGGCAAGTGGATCGAGATCACCTACGGTCGTCCGCTGCAGCGCGGCCGCGATCTCTTCGGGTCGGGCCCGAACTACGGCAAGGCGGCGAATGATGTCGGCGCCCCGGGGTTTCCGCCGCCGCCGGTCTGGCGCGCGGGCGCGAATCAGACGACGCGGTTGAAGACGGAGGTGCCGCTGACGTTGGGAGCCACGACCGTTCCGCCAGGCGAGTACAGCCTCTTCATCGACCTGAAGGGCCCGTCGGAGTGGACGCTGATCGTGTCGCGTTGGGCCGCGCAGGTGAAATTCGATCCGCAGAACAAGGACGCGCTCTGGGGCGCATACGGCTATACGCCGGACAAGGACGTCGTGCGCGTGCCGATGAAGGTCGACACGCTGCCGTTCGACGTCGACGAGTTGACGTGGACCTTCGTCGACATGACGAACGACAGCGGCAAGATTGCTCTGATCTGGGGTAAGTCGATGGCGAGCACGGCGTTCAAGGCGGTAGCCGCCCGCTGAGAAGATGTCTTACAGGAGCTCAGAAGATCAGGAGTTTGTCTTTAAAGAAAAAGACTTCTGATCTCCTGTCAGCGTTTTACGATTTGCTATCGCCTTTGACGTAACGCGCGATCTGCTCGTGCGTCGCGAACCACACGCCGGGTTTCGACTTCATGTGGAGGATCAGCTTCTCGAGACCCGCCACCCGCGATCGATGCCCCGTAATGTGCGGGTGCATCGTCAGGATGAAGAGCCCGCCTTCCTCGTACGCCATATCGAACTCGGCGCGGAACACCTGCTCGATGAGATCCGGATTCGGCATGCCGCCGTTCGTGGCGCCGCCGAAGTAGGGAAAGTCGTCGAGAATCCGCTCGATCGGCAGCTCGACGACGCCGGTGGGCTGCTTGTCGAGCAGGATCTCGTAGGCGTCGTCGCTCGCCATCAGGCTGCTGTCGTAGAGAAACCCCGCGGCCTTCACCTGACCGACGGTCCAGGGACTGAACTGCCACGACGGCGCCCGGTAGCCGACCGGCTTCTTGCCGATGGCCTTGGTGAGCGTGTCGATGGCGCGCGTCAGCATCTCCTGCTCGGCCTTCTCGTCGTTCACCGACGGCAGGTGCTCGTGAATCCAGCCGTGAACGCCGATCTCGTGCCGGCCGCTCTTCATGATCAGCGGGATCATGTCGGGGTGGAGGAGGTGGCTGACGGCCGGAATGAAGAAGGACGCGGGCAGCTGATGCTTGTCGAGCAGGCGCAGGATGCGCGGCACGCCGTCGACCGCGCCGTATTCGCCGCGCGAAATCGATTCGGAGATGAGGTTGCCGGTCGCGAGATCGGCGGTGGCGTTGTCGACGTCGAAGCTGAGGCCGACGGCGACGCGCGCGCCGTTGGGCCAGGCTCTTGGTTTCAGCCGCTTGCCGGCGCTGACGTGAAACATCTGCGCGCTGACCTGATCCAGCGGCAGCCTGGTGCCGGGCTGCGGGCGAGCTTGGCCAAACACGGCCACGGTTGAGAGCGCGACACCGGTTGCCAGCCAACTGAAAGCGCGAAAGTCACGAATCTGTGTCATGCGTCCAGCACTCCATGATTGCGAGTCAGGAAGTAGATCGCGACGACGACGAGCAGCGCGCCGTTGATGCCGATGACCATGCGGAGCGCCGAGAAACGTGGCGAGCCAGCCGCTGACGAGGCTGCCGAGCGGCATCCCGCCGCGGAACGCGAGCATGTAGATGCTCATCACCCGCCCGCGCATCTCGTTGGGCGCGATCATCTGCACCAGCGAGGTGACAGTGGAAAACACGATCATCAGCGCCGCGCCGGTGAAGAACAGCAGGATGTCGCTCAACCACAACACGCGCGACATGGCGAACGCGATGATCAGCAGGCCGTAGATCGCCTGCACCAGCAGCGCCGTCCACCCCATCTTCGGGAACTTGCCGAGCCACGCGACGATCAGCGCGCCGACAATCGAGCCCGCGCCTGAGAACGCCATGAGATGGGCGAACGTGTTCGCACCCTCGTGAAAGATCTGCTTCGCGAAGATCGGCAGGAACGTCAGCAGCGCGAAACCCGAGGAAGGTTGTCGCGGCCGCAAGGACGATCAAGGCGGCAGGCTGGGGTGGTAGCCGGACGTACGACAGCCCGCTTTTGAGCTCTCCTGCATTTTTCCCGAGTTCGCCGGCGGGATGTGCTTCACGCGCAGCATCATCAGCGTGTTGATGACGACGAGGAACGACAGCGAGTTGAGCAGCGAAGCAGGCGTTCATCGCCTGCGGCTCGCTGTAGCCGTACCGCTGGAATGCTCCGAGTTGATGACGCCGAAGGCGAGCGGGCCGAGCACGCGCGCGACGTTGAACTGAATCGAGTTCAGCGCGACCGCGTTCGGCAGATCCTTCTTGTCGACGAGCGACGGGATCAGCGACTGATACGCCGGTCCGCCGAATGCCTGCGCGCAACCGGTGACGAAGGACAGCGCGAGGATTTGCCAGATTTCGACGGCCTGGAAGTACATCAGGAGCGCGAGCGCCGCTGACGTGCTCATCTGGACGATCTGCGACATCAGCAGCGTCCGCCGGCGATCGTAGCGGTCCGCAAAGACGCCGCCGATGAGCGAGAACAGGATGATCGGCAGCTGTTGCAGGAACGCGTCGAGCCCGAGGTAGAACGGCGACTTGGTCAGCGAGTAGACCAGCCAGTTCTGCGCGACGATCTGCATCCAGGTGCCGATGCTCGAGGTGCAGGCGCCTATCCACTGGACCCGGAAATCGCGGTAGGTGAACGCGACCAGCGTGCGGCGAAGCGTGCGCGCGCCGACGAGAAGAAGGCGGCCGGTGGATCGGCAGTCGCTGTGGCGCGGGCTTGGAAAGGTTCGGCCAAAGATATTGTGTAAACGAATGTAGCGCAGGAGTTTAGCCTGCGACGACCAGCGCGTATCTTACCTTACTTGATCCGGACCCGGGCCTGACTTATACTCCGCTCGTCAGGCGAAGATAAAGCGAAAATTCAGCCACCATCGAAAGAACGACCATCATGCCGCTCGCCCGCGTCGATCTCGAATCCCTGCTGCGGACCCGCCGCCTCGATCGCACCCTCACCACCGCGTTGCCGCCGCTCGATCCCCGCGACGAAGCGGCCTGTGCGCCGTCGGGCGTCCCTTCCTTGGACGCGCCGCTCGGCGGCGGGTTCCCGCGCGGTCAGCTCTCGGAGGTGGTCGGTTCGCGATCGTCGGGACGGACGAGCGTCATGCTCCAAACGGCGGCGGCGGCGACCGGGCGCGGCGAGCTGGTGGCGCTGGTCGACGCGCTCGACATGTTCGACGTCGAATCGGCGTCGGCCGCCGGCGTGGATCTCGATCGGCTGCTCTGGATCCGCGGCCACGTGGTGTCGAATCCGGGCCTGTGCCGCGACATCAATCAGCGCGCCCTCGAGCAGGCGATCCGCGCCTTCACGCTGGTGCTGCAGGCCGGCAATTTCGGTCTCGTGATCTTCGACGCCGCCGAAGCGCCCGCCGAGGCCATTCGCCGTCTGCCGTTCACGACGTGGCTGCGCCTGCAGCGCATGGTCGAAGGGAGCCAGACGATGGCCCTGCTGGTGGGCGGGGAGCCGATGGCGCGGAGCTCCGCGGGGCTGACGCTCCGCGTCGGGGTTCGGGATTCGGGATTAGGGATTCGGCCGCCGTCGCCGCTTCGCAGTCTTCAGGCGAGTCAGGGTCTTCAAAGACAGTGTCTTCAGGTTTCGGATTCGGTCCGCAGGTGTTCGAAGGATTGACCGTCGAGGCGCGCGTCGTGCGAGCGCGTGTCCGCGAACGAGAGGAGGCGACCGCGACATTCTCGACGGTCGCATCAGACTGTGCCTGATCTTGCTAATCCCTCTAATCCCCAATCCCTAACCCCTAATCCCTACACCCGTCCCCTGTACGCGTGTCTGTATCAGCCGCCGGGAAGCGATCGGCCGGCGTCGTCATCGAGCACGCTCATCGACGTCGCGCAGCAGTTCTCGCCACGCTACGAACGGCACCGCGACGAACTGGTGTCCGTCGATGTCAGCGGCCTCGAGCGTCTGCTGGGGCCGGGGCGGGTCATCGGCGAGGAACTGCGGCGCGAGGCCACCGCGCGCGGCGTCCGGCTGCATGTGGCCATCGCCGGCACGCGGATGGCCGCCCTGCTGCTCGCGCTCGCCCGGCCGGGACTCACCATCGTCGAGCCGGGCGGGGAAGCGGAAGCACTGGCGCCGATCGCGGTCGGGATCCTTGAAAAGGTGCGACGACGGTGTAAGCGCCGAGCCGCGCATCGGCCCTGGGCGGACACATGGGTCCAGCCCCTGCGATGCTCTCCGCGCTCTCTGCGTTCAAACAGTGGGGACTGAAAACGCTTGGCGAGCTGGCGGCGCTGCCTGCGGCCGATCTCGTCGCGCGGCTCGGCCGGCCGGCGATGACGTGGCAGGCGATCGCGCGCGGCGAGGACATCGGCCCGCTCGTCCCGACGCTCGAATCGGAGCGCTTCGAATCGTCGCTCGATCTCGAGTGGCCGATCGAAGGGCTCGAGCCGCTGTCGTTCGTGCTCACGCGGCTGCTCGAGCCGTTGTCGACGCGGCTCGAGCGGCGCGACCGCGGCGCGGCGGTGCTGCACATCCTGTTGCGCCTGGTCACGCGGGACGCGTCAGGCACCGGGTGGGAAGAGCACGCGCGCCGTCTGCAGCTGCCGACGCCGATGCGCGACGTGCGCACGCTGCGCACGCTCGCCCTGCTCGATCTCGAATCGCACCCGCCCGCCGCGGCCATCGACCGCGTCCGCATCGTCATCGACCCGACGCCGGGGCGGGTGCTGCAGCACACGCTGTTCGCGCGGGCCCAGCCAACGCCGGAACAGCTGTCGACGCTGGTGGCGCGGCTGGGCGCGCTGATGGGCCAGGATCGCTTTGGCGCCCCCGCGCTCGTCGACACCTATCGCCCGGGCGCGTTCGCGATGACGGCGTTCAAGACGGATCACGACGGGTTTAACCGCGGAGAACGCGGAGATCGCAGAGAGAATATTTTCTCTGCGCTCTCGGCGGACTCTGCGGTGAATTGTTTCGAACAGCTAGCCCCGAGCCCCCAGCCCCTGGTCTCTGCGTTGCGTCGCTGCCGTCACCCCGTGCCGGCGCGCGTCGTGGTTGCAGAGGGTCGGCCGGTGCGTGTCACGACCGACCGCCGCGGCTTTGCCGGCGGCGCGGTCACGCGCTGCGCCGGACCGTGGCGGACGTCTGGGGACTGGTGGGCAGGACAGGCAGGCAGGAAGGTCAGGACAGGCAGGAGCCGAAACGCTACAAGCACGATCGGTCCCGCCTGTCCAGCCCGTCCCGCCCATCCCGCCCCTGTGGAACAGAGACGAGTGGGACGTTGCGCTGAACGACGGCGCCGTCTACCGGATTTTTCAGGATCGCGTCACCGACGCGTGGTTCATCGACGCGATCGTGGATTGATGGCGTTTTTCAAGGAGTGACGACATGACGATTGCCGACCTGCTGCTGCCGGAGTTCGACCAGGAAATGGCCACCACGCGGCGCGTGCTCGAGCGCGTGCCGGAGGACAAGTTCTCGTGGAAACCGCACGACAAGTCGTCTGCGATGGGCGCGCTCGCGAGCCATATCGCGAACTTGATCAAATGGACCGTCGACACGATGGAGAAGACGGAATTCGATCTGGCGCGCGTGACGCCGGAAGAGATGAATCAGTCGGCGAAGAACCGCAAAGAGCTGCTCGAGTGGTTCGACGCCAACGTGCCAACGGCGCGCGCCGTCCTCGCGAAGTCCGACGCCGACTATTCGGTGCCGTGGACCTTGAAGAACGGCGAGACGGTGTTCTTCACGATGCCGCGCTACAACTGCGTCCGCAGCTTCGTGCTGAATCACATCGTCCACCACCGCGCGCAACTCAGCGTGTATTTGCGGCTGAACAACGTGCCCGTGCCCGGCGCGTACGGACCATCCGCGGACGAGATGTAACAAGTCCAACGGTCAAGTTTCAACGCTCACTGCGAGTTGAGCCTTGAGCCTTGAGCCTCTGAAACTCGCTTTGATGGCCGTCGTCTTATATCGAGCTGCACGCGGCCTCCGCCTTCAGCTTTCTGCAGGGCGCGTCGCTGCCGGAAGCGCTCGTCGATCGCGCGGCGGAGCTCGGGTATCCGGCGATCGCGTTGCTGGACCGCGACGGCGTCTACGGCCTGCCGCGCTTCCACAGGGCCGCGCTCGCGGCCGGCATTCGCCCGATCGTCGGGGCGGAGCTGACGATCGCCTGGGCGGGAGGGGCAGGAAGGGCAGGAGGGGCAGCCCATCCAGCCCTTTGTCCTCCCGGTTCTGTGCGAGTCGGCTGAAGGCTACCGCAATCTCTGCCGGCTGATCACGCGCATGAAGCTGCGCGCCCCCAAAGGCGAAGGCGCGCTCGCGCTCGACGAGCTCGACGGCTGCACGGCCGGTCTCGTCGCGCTGGCCGGCCGCGCGGCGCTCGACGGCCGGCGGCATGGCGTCGCCGGCCTGCTCGATCGGCTCGTCGGCATCTTCGGCCGCGACCGGGTGTACGTCGAGCTGCAGCGTCATCTTCGACGCGACGAGGCGCACGATCACGCGTCGCTCGTCGCGCTGGCCGACGCGTTTCGCGTGCCGACCATCGCCACCAACGGCGTTCGGTTCGCCACGCCGGCCGAACGCCCGCTGTTCGACGTGCTCACGTGCATCCACCATCACACGACGCTCGCCGAGGCGGGACGCCGCCTGGTGCCGAATGCGGAGCGCTATCTCAAGCCGCCGGCGGAGATGGCGGCGATCTTCCGCGACGAACCAGGGGCCGTGGCGCGGACCGGCGATCTGGCCGACCGCCTCCGCTACTCGATGGCCGATCTGGGCTATCGCTTTCCCGATTACCCGGTGCCGGCGGGCGAAACGCAGACGTCGTTCCTGCGGAAGATCGCGGACGTCGGCGCGCGCGAGCGCTACCGGCCGTTCCACGACAAGGCGCGCGCGCAGATCGCGCGCGAGCTCGATCTCATCGAGAAACTGGAGCTCGCCGGCTACTTCCTCATCGTCTGGGACATCGTCAATTTCTGCCGGCAGCACGACATCCTGGTGCAGGGACGCGGGTCGGCGGCCAATAGCGCGGTCTGCTACAGCCTGGGCATCACCGCCGTCGATCCGGTGGGGATGGATCTGCTGTTCGAGCGCTTCCTGTCGGAAGAGCGCGGCGAGTGGCCCGACATCGACCTCGATCTGCCGAGCGGCGACCGGCGCGAACAGGTCATCCAGCACGTCTACGAGAAGTACGGCCGGCTGGGCGCGGCGATGACCGCCAATGTCATCACCTACCGCGGCCGGAGCGCCGCGCGCGAAGTCGGGAAGGCATTCGGGTTCGATGCGGCGCAGATCGACCGGCTGGCGAAGGTGATGAACAATTTCGAGTTCGTCGATCCGGCCGACACGCTGTCGCGGCACCTGACATCGGTCGGCCTCGACCTCAACGCCGAGCGGGTCCAGCTGTTCGCGCGCCGCTGGCACGAGATGCAGGACCTGCCGCGCCACCTCGGTCAGCATTCCGGCGGGATGGTGATTTGCCAGGGCCAGCTCGATGCCGTCGTGCCGCTCGAAAACGCCACCATGCCGGGACGCGTGGTCGTGCAGTGGGACAAGGACGACTGCGCCGAGATGGGGATCGTCAAGGTCGATCTCCTCGGCCTCGGCATGATGGCGGTGATTCAGGACGCGCTGGCGCTGGTGAACGGCGAGACGCAAAGCGGACTCGGAACTCAGAGAACAAATACCTCAGACGCGCTCCCGAGCTCCGCGAGTCCGTCCGTCGTGGATCTGGCCCACCTGCCGCAGAACGACCCGCTCGTCTACAAGATGCTGTGCGAAGCGGACACGATTGGCGTCTTCCAGGTGGAGTCGCGCGCGCAGATGGCGACGCTGCCGCGGCTGAAGCCGAAAGAGTTCTACGACCTCGTCGTCGAAGTGGCGATCATCCGGCCGGGACCGATCGTCGGCCAGATGGTGCATCCCTATCTGAACCGCCGCGCCGGGCGCGAACCGGTGCAGTACGAGCATCCCTCGCTCGAGCCGATTCTGGCGCGGACGCTCGGCGTGCCGCTCTTTCAGGAACAGCTGCTGCGGATGGCGATGGTCGCCGCCGGCTTCACCGGCGGCCAGGCCGAAGAACTGCGGCGCGCCATGGGCTTCAAGCGCTCGGAGCGGCGCATGAAGCAGATCGAAGTGCAGTTGCGCGACGGGATGGCGCGCCAGGGGATTACCGGCGACGCCGCCGAGCGAATCATCACGTCGATCGCGTCGTTCGCGCTGTACGGATTTCCCGAATCGCATGCCGCGAGCTTCGCGCTGCTGGCGTACGCGAGCGCCTATCTGAAGGTTCATTACCCGGCGGCCTTCTACACCGCGCTGCTCAACAACCAGCCGATGGGGTTCTATCACCCCGCCACGCTGGTCAAGGACGCGCAGCGCCGCGGCGTCCGATTTCATCCCATCGACGTCCAGGTCTCGAACTGGGACTGCACCGTGGAGAGCGATGGCGCCATCCGCCTCGGGCTGCGCTACGTGCACGGGTTGCGGGAGCAGACCGGCCGCGCGATCGCCCGCCTCCGCTCGCTCCAAGCCGGCGGAGCTTCGGCGAGGCAGGCTGAGCAGCTAGCCCCTAGCCCCCCGCCTTCGCTCGCTCACGACAGACGAGCTTCGGCGAGGCAGGCTCCGCAACGCGTCTTTTGTCCGAAGTGCGGCGGCGACGACGAGTCGATGATGGAGCGGACCGACGACGGCTGGTTCTGCAACGTCTGCTCGCACGACTGGAGCACCGGGAAACGGAGTCGCGAGGGCGCTCGCCGAGCGGAAAACGCGCGCGCTACAAATCCCTCGACGAGCTGATCGCGCGCACGGGGCTGCGGCGGGACGAGGTGGTGACGCTGGCCGATCTCGGCGCGCTCAACGCGTTCGGCTACGACCGCCGATCCGCGCTCTGGCAGGCGGAACGCGCGGTGCGGCCGAGCGGCGAGCTGTTTAC
This sequence comes from uncultured Acidobacteriota bacterium, assembly GCA_963792175.1. Taxonomy (GTDB): domain Bacteria; phylum Acidobacteriota; class Vicinamibacteria; order Vicinamibacterales; family CAVVIG01; genus CAWBVG01. The sequence continues at coordinate 338,036 of CAWBVG010000039.1, forward strand.
AGAAGGATCAACCGCCGAGCACGCGGAGGCCGCCGAGATCGTTTTTGGAAATAGATTTCTCTGCGGACTCCGCGAGCTCTGCGGTTAATCGTGAGTCAGCTAGCCCCCCGCCTTCGCTCGCTCACGACAGACGGAGCTTCGGCGAGGCAGGCTGGGCGTGTCCCCTTAAGCCGATGACCGAACTGGAGCGGCTCGTCGCTGATTACGCCGGCATGGGGCTGAGCGCGGGACGCCATCCGATGGCGCTCAAACGCGACGAGCTGGCGATGCGCGGCATCCTCCGCGCGCGGGATTTGACATCGGCGCGGCAGGGCCGCCGCGTCCGCGTGGCCGGCATGGTCATCACGCGGCAGCGGCCCGGCACCGCCAAGGGGTTCGTGTTCCTCACGCTCGAGGACGAGACCGGCATTGCCAACATCATCGTCCGGCCGGACCTTTTCGCGCGCGACCGCCTCGTCATCGTCGAGGAACCGTTCCTCATCGTCGACGGCGTGCTCCAGAATCAGGACGGTGTCACGTCGGTCCGCGCCGAGCAGGTCCAGGGGATGAAAGGCGTGGACGTCGATTTCGACGCCCACGACTTCTATTAGCCATCGTCGCCCGCGCACCAAAGACCGCAACGGCCTGACTGTTCTGCGATGTCGCGTCACCTGGCGGCAGGCACTGCTGCTGTGCGGTGACGGCACCGGGCAGGCCGCGCCGTTCGACTTCGTCGAATCGAACAGCGCGCCGTTGTCGACCGCGGCCTGGTTCGTCGAGAACGGGATGCCGACGGTCACCTGACCGGAACAGCACCGCCCAGAACCGCCGTCGGTCGCTCGTGAAGAAGATGTGATACACGCGGCCGTTTCCGGGATTCTGCGCGGAGCCGCTCCGCTCCGTCCGGACCGTCCCGCTCGCGGTTCCGACGCCGGCCCCGTCGATCGCCATCGCCGCGATCCCGTCGTTGGGCGGCTCGTCCTGGCAGATGGCGTCGATCGTCACGGCGGGCGACGTGCCGCCGGTGACGCCGTCGATCGACAGTCGGCGCATCGAGCGCGTCGTGGTCGCAGATCATCACCGGCGGATTCGCGACGGCGGTCGTGCAGTCAGCGGGCCGGCCAGCGAGAAATACGCGACCAGCGGATCGTGATCCGACAGCCGCTCCGGGCGATTCGGATCGTTGCGGTAGATCTCGGGGAAATCCGCGTCCATCCGTCCGTACTGCAGATCGGTGGCCGTCAACCGGTTCTGCGGACCGGTCGTGACCAGCACGTGGTCCAGTTCCTGGGCGTTCCCGTCGAACGAGAACGAGTAACGCTCGGATGCCGGCACGCCGTCGACGAGATCCATCAAATCCGGATTCACGAGGTCGGCACTGGCGAGCACCACCTGGTTCGCCGGAGTGGGGGTTCCTTTGATCGTCCCGATCGAATCCACGTAGCCGTCGTTGAACTGGAACGCGTTGTAGTCGCCGACCGACACGATGCGCTCGGTCGGATCGGCGGCCTGCCGCGACTGAATCAGGTTTGCCAGGTACTCGGCCTGCGCACGACGCTTGGTCCGCACCCGATCGCCGTCCGCCGGATCGTCGACGCCCGAGAGCGATCGCAGGTGGTTGACGATCACCGTGACGGCATACGGCGCGTGGCCGGCCGAGTTGATCGCCGCGCGGAGCACAAGCGGCGGCCGGTCGTTCAAAATCGCGACGCCGCCGCCCGGTTCCACGTACATCGTCGTCTGGCCGAATTGCGTGACGTCGACGACGGTCACGCGCGGGGTCTTCACCAGAAAGCCGCTGTCGATGCCGCCGATGTCGTTGCCTTCGACGAGAAACGCCTGATAGCCCGGATCGGGCTGGCCTTCGCCGATGGCGTCGTTGTTGACCTTGGTCGGCAACGGCCTGCAACGTCGTCAGGTTCTCGACCTCCTCGACGCCGACGATGTCCGGCGACTGCAGCACGTGGCGGATCGCCAGCGACGCCTTGTTCAGCCGGTTGTTGAACGCTGTCGGTGTCAGCGCGACGTCGCTGACGCCAGGGTCGTTCACGGTATCGAAGAAGCGCTCCATGTTGAACGACGCCACGGTGAACTCGTCGGCCGTGGCCGATCGGACGGCGGTCACGGTCATGTTCGGCGTGGTCGGCGTCGGCGGCGACGCCGGCTCGGTCAGGATCGTGTAGGCGCGGAACCGGTAGTCGAGCGGCCCGACCACGTTCGTCAGCACGACGTTGCTGGTCAGGTTCAGAGCCGTGCTGCCCGAGAGGGTCGAGGTCTCGACGCGAAGGCGCTCGGGATTGGCGTCGAACCGGGGAACGCCGGCCGGCGCACCCGCCGGAAGCGGGTCCGGCACCTGAACCCCTGGCTCACGGAACGGGCGCGCCACACCGGTGATGACGCCGTAGAACGCGCCGGTCGAGGTCGACGTGGCGTTCGCTTCGCTCACATTGCCGTCGGTTGGCGACACGGTCGTCAGCGAATTGACCTGCACACGCATGCCTTCGAAGCGCTCGAGCTGATTGAGCGGTCCAGACGGATCGGTGTTGGCCGGCGTCAGCACGATCGGCGCCGGCAGCGTGTTGCCCGTCGGATGTCAGCTGGACCGTCGCGAACGTCAGCTCGGTCGTCGGCGGGCTGTTCGGGTCGGCGTTTGGAATGAACTCGCTCACGGTCGCCTGGACGGTGACGAGGTTGCCGACGGCGGCCGCGGCCGGCGGCGCGGCGCTCGTGAAGACGAACACGCCTTCCGAGGTGTCGGATCGGCGTCGTAGTCGCTCTCGGCTTCCTGGATGAAGAAGCCGTTGCTCTTGACGCCGGTGACGATGCCCGCGGTCGTGACGGACTGGCCGGCGAACGGCGAGGTGTCGCCGCTGCCTTGAATGTCGTGGATGTGCGTGAGGCTGAAGTCGTCGTTCTGAATCGTGCCGAGGCCCTGGACGTCGCCGGCGTGTCGCGCCGACGATGTTCGAGACGGTGACGAAGAACGGCATCGTTCGGTTCGGGCGACATGTCGCCGTTGACCTGCACCGTGAAGAGGGAAGCTGGAACTGCCTGCCGGAATCACCTGCGAGGTGAGCGATTGCGCGACGTAGTCGGACCGGCCTCGGCGGCTGCCGTCCGAGGTGGCGATGTCGAACGGTGACGCCGCCCGCGCCGGCGGGCGAATCGAGGGTCACGGTGAACGTGAAGTTCGTTGTCCCCGCGTTGCCCTCGGGCTGCGTCACAGTCGTTGATCGAGAGCGTGGGCTGAGGGCGACGGACGCCGTGCGGCGTCAGCGAGAAGTCGTCGATCGCCAGGCCGTCGATCGGCGCCGCTGGCGTCGAAATCGGTCCAGCGGATCCAGAACGTGGCACCCGGGGGGATGTTCAGGCCGCGTGATCGTGACGCTCAACGCGGTCGCGATTGGCCGGCAGCGTTGCCGTCTCAGCGCGCCGACGGCACCGGCTGAAGACCGGAGTCGACGAAATTGAGCGCGGCACACACGCCGTGAACGCGCCGGCGTTCACGGCTGTCGCCGTCGTGCTGTACTGAAATCGAGCTCGTCGGCGCGGCTGGCTGTGCCGAGCCGCCATTGCTCGCCCGTGTAGGCGATGTCCAGCTCGTGATGGTCGCGCCGGTGTTGTTGTGAACGACGCGCCGAAGATGGGCGCCGAGCGTGCCGCTTCGCAGTGTCCCGAACGCCCGGTCGGTGCTGGCGGCCGAGCCGAAGCCGTAGACGTCGCCGGCATTGTCGGATCCGTTGCCGGCGGTGTAGTTCCGTCGTTCCTCGCGCTCGTGCCGCTCTCCTCGAGCGCCCAGCCCGCGGGCAGTCGTTCGACCACCCGTCCCCGCGAGCGTATCGAAGTTCTGTGTGTAGGCCGTATCGAGAGCGGTCAACTGGCAGGAGGCTCGACGTGCCGAGTGCCAACAGCGTCGAGATCGTCAAGCTGACGGCTGCGGCGCCGACGCCCAGCATCATCGTACGAGCAATGCTTCGTGACATGGGATGGGTCTCCGCGCCAATCATAGATGTGGAATGCTACGGAGTTGCGACACCGCTCGCGCGGTTGACGAAATACTTTCAGCCCGCGGCGGAAGTCAGCCTGGAAGCAGCAGAAAGGCGCGGCGGAGCGCGCCTATCGGGCGAAAATGAAAAGAACTGCCGGGACGATCGACAGTCTTGATTCAAGGAGGCAATCATGCGAACGATGGCGATGTCCCTGCTGGCCGCGGCGCTCGTCGCCGCCGGCACCACCATGCGCGCGGCGCCCGATCAGACCGCTCGTCCCGGCGACATGACCGAGGCGAGGTTGTGGATTCAGAACCGCAGCCGCGCCGACGCGATTGCCGTCAACCTGCGCGCGGCCGACATCGAGACGCCGCTGCGCGTGCAGGTGGCGAACACCGATTCGAACCCGCATTCGGTCAAGGTGACTGGCTCGATCAGGACGCAGCCGCTCCGGCAGGAATGGGACTACGACACCGTCGTCATCGTCCCCGACACGAATCCGATGCAGGCGCTCAAGCCGCTCGGCCTGGCGGGTTGGGAAACGACCGGCGTCAGCTGGACGAATGCGCAGGGCGCGATGACGCTGCTGCTCAAGCGCCCGCGCTGACGGTACGCTCCCTGAGACCCGTCACCAACCTCCGTCCCTGGAACGCATCTGGAGCAAGGGACGGAGGTTGTTATTCGATCGTGATCTCGACGACGCCGCCGCTGTTGGCCTCGACGGCGCGTTGAAGTGTTCTCCCGGCAGCGTACACCGTCGCGGTGTAGGCGCCCGGCGCGACATCTGCGATCGTGAACCGCCCGTCGGGCTCCGCGAGCGTCACGTACGGCGTCGAGACGGAAAAGACCGATGCCGCCATCGCCGGGTGGATGTCGCATCCGACCCGATAGAAGCCGTCCTTCTGAAATGTGTAGGTGTACGAGTTGTCGGTGGGGATCGCGACGTTGAACGCCGGTTCGCGGGTTTCCTCGTGCGTGACGTGCACGTTGTGCAACGTATCGTCGCTGTTGCGGAATTCGACCGGCTGCCCGGTTCGCACGAGCAGCAGTGGCGGCCCGAACGTGAGGCCGACCTGATCCATGACCGGCACTTCTGTCTGCGGCGGGAACGTTCGCGATGTGGTCGGCTCGAGGACGACGACGATCTGCGCGCCGGGATTCGGCCGTGGCCCGTGGCCGACGATAGTGGCATTTCCCGTCGATACCGCAGGCGCCGCGGCCGGCGCGGCTTCCTTCACGGGCGTCGGTGCAGGCTTCGAGCAGGCGGCCGCGAGCGCAAGTGTCGTCAGCAGCGCGAGGCACCGGCTTGTCCCGCCGAAGCCGCTTGTTGGCGGAGGCGGACTTGTCCCGCCGAAGCCGCCTGCTGGCGGAGGGCTCACGCTTTGGTCGCCGCCAGGCGGGCCTGCGCGCTGTCGTAGCTCTCGCCGTAGATCGCGGGAACTTTGGCCCCCATCGGACGCAGGTACATCGAGAGCTGGCCGCGGTGATGGATCGAATGAATGTTGGCCGTGTGCAGGTACACCACCGCGGGCAGCTGGAAGAGCCCGCGGAAGTCGACGGTCTTCATCAACTGCTGGGCCGACAGCGAGGCCAGCCGGCCGATGTCGTCCTGAAACGTGCCGACGTACCAGCGCGCGACCTCGGCTGAATTGGTCAGATCGGCCGGCCGCCCGCTGTTTGCTGAAATCGAAGGCGCCGGTGACGACGGCGTCCATGAACCGGTGCTCGGCGCCGACGATGTGCCAGGCGAGCTCGAGCGCGCTCTTGCCGACCGCGTCGGGGCGATAGTCGCCCTTGTCGACGGGAATGGCTTCGACCACGCGCTGCGTGACCGGCTGCTCGCGCCGGAGGGCGTCGAGCATGTAGTCGCGATAGAAGATCGCCCACTCCGGGGTCAATGTCGCCATGATCCACAATTCTAATCTGTATGACGCACTGGACTGTCACCGCGGGCGAGGCTGGCGTTCGGCTCGATAAGTTTCTCGCCGGCGCCGATCGCATCGGATCGCGCGTGCGCGCCGCGACGGCGCTGGAACGCGGGAAGATTTTCCTCAACCAGCGCGAGGTGACGGCCGATCAAGCCGGCACGAGGCTGGCGGCGGGTGATGTCGTGGGGGCCTGGATGGACCGGCCGGGCAGCGCGAAGCGGCGCGCCACGCTCGGTGACGATCGGGATCTGCCGATTGTTTACGAAGACGATACGCTCGTCGTGCTCAACAAGCCGGCCGGACTCCTGGCCGTGCCGTTGCCGCTGCGCCGGCGCGAAAACGCGCGCTCCGTGTTCGACGATCTGAAGGAGTACCTGCGCCGCCGCGGCCGCCGCCGGCCGTTCGTCGTCCACCGCATCGACCGCGACACGTCGGGGCTGGTGCGTGTTCGCGAAATCGGCCGCTGCCCAGGATCACCTGAAGGGACAGTTCAAGCGCCACCTGCCGGAGCGGGTCTATCAGGCGGTGGTGTACGGCCACCCGTCGCCGGCGTCCGGGACCTGGCGCGACCATCTGGTGTGGGACGAGCGTTCGCTGATTCAGAAGGAAACCCACCCTCGCGATCCGCGCGGCAAGGAGGCGATCAGCCACTATCAGGTGCTCGAGCCGCTCAAGGGCGCCGCGCTGATCGAAGTGCGCCTGGTGACCGGGCGGCGGAATCAAATCCGGATTCAGGCGCGGCTGCGCGGCCACACGCTGGTTGGTGAACAGCGCTACACCTATGGGCCGGATACGCTTCGATCGATTGCGTTTCCGCGCCAGGCGCTCCACGCGCACCGGCTGGCGTTCAAACACCCGGTGGACAGCAGGGAGCTGCGCTTCGAGTCGCCGTTGCCGCAGGATCTGGTCGAGTTGATCGCTCGGCTGCGGCGACGCTCTTCGTAGCGCGGGCCTAACCGCGCTACTTGTTCTTGTACACCTTCCCGGCGCGCATGACGAACGCGACGCGCTTGACGGCGTTGATGTCGCTGGTCGGATCGCCGTCGAGGGCGATGATGTCGGCTTCGTAGCCCGGCGCCAGCGTGCCGATCGTCTTCTCGAGCCGCATCGACCGCGCGGCGAGCGACGTCGCGGAGACGATGGCGTCCATCGGCTTCTGTCCGCCCTGACGCACGCGCGCGACGATTTCGTCCGCGTTGTGGCCGTGCGCACCGGCCACCGCGTCCGTCCCGATCACCATCATCAACTTCGGCGTCGCCACCGCTTTCTTGATCATCGCCTCGTTGAGGGCGAGACCCTTCTCCATGAACGCGAAGCCTTCCTCGTTGTAGTTCCCGATGCCGAGATAGTGTGATTTGTTCGCCAGGTAGTTCTGGAGCACGACGCCGACGTTGGGATCGAAGTAGACCCCTTTGTCGGCCATCAGCTTGAGGACTTCGTCGGTCGCGAACACGCCGTGCTCGATCTGCTGGCAGCCGGCGTTGACCGACGCCTTGATCGACTCCGGGCTGTGCGCGTGGACCATCGTGCGCATGCCGATGGCGTTCGATTCGCCGCACACCGCCTGCAGCTGCTCGTCGGTCATCGTCTGCTTGCCGCCGTCGCGGATGCTCGCCGACGCGAAGATCTTGACGACGTCGGCGCCGTCGGTCTTCAGCTGACGGACTTTCTCCCGAATCTCGGCGGGCGTGCCGCTGCGCTCGTTGAACTGACGGATCGACGTCAGGATGCGGGGACCCGGCAGCACGCCACGGGCGATGGCCTCGCGCAACTCGACGTCGTTGGCCTGTCCGGGACTTTGAATCGTCGTGAAGCCGGCCAGCAACGTGACGTACGCGTTCTCGGCGGCATAAAGAATCTCTTGTGCGGGCGTGCCCGGCCTGGCGGCGTAGCGTCCGTCCTTGTCGAAATGCCAACCGACGTGCGCGTGCACGTCGATCATGCCCGGCATCGCGGTCAGAGTGCCCAGGTTGTAGGTCGCGGCGCCCGAGGTGTCCGGACCAATCGACGTGATTTTGGATCCCTGGATCGTGATCGTGACGTTGCTGAGGACCTTGCCCGTACCGTCGAGCGCTTTCGCCGCGCGAATCCGCACGGTCTGGTCCTGCGACGACAGCGCGACCGGCGCCAGGACCGCCGCACACAGCGCGGCTTTGAAGGCAGTGACTCGCATCAGTTTCCTCCGGGAACGCGGCGCGCGCATTATAATCCTCTAACCGGAACCATGCCGAAACCCGCGTTCGCCGCGCTGCTCGTCGCGGCTGCGACTCTTGTCGCGGCGCCTGTTCCAGCCGAACAGGACTGGCCGTTTTACGGCGGGGATCAGGGCGGCGCCAAGTTCTCGCCGCTGACGGACATCTCCCCGTCAACCGCCGCGCGGCTCGCGGTCGCGTGGGAATGGACGCCGCGCGAGAAGGCGCTCGATGCGTTCGGAACCCGTCCCGGCAATTTCCAGGCGACGCCGCTGATGATCGACAACGTGCTCTACCTGAGCACGCCCTACAACCGCGTCGTTGCGCTCAATGCCGAAACCGGCGCCGAGCTCTGGGCCTTCGATCCGAAAGCGTACGAGGACGGTCAGCCGCCCAACGGTACCGGGTTCGTGCATCGCGGCGTGGCCGCATGGCGCGACACCGCCAACGGCAACAAGCTGCGGATCTTCATCAACAGCCGCTATCGCCTGATCTGTCTCGACGCGGCGACGGGCGTTCCGGTCGAATCGTTCGGCGCGGGTGGCGCCGTCGATTTGAGCCGGGGGCTGGTCTGGGAGATCGAGAAGAAGCACTACACGAACACGTCGCCCCCGATCGTCTACAAGAACCTCGTGATCCTCGGCAACGGCGTGGGCGATCGCCTCGTGTACCGCAACGATCCGCCGGGCGACATCCGCGCCTTCGACGCGCACACCGGAAAGCAGGTGTGGACCTTCCACACGATTCCGCAGCCGGGCGAACCCGGGAACGACACCTGGCAGCAGGATTCGTGGAGCTTCACCGGACATACCAATGCCTGGGCGCCGATGACCCTCGACGCCGAGCGCGGGCTGGTCTTCGTGCCGCTCGGCACACCGAGCAACGATTTCTTCGGCGGCCGCCGCCCGGGCGCCAATCTGTTTGCCGAGTCGCTCGTGTGTCTCGACGCCAACACCGGCGTGCGCAAGTGGCACTACCAGTTGGTCCATCACGGACTGTGGGACTACGACAACCCGTCGCCGCCCAACCTGGTCACGATTCGTGTCGACGGCAGGACCATCGACGCAGTTGTCCAGCTGACCAAACAGGGGTACGCCTTCGTCTTCGATCGCGTCACCGGCAAACCGGTCTGGCCGATCCAGGAACGGCCGGTTCCGGCGAGCGACGTCGATGGCGAGCAGGCCTGGGCGACACAGCCGGTGCCGACGCGGCCGCCCGCCTTCTCGGAGCAGGGCGTGTCGCTCGACGACGCGTTCGATCTCACGCCCGAGTTGAAGGCGGCGGCGCAAAAGGAATTGCAGAAATACCGGATCGGTCCGCTGTTCACGCCGCCTAGCTCCCGTGGCACCGTCCAGCGTCCCGGGCTCATCGGCGGCGCCAACTGGGGCGGCGGCGCCTTCGACGCGCGATCCGGTGTCCTGTACTTCAAGACGACGAACCAGGCGAATATCGCTCGAATCGGAAAGACGCGACCGCTCCAGTACGAACCCGCGCGCCGCTGAAGTGGACGCCGACTACACACGGGTCGGCGACACCAACGCGGAGTTCATGGATGGGCTTCCCTTGCTCAAGCCGCCGTACGGCCAACTGGTGGCGCTGGATCTGAATCGCGGCGCCATCAAGTGGCGCGTCCCGTTCGGAGACACGCCCTCGCTGCGTCGGCATCCCGCGCTCAAGGGCGTCGCGCTGCCGGCATCGCTCGGCGTCGCCGGAGCACCGGGTGTGGTCGCGACCGCGGGCGGTCTCATCTTCGGCAGCGGCGGCGATCTCGCGTTTCACGCCGTCGACGCCGCGACGGGCGCGGAGGTCTGGCGAGCGCCGCTCACGCGTCGCGGAAACGGCACGCCGATGACCTATCGGGCCCGCAACGGGCGGCAGTTCGTGGTGATCGCCACCGGTGGCGGCGAAGACGCCTCGCTGACGGCGTTTGCGTTGGATCGGTAATCAGGAGGACATGTGATAGCGGCTCTCATACTCGCTCTGGCGACTTCATCGATTTCGGGCGTCGTGCGCGATCAGATGGGCGGCGTGGTCCCCGGTGCGGCGGTCATCGTCAAGCCGGCGTCCGGAGCCGAGCGTCAGACATTTACCGGAGCGGACGGCCGCTTCACCATCGAAACCCCTGAGACCGGCGAAGTCACCATCATCGTTCGCGCCGGCGGCTTCGCCGAGAAGACGCAGAAGGTAGCGATCTCGACTGGATCCATCGAAATCACCGTCGAGCCCGCGACGCTGCTCGAGACGGTGACGGTGACACCGACACGAACCGAGCAGCGGCTCGGCGACGTGCCGGCAAGCGTCAGCGTCCTCACGAGCGAAGCCATCGACGCGTCGCCGGCGATGCTCGCCGACGACGTGCTGCGACAGGTGCCCACGTTCAGCCTCTTTCGTCGGACCAGCGGCCTGGTGGCGCAGCCGACCACCCAGGGCGTCTCGCTGCGGGGGATCGGGCCCAGCGGTCAGAGCCGAACCCTCGTCCTGCTCGACGGCATCCCCTTCAACGATCCGTTTGGCGGGTGGGTGTACTGGACCAGGGTGCCCCTCGCCAGCGTGGACCGCGTGGAGATCACCGAGGGCACGTCGTCGAGTCTGTACGGCAACATCGCGATGGGCGGTGTCATCAACATCATCACCAGCCGGCCGACCCGCCGGACCATCGAACTCAAACCGCAGTTCGGCAGCAAGAACAGCCCCAAGTTCGATTTCTTCGCAAGCGACCGGTTCAGCAGCAAGGTGTCGGCGGCGGTCGAAGGCAGCTTCTTGAATACCGACGGGTTCCCGATCGTGGCGGCGCCCGAGCGCGGCCCCATCGACAACAACGCCGACGTCCAGTACAAGAACGTTTCGACCAAATTCGAGTTCACGCCGTCCGAGCGTATTCAGAGCTTCTTTCGCGCCGGCTATTTCTCGGAGAGCCGCGTCAATGGCAAGGTCGGCGAAGTGAACGACACGCGGTGGACGACGCTGAACGGCGGCGTCCGCGCGCGCCTCGCGGACGGAAGCGATCTTCAGGCTCGGGTGTTCGGCGACATCTCCCGAGCGCACTTCAACTTCCTCGCGGTCACCAACGCCGCGACGACGCGAAACGTGGTCCGGCTGGCGACGGACCAGAACGTGCCGACCAACGGCGTCGGTGGCATGACGCAGTGGTCCAAGTCGATCGGCCCCTCGAACGTGTTCTCGGCCGGGTTCGATTTCCGATGGGTGGATGGCGACAGCCAGGAGGCGGCGTACGTCGCCTCCGTGCCGACATCCATTACCGGCGTGACCCAGGCGGCTACGCTCTCCGTCAACCGGATATCAGGCGGGACGCAGCAGAGTCTGGGCGCATTCGTTCAGGACATCCTGACGCCGATTGAAAAGCTCGTCATCACATTGAGCGCTCGCGTCGATCGTTGGAACAACTACGACGGACACAATCTCGAGACGACGGTCGCCACCGGCCAGCCGACGGCCAACAACCGGCCGACGATTCCCGACAAGAGCGACACGGTGGTGAGCCCGCACGTGGGGGCGCTGTATCACGTCACGAATCAAGTCAGCGTCTGGGGCGCCGCCAATTCGGGATTCCGCGCGCCGACCCTGACGGAGTTGTACAGGCAGTTCTCTGTCGGAGCCGTGACGACCCGGCCCAACGACCAGCTTGGCCCCGAGCGGCTCGTCGGCGGCGAGGCCGGGGTCAACGTCGCACCCGCTCGCAACGTCTCGGTCCGGCTGACGTGGTTCGACAACCGGATCAGCAACCCCATTTCGAACGTCACCTTGTCCGCGACGCTGGCGCAGAAGCAGAACCTCGGCAAGACGCGAGGTCCGAGGCTTCCAGACCGACCTCGATTATCGGGTCGGGCCGTCATGGCGGTTCTCGGCGGCGTATGTCTTCGACGACGCCAAAGTGACCGACGGCGGGGTGGCGAATGCCGCGCTGGTGGGCAAGACCATCCAGCAGGTGCCTCGCCATCGCGGGTCCGTGCAGGCCGCCTACTCGAACGCGAAGTTTGCGACCGTCGCCATCGGCGCCCAGTTCGTGGGCCTGCAGTACAACGACGACCTGAACGTCAACTTCATCCCGGCCGCGACGTTGACCAGCGCGGGCTATGACTCGTCGTTCCCGGCCGGCCTGCCAGGCTATACGCTCGTGGATCTGACCGTGTCGCGCGCGATTGGTCACAATCTTCAGGCATTTTTCGGGATTCAGAACCTCTTCGACCAGGTCTATTTCGTTCAGACCAACCCCTCCACGATCGGCACGCCGCGCCTTGTAAACGGGGGTCTCCGCGTTCGCTGGAACGGACGCTAGATCGCGATCAGAGGGCGGTTGGCCAGCAAATTGCTCACTGAGCTTAAGTAGGTATGAAGCTCATCGTTCAGCCGGATGCCGGAGTCGCCCCCATCGTCACCGCGATCAAGCAGGCCCGGAAGTCGGTCGATATCCTGATTTTCAGGCTCGATCGCCTGGAGATTGCGCGCGCGCTGGAGGCCGCCGTCGCGCGCGGTGTGCGGGTGCGAGCCCTGACAGCTCATCAGAACCGCGGCGGCACCAAAATCCTCCGCAAGCTCGAAATGGACCTTCTGGAGGCCGGTGTCACCGTGTCGCGGACCGCCGACGACCTGGTTCGTTACCACGGGAAGATGATGATCGTCGACAGCCGGATCCTTCACATTTACGGCTTCAACTTCACGCGCCTCGACATGGAAAAGAGCCGGAGCTTCGGCATCGTGACGAAGAACCACAAGCTCGTCAACGAAGCGATGAAGCTGTTCGAAGCAGACTTCGAGCGGCAGCCCTACACGTCGGCGTACCCGCGCTTTGTCGTCAGCCCCGAAAACGCGCGGGACCGCCTGGCCGCCTTCGTGAAGAGCGCGCGAAAGCAGCTCCTCATCTACGATCCGCAGGTCTGTGACGATGCGATGCTCCGGATCATCAGCGAACGCATCAAGGCCGGCGTGGAGGTGAAGATCATCGGCAGCGTCGAAGCCAAGTGGAACATCAGCGGCGAGCCGTTTCCGGGCAGGCGCATGCACGTGCGCGCCATGATCTGCGACGGCAGGCGCGCCTTCGTCGGCAGCCAGAGCCTCCGCCGCCTCGAGCTCGAGAGCCGCCGCGAAGTCGGCGTCATCGTCACGGACGACGTCGTGGTCGGTCAGCTCAAGCAGTACTTCGAGCTTGATTGGTCGAAGACCGAGGCAGGCCGGAGAGAGGCGAAGAAGGCCGCCAAGGCGGAGAAGAAGGAAGAGAAGCTGGCTGCTGCGTCCTGAGGTTTATTCCGCCCGTAACGTGATCGCCGGATCGATCTGCGCGACACGTCGCGCCGGTGCGTAGCTCGCCACCAACACGGTCGCAAGGAGCAGCGCAGAAACGGTCCCCAATGTGAACGGATCGGTGGGCGGAGTGTCGAACAACATCGATTGGATGAGACCTGCCAGCGCTGCGGTCGCGACGAGGCCCGCCACGACGCCGACGACCGCCAGGCGCAGACTGTCGCCAACCACCGAGGCGACGACTTCTCGCGGCTTCGCCCCGAGGGCCATACGGATGCCGAGCTCCTGGGCGCGCTCCGCGATGGCGTACGACGTCAGGCCATAGACACCGACGATCGCCAGCACGAGCGCGATTGTCGCGAACACGGCCAGCAGCGCCACCGCGAGCTGGCGCCGCGCAATCGAGCTCGCCATCACCTCGTTCATCGTGCGTACCGCGTACACCGGTTGATCGGGATCGATCGCCTGGATCTCTCGCTCGACGGCCGTACGCAACACAGAGGGCTCCAGTTTCGAGCGAACAACGAAGGTGAGTGCCGGCCATGCCCTCTGGAACGCGGGCCAGTACAACCCAGCGCGCGACGGAGCCTCGAGCGTGCGGTACCGGACGCGCGCGACGACGCCGACGACGGTGCGCCACGGCGACGGCGACTGCGGGTCGCCGATCTTCACGCGCTTGCCGATGGCGCCCTGTTGCGGCCAGTACGTTCGCGCGAACGTCTCGTCAACGATGGCGACCGGCGCGGCGCGGTCGTTGTCGGCGTCCGTGAAGAAACGACCGGCGATCAACCGAACCCCCATCGTTTCGAAAAAGCCCGGCAGTAACGGCCGCCAGTCCGCCTCCGGCGTCGTCCGGTCGAGCGGCACCTCGGTCGTGTCAATGGTCACGGTGCCCGAGTTGTTGGACCCGCTCAGCGGAAGAATGTTGACCGCCCCTACCGACTGCACTCCGGGCACGAGACGAATCCGCTCGAGGGCCCGGTGGAAGAAACCTCTTTGCGGCTCCTCGCCTGGATACTTCTCCTCTGGCAGTGACACGCGGAACGTCAAGACGCCTTCCGGCTTGAATCCGGGATCGACCTCGAGCAACCGCATCAGGCTACGTCCGAGCAGTCCAGCGCCGGCGAGCAGGACGAGCGACAGCGCAATCTCGCCGGCAACCAGCGCGCGGCGGATGCGGCGCGACCGAGGGCCGGCCGTGGTTCGCGTCGACGCCTTCAGCGCGTCACCGGGGGCGACGCCCCCTGCCTGTACCGCCGGCATGACCCCGAACACCACGACTGTCGCGAGCGACACGATCGCGGTGAATGACAGCACCAACGGATCGATCGTGACGCGGACGTGCGGCGGGAGCGCCCCTGCCGCCATCGGCCCGAGGGCGCGCATCATCCAGAACGCGAGGATGAGACCGACCGCACCGCCGACGGCCGCCAGAAGGCCGCTCTCGACGAGCAGCTCACCGACAATCCGGCCGCGGCCCGCGCCGAGTGCAGCCCTCACGGCCAGCTCTCGCGCGCGTGCCGCCGCGCGGACGAGCTGCAGGTTGGCGACGTTAGCACACCCGATCAGCAACACCAGCCCGACCGCGCTCATCAGCAGATACAGCGCCGGTCGGGTGTCGCCCACGGCATCCTCGGTCATCGTCGTGAGCACCACGGAATAGTTGACGTCACGGTAGTGGTATTGTGGATTTGCTTCGATGATGCTGGCCGTCAGGGTTTGCATGTCGGCGCGCGCCTGATCAATGGTCAGCGTGGACTTCACGCGCGCGATCACGTCGAGGCCATGGTTGCCCCGATTGTTCGCGCTCACGTCCTCAGGCGTGAACGCAAGGGGCTTCCATAGCTCGGCTCCGTTCGGGTACGCGAACGTCGCAGGCATGACGCCGGCAACGACACTCGGCTGGCCGTTCACCCGAATCGTCCGCTCAATGACTGACGGGTCGCCGCCGAACGCGCGTTGCCACAATCCGTACGACAGCACGACAGCCGAATCCCGCCCAGGCTGCGCCTGATCGGGCGTGAAAGAGCGGCCGAGTGACGGCCGGACGCCCAGCACATCGAAGAACGCCGGCGACACGGCGGCCCCCTGTACGTGGATCGGGCCGGTACCGACCGTGATGTTGTAGCTGTCGCTGCTGACAGCAGCCACTGCCGCGAAGCTCCGGTGCCCACCCTCAATGTCCTTGAACTCCGGGGCCGAGACGGCGTTGAGATCGTTGGGCAGGCCGATTCCGGTGAAGCGTCCCGAGACGAGCACCAGCCGATCACCGTCGGCGTACGGCAGCGCTTTGAGCAGCGTCGCGTCCAACACGCTGAAAATCGCCGCGTTCGCCCCGATGCCGAGCGCGAGCGTCAGCACGGCGACGGCGGTGAACACGGGCGCCCGGGTAAGGGATCGGCTCGCAAACCGCAGGTCGCGCGTGAGATGCGCCAGCATCTCGAGGTTAGATGCTCGTGTGGCCCAAAGAGTTGACCGCGCAGAACGAGAGAGCCAAGTCGTTTCCGCGCTCGGCGCGCTCCGCGGTAACGCCTACGCCGTCTTGGTTGCGCGAGTGTTCAGGCTCGCGTCCTGCGGCGACCGCCAGAAATCCATCGTCGACACCCGATGCACGCAGCCGACGGTGCAGTACGGCGCGCATGACTTCGGCGTCGCGAATTCCCGCCGGATGTCCTCGACCGTGTAGCGTTCGAGCGGCACGCCTGGGTGGCCGCGCTGCTGCGAACAGTAGTGCACCAGGCCGTCCTCGCAGACATAGAGGTAGCGTGCGCCGGCGCGGCAGCGCCACTCGTTCGGCTTGCCATCCGCCAGGTTGTCCTGAAAGCTGCGAATCCCCGAATAGAGATTCTTGAAGACCTGCCAGGGCCCGCTGATCGCCGCCGACACCTCGTCGTAGACCTTGCGCTCGACCGGAGCCAGCGGCTTGAGGCGGCCCGAGCCGTCGTGGATGATACCGATTGACGTCGAGAAGCCGAGCTCTCGCGCGCGGTTGTTGATGGTGCGTGCGTCCTCGGGGTTCTTGATGCCGCCGCCGAGAACGGAGTTGATGTTGACGTCGAAGCTCGCGTGGGCCTTGAGGTGCTGAAGCTTCTGGTCGAGCAGGCGCAGGCTCTTCTTCGACACGTCGTCCGGCTCGACGTTGTCGATGCTGATCTGCAGGAAGTCGAGTCCCGCCGCGTTCAACTGCTCGATCCGCTTCGGCACGAGGAAGTAGCCGTTCGTGATCAGGCCGGCCATCATCCCCCGGGCGCGGATGTGCCGGATGAGCGCGTCGAGATCCGGGTGCAGCATCGGCTCGCCGCCGCTGAACGCCACGACCGACGTGCCCAGTGACGCCAGCCGATCGATGCGGGCCTTCATCACCTCTGTCGGCACCGGAGCCGACACCTTGTCGTACTCGTTGCAGTAGCCGCAGTCGATGTTGCAGCGGCGGATGGGGATGATCTGGACGAGCAGCGGGTGCGCCGTATGCACCAGCCCGCGGGCGAACTCCCTGAGCGAGCGAGCTTTACGGCTGGCGTTACTGAAGGGCACGATCAGAAAAGTATAGCACCCGGGGGCGGCCCGGCCCGCCCGCGGCCACTAAGCGGCCGACGGCTCGGGCGGACGCGTGCGCCGCACGTGCTGGCCGACCTTGAGCGATCCGGTGAAGATCGGCCCCACCGGAATGAGTCCCCAGACGCGATGTCGCGCTAAGGCAGCGAGACCTGCCGACGCGATGCAGCCGCAGTTGCTGCAGTCGGGATTGCCGCCGAACTGACACGGCGTAATCCGCGTCGTCAGATCGGCGGAGATCGTCGCCGTCGTCTTCGCGAACACGCACTCGTCCGGCGACGCAGGCGGATTCGCGTACGCCTCGATCAAGCCTTTCGCCAGCGCCAGCTTGGGGAATCGCAGACGGAGCGCCATCAAATCGGCAACCACGCGCTCTCGATCCACGGGCCGCAACCGTTCGTCGGACACCTCGCCGATTTGCGGCGTGTACAGGCTCACCCAGATTTTCTCGACCTCTTCGCGCGCGGACCAGATGCGGAGGAACTCTTCGATGTACCCGTCGCGGTTGACCTGCTGCCGCGTGACCGTGCAATGGACGGTGATGGTGTGACCGGCGATGTGCTTCAAGATCCGATCGTAGGTGGCGGGCGTCCGGCGGACGTCGTGCTCGGGCTGCAGTCCGTCGACGGAGACGACGAGTGAAAGGCGCGGCAGCCCGTGCCATTCGGCCGGAATCTCACGGACCGCGCTCGTGACCAGCTGCACGTGGATGCCGCGCTTCGACAGAATCGGCAGCAGCGTGTTCAGCTCGCGGTAGCGCACGAGCGGCTCGCCGCCGACGATCGACAGGTGCAGCGGGCGCTGTCGGTCGACGACCCCGAGCACGCCGTCGATCAGCTCCTGTCCCTTGAAATCGCGCACCTCGCGCAGTGTGACGCTGCCGCCGAGGTGGTCGTCGCCGTAGGCGTAGCATCCAGGGCACCGCAGCGGACACTCACGGGTGATTTCGAGCGAGAGCGCCGGCGTATAACCGGTCAGGATCCGTCCCCAGGCGCCTAAGATCCAATCCATCTCTTCACTATAATGCACGCCATGAAACGACGCACCCTGCTTCAGTGGCTTGGCGGCGTGGCAGGCGCGGCGGCGGCGATGCCGCTGCGAGCGATTCGGGTGTTCGCGCAGCCGCGCGATCTCACGCCTGAGTCGGTGGCGACACTGCATGAAATCGCTGCGACCGTACTGCCGGCCTCTCTCGGGGCGACGCGCGTGCAAGCCACCGCCGACAAATTTGTCGCGTGGACGCGCGGCTACCGCGAAGGCGTCGCGTTGTCGCACGGCTACGGGCATCCGCGCCTGCAGCGATCCGGCGCGTCGCCGGTGCCGGTTTACATCGCACAGCTCGCGGCCCTGGCCGCCGAGGCGAGCGCAAGAGTGTGCGGTGGCCGGCGCTCGACCTCGACACGCGCCGCCGGCTGCTCGACGCGGCGCTGACAAAGGCCAACGTTCGCGGACTGCCGGCGCGGCCGACCGGCCAGCACATCGTCGTCGGATCTGATGGCGTTCTATTTCCGGAGCAGCGAAGCGAACGACGTCTGCT
This sequence comes from uncultured Acidobacteriota bacterium, assembly GCA_963792175.1. Classification (GTDB taxonomy): domain Bacteria; phylum Acidobacteriota; class Vicinamibacteria; order Vicinamibacterales; family CAVVIG01; genus CAWBVG01. The sequence goes on from CAWBVG010000039.1 coordinate 356,475, forward strand.
ACAGCGCGATGATCAACCGCGAGGTGTGCCGACCGATTGCGATCACGACGCGGCGGCCAGCACCGATCGCAGAACGTTGATCTGCCACGAAAACACGGAACCCGAAAGAAATCTGTTAGGCCTTAGAGGATTTCGTGATTTCGTGCGATTCGTGGCTTGCAATAAGGGGGCGTCCGTGCCAGTTCACGAAACCGACATCCTGATCATCGGCGGCGGCATCACCTCCGCGATGCTCGCGCAGAAGCTGGCGGAGCTTCGCCCGGGGCGGAAGATCACGATTGTCGAAGCCGGCCGATCGATCTTCGACAACCAGAACCGCGGCCGCTATCGCGAACGGGCGATGGAATACGGCGAGCATCCGTGGCACGACGACTACATCGAGGATCAGCAGGCCGCCGGCATCATCTCGATGACGATGGCGGTTGGCGGCCTGGCGCTGCACTGGGGCGGCGCGTGCAATCGGTTCTCCGAAGAAGACCTCCGGCTCAAGTCGATGTACGGCCTGGCCACGGACTGGCCGATCGAGTGGACGAACTCGAACGCTATTACTGCGAAGCGGAGCGCCGCCTGAACGTGAGCGGCGAGCCGAGCCCGCATCCCGAGGACCGGCGGACGCAGCCCTATCCGCAGGGCCCCATTCCGCTGTCCTACAACCTGCAGATTCTGAAGACGTGGGCCGAGAAGAGCGGCATCAGGTTCTCGCCGCTGCCCATGGCGCGCAACCTGGCCCCTTCAGGCGGCCGCGGCGCGTGCTGCGTCTACGACACCTGCGGAGAGGTGTGTCCCTCTGGCGCGCGATACTCGCCCGGACTACACGTTCCGCCAGTTGATGGAGCCGAAGAAGATCGTCCTGCACGATCGGACGCTGGTCCGCCGGCTGATCCTCGACGAACGGCGCTCGACGATCGTGGCGGCGCAAGGCGTCCATCAGGATCGACCCTCCGACACGATCGAGTACCGCGCGAGGACGTTCGTGATCGCGTCGGGCTACTGCTGGAGCTCTCACCTGCTGCTGTTGTCGGCGAACGCGCGCTTTCCGGACGGTCTCGCGAACCGGTCGGGGCTGGTCGGCCGGTTCATGAACGGCCACACGTTCATCAACGCGACCGCGAACATCGACGATCAGACGTTCCCGGGCCAGAACATCACGCACAGCCTGATTTCGCGCGAGTACTTCCGGTGTCCGACCGACCGTCCGTTCGTCCGTCACGACACGCGGGTGTGGGAAAGCTCCGCGGGGCGCGATCCACGCCTGCGTGCGCCTGGCGGCGCGCTGCTGCTTGGCGACGAACTGATGGCTGACTGGCGATCGCGGACGAAGGGCAGTTCCGTGCGGCTGCGCGCGTACGTCGACGTTCATCCGTCGGCGGACAGCCGGCTGACGCTCGATCCGTCGAAGAAGAACCGCTACGGCGATCCGATGCCGAAGATCGAGCATCGGCTCGACGATGCGACCCGCGCGCGCGAGGCGGCGACCGACGCTCACGTGCAGGGCGTCTTCGCGACGCTCGCGAAGGCGAGCAACGGGCGCATCGTCAACAACAGCGAAGGGGACTATCTCGATCATCCCGGCGGCGGCTGCCGCATGGGCACCGATCCCGCGGCCAGCGTGTGCGACAGTTTCGGCCGCACCCACGACCACGAGAACCTATTCGTCGTCGGCGCCCCGACGACGCCGACCGGCGGGTGCACGAACGGGACGCTGACGTTCGTGGCGTTGACGTTGCGGTCCGCGGAAGAGATCGCAAGGCAGCTGAGCCCCTAGCCCCTAGCCCCGTCACTTGACCGCCGTGAACATGATCTCCACGGCGCCGTCCGCGCCCATCAGCCCGGCGCCGACCGTCGCGCGCGCGGGGAAGTCCTTGGCGATCGGCTCGCGATACGACGCATTCATGTCGGCGAACTTCGTCAGGTCCGGCAGATAGACCATGCCTTCGACGACGTGGCCCCAGTCGAAGCCGGCGGCCTTCAGCGTCCGGCCGATCGCGCGCCAGCGCTTCGGCCGTCTGGCCTTTCACGTCGCCTTTGTTCGCCGGCGTGTTGCCGAGGATGCCCGACGACGTACAGGCGATTGCCGACGCGGATCGCCGAGCTGAGATTCGGGTTCTTCGTGCCGGGCTGTGCCGTCCGCGTTCGGCGTCGTGATCGCCGTTTTGGCCGCGTCCTTCACCGCCACCATCGTGATCTCGACGACGTAGTCGTTGGATCGTCAGCGCCGCCTTGACCGTCGCGCGCGCCGGCGGATCGGTCGGAAAGTAGGTCCGGTACGCGGCGTTCATGTCCTGGAATGCCGTGGCGTCGGTGATGTAGATGCGCGAGCTGACGACGTCGGCGAAGCTCATGCCGGCGGCCTTGAGCACCGCGGCGCCGTTGTCCATGACGGTCTTGGTCTGCGCCGCCATGTCGCCCTTGACGTCGAGTTGTCCTTGCCGTTCCGGCTGACCAGCCCGGCGAGAAACAGCGTGTTGCCCGCTCTTGATGCCGTAGCTGTACGGGTTGGGCGACTTCATCCAGTCGCTCGGGTTGACGACGACGCGCTCGCCGCCGTCCGGCACGGCGACCGCCGAGATCTCCACCAGGCCGTCGTTCAGCGAGCGGCACGACCACGGTGGTGCGCGCCGGCGGATCCTTGGTCCAGTAGGTGCGATACACCTCGTTCATCGCCGCGAAGTCGCTCTGGTTCTTGAGGTACACCGTGATGCTCGCGGCGTTGGCGAGGCTCGAGCCGGCCGTCTTCAGCGTCGGCGCTGATGTTGTCGAGCACCTGCTTGGTCTGGGCCTTGATGTCGCCGCCGGCGCCCAGCGTGCCCGACACATAAATAAGCCCGTCGGCCTTGACGGCCGCGCTGAACGGCAGGCTCGCGTTGGCGCTGGAAATACTTGTTTGGACGATTGGGCAAAGGTCATGGTGGTAGCGACGTCAAAAAGCCAGGACGAGGACATGGCGCATGGCTGGCTCCTCTCGAGTGTGCGCCATTCTACGCGAAAAACACATGCGGTAATCTTAAGGACGGATGATCGAGAAGCGGCGGTCGAAGATTCATCGGTGGGGCGTGTATGCCACCGAGCCGATTCCGAAGAACAAGCGGATTATCGATTACGCGGGCGAGAAGATCTCGAACCAGGAGAGCCTCAAGCGCGAACGGCGCTACATCCAGCAAGGGACACATCTGGTGCTTCAAGCTGACCAACCGCCCGGTGATCGACGCCGGCGTCGGCGGCAACATCGCGCGCTTCATCAATCACTCGTGCCGGCCGAACTGCTACATCGACATCGTCGACGGCACGATCTGGATCCGCGCCAGCACGGACGATCCGCAAGGGCGAGGAGCTCACCTACCACTACAACACCGACGGCGAAGTGCTGATCAAGTGCCGGTGCCGGCCGGGATGCCAGTCGCTGTCTGTGATCGTCTTCTATCTGCACGGGTTCGCGTCGTCTGCCGAGTCGACGAAGGCCCGTTATTTCGCCGAGCGGCTGCGCGAGCGCGGCGTCACGCGTGATTGTCCGGACTTCAACGAGCCGGACTTCCGGACCCTGACGCTGACGCGGATGCTCGATCAGCTCGAGCGCCGAGCTGCCGCGCGACGGGGTCGCCGTGGCGCTGATCGGATCGAGCCTGGGCGGCACGCTGGCGTTCTCGCGGCCGCGCGCGTGCGCCGTCGCGGTCGACGTCTCGTGCTGCTGGCGCCGGCGGTGATGTTCGCCAAGCCGGGTCACCATCTGCTGCCGCCCGAGCGGATCGACGAGTGGCGCCGGCGCGGCGTCGCTGCCGTTTTTCCACTATGCGTACGACGCAGAGCTGGCAGCTCGACTTACGCGTTCTACGAGGACAGCCTGCGCTACGATGCGTTCAACGCCGTCGTGCCGCAGCCCACGCTGATCTTTCAGGGCCTGCGCGATGCGTCGGTCGACCATCGGACCGTCGAAGCAGTTCGCCAACGCGCGCCCGAACGTGACGTTGTCGCTGCTCGACGACGATCATCAACTGATCGCGAGCCTGCCGCGGATGTGGAACGATGTCGCGCCGTTCCTCGGGCTCGTCGAGTGAGCCGAGCGTTCGGGGTTCGGCTTCGCTGTGGCGTTCGTCGTCGTTCGGGTTCGGGTTCTGGGTTCCGGGTTCGGGCTCGCACGACGACTTCCGAACCCCGAACCCCGACTCCCGAAGCCCGTTCTTTGCGCGTCGGCCGCCTGGATTCCGGCGGCGGCTACAGCAGTGACGGCGATCCCGCTCGAAACCTACGTGGCGCAGGTGGTTGCCGGCGAAGCGCGCGCGGCAGCCAGCCCGCGGCCCTCGAGGCGCTGGCGATCGCGATTCGGACGTTTGCGCTCGCGAACCGGACGCGGCACCGCGCGACGGATTCGACTTGTGCGATCAGACGCACTGTCAGGTGGTGCGGACGGCGGCGGCGGCGGCGGAGCGTGCGGCGGAGGCGACGGCCGGGCGCTCCTGCTGCGCAACGGGTGCCGGCGTCGATCTTACTACACGGCCTCGTGCGGCGGCCGGACCGAGATTCCGTCGGAGGTCTGGCCCGGCGCCGAGGATCCGCCGTTTCTGCCGTCGCGCCCGGACGATGCCTGCGAGGGCGCGCCGGCGTGGACGGCGACCTCCGCGAAGACGATCTGCTGCGCGCACTGCGGGCCGGCGGGTTTCACGGCGATGGACTGCGCGACGTCCGCATCGCGTCGCGCACGGGATCGGACGCGTCGCGCGGCTGGCAGCTTGACGGGCTGCAGCCCGACGTGATCTCCGGCCAGGACTTGCGCGTGGCGTTGGGCGCACGCTCGGCTGGCAGCACATCAAGAGCACGGTGTTCGAACTGCGGCGTCAGCGGCGACACCTACCGTTTACCGGCCACGGGTCCGGACACGGCGTCGGATGTGTGTGATCGGATCGGCGCGGCTGGCCGAGCGGGGCAGAGCGCGGACGCGATACTCGCCCGCTATTCCGGGCCTCGAGATCCCGGCCGCCGCCGCGCCGGCGCCACCCTCCGCGGCCGCACCGCGGCCTCAGCCGGTCGCGTGTCGCTGCCCGACGATGACGAGGGAGAGCGCGCCGCGATCGGAGCGACAGGGCTGCGCGCCCGCGACGAACTGGCCCGCGCGCTCGGCGTCGCGGCGCCGCCGCGGTGACGCTGCGCTTCCACGCGACGACCGGCGAGTTCGAACAGGCGACCGGCCAGCCATGGTTCACGTCGGCGCCGCGGCGCGCGCCGAGCTGCACCTGCTGCCGCTCGCGGCGCTGCGCGACGCGGCGTGCTCGAACAGACGATCCGCCGCGGGCTGGTGCGCCTGATGGTCGACACCGCTCTGCGCAGCGGCCCGCGTGGGTGCGCGACGGCGCCGCGATTTCTATGCCGGCGACACACCGGCGCCGACCGGATCGAGCGCCACGTCCGGCGTTCAAGCCCGAGCCGCGCGCACCTGTCCCGACGACACCGAACTGCGCGCCCGGTGTCGGTCGGCGCGCTGGGCAACGCCTACGCGCGCGCCCGCGCGTGCTTCGCGCGGCAGATCGCGGCCGGAAGACGTGGAGAGACGTGAAGTAGCGGCGGGTCGCGAACCGCCCGTACTCCGTGCCGCGTTCCTGATCGTTATTTCGGTTCGGGCACGGCCGGAACCGTGTAGACCTTCTTCAGCGCCGCCTGATACTCGCCGAACAGCGCCTTGATGCCGGCGAATTCCTTCTTCACCGCCGTCGCGATAGTCCGCGTGCGTGGCGAAGTCGAACAGCAGGGCGGCCATCGCCTGCGCATCGATCGTGAAACCCTGTGTGGCCGATCTCCTTCAGGTTGTCCGCGTCCATTTCGTAGGTGTGGTTCGACGCGGTCGACGTCTGCGCGCTGAAGCCGATGCCGGGGATGTCGCGCGACACGCTGCCGGTTTCCTCGTAGCCCTGCGGCTTGCCCGGCTCGGGCATGACGTTGGTGGCGCCGAATTTCTTCAGGTACGCGAAGCCGAGCTCGCCGAGCGTCGCGACGCCGATGCCGTCGAGATCCTTGCCGTAGTGATCGATCTTCACCTTGGTGCCGGTGGCGAGCGCCGCCGCCCTCGCGGCGTTGTCCACGAACTCCACCACCTGCTGCAGATACACCTCGTCGGGGTAGCGGATGTAGAAGTCGGCCACCGCGCGATCCGGCACGACGTTCGGCGCCGTGCCGCCCTCGAGGATGATCCCCTGGATGCGCGCCTCGGGCCGGATGCTGGCGCGGACGGCGTCGATGTTCTCGAAGAAATGAATCACCGCCTCGAGCGCATTGCGGCCGTTCCACGGCGTCATCTGATGCGTCGGCGCGCCGCTGAAGGTGTACTTGGCGCCGACGATGTTCAGGCAGCAGGTGCCGAAGCCGGCGGCGGGCCGTGTGGTCGCGCTCGACGCCGTGGCTGCGCACGATGATGTCGGCGCCGTCGAACGCGTGCGCCTCGTGCATCACCGTCTTGGCGTTGGGCGGCATCATCTCCTCGCCGGGCGTCCCGTAGACGATGACGCTGCCCGGCGTGTTGGTGCGCGTCAGGTACTCGGCCATCGCGATCGCCGCCGCCATGCCGACCGGACCCTGCGCGCTGTGCTGGTCGCCGTGGAACGCGCCCTGGTCCCGCGCAGCGCGTCGTATTCGAGGATGATCCCGAGGCGCGGCGCGCCGTTGTTGCGCTTGTAGCGCGCGACGAACGCGGTCTTCAGGCCGCCCGCGCCCATCTCGACGCTGAAGTCGTGCTTCTGCAGATATTCGGTCAGCTTCTGCACCGACCGCTTCTCCTCGAAGCCGATCTCCGGGTGGGTGGCGATGTCGTCGGCGAGCGCGAGCAGCTCCTTGTCCATCAGCTCCTTCGACGCGCGCGACGACCTGATCGCGCGCCGGCATTGGGTCCGGTCAGTCGCGAACCAGCGCCGGCACGTCGAGCGACTGCTCGAGCGCGGCCATCTTGGCCAGACCTCGCGCGCCGCCTGTTTTTCCGTCTCGGTTTCTTGAGCGAGGAGCGCGCCAGGAACGGCGAGCGGGAGAGAGCAGCGCCAGTGTCGGTTCAACATGGCCGACATTATAGCGATAGGTGGGCGCTAGTTCTGTGCGGTGGACGGCCGGATGCCGCCGCGGCGACTGACGATCGGGCTGGACATCGCCTGGCGCTTCAGCGATCCCGCGTCGACGGCGTGCGTCGGATAACAGGCGGCGCCGACCGCGAACCGGAGCACGTTGGGGAACTCGTAGTGCTCGATGAGAGTGACGAGCCGGTTGATCACGCGCTGCGAATGCTCGAAGTCGGCGTCGAGCAGCACGACGGCGAGCGTACCCTTGTCGGTGTGGCCCAGCAGGTCGGTGTCGCGGACCTCGTTGCCGATGATCTGCGCCATTTCCTTCAGCGTCCCGTCGTCGGCGGTAACCGTCGTGCCGTCCCACTCGCGGCTGGCCTCGATGATGATGAGCGTGAGATAGTCCTGCGAGCGGACGGCGCGTTTGAGCTCGCTGTCGAGCACGAATGAAACGCGCCGGAAGTGAGGAGCTTCGAACCTTCTTCGTAAAACGAGCCGCTGGGCATTGATGTTGGTGCGATTATGAGGCCTTGTCCAGGCCGTTTTCCTTGATTTTGTAGAGCAGCGCTTTGTAACTGATTCCAAGTCTCCGCCGTCTCCTTGCGGTTCCAGCGCGTGCGCTGGAGCATCTTGACAATCAGCTCGCGCTCTGCCTCGCGCGCGGCGTACGCGAAATGTCCTTCAGCGAATAATTCCCGGCTTCGGCGGCGGCTGCCGCGATCGACGCGGGCGTCGAAGCGGTCGCGGCCGCCGGCGGGCTCTGGGCCAGTCCGGAGGACTGGCCCGCGCCTTGGCGGGGCGATGGCGTCGCCATATTCTGCGCGATCTCCTTGCGAATCGACACCTCGCCGCCCGGCACGATGGCCCCCTTGACGAAGGTTTCGAGCTCCCGGACGTTCCCCGGCCAGTCGTAGTCCATGAACAGCTGCAAGGTCTCGGACGACAATTCGGTGGCTGGCATGTTGTATTGCACAGAATACTTCTTCACGAAGTGCCGGCGAGCAACGGCACTTCGTCGCGGCGATCCCGCAGCGGCGGCAGGTCGATGCGCGCGAGATTCAGGCGCGCGTGCAAGTCCCCGCGGAATTGTCCGGCGGCCACCGCCTGTTCCAGATCGCGGTTCGTCGCGGCCACCAGGCGCACGTCGACGCGTACGTCGCGACTGCCGCCCGGCGCGTGAACTGTCCTTCCTGTATCACCTGTAGCAGCCGCCCTTGCAGCGGCACACCCATCGCGCTGATTTCGTCGAGGAACATCGTCGCCTGGTTGGCGAACTCGAACTTGCCCGGCTTGTCCTGCATCGCCCGGCGAATGCGCCGCGCTCGAACCCGAACAGCTCGCACACAAGAAGATCCTGCGGCAGCGCGCCGCAGTTCACTTTGACCAACGGTTTGTCGCGGCGAAGCGACGACGCATGGAGCTCCCTGGCGACCAGCTCTTTGCCAGTTCGCTCTCTCCGGAGATCAGCACCGGCAGGTCGCGGCGGCCACTCGCTCGATCGGTGCTGGACCTCCGTCATGCGCGGAGAATCCTCGAAGAGCATGCTGAATGTCGATTGCGCGTGGGGTTGATCGCGCAACGCGGCGACCTCTTTCGTCAGCGCATACTGTTCGAGCGCATTGGCGAGCGGCGTTTCGAGCTCGATTTCGTCGAACGGCTTGCTGACGTAATCGGTCGCGCCGAGTTTCATCGCCTGCACGACGGTGGTCCGGCCCTGCCCCGACAGCACGATGACCGGCACGTCGCGATGGATGCGCTTGATTGGCGAGCGCCTCAAGCCCATCCATACTGCCGGGCATGACCACGTCGAGGATGACGGCCGCGGGACGCTCCGCGTCGTAGCGTCGTCGCTTCTTCAGCGTTGCTGAGCGTAATCGCGGAGTATCCGTGATTGTCGAGGAAGGTCTTCAGGAGCGAACACATCGACAGGTCGTCGTCGACGACCATCACCTGGGGATTACCGCTGAGATGCATACCCGACACGCTGAACTGTCGAGCAATGCCAGTGCCACCGTTACTTGCGGCTAATCCCGCTTTCTTTGATTTTGTTGAGTAAGGTTTTATAGCTTACGCCCAACTGCTCCGCCGCGCGGCGCCGGTTCCATTGCACCTGGTTCAACGTGTCTTCGATGATGGTCCGTTCGGCTTTCAGCGCCGCCGCCTTCGCGACATCGGCCAGCCGTGAACCGGCCGGCGCCATCGCCACTGGCACGTCCGGCTGAGGCTCGTCGTCGGCGCCCTCGTCCACATCGTCGGGCTCTTCCGCCGTCGCGCCGCGGGCGTCGCTGGCGACGACCCCCGGCGTACGCGACGCTGGTGCGCGGCGCGCGCGACACCTCGCGCACAACCAGCGACTCGCTCCTGAAGGATTACGATCCGCTTGATCATGTTCTCGAGCTCGCGGAATGTCCCCGGGCCAGTCGTATGTCTGAAACAGACGCCGCCAGCTCCTCTGTCGAGCCCACGCACCGGCCGGTTGTAGCGCGGCGCGTAGCGATCGATGAAGAACTCCGTCAGGTGGACAATCTCGTTCCGCCGTTCGCGAAGCGGAGGCACCGTGACCTCGATGACCT
>CAWBVG010000040.1:0-121521 GCA_963792175.1 uncultured Acidobacteriota bacterium
CGTTTCCTTCATCGAAGCATCTCGCGTCGTGGATGGGCGAAGTCGGACGGGACGTTTAGTGGCAGCTCCGCGGCCTTTGCGAACAGTCGCTGTAGTGCGGGAAGCGGTCTTTGTGACCCGCTCGACTTGCTTGGCGCCACGGGTTCATGGAATGTCTGGGCTGCCGGCTCGGAAACCCAACCTTCGATCAGAACAGGAGCTGGGTCTGTGCGTCGATTTAGTGTGTTTGGACAATACGTGGTCGAACGTCGCGACGAGCGGCTTGGCAACGACCTCGGAGAAGACAAACAGTCTGTTCTATCGTCTCGTCGTTCAACGCAACGAGTAACGTCGAGTTGACGGAACGACACACCTCGAGATGTTGATCGTTGCTCGAGCGCGGGACTCGGACGTGTATTCTGACGAGGTTTCGAGCCGCTGGGCATAGGGCCTTTTCGCACAACGAACGTTCGCGGTCGCGGAAACCCGCTCGCCCCAACATGAGCTCAGTCGCCTTCCTGTGGCGACTTATAGACTTACTAATCGCTCAACCCAGAACGATGTTCCACAGATTGCTGAAAACGTCAGGCTGCACGGACGGTGTAACACAGATACTGGTTCGCCTTCCCGTGCGCGAGCTTTTTCCGAAGGTCCAGATGATTTGTCGGCTTGCCGTTCAGCAATTCGCCCATGTGTATGACTAACCCGGCCACATCCTGAAGCGGATTCCCTAGGTCGAGATCCAAGTCCACGTAGCGCGACTCGTAGGTCTTGTCGGTGGTCGCGATCACCATTTGGAGAGACGGACCGCCCTCGACGCGGAAACTCAGAAGTCCCTTTGTGTTAAACACATCTTTGCTATTCGCATCGAAATCCCAGATTGCTTGAATCAACAGGTTGTGGATGTCAGCCAACGGATGTCCTTCGGGGTACACCTTGTCATGCTCCTCCGACAACGCGACCACACGATCTGAGAACGACGGGCGCACTCGCGCATACGAACGTTCGTCCAAGGAGCGAAACAGAAACTCCACGTCGGTAAGGGCGAAGTCGATGCAGTAGGAAAAGGCGCGAAGGCACGCCAGAAGGTTCAACACGCACGCACGCTTCGTCGGTCTGATGTCCGAATTCTCAACCCACTTCAAGCCAGCTTGGCCGTCAAGCGTCGAGGCCTCCAGGACCTGGCGAATCCCATCGTCGGCGTTCGCTAGTCTGATCTCGATTTGGCGCGCCGTCAAGCTCAAGGTCGATAATGACAACGCCGTGATCGTCATGCTTCAGTTCGGCCCTCTTCGGGAGTCGTGTCAGCTTGGTGCCTTCTACGTTTGCGGTGACGTTGGATAGACCCCTCAGGAAGCGAGGATCTGATCGTCACCCCTAATCACTAGCGAAGCGTCCTCGACTGAGACACGAAGTTCTGAATTCCTCCTGCCCCCCCCATCCTTTTACTTGCCGGATATGGGTCATGCGGTAGTTCGTGACTTCGTCGACAGCTCGGAATCCCAGCTCGATCGCGCGGGTCGGCGGGTCGCTTTCCTCGAACTCGAAGCCACCCAACACCTGGCGCTTGACTCGATCCGGCTTGTCCCCTCGTCGGAATTGAACCTCGATGTACTCATGCATGGACCAGGGTTCCCTGAGGTTGAGATGCGCGTCTACTTGTTGGAGTCTGCGGTTCCCGGTTGTTCCGCCGCCTTGTCACTCCCCTGGCGATGCGCGTCGATTTGCGCGTTTGGACCTGTCGCGGCGCGACCGGCTCCGGCTTCCGGGCTGGAGCCTTGCCGCGTGAGGCGTCCAGGTCGACTGGACCTGAGCCTGAACGCACCTACTCTGCGTACCGATCGAGGGTCTATCTGATCAAGAGTTCTTAACGGCTCTGGCTTCGTTAAAATTTGTTCTGCGCATAACGCCCAAAACATGTTCGCGGCCTGTGCGATTTCATTCTTGAAGCGATCCGCCTCTGTCTTCGCTACCGCATCCTTTTCTGCCATCTTCGCCTCCGCGTCTGATGCGGCTGTCAACGTCGCTGTATCGGCCAGTGATGCAACAGCCACCGCCGCAGCAGCCGCCGCGGTGCCGCTACTGTTTGCGGCGAGCGCCGCGTGTTTGGCGCCCCGGTACGCTATCGCTGTCTGCCTCAGTTTCGTCAGCTTTTCGTCGAGTTCGCTGAATAAACTCAATTTTTTCAGTAGCTCTTCCCCCGATAAAAATGCCTTGGCTCAGTCCCAAGAGTCCAAGCAACTGACCCGGTATTTCGAACGTCGCAAGGCCTGTCGCATTCGTGCTGATCAGCCCAACAGCCACCACAACACTGAAGATGGCCATCTAAAAGCTATACACATCAAATTCCTTGTTGTCCGGATCAGTTATTAGCTCGCGCCATTTGGCTCGCGAGACCACTTCTCGTTCAGGAGGCAGCCATCCCTTTCGTATCAACCACGCCCAATTATCAAGACTCAGCCGACGCTTCGCCACTCATACCAATTTGCCGCCGGCTGCGCCAATCGCGCTGATACCGAGAAGCTTTAGAACATCATCTGACAAAGCTGCCAATATTCCATTACGAAACTGAAAAGAAGCAGTGCAAACACGATGAGACTAAAACTGAAGATTTGTAGCTTCGATAAACTCGCCCGTCCGTAGGCATTGGCTGTGATCTGCACTGGATTAAGCGCTTCACCGAAACTCGTCGGTGGCTGCAAGGGAGCGTCGTTTCGGCGTGCAGCCGTCGCCCTCGCATGGCGCTTCCTCGACAGCCACCAAGCGATGAACGCACAACCGGGATAGACGGCTGCCACGGCGATAATTGTCGAGACTAACGGAAACCAACGGGTGCCGACTGTCACGGTTTCATCAAACAGAAGATCCTCTTTTTTCGCGAGGTCGCTTCCGATGGCAATCCGTGCTTCTTGAAATGGAGGCCACCAGCACGGAGGGTTCGGGACTTGCACGGACAAAATGGTCTTGCTTTCATTACCTTGGGCCGCGGCTTTGGAGAGGACCTGCGCCGGAGGAGACTGCGCACCCATCTTGCAGGCGGCAGGCCTAGTGAACCAACTGGAACCAGAGTCTTTCACCCATCTAACTGCCACTTCGGGCAGTGTCCGAAAGGTCGTCCGTTGTGCATCCACTTCGAGGCCGTTGGGACTGCCACCTGACAGAATACGAGTCGTGAAATGACTATTCACGGATGTCGCTGGGCCTGATGGGGGTGGCGTTTGGGCGGACGTCCGGATTTGCAGGGTGACAATGACGAGTGTTGCAAGGACTGCAATCGTGCGGCGCTCCATAAACTCTCCTCCTGTGGGGTCGACAGAGACGATCTGAGGACGGTATCCGATCGGCCGAGAGAACCGTTACTCTTTCATCCAGGCCGTTGCGCTACTTCTTTAGCAAGGAACACCCGTCTGGCGTGCCTACGAAAGCGAGAGCCACCGCGGCGAGAGGAATCCACCGCACACTTGACTTGTCTTCTCCGCCGGAGCGTCCCGTTCACCGTCGTGCTGTCTCGCCCTCGCTGGAACCGAATCGGAACAGGCTCTGCTTTGCCACCCTGCGCGAACACCGCTGCCGGTTCGACAACCGAACAGATCGTCACGATGATTGCCGCACTGAACGCCATCCACTCTTCCTCAAAACAAGTTTTGAAACACGAAGCGCACGATTATATTTCCGGGCGGGTCGCCAGGAAACCGCCGCAGGCCAGCCACGTAGCCGACCTCGAGTCTGGCGACGATGACAGTCAGCTGAACTCCTCCGCCCACGCCGTAGCGTATGTGCGCATCTGGATACCCCGGCGGTCGATACGCGCCATGTCGACCATGATCAGCGGCTTGACAGAAGCCAGATTGGCCCGGTCAGCCAGAAAACCGAGAATCGAGTTCACTCCTCTCAAGTCCTGTGCTGCTTTCGTTGCCGCCTCCGCTGGCGGAACGCCCTGCATTTTGTAGTTCAGCGCAAGCATGTTTCTGGCGCACGCGCCCTGACTCTTCAGAATCTCACCGAGCGGTCGCTCGTCGAGGATCGGATTTGCATCTTCGTCCAATACCCGTTTGCAGTTTGCGTCGGCTTTCGGAATACCGCCGATCGTAATGTCAGGGATCAATGGACGCGACCATTTCGAAATTGGGAACGCGAGATTCGCATTCACGTGCCAATAGAAATCGCCACCCTGGAGAACGCTTGTGGAAGACGCCGCGGCCTGGCCGCTGCCGAAGCTTCGTAGCAACGGTCCTGTGGGAAGGCTCCTCAGCGCCGGGGAATCGCTCGTCTCGTACAGAAAATTGCCGGCAGAGTTGCCGCCGAAGAAGAGGCCATAGGCGGGGCCGTCGCCCCAGACTTTTCCACCTCCGGCCGAAATCTCGATTGAAATGGCTTGATGTGGAGTTACGTCGACATCGCGCGCGTAGCCAAGACGCGCCGCGACGCGATGATAGCCGCCAGCCAGCGCCTCGGGCGACGAGCGATCAGCCCACAGAGCAAGACGCGAGAATCCATTGAGCCACCGACCGTCAGACACGACGCGAAGCGCCAATGAATTCTCATCGCTCGCCGTTGGCGAGGCGGTCGTCGAGTCTCTCAGTCGATTTCCAGAACGAACGTAGGTTGCGCCGAGCACTAGGGCGGAGAACGCCGCGGAACTCGGGCGCAACTTGACGTCCATGCCAGCCGACGCGAGACTGCGGAGATAATCTCCCGAACCGAGCGGCGCATGATCCGACGAGCCGTTCGCGCGAACCGACACTGTATCAATCAGTTTCGGGAAATGGTGTGAGAGTGCAATCTCCGTGGCCGCATCGTAGAAATCGTGCTGCAGCGACTTGCGTAGGTGCACACCCAGGTTCATGCGAGTGGCGGTCGGCGTCAGCACGCGATGCGTCAGATTCTTTCGCAAATCCAGGAGATTCGATCGCAGGTCGACTGATGTGGAGAAGCCGTAACGCCCATCATGCGCCACATCGCCTGTTGGATTAAACGCAAGGAGCGGCCCCGGCACGCGGCTCAGGAAGGTCGGCGTGTTCGATCTCGTATTGTCGAGGAGATTGGACCATACATCTGCCGTGTTGAGGCGCACGGCGTACGCAGCCACTTCAATGTCCACACATTTGCTCGAGCCGACTCTCGGCGCGCGCTCGCAATCTGCCTCGACGACCGGCTTGACACATGCCGTGACGTAGTTGACGGAGACCTCAGTGCCCTTGTTCGGCGAGATCGAGTTCAGGATTTGAAATTCGGTTGCGCCAGTCGAATCGCGCACAGTCTCACGACTGAGCGCTTCGTGCAGCGCGCCGATGAGCTCGGACGCAAGCGCTTGCGTGAACGGAGTCCCCGGCGACGGCGTCTTCGCCGCCAAGTCACGAGCGGGCGCATATCGTGTCGAGAAGTTGACCGACCTGACCTTGTATTCGTCGGCGTCCGCAATATCGTCGCGGCAGTCGCCGGCGCCGCCGACAGGCAAACCGGCGGCGTTCGCGCGTGGAACCGCTGCAAAGAGCCACAGAAGACACGCGACGCACGAAACGGCTGGCCCTATGCCCATCGGTCCTCAGGCCGAAGGCTCAATCGATGCGGTCACGACGCCCTTGGCTGCGGCGGTGACGGCGTTCTTGTTGCTGTCGGACGGATTGGCGGCGAAGGTTTTCGATGCGTCGTGCAGCGCAGGCAATTGGTCCGCCTGAGTGTCCGACAGTCCATTCACCATTCCGGCGATCGCCTGGTTCTCGGCGGCGTTCAGACCCCGGTAGGACACGTGAACCAGCTGATCGAAGTCATCGCTGAAGGCTTTCTTCTTGTAGAGATCGAAAACGAATTTCCAAATGCTGTCGTTCGACGGCGTACACGCCCGTTCGATGGAGACCACGGCTTTGTGGCCTGACTCCGGCGAATAGATCATCACATCGAGAATAAACGGCTTGCATTTCTTTGGGCCGACTGTGACAACACTTGCACTGCCGGTCGCTCCGTTAGTCATCGATTGCCTCCTGGTCTTAGCTGTTATGCCGCAGCCAACTGTGTTTGGATCGCTTTCAACTGATCTGCTTGACGTGCGACTGTTCACACTCACTCGTCACTGACGTTGATCCTCTATCGCTCAACGAAGGTTGGTGTTAATCAAATGCGCCAACCGCGCGCCTGCCAGGGCAATCTGCGCCTTCGACAGGCTGAGCGCATCGGATCGGTACCCGACAGAATCGAAAAGGGTCCGGCGGTCACGCCAATAGGCGGGTTCTTGTAGACTTTCGCGCGAGCCATGTCGAAGCTCTCTGTGATCCAATGGTCTGTGTCAGCGTCGGCCGCGGCACTTGTGTCAGCTGCCGTCAACGTGGCGGCGAACGTAGCCGCCACCGTGGCTCGGTTCGTCTCGCCGACCACGCCATCCCAGAATCCATGCAGTTCGCTCGCTCCGCCGCATTCCGCACATCCGAACACCAGCTTCACGCTGTTTCCGTCTCGATCGCCGGTGCGAGCCCAGCTATGATTGATCAAGTTGGCCTGACGGCGCGAGACTATGCAGAAGCGGAACTTGCGGTTCGAGAGGAGAATCCTCGCGCGGATTCTGAGAAATGTTCTGCGATCCTCCAGCTACTGGGCAGGGAGAAGGAAAGGCGGCGATGACTACGCAGCGTCCCCGGCTCGCCTCTTTTGACACTCAAACGTCGCACGACCTACCGTCACTCGCTAGCGATTCGCCACCGGCAACTGCCCTTCTCGTCTTGCCGCCATTGCCACACCCCGTAGGGGTGGCAAGGTGGCGAGAGGGTTGGGACGAGCGAATTACTTCTTCAGCGCCGCCGTCCAGTTGAGCACGACAGTCGTCGGCGACTGCCATCCCAGCTCACCAGTGAGCATGTTGACGAGAAATCGCTGCCCGTCGTCGCTGACGGCGTATTGCGGGCGACGGTTTGTCGAAGGATCAACTTTGATGTCGAACAGCGGTGAGGGAACCCCGGACTCGAACGATGTGCCGATTTTCACTGAGACGACCATCAATTTGCCGTCGGCTGCGAGATAGATCAGCTCGTTTGCCTTCTTCACCCAACGTGGCTGCGCTCCTCCATTGCTTGACACCTGCCATCGACCGTGACCAGCCGGAAAGCTCGTCACGTAGACTTCGAGTCGTCCAGATTTGTCGGACGAATATGCGATCCATCGACCATCAGGCGAAAACTGCGCGTGGTGGATCACCGGATCCGACACGACTGTTGTTGCCGCCGCACCAAGCGTTGTCGAAAGTGCAGCCATCGTTTCGGTCGAAACACCTTCATTGGTCGCAAACAAGATGTGTCGACCGTCTGGACTCCAATCGTAGATGTGGCCGCCATTCTCCGTGAGGACGCGCGTTAGTCCTGTCTCAACGTTGGCCATGAGCACGGCGATTTTCCCAGCGCTTTTCGTTCGGTGCGATGAAAATGCCACCCGCGTTCCATCCTCTGACCAGACGGGCATTTCTTCCGGACCATGAGTGAAGGTCAGCCGAGACGTGATGGCGCGAGTCGCGTCGATAGTCCAGATGTCCGTGTCGCCGGTCCGAAGGTCGGTGATCTCGGCCGCAATCCGATTGTGTGCGTCGGCTAGCGACAGTGCTTGATACCCGGCACGAGCGCCAACGATCCCTTGCGCCTGTCCACGTCGGTTCAGCCACGTCAATTGAGTGATTTCACTTCGCGCTGGCGGACGGAACGCGAGTCCTCCGGCTGGGGAAACCGTGTACAGCCGCTTCGGTCGTGTCGACACCGGGCGCCACAACGACGGGCTGACCGCCGATGTCGAGTGTGCGCTCGTCGAACGGCTGTGCGAGGAGTGTATTGCCTTGAGCGAAAAGCAGGTAACCAGAGCCATATACGGCGCCGGCCTCAGCATCCCGAAGTTTCTTCGGAGCGGCGGCGGAGTTGATGTCCGTCACGTACCACTCCGCGCCTGGGGCCACTCGTCTGGAAGATGACGTGGTGACCGTCCGACAAGAATTGCGGCCTATTGTGTTCCTCTAGCTCCGTAAGGTCGGAGGCCGACGCAAGCTGCGTGGGGGCACCGCCCGTCGATGGGAGACGACACAGTCTTCGCGGCCGACCGGCCGAGAAAACAATCACACCATCGGCATTCCACGTAGCGCCGCCGAATGCCGGGACGTCGCCAATTGTCTGCACAGTGCCCGAAACCGTGTCGACCTTCATCAACTTTCCGTTCGCCCCGAAACCAATCCACCTGTTATCGGGTGCCCAAAACGGATACGTGGCTCGATCAGTCTGAGCAATCTGTTGGGGCGTGCGGCCGCTGAATCGGTGAACCCACAGGTGCCGTATTCCGTCGGTGCCAACAGCGGAATACGCGAGTTTGTCACCGTCCGGCGAGACGGCGATTTGCACGGCACCTCGCCCCGAGCCAATCGTGTTGCCCTCAACTGGTCGAATGTCGAACCACAATGGACGCGCATCGGCCGGACGCGCCATCGCTCGTACGGCGAGAAATCCTCCAATCGCGCCGAGCACAAGGCTCGCCATCACCGCCCACAACGAGCTCCGACGCAGACGCGACGGACGAATGGCCGGCTGATCCTCGGGCGTGCTCGCCCACGTCAATTCAGCAGCCACGTCTTGAACGCTCTGCCATCGACCATCAGCGTCTTTTTGTAGGCATCGCGAGATGACGTGTTCGACTGACGTGGGCACACCGGGAGCAAACGTCCTGATCGGTTTCGGCGTGTCTCGAATGATGGTGCTGATGATCGTCGCGGCAGACTCACCTGCGAATGCCAACTCTCCGGTCAACATCTGGTACACGACACACCCGAAGGACCAGATGTCGCTGCGACCGTCTGCCTCATGTCCCTGAAGCTGCTCCGGCGCCATGTAATGGAGCGTACCGAGAATGCTGCCTTGTGAGGTGATGGGCGGAGTCGTTACGGTCGCAGCGATGCTGAGGCCTCTGATGGACGTACCTGCGTTCGGAGCTTCGCCAACCCAAAGTCGAGCAGCTTCACACCGCCCCTGGTCAGCATGATGTTCGCGGGCTTCAGATCTCTGTGGACGATCCCGGCACGATGTGCAGTCGCCAGTGCGTCGGCGATCTCGATCGCGATCTTCAACGCCTCGTCGACCTTGATCGGCCCTCGGGCGATCTTCTTGTCGAGCGTCTCCCCTTCCAGGTACTCCATGACGAGGTAGTCGGTTCCGGCCTGGTGGCCGACGTCGTGGAGCGTGCAGATATGGGGATGTTGGAGAGACGCAATGGCCTTGGCTTCGCGTTCAAAGCGTGCCTTCAACTCAGGATCGGTGGAGGGCAGGATCTTGATCGCGACTGCGCGATCGAGTCGCGTGTCTCGAGCCTTAAAGACCTCCCCCATCCCGCCCTTGCCGAGGAGGGACACGATTTCGTAGGCGCCGAGCCGGCTGCCGGGAGACAGGGCCACTTTGTGGGGTTCGGCGGATTATTGAGGATTCCCATCGCGACGGACATTTGCATCGTGGACACCCCCCAGCGGTTCGACGCTGGACATCCAGAACGGGAATAAACTGAAAGTGATCCGGGTGTTCTTGCAGCGATAACTGCCGACAGCCTTGACGCAGACCTCCGGTAGAATCAGCGCGTCCAACGGCCGCCGCAAATCCCCGTCGAACCCGTCAGTCCGCTATCGAGCCTGCTGGGAGGGCGCTATGACCGATCGACCATCGGATAGTTCAACGCCCGGCAGTCCCGACGTGACGCAGGCGCCGTCCACGCGTGCCCCGGGAACGCAAACCATCGGAGCGTACCGCCTGCTGGAACGAGTTGGTGAGGGCGGGATGGGCGAGGTTTGGCTCGCGGAACAGGCACGCCCGGTTCACAGGCAGGTGGCCCTGAAGGTGATCAAGGCGGGCAGCCGAGACATCACCGAGCTGTTGGATGCGCTCGATGACATCCTCGGAGTGCAGGCCAACGTCTGCCGGAACGGGCACGACGCGGGAGATCGACCCGAAGAAGTTAGTGGCGGAGCGAGGGTACAGTCGTCCACTAATTCGAGCCACATCCCGTACAGACTGATCTGCGCTGGTCTGCTGCTAGGGCGCCGCCAGTCGAATGGCTGCCGAGCCTCGCGAGGAAAGGGCGAAAGGCGATCAACCACACACGGACGACCTGATTGAGCTTGACAAGCTGATTCGGTTCGTCAGGATTCTCCAAGAGTGGGAGGCACGCGAACAACAGAATCGAGGCAACCGATGCACATGAAGAAAACGGCCGCGACGAAGACGACGCAGACGCTCGCAGTCTCCTACGCGAGAGTCTCATCGAAGGACCATGAGCGTGAGGGCTTCTCGATTCCGGCACAGCGTAAGTTGCTGAACGAATATGCCGCCCGGCAAGGCATCACAGTCATCCGCGAGTTCAAGGAAGCCGAGACCGCGAAGGAAGCTGGCAGGACGGCCTTCAACCAGATGATGGCGTTTCTTAAGGAGACGCCACCTTGTAAGACCATCCTCGTCGAGAAAACAGACCGCCTTTACCGCAATTTTCGCGACTACGGCACTGTCGAGGATCTCGGTGTGACGATCCATTTCGTCAAAGAAAACGTCGTCCTCTCGAAAGACTCTCGCTCTTCCGACCAGCTGATGCACGACATCAAGGTGGCGCTGGCACGGAACTACGTGCGCAACCTCAGTGAAGAAGTCAGGAAGGGTCTTCGCGAGAAGGCCGAACAGGGTCACTTCCCTGGCGTCGCCCACGTCGGATACGTCAACAATCGCGGTCACCCGCCGGATCGATATGGATCCTGTGCGTGGCCCGTTGATGGCTCGCGTCTTCGATCTCTACGCGAGCGGCGACTACTCGCTCAAGTCGCTTGCTCAGAAGGCGTTTGAAATCGGCCTCCGCCACTCACGCGGGGATCGGCGGATGACCACGTCAGAGCTCCATCGACTTCTTCAGAATCCGATCTACACCGGAGACTTTCTCTGGCTTGGCAAGCGGCAGAAGGGATCCCACGAGGCGCTAGTCACGCCACGACACCTTCGACCGTGTTCAGGAAGTCCTGGGCGGCAAACCGCGGCCTCGGAACGAGCGGCGACACGCTTTCATGGGACTCCTGACCTGCGAGCGGTGCGGATGCGCCATGACCGCGGAAATCAAGAAAGGCAAATACGTCTATTACCGCTGCACCGACTTTAAGGGCGCTTGCGGGAATGCCTACATCCGTGAGGAGCGGCTGTCGGAGCTCCTGGGAGACGTGATCGCGCCCATTCAGATCACCGACCAGATTGCCTCAGAGGATCGCGACCGCACTCCGCTCCTCGGACGACCGTGTCGAAGAGCAGCGCCAGACGGCCCGTGAGCAGCTAGAGCAACGACGCCGGGCGGTCACAGCCAAGATGGACCGCGCGTACGAGGATCTCTTGGCCGATCGCATCACAGAGCAGTTCTGGACGCGCCATTCAACTCAGTCGGAATTTGAAATCAACACGATCGACCGGGAGCTGAGCCGAATGGAGCAGTCAAACCGCGCCTCGGTCGTGTCGGCCGAAAAGATTTTAGAACTCGCAAAAAAGGCCGAAACCCTCTACAAATCTCAGAATCCGGCCGAACAGCGCCGGTTGCTCGAAACGGTGCTATCGAACTGCACCTTCGACCGCGGAAGTCTCAAGCCTACATACACTTCCCCGTTCGACCTGCTAGTCAAAGGGAACGAAACGGGAAATTGGCGGAGAGGGTGGGATTCGTCCACCTTCGCGGCTTCCACCTCCGCGCTTGCGCGCTACGGCGGACACGGCGCCGCTACGGCGGATCTCATCGTGTCAGCGAGCCATCCCGCCGAAGCTCGCGCCGAATTCAGATGCGCAAGCGAGAGCGAAGGATGGCGGAGAGGGTGGGATTCGAACCCACGTGCCGGTTACCCGACAACACGCTTTCGAGGCGCGCCCGTTACGACCACTTCGGTACCTCTCCGTCGAGGGAAATCAGCTGAAGCGGACCTTTCATTATACCAACGGCAGCCCTAAAGGGCTGCGCTGACGAGCGCAAGAACAGCGTCGCACGCCCCGAAGTGCTCAGCCCGCCGCCCCGCGCCGCTCCTTGAAAAAACGCTGCATCAGCTCCCGGCACTCTGCCTCGCGCACGCCGCACACCACCTCGAACCGGTGGTTGTGCCCTGGAAGCTCGCCGCCCCGCACCGTGGACACCACCGCGCCGGTGCGCGGCTCCGCGGCGCCGTAGACCAGCGTGCCGATCCGCGCGTGCACCAGCGCGCCGACGCACATCAGACACGGCTCAATCGTCACGCACAGGACCGCGCCGGTCAGCCGATAGTTGCCGACGTCGCGCGCGGCCTGCCGGATCGCGACGATCTCGGCGTGCGCCGTCGGATCCCCGACGTGATCGGCTGGTTGAACCCGCGCCCGACGATCGCCCCGTCGAGGACGACCACCGCGCCGATCGGCACCTCGCCGGCGTCGCGCGCCCGCGCCGCCTCCTCGAGCGCCGCCGCCATCCACGCGTCGTACGGCGGCGGGTTCGTCACGCGTTCGACGCGGCGGTCGGCGCCATCCGCCCGCGGGCCGATTCCCGCGCGCCCACTGCCGGCACCAGCCGGCCCACCTTGCCGAGGCCGAACGCCGGCATCGCCCCGTAGATCGCTTCGTACTGTCCCGCGCCGATCCGATACGTCTCGTGCCAGATGCCGACGTCGCCCGACGCCGCGCCCACCTTCTTGTTGTACGCCACCCACGCCGGCCAATGCACCGCGTCGCGATCGCGCGCGTAACGCTCGAGGTGCTCGAACGACCGCCAGTACTGCACGATCACGCCGAGAAACTGCTGACAGCCGAGAAACCCCGACTCCGGCCTTCCAGCCAGCTCCTTCAGCATCCGCGGCATCGCCACGAACACCGGGAACCATTTGTGGATCTTCCACGGCTTGTTCACGCGCATCCCGATCAAAAAGACGACGAAGTCGCCCTCGATCTCGACGGTCATTCTCTGGTTGTTGACCTTGGCCATCGCGCTCCCTCCTCAGCCGTTGTCCGGAGAATACTACGCGTGCCGTCGGTGTTCGGCGATCACCGACGAGAGCTCAGCTGGAGTAGTATCTACGCCGTGAGCACCCACGTCGAAAAGCGCCAACTCCCGGATCGCAGAGCCCGCTCGCGCGGCGGCCGCCGCCCGACCGACAGACGCGGGGCCACCCCGCTCGTCGTCGTCGCGGACGAAGAACCAGGCAGCCGCGCGACGTGCGAGACGATTCTCGCGAAGCTGAATTTCGCCGTGGCCCCGGTCGAATCCCTGCCGAAAGCGCTCGAAGTGATGGCCGCGCTCCGGCCCGAAGTCGTCGTCGCGAAAGTGCGCGATGCCTCGCTCCTCATACGAACAATCGCTGGCCCCGGTCGTCGTGGTCACGGAGGAGATGAGCGACCCCGATGTCCTCGTCGAAGCCATCCGCCAGGCGCTCCGGCGCAGACACCTGTAGAGATGTAGAGATCCTGCAGTCCGCGCCGGACAGCGCGACAGTAACTCATGTAGTTTTTGCACACAGCGTGTCGGCGTGTCGCCGTTACGGACGTCCGGCATGCGAAAAACATCAGAGAAAACCGGTTCTCTCGCGGCACGTCACTTGCCGTCTCCTCTGGCATCGATCAAGGAGTCCCCGGCCATGCTACGAGCGGTCAATACGGATGCAGGTCTCGACAAACTCCAGGAATTCCTGCTCGCCATGTCGCCGGGCGATGAAGTGAGCGTGGCGCGCGCCGCCGAACTCAGCGGCCTCGATCCCAAACGCTGCGACGCCGTGCTCAGCGCGCTGATGCGAGCGGGGGTGATGATGCGCCTGCAGCACGACGCGTACGTGCGTTGCCGGCTGCAAGCCGTCCAGCAGCGCACGGCGTAGACCGGCGCAATCGCGCGCCCGGCAACAGTCCGGCGCGCAGTCCCTTCCAACCAACCAGCGCGTGCTCCCGCGCGCTCGGTGAGCGCGACACCACCGTAGCCGTGTGCGCTTGCGCACAGGGCTGCGCGGTCTGGCGCTCGCCTGCCTGACGTTCGGGTCAGGCCAACTGACAGGCGCAACCATCAATCCGTCGGCTCGATCTGGCAGACCAGTGCCGCCCGCACTATCTGAGAGCCATCCCTGAAAGAATCGCAAACCGCAGACGACGCGACAGAGAAGTCGCGACATTGAAACGGATCAGCGATCGTCGAGACAACGTCAGCGGCAAGGACTCAGCGCGATCAGCGACAGCGATAGCCGTCAGCTTTCAGCTCTCAGCTGTCAGCTCTCAGCTCTCAGCGCAAAGACCTAGCCGATAGCTGAGAGCCGATGGCTGATAGCCGATAGCTGATAGCTACTGGCGGCGCTACCGGCTTCGGCGTCTCGCCCGCTTATAATGAGCGGCACCGCCGAATGACAGCCTACTCGCACACGCGCTTCATCGCCCGCGCCACGCTCGTCTCAATCCTGTGCCTCGGACCGGCGTTGCCAGCCGTGGCCCAGCAGCCGGCGCCGCCAGCGCATCCCACGCCGCCCGACGACCAGGCCGCGCGCGAGGCACTGCCCGTGTATCCATCGCTGCACATCGCGGGATTCGGCGACGTCGACTTCGCGGCGGTGAACCGCAACGATGGCGCACGCGGCTTCACCGAGGGCCAGTTCACCCTGCATATGGTCTCGGCGCTCTCGCCGCGCATTGCGTTCTTCGGCGAGGTGACGTTCACGCCGCGCGCCGATGCGGGGACCGGCAGCCCGGCGGCGACGGGATTCAACGCCGAGGTCGAGCGCGCCATCATCCGGTTCGACCAGAGCGACGAGCTGAAGGTGTCGTTCGGACGCTATCACACGCCGATCAACTGGTGGAACACCGCGTTTCACCACGGCCAGTGGCTGCAGACATCGATCAGCCGGCCCGAGATGGTGCAGTTCGGCGGACGATTCATTCCCGTCCACTTCGTCGGCGCGCTGGTGGAAGGGGTGCTGCCGAGCGGCGGCTTGAACATCAATTATCAGGGAGGGATCGGCAACGGACGCGGCAACGTCATCAGTCGCGCGGGCGACGCCGGCGACAACAACGACGTCCCGGCGTTTCTGCTGAATGTGTTCACGAAGCCAGACCGCCTCTTCGGTCTTCAAGTCGGGGCATCGGCATATTCCGATCGCATCACCACCATCGGACGGCCCGACTACAACGAACGGATCGTCGCGGGCCACGCGGTGTGGCAGCACGAGGATCCGGAGATCATCGCGGAAATCGCGGACGTCCGGCACACCCAGGTCGGGACATCAATTACAACGTCCAGTCTGGCGTACTACGTGCAGGCCGCGTACCGACTGCCGGCGCCTGCCCGGCTCTGGAAGCCCTACTACCGGTTCGAGCACATCGACATCCACCCGAACGACGTTGTGTTCGCCGATGTACCAAACCTCGACGTATCGATCTTCGGCGTGCGCTACGACATCTCGACCTACGTCTGCATCAAGACCGAGGGCCGGATCCGCCGGCGCGCCGAGAATCTACCGTGGACGAACGGCTGGTTCTCTCAGATCGCGTTCACGTTCTGACGGTCATGGCTGGAGCCCTTCGCCGCAGAATCCTGTGCCAGACGCTTTGGCTGGCGTTGGCGTGGCCGATCACGCTGGGCGCCCAAACCGGCCACGACGTCGCGGTCGTCGTGCACCCGGACGTCCCGATCGACAGCCTGACGACCGCCGACCTGCGGCGGCTCGTGCTCGGGGATCGGGGATTCTGGCCGGGCAGCATGCGCGTGACGCTGCTGCTGCGCGCGCCGGTGGCGTACGAACGGGACGTCGTGCTGAAGAACATCTGCGAGATGACCGAAGCGCAGTTCCGTCAGCACTGGATCGCAAAAGTGTTCCGCGCCGACACGGCCGTCGCGCCGAAGATCGTCTATTCGTCCGAGATGGCGGCTGATCTCGTCAATCGTATGGCGGGCGCCATCACGTTCATCGATGCCGCGCAGGTTGGACGAGGCATGCGCGTGGTGAAGATCGATGGCCGGATGCCGGGGACAAAGGGTACACACTGCACTGACAGGTGTCGGGGCTAGGGGCTTGGGGCTAGCCGTCACGGGAGTCTGGGGCTAGAAGCTCGGCTGTCATCTAGCCCCGAGCCCCGACGGACGAGCGAGGCTGGCGGCGCGATCAGCGCGCGCCGGCCGAGCGATCGGGCAACTGCAGCTTGCGCCGCAGCGATTCATATCCCGGTTCCGCGCGCAGGGTCTCGAACCAGGGCGCGACGTCCAGAAACACCAGCGAAAAATCGTGCTCGTCGACAGCGCGGCCGAGCCACTCCAGCGCCTGGGCCTTGTCGCCGAGGCCGGTGTACACCAACGCGAGCGCGGTTGACGGTACGTACTGGCGGGCCGACAGCGTGTTCAACTCCGCGAGCGAGCCCTTGGCATCCGCCGGCATGCCGCCGAGGCCATAGGCGTAGCCCAGGTGACCCGAGATCAGCGGGCTCCCTTCCGACAGCGTCACCGCCTGCTTCAACTCCGCGACGGCGTCCTTGAACGCGCGCTGTTGCGCGTAGGACGCGCCCAGCCCCCAGCGCGCGGACACGTACTTCGGATCGATCTCCAGCGTCTTGCGGAACTGATCGACGGCTTCGCTGCCACGGCCCGCATACAGCAGACACCATCCAAGGTCGGTGTTGACGATCGGCGACAGCGCATCGAGCGTCTGCGCCCGCCGCGCTTCGCTCACCGCCTCGTCGAGCCGGCCCATCGCCGCCAGGTACATCGCGTACTGATCGTGGGCGAGCGCTGAATTGGGGTTCAGGGCGATGCCCTGCTTGAATTCGAGCTCCGCCGCCTGCCATTCCCAGTCGAGCCACAACCGGATGTGACCCAGCGCGACGTGCGCCTCGGCCAGCGTCGGATCGAGCTCGATCGCCTTCAGCGCCGCGGCCTTCGACTCGGAAATCGCTTCCACCCAGAACGATCCCAGCGACAGGTACGAGTCGGCGAGGCCCGCGTACGCCAGCGCGTACTTCGGATCCGTGGTGATCGCCTGCTGCAAATACTCGATCGACTGCTTCAGTCCGGCGACCGTCCCCTGATTCCAGTAGAAGCGGCCCTTCAGATAGAGCTGGTAGGCCTCCGCGTTGTCGGTATAGCGCCTGGTCGCCCGCCGCTTTTCTTCACCGGTGATCCGCACGCGGAGCTTCTCGAAAATCTCGTTCGAGATCTCGTCCTGGACCGCGAGGATGTCGGCGATCGGTCGATTGTACTGACCACCCCAGAGCTGCGATCCATTCGTCACGTCGATCAGCTCCGACTGAACGACCAGCACGTTCCCGCGCATGGTCACGCGTCCAGTCATCACCGTGCGCACCTTGAGGTCGTTGCCCGCCTTCAGCGGATCGACATCCTTGCCCTTGTAACGAAACGCGAGGCTTCGGGCGGTGACGCGCACGCCCTGCAGTTGCGACAGGCTGTTGATCAGCGTTTCGGTGATGCCGTCGGTCAGATACTCGGTGTCGGGATTGCCGCTGGCGTTGACAAACGGCAGCACCGCCATGGAATCGACCTGCCCGCCGCGTCCTTTCAGCAGCACGTAGGACGCGACCGCCGCCAGCGCGACGACCAGCGCGGCGCCAATCCAGATGGCCGGCTTCGCGATCCGCCGCGCAGCTGGTGCCGGGCTTTCGATCGCCTTCGACGGAGACGCGGCTGACTGCGCGCTGGCCGATTCGGTTTCGCGTTTGAGTCGTTTCAGATCCGCCCGGAGATCGGCGGCGCTGCCGTAGCGCAGCTCCCGATCCTTGTCGAGCGCCTTCAAGATGATCTGTTCCAGCCCGTGCGGGATGTCCGGGTTGACGCGGGCCGGAGACGTCGGCATCCGGTTCAGGATCTCGTCGAAGATCAGCGCCGTCGTCTGGCCATGGAACGCCGTACGGCCGGTGGTCATCTCGTACAGCACGACACCAAACGAAAAGAGATCGCTGCGCGCGTCCAGCTCCTCGCCCCGGGCCTGTTCCGGCGACATGTAGGCAATGGTCCCGACCGTCGTCCCTCTGCTGGTGGCGTGTTCCTCGGCGCCGAGTGTGGCCGCCGTCCCCGACACGCTCGCGACCCCGCGGCGTGGCGCCCCGAGCTTCGCCAGGCCGAAATCGAGCACCTTCGCCTCGCCGCGCTTGTTGACGAAGATGTTCGCCGGCTTGATGTCGCGATGGACGATGCCGCGCGTATGCGCGGCGTCCAGCGCGTCGGCGATTTGAATGGCCAGATCGAGCAGCCTGCCCAACGGCATCGGCTTGCCGTCGATCTCCTCTTTCAGCGTGCGGCCTTCGAGCAGCTCGAGCACGATGAAGGGACGCCCCTCGTGCTCGCCGATCTCGTGGATGGTGCAGATGTTGGGATGATTCAGCGCCGATGCGGTGCGCGCTTCGCGGAAGAACCGCTCGACTGCGAGCCGGTCCGTCGTCGTCTCGGGAAGCAGCAGTTTCAGCGCGACGCGTCGTCCGAGGACCAGATCCTCGGCGAGATACACCTCTCCCATGCCGCCGCTGCCAAGCTTCTCGAGCACGCGATAATGGGACAGCGTCTCGCCGATCATTGGGAACTAATGATTATAGAACCCATCTCATAAATGGGGCCGGCATTCGGCCCCATTTATGAGATGGGTTCTAGTGCCGGCGCCACACGGTCGATGGCGCCGTGTGCCCGTGACCGTGAACGTCCGTCAGACCTGGGAGGCAGGCTGTGGCGGCTTGAATACCCCCCACGGCGTCCCAGCGCCTTGCGGCGCACGGCGTGCAAGGACGCGCAACATGACCGCGGGAGTCATCAACGACGAGGGCGGTGCCAGCAGGTTCAGCACGTCGAAGAATTTGCGGCAGACGACCGGATCGTCCGAGGCCGCGGCGTGCACACGCTCGAGGTATCGATTCACCAGGTTCGAACCGGGCGGCCGTGTCCCTTCGACCTGCGGATATCTCAAATCCTCGCCGGTGGCAATCAACCAGGGAATGTCGACGATCGCGCTCGCCTTCGAGTAGAAGCGGGCCGCGAGGCCATCGAGCCCTGCCGCGAGACTGTCGTCGAGCGCCCTGGCCTCGGTCGCCGCGACCGACATGCCTTGACCGTAGAGCGGGTTGAAGCTGCAGATCGCGTCGCCGATCACGAGATAGCCGCGCGGAAAGCGCTTCATGCTCTCGTAGAGCCGCCGCTGGTTGGCCGGAAATCGATAGCACACGATATCGGTCAACGGGCGCGCGGATGTGATCAGATCGTGAACCGCGGGCGTTGGAAGGGTCCCCGCAAATTTCGTCCACGCCTCGACATCACTCGGCGGGTGGTCGCCAATTGAACCGACCAGCGTGACCACCCACCGATTCTCCTCGGCCGCGATCACCGCCGCATATCTGGTTTCCGCGGGCGCCGTCCCTGCGACAATGGCGCCCATGGAATTGAAAAAGTCACCAGGCTTCCGATGGAAGACGCGGGTGGCGTACCCGACGTCGATCTTCACGGTCATGACCTTCGGCTGACCGAATCCCCATTCTTCCAGCCACGCCGGAGATTGCGAGCCCCTGCCGGTTGCATCGACGACCAGGTCGGCGGTCATCATCTCTTCGGCTCGGTGGTCGCGGGATTTCACGCGGATACCGGTGACGCGGCCGGCCGCCGCATCGAAGCAAGGTTTGACCGCGTCGAACTCCTCGACGAACCGTAGGTTGGGAAGTGCCCGGAGACGACGGCGGATCGTCGTTTCCAGGCAGGGGCGGCTGACCGTAATGCCGCGAAGGCCGGATTCGTGACGCAGCTTCCAGCGTCCGTACTGAAACCACAGGAAGTCGCCGACCACATCGCCGCGTGGCGCGCCACGCGCTTCCAGTTCGTCCATCAGGCCCGGGAAGTACCCGTCCATGACGCGGTAGCCGCTCGCGAGCAGCCCGTGCGCATGGGCCGACTGCGGCACGCCTTTCCGGACGACGGGCTCCTCGGGTAACCGATCGCGCTCGACGATCGTGATCTGATCGAAGTGCGCGCTCAACGCGCGCGCGGCCAGCAGGCCGCCGATGCTGGCGCCGACAACAACGGCCGAGCCATGACGGTTGGACATGCTCTCGTCCCTCGTTCACCAGTAGTGTAGCGCGGGCACGAAAGAGATCCGTAAGAGGCGCTCGCTTAGAACCCGGCTGGCCGCTCTCCTGCGACGCCGAACGCCCGCTCCAGCGCGAGGCCGGCCCGCGCGACGGTGCCTTCGTCGAACAGGCGGCCGATCAACGTCACGCCGTGCGGCACGCGGCGCGGCGGCGTGAATGTCGGCAGCGGGTTCCGCGGGTCGGGCGCCCAGTCGCTGCGCGCCTCCGAGACGTTGACGAATCCGGCGCGCAGCGTCAGCGACGGATGCCCGGTGAAGTTCGAGATCGTGAGCATCTCGCCGCGCATCGACGGCACGAGCAGCAGATCCACATCCGAGAAGACGCGTGCCATCTCCGTCGCCACCCGACGCCGGAACCGATCCGCCTGCACGAAGTCCACGGCTGAAAGAAACCGCGCTTGGCGAAACAGATTGGGCCACGCGTCCGGCACCTGCGCCTTCATCGTGGTCAGACTGCCGTTGAGCGCGAGCTCTTCGAACGACGCCGCGGCCTCGCTGAACAGCACGTGCTGCAGCGAACCGTACGGCCAGTCGGGCAGACTCACCTCCGCCGGGACCATCCCCAGCGTCTTCGCCGTCTCGAGCGCGGTGCGATCGACGTCAGTCGCCGGGTTTTCCTTCATCCAGGCCGGAAAGTAGCCGATGCGCAGGCCGGCGACCGGCGCGGTCGCATCGAACTCGAGGTGGCTGGGCACGCTCGACACATCGCCCGGGTCCGGCCCGGCGATCGCCTGCAGCACCAGCATCGCGTCTTCGACGCCACGGGTCATCGGGCCGAGCTTGTCGAGCGACCAGCACAACGTCATCGCGCCGGTGCGCGGCACGCGGCCAAACGTCGGCCGCAACCCGGTGACGCCGCACCGCATCGCCGGCGAGACGATGCTGCCGCCGGTTTCGCTGCCGATCGAGAACCCGACCAGGGCGGCCGCGGTCGCGGCGCCCGGACCCGCGCTCGATCCGGAGGCGCCTTCCTCGAGCAGCCACGGGTTCATCGTCTGCCCGCCGAACCAGATGTCGTTGAGCGCCAGCGCGCCCAGACTCAGTTTCGCGACCAGGACGGCGCCCGCATCGTTGAGGCGCCGGACGACCGCGGCGTCGGCCGCCGGCACGCGGTTCCGGTACGGCTCCGCGCCATACGTCGTGGCGATGCCGGCGGTGTCGAGCAGATCCTTGACGCCGTACGGGATGCCATGCAGCGGCCCACGATAGCGTCCGGCGGCGATTTCCGCGTCGGCCTTCTTCGCCTGCGCGAGCGCGGTGTCCTTCGTGAGCGTAATGACGGAACGGAGCTTCCCTTCGAACTGCTCGATCCGGCGCAGGTAGATGTTCGTCAGTCGCTCGGACGAGATCTGCTTCCGTTCGATCCAGCGTGACAAGACGGTGACGGGCGCAAAGGCGATGTCGGCATCGCTGGCGGGCAGCGCGAGGGCGTCGCCTTTGCTGCGGACGAACCGATCGCGCGCCGGACCCGGGCTCGCGGCCGTCAACACCGGATTCCAGCGGCTCGCGGGCGCAAGGTCAGGTTCGAGCGCGATCTTCTTCGGACCGGTCCTCCGCTCGAGAAGCGGCGCCATCGTTCGGCCCCAGCTCGCTGCCGCCATCTCGCGCTCGCCAGCGGTCATCGTCACCTGCGCGAGTTTTTCGGCTTCGGCAAACGTGGAGGCGGCGACGGGCGGCCCCGCCGCCGGCGACGTACCAAAGGTCGGCGGCGCACCCGGAGTCGCCGGCGGGTTCGGGACGCCGGCAGCCGGCGGCTGGTCGCGGCAAGCGACCGCCGCGCCCAGGACGCCCAGCGGCGCCGTGATGAGGAACTGTCTTCGGGTGTTCATGCGCATCCGCCTCCGCCAAGGTGTCAGAGTGGGGTCAGAGTGGTGTCTGACCCCGGGCTGCCACATTTGCCACCGGTCGCCTGGGCGAAATCTGCGTACTAAACGGCCCAGCTGTGCCGTACCTCGGGACCTACTGCATCGGTTTGGCGAAACTTGCGCAGGCCTCGTGGTACACTCCCGGCAATTCCCGCCTGTCGCGTGCCCGTTCAACGACGGCATCGCGATGTTCCGCCATGCGCTCCCAGGGCGTGGCACTGGTAATTCGTTCCGGTGCAACTCAACTTCAGGGAGAAGCATATGCGTTTCCCGTCACGAACTGGACGGATGTCGGCGACGCTGCTCGCGGCATTCACGCTCGCCACGGCGGGTGGTCACTCGGTTGCGGCGCAAACCCGCCAGTCAACCACCGACAGCTTGATCTACGACCTGAAAAATCCCGATGCGCCAAGGCGTCAGTCGGCCACGCGCGATCTGGGCATCGCCAAGTTCCTCCCCGCCATACCGGCGCTCTTGCCGCTCGCCGGGGATCCCGACGCCTCGGTGCGGCGCGAGCTGGAACTGACCCTCGAGGGGATGAACGACATCCGCGTGCTGCCGGGCCTCGTTCAGCTCTCCGCCGACCCCGAGGCCGACATTCGCGAGCGGTCGGTCCGCGCGCTGGTGAACCTTCACCTGCCGCGCGCGACCGGACCCACGGCGGCCCTCGCCAAGCTGGGGAGCCTGATCGCCGCCTGGTCCGACGAATACTCGGACATGGTCGTCGAGCCAGACGTCCCCGTGGATCCGTCTGTCATCACGGCGCTGCGCGCGAGGCTGAGCGACACGGAAGACGGGATTCGCCGAATCACCGGACGCGGCCTCGGCATCCTGCGACAGGAAGCGGCGATCCCTGAACTGGTGCTCGCCGCCGCTCAGGACCGCGACCCCGAAGTTCGATTCGAAGCCGTGCGCGCGCTCAGAAAAATCGGCAACCCGGCGGTCGGTGAGCGTCTCATCCCGATGCTGGATCTCAACGCCGAGAAGGTGCGCCTCGAGCTGATCACCACGCTCGGGAAGCTCAAATACCGGCCGGCGGTGCCCGAACTGACCCGCGTGTTCGAACAGGCGAAGGCCAGCGACCACGCCCGGCCGCTGGCGCTGTCCGCGCTCGCGGACATCGCCGACCCCACGTCGCAGCCGATGTTCCTCGAATTGAAAACGGACAAGGATGCCACCATCCGCCTGTACGCGAACGAGGGACTGGCGCGGCTTGCGGACAAGTCGCTCGAGACCGTGATGTCCGCCGACCGGCTGGTCGAGAAGAACGTGCGGGTCCAGACGGCGCAGGCATTCGGGCTGCTGCGGATGGGACGACAGGAATACCTCGAGGAGCTCGTTCGCTCGCTCGGCCGTTCGACGACGAAGGATCTCGCGAGGGAATACCTGCTCGAAACGCCGTCGGCGGAGCGGGCGGCGTTGTTTGGCGCGACGTCGAAGAGCGCCGCGGTGCGCGCGGAACTGGCGGATGTCCTGGGCCTGATGAAGGACGAGTCAGCGCTGCCAGCGCTTCAGGAGCTGAAGCGCGATACGCACGGCGAGGTGGCGCGGAACGCCGAGCGGGCAGTTCGGCGGATCACAGCGGGAACGACGGTGGGGACGCAGTTCGACTGAGCCCGCTCCTGGCAGGCTGCGAAAAACGCGGTCTTAATTTCGTGACTTAGAGCGTTAGGGCTTAGAACTCTGCTGGACTGATTCGCCAGGACAACCTGCTAGTGTCGAATCGACGGCTCGGCGAGGCCGTGCTGCGCGAAAAACGCTTCGAGCTCCGGCATGTCGACGTCGGTGAACTGAACGCCGGCCCGATACAGCGCGTTCTGGGGATCCTGGCCCTGCTCGACCAGGACCCAGACCACGCGCGCTTCGCACGACAGCGCGCCAGAATTGCTCGGCAGCTGCAGACGCACCGAGCAATTGGGCCGGATGGCGCGCGGCGACAGCACCTGCGCGCCGTGGGTCGACAGATCGACCAGCGTGCTGTGCGCGCCGTCAACCGCGACGTCGCCGCCGTCCTGGATCTTCACGCGACGCGCCTGCCGGACGCGGAGATAGGGCGGCGGTTCGGCCGCTGCCCCGGTTTTCCGAGGGCGCAGACGCTGGCCGAGATGGTCGATGATGATCCCGGCGATCGCTTCCGCCACACTCGCGTCCTCGCGCGACGACTCCGGCGGGTTCTCGGCGTACAACATGATCGCGCCCTTGTCCTGCGGCACAATCGGCAGCGCGATCGCGTACGCGATCGGATGACCTGACAAACCCACCAGTTCGCCGCCATCCGTGTCCTGGATGGTCGCCGGCTTCCATTCGTCCAACCCGCGCCGCAGCAGCGCATCGTCGGTCAACGGAATCACGGCCCGGCGGCTCTCGAGGGGCGGGTCGAATCCGCGGCTGCCCCAGACGGTGCAGCCTTGCGGCGTGACCACGCACAGCGCAGCACGGGAAAAATTCTCGGCGAGCGATTCGAGCGCGGCATCGAGCATGGCGCGTCCGGTCGCCGCGCCGCTCAAGCGCTGCAGGGCCGAGCGCACGCGGCCGATAGCCGCGGCCGGATCGCCGGCCGTCGTCAAGGACTCATCGACGACGGATCGGTGCCCCGCCTCGAGAGCGCTGATCCGCGCGGTCGCGCGCTGCAGCTGGAGCCGGATCCCGTCGGCGTCCGCCTTGGCCTGCAGCGCCTTCGCACGCGCGGCCTCGAGCTCGGCGGCGATGACGTTGCGGTGGTGGACTTCGCCTTCGAGATGCGTTTCCGCGATTTCGCGCGCGAGCATCAAATCCGACCGGACGCCTTCGAGCGACGCGATCTGATTACGCGCTTCCGCGAGGCTGGCCGCGGCGGCGTCAGCGTCCCGCCGGGCCGCGGCGGCGGCGCGCTCGGTTTCCGCCAGCGCCTGAACCGCCTCCATCCGCGCCGCGTCGGACTGGGCAAACCGCTGCTCGCCATCGCGCAGCGTCACTTCTGTCCTCGCCTTGAACTCCGCCAGCGTGCGAGCCGCGTCAACCGCCGCCGCGTCGGCTTTCGCCAGGCGCTGCTCGAAATCGGCCCGTGTCTCGTCCATCAGCGCCGTCGCGGCATCGAGATCCGCCTGGACGCGGTCGAGATCCGCCTTGGCGCGCGCGCGAACCGTCGTCAGCTCCTTGGCGGCCGCGTCCTCGAGCTGCGCGCGCGTCCACGTGCACGCGGCATCGGTCTGCTCGGCGGCGACGTCGCACAGTTTTTCGACGATCGCCTCGAAGGCGGGGTCGTTCCCCTCGCGGCCGAGCGCGCGTTCCAGCGCGGCCAGGCGCACGTTCACCGTATTGCGCAGCGAATCGAGCTCCTGACGGGCCGCGTTCTGAATGTCCGCGGCAACCGTATCAATCGCGGCACTGGCCTGCTTTCGAAGCGGACTATTCGAAGTTGTCGTAGCCATGATGATGGTGATGACAAAAGGGTGGCGGGCAAGCCCTATGCCACGCAAATTGAGCCAAAGAACGCGAAAATTGGCGTTCTTGCGACCCGGTCGATGCCGATATTGCAACGGCAATGGCGGTCTTCGGCGCTCGCGATCGGCATGTGGCATGCACGCTTTGACACATCAGTCATGGATGAACACGATGACGATCTCGAGTCCGAGGTTCACGTCGCGGCCGAGCAGGAGTCCGAGAGCTTTCCCGTCACCGGTGACGAGCTGACCGACGTGACGACCAATCAGCCAGCCGACGCGGACGAGGACCCGCCACTCGACGACGACGAGGCCGAGCTTTAGCAGCCTGATTCGCCGTGCGCGTCGCGCGGGCCGGACACGTTCGCCCTTCCGCCCGTGGCGTACAGATCGAACACCCGATCATGACGGCTTGCGATATCCGTCTGACCAACGCGACCGTGCTGACGATGGACGAACGCTTTACCGTCCACCGCGGCAGTTCAGTCGCGATCGCGGGAGACGCCATCGTCGCGGTCGGTCCAGACGCCGACGCGTACGCCGCCGCCGACACGATCGACTGTCACGGCCGTGTCGTCATGCCCGGTCTCGTCAACGCGCACACGCACGTCGCCATGACGCTCTTGCGCGGACTGGCCGACGATCTGCGCCTCGACGTGTGGCTGATGGGCTACATGATGCCGGTCGAACGCGAGTTCGTCAGCCCGGAGTTCGTGACGCTCGGCACCAAGCTCGGATGCGCGGAGATGATCCGATCCGGCGTGACGTGCTTTGCGGACATGTATTACTTCGAGGACGCGATCGCGCGCGCGGCCGCCGACGCCGGCATGCGCGCGCTGTGCGGCCAGACGGTCCTGCGCTTTCCCGCGCCGGACGCCAAGAGCTACGAGGATTCGCTCCTGTTCGCGCGCGAGTTCATCGAAAAGTGGCACGGCCATCCGCTGATCGTGCCGGCGCCCGCGCCGCACGCGCCGTATACCTGCACGCCCGATATCCTGCGCGCGTGCGCGGAGCTGGCCGTCGAATTCGACGTGCCCCTCCAGATTCACCTGTCCGAAACCGCGCTCGAGGTCGAGAACTCACGCCGCGAGCACGGCATGCCGGTCGTGCCGTGGGTGAAGAAGCAGGGGCTCTTCGACGCGAAGGTGCTCGCGGCGCATTGCGTCCACGTCGACGACGGCGAGATTCGAGCGCTGAAGAATGTCAACGCCGGCGTGGCGCACAATCCGACGAGCAACCTGAAGCTCGGCGCCGGCATCGCGCCGGTCGCCCGCATGCTGGAGCTCGGGGTCGACGTCGGCATCGGCACGGACGGCCCGGCCTCGAACAACGACCTGGACATGTTCGAGGAGATGCGGCTGGCGGCGTTGCTGGCGAAAGGCGTGAGCGGCGATCCGACGGCGCTTCCGGCGCGCGATGCGGTGTCGATGGCGACGCGGCTCGGCGCCCGGGCGCTGCACCTCGATCGCATCACCGGATCGCTCGAGCCCGGTAAGCGCGCCGACCTGATCGTGATCGATCTGGATCAGCTGCACAACGTACCGGCCTTCGATCGCGACCCGAACGGCATCTACGCCCGAATCGTCTACG
Source organism: uncultured Acidobacteriota bacterium (assembly GCA_963792175.1). Lineage (GTDB taxonomy): Bacteria > Acidobacteriota > Vicinamibacteria > Vicinamibacterales > CAVVIG01 > CAWBVG01. The sequence continues at coordinate 26,934 of CAWBVG010000040.1, forward strand.
CTGCGAAATCGACCGACGTCGTCGACGTCATGTGCAACGGCGCGTGGCTGATGCGCGACCGTGCTCTCCTCACCCTCGATGAACGCGCGCTGCGCGAGGCGGCGCAGCTCGAAGCCAGGCGCGTCGATCGATTTCTCGCCAGCCGCGAAGTCAGCGTGCTGCAGAAGCTGGTTGCCGTCGGCGGCGCCATCGAGCAGGAATCGTTCGAGGTGCAGGTCAAGGCACGCCTGGCGTCCGAGGCGCCAGTGCTGGCGGTGTTGTCGAGCAAGCAGGTCACGGTCGTGCGATCGAGCCACTACCACCAGTACGACACCTACTGGTCGTTCGACGATCCGGATCAAGGCTGGCTGCGCTACCGCGAGGACGAGTTCCTCGACGCCGAGGGCAAGGTCACCGGCGCGCGGGCGCGCTTGACGCTGACCGGCCGGAGGCGCGAGGAGGAATTCGGCGCCGTCCTGCTGTTCCGATCACGGTACCTTGCGCCGGCGGCGCACTCGGCCCGCTTCTATCGCGAGTATTTCCGGCCCGCCGCGGAGCATGTCGTCGAAAAAGACCGCCGCCGGTGGCTGCTCGTCTATCGCGGCGTCGAGTTCTACCTGCACCTCGATCGCCTGATCACGCCGCCCACCGACGGCTACTTCATCGAGATCAAATCGCGGACGTGGTCGCGGCGCGACGCCGAGGACAAGGCGACCGTGATCAACGAGCTGATCGCGCTGTTTGGCGCCAATCCCGACGACACCATCCGCGACGGCTACGTGCAGCTCGCCGCCGGCCGCGCCTGACAACGGCTGGACGAAGGCGTATCATCCGGCTGTCCGTGCCCGTCGTAGCCGGGCGGTCTTCGGCATGCGGCGTCGGCGCGCTTTCTCGAGGTGCACGCCATGTCCAGATTGTTTACAGGTCCGGTGATGATGTCGTTCGCCGCGCTGCTGGCGAGCACAGGCTGCGGACCGACGGGGACGCCGGCGAACTGCACGTTCACGGTCCAGCTCGCGCAGCATCCCGGGATGTTCCACGGCGCGGGCGTGCCCGCCGCCGGCGGCGACTACTCGGTCGACGTGATCGCCAATCCCTCGACCTGTCAGGTCCCCACCCAGACACCCGACTCGTGGATCACGATCACGCAGGAAGTGCCGGATCGCGGCCTGGGATTCCGGATCACGGCGGCGGCCAACACCGGATCGGGGCGGCGCACCGGCACCGCGTTCGTCGGCTTCCAGGCGCTGACCGTCAATCAGGCGGGCACCGGCGGATCCGGCTGCACCTTCCAGCTGATTCCCCCGAACTCCGCCTTCACGGCGAGCGGGCGGGCTAGGAGCGTTCGTCGTGGTGCCGAACGACCAGCGGTGCGGCTGGCGCGTCAATCGCACATCGACGGGCGAAGACTGGTCGACCGAAGCCAGTCCCATACGCGGTATCGGCACGGCCGCGATTCGGTTCGACGTCCGCTCTTCAACCGCGGCGCCGCAGCCGCCGCTGCCGCGGCAGGCCGAGAGTTCGAGTCACCGACAGCGCCGGCGCTCACGTGGGCGCGCACGCGTACGCGCAGCAATAGCGGCGGATCGCTATCGCCGCTTGACCTCGGTGTAATCGAGGTAGCGCCGGCCGTCGACGATCGAGAGGTGGGCAGTCAACTCGTAGCTGCCGTCGCTCGTCTTCACGGTCTGCTGCAGCCGCTCGACGCGAACGGTTGAAATCGCCGGACCGCCCTGCAAACCTTCGTGAATCACGCGCCCCGACATGCTGGCCGGCGCAGGGAGCCCCAGCAGGCGCAACAGCGTCGGCGCGAGATCGACGTTTGATGTCGGCACGTCGCTCGACGCGCGCTCACGGAAATCCGGTCCCGCGGCCAGCAGCGTGTTGTGAACGTCGTAGGGGCTGGAACTGCCGTGGCCGGCGGTGCCGCCGTCTCTGGTCGTGCCGGCAACTCCCTGGTTCCTGTCGTGACTCCAGTTCGACGACACGAGGATGTCGCCGGCCCGCGGATGATTCCAGCGCGCGACATCGAACGAGAGTGTGCCCGGCACCATCCCCTCGAACCCTCCGCCCGGACGCGGCCTCGTGAAGATCGCCCCGACCTCGGGCCGCTTCTGCAGCGCTGAGACAATCGCGGCGACGCGTTCAGGATCCGGTCGCGACCGCAGATAGATCGCGCCTTCGGCGACCACGATATCCATCGAGCCATCGGGCATCGGCTTCGCAAACGGCTCGACCAGCGCCGGCAGCCGGAATCCTCCGGCATGCGTCGAGAAGCCGTGATCCGAGGTGACGAGGATGTTCGTGCGATCGAGCAGGCCTTTGGCAGCGAGCGCGTCTTCGAGATGCCCGATGCCGGCATCCACGAGTGCCAGCGACTTGACGGTCGGCTCGGCGGCGATGCCGCTGGCGTGCGCGGTGCCGTCCGGATCGTTCAGCCACACGAAGGTGATGTCCGGCCGAATCTCGTCGAGCCCCAGCGTCAGGTAGGCGTCGATGGCGTAGCGGTTCTGTGCGTCGTTCGGCGTCGCATGCGGCGGCGCGGGACCGAGCCGCGCCGCGGCGCGGACCGCCAGGTCGGGCGGGAGGGCGAACTCGGGATGAACCGTCGCACCGCCGCTGGTCGTGTGATTGAGCACGAATGCCGATCCGCTGGACCCGCTGCTGACCACCAGCACCTTCCGGCCGGCTCGCTGCAGGATTTCGCCGAGCGTCGGCGCCGTCAGCAGCGGGCCGTCGGCACGTTCGGCGGCTTCGAGGTTCGCCTTGCCGCCGGTGTCCAGCGCCTTGGCCGGGTTGGCTTTCGGAATGTAGATGGCGTTTCCCATCAACCCGTGGGTTTCGGGATACGACCCCGTCACGAACGACGGGCCGTTGACGCGCGTCACCGTCGGAAACACCGCGTGATGCGCGTTGAAGACGATGCCGCGACGACCCAGGCGGAACAACCGGGGCATCACGGCCGCCGTCACGTAGTCGGGGCGCAGTCCGTCGACGACGATGACGACATGCGTGTGCCGCGCGGACGGCTGTTGCGCCGCCGGCAGAACGGCCGCTGCCAGTCCCGCACACGCTGCCGCCAGTAGGTACGGCCTTCATCCTGACCGCCGATCTTCTCACCGAACTGCACTATCCGACCGGACCGGTAGGCGGGCGCAGTGACTACGTGCCCTTGCGGATGGCTGTCGCATCGAGCCTGAGGCGAAGGGCTCGCGCTTCGAACAGGCACCGATCGATCTCCTGAATCTCACGAACGATCGCGGGATCGTCCTTCCGACCCGTCTCCTCCGCTCGACGGAGCACCGCTTCTCGCAGCGCGACGAGCGCGGTGACGTCGGGACGCAGCGCCAGCTCACGCGCACGACGAACGGCGTCGCCGGACTCGACGTCCGGCGCGGCCGGCCGGCTGATCGCCGGCCTGCTGACCTGATCCGACCGTGCCGGCGTGGAGACGTCCACCGGTGCCATGCCGGCGCGAACGCCGGGAACTTCAACTGTGGCGGGAGCCTCGAACGCGGCACGCGCCGGTGCCGTCCAGTACCCGGCGGCGGCACCGCACGAACTGCCAATCAACGCCGCCAACAGGGATTTCTTCAGCACGCGTCACCTGGTGAAATCGACGGCGGCGCGGTTCGCTCCCGCGGCGGTGACGACAATCGCCTGCGTGCGTTCGCCGAACTGCGGATGATGAAAGGTGATCTCGGTGCGGGCCCACGGCAATCATGAAGTTGCCCATCGGCGTCTGACCGACGGCGGTACCGTCAATCGCAACATCCGCCCACGGTACTGCGTTGATGCTGAGCGGCGCCTGCGGCGCCGCCACCGCAATCGTCGCAACCCGGCCGGCGGCGACATCGACGCTGTGCCCGGACTCGTAGCCGACACTGGCGTTCTTGAGCACCAGCTCGTGCCGTCCGACCGGCAGCATCACCCTCGTCGTGCCGCTCGTGCCGACCAGCTCGCCGCCGTCGAAGAGCTCCACTTGAAATGGCGACTCCACCGAAACCCACCCGCCCACGGCCGCCGGCGATCGGGGAAGCGAGAACACAAGCTCTTTGGTCGCGCCGGCCTCGAGCGTGATTCTGCGTTCGACCGATCCGGATGTCGACGTGACCGTGACGCCATGCTCCGCCGCCGTCAGGTTCTCGACCACCACCGGCGAGAGACCTCGCGGACGGCCGTCGATGGCGACCTGCGCGCCGGGGGGATCGCTGGTGATCGACAGACGCGCGGTCTGCGCGGCCGGTTCGGCGCCTTTCAGGTCGAGATACTGCGCCAGCTGCGCGCCTGGTGCGGCCGTGAACACCACGCGTCGTTCCGCTTCGCCGTTGCGCAGGGCGAGCAGGTGCGTGCCGGGCTGGACGGTCAGCACCAGCGGTGTCGCGCCGACGCGCCGGCCGTCGATGAATACGTCCGCGACCGCGGGCCGGGTATCTACCGTCATCGTCGCCGGGCGGCTGGCCGCCGCCGCGCGCGTTGTGACGACCCTGGAGCGGACCAGCGCGAATGCGGCGAGGCCGCTCAGCATCGCGATCAGCGGCAGCGCGATCCATGACGCGTCGATCGGGATCGCGCTATGCGATGCGCGGCCTGACGTCGCGGGCGTTGGCGTGTCACGCGCGGCCGAGACGACGCCGGCCGGATGCACCGCGCGATCGTCGTGCGTGTCGACTCGCTGCACCAGACGCGGACCCATGGTTGCCTAGTTGTCCCACATCTCGATGGCGGCGATCAATGACAGTGAAATAGTCGAGCTGAACACTTGACGCAGAGCCGAGGCCTGACGCATTCTCACGATGGCGTCGATCCACGCCAAACCTCTTGAGGTCCCGCCCCGACCGGGATCCGTTGTGAGGCAAAGGGGGGCATACTCCCGGATTCGCATCGTCAACCTTTGCGTCGCTGCGTGCGCGTTGCCGGGGAGCGAGCCCGCGGCGTGTGCAGAGGAGATGAGACGATGCCTCGCGACAAAGACCGCAAGAGAATCATCCGCGAGCGGATGAAAAAAACGGGCGAATCCTACACCGCTGCCCGTGCGCACGTGCTTTCGAAACAGACTGCGGATCGGCCGGCGGCACCCGTCAGCGATCTGGGGGCGTTGGCGGGGATGACGGATGCTGCGATCGCGGCGAAGACCGGCCGCACGTGGCGGCAGTGGGTCGATGCGCTCGACGCCGACGCCGCCGCATCGATGACGCACCGCGACATCGCCGCGCTGGTGCACGCCAAACATCATGTCGGCAACTGGTGGGCGCAGACCGTCACCGTCGGCTACGAGCGGGTCAAGGGCTTGCGCGAGCGCGGCCAACGGCGGAACGGGACGTACGAAGCGACCAAGAGCCGGACCTACAACGTGCCGGTGGCGGCGTTGTTCGACGCGTGGGCAAACCACGCGGCGCGACGCCGCTGGCTCGATGGTGTCGAGCCAGTCGTTCGCACGGCAACCAAGCCGAAGTCGATGCGCCTGCGATGGCCCGATGGCACGCTCGTCGCCGTGGGGTTCACGGCGAAAGGTCGGGGCAAGAGCGCCGTCGCGGTCGCGCACATGCAGCTTCGCGATCGGGCGGCGTCAGCAAAATCAAAGGCCTACTGGGCAGAACGGCTCGATGCGCTCGGCACGCTCTTAGGAACAACAGCCAACCGGTAGGAGGTGCCGAGGCGGCGGTACTCGGCCGCCGCCTCGGCATCACTGACGCCGGCGACGCCTCGCAGGCACGCCGCGCACCACCCGCGCGACGAGCAGATACCCGAACACGATCAGCAGAACGACCAGCAGCTTCAATATCACCGGGTCACCTGGACGTGATTATCGGTGACATCACGGGCCGTGCCTATACTGTTGCTGGTCCTAAACATGTCTGAAGAAGCGCACGCCGCAACCTACGCCAGCTATCTCAAGATCGACGAGCTGCTGTCGCTGCAGCAGCCCCGTTCGGCAGGTCCCGAACATGACGAGACGCTGTTCATCGTGATCCACCAGGTCTACGAGCTCTGGTTCAAGGAGGTCCTGCACGAACTGGATCGCGTCATCCAGCTGCTGGAAGCGGACGACTCGCATCGTTCGCAGCACACCTTGAAGCGCATCCTCACGATCCTGAAGGTGATGGTGGCGCAGCTCGACATCCTGGAAACGATGACGCCGCTGGAGTTCCTCAGCTTCCGCGAACGGCTCGACGCCGCCAGCGGCTTTCAGTCGGACCAGTTCCGGCAGCTCGAGTTCGTGCTGGGGGTGAAATCGGAGCAGACGCTCCGTCGGTTTCCGGAAGGCAGCCGCGCGCGCGTCGCGCTGGAGCGGCGCTACCGCGCGCCGACGCTGTGGGATGCGTTCCTCCACTATCTTCTGCGTGAGGGTTACGACGTTCCAGAATCCTGTCTCGGCCGCGACGTGATCGCCGCGGTCGAACCGTCACCGGACATCCAGCGGATCATCGTTGACGTCTACCGCCGCGATCCCAAGAATGCCGAGCTCTGTGAACGCCTCGTCGATCTGGACGAAGGCATCCAGGAGTGGCGCTACCGGCACGTGAAGATGGTGGAGCGGACGATCGGGACCAGGCGCGGAACCGGAGGGTCGGCCGGCGCCGCGTATCTGAGAGAATCCGTCGGACGTCCGCTCTTTCCCGATCTCTGGGAGATCCGGGCGCAGTTGTAGACGGCCTTGCCCCGCTGACTCCTCAGCAGGAGACGCGCGTGCGGTCGAGCTTGCGTGCGCGTCAGCTCCGCGCCCTCAGGTCTAGACCGGATGCCTTCGTCGAGTGCGCCGAGGTAACCTTGTCCGAATCGTTTCTCCCGCCCGTCAGGAGGACTCACGATGCGGTTCAAGACGTGGCCTGTCGCGGCGCTCGGTCTTGGAAGTCTCCTCGTGCTGATTGTCGTGTCGATGTTGACGTCGTCGCGCAAGGCCCAGGAAATCTACAGCGAGCTCGATCAGCTCAATACCCACCATCACAAGGTCGACATCAAGCTGCGGCGGCTTCGATCCGACGTCAATCTGTCCGGCATTTTCGTGCGTGACTATCTGCTCGACGTCGCGCGCGAGCACGCCGTCGAATACCGTGAGCGCCTCTCGGAGTTCCGCGAGACCAACCGGGCGACCGTCGCGGAGCTGCGGGTGCTCGACGCCGCGCATTCCGAGCGCATCAACAATCTCGAGGCGCAACTGGACGGATACTGGCGGACGTTCGAGCCGCTGTTCGACTGGACGGCAACCGAGAAGATTTTTCGCAGCGCGGGTTTTCTGCGCAACGAGGTCGTGCCGAGACGCGAAGCGATTCTGGCCATCGCACAGGAAATCGAGGAACTGAACAACGCCAATGCGGCCGCGCAACGCGCCGAAGTCACGCATCGACAGACGGCGTTTCGCGCCGCGCTGCGATCGATTGCTGTGGCAAACCGTGCTGCTGGGCGTCGGCGTCGCGTTGATTGCCGTGTTTCGGCTCCGCCTGCTCGAACAGCGATCGGACGAGCAGCGAGCGGTCGCCGAAGACGCGGAGCGACAGATGCGCGAGCTCTCGCAGCGTCTGGTTCAGACCCAGGAGGACGAACGGAAGAACCTGTCGCGGGAGCTGCACGACCATGTCGCACAAGTGCTGACGGCGCTGCGGATGGAGCTGGGCCGCATCGAACGAATGCGAGCCGTGGGTGATGCACCGCTGAGCGCGGCCGTCGCCGAATGCCGGACACTCGTCGATCAGATGTGCCGGACGGTGCGCGATCTCGCGCTCGGTCTTCGTCCAAGCATGCTCGACGACTTCGGCCTCCAGCCGGCCCTCGAGTGGCACGTCCGCGATCTCATGCAGCGGTCCGGGGTGGACGTCGAGTTGATCGTCGAAGGGGACCTCGAGACGGTACCCGATCGCCATCGAACGTGCATCTATCGGGCGGTTCAGGAAGCGCTCACGAATTGCATCCGGCACGCGCAGGCGCGGTCGATCACGGTGAGCATCAGCGGCCATGCCAATCGGCTGGACGTGTCAGTGAGCGACGACGGGATTGGCCTCGATCCGGTGAGACGACGCAATGGCCTCGGTCTTCGCGGCATTGAGGAGCGAGTGAAGGAACTGCACGGGACCATGACCCTCGGGGACCGGGGCGGCGCAGGGCACGACGCTCACGATTCACCTGCCGGTGCCAGTGGCCTTCATGGAGATCCCTCTTGCGCGTGCTGCTGGCTGACGATCATGGCATCGTGCGCCGAGGATTGCGGAGCCTGCTGGAGGAGGCGGGCGAATCGGTCGTTGCGGAGGCAGCGGACGGTCTCGAAGCCATTCGCCTGACCGAAGAGCATCGGCCGGATCTGCTCATCCTCGATATCGGCATGCCGAAACTCAGCGGCATCGAGGTCGCCGCCCGATCGCAGAAGCTCGATCGACCGCCGGGCGTGATCATTCTCAGCATGCACGCCGACGAGTCCTACATCATCCGCGCGCTCGCGGCAGGCGCCCGCGCCTATCTGTTGAAGGACGCGACCGACGAGGATCTCCTGCCGGCGGTCCGCGCGGTCGGTGCCGGGAAGCCATTCTTCAGCCCGACCGTTACCGCCGTGCTGGTCGAGGATTACGTCCGCGCATTGCAGAAACGCGGGTTGAGCGACTCGTATCACCTGCTGACCGACCGGGAACGAGAGGTTCTCCATCTCCTCGCCGAGGGACGATCGAACAAGGAAGTGGCGACGCTGCTCGATTTAGGCCTGTCGACGGTCGAAACCCACCGGGCCAATCTCATGCAGAAGCTCAACCTGCACAATACGGCCGAGATCGTTCTGTACGCCGTCCGGAAGGGACTCATCTCCTGACCGGCTGTTTCTCCCCTATCTACCGGATGGTTCCACAGCTCCCCATGACGTCTAGTAACCAGACCGCAGAGGAGGAAGACACCATGGAACCGGAATACGGGTTGCTGATTCGAGTTCACCGTGAATGGCACGGATGGCGAAGCGCGGAGGTGCGGTTCGGCGAGCTCCAGGATGTCCACTGGTTCCAGCCGCCGGGTGCGCCCCATTCGCTGATCCACGCATACGTGCCGTGCACCGCGCCGGTAACGGGAGACATTTCACACGATTGCGACGGCAAGTCAGCGCCTCACCGGCTGCTCGTCTGCGTCCTCAAACGACACGCCATCCCTTCGGCGTATACGGCGCTGGTGCGTTATGCCGACCAACACGCCACGTGGGCGGCGATAAAAGTGCTGGAGCGAGCGCGGTCGAGTCCCGGCGGAGCATCTGTCGATTCTCGTTGACGGCGGTCGCCGCGATCCCAAGAATGCGCACAGGAGACATTCATGCCGATGAGTGCTGCTCAGCGCGGTCTTGGAAGGCGCGAGTTCATGTCGCAGACGCTCGCGTGGGGCGGGATGGCCGCGGTCGCACGCGTGGCCGGCTCGTCCGACGTGTGGGCTGCGATGGCCCATCGGCCGCTGGACCCGGTCAACCCGGACATTCTGTTCGGCAGCACCAGTTCCCTCTGGAGCAACCAGCACGACATCGAGTGGGCGATCAAACGGGTCGCGGCGCTCGGGCTGCAGGGCATCGAGCCGTACGCCGCCCAGATTGAGAAGTACCGGAGCAACCCGCTGGCGCTCAAGAAGCTGTTCGACGAGGCCGGCGTCACGATGATCGACGTGTCCAACGGCGCGAGAGGACAGTCGACCAACTTCATCGATCCGGATCAGATCCCGAAAACGATCGCGGATCATGTGGCGTTCGCGCGAGATTTTCTCCAGCCGTTCGGCGCCACCCATTGGAAGTGCAACATGGGCGCCCGGCCGGCCGGCGGCCCGAGCGACGATCAGCTGAAGCGGCTGGCCAACACGCTGAACGAGATCGGTCGGCAAACGCTCGCCATGGGCATCAAGCTGGCCCCGCATCCGCACATCTGGGGACCGATGGAGCGCGAACGCGACGTGCGCCGCGTGATGGAGCTGACCGATCCGAAATACGTGTGGCTGACGACCGACACCGGTCACCTGACACTCGGCGGCATGGATGCCGTGCAGATCATGGGTGAGTACTTCCCGCGCATCGCCGAAGTGCACCTGAAGGACACCTACGCGAAATATCGCGGCAACACCTCAACGCCGACCCAGGACCAACACGCCGTCGCGAGCGTCTACCACAATCTGGGCGGCGGCGGCGTCGACTTCCCCGCCGTCTTCAAACTGCTGCGGGATCGGCACTACAAGGGGTGGGTCGTGCTCGACCTCGACGGACCACGGAAAGGCGACGACGGGTTCGACGCCATCGGCGGAAATATGGACGTCGCTGTCGACGACTACATCGGGCACAACATCAACTACCTGCGAAGCGTGGTCGGCGTCCGGTTACCGCCGCTCGGGTGAGCGCGTGACGGCCACAGATCCTCGCGCTAAGCGAGAAGCTCACCAGCTCCGAGCTGACACGGTCGGCGTGCGTCCACAGCACGCCATGCGGTCCGCCAGGCAGCTCCACGAACTTGCAGTTCTTAATCATCTTGGCCTGCTTCCGGGAAGTGGCGTCCGGCGGCAGGATCCGGTCGGCGTCGCCGTGCAGAATCAGGGTCGGCACGTCGTTGTGCGGAATGTCCTTGCGAAAGTCCTCGACCCAGGCATCGACGCAGGTCACCGTGCCGATGGCGGAGGCCCCCACGGCAACGTTCCAGTTGTCCTCGATGACGCGATCGCTGACCAGCTTTCCGCCTGTGACGTCGTAGTTATAGAAGTTGTGCAGGAAATCGAGCAGGAAGGCCGGGCGGTCGACCCGAATCGCCGCCTTGATGCCCGCGAACACCCCTGGATCCACACCATCAGGATTGTCAGCCGCCTTGACGAGATACGGCCCAAGCGTTCCGATGAGCACCGCTTTGCGGACGCGTTTGCTGCCGTACTTGCCGAGATACCGCGTGACCTCTCCCGAACCCATCGAGAAGCCGACGAGCGCAACGTTCGTGATGTCGAGCGCAGTCAGCAGCGCGTCGAGATCCGCGGCGAAGGTGTCGTAGTTGTAGCCGACGCCTACCTTGCTCGAACGGCCAAAACCGCGACGGTCGTACGCGATCACACGATGCCCCGCGGCCAGGAGAGCGGCCGTCTGTTTTTCCCACGAGGCGCCGCTTAGCGGCCATCCGTGAATCAACACCACGGGCGCACCCGATCCGTGATCTTCGTAGTAGAGGTCAATCGAGGTGGAGTTTCTTTTCCGACAGTGATCGTGCTCATGAGTCTCTCCTTCACATCATCAGCCGCGATTCTAGCCGACACCATGCGGGCGACTACTCGCAAGAGACTGATGAGTTGCAGCCCGACTCGCGAGAGTCAGTCGAGTCCGTCCTGACCTCTATTGTTGAACCACTCTCCACGATCCGTCGGGGTCGATGCGCGCGCCATGCGGAAGCTTATATAGCTGGACAAGCAGGTTGATCTCGCGCTGACTCGCCGTCGTCCCGACCATCGGCGCACTCATCAGCCCGCCGGGCGGGTGACCGAAGATCCCGAGGGTGTGGCCAAGTTCATGTCGAAAAAGCGCTGAGGGGGCCGAACAGATTGCATTACTCGTCAGGATCTTGACGACGCCAAGGCGCGCCCGATTGTTGGAGTAGGTGCGATACACCAGTCCCGAGCCAATGGCGATGTTCAGTTCATCGGATCCGGCGGCACGCACCGTGAGTCGTGGCTCGGCATCTGCACCGACGAGCACATAGGAGAGACCCGTCACCGATTGCCAGTACGCCAGCGCCTCGCCGACGCAATTGCCAGTGATGGACGGATCGACGTACACGGGAATGGGCAGTTCCCACCGCGTGAGGATGCCCGAAGTGCGCTGAATGGCGCCCTCGACTGGAATCGAGAGCCCGACGTTCGCCGCCTGGTTGTAGGTGATCAGGTCCGCGACGGTATCAAGGCTCTCGATTCTGCCGGACACCGCGCCGGTCGGCATCGGCGCCGGCGGGCCTCCTGCCGGTGGTGTCGGGGCCGTCGGGCCGGAAGTCGCACTCTTCTGCCCACTGCACCCGCTCGCCAGCACGACGACGGCGAGAGCAGCGAATCCACACGTCTTCAGCAGCGACTGTTCTGCGGCAGCTCGTCTCGAGCGCATATGAGGGGCTCTCCCTCCCATCATGCGCGATGGTCATGAAGTTCGGCTCATTAAGATTACGTAGGTATCCGCAGCAGTTTGTGCGCATTGCCCCACGCGATCTTCTGAAAGACCGCAGGCGGCGCTGACCGCTTCAGTACGCTCAAGGTCTCGCGCGCCACACACTTGCCTGCCATGCCTGGCGCTGCCGGGTTGTTGTAGCCCGCGCCGTGACCGTCGCCGCAGCTGCAGTCGCTGCCGAAGATCAACTTGTCCTGATGACGTTTGAGAAAATCTTCCGTGAACGCCGGATCGCGAGCCATCGCGGTGTTGCCGGAGACGGCGGACATGTCCCCGAAGAGATTCGGGAAGTCGCTCAGCCATCGGTCGGTCACACCGCCGCGCTTGACTGGACCGGTCGGATAGACCGCTTCGTTGTGATAGTCGCCGCTGACGTTGGCCCAGAACGCGTCGGCATGGCCGATGAACGTCGTCTTTGGGTATTCCTTGAGAACCGATGCGAAGGTTTTGGCATATCCCGTGCTCCAGGTCCCTTCATTCGGAGTGTGATCGACTTCCTGGAAGTGAATCAGGATCGGCACGCGCAGCTCGGCGGCCAGCGCATACATCCGCCGCAGCTCCGGACCGTCGGCGGCGACGTGAAATTTCATCTCGCCGAAGCCCTGTGCGCCGTTCTTCACCGCCTGCGTCAGCACCTGTTCGGCATCAGGTTTCGTCACGTCATAGCTGGTGTACCAGGTGAAGCGGCCAGGCGCGGCCGCTTGAACCGCCTTCACCTGCTCGAGCGCGCCTGCACGCGTGAGCAGATTGGCTTTCGTCACGCCAGCCCCATCCAGGTGCGCGAGGTTGCTGGCCGGCTGCGGACGCAGATGGAAGTGCAGGTCGAAGACCGGCGATCCCCATTCGTTTGCCGCGCTCTGAAGGGCGAACGTTGGCGCTGCCGCGGCGAGGGCGACCGATTCGAGGAATTCACGACGGTTCATCACAAGTCCTCCCTCTGGCGAGTGCGGGTTCGCCACCATACGTTTGCGATCAGGATCAGTGCGCCAGCGACGCCGACTGACAGACCGCGGCGAGCGGTCGGCGTCCGGCTGTCCGCTCAGCATGTAGTCGATGACCAGGTCACGTTGATAGATATCACGACGCTGCGCCGCGACGATCACGCGATCGCTGGCGGGCACCAGCGCGTTCGCGAGGTACACCCCGATATCGGAGCGGTAGGCGTTCCGATACCGCAGATGATGGAGCCCGTCGTCGAGCCGCGGCATCGACGCCGTTGCTTGAATGCGCGCGGTGCCTTCGCCCTTCCGAACGGTGTCGAAGGTGGGAAAACGTACTCTCGACGAGTTCGACCCGCAGGGGGATGCCGTCGACATCGAGCGCAATGGCGCTCAGCACGCGGTCCGAGTAGGCCCGAGCCTCGGCGACGGAGATCAATCCGTCCTTGTCGAGGTCGATTTCCGACAGCACCACATCCGCCACCGCAATCCCGGCGTCAGATCCAGCGCGAGCTCCACGCGATCCGGATCGATGCGCGAGACGCGCGGCTTGCAGATACTCGTCCCGCCGGTGCGCGGACGTCCAGCTTCCTGACATCAGGACGAGCAGCAGCGTCAGCGCGCCGATGGCCCTACTTCGTGAATTTCGCACCGTAGTCGTTCGTCGGATCCCGATAGATCGTATGAATGTGATCGACGCTGCCCTGCTGCGGAGCGTATTCGATGACGAGCGTCGGGCCCTGGACGCGGAAGTAGGCGGCGCTGCCATTGGTGGTCGGTCCGCTCCAGGCGAAGTAGGTATCCGCCGGCTTCGCGCGGATTTCCGCCATGCGCGGCTCCGCGAACGCGTCGTTCATGATGCCGACCCACTCTCGCACCAGTTCCCACAGCATCGTCTGGTGCGCCGCCGACAGCGCCGAGGCGCGAATCCCCTCGGGTTGGATCGTTTTTCCGTCCTGCCCCGGACCGAGGACCAGATCGGCGACGCGGGAGTTGAGGATGGCCTGGCCGCGCTGCTCGGTATTCAACGCGTTGATCAGCGCAAACGCCTTGTCGTTCTCGTTTCCCAACGGGCGCACCGTCCGGCCTTCGACCGTGAAGGTCGCCGGCTGCGCGGCCGGCAGGCTGGGCGCCATCGTCGCCTGACTTCCCGCGAGCGTGAGATTGATCGCCAGGTGATGACCGCCAAATTGCAGCATCCACGGTGTGGCCGCCGACGGCGTCCCGAGGAATGCGAGATAGTACTGGTCTTCGCCGAACGCGGGTCCGCCACGGCCGCCGCCGCGGCCACCCGCGCCCGCACGACCCGCATTCGGGTCCACGCCGCCACCGCGCGGACCTTGCGACGATTGCTTCCGCAGCACTTCGTCTCCCTGCATGATCTCGGTGACCTTGCGGTATCCGTCTCGACTGAGTGCGACGGCGAGCAGCTCCATGACCGCGGCACGCTGCGCGGTCGTCAGATCGCCCATGCGCAGGCCCTGTCGCTCGAACATGGGGGAAGGCAGATTCGACCAGCGCGTCTTCTGCGGTCCCTCGAACGGAAACTGCACCTTGGCACGACCCGCGTCATCGAGCTTGGTCAGCAACGCCTGCGCCGACGACGTGATTCGCGCCGTGACGTCAGCCTGGGCGCCGCTCGGCCGGGGTGATGTCGCCCCGCGCTGGGCCGGCACTGTCGCGACCGCGACGACACTCAGAGCGAGGCAGGTCATCGTCGCGATCCGAAGCGGTACATGCATGGAGGTTCTCCTGTCGCGCCACAGTCGCGGTCACGCGCAGGTCTCTTTAACACACGTTCTGACCGGCGGCGCTCATAGACTTGAACAGTCGTGTGCCATAGTAAGCGTGTCAGTTGCGCTTTGTCGAGCAGGAAGGTCGAAATCGTAATGGGTCCCGCCGGACACGCCGCTTCCCGATAGGGCGAAAGTTCCCGTCGGCATGAAGGTCCCGTTGACCGAAATGCAGTAGTTCGTCACTGATCCGACGTATCGTCCGTCTTCGGCGACTGCCGCCTGCTGGATGATCAGCCGCAGTTGTCGAACGCCAGGCTGTTCGGTGGCACGTGATCGTGAACATCGAGGGTGCATTCCGACCAAAGCGGTCGGTGCCAGCTCGGCGCAGGTATCGTCGCATGCCACGCCGCGCGCAGGCACGCTGACTGAATAGCGTGGGTTCGAGTCGAAGCGATACAAGGCGTGCCACGCGTTCGATCTGAAGATCGGTGATGGCCAGGAAGGCGAGCCATTGCCGAACGTTCGTGGATCTGGTCGTCAACCCTGAAGGCGCTTCGAAGTCTGGAGCGGTGCTCGGTCGACACGGGACACGTCAGCTTCCTGTCGGCGCACGAAATTGCGAGGTCTGGCAAAGGCGACGCTGCATTCCGCGGATCGACGTGCTTTGACATTCAACGGTGGCGGGCGTAGCTTCCAGGGTCCTGACCCGCGGATCCTGCTCAGGCCTCGATCCACGTCTCCCGTACCTCACGAACAGCGTCGATGATGCATCTGGATGATCGTGCCGTCGACCCACCTGGCGATTGTCGGCGGCAGTATACGTCGTAGCCTCGAATTCGCCCAGATGTTTCGCCGGTTTGGCATCCGACGTGACCGTGATCGAAATGGCGCCGCGACTCGATCCAGCGCGAAGACGACGACGTGTCGCACGGCGAACCACGACATCCTGGTGCGCGAGGGCATCGCTGTCCGGGTGAATGCGCGCTGCGTCAGCGGCTGCTGCACTGGAGAACGCTGGCGTGGCGGTGCAGGTCGACTGCGCGCGACAGGCAGTCCGACGATCGAAGAGCTTCGCATCTCCTGCTGGCGGTCGGGACGGCGGCCGAACACCGACGACCTCGGGTGGTGGACTCGAGGCGGCCGGTGTTCGCCCGCGACGACCAAGGCTACATCGTCGTCGACGATCGAGTTGCAGACCAGTGTCCCCGGCATCTGGGCGTTAGGTGACTGCAACGGCAAAGGCGCGTTCACGCACACGGCGTACAACGACTTCGAGATCGTGGCCTCAAATCTCCTCGACGGAGCGACGCGGCGCGTGCTCGGATCGGGTGCCAGGCGCTATGCGCTCTACATCGACCCTCCACTCGGCCGCGCCGGCCTCACCGAGGCAGAAGTCGCGACAACGCCGGACATGCCGTGCCTCGTCGGAACGCGAGCGATGGCACGTGTCGGACAGTGCGTTCGAGAAGGGCGAAACCAACGGGCTGATGAAGATTGTCGTCGATGCCAATTCCCGGGAGATTCTCGGAGCGCGGTGCTCGGGACGGGCGGCGACGAGGTCATTCATTGTGTGCTGGATACGATGTATGCCAAGGCGCCGTACACCGTGCTGCAGCGCGCGATGCACATTCATCCCACCGTTTCAGAGTACGATTGCCGTTTCTTCTGGAGAATTGACGCCGCTGGACGGACTCGAGGGGCGAACTATCGCTTCAGCAGCATCATCTTGAGTTTTGCTTTCTTGCTGGCTTCGTTCGGATTGGTGGTCGCTCCGGCAAGCCATCGTTCAACCTGCTGAAGCGATATCGCGTGCTTGGTGGCTGGCTCCCGGACTTCCACGTCCAGGACTGTCGACGGCCCGATTTTTTCGAGCCAGGGGTCTTCGCGAAACAGCTTGATCGCCACGACCGCAGCCTCGTACAGGCTCTCCGCCTGGACCTCCGCGGCGTGCCGGATCTGCCTGTGGTCCACATAACTGACGACGCACAGGCGAACGGCCACGGCCGGAGAGAATATCACGACTTTCGCTGTTTCTTCTCTCCTGAACGCATCAACCGCGGCGCCTCATGGCAACGGCACCCGGAAGACGTTGAAGGACGTCGTCTCGCCGCTGACCAGATAGACGAGCTCGTCCCCGGAAATGGCGACGAACGTCTGCCGGCCAATGGGGAGGGCCGGGCTGTCGATCTTCGTGGCCTTTGTGACCGCGCGTCCGCTGGCGTTGAGGGTCAGACGGACGATGTGGCGCGTACCATCGGCATCGGCGCGAATCGCGATCAGTGCGCGCCGGCGCCACCGGATTCGCTCGAGATGAGCGAGCGAAACCGACCTCGGAGCGCTGACCTTCGTCGCGGTTCGCGCTCGCAAGTCTACTCGCGTCACGCCGTCGCGAGACGCCACGTACACAATGCCCTCGTCCTCTGCGGCGGCAAGACTCGCCGGCTCGACGGCGTCAACCCTGATGACGCGTTCGACAGCCGTGCCCTTGGAACGCAGAACCAGCAGTTGATGGCCCGCGGAGTCGAGAGCGACGACCACCCCGGCAGGAGTGACGGCAAGATCGACGGGCGTGATCGCGTCCGGATCGGCAGCAATCGGAAATGATTTCAATGGACGGCCGGAAACCAGCTGGATCTTGTGCAGCGCGGCTGCACCGTCAGCGAGCCCAGCGCTCATCACCCAGAGATCGCCACGCCTGAAGTCGATCTCCATCGCCGCGATGTCGCCAAATCCCGCGGAGTCGGCGCGGACGAAGTCCACGGTATGGTTCGTCCCTTCGCCCACCACGATCAGCTTGCGCCCGAGCCGATCGCCAAAAAGGAATCGGCGCGACACCGCGTCATACGCGAGTCCGCCGAGCGTAAATCCCTGGGTCGAGAACCGGGAGCCTTCCGGCATTGGCGGCGAAGGTGGCGGGGTTCGCGATGCGCTGGTGGATGGTGCCGGGATCGGGCTGGATGGGCCGGATCGGTGCCGGGATCGGTGCCGGGATCGGGGCCGGGATCGGGGCCGGGATCGGTGCCGGGATCGGTGCCGGGATCGGGGCCGGGATCGCTGTTGGGGAGGGGGCAGGCGGCACCGAGGTTGGATGGCTCAGGCCCTCGATGCGGGCCAACAGGTCCGGCCACCCGGGCAGCTGCCGCGTGCGACCGAAGTCGTCATTGGTGGCTGCATCGGAAGCGACGCCCATCCCGGCGAGACGCTGGAGCATGATCAGCGCGTCGTGCGGTCGGCCGCTCAACGCTTGAGCGCGAGCGAGCAGATACATCAGGGCCGGATCGTTGCGCGGACCAGTCTGCACGGCGCGCCACGCCAGGTCGTGAAAGGTTTCGTACTCGCCGCGATCTGCCGCGGCGAGCGCCATCTCGCGGCACTGGTGCCACTCCGTGCAGCCGAAGTCTCGAGACTGTGGGACTGCGGATGAAGCAACCGCCAATCGCGCGGCCAGATACGTCAGCAGCGCGACAGCTCCGATCGTCATGCGAGCGGTTCCCCCCTTGCGGCCGTGTTGCTCCTCCTCATGTCACGTTGGTGACATCACATACCTGAACCGTGACACCAACGTCACACCCCGACGCTATCCTCGATGGTACCCCCGATGACCATCCCGGTGCGTCAAGTGCGTAAGTCGCCCGCCTGCCCACGCTGCGGGGACACACGCATCGCGCTGCTGAAGAAAGATGCATACCATCGCGACTGGTGGCTCTCCTGCCACGTGTGCGGGGAAATGTGGCAAGTCACGATGTCAGGCCAGCGCGACGATAGGGCCTCTTCTTCGCCGGCTTCGTTGAAGCCCGCGTGAGAGTCCCACCTTCGCGCCGCGCCTGGGGGAGTGACTGACTGTCAGGCTGTCGCTTTCCTCTGGGGAGTTCCTGTCCAATTGGTCACGCTCGACGACGTTGAGCGTTCCTCGCTGGCAATGAAGCGGTAGACGGCCGCTCCCAGCACCGCCCCGACGATTGGAGCGATCCAGAACAACCACAGCTGGGCGACCGCCCAACCGCCGACGTAGATCGCCACGCCGGTACTTCTCGCGGGGTTCACCGACGTGTTGGTGACCGGGATGCTGATCAAGTGGATGAGTGTCAGCCCAAGGCCGATGGCAACTGGCGCCAACCCGTGCGGCGCACGCTTGTCGGTCGCTCCGAGAATGATGACGAGGAACATCATCGTCATGACAATCTCCGTAACGAGCGCCGCCGGCAGCGAGTAGCCTCCCGGAGAGTGGACGCCGTACCCATTCGAGGCGAATCCGGCCGAAACGTCGAAGCCGGCCTTGCCGCTGGCGATGAGGAACAGCACGCCGCCGGCGACAACGGCACCCAGCACCTGGGCGACGATGTATGGTGCCAGCTTCTCCCCCGGGAATCGACCGCCCGCCCACAGTCCAATCGAGACAGCGGGATTGAGATGGCAGCCGGAAATGTGCCCGATCGCAAACGCCATCGTGAGCACGGTCAGGCCGAAGGCGAAGGACACGCCAAGCAACCCGATGCCGACGTCCGGGAAAGCAGCCGACAGCACGGCGCTGCCGCATCCGCCGAGCACCAACCAGAACGTCCCGACGAACTCCGCCGAATACACTCGCATCACTTTCCTCATAGGGACCGTCCGATTCAGCGCAATGAGGTCCGCACTAATACGGGGCGTTCACGACGACGTAGGTCGTTCCCGTCCCGACAAACTGCGGCTGATACCACACGCTCCCGCACTGCTGATACGTGACCCCGCCTGCCATGACGGTGGTGCAGCTGGGGGGAAGCGTCTGAACTCTCGTGCCGACGACAGCGGCCGTGACGGCAGCGGTCGTCGCCACCGCTGCGGCCACTCCGACGCCGCTGTGATAGCAGCAGCCTCCCCAGCCTCCCCGATCGACGTCAACGTCCACGTTGCGGTTGACGTTGACGTTGCGGTTCACGTCTGTGTTGCGGTTGATGTTCGTGTTCCGGTCGACGTTCGTGTTCCGGTTGATGTTCGCGTTCCGGTTGACGTTTGCGCTGCCGCTACGGTTGACACTGGTGCGAGCACCGCCGCCGCCGCCGCGGCGCTGCGCATGCGCGGCGACCGGGCCGCACAGCAGGGCCGCCAGGGCGATCGCCACAGGTGCACAAAATGCGCGGGCCATCACTTGCCTCCTTGCGGCTCGCCAGCCGCGGCCAGGACAATCTTCCTGGCGCCGGCCGGCGGCACGAACGTGAACGACTCCTGGTTGAATGACGGCGCCAGATTCCAGGTGTAGGTGGCCGTGTGCTGCGGCCGCGCGGCTTCGGTCGTCGTCGTGATGACGATCTTGCGCGGCAGCGGGTATTCGCCCTTCTGAATCCAGACCTGCCAGTCGACATCGTCCTGCCGGAAGGCGTAGTGCTCGCAGGTGATTCCGCTGACTTCGCTCGGACCGATGTCCGTGGCCGCCTTGATGTCGGTGCCTTTCCAGTCCGGAGAACCGAAGCGGAAGAGATCGGCGAGCGGCAGCTCGATGTCGTACTTCTCGCTCAGCGCGTCGTCGAGCTCGCGCAGGGTCGGCGGCGCGGGCACCGTGGCGTAGTAGCCGGCGCGTTGCGCAAACATCGTGAAGGTCTTGCCGTCGTAGATGAAGGTGCGCTCATTCCGATCGCTGGAGGCGGTGGCCAGAAGCTTGTTGGGCATCTGGACGACGAAGTTGATCTTGGCCGTGTACTGAATCAGCTGCCCATTGTCCTGCACCTCGTCCGTCGTGGTCGCCGACTCCACTTGAAAGGCTTTCAGGTTGCGGAGGTACGACGCCATGTCGTTGAGGGCCTTGATTGCAGCCGGATTGACTGCGGCCGAACCTTGCTGCGCCTCGGCGGACGCCACCAACGAGGCGAACGCGAGAACCAGCACGGTGTGCGTCAGCAAACGACGACAAATGTTGTGGTTCATTTTCTTCCTCAGGTAACGCCACCTCGAAGCGGCATTTCTCGAGTACCAGCGGCTGCAAGTCAGGGACCCGCTAGCCAAGCTGGCCTTTGCCTGAGGGAACCAGACGTTTACAACCGTCGGCCAGTCCTGCTCACCAACAACGGTCCGTGCTCACGAAGGACCGTGTTGTCGGGCTCACCAGGAACGCACCTCGGCTGGACCGAGGCGCCAGAGCAACGTGTGCTCACGCGAGGCGTCTCGAAACATGCACGAGACGTGTCCGTCCTCTGAAGCGACGAAGACCACGCTGCCCGGGTGCTCGGCGGCATACGTCGCGCCCGCGTGATGGCGGGTCCCTCGACTGCCGAGATCGACGACGCGAGCGCGACGTCCCTCGGCATCCGCCGCCTCGGCGAGCGCCGTGGGCCGCCCGAGCGGCAGCATCACGCCGAACGCGACCAGGGCGAGGTGGCGGTTGAGCAGAATCGCGCCGTCGATCCCGGTGAGCGCCCCGAGTTCCTCGGTGAGCCGCTCGGCTTCGGTCAGGAAGGCGTTGCGAAGCAGGCCGCCGAACGCCACATCGGCGGTCTGCGGAGATTCGCCTTTGGTCTTCGCGCCGCCGAGACGTCGCGCCAGCCGGAGCAGCGAGGCGACTGACGAGTCGACCGCCACTCGATAGGTCGCCGTCTCCGCCACTTCAGGCCACTCCTCGGTGCTGACGATGAGGATGCCGCCGCGACCGTGCGCCGCCATCTCGCGCACCAACGAACGCACGGCGTCGACGTAATCAGGGATGGCATCGTCGTCCAAGTCGGCGGCGTGCGCGGCTTCCTCGAGTGCGCGGCGCACCAGACCGGCGGTGAAGAGAATATCGTCTCCGCCCGTGAGAATGGCGCCCCGCTCGTACTCGAGCAGCGAATCCCGGCCGCTGCGAACGCTGAGGCAGCCGGGACGAAACGTAATGATCTTGACGAACGGATCGGACACGACGCTGACGCCTTCGCGGGCCAGCCCGGCGATCACCAGGCTGCCATCCGGCAGCACGTTGACGGCTGAATAGATGCGCCGGTCGGCGCCGGCAACGGCCAGCTTGACCAATTCGCCGACATCGAAGGGTCGGGGCGACTTGAAATGCTGAACCTTCCACTGATAGAGAAACGGCGCGTCGGAGCCGGCGACGTCGGACGTGACGACGTCAACGCCACTGGTGCCCAGGAAGGCAACGCCGATCGGATGGCGCTCGCCCTCGTGGGTCTCCAGGCCGGCCCAGAAGACCGTCGTGAGCAACTCGACGAGCACGTGATCGGCAACCGCCACCAGACTGCCGGCCCTCGCCGTCACCCGGCCGCGCAGGAGCGGCACCAGCGCCGGTGGAAACACGAATCTCCCTCAATGATGCAGCGTTCGGCCGAGAGGCTTCCGCCGGCGCCGAGCGAGGAGTTTCTTGGCGATGGACTCGAGATCGGCGAGGTCGAACGGCTTTTCCAGAAGCTGGGCGTTGCCGCCCAGCGCCTTGACCCGGGCGGCGAGTCCCTCGTCACGAAGGGCTGTCATCACAATGACCGGCGTGCCGACACCGGCGGTTCGCGCCGCATGGATCGCGCGCAGCCCCGTCATCCATGGCATCGCGATATCGGTGACGACCAGATCGAAGGGGCCGTCTTCCGCCAGACGGTCGATGAGCTCGGCGCCGTTGCTGGCCCGAATGACCACGGCCCCGAGATGCGCGAGGCCTTCGGCCACAACGTCCAGCAATTCGGGATCGTCGTCCGCGACGAGGACACGCGCGTTGAGCGGCACGCCGACTGCTCGAGCAACCAACATGCCGGGCGGCAGTCTCGGGAGGATCGCTGCGGGCGGCGATATTCCTTCTGCGACAGCAACCGTGCGCCGTAGTGAACTCTGGAGTTGCACTTGCAGCGACGGAGCTTGAAAACATTGGCGGAACTACCCGAACAAGAGGCTCGGGAATGCGACAGGTGACCGTCGGGCATCAGGTTCGTGATGGCATGACGCATCGCATCAACATCCTGTCGCAGAACACCATATTTCGATATCTCTTCGGCATCGCCGCGGTGGCGAGTGTGTTTGCCATCAGGCTATGGCTTGTCCGGTTGACCGGAACCGGTGCGCCATTCGTGCTGTTCTTCGGGGCGGTTCTCGCGACCAGCCTGTTTGCCGGCGTAGGCCCCGCGATTTGCGCGGTATTGCTCAGCATGCCGCTCGGCGCCTACACCTTCGTGGTGGGCGCAGGTTATTCGGTGGTTCAAGCGTCCTTCCAGTCGCTCTTGTTCGCCGTTGACGGGGTCGTCGTCATCTATCTGACATGGCTCACCCAAAAGGGGGCCCGGTCGCTCGAACACGCTCACCGGCAGGTGCGCGAGTCCGAGGAGAGATACCGCGCCCTGTTTGATTCGATCGACGAGGGTTTCTGCGTGGTCGAGGTACTGTTCGATGATGCGGACCACCCGGTTGATTACCGTTTTCTGGACGTCAATCGGGTCTTTGAGAAGCAGACCGGCATCAGGAACGCCATTGGCCGCCGGATGCGCGAGATCGCGCCGGCGCACGAGGAGCACTGGTTCCAGATTTACGGCCAGATTGCTCTGACCGGGGAGTCGCGGCGGTTTGAGAGTCCGGCCCATGCCCTCGGCCGGTTCTACGACGTCTACGCGTTCCGACTCGGCAGGCCCGAGCAGCGGCACGTCGCCATCCTCTTCAACGACATCACCGAGCGAAAACAGGCTGAAGAGTCGTTGCGCGCGGTGTCCGCAGAACTGCGCCAGACCCTTCAGATCGCGGCCATCGGATTGACGCATTGCAGCCGGGATTTGCGCTATCTATCGGCGAACCGCGCCTACGCCCAATATATCGGGCTGCCCGAGGAGCAGATCGTCGGCAGGCCGATTGTCGAGGTGATGGGCCAGGCGGCATTCGAGATCATTCGTCCCCGCGTCGAGAAGGTCTTGAGTGGCGAGCGGGTTGAGTACGAAGACGAACTGCCGATCGCGGGTGAGCGCAAGAGCATCAGGGGCGTCTTTACGCCGGACCGGGATGCCTCCGGCAATGTGGTTGGCTGGGTCGAATCGATCATGGACATCAGCCAGCGCAAGCGCATCGAGAAAGAACTCAAGGCGGCCAACGCATTCCTCGACGCGGTCATTGAGAACATTCCTCTCATATTGTTCCTGAAGGAGAGCCAGTCGTTTCGGGCCGTACGGCTCAATCGCGCGGCTGAAGACTTCTTCGGTTGGCCGAAGGAGACAATGATCGGCAAGAACGCCTACGATCTGTTCTCAAAGGAACAGGCGGAGTTCTTCGATCGAGAAAGATCGCGAGACGCTGAGGACTGGGCGCATCGTCGACATCCCGGAAGAACCGATACAAACGCGCCATCAAGGCGTTCGCATCCTGCATACGAAGAAAGTTCCGATCCTCGACGCGGCCGGTCACCCGGCGTATATTCTCGGGATCGCGGAGGACATCACCGAGAAGAAGCGGATCGAAAAGGAACAGCAGTTTCTGGCGGAGGTGAGTGTCGCGCTCTCGGCGTCGCTTGAATACGAACAGACGCTGGCGAACTTGACGCAGCTCGCCGTTCAGAATATCGCCGACTGGGCCGCCGTTGATGTGACGAACGAGCAAGGACGGCTTCGCCGACTGAAAGTCGCGTGCGCGGACCCTGGTCGGGCGGCGCTGTGCGCGGTTCTCGAGCAGCTGCCGGAAGATCGAGATCTCCCTCATCTCATGCAGTCTGTGACTGAGAGCAAACGGCCGATCGTCGTCGAGCAGGTGACGCGACCGTACATCGAGTCGCTTGCTCAGGGGCCCGGACACCTCCAGGCACTCCTGGCCACGGGTGTCACATCGTTCGTCGCGGTGCCGCTCATGATGCGTGGACAAGCCCTTGGCGCGCTTTTTCTCGGCTCCTCGAGCTTGTCTCGCGTGCTCGGACAACGCGACCTTCGTTTGGCAGAAGCGCTGGCGGACCGAGCGGCCACGGCGATAGAGAATGCGCGTCTCTATCGCTCCTCTGTCTCTGCCACGCACCTCCGCGATCAAGTGCTCGGCGTCGTGGCCCATGACCTGCGGAATCCGCTTTCCGCGATCTTGGCGCAGTTATGGGCACTGAGGCGTCAGGGCGCGGAATCCGAACGGCGAACTGTGAAGCCAGCGGACGTTATCGAACGCGCGGCCAAGCGCATGAACCGCTTGATTCAAGATCTCCTGGATGTCGCGGTCTTGGAGTCAGGGCAGCTGACGATCGAACGAGCGCAACTGGCGGCACGTGACCTGATCGTTGGGGCGGTGGATATGCAAAGACCACTCGCCTCTTCCGCCTCGCTCGAGCTTCGAGTCGATGTGGACCGTGATCTTCCCGATATCTGGGGTGATAAGGACCGACTTCTTCAAGTGTTCGAGAACCTGATCGGCAATGCGATCAAGTTCACGAAGGCTGGCGGTTGTATCACGGTCGGTGCGGCCGAGCGGGATCACGAGGTCATCTTCCGAGTTGCGGATACGGGCTCTGGTATCGCGGCCGAGAACCTGCCTCATGTCTTTGACCGGTTCTGGCAGGCATCCAGGTCTGGGCGTCACGGCGCCGGGCTCGGACTTCCCATCACCAAAGGTATCGTCGAGGCTCACCGGGGACGCATCTGGGTCGAAAGCGCAGCGGGAAGCGGGAGTACTTTTTTCTTCACGATTCCCACGGCGTTTGCCGCGCAGGATAGCCTCTCCGATCGCCATCGACTCGATCCGGTGGGGGTGCATTAGAACCCCACCAGCGCCCGCGTTGTACGCCGCGACTATTTCGCGCTCATGATCGCCGCCAGCGTTGCGATCCCGTTCCAGAGATTCGCGAGCCTGAGGTTCTCGTTGTCGGTGTGCTGATTGTCGTCGTAATTCGCCAGCGATAGGCCGAGCGTCGGCACATGAAATGTCTCGATGAACGGCCCGGCGGGCACGCCGCCGCCGAGCGTGCGGATGCGCACCAGCCGATCGCCGTAGCGCGATCGCAGCGCGTCGGTGATGAACCGCGCGTCGGGCACATCGGGATCGGTCCGCCACGCACCGCTGGCCGAGCCGCCGCGCGTCGTGACCTTGGCGATGCGCGGATGGGCCGCGAGCATCGCCGTATCGGGATCCTGTCTCCACGATGAAGTAACCCTGTTTGCGGATATGAGCGAGCACGCGATCCACCATCTGCCGCGGCGAGTTCTCTTTGACGAGCCGCATCGCGATCTCGGCGGTCGCGCTCGCCGCGATCACGCCGCCGACCTCGCCGCCTTTCATCATGTGGACACTGAACGCCGGAAGATTCAAACCTTCCTGCAAAGACGAGGCGGCGCCGTCGGTCGAGCCGAGTCCGTACAGCTTCCGCATCGACTCGCTGTCGTCGGGCACTTCCTGCATCATCTTCAGCGCCGCCGGCGCGAACGGCAGCACGTCGTCGTAGAACCCGTCGATCGTCACCTTGCCGGTCGGTCCCACCATCGACCCGATCAGCTGGGCGAGCCGCACGTTGGCGTCGGGCAGCCAGTTGCCGTAATTGCCGCTGTGCATCGCGCTCTTCGCGGTATAGACGCTCACGGTCAGGCCGGCGCCGCCGCGCGCGCCGTAATAGATGGTCGGATTGCCGCTCGGGTGCTGCGGCCCGTCCACGATGAGCAGCACGTCGGAGCGCAGCTTGTCCGCGTGGTTCCTGACGACGAAGTCGAGCGCGGGGCCGCCGCCTTCTTCCTCGCCGTGCAGAATCACCCTGATGTTCTGTGTCGGCTTGCCGCCAATCGCGTCCATCGCCGACACAAAGGCTTGAATGGGTCCCTTGTCGTCGCCCGCCGATCGCGCGTAGACGCGCCAGGTGTCGGGGAACGTCGATCGGCTCGACCAGTCGCGAACCTCCCCGGCGCCTTCTTCGAGCGTGCCGGCCCGGATGATCGGCGTCCACGGATCCGGCCTGCTTCCAGCCCGCCTTGTCCACCGGCTGCCCGTCGAAGTGAATGTAGAAGAGGATGGTGCGGGTCGCGCCCGGCACGAGCCGTTCGCCGTAGACCAGCGGCGTGGACGGCGTCTCCCAGATTTCCGGTTTCATGCCGCGACGCTCGAGCATCTGGCGCAGGAACTCGGCGTTGCGCTTGATGTTCGGAAGGTCTGACCGCACGTTGGGAATCGCGACCAGATCCATGAACTCGCGGATGATCGCCGGCTGGTGCTCACGCACGTAACGCTCGACGTCAATCTGCTGTCGCGGATGCCGGCGCGGCGCATGCGACTGCGGCAATGAGAAACACCATCGGCCTCATGCGCGTATCCTATCAGCGCTCGGCTGAAGCCTTCGCGCTAGCGGCGCACGGTGCCGTAGAGCAGGAGTGACACCGCTTCTCGAAGACCCGTCACGCTGAAGGGCTTCTCCAGGAACGCTTCTCTTTCCCACAACGGACGCGCGTCCAACAGCCGATCGATGTAGCCGGTCACGTAGAGCACGGGAAGGTCTGGGCGCGTCGTTCGGATTTGACGCACCATCTCGTCGCCGCTGAGGCCAGGCATATTGAGGTCGGCCACCAGGAGGTCAATCTGGGCCGGGGGCCTGATCGCCGCGATCCCCGCAAGGCCACTCCCCGCTTCTTGCACGATGTAGCCATCCAACTCGAGGGCGCGGCGCTGCACCTCGCGCACCGGCGGCTCGTCATCCACCAGAAGAATGACTGCGGGGGTCGCTGGGTGAATCGTCATGGTTTCCGGTCGGTTCGCCGTCGGTTTCTCTCGACCGGCAATGGCGCGACCGTCATCGTCTGCGTCGATTCATCGAGGACGAGTTCCAAATGGCAGACGTGGCAGCGGTAGACGCGATTTCGTTCGGGCATTTCGCCATCGTGGCGGATCTGCGTTTCGCACGCCGGACACTTCCATGGTCGCGGCGACGCACCGCGAGAGAAGAAATCGCCGTGATCCGGCCTCTGCATCACGCCCGCGGATGGAGCAACTGTTTGGCCGCGTCACGACCGAGAAATTACGTGCATTTTTAACGCTGCGGTGTCCTTTTTCTGAGCGTTGAGGTGTCCCGTGGCGATGCAGCACGGACGGGATGCGGCCCCTCGGGAAGTGCCGCGCCGACCCCTCCCAACTCCGATCGTCAACGACGTTCGATCGCGAGATGTCAGGACGTGACCCACTCGATGGCGTCGTCTAACGTCCTGAACACCCCGACCGCCGATCCGTCCACCTGAAGCTCAAACAGCGTCCCGTACATGCGGAAGAAGCCAAAGGTGGCAAGGTCCGTCGCGACCATCGCGCGCCGTGCCGACGGGGCCAGCACGCTCGTCGCGGCGAGATGGCGGATCTCCTCGCTGGACATGTCGAACTGGACGGCGTCTCGCGCATCGAAGACGTGCGCCCACGTGGGATCGAACTCAGGCCGTTGCACCAGTTCCTGTTGGTACGCGCGCATATCAGCCAACGTGATATGGCCCCAGCCGCGCGTGATGATGAGCCGCCGATCAAGATAGAAGCTGGTCGCGAGCGGCATGGCGGGCCGCAGCCTACGTCCCGCCAGATGAACGCACGATTAGTGAGGTCGCTCGGCGGGCTTCTTCTTCAGCCTCCCCTAAGCGACGCTGGACACCCAGTCCCTGATTCGTCAAGCGATACCGACGGGCGCGACCCACCGTGCTCGGATGCTGAACAAGGCGAAGGCACTGTCGAACAGGCGGGCACGCTCCGGCGTCACGCACGCGCGGCGCAAGAGCGCGTGAACGCCTTGACGAAACAGAACCGGCGCGACTAGCGTGTCTTCTTCGGAGCCATGGACCAGCGATGGCCGCAGAGCCGACACACAAACCAGCGCAGCGAACTCCCGGTGCTGTCGTCGTCTTCAACGCCGGTCAGTCGGCGACACTGCGGACAGGGCGGCAAGGGCAACGAACGAATCACAGCTTGGGGTCCGTTGCGCGTCGGTTGAGCCGTTCGGTGGGTAATGGGGCGACGGTCAGCTTGTGCTTCGCTTCATCGAGGACGAGTTCAAGGCGGCAGACGTGACAGCGATACACGCGTTTCGGCTCCGGCACAAAAGCGGGCACAGTCGCCGAAGAATCGGAAACTGCGAAAGCTGTAAACGATTGAAACGACAGAGTGGGCCCAGCAGGACTCGAACCTGCGACCTCCTGGTTCGTAGCCAGACGCTCTATCCAACTGAGCTATGGGCCCCCGAGGAAGGTCAGAACTTCAAATCCTACCATTGTTCGATCCGCTCGTGAAACAGCCGCTCGTCGCGCAGCAGCGCGCCGAGGCGCCGGCGCATTTCCTGCACCGAGCGCGCCCCGTGCGGATCGAGGCGCGTCGCCGGCGCCCCGCGTCCGGCCAGCCACGAATACACAATCGGCGCGAGCGCCGGACCGGACGTTCGGGCTTGACGGAGCGCCGAGTTGAAGAACCGCCACAGCCGGTTCGCGTGCACCGCGAGATCGGCGCCGTTGCGCCGCGTTCGCTGAATCATCCAGCCGCCATCGTCCACGCGCGCCGCGATCAGTTCGACCGAGTCGTCCTCGACCGATGGCGCGACGACGATGGTGTCGCGAAGAAGCGCCTGGGGAATGGCGCGGTCGTCGAGCTGCGGCGACGCGGTCTGCACGTTGACGGGCGGTTTCAGTTCGTCAATCAGCGCCGCCTCGCGGAGCAACGCCTCGAGCTCCGAGCCGACCTCCTGCCATTCCGCGTCGGCGGCGCGCGCCAACGCCGGCTTGGTGGCTTTCCAGCGCCGATCCGCGAAGTGCGCGCGAAGCCTCCGTCGCAGGTTGACCGCCTTGCCGACGTAGAGCGGCCGGTCGTCTCCGTCCTTCAGTACGTAGACGCCTGGCGTCGAGGGCGCTCTGCCGCAAATGCGTTCGCCCGCGCGGCGCCACTCGTCGCGCCGATCCTCGACCACCAGCGCCTGCGCCACGAGTCGCTTCGCGAGCTCGGGCGGCGCGCCGCGGATGCCGAGCACCTCGGCCGCCAGTCGTTGATGATCGACGGCGTCACCCATCTCGGCGAGCCGGCGCGATCAGACGATCTCGAAGAAGCGAAGTCATCAGTCACCAGTCGTCAGTCGTCTCAAGTCGCAAGTCGTCAGTCTTCGTCGTCAGTCTCAGTCGTCAGTCGTCAGTCGTCGTCAATCGTCAGTCGTGAGTTTTCGTGTCGCGTCTGATGACTGTGACTGGCGACTCGCGACTGATGACTGGCGACTTGCGACAGATGACTGACGACCGGCGACTGAAGACTACTTCCGTTCCAGCCCGAACCCGACCGGCATCGCGGATGATAGCGCAATCGGCAGCTTGCCGCCGATGGCCGCCTCCCCCGCGATCGCCCGGACGGCGGACGCTTCAGCCATGTCGTAGAAATCGTATGTGAGCAGCACCGCCGGCAGCTCCGGAATTGCCGCCGCGACATAGGGATTACCGAAGAACGTCGTCACCATCGGCGTGCCCGCCTGCGAGGCCGCGCGTCCGACGTCCCGCAGCAATCGGACCAACGGCTCCGCGAGGTCCAGCCGGCCACTGCCAGACGATGCGCGCACGTAGACCGACACGACGATGGCGCCGTAGCGCGAGGCGGTGGAGCGGACGAGCGCAAGCTCGGCCAGCGGCGTGTGATCCGACAGCTCGATGGCCGTCACCTGCGGCCAGCGTTTCTTCAGTTCCGGAATGAACGTGCGGCCCGGCGCGGCGATCTGCCAGCCTGATGGGTAATCGAGAACCGACAGATACAGGATGGGGGTGTCGCGCGAAACGGCGAGCGGCACCTGACGGCGCTCGTCTTTGACGAGCGTGATCGAACGGGTGAACGCCTCCTGAGCGACCGCCTGATGCGTGCGGCTGCCGACGCGCTCCGGCACGGCGTCGAGGTCAATCGCGCGGCGCACGTGCAGGCCGACGGACGCCTTTGCGCGCAGCACGCGCTCCACCGACTCGTCGAGGCGCGCCTCGCTGATCCGTCCAGCGGCCATCGCCGCCTTCACGCCCTTGAACGCGGCGATCGGATCCGGCGAGTGCAGCACGAGATCCGCGCCGCCGAGAACGGCGCGCACCGCGCCTTCGCCGGGCGGCAGCATCTTCGCCACGGCGTCCATCGACATCGAGTCGGTGTAGACGAGGCCGCCGAATCCGAGCTCGTCGCGCAACAGGCGGCGCAGCACCGGCGCGCTGAACGTCGCCGGCGTCGACGGCGTGGGATCGAGCGCGGGGAGCTCGATGTGCGCGGCCATGACGGCGCCCGCTCCCTGCTCGATGCCAAACTTGAACGGCACGAGCTCCAGCCGATCGAGCCGGGCGCGGTCGAACGTCACCACCGGCAGACCGATGTGACTGTCGACGTCGGTGTCGCCGTGCCCGGGGAAATGCTTGATCGTCGCGATCATCCCGCCGTCGCGCGCGCCCTGAATGTAGGCGGCGACGAGCCCGGCGACACGCGCCGGATCCTCGCCGTAGGATCGCGTGTTGATCACGGGGTTGCGCGGGTTGTTGTTCACATCGGCCACCGGCGCGAAGTTCACGTGGATCCCCATCGCCCGCGACTCGACAGCGGTGATCCGTGCTTCTTCCCTCACCAGCCGCACGTCGTCTCCGCGTGCGATCGCCCCCATCGCCATCTGCCGCGGAAACGCGGTGGCGCCGGACAGCCGGAACCCGGCGCCGGTCTCGAAGTCGGCGGTGTTCAGCAACGGGACAGCAGACATCGCCTGCAGGCGATTGACGAGAAACGCCGCCGACAGCGGCTGACCGAGAATCACCGTGCCGTAGCCAGGATTCAGCAGAACCGGCGGCGCAGGCTGCGACGCGCCAAACACATGGAAGCCGCTCACGTGGTATTCGCGTACGAGGCGCGCCAGCGATTCGAACGTGTCGCTGTCGCTGCTGAGATAGTTCGATTCGAACGTCGGTACGATCAGCTGGCCGATTTTTTCGTCCAGCGTCAGCTTCTTCCGGGTTTCGGTCACCCACCGCTCGGCGGCCTGGTCGAGGACGAATGGATCGCGCGGCGCGGCGACGAGAAGCGAGACCACGAAGACACAAAGACACGAAGAAACACACGAAGAAGAAACAGATCTTCTTCGTGATTTCGTGGCTTCGTGGCCACGGCTGCGGCACATGCGCCGATGGTAGCACGCACGCTACAATGCGGCCGATGACTCCCGCGAGCGACGCCGAACACAAGGCGGCCGCACCAGGCTCGGTGCGGTGCTTCGTCGTCACCGTCAGCGACACGCGGACCGAGGACACCGATCGCAGCGGCCGCGCCATCGTCGATCTGCTGACCGCCGCGGGTCACAACGCGGTCGGCCGAACGATCGTGAAGGACGAACCGGCGCTGGTGCGCGACACCGTCGAACGGCAGCTCGCCAACCCGGACGTGCAGGTCATCATCACCACCGGAGGCACCGGCATATCGTCGCGGGACAGCACGTACGAGTCGGTGAGTGCGCTCCTGCAGAAACGGCTCGATGGTTTCGGCGAGCTGTTCAGGATGCTGAGCTATCAGGAGATCGGATCGGCGGCGATGATGAGCCGCGCCTCCGCGGGTCTCGCGTCGGGGAAGATCGTCGTCTCGCTGCCCGGTTCGGAAGCGGCGGTCAGGCTGGCGATGGAACGGCTGCTGATCCCGGAGCTCGGACATCTCGTGCAGCAGGCGTCGAAATGAGACCTGGCGCTCGGCGATGAGACCGTTCACGTCGACCATCTCCCTCGACGAAGCGCGACGCCGGCTCGACGCCAACGTGCGGCCGATCGAACGCATCGAACGCGTGCGCCTCGAAGAGTCGGCCGGACGTGTCGCCGCCGCCGATGTCGCTTCGCCGATCGACGTCCCTCCGTTCGCCCGATCGGCGATGGACGGCTACGCGGTCGTCGCGGCCGACACCGGGGCCGCCTCGCGCGAGGCCCCCGTCCGCCTCCGCCAGCTGGATCGCATTTTCACCGGAACCGTATCGACGCAGGTCGTCGCCCCCGGCACGTGCGCCGAAATCGCCACCGGCGCCCCGCTGCCGGCCGGCGCGGACGCGGTCGTGATGGTTGAAGAATCGGCGAAGGCGGACGCCGGTACGATCGATATCTTCGCCGCCGCGGCGGCCGGACAGAACATCGGCAAGCGCGGCGCCGACATTCGCGCGGGCGATCGCGTGATTGCGTCAGGCGACCCCGTCACACCCGGCCGCGTCGGGGCGCTCGCCGCCATCGGTTGCGTCGACGTGGAGGTGTTTGCGAAGCCGCGGGTTGCCATTCTTTCGACCGGCAACGAGGTCGTCCAACCCGGTGAGAGACTTCCGGACGGACACATCTACGACGTCAACCGCTTCACGCTCGGAGCCATCGTTGCCGCACACGGCGGCGTGCCCGAGCGGCAGCGTGCGGCGCAGGACACGGTCGATGCGCTGCTGAGTGCGCTCGACGAGTGCGCGACGGCGGACCTGATCGTGTTCTCAGGGGGCAGTTCGGTCGGCGACCGCGATCTCGTGGTCGACGCCATCGCGGCCCGCGGCCAGATGATCTTTCACGGCATCGCCGTCAGGCCCGGCAAGCCCACGGCCTTCGCGCTCGTTGGAGCGACCCCCTTCTTCGGCATGCCCGGCAACCCGACGTCGTGTCTGTCGAACGCGTACATCCTGCTGGTGCCGTTCCTGCGTGCGATCGCCCGCCTGCCGCCTTATGCGCCGCACACCCTGCGGCTGCCGCTCGGCCGGCGCATCGTGTCCGCCGCAAACCGGCACCAGTTCTATACCGTCCGCCTCCGCGACGGCGCCGCGTTCCCGGCGTTCAAAGGCTCGGGCGACATCACGAGCCTGTCGATGGCCGACGGCTACATCGAGATCCCTGCCGACCAGAGCACCGTGGAAGAGGGCGCGACGGTCACCGTGACATTGTTTTGAAACAGGCACGTGGATGAGCTGACTGATGAAGGTTCTTTCCAAGCTCACCACTTGGCGAATCGCGATGATCTTCGCATTGCTCGGCGCGGCTGGTCTCGGGCTGCGCGAGGTAGTGAACTCTTCGTCGTTCCAGTTGTTCGGAGACTATGTTGTCAGCGTCGACACAACCGAACGCGTGGTGGCACTGACTTTCGACGACGGGCCAAGTCCATGGCACACCCCAAAGGTTCTCAACGAACTCGATCAGCATCACATCAGGGCGACTTTTTTCATGATGGGCAGAAACGTCGAGCGGTACCCGGACATCGCCCGTGACGTGCTGCGCCGCGGCCACGAAATCGGCAACCACTCGTACTCACATCCCAAACTCGTGCTGATGTCGCCGCGGCGTGTGCGCGATGAAATTGAGCGCACGGACAAACTCCTGCGTGACATCGGTGTGTCAGGCGAGATTCATTTCCGTGCGCCCCATCAAACGAAGTTCCTTGTCCTACCTTACGTGCTCGTCAGAATGGGCAAGCTCAATGTGATGGGTGACGTCAGTGCCGACGAGTGGAGGCAACAGCCAGCGGCCGTCATGACGCAGTCAATACTTCAGAACGTGCGACCGGGGTCGATTATCGGCATGCACGATCCGGCCGGCGCGGAGAGTCTACGGACCCTCCAGAATATTCTCCCAGCGCTGATGGCCCAGGGCTATCGCTTCGAGACCGTGTCTGAACTGCTGCGCCGCCGCGCGAAGTCCTGAGCCCACGGCAGAACGCAAAGAGCGCAAAGAACGCAAAGAACAATTGGCTCTGCGGGCTTTGCGGTCTCTGCGGTCATCGTCGGCCGATCCGCCGCTCGTACTCCTGCTCGAGCACGTCCGCGGTGTGGAGATCGAAGGCGCCGGCGGTTCGCGGGTAGGCTCCGCGGAACTCCGAGTGGCAGCGATAGCAGACGGTGAGATCCTTGAGCCGCCCGTAGACAACGAGATCGATGAGCGCCGCCGAGGCGAGGATGCCGTAGGCGATCAGGTCGCGGCCGAACCAGTAGAAGCCGGCGCTGATGAGAGCGCCGATGATGACCACCGTCAACCCGAGCTTCGGGTCGAAGTCTTTGCGGATGTAGAACTCACCGCCGCCGCACACCGGGCACCGATCGACGGCGCGATCGGCCTTGAGCGCGTCGCTGACGTCGAGCGCCAGCTCGCGGCCACAGCCACCGCACTTGATCGCCGCCGGCGCCTCATCGGCGCGGACCGCCAGTCCGGCGTCGCATTTCGGACACCTCGCCAATATCTGCATCTGGTAATTGGGGAATTGGGTAATTGGGTAATTGGTTGGGCAATCGTTCAATCAATGACCAGATTACCAGATCACCCAATGACCAACTGCGCGGCGCTCGGCGTCGAGTCCGAGCAGCTAGCCCCGCCCAGCCCCATTCTGTCGGCTCCAGCCGTGCGGCCCGCAGCGCCGGGAGATAGCTGGCCAGCATCGCCACGACACCGAGCCCCGCCGCCGCCATCAGCAACGTCGACGGATCTCCAGGACTCAACCCGAAGAGCAGCGTGCTCGCGGTACGTGCGGCCGCCACGGCCGCCACGAGACCCACCACGACGCCCGCGCCCAGTAGAAGGCACGCCTCGCGCATCACCATGCGCACGACCTCGCCGCGATCCGCACCGAGCGCCATTCGTATGCCGATCTCATTGCGGCGGCGGGCGACCATGTACGACATCACGCCGTACAGTCCGATCGTCGCGATCAGCGCCGCCAGGCCGCCGAAGATCCCTGACAGCGTCGCCATCAACCGCTCGCGAAGCAACGATTCGGTCACCTGTTTCCGCATCGTGTCGAACTGCAGCACGATCGACGGGTTGATCTGGGCGACCGCGGCCGCCGCCTCCGACGTGACGGTCGTCAGCGGTGCGTTCGATCGCAACACCACCTGCATGAACGGCGACATGTCCTTGGGATCACCCTGCGCGGGTGGAAAGTAGCCGATCGGGCCAAACGGCTCGCGCAGGTCCGTGTACTTCGTGTCCTTGACGACGCCGACGATCTCGTAGAGCGGCCGGGGCGCGCCGGGCGGCTCTTCGATTTGAAAGCCCTGGCCGATCGGATTGCGATCCGCGAAGAACTTCTTCACGAACGATTCGTTGACGATCGCCACCTTCTTCGCGCGCGCGTGATCGATGCGATCGTCGAACGCGCGACCCAGCAGCACCGGCGTTTCCAGCGTCCGGAAGTAGTCGGCGCTCACCGCGTTGAAATTGGGATGCTCCTTCTGCTTCTTTCCGTCGACCAGGATGTTGTTGTTCCACCCGCTGCCGCTGACCGGCACGATGAAGGCCTGGGCGGCGGCCTGCACGCCGGGCAGCCCGGCCAGGCGCGCGGTGATCTGCTCGAACGCTGGCGGCAGCTGTTCGGAGGCGATCCCGGTGCGGCGCAGATCGAGGCTGGCGATGACGACTCCGTCCTGCGCGAACCCCGGGTCGAGCATCGTCAGATTGCGGAGGCTGCGCACGAACAGCAGCGCGCCGACCACGAGCACCAGCGACAACGCCACCTGCGTAATCACGAGAACCCGGCGCAGGCCGAAACGCTCGCGTGTGTCGGTGGATCCGCGGCTACCCGCTTTCATCGCGGCGCCCGGCGGGGTGCGAGTCGCGCGGATCGCCGGCAGGAGCCCGAACAACAGGCAGGTCGCCAGGGCGAGCGCGGCGGCAAATCCGAAGATCCGCCAGTCGAGGGAAAGCGTCACGAAAATGCGATTCGAGTCGGTGGTCAGAAAGCCGACCAGGAACTGGCTGAGCCACACCGCGATAGCGGCGCCGCATCCCGCACCGATGGCCGCAAGCAGCAGGCTTTCGGCCAGCATCTGCCGGACGATGCGTCCTCGCGATGCGCCAATCGCCAGCCTGACGGCGACCTCGCGCTCGCGGACGGTTGCCCTCGCGAGCATCAGGTTCGCGAGATTGGCGCAGGCGATCAACAGCACGACGCCGGTGGTCGCGAGCAGCAACCACAGCGGCGACTCGTAATTGCGACGCAGCGACGACACGCCATTGCCGGCAGCGAACGCGCCCAGCTTGAAATTGAGATAGCTCTTCGCATCCTCTGCGCCGTAGCGCGTCGGGAGCGTGTTGCCGAAGATCGGCGGCGAAATCGACGCCAGCTGCGCGGTCGCCTTCTCGGCCGACCAATCACCTTTCAGTCGGCCGAACACCGACAAGAACCAGGTGTCCGGCGCATCGAGCGCCGTACGGGCGCCGCGGCTGAGCGGCTCGGCGCACAGCGGCACGACGACGTCGAACGCGCGGCCGACTTCGACACCGAAAAAACCCGGCGGCGTGACGCCGACGATGTCGAAGGCGTGACCATCCAGTTGCAGAGCTGCGGCCAATCGCGGACGGGCTGCCGCCGAACTCGCGTTGCCAGAAGCCGTAGCCAATCACGGCGGGGGGCGCCGCGCAGCCACGGCGGTCGTCGTCCGGCGTCAGCGTGCGGCCCAGCAGCGGCGTGACCCCTAGCGTGCTGAAGAAATCGCCGCTGACCCACAAGCCTTGTGCGTACCGCGCCTCGCCGCCAGTCGTCAGGTTGAAGGCATTGACGCCCCACGCGAACACACCGGAGAACGCCTGTTGACGCTCGCGCAGCTGTTCCCACAGCGGATTGGTCATCATCGGCCGCCGCCCCATGAAGGCGCCGGTGCGTCCGTTCGGCGTATCCGCAATGCGGACTTCGACCAGCTGCTGCGGGTCTTTCACCGGCAGCGTCCGAAGGCGCACCGCATCCAGCAGCTGGAATATCGCCGTGTTCGCGCCGACGCCGAGCGCCAGCGACAGGATCGCGACGATGGCGAATCCGGGACTGAGGCGAAGGAGGCGCGCGCCATACTTGAGATCGCGCCACGCGCTGTCGAGCAGCGACAATCGTATTCATCTGATAGATGTCCTCGCGGACCAGGGTGATGTTGCCGAGTTTGCGCCGTGCGGCGTCGCGTGCGTCACGCGGCGTCATGCCGCGCGCGATGTTGTCGTCGATTTCAATCGAGAGGTGCGCGTCGAGCTCCCGCGCGCGCTCGTCGTCCCAGCGTGCGCGGCGGAAAAACCGTCGAATGGACATGGATCCTGTCGGGGCCAGCTAGCCCCTAGCTTCTAGCCCCCAGCCCCTACTCCTCGCGGAGCGCTTCCGTCGGCTCGAGGCGCGACGCGCGCAGCGCCGGCAGGTAACTCGCCACCATGGCAACGGCACCGAGCACCGCGGCCGCCGTCAGCAACGTCAGCGGGTCGCCTGGGCTCAAGCCGAAGAGGAGCGTGCTGGCCGCGCGCGCGGCCACGATGGAGGCCACCAGGCCGACCAACACGCCGGCCCCCAACAGACGGCCAGCCTCGCGCATCACCATCCCGACGACCTCGCGCCGGTCGGCGCCGAGGGCCATCCGAATGCCGATTTCGTTGCGGCGGCGCGCCACCATGTACGACATGACGCCGTAGAGGCCGATCGTCGCAATCAGCGCCGCCAGCGCGCCGAAGAACCCCGACAGCGTCGCCATCAGACGTTCGCGCATCAGCGAGTCCCGCAGCTGCGATTGCATCGTTCGGAATTCGACGACGATCGACGGGTGGACTTCGCGGGCGAGCGCCGTGATCGTCGACGTCGCTTGCGTGAGCGGCAGCCGCGAATCGCACGACCAGACGAAGCGTGGAACCGGGCGGCTCGTTCTGAGTGGCCGGCACGTACACCAGCGGCTCGAACGGATCGCGCAGGTCGTTGTACTTCGAGTCTCTCGCGAAGCCGACTATCTCGTAGACGGGCTGCGGCGTGCCAGGCGGCTCGTTAATCTGAAACGTCTTGCCCAACGGATTCTGTCCGCCGAAGAACACGCGCGCGAACGATTCGGTGACGATCGCCACTCGCGGCGAGGTGGCGGTGTCTCGCTCGTTGATGTCGCGGCCCGCGAGCAAGCGGCGCGCTCATCGTCTGGAAATAGCGGTCGCTGATCCAGTTGAAGTTCACGCTCTCCGAACGCGCGACGCCGCCGACGATCAGATTGCGGTTCGAGAAGGAGCTGCCGACCGGCACGTTTCGAACCTTGGCGGCATCCTCCATGCCGGGCTGATGTCGAAGGCGATCCAGCAGGTCGGCGTGCGCGGCCGGCATCCGGTCGTCCGGGATGCCCGCCCGTTTGAAGTTGAGCACGGCAATCAGCAGATTGCTTTGCGCGAACCCGGCATCCAGGGTTACCAGATTGCGCAGCGTGCGGACGAACAGCAGCGCGCCGACGACCAGCACGAGCGACAGCGCCACCTGGGCGACGACGAGGACGCGCCGCAGACCGAATCGCTCGCGGGTGTCCGTCGTCCCGCGGCTGCCGGCTTTCATGGCGTCGCCGGGGGCGGTTGCGGTCGCGCGGATCGCGGGCAGCAGGCCAAAGAGCAGGCACGTGGCCGCCGCCAGACCGCGATGAACGAAAACACGCGCCAGTCGCCGGCGACCTCGAGGAACACGCGGTCGTTCTGCGTCGCCAGCGACGCGACCAGCACCCGCGACAGCCACTGGGCCAGCACGGCTCCCGCGCCGGCGCCGGCCACGGCAATCAGCACGCTTTCCGCGAGCAGCTGTCGGACAATCCGGACGCGCGACGCACCAAGCGCCAGGCGTACGGCGATCTCGCGTTCGCGGGCGGTTGCGCGGGCCAGCATCAGATTCGCCAGGTTCGCGCAGGCGATGAGCAGGACCATGGCGGTCGTGGCCAGCAGCAGCCAAAGCGGTTGCTCGTACTCGCGGAGGTTGGACACGCCGCTTCGCGCGGGAATCGCGCCAAGCCTGAAGTCCAGATAGGCTTTTTCCTCCTCCGGCCGGTAGTTCGCCAGCGTCTCCTTGAACATCGGCGGCGAGATGGCGCGGAGATGGGCGGCCGCCTTCTCGACCGTCCAGCCCGGCTTCAGGCGGCCGATCGCGGCGAGGAACCAGCTATCGTTCTTGTCGAGATCATGAGCGCAGGCCGTGCGACAGCGGCTCCGCGCACAGCGGCACCGCGACGTCGAAGTGGCGACCGACCTCGACGCCGAAGAAGCCGGGCGCCGTGATGCCGACGATCTCGAAGGGGTGGCCGTCGAGTGTGATCGGGCGGCCGATGCGCGGACGCGCTGCCGCCATATTCGCGCTGCCAGAACCCGTAGCTGATGACGGCGGGCGGCGCCGCGCAGCCGCGCCGATCGTCCGCAGCCGTGAGCACGCGCCCAAGCAGCGGGCGCACGTCGAGGGTGTTGAAGAACTCGCCGCTCACCCACAAACCATCTACCGGCCGACTCTCACCGCCGGTGCTCAGGTCGAACTCGGGGGCTCCCCACGCGAACACGCTGGAGAACGCTTCCTGCCGATCGCGGATGCGCTCCCACAGCGGATTGGTCAGGACGGTATGCCGCCCGTTGAACGATCCCGATCGGTTGAGGTGGTCGCCCGCGATTCGGATTGCCGCGAGCTGCTCGGGCCGCGCGACCGGCAGCGTGCGAATGCGGAGGGCGTTGAGCAGCTGAAACATCGTCGCGTTCGCGCCGACGCCGAGTGCGAGCGACAGAATCGCGACGGCCGCAAAGCCAGGGTTCAGACGCAGCAGGCGGACGCCATGGCGAAGATCCTGAATCAGCGTCTCCAGAAACCCGATCGTGTTCATCCGATAGATCTCTTCGCGGACGAGAGTGGTGTTTCCAAGCTTGCGGCGCGCCGCGTCACGCGCCTCCTGCGGCGTCATGCCGCGGGCGAGGTTCGCGTCGATCTCAATCGCCAGGTGCGCCTCGAGCTCGCGCGCCCGCTCGCTCGTCCCAGCGGCCGCGGCGGAGGAACCTGGAAAAAGCCATCTCGCCCTCTTACTGACTTCCGACTTGAGACTTGAGACTTGCTCGCGTCAGGCAGGCCTCAACACCCGATTGATCGCCTTGACGATTTCGTCCCAGCGGTTCGTCTGCTCCGTCAGCTGCTTGCGCCCTGCGGGAGTGAGGCGGTAGTAGCGCGCGCGGCGGTTGTTCTCGGATGTGCCCCAGAACGACGAAATCCAGCCGCGATCCTCGATGCGATGCAGGGCCGGATAGAGCGATCCATGCTCCACCTGGAGCACGTCCTCCGACCGGTGCTCGATGGCGTAGGCGATGGTGTGGCCGTGCGCCGGTCCGAGCGCGAGCGTTTTGAGGATCAACAGGTCGAGCGTCCCCTGGAGCAATTCGCCCTGAATAGGCGCATTTCCGCGTTTCGGCATGGCCAGGCCATCATACTCCACAAGATCATCTACCGGAGGGCTTAGACGGCCGGCCTGGCGGTTTGGTTCGCAAGCTGGACAGCGCGGCCTTTGCGGCCTTGGCGTGCCTTCGTTCGATCTAGCGTCCGGCGAAGAACGACGGCAAGGCGAGGTCGCGCATCGTGTGGAGGCCGGGCGGCGCATTCAACACGTGCGGAATGGAGTTGACCACAATCGACGCGGTCGCCACGTCGCCGTGGATGCCGCCGGAGATTTTCATCGACAGGCTTGGCGACCCTTCGACGTCAACCGAGTCGTAGGTTTCGGGCGACCCGAGGTACGCCTCCATGTGCAGCTTGATGACCGGCTCCTTCTTCCGGTAGCCGATGCCATCCTGGATGATGCCGCACACGTAACCGGGATCGACCGCCAGGTACTCGCTCGAGATCGTCACGGCCGCGATCTTCGGCTGAATGTCGTCGGTAATCCGATCCAGCGTCCAGCCGAGCGCGTCGGCGATCATCGCGATCGATTCGGTCAGGCCGACGTGCCGCACGCTGCCATCGTCCACTTTCTTCTGAAACTGTTCGGTGGTGAGACCGGCGCCGATCTTCTGCTGGAACGGCAGGCGGCGAATGCGGGCGTCCTGGATCCGGTTCACGACGACACGATCGACGCGTTCGCAGACGGCGGTCAGCGCGATCGGCAGCGCGTCCATCGCGAAGCCCGGGTTGACGCCGGTCCCCAGCACGCCGACTTTCGCCTTCTTCGCCATCGCATGAATCTGCCGCGCCAGGCGGATGTGTGTGTAGCCCGGATACGACAACTCCTCGGTGGTCGACACGATCGCGGTCTTCGACTTGAGAATCGTCTCGATTTGCGGCATCACCTTCTTGATCGACGAGCTCGTGCACAGCACGACGACGTCGGCCTTCGCCGCCTTCAATGCTCTCGCCGCATCGTCCCACACCTTGACGCCGATGCGCTTCGGGAGTCCGACGACGTCGCCCAGATCGCGGCCCACCTTGGTTGGATCGATGTCGATGGCGCCGACGATTTTGAATCCGGGTCGCACCGCCACCTGTTTGACGATGGCCGCGCCGATCGGGCCGAGCCCGAAATGCATCACGCGAATGTTGGGCATAACCTGCGGATTATACGCGTAAAGCGCCGCGCCACATCTGGTACGATCCGCCGTTCATGTCGGATCATCCCGGCGGCCTCACGCGCGATCACGTCGTCTGGGCGTACCGCCTGCTTCTCGATCGCGATCCGGAAAGCGAGGACGCGATCGGTCCCAAACTCGCGGGCTCGCGCGACACCAGGGACCTCCGCAGACATCTGATGACCTCGGCCGAGTTCCAGGAGAAGAATCGCGACTACGCGCACAGCAACGACCGGACGATCGTGATCAAGGAGCTCGACAGCGGCGTGCGATTGTTCGTCGACCTCTCCGACCACGTCATCGGCCTCAGCATCGTTCGCGGCCGCTACGAGCCGGACGAAGTGCGACTGGCGCGTGGAGTTCTGAGACCCGGCGATACCGCGATCGATGTCGGGGCTCACATCGGCTTTTTCACCATGCAGATGGCCGCCGCCGTGGGCGCCGCGGGACGCGTCTACGCGTTCGAACCGTTCGATGCCAATGCCGATCTCCTGGAGAAGTCGTTACACGAGAACCGCTTCGACGATCGGGTGGTCTTTCGCCGGGCCGCGGTCGGTGCGGTGGCCGGAACGGCGACTCTGACATTCCCGGCAGAGACGCTGAACTCGGGCGGCGCCTACCTGCTGCGCGACGGCGGTGCGCCGCTCGCGGGACATCAGATGAAAGGCGTGCCGGTCGTTGCGCTCGACGGCCTGGATCTCCGACGGCCCGTGCGGTTCATCAAGATGGATGTCGAAGGCGCGGAGCCGCAGGTGATACGCGGCGCTGAAGCCATCCTTCGAGAAGATCGTCCTGTGATTCTTTCCGAGTTGCATCCCGCGCAGCTGGAACGCGCGTCGGGCGCGACGGTCGACGAGTTTCTCGGCCAGGATGCGTGCGCTCGGCTATCGCGCGCAGACGCTCGACGGCACGCCGCTCGATGCCGAGCGCACTGAGATCATGTCAGTCCTGTTCGTTCGCGTGACCTTCTCCCACGCAACAGACGCTCGATGCCGATGACTGCGAGCACGCAGGTCACGCCAATGACGTGGACGGAAAAGCGACCCGGGTACGCGAAGCCGCGCGCCACGAACGCCGCTGAAATCGCCGCCAGGAAGAACAGCGCGGGCAGTGCCGGCACCTCACGAAGCCGCGGGACGCCCAGCACGGCGAGCGGCGCCACAACGGCGCCGAACAAGACCGGCAGCGACTTCCAGTCGAACTGCGGCGGATCGCGCACGGTGACGACCATCAGCACACTGTCGATCCACTTGGGCACGACGGCCGAGAACGGCATCCCCGGTTGCCACAGCACCATGATGTTCAGCTGCGTACCGCCAAAGACACTGAACGATCCGTTGTAGTACCAGTTTCTCCAGGCAAAGAAGACGAGGCCGAGCGCAAGGACGGCGGGCACCGCCACGAGCGTGCGCCACGCGATCATCGCCCCCGCCTTCGCCATTGGCTTCGGCGCGGCAGGCTCCGCCTTCGCTTGGCTTCGGCGAGGCAGGCTCCGCCTTCGCCGGCCGCAGCTGGAAGAACCGGTACAGCGGCACGCGCGCCGAGAGCGCGAACAGCGTGATGCCGGCCGCCATCGGCAGGTTGTTCAGACGTGTGTAGAACGCGAGCGACGCGAGAAGACCCGCCGCCACCGCCCACAGCAGCGAGCCGCGGCGGCTCCGCAGTGCCATGAAGGCACCCAGGTAGATGAACCCAGTGGATGTGATCTCGCTGAGGCTGCCGCCAATCAATCCCCACGGCAACCCAATCGCCACGACTGTCAGCGTCGTCACCGCCGCGAGCACGCCCCACCGGAAACCGGTTGACGGCTTCGTGAGAGCGAACGCGAGCAGCGCGACGATCAGGTAACAGGCGCCTTCCCAGAAAAATTCGCCGATGCTCGAATCGCCAAAGACGAGATGGAGCAGGCCGCTCACCCAGCGATAGAACGGCTGGAAATAGAAATTCTTGGTGCCGCCTTCGAGCCAGTATCCCTGCATGACGATGCGGTAGCCGAAGCGCTGGTACATCCAGTAATCGTTGCCCCACGCGTACAGTCTGAAGTGTCCGATGTTGTCGGCGAACGCGACCACGATCAGGACGAGCCACGGAATGCCGACGAGGGCGAACACGCCAAAGACATTCTTGAGACGCGCAGGCACCGGGACAAAAGCCGCCGCGATCAGGCCGGGCACACACCACCGCGCCGCCTCGACATGATTGGTGGCCGCGAGGCAGCCGAGCACCGCTGATGCCGCCGCGATCCACGCGAGCGCAGCCGGCGAACCGATCCGCGCGAGGAGCGAGACGACCCACGCGATCAAGAGTCCGGCGACCAGCGCGGTGACGAGCCAACCCGCCCACGGGCGGACGATCGCGTCGAACCGGGACGGCCGCTTCACCGTCGCCAGCACTCCCCGGCTGCTCCACA
The DNA here is from genome assembly GCA_963792175.1 of uncultured Acidobacteriota bacterium. Classification (GTDB taxonomy): domain Bacteria; phylum Acidobacteriota; class Vicinamibacteria; order Vicinamibacterales; family CAVVIG01; genus CAWBVG01. Next base: position 71,291 of record CAWBVG010000040.1, read on the forward strand.
CATCCGCGCCGTTCCAGCGCGGCTCGAAGCGCCAGCGGTCGCCGGTGAGCATCGCGTCGACCCTCACGTGGTGAACGCCAGGCGTCAGTGCCGCCGTTCGATCCATCTTCACGCCATCGACGTAGGCGGCGGCCTGCATGTCGCGGGTGAATTCGAGCTGCAGCGTCCCATCATGCGCGGAGTTGATGAATCCCGAGACGCTCATGCCGGTCCGGGCGGCCGGCGGAAGATCGAGCGGGTCGGGCCAGCTTTCGTTGGGCGGCGGCAGGTTGAAGAACCAGACCGGAAACTCGCCGAGTCCCTTATAGGGCCGTCGGACGATCGCCGAGCACGCCGGCTGGTCTGACAGCCAATCGGCGCGGACGTCCCAGCTGTGTGGCACGCTGCTGGTGGCATCCTTCACCAGCGGCCGCTGCGGTTCGAACCGAACGCACCAGCCATCAGGCGTGATGGTGGCCACGCCGAGTGCCTTCAAGGCGAGCAGGGCTACGACGGCGACACGCGCGAGCGGCGTGCGGAGAAAGCGTGGATGAAACCAGAGCAGCGTCGGCAGGACGACGCCGAGGAGCACAGCGTTGGGAATCGTGTGTTCGAGCGGAAGCCCGTCGAGCAGCCCGACGGTTCGCGCGGGCCACAGCAGGGCGACGACTGCGAGCAGCCCCCACATCGGTCGGCGAAATTATAGTGGGTGATGTAGCATTTCCGCGCAGATGTCCTTCATCCGGCGCGCCGTACTGGCCGCAGTGCTCAGCGCGCTGACGAGCGCCGCCGCACCCGCGGCGGTCACGGGGGTCGTCGATCCGTCGCGGTCGCCTCGCAACGCGAACTACACCATCGCCGCCCGGCTCGATCCGGCGACCCGGACCATCACGGCGACCGAAACCATCGTCTGGCGCAACATCACCGGGCACCCCGCCAGCGAGCTGCAGTTTCACCTGTACTGGAACGCCTGGAAGAACAACCGCACGACGTTCATGCGCGAACGCGGGCTCGCCGGCGGATCACAAGGCCCGCGCGCCGCGGACGAGTTGGCGCGAATCGAGGTCACCGCCGTGAAGGCGCTGGGACGCGACCTCACCGGCGCGAAACGCTATGTCGCTTCGGACGACGACAACCCGAACGATGAAACCGTGATGCTGATCCCGCTGCCCGAAGCGATCGCGCCGGGCGCGAGCGCGACGATCGAGGTCGCGTGGACCGCTCATGTGCCGCGCCCGTTCGCCCGCACCGGCGCCATCGGCAACTTCTTCTTTATCGCGCAGTGGTTCCCCAAGCTCGGCGTCTTTCAGGACGAGGGCTGGAACTGTCACCAGTTCCATGCCGGGACCGAGTTCTTCTCGGACTTCGGGGTCTACGACGTATCGCTGACAGTCCCTGACGGCTGGATCGTCGGCGCCACCGGTGTCCAGCGCTCGCGCACCGCCAACGGCGGCGGCATGACGACGCACCGTTATTATCAGGAGGACGTGCACGATTTCGCGTGGACCACGAGTCCGGACTATCTGGAACGGACCGCCCGCTTCGAGCACGCGACGCTGCCAGCTGTCGAGATGCGCCTGCTCCTCCAGCCGGAGCACGCGGCGCAGGCCGAGCGTCACTTCGACGCGACGCGGACGACGCTCAAGTACTACGGCGAATGGTACGGGGCGTATCCGTACGGACACGTCACGATCGTGGATCCGGCGTGGCAAAGCGGCGCCGGCGGAATGGAATATCCGACGCTATTCACCGCCGGTACGCGATGGCTTGCCCCTTCGCACGTCACGACACCGGAAGAGGTCACGGTCCACGAAGCCGGCCACCAGTTCTGGTACGGCGTCGTCGCCAACAACGAATTCGAAGACGCCTGGCTGGACGAAGGCTTCAACCAGTTTTCGACAGCGCGAGCAGTCGCGCAGGCGTACGAGCCGAACTATCTGGCGGTGCGGTATTTCGGCGGGTTCATTCCGTGGGTGTTCCGGGACATCGCGCTCCAGCGTGAGATCGACGGCAATGGGCTGTCCGGCTATCGGCGCAACGCGACGAGCGATCTACCGGCCACGCCGACGTATCGGTACTTTCCGGCCACGGGCGGCTTTATCACCTACAGTAAGACCGCTCTGTGGCTGAACACCATGGAGCGCTGGCTGGGATGGCCGGCGCTGCAGAAGATCCTGGCGGCGCACTTCGCGGCGTGGCAGTTCAAGCACCCGAAGCCGCAGGACTTCTTCAACGTCGTGAACGCGACCGCGGGTCGCGATCACAGCTGGTTCTTCGATCAGGTCTACCGAAGCTCGAACACCTTCGACTATGGTGTCCAGGATCTGACGAGCACGAGCGACGACCGCGGCTATCACACCACGGTGATTGCACGCCGGTATGGCGAAGCCATCTTCCCCGTGGACGTCGTGGTTACCTTCGAGAACGGCGAGCGCATCACGGAACGCTGGGACGGCGTCGATCGGTGGAAGGCGTACAGCTACGATCGACCATCGGCCGCGCGGTCGGCTGCAGGTCGATCCCAATCGCGTGCTGCTGCTCGACGTGAACTACACGAACAACTCGAAGACCCTGGAGCCGAAGACGGAGAGCGCCGCAAGGAAGTGGACGGCCGTCTGGACACTCTGGCTGGAGAACTGTCTGTTGTCGTGGGCGGCGCTGGCATGAGCGGCGGCTCTGAGGCCGGCAGCAGCCCTCTTCGGGCGATCATCGACGGGATCGGTCGCGTGAATCGCGCGCCGGCGCTGCTCGCCGGCGTGTGGGCGGTGACCGTTCTCGTCAGCCTGCCGCTCGCGCTGTCGCTGCGCGAGATGATCGCGCGTCATCTCGGCACCAGCCTGGCTGCCGATTCGGCGGCCGACAGCGTCAACTACGACTGGATGCAGGAGTTCAGCGACCAGGCCACGGGCATCGGCGTCACCTTCAAGCCCACGATCATCGGATTCGGCGCCGTTCTCGACAACCTGAGCGCCTTTGTCGATCGGACCGGTCGGCCGGCTGTGATTGTCGGCGCGGCCGCCGTCTACGTCCTGCTCTGGATTTTCCTGGCCGGCGGAATCATCGATCGCCTTGCTCGCGACCGCCCGACTCGCACGATCGGGTTCTTCTCCGCCTGTGGGGTGTTTTTCTTCCGTTTCCTGCGCCTGGCCGTGGTGCAGTTGGTCGCATACGGGCTGCTGTTCGGACTCCTGCACACGTGGCTGTTCGATCGGCTGTACCCGCGCCTGACGCACGATGTGACGGTGGAGCGCACCGCGTTCCTCATCCGGCTGGCGATGTACGGGCTGTTCGGCGTCGCCGTGGCCGTGTGCACGGTGGTGTTCGATTACAGCAAGGTGCGCGCGGTTGTCGAGGACCGGCGCAGCGCGATCGGCGCCATCGCGGCCGCCCTCGGTTTCCTCAAGCGGCACGCGGGAGCGGCGGTCGGATTGTTCCTCCTGAACTTTGCGCTCTTCGCGGCGTCGGTTGTGCTCTACGGCCTGGTCGCGCCCGGCGCGGGACGCGCCGGACTGACGATGTGGCTGGGATTCGCGCTCGGCCAGGCGTACGTCGTGGCGCGGTTGTGGGTGAAGCTGGTGTTCTGGGCCTCAGAGACCGCGCTGTTCCAGTCGCGGCTCGCGCACGCCGGCTATGTCGCACGTCCGCTGCCGACGTGGCCGGATTCGCCGGCCGCCGACGCGATTCAAAGTTAAAAGTTAAAAGAGAAAAGTCAAAAGTTAAAGGAAAGTCGAAAGTCAAAAGTTGACACCTGTGACGTCTCTGGTTTCAACTCTCAACTTTCATACTTTGACTTTTAACTTTTCTCTTTTAACTTTTCACTTTTTCAGCTCCGCCAACGCCGCCTTCAAGCCCGATGCGACTGCAGTCGGGTCACCTTCGCCCCAGAAGTGCATGAAGTAGAGCTCCGGCGAGCCGTGCAGCATGTGATTGTGCAGCGCGGTGACGGCGATGTCGTGCTGGCGCAGGGCACGGGCGACCTTGTTGACCTCGTCGGCGAGCATGACGAAATCGCCGGTCGCCACCACCTTCCCACCGCCTGCCGACTGGAAGTTGATGGCAGTCGCCATCCCCATGCTCGGTGGCAGCGTCACGCCCATCATTTGAATCGTCTCGGGCCGCGGCTGCGACAGCGCGAGCACGCCGTTGGTTACGGTGCCCTTCAACCCAATGGCCTGCTGAATCTGGTCCGCAGGCAAACCGTCCCCCACCCCTCCGGTCGTCAGCGGCGCCGGGGACGAACCCATCGGTGTTTTGGACTTCGACAGCGCGTCTTTCAGGCCGGCCGCCAGCGTCGCAGCGTCGCCCTTGCCCCAGAAGTGGAGGTACATGACCGACGGTGATTCGTTGATCAGGTGATTGTGCAGCGCCGTGATCTCGAAGTTGTGCTGCTGAAGCGAGGAAAGCACGGGATTGATTTCTGCGTCGGTCAGCACCAGGTCGCCGTGCGCGGCGGTGCCGTTGACGCCGAGCGACTTGAACGCCGCCCAGCTGCCGAGGGCAAAACCCGCCTTCACCTTGACGGCGCCGACGGTGACGTTGAGATCGGTCCGCGGAAACGCCACGCGGTAGACGTCGCCAGGCATCGCCGTGCCCGACTTGCCAAGCGCTTTGTCGATGGCCGCGGTGTCGAGGCCCGCCGGCTTCGGTGCCGGCGTCTGTGCGGAGAGCGTGGAGATAAGAACGACCGTGGAGATCATGCTTCGCATGATCTCCACGTTAAAGGTAAAACTAAAAGTTAGAAGTTAAAAGGTAAAGTTCGAAAGTCAAAACTGAAGTTCAACTGTTCAGCTTTCAAATTTGGCCTTCAAATACGATCTTCAACTTTGGACTTTAACTTTTGCCTTTTAACTTCTAACTTTTAACTTTCTAAGCGGCGTTCGCGATGACCGCCTTGATGCCTTCCGCGTCGAGCGACTCGACCACCAGCAGTTCCTCGGCCATCGCCCGGACCGCGCTGCGATTCTTCGCGATGATCTGACGCGCCGTCTCGTAGCCCTTCATCACGAGGTCGCGGACCTCGTCGTCCACGCGCTGCGCCGTCGCCTCGCTGATGCCGGCGCCCTTGTCGGTTTCCCACGGGTTGCCAGGCGTGCGATAGGCCAGCGGGCCGAGCGCCGGCGACATGCCGAACTCGCAGACCATGCGGCGTGCGATATCGGTGGCCCGCTCGATGTCGTTGCCGGCGCCGCTCGTCATCTGGCGCAGGAACAGTTCCTCCGCGATACGGCCGCCCATCAGAATCGCAATCTGCGCCTCGAGGAACTCCCGCGTGTGCGTGTGGCGATCGCCTTCCGGCAGCTGCATCGTGACGCCCAGCGCGCGGCCGCGCGGAATGATCGTCACTTTGTGCAGCGGATCCGCATGCGGCAGCAGCGCCGCGACGACGGCGTGGCCCGACTCGTGGTAGGCGCAGGTAATCCGCTCGTGCTCGCTCATCGTCAGCGACTTCCGCTCGGCGCCCATCAGCACCTTGTCGCGCGCCTGATCGAAGTCGTGGTCGGTGACCGTCGGCGCGTCCGGCGCGCACCGCGAACAGCGCCGCTTCGTTGACCAGGTTCGCCAGCTCCGCTCCCGAGAATCCAGGCGTGCCGCGGGCGACCTGCCGCAGATCGAGGGCGCTGTCGAGCGCCACTTTCTTGGCGTGAATCCGCAGAATCTGCTCGCGCCCCTTCAGATCGGGGCAGCCGACCGTCACCTGTCGATCGAATCGCCCCGGCCGCAGCAACGCTGGATCGAGAATGTCCGGCCGATTGGTCGCCGCCACGACGACGATGCCCGCGCTGACCGCAAAGCCGTCCATCTCGACGAGCAGCTGGTTGAGCGTCTGCTCGCGCTCCTCGTGGCTCAGCGAGTTGCCGCCGCGGCTCCGGCCGACCGCGTCGAGCTCGTCGATGAAGATGATGCAGGACGGATGACGCCGCGCATCCTTGAACAGCTTGCGGATGCGCGAGGCGCCGACGCCGGCGTACATCTCGACGAAATCGGAGCCGCTCGCGAACAGGAACGGCACGCCCGCCTCGCCCGCGATCGACTTCGCGAGCAGCGTCTTGCCGGTGCCCGGAGGTCCGACGAGCAGCACGCCTTTCGGAATGCGTCCGCCGATCGCGGAAAAACGGCCCGGCTCGCGCAGGAAATCGACGATCTCCTTCACTTCCTCTTTGGCTTCGTCCACGCCGGCGACGTCGGCAAACGTGACCGTGGACGATTCCTTGTCGGCCTCACGGGTCTTGCTTTCGAGCGCCGGAATGCGTCCGCTGCTGACGCGGTAGAGCGTGAAGCCCAGAAGACCGAGGAACACCATGCCGACGGCGAGGGCGCCGTAGCTGTACGCCGCCTGATCGGTGCCTGACTGCACGTCGATCCGCACGCCCTTCTTCGCCAGCTCCGGCACGAAGGCCGCATTCGCCGTCACGTAGCTCGCGGGCGCGACCGTGCGGAACAGGCGTCCGTCGGTATGCTTGAAGTCCAGCGTGTCGCCGTTGACGACGACCTCGGACACCACGCTGCGGTCGAGATCGCGCAGCAAATCCGAGAACGGAACCTGCGTGACAGCGACGATCTGGCGGGTCCGGAACAGGAACGCGCCGGATACGACCACCAGGGCGGCGACCGCGGTGGCGATCCAGATGCTTCGGCGGGACCACTTGCGAGCAAACACGGGACACTCCGTTTCGTGCAGGAACTAGCGCCAGCCGGACCGGGCGCGTCCGCGCAGCGCGCGTTAATCTCTTTTCGGTTGTAAGCAGGAATTTCCGCTGGGGGCGGAAACGTCTGTAAATCCTATCATATGTATCGGTTGCTCAGGTTGGCAATATAGACGCTGCGCGGATTTTTTTGCCCCGCTGAGCTTCCGGCCGGCGGTAGAGCTCGAGCATCACGCTGCACACCCCAACACCCCTCGCGACCGGCGGCTTCTAGACGTCCGCGAACTTGTAGCCGACTCCCCAGACGGTCAGCAGAAACGCCGGGTGCGCGGGATCGGCTTCGATGCGTCGCCGCAAGCGCTTGACGAGCGTATCGACGCTGCGGACCGTGACGAACGTGTCGCCGCGCCAGATTCGCGCCAGCAGCGCTTCGCGGCTGAACACAATGCCCGGGTTCGTGGCGAGGAGATGCAGCAGCCGGAATTCCTGGTCGGTCAGCTCCACCGGCCGCCCCTCGACAGTGACGCTTCGCCGCGCGGGATCGATGTCGATGCCGTGAATCCGCACGGGCAGATTGTCGCCATCGGAACCGGGCGCAGCCGCGACGGTCTGGCGCGGACGGCGCAGCAGCGCACGCGCCCGGGCGACGAGCTCGCGAACGCCGAACGGCTTGGTCAGGTAATCGTCGGCGCCGCTCTCGAGCCCCACGACCTTGTCGGACTCGTCACGCCGCGCGGTCAGCATCAGGATCGGGACATCGCGGTTCGTCCGGCCATTGCGCACGGCGCGGCACAGCGACAAGCCGTCGATGCCCGGGAATCATCACGTCGAGAACGAGGAGGTCGAACCGTTCGGCTTCGGTGCGCTTCAGCGCGTCCCGGCCATCGCCTACGCCGTCGCAGGCGTAGCCCTCGAGCCCGAGGTGCAGGCAGACGAGCTCGCGGATGTTCGGCTCGTCCTCGACGACGAGGACGCGCGGCGTCACTGTTTTGTCACCGTTTGTCCATCGGGCCGCCATGTCGCGCCCGTCAAACTAACCATACACAGTGTTGGCCGAGCTGCGAATGTGCTCGCACGGACGAGGAGAACGCCATGACCGCAACGATACGTCGCATCGCACTCGGGGGTGCCGCAGCCGTGCTGGCCCTCGGGGTCAGTGCCGGGCTGTATGCCTCTGCTCAGAATACCAATCAGGACCCGCCGCCGTTCAGGTCAGGCGGACCCGGCGGGCCGGGCCGGGCAGGCGGGCCGGGCCGATGGGGTGGCCCGGGCGGGCCGATGGGAATGCTGCCCATGTTGGGCCGGGAGATCGGTCTGACCGACACACAGCGCGATCAGATCAAGGCCATCGCCGATTCACACAAGGACGAGTGGCAGGCGCTCGGCGACCGCGCCCGGAAAGCGCACGAGGCGCTCAACGAAGCGGTGACCGCCGACCGATCGACGACGCGCTGATCCGCCAGAAGAGCGCGGAAGTCGCGGCGGTTGACGCCGACATGGCGGTCGCGCGCGCGCACGCGCACGCCGAGGTCTTTCAGCTCCTGACCGCCGACCAGCGCGCGCAGATCAAGAAGCTGCAGGCCGACATGAAGGATCGAATGAAGAATCGCCAGCAAGGTCGGCGCGGCGGTTTGCTCGAACACTTCGGTCTGTAACCGGCGGGATGGGCGGGAAGGGCAGGAACAATTCCTGCCTATCCTGCCCGTCCAGCCTTTCCTGCCAAGGCGCGCACTGCCTCGACGATGTGCTTCGCCGAAATGCCGAATCGCTCCAGCAACTCCTCTGGTTTTCCACTGCGCGGGATCTCGCGAACCGCGAGGCGGCGGACGGTCAGACCCGCACCGGCGACCGCTTCCGCGACCGCGTCGCCGATGCCGCCAGCCGCGTAGTGATCTTCCACCGTGATCAGCCGTCCCTTCGTGGCGCGACCAGCCTTGACGAGGCCGTCCCGATCGATCGGCGCGACGGAGTACAGATCGATCACCCGGATCGACGTGCCCGCAGCCTTGAGCTGATCGTAGGCTTTGAGCGCCTCGAACAGCGTCACGCCGGCGCCGATGACGGTCGCGACGTCGCTGTCGCTCTCTCTCAGCACCTTCGAGCCACCGATGGTGAACGTCTCGTCGTTCGAGTAGATGACCGGTGTCTTGGGCCGGCTGGTGCGCATGTACGCCAGTCCGGGGTGGTAGGCCATCAGCGCCACGAGCCGTTCGGTGCTGACGGCGTCGCGACGGGTACAGCACCGTGCAGTTTGGCTGGGTGCGGCACATCGCCAGGTCCTCGAGCGCCATCTGCGAGGGGCCGTCCTCGCCAATCGACACGCCGGCGTGCGAGCCGGCCAGCTTGACGTTGACGTTGCTGATCGCCGCCATCCGGATGAAGTCGGCCGCGCGCGTCAGAAAGCACGCGAAGGTGGAAGGGAACGGAATCGCTCCGCGCGCCGCCAGGCCCATCGCCGCACCGACCATCACCTGCTCGGCGATGAAGGTTTCATAGAAGCGATCGGGCAGCGCCTTCTCGAACTTGTCGCTGAACGTCGAGTTCTTGACGTCGGCGTCGAGCGCCACCACGCGCGAATCGGCCTCTCCGAGCTTGGCGATCGCGGCGCCGTAGGCCTCGCGGGTCGCCACCTCGTCGCCGCGCTTGTAGGCGGGCGGCGCGAGCGGTTTCGGCGTGACGACGGCGCGAGGGACAGAGGCGGGTTTCGGAATCTGCGCGGCGAGGTTGGCGGCGGGACCGCTGTCCGGCACGGGCACGAACTGCTGCTCGAGCTCGGCGATCGCCCGGTCCATTTCCTCGCCCTTCTTGAACGCCTTCCCGTGCCAGCCCTCCTTCCCTTCGACGAACGACACGCCTTTGCCCTTGATCGTGCGCGCGAGGATCATCGTCGGACGCCCGGTGGTGTTTCGGGCCTGCTCCAGGGCGTCGAGGATCGCATTCATGTCGTGGCCGTCGATGACGATGGCGTTCCACCCGAAGCCGGACCAGCGGCGCTCGAACTGCTCCATGTGGTGGTTCCACATCGTGGGACGGCTCTGGCCAAGTCCGTTGACGTCGGTAATGCCGCAGAGGTTGTCGAGTCCGATCCGCCGAGCCGACGTTGGCGGCTTCCCACACCGATCCCTCGGCCGACTCGCCGTCGCCGAGGAGCACGTAGGTCCGGTACGCGGACTTGATGCGGCGCGCATTGAGCGCGCTGCCGATGGCGGCGCAAATGCCCTGGCCCAGCGAACCGGTCGCCACGTCGACGAAGGGCAGGCGCGGCGTGGGATGGCCTTCGAGATCGGAATCGATTCGGCGCAGCTTCAGCAACTCCGACCGATCGAACGCGCCGGCCTCGGCCCAGGCGGCGTAGAGAATCGGCGCGGCGTGCCCCTTCGACAGCACGAACCGATCGCTGTCCGGATTGTGCGGCTCCTTCGGATCGAAGCGCATCTCCGCGAAGAACAGCGCGGCCATGATGTCGGCCATCGAGCAACAGCTCGTCGGATGGCCGCTGCCGGCTTCCGACGTGGCGCGAATCGAATCGATCCGCAATCGCGTGGCGATGTTCTTCAAGGCGGGAATGAGCAGCGCGCGATCAATGGCCATAGGTGTCGGGAGATTTTACTGTAAGGGCCAGCAGTTCGCTGAGCGCGAGGCCATAGATCGGCGCGCCTTCAGCGCGCGCCCGCGGCGACAACGCGGCCAGCATCCGCGACGCGTCGGCGCGATAGTTGGCGTCCGGCGCAATCACGGCCGCCGCACGATAATCCTCGTCGTCGTGAAGGGCGGCCAGGCGGCAGAACACGCGGGCCGCCTCGCACTCGATGGCGAACCCGCGTCCGGCGGACATCCGCGCCGAGGCCTGCATCAGTTCTTCGGCGAGCATCGCATACGGCAGACGGCCGGTGACGTCGTACGCCGTGATCAGCGCGGCGGCGGCGCGGATGTGATCGGCGTAGTCGCCGATGCCTTCGCCCGGCTCGTACGATTCGCCGACGATCCGTTCCAGTTCGTCGATCGTCGCCGCGATCAGCGCGCCCGCGCGGTCGCCGCCGACGTCGGCCGCGCGCAGGCACGCGTCGACCGCATACATGGCGTCCGCGACGCTCGCACGCGATCGCCAGTCGCGCCGGAGGCTGTCGGTCAGGCCGACGGCGGCGGCGGCAAGCCGCTCGTCGCTCGACAGCGCCGCGGCCTCGCGAAACAGCAGCAGCCACGCGGCGCGCTGCGCCGGAGCCGCATCGCCGGTGTGCTGCGCGAGCGCGTCCGTGAGCGCCTCGCCCAGACGGTCCCTGATCGCGTCGCGATCGGTCGCGGCAAACTGACGCAGCAGGAACACCAGGGCGATCGGATCAGGCGGGCGCGTCAGGATGCCTTCGAGCGCGAACGCCGCGATCGATTCGACCTCCGCAGCACGAGGATCGTCCAAGCCGGCAATTATAATGAGGGATGGCCTTCGACTAATGGCGCGCACGATCACGTTGATCCCCGGCGACGGTATCGGCCCCGAAGTGACTGATGCGGTCGTGCGCATCCTCGACGCCACCGGCGTGGCGATCGAATGGGACCGCCAGCTGGCTGGCGTGCTGGCGGTCGAACGGACCGGGCAGACGCTGCCGGTCGAGCTGGTCGATTCGATTCGGCGCCACAAGGTCGCGCTGAAGGGACCAGTCACCACACCGATCGGCGCACGGATTCACCAGCGTCAACGTCGGGCTTCGCAAGGCGCTCGATTTGTACGCAAATCTGCGACCGGTCTGGAATCTGCCGGGCGTCCCCGCGCGATTTCAATCGGTCGACCTCGTCATCGTGCGCGAGAACACTGAAGATCTTTATGCCGGCCTCGAACATGAGGTCGTGCCCGGGGTGGTCGAGAGCCTGAAGATCATCACCGAGCGAGCCTCGACGCGCATCGCCCACTTCGCGTTCCAGCACGCGCACAAGCACGGCCGGCGGCGGGTGACCGCGATTCATAAAGCCAACATCATGAAGATGAGCGACGGGCTGTTCCTCGAGAGCATCCGTCGCGTGGCGCCCCAGTACGCCGATATCGCCTACGACGAACGGATCGTGGACGCGGCGTGCATGCATCTGGTGATGCACCCGGAGCAGTTCGATGTGCTGCTCCTGCCCAACCTGTACGGCGACATCGTCTCGGACTTGTGCGCCGGGCTGGTCGGCGGGCTGGGCGTCGTCGGCGCCGCCAATCTTGGCGGCGACATCGGCGTGTTCGAAGCCGTCCACGGCAGCGCACCGGACATCGCGGGCAAGGGCATCGCCAACCCGACCGCGTTGCTGCTGTCGGCGGTGATGATGCTCAGACACATCGACGAAGCCGACGCGGCCAATCGCGTCATGCAGGCGCTCGGCGACGTCCTGCGCGTCGGCCTGGTCCGCACGCGCGATCTTGGCGGCACCGCATCGACGCTCGAATTCGCCGACGCGGTATGTGAAGCGCTGACCAACTCTCACGTTGCACGGCTCAAGGCTCCAGGTGCACAGAGTTGAGGGGTGTCACGAAGACTTGAAACGTGAGACTGGAAACTGGCGTGTTATAGTCGCAGCGGCCACATGCTAGACGAAATCGCCGAGGCCGTACTGTCGCGCGAAGAGCTTCTCAAATACCCCCGCGAGCAAGTCAACGCCTACCTCGACGAACTGCGGACGACGCAGCGGCACAAGTTCTACCGGGCTCTGCAACATCCGCTGTATCCCATCCTCCGGAAGATCGAACGGAAGCACGAGAACCTGCAGTACGTCATCGGCGCCGTGCGCGCGCACCGCATCATCTACGCGTCGAATCACAAGAGCCACACCGACTATCTGGTGGAGCCGCTGGTCCTCGACGACAACGGCATCCGTCCGCCGCTGATCGCCGCCGGCATCAACCTGTTCGGCGGACCGCTCGGTCTGATCCACAAGCACGTCACCGGCGCGATCCCGATCCGGCGCAACACCAAGGATCTCGCGTACCTGATCACGCTGAAGGCGTACGTCGCCGAAATCCTCAAGAAGCACGATCTCTTCTTCTACCCGGAAGGCGGCCGGAGCTACAGCGGCGAGCTGAAGGCGGCGAAGACCGGACTGTTCAACGCCGCACTGAGCGCCGACCGGTCCGATCTGGTCGATCATTCCGGTGGCGATCGCCTACGACCTCGTGCTCGAGGATCACATCCTCGCGCATCAACGCATCAAAAGACGGCAGCGTCCGTTCGGCCGGGAAATCGCCGAAATGGTGCGATACGCCGTCGGGTATCGATCCCGGTCGTTCACCACGTTCGGCGCGCCGATCAGCGTGGCGGGCGTCGACGTCCACTCGCGGACCGAGGTGCTCGAGCTGGCGCGGGTGGTGCGCGCGCGCACCGGCGAGTTGTACAAGGTGCTGCCGACAGCGGTGTTCGCGGCGTCCATGCGCCCGTCGATCACCCGGCGCGACCTCGAGACGCGCATCGATCGCCTGATCGAGGAGCTCGCGGTGCGCCATGCGAATCTCGGCGTGACGAGTGGCCGCCAGGCTGTGGAGGAAGCCGCCGAACCGCTCGAGACGCGCGGCATCGTCGTCGCCGAACGGGGCCGTTTCCGGGTGCGCGAGCGCACCGTGCTGCGCTACTACGCACGGACGATCGAGCACCTGCTGGCGACCCCCGGCCGGACGCATTGATGCTCGATCGCGCAGCGAAAACATTTTTCCAATTGCTCGCCGGAAGCGGAACCCTGAAAGCGCTCGCGTCCCGGTACGGCATGCGCCGGCCGGAGAGCTTCGCCCGGCGGTTCATCGCCGGCGAAACCGTGCAGGAAGCGATCGAGGCGGCGCGCGCGCTCGAAACGCGCCGCTTGAAGCTGACGCTGGATCTGCTCGGCGAGAGCGTCACCAACCTCGAGGAAGCCGAAGCGGCGACGCGCCAGTACCTGACCGTCGTCGACGCGGTCGTCCAGTCCGGCATCGAACGCAACCTCTCGTTGAAGCTCACGCAGCTGGGCATCGACGTCGACAAGGCCAGCGCGGTCGACAACCTCCGCAAGATTCTCGAGCGCGCCGAGCCGGCCGGGTTTTTCGTGCGCATCGACATGGAGAGCTCGGCGTACACCGCCGTCACGCTGGAGATCTTCGAGACGCTCTGGAGTCACGGCCACCGGCAGATCGGCGTCGTGCTGCAGTCGGCGCTGCACCGCAGCGAGGCCGATCTCGCGAGGATGAACGCGCTGGGCGCACGCGTGCGGCTGGTCAAAGGCGCGTACAAGGAACCGAAAGCGGTCGCGTATCAGCACAAGAGCGACGTCGACGCGGCATACGAGCGGATGATGAAAACGCTGCTGACGAGCGGCCATTCGCCGGCGATCGCCACCCACGATCCCGCGATGATCGACACGGCGCGTCGGTGGGTGCACGAAACCCATGTCGCTCGCGATGCGTTCGAGTTCCAGATGCTCTACGGCATCCGGCGCGACCTGCAGACCATGCTCGTCAACGAGGGCTACCGCGTCCGCGTGTACGTCCCGTTCGGACGCGAATGGTTTCCTTATTTCATGCGCCGGCTGGGCGAGCGGCCAGCCAACGTCAGTTTTGTGATTCGCGGCATTGTTGGAGAACAAAGGTAGCCAGATTCCAGCTGTTTGCCGCCGATCGGCATACCTTCCGATCCGGCTCATCGGATTTGCGCGGGTAACCTCGCGCACCATCAGTACTTACCAAGCGGGAACCCCCTCGGCACGCCTCTTGAAGTCAACTGAACCGGAATGACTGCTGCTCGCGTCCTTACGAGAGGACGAACTTGCAGCTGAGGAGCTGGCCGATGGTGACGAATTACCCGATCGCTTCGCATGATGGCGCCGCAGCCGCCGATCACGCGCACACGGACGGGCTGGGCGTGCTGGATCGCATGCGGCAGATGTTGTGCGGCCTTCATGGCCACGACACGCTGCTGCATTTTGAGCAGGATCGAATGTCCCTGCGCTGCGTATCCTGCGGGCACGAAACGCCAGGCTGGGAATTGAGCGAGGCGCCGCCGACGGTGACGGTGCGGGGCGATGCGAGGCGGACGGCCGCCATGCGCCCGCACCTGGTCAGCGCACGACGGATCGCGTAGTCGATCCCGACAGGCCGCCGACGAGCATAACGCGCCGGGTTCGCTTCGCCTTCGATGTGTGAAGGGCGAGCGACCCGAGCGCGGACCGCTTATCTCGCCAGACAGAACCTTCTGACAAGTTCGACGAGCGCATCTCGACATACCAGGACGTCCTGGACAGAGACGTACTCTTCGGTCGAGTGCAAACCGGCGCCGCCAGGGCCGAACAGCACGGACGGAATGCCGGCATAGCCGAGCACCGCAGCGTCCGTCCAGAAACTGGCACCCACAATCGCGGGAGCGCGGCTCACGTGCGACAGCGACGCCGCCAGTGTCTGCGGAAGTTCATGAGCAACAGGCACTTCGTACGCAGGCCGGCTGAACATTGCCGAGGCGCTTGCGCGAAACGTGGGATCCTCTCGTGTCAGGGTCGACAGAATGTCGCGCACTTCGTTCAGCGCGGTCGACTCAGGTTCTCCCGGCAGCGTCCGCCGCTCCATCTGTAAACTCGCGCGGTCGGGGTAGCTACTCAGCTCGCGGCCGCCTTCGATAAACGAGGCGTGCAGCGAACCGGCACCCATCAGCGGATGAGGCGGCCGCGCCTGAATCGCGGTATCGAGCGCTTCGAGGCGGGTGAGGACGCGGCCCAGGCGCAGGATCGCATCCTGCCCTTCCGCCGGACGGCTGCCATGTGCAGCCTTCCCCATCACCTCCACCGCCACCCACGCAAATCCTTTGTGGCCGACGGCGATCGCCAGATCGGTTGGCTCGGTGACGACGGCGCCATCGGCGTGCCAGTTCTTGACGAGTGCGTCCGCGCCGATGCTCGAATGCTCTTCGTCGACGACAGCAGCGACCACGAGACGGCCGGCGGCGAGACCTTTTTCCGCAATCGCGCCGGCGGCGGCGATCATCGCCGCGACACCACCCTTCATGTCCTGAGCGCCGCGGCCGTACAAGCGGCCGTCGCGCTCGGTCGGCACAAACGGATCGCGCATGCCGGCGACGCCCACCGTGTCAGTGTGGCCGCAGAACATCAGCGTGCGTCCCTTCGCGCGCCCCTCGAGCACGCCGACGACATTCGGCCGGCCGGGCGCCACCGCTTCCACGGACACCTCGAGACCGAAGCCACGCATCGCGGCGGCGACGGCGGCGGCAACTTCCTGCTCGCCGGGCGCGCCGGGGACAAGGGTCGGGTTGACGGAGTTGATCGCGACGAGATCGCGAAGCAGGCGGATCGCTGGGTCCATTGGCGGTTAGCGCTGCCACGAAATCACGAAACCACGAAAACCAAACTCTCGTTCGTGTACATTTCTTATTTCGTGTTTTCGTGCTTTCGTGGCCTTCGCATATGCTCGATCGATGAATCGCGTCATCGCAATCACCGGCGCATCCGCGGGTATCGGACGCGCGACGGCCGTGCGCGCCGCGCGCGACGGTGCGGCGGTGGCCATCTGCGCCCGGCGGGCAGACCGGCTCGAGGCGGTCGCGGCCGAAATCACGGCAGCGGGCGGGCAGGCGCTGGCGACTCCAGCGGACGTGACCGATGCGGACGGCATGGAACGCTTCGTCAGCCACGTCGTCGATCGCTTCGGGCGGCTCGACGTGATGATGTGCAACGCCGGCTACGGCATCGCCGGCGCCATCGACGAGGTCACAGCGGCGCAGGCGCGGAAGGTGATGGAGGTGAACTACATCGGCACCTACCACGCCGCCCGCGCCGCGCTCCGCGTGTTCCGCCGGCAGCGCCACGGCCACATCATCATCGTCTCGTCGATCGTCGGCAAGCGCGGCGTGCCGTACATGGGCGCATACGCCGCCACGAAGTTTGCGCAGGTGGGCCTCGCGGAGTGCCTGCGCTCGGAGCTGGTCGGCACGGCTATCCATGTCAGCGTGGTGTATCCGGTCTCGACCGACACCGAGTTCTTCGGCGTGATGTCGCACGAGACCGGCACCACCGTGGTGCGCGGACCCGGTCCGCGTCAGGATGCCGAGGCGGTCGCCGACGCGATCGCGCGCGCCATCGAGCGCCCGGTGCCCGAGGTGTACCCGTGGTTCAAATCGCGGGCGCTGGTGTGGCTCAACGCGTTCGCGCCGGGATTCTGCGATCGCATCGTCCAGCGCTTCGGCCGCAAGCCCCTGCAGAGGGAACGGAGATGACGGAGCGAACGGGAAACCACAGAGCAACGGAGAAACGGAGGTTGAACGGAGATGTGCCGGTTCGACGGGTCGGCCTGCGCAGCAGGCCGACGAGCGCGAACGGATCGGATCGCGAAAACGAGCACCCTGGATCGCGTGGTGTTCGTTTTCGCGATCCGATCCGTTCGCGCCGCGTCGCTTCGCGACGCCCGTCGAACCGGAACCTCTCGCCTCCGTTCCGTCTCCGTTGCTCCGTTCCTCCGTGTGATCCCGTTCGCTCCGTATCCTCCGTTAACGGCGGGGGCGCGCGCGCGTGAGCATCCCGCACGAGCGCGCCGTCGATATCGCCACTGCCGTCCGCGACGCCGGCGGCCGCGCGCTCGTCGTCGGCGGCTGGGTCCGCGACCGCCTGCTCGGACACGAGTCGCCGGACATCGACATCGAGGTGTTCGGCATGCCGGGCGACCGGCTCCGGAACGTGCTCGAGACGTTTGGCCGCGTCGAGGCGGTCGGCGAAAGCTTTCAGGTGTTCAAGCTCGGCGACATCGACGTGTCGCTGCCGCGGCGAGACTCGAAGGCCGGGCGCGGACACAAAGGGTTCGTCGTCGTCGGCGATCCCGACATGTCCATCGAGGAGGCCGCCCGGCGGCGCGATTTCACCATCAACGCCATCTCGTGGGATCCGCTGACCGACAAGTACTTCGATCCGTTCCACGGCCGCGCAGACCTCGAGCGGCGCTACTTGCGGATGGTCGACGCCCGCACATTCCCGGACGACAGCCTGCGGGTGCTGCGCGCGGTCCAGTTCGTGGCGCGCTTCGATCTCGAGCTCGACCTCGAAACGCGCGCGCTCTGCCGGACGATTCAGCTCGACGATCTGCCGGCCGAGCGCATCTGGGGCGAAATCGAAAAGCTGCTGTTCGCGCCCGCGGCCTTCCGTCGGTTTTGCCCTCGCCATGGATCTCGGCGTGGTCGCCGCGCTCTTTCCGGAACTGCAGGCGCTCGCCGGTTGTCCACAGGAGCCGGAGTGGCATCCCGAAGGCGACGTCTGGGTGCACACGCTCCAGGTGATCGACCGCGCGCGCACGCGCCTCGACGACCTGCCCCGCCCGCAGCAGCTGGCCGTCATGCTGGGCGCGGTCGCTCACGATCTGGGGAAGCCGGCGACGACGGCGTTCAGCGACGGACGCATTCGATCGATCGATCACGAGGACCGCGGCGTGGCGCCGGCGTCGGCGTGGCTGGATCGGCTCAACGTGAACTCGATCGATGGTTATGACGTGCGCCGGCAGGTCCTCGGCATCACCGCGCAGCATCTGAAACCCGGATCGTGGTTCAAGGTGC
This sequence comes from uncultured Acidobacteriota bacterium, assembly GCA_963792175.1. Lineage (GTDB taxonomy): Bacteria > Acidobacteriota > Vicinamibacteria > Vicinamibacterales > CAVVIG01 > CAWBVG01. The sequence goes on from CAWBVG010000040.1 coordinate 89,448, forward strand.
GGGACGAGGTCGGCGACGGCGCGTTTCGACGGCTGGCGCAGAAGGTCGATCTCGAGCTGCTGGCGCGCGTCGCGAAATCCGATTGCGAGGGACGAAAGCCCGGCGTGTTCGACTGTTCGGCCATGGACTGGTTCGTCGAACGTGCGCGTGCGATCGGCGCGGACAAGGGTCCGCCGAAACCGATCCTGTTGGGACGTCATCTTCTCGAGTTGGGATTGAAGCCCGGCCCGCGCGTCGGCGAGATTCTGAAGGCGGTCTACGAGCTGCAGATGGACGGAAGCGTGACGAACCTGGAGGAAGCGGTCACCGTCGCGAAACGTCTGCTCTGATCTCGCGTGTCCTGCCGCGATCATTTCTTCAGAAGCGCCGGCCAGTTGAGGACGACGGTAATGGTCGACGCCGCAGGTTCTCTGGCGCTGCCGGCGGCCGGCTTGAGCATCAGAAATCGTTGGCCATCGGGAGCGACCGCATATGAATTGGCCGGCCCGCCCGGGTGCCGCAACCCAGGCGACAACTGCGTGTCGAACAGAGCCTTGGGGATGCCGGCGCGGAATGTCGACCCGCGGTTTGAATCGGCACCGCCATCAGCGGCGAGCCGCTGAACGGGTTGATGTTGTTGACGTAGAACAGCTCCTTGCCGTCGCGGCGCCACCGCGGATACACGCCGCCGTCGGTCGAGACCGGCCATTTGCCTGAACCGCTCGGGAACGGCCGTACGTACACTTCCGAGCGGCCGCTTTCGGTCGAGTGATACGCGAGCCATCGCCATCCGGGGAGATCTCTCCGAAGAGTTCGGTGAACGGCGTCTGGGTAAATGGAAACGGCTTCCGATCGCCAAATAACGGCAGCACCCACAGATCGGCTGATGCCCTTGGGTCGTTCATCGAGAACAACAGATAGCGGCCATCAGACGACCAGCTCTTCGCAGCTTTCGGGAATTGAGGTGGCAAGTCGAGCAGCTTCTCCTCGTCGCCGGAGCCATCCGACGCTTTGGCGTAGATCGCCTAAACACCTCGACGCTGCGAGGCGTACGCGATACGACGACCATCCGGAGACCAGACGGGCGCGACGTTGTCTTGCATCGCGTCGAGTGTGAGACGCGACATCGTCCCGCGCTCGGAATCGGCCACCCAGATGTCGCCGCCTTGATCGGCGTGCCGATGGACGGCGATTCGCTGTCCATCCGGCGCCAAATCGACACCGTAGTACTGTGCCGCCGCGCCCACTGTGGCGATCGATTTCCCAGCGCGGTCCACCCACGTCAACTGCAAATCATCGCCGGATGACACGGCATTGCGATAGGTGAGGACGCCCGTGCTGGACGCCGAGAATGCGGCGAGGATGCCGCTGAACGAGACTTGCTCCGACGACAGGCACCGGGTCTCCGGAAGTCGACAGCGTCGAGAGATCGAACGGGTGCGCCAGCAGCGTGCCTTCCTTGACGTACAGAAGATGGCCCTGGGCATATCTCGCGTGATAGTCCTCCTTCAGGACTCGAGACCCGCCATCCGATCCCAGCGTGCCGAGATACATTCCTGCGTCTGGCGCCTTGCACGCGGTACAGCACGTGACGGCCATCAGGAAGAAACGATGGATTCCATATCGAGTCGCCGTCGGCAGGCGCCTTGATCGCGACCGTTGGCTCTCCGCCAGCTGCCGATACCTGCAGCAGCGGCCCCGCGGCCTGACCAAACACGATGATGCCGTCCCGATTCCACGCGCCGCCGCGTCCGCCCGCGACATTGCAGAGCGTTTGCGGCGGGCCGCCGCCGACATCAATCTTCTTCAGCTTGCCCTGCGCGAAGAATCCCAGGTAGCGGCTGTCCGGCGACCAGAACAGGTCCGGCGCAGCGCCGTCGGTGCCGGCGAGCGGCGTCGCCGTGAGTGAATCGATCGGTCGAATCCAGATTTGCAGCTTCGGCGCCAGCACGAACGCCAGCTTTCGGCCGTCCGGCGAAACGTGCCGCTGTTGAGGCCGTTGTTGCCGATGTTGGTGTCGAAGCGGCCCTCCGGCGCGAGGATCTGAAAGCGGACGACCGCCGGCGCGGCGCGGGGCATCAGCACGTAGGTGACGCCAACACCGGCCAGCGCGAGACCGAGCACACTGGCGATTGACCACGCGAGCCGCGCGCTCGTGGGCGAACGTTTCGCGGCGGCAGCCGGCGCCGGCGGCAACGGGTCCGCGATCGCGTCGTCGAGCTCGAGCCGCGCGTCGCCGATGTCGCGCAGCCGTCGGCTCGAATCTTTCTCGAGACATCGGCGAAGCAGCGCGCGAAGCCGGGGCGGAGTTTCGGCCGGCAGCGCGGACCAATCGGGTTCGGTCTTGAGAATCGCCGCCACGGCGTCACTCACGGTATCGCCGGCGTCGAAGGTCTGTCTGCCCGCGATCATCTCGAACAGCACACAACCGAACGCCCAGATGTCGGTGCGCTTGTCCACCGGTCGGCCGCGCGCCTGTTCGGGACTCATGTAGGCGGCGGTACCCAAAATCACACCAGCGAACGTCGCGTGCACGCTCAGCGTCGGCGACATCGACAATCCGGCCGACCCGCTCGCGCCGCCCGGCTCGACCATCTTGGCCAGGCCGAAGTCGAGCACTTTCACCGCGCCGTTCGCCGTGATCTTGATGTTCGCGGGTTTGAGATCGCGGTGGATGACGCCTCTTTCATGCGCTGACTCGAGCGCCTCCGCGATCTGCCGTGCAATCGGCAGCGCTTCGTCGAGCGGAAGCCGCGAGCCTTTCACCCGGAGCGCGTCGAGCTTTTCCGCGAGCGTCTGGCCCTCGACCAGCTCGAGGACGATGGCGGCCTTGCCGTCGGTTTCGTCGAGGCCGTAGATCGCGGCGATATTGGGATGGTTCAGCGTCGCCAGCAACTGCGCTTCGCGCTGAAACCGCGCGACGCGATCCGAGTCGGCGACGAAGGCGTCGGGAAGAATCTTGATCGCGACGTCGCGGCCCAGCTTCGTGTCGCGCGCGCGATACACCTCGCCCATGCCGCCGGCGCCGAGCGGCGCGACGATTTCATACGGCCCGAGTCGCGTACCGGCAGCAAGCAACATGGAGTCGCCCAGCGAGCCCTGGTTTCGAGACGGCAGAGCAGGTCCGCGGATTATAGGTTAGAAGAGGCAGTCGACCGGTCCCACACGACCTACCGGGTTCCGGCCTGTACAATGCCCGCATGGCGCGATATACGCTGGTCTACGGCGTGCGGCTCATTCCTGAAGGGACGCTCAAAGGCGTCGACGAAGCCACGCTCAAGCTCGCCGACGGTTCATCGGCCGGTCTGACGCTCCACACGTTCGACGGCACCATCCCGCAACTGCGGCGCTCGCTCGACCGCAGCCTCGACGCCTTCTTCGATCTGCTTCCAGGCGCCGCCGACGAAGACGTCGAAGCGTTCGGCGACTGATGTTCCGAGCGCTCGTCGACAACCGCCTCAACCTGCTGCTGGCGGTCGCGCCCGTGTCCTGGGTGCTCGCCTATACAGCGCCAGGCTCGCCCTGGATTTTCATCACGGCCGCCGTCTCGCTGATACCGCTCGCCGGCCTCATCGGGCTCGGCACCGAACAGCTCGCACGTCGTTCGGGTCCGGGATGGGGCGGCTTTCTCAACGCCACCTTCGGCAACGCGGCGGAGTTGATCATCGCGCTGGTCGCGTTGAACAAAGGGCACGTCGAGCTGGTCAAGGCGTCGATCACCGGCAGCATCGTCGGCAACCTGCTGCTCGTGCTCGGGCTGTCCTTTTTCGTCGGCGGACTGGGACGGCGCTCGCAGAAGTTTCATCGCACCGCCGCCAACAATACCGGGGCCATGCTGTTCCTCGCCGTTGTGGCGCTCGTCATGCCGGCGGTCTACGATCTGTCGCTCTACGGAAGTCTCGCCGCGCGTCCGCTGGAGATCGATCGACTCAGCTTCGGGAGCGCGCTGGTCCTCATCGCCGCCTACGCGGGCAGTCTGATCTACGCCTTCACCGCACAGCGCGATCTCTTCAGATCCAGCCACGAAGGAGACAACGACTCACCCCACCTCACCCCGTTCGCGGCGATGTCGCTCCTCGCGATCGGCACCGTCCTGACAACGATCCAGGCAGAAATTCTCGTCGGCGCGATGGAGCCGGCGCTCGCGCGGTTCGGGCTCACCGAGTTGTTCGTCGGCGTCATCGTCATTGCACTCATTGGCAACGCCGCCGAACACTTCTCGGCCGTGACCGCCGCGCATCGCGACGAGATGACGCTGGCCGTCGAGATTTCCGTGGGCAGTTCTGCGCAGATCGCGCTTGCTGGTCGCGCCGGGCCTGGTGCTCTACTCCTTTGCCATCGGACATCCGATGTCGCTGCTGTTCAACGGGTTCGAGATTGCGGCGATCGCGCTGTCGGTGCTTGCCACCAACATCGTGGTCATGGATGGCGAGAGCAACTGGGTCGAAGGGCTCCAGCTGCTGTCGGTCTATCTCATCCTCGCACTGGCGTTTTATTTCATCCCGGCGGCTGGCTGAGCCGGGCAACGCGTGTTCAGGAAGGTTTACAGAAGGTCAAAAGATCAGGAGGGTACCTTGGTAAAAACTCCTGATCTCCTGCCCTCCTGTAAAGCCGCCGGCTCTCTGATGCGATAATGGCTTCGATGGGAGAGTTGAGCGATCGTCTGATCGCGGAGCTCGTCGATGCCGTCCGCGCGCAGCTCCGCAAGGAAACAGCGGACCGGCTGCGGGATATTTATCTCATCGGCGACATCGAGAAGGATACGGCACGGAGCTGCATCGAACGGCTGCGGGAGCTCGCCAACGAGAACGACCGGCCGATTACCGTGTTCATCAACAGCGCCGGCGGGAATGTCACCGACGGCCTGGCCATTCACGATGCCATCCGCCACGTCATCAAGCGCGGCATCGAAGTGAAGATCATCGTGCAGGGGATGGCGTATTCGATGGGCTCGATCGTCCTGCAGGCGGCAAGCGAAGGCAAGCGGCTCGCCTTTCCGCATTCCTGGATCATGATTCACGAGCCGGCGAAATGGGCCGGCTGGCAGTCGACGACGGCCGCGGCGCAGCATCTGGAGCGGCTCAAACAGATGCAGGATCAGATCTACAAGATCCTGTCGTCGCGGTCGGGCAAACCGCTGCGTCAGATCATCAAGGACACCAAGCGCACCGACTTCTACCTGGACGCACCGAGCGCGTTGGAATACGGGCTGATCGACGCGGTGGTCGCGGGAGAGCTCCCGGAGCCGAAGCCGCAGCCGGTGGACGCGAAAGACACCGCGCCTCCCCTACAGCCGCTCGAGGCGCCGCGTCAGCAGGAAGCGGCGCGCGAACGGCCGGCCGTGGAGACAGGAGAGGGGACTCAGTCTGGAGGGGCGCGGGGGGCAGGAAAAACAAGATAGTTCGAGCAGGCGCCACAGATCGTGAGCGCAGCGGCTTCTGCCTCGCGGTACCCGTCACGGAAGGACCGCGCATACCGGACCCACTGCATCAGACACGCCGTCCTCCAGCTCCCTGCTGGCGATACAGACTTGATTGCGCCCCCTCCCCTTCGCTCGGTAGAGCGCCGCGTCGGCCGAGCGGAACAGCGTCTCACCCGCTTCGACGTCGCTGGATGACGCGGCTTGCGACGGTCCGCTGCCATCAAATACGGCGCAGATGCCACCGACGCTGATGGACAAGGTGCCGGCTGCAAACGGACGACCCGCAAGCTCCGGCGCGCTGGCATCCACGGCACGGCGCAGGCCGTCGGCGACTTGGTAGGCCAGGGACGCCGTGCACCGCGGGATTGCAATCACGAACTCGTCGCCACCGTAGCGGCAGCCAACCGCGTCGGAGGGAAGCCGCTCACCAATAATGCGACCGACCGTTCGAACGGCTTCGGCACCCGTCAGATGTCCGTATTGGTCGTTCAGCGATTTCAGGCGATCCAGATCGAGCACGAGCACCGCAAGCGTCGCGTGGGTCCGTCGGGCTTCGCGCACCATCGTGATCAGCCGGGCTTCGAACGAGCGCAGGTTGTGCAGGCCCGTCAGATCGTCGGTCATGGCAAGCCGACGCAGGTGGTCCGCATCGCGTGTCATTTTCGCCGTGATCATGCCTACCGCCAGAAACAAGGTGATCTGCACGAGGTCGGGCTCTTCGTACTTCAGCGTGAACAGGTGAGGATTCGCGACGTGGTAGAGCAGAATCGCCGAAAGCGCTGAGATCACCCCGCCGCGCATTCTGAATCTGACTGCCGCCAGGATGATGGGCAGATAGTACAGATGCTGCACGGGCGTAGCGCCGGTGGCTCGGTCCGCGGCAAAAACCAGCAGCAGCGCTCCGACCACCAGGGCAGCCGCCCACAGCGGCGATCGCGTGGACCGGCCAACCAACCGACCGTGACTTGTCGTCAAGCGCATACTCGAACCTGTCACACGTCGTCCGAAACCCGCGCATACGTGTTGTTCGGACGACACCAGAGAAAGTGCGAGGCGACCAACGCCTCCACGACGGCATCACACAGCGACGCGTCGAGGCGCCACAACCGGCGCATCTGCCACCTCGTGAGAGTCAGGCCCGGCATCTCCCGATACTCCGCGCGCACACGATCAGCCCACTCCGCAACCCGTGTTTCGGCCAACATGGCGCCCTCCGTTCAGCTAGCGAGCAGATTTGTCCGCGGACACCGTTGGTCCGCCGATCTGCTCGCGCGATTTCTGCAGCCACGCTCCGCCGACTTTGACCCACTTGTCACGAAACGTCGTGCTTTCGGTCAACATGCGCGACACACCCTGTCGGCCGTTTCGTCCCTCGGCATCAACGATGGTGCGGACAATGGTCATGTTGACAATGACGATGACGCCATCCGACACCACCGACAGCTTTTGAATCGACTGTCTCATCGAATCCGGAAGCGGCGCCGACAGCGCTTGAATCGCCCGCTCGCGCGCTTGCGGCCAGGTCTGCGTGTGGCCCGCGGGATCGACGAACACCCAGTCGGGCGTGTAGAGCACGTCATGAAACATGTCGACGTCAGACGGCGTCACGAACTGGAGAGTGGCCTGACTGATTTCATCGTAGTCGCCCTGCAACTCCGCCTGGATGTCGAATGTATTGGTCGGGCCAGTCAGGACCAGCATCGCCAGCGTGAAAAGCAGTACCTCAGTCATGAACCCCCGCTCTCCGGCGTGCGATGGCTGAGCGTCGCACGTGCCACAGCGCCGCAAAGTTCGTAAAGACTTTGAAAGCGTCGCGTGTCGTTGCGATGCGTTTCCCTTCGCGGCTTTGATTGACTGCGGATTGAGAGTGCAGGAGCAATGCCAGGGCTTACGTGGCGCGGGCGGCGGCTCCATGTCCCTCATCGAAGCGGATCCGTGAACGCGCTGTGGCGGTTTTGCAGATCACCCCGCCAAGCCGCCTCATCGTCCGACGACACGCGGCCGCCCGAGCGCCGACGGTGCTCTGTTTTTCGTGTGGCCTCGCGGTTGCACCGATGCGTTCGGCTGCGGATAGCTGAACGGACCTCTGATTTTCTCGGCTTGAAAGGTGAGGCGGTATGAGGACGTGTTATTCCACTCGCGCTGTTGATGGCACTGGCGACGGTCGCCTGCGACAATGGAAGTTCGACTCCGGTAGCAACGTCCCCGTCGGCGCTGACGACCGAGACGTTCAGCGGAACCGTCGCTGTCGGCAGCAGCGACTTCCACACGTTCACGGCGACGCAGGGCGGCACCGTGAGCGTCACGCTGAACGCCGCGGGCCCGCCGGCCACGATCTTCATGGGTGTGGGCATCGGCACTCCCAGCAGCTCAACGTGCGCTCTGCTTTCGGGCGGGACGGCCGACACGCAGGCCGGGTACGACTTCTCAGCTCTCAGGCACGCTCGACGCGGGCACATACTGCGTGGAGGTTTTCGACGTCGGCAACGAAACGACTCCCGTCAATTACTCCGTCACGGTCGCCCATCCCTGACAGGGAGGGCGATCAGCCCTCACTTTTCGAACACATGAATCGATTCGACAATCCTGTTCCCGCTGGATTCCGTGTATCGAACGGTGGCGTGGTCACCGGCGAGATTCTGGAGCTCCGACGCGTCCACCTTGTGCCAGCCTCGACGTATACGAGTGGTCGAAGCCACAGCGAACTGCACGGCCCCGGAAGAGGTCGAAAGCGACAACGTCCGACTGGCGGCATCGTACTTCTCGATGATGCCTCGCAAGCTCAGGGTTGTGGAGCTCTGCGCAAGGGATTGGGTTCCGGTGGTCGGCACGGCTCCGACGCCCTGTCCCGTCGCCAGGGCATGCTGAGCAAACGCCCCCATGCTCGAAACCGCGACCGCAGACAGTAGGAGCATGGTGGGTTCGTTCATGACACTCAACAACCCATCAAGCGGCGTACCGACTGCGGGGGCTGCGCTGCAATCAGACAAAAGTTTGAGTGACAATGGGTTAGATGATGTCGAGCGCACGACATCAACAGAGTTGACTCTGCACATCCGCCCCACTGTGGCGAAATGGCTGGGCGATGCCTCGCTGGGCACGAGGCTGTCGATCTTCATCGCGCTGATCGTTGCGGTGGTCGTCACGAGCGTGGCGTACCTGGAGGTGCGCTCGTTCGAGCAGCACATCGAAACCGATCTGGAGGATTCAGCCAGGTTGGGCGCGCAATCGGCCGCGGAAGCCATCTCTCAGCGAGGGCTGCCACTCGACCCCCTGGACATTCGCGACACCCTGCACGACTTCGTCGCCGCCGATCCCGTGCTCGACGCGATTTCCGTCATCGAGGCCGAAAGCCCCGGTCGTCTGCGTGTGTTCACGAGCACGTCAACCGAGGAACGGGCCCAGGTGGTGGACCTCGCGGGACGAGCCATGGCCGCCAGGCGGCCGATCAGTGACCGCACCGGCACGACGATCACCGTCGCCGTGCCGGTGGCGCGTCGCGAGAACTACGCCGTAGCCGTCACTGTTGGTTTGGAGAGTCTGCTTCAGACGCGCGCCCACGGGCTGCGCGTCGCGCTCGGTTTCGCTGTTCCTACCATCGTGCTCGTCACCGTCCTCGTGCACCTCACCGTCCGACAAGTGCTGGGCCAGCCCCTTCGTATGCTGCTGGGGACCATGCATCAGACGAGGGAAGGGAACCTTCGGGCACGAGCGACGCTGATTCGGCGTGACGAACTCGGCACGATCGCGACCGGCTTGAACCAGATGCTCGATCAGCTGGAGCAGTTCAACCGGTCGCTTCACGAGAGAATTGACGAGGCGACTCGCGACCTCTCGCTTCGCAACGCCCAGCTGGCGGCAAGCCAGGGCGAGCTGTTCGCGCTGCGGGAGTCGCTTGGGCATGCTGAACGCGTGGCGGCATTGGGTCAGGTTGCGGCCAACGTCGTCCATCAAGCGGGCACTCCGCTGAACCTGGTGTCTGGGTACATTCAAATGATCCGCGACGACCCAAGAACGGACGACAAGACCCGTTCGAGGCTGCGCACCGTCGACGAGCAGATTCAGCACGTCACCCGCGTGCTGCGGACAATGCTTGACCACGCGCGGCAACCGTCTGAGGCGCAGATCGTGGACCTCGCGGACATCATCACGCGCGTGCGGGAAGTCGCCCAGCCTCGATTGGCGCGCCACAATATTCGGCTGTGCGTCTCGATCGCCGATGGCTTGCCGCCGGTCAGAGCGGATGCCACACAACTCGAGATGGCGCTGTTCAACCTGGTCACGAACGCACTCGACGCGATGCCCGGCGGCGGCACGCTGTCGATTGCCGCGACCATACGTCCGGACGGGATCCGCCTCGAGGTCGCCGACACCGGTACGGGGATTCCGGCGCAGGTCGTCGAACGCCTCTTCGATCCCTGGGTCACGACCAAAGCTGTTGGACATGGCAGCGGCCTCGGCCTCGCCATCGTACGGGACGTCGTGCGAGCCCATGGCGGCTCGATTTCCGCGTCGAACCAGACGGTGGGGGCCCTGTTCGTCATCGACCTCCCTGCCGCCAGCGCAGAGAGGAGCGCATCCTAGCCGTGCCTCGCATCCTTGTGGTCGATGACGACGCGGACACCTGTACCTTCCTGGAGGAGCTGCTCGAAGCGCCGGACCGTGAGTTCGTGTCAGCACAGGACCCAGACACCGCGCTGATGAAGATGCGCACCAACACGTTCGACCTGCTGATCTCGGACATCAATCTGAACGCCCCACACTCGGGACTCGATCTGTTGCGCCGATTCAGGGCAGATCAAGGCGCGCCCGTTCTGTTGATCAGCGGATTTGGCACGCTTGAAACTGCCATCGAAGCGGTGCGCGCGGGCGCATTCGACTACATCAGCAAGCCGTTCGTCATCGCCGATGTGAAGCGAATGGTTGAACGCGCGCTCGCACAAGGGACGCATCAGGCCGAGCCCGCCGAGACGCCGGCTGGTCCCGTGGGTAGCCTCATCGGCCGCACCGCGCCAATGTTGGAGGTGTACAAACAGGTCGCGCACGCCGCAGATTCGGCTGCCCCCGTCCTCATCGTCGGGGAAAGCGGGTCGGGAAAGGAGCTCGTCGCCCGGGCGATCCACAGTCACAGCCAGCGCGCACGGGAACCCTTCGTCGCCATCAATTGCGGGGCGATACCCGATACGCTGCTCGAGTCTGAGTTATTCGGACACCAGCGCGGTTCGTTCACGGGTGCCGTGGCGGACCACAAAGGTGTATTCGAGCAGGCCGGAGCGGGCACGGTGCTGCTCGACGAGATTGGTGACACAACGGCCGCGTTGCAGGTGCGACTGCTCCGGGTCCTGGAGGAGGGTGAGGTTCGGCCCGTCGGGGCCAGCCGCGCACATCGCGTCATGTCCCGCGTGATCGCTGCCACGAACATGCCGCTCGAACAGGCGGTCGCCGAGGGGCGCTTTCGGCAGGACCTGTACCTACCGGCTGAGCGTGATCGTCATTCGCGTGCCACCGCTGCGCGAACGTCGGGCGGATATCCCGCTGCTGATTGGCAGCTTCCTCGATGACGCATGCAAACGCGCGGGGCAGAAGAAGGTCCTGTCGACGGAGGCGGTCGATGCCCTCCTGCGCCATCCGTGGCCGGGCAACGTGCGGGAGCTCAGAAACACGATCGAGCGCCTGGTCGTCTCGAGCCGAGGCGCGTTGATCGAGGCCTTCGATTTCAATGACACGACGGCCGCCGCCGCCCGTCCCGCGCCTGAGAATCAGCCGTTTTCCGGTCTGCCGACACTCGACGACCTCGAGCGTCGCTACCTCGTGTACGTGCTTGACGCTGCCAAGGGGAATCGAACACGCGCCGCGGAAATCCTGGGCGTCGACCGCCGCACCTTGTATCGGATGGCCGAACGCTTTGGCATCGCGTTGAAAGAATAGTGACGACGGGCTGTCCCGCCCTCTCAGTTCCGCTCGGCGCGCCACTCTTCGAGCAGGCGCGCGGCGTTGCCCGCCACCGAATGCAGGCTCGGCGTCCATCCCAGCGCTCGCGCCCGCGGGCTGCGGACCACTTGATCGAGCATCAGCGCATCGGCATACGTGCCCATCTTGTGGCGGGCTTCGTCGATCGGCACGTGGCGCACGTCGGGCCGCACCGCCAGGTGGGGCTCGATCGCCGACACGATGTCGTTGACGCGCTCGTCGCCTTCGTCGTTCGCGTGATAGACGCCCGCGGCATCCTCGCGCGCCACCAGCCGGGCATACAGATCCGCAAGGTCACGGTCGTACACCAGCGGCCAATGATTGTTGCCGTCGCCGACCACGCGCACCAGCCCGTTGCTGGCCGATTTGAACAGATCGCCGACGATGCCGCTGCCGCGGCCGTAGACGACCCCAGGCCGGACAATCACCGTCCGCAGCGCATCTGAATTGGCGTCCGCGATCAACTGCTCGTGGCGGGGCCGCCACGACACGTGCTCGACGGGATTGATCGGCGTCTCTTCGGTCGCCGGATTGGGCGTCGAACCCAGCACCCAGACGCCGGAGGTGTAGATCACGAACCGTCGCGCCGGCGCGCTCGATCCGGCCGTGCGGGGACGCCGCGCCGCCTCCAGAATCGTATCGACGACGAGGCGATCGATGGTTGCTGTCCGTTCGGGGCGCGCATCGAAGGCGGCGTGAATGTAGCCGTCCTGCGCGGCAGCAGCCGCTCGATACGATTCCGGATCCGCCAGATCGCCGATCACCGGATGTCCGCCGCGCTTCGTGACGCGGCGCGCTTTCTCCGTGTTGCGTACGAGCGCGGTGACGTCGTGTCCGCCGCGCACGAGCGCGTCGAGCACGGCGGCGCCGATGTAACCGGTCGCGCCCGTGAGGAAGATCCGCATCGCGGCCGTATATCATAGTTCACTCGTGGTCCGCGGGACGCTGATTGACTTTTTCGCCGATCTCGCTGAAGCGCGAGGCGACTTCCTCGTCTACGACGACGGGTTCAGGAGCCGGCGCTACACCTACGCGGAGGTCGCGCGCGCCGCACGGGCGTTCGCGTCGCGACTCCACGCGCTCGGACTGCGCAAGGGCGACAAGGTCGTCTTCTGGAGCGAGAACCGGCCCGAATGGGTGATCGCGTTCTGGGGGTGTCTGCTCCGCGGCGTGATCGTCGTGCCGATCGACTACCGCGCGTCGCCGGTGTTTCTCGCGCGCGTCAGCCGCATCGTCGCGGCGAAGCTGGTGCTGGTTGGACAGGACATCCGCCCTTCGACGTGGCTCAGGGCAGGCCCCCAATCGACGGCGGGATCGACGCGCCGGTCTGGAAGCTGCACGATCTCGACTGGAGCGGCGACGGCCTGTCGCCGGACGTCGCGCCCGACGAAACGATCGCGCGCGACGACATCGCCGAAATCATCTTCACGTCAGGCGCCACCGCGGAGCCCAAAGGCGTCGTCATCACCCACCGCAACGTCCTGGCGAACATCGTGCCGGTCGAACGGGAGATCCTGAAGTACCGGAAGTGGGGGAAGCCCTTCTTTCCGTTGCGGTTCCTGAATCTTCTGCCGCTCAGCCACATGTTCGGGCAGGCGATGGCGACCTTCATTCCGCCGACGCTGCCGGGTGTGGTCGTGTTCATGCGCGGCTACAACCCGGTGGACATCGTCTCGCAAATCAAGTCGCGGCGGATTTCCGTGGTGGTGTCGGTGCCGAAGATTCTCGACGTGCTGCGCGAACAGACCGCGCGTCATCTCGCCACGTCGATCGACGACAACGACCGGTTCGTCGCCGGCACACGTCATTGGCTGATGCGATGGTGGCAGTACCGTCACGTGCATCGGATGTTCGGGTGGAAGTTCTGGGCGTTCGTGGTCGGCGCCGCACCGCTCGAGACCGAGCTCGAATCATTCTGGGGCGAGCTTGGTTACGTCGTCATTCAGGGCTACGGCCTCACTGAGACCGCGCCGATCGTCACGCTCAATCATCCGTTCGGCACGAAAAAGGGATCGGTCGGCAAGGCGATTGCCGGCGTCGAGATGAAGATCGCGGCCGACGGCGAGATCCTCGTGCGCGGCGAGAACGTCACGACCGGCTACTTCAACGCGGACGAGGACACCGCACGAGCGTTCGAAGACGGCTGGTTTCACACCGGCGACGTCGGCGAACTGGCGGAAAACGGCCAGCTCTACATCCGCGGCCGCAAGAAGGAAATGATCGTGACGCCCGAAGGGATGAACGTCTTCCCGGAGGATGTCGAACGTGTTCTCAACCGCCTCGCCGGCGTGCGCGACTCGGCCGTCGTCGGCGTGCCGATCGGATCGGAAGAGCGCGTGCACGCGGTGCTGGTGCTCGATCCGGGGGCGGATGCCGATGCCGTCGTTCGGGAAGCGAACAGTCTGCTGAGCGATCACCAGAAGATTCGACGTGCGCTGGTGTGGCCGGATCCGGAACTGCCGCGGACCGAGGGCACGCGCAAGCTGAAACGGGCTGCCATTCGTGAATGGGCGCGAACCGGCGCCCCGGCGGCGTCAGTCGCGGCGCCGGCGGGCGACGCGCTTGCGGCGCTCGTCGCCAAGTACGCCGGCCGCGCGGATCTCACGCCGCAGACCACGCTCGAGGAGCTCGGGTTGAGCTCGCTCGAACGCGTCGAGCTGATGGTGGCGCTCGAGGACGCGTTCGAGACGCGCATCGACGAAGGGGCGTTTTCCGAAGCGCGCGACGTCGCCCAGCTGCGGCAGCTCGTGGAACGGGCGGAGACACGCGATGTCCTTCCCGCCGAACCGGTCGAATTCCCGACGTGGACGCGGTCGTGGCTTGCGCGATTCGTCCGGCGCGTGAACCTGCCGCTGTGGATTCTGCCGCTGGCGCGGGCGTTCGCGTGGCTGCGCATCGAAGGCCGGGAACACCTGCTGGGACTCGACGGGCCAGTGATTTTCGCCTCCAACCATCAGAGCTTCATGGACGGCCCGGTGATCATGGCGGCGCTCCCGGCGAAATGGCGGTACACCGTCGCGCCGGCGATGGCGAAGGAAATGTTCGCGGCGCATTTCTTTCCCGCGAAACACGGGCGCGCCGCCTGGTTCACCAACAGCCTCAACTACTACCTGGCGTCGCTGTTCTTCAACGCGTTTCCCCTTCCGCAGCGCGAGGCCGGCGCGCGGCAAACGCTGCGGTACATCGGCGAGCTGCTGGGCGAAGGCACGTCGGTGATGATCTTTCCGGAAGGACACCGTTCCGAGAGCGGCGTCATCGACACGTTCCGCCCCGGCATCGGCATGATTGCGTCGCGTCTGAACGCCACCGTCGTGCCCGTCCGGATCGATGGCTTGCAGGACGTGCTCCGCGTCGGTTGGCGGATGGCGCGGCCGGGCCGTGTCCGGGTGGCGTTCGGCGAGCCGCTGCGGTTGGCGGGCGAGGACTACGAGGCGCTCGCGAAAACCGTCGAGGCCGCCGTCCGCGCGCTGTAGGGGTGCCCGGCACTGTATCCCGGCCCCGATCCCGGCCCGATCCCGGCTCCGGATCAGTCCGGCACCGCCAGGCGATCCCATCCCGGCCGACCCGCTCAGAGGCGGTTAAACCCCGCGACGGCGACGGCGGTCTATCACTGACAGGAGGTGGACATGACTCACTTGTCCCGCCGAAGCGCCACGCGTATCGCGAGCGCGAAGGCGGAACGATTCCTGCGCAGTGCTTCAGCCGTGCTGCTCCTGTCGGCGACGCTCGCCGCGACGCCCGCGTGTGCGGCGCCGCGCAGCCGTGTGTACCTGCGCGTCGGGCCGCCCGCGCCGATTGTGGAAACGCGCGTCGTCGCACCGGGGCCGGGCTACGTGTGGATCCCGGGCTATCACCGCTGGAGCGGATCAGCCTACCTGTGGGTGCCCGGCCGCTGGGATCGTCCGCCACGCGCACGCGCGGTCTGGGTGCCGGGACGGTGGGTACACGCGGGCCGACGGGGTTGGTATTTCGCGGAGGGCCATTGGAGATAAAGACAGAAATTGGCGAGTTGGTGAATTGGTAGAGTTGGTGAACTGGTGAATTGAGAGCTAATCACCAATTCTCCAATTCACCCATTCACCAATTGTGGGCGTTCTCAACTGTGGCATAATGTTTGTTTGATAGAAAGGACCGCTAGCAGTTGAGCAAGGATGATCTGATTGACATGCAGGGCACGGTCGTGGCCGTTCACAGTGGCGGGTTGTACCGCGTGCAATGTGACGCCGGGCACGAAGTGCTGGCCCAGCTCAGCGGCCGGATGCGCCGCTTCCGTATCAAGGTCGTTCCAGGGGATCGCGTGACCGTCGGCGTCTCGCCGTACGATCCGGTCAGGGGGATCATCACCTTCCGTGCACGCTAGCCAGAATCAAGTTTGAACTCGAACACAACCAATCGGACCCATTCGAACCGCGGCCCGGGCCGGCGATCATCGCGCGGCCACGGCAGTTCGCGCGGCCCGCGCAAGCCGCATCATCCACACGCCCCGAAGCCTTCGTCCGGCGTTCCGGCGCTCGAGCCGATTGAGGTCGACACCACGCCGCTGCCGTTCAAGACGCTCGGCCTCGACGCGCGGCTGCTGGAAGGCGTCCGCGACCTCGGTTGGGTCGACACCCGGCCGATTCAAACCGCGGTCATTCCACTGGCGCTCGGCAGCAGCGATCTCGATTGCCTGCGCGGAAACCGGTACCGGCAAGACGGCCGCCTTCGTCGTCCCGATGCTGCAGTGGCTGCTGACGCACCAGGCACGGCCGCTCGAGTCACGGGACGGCGGACTGCCCTGAGCCGCGTCGAAGGGCCCGACCCGGATCAGACCCCGCTCAAGAGCCGCGTCCTCGTCCTCGCGCCGACGCGCGAGCTCGCGGTGCAGATCGAGGACGAAATCCACGGCCTCGCCTACCACACGAACATTTCCAGCGCCGCGGTCTACGGCGGCGTCGAGATGGGCATGCAGGAGCGTGCGCTCAAGGCCGGCGTCGACATCATCGTCGCCACACCCGGCCGCCTGATGGATCACATGCGGCAGCAGAACGCCGATTTGAGCGGCATCGAGCTGCTGGTCCTCGACGAGGCGGACCGCATGATGGACATGGGCTTCTGGCCCGACGTCAGGCGCATCATCGCCACCCTGCCGGCATCGACCAGCGGCCGTCAGACGCTTCTCTTCTCGGCGACGATGCCGAACGAAGTGGTGCGCGACGCGCTGGAGATCACCCGCAACGCCAAGTACGTGCAGGTCGGTCAGCGCAGCGCGCCGGCGAAAAGCATTACGCACCGGGTCGAATCGGTCTCCGCCTCGCAGAAAGTCGAGTGGCTGATTCAGCACCTGCGTCATCCGGCCGGACCGGTGCTGATTTTCTCGCGGACCAAGATCGGCGCCGACCGACTCGCGCGGCGCCTGGCGGCCGCCGGGGTGAAATGCACGGCGCTCCACGCGGACCGCAGCCAGGATCAGCGCCGCATCGCCGTCGAAGGCTTCAAGAGCGGCCGATACAAAGTGCTCGTCGCGACCGACATCGCCGCCCGCGGTCTCGACATCGACGCCATTCACACCGTCATCAACTACGAAGTTCCCGACTCGCCCGACGCCTACGTGCATCGCGTTGGCCGCACCGGCCGCGCGGATGAGGTGGGTCAGGCCATCACGCTGGTCGCGCCCGAAGAACGAAGAGCTCTGGCGTTTCTGGCGAAGGCTGTCGGGGTTACTTTAGAATGAGATCAGATGTCTGACCCTTTCCTGACTCCGGCGTCCGCCCCAGCAGAAACCGAGCCCGTCGGCGAGGTTCCCGCTCAGTCGGCGGCCGTGATGAAGTTCAAGTCGTGCCGCTGGCGGCGTCCGCCCGAGGATGGTCCGGAATGCTGCGGCCATCGCGACGTGCTTCCCATCGCGGGCACGAGCTTCAACCCCGAGTCGTGGTGTCCGGATTGCCAGTTCTACAAGCTCCGCCGCACGCCGAAGAAGCGGGATCCCAACGAGTATCGGTATTAGTAACGACGTAGGGGCTAGGGATTAGGGATTAGGAGGACTAGGGCTAGGGCTAGCTACTCAGAGAACTCCTTCGCCAACTCGACCCACTCGCCTTGCGGCGCGAGCTGCTGGTAGGCGCGCCAGTGCGGCCGCGCTTCCTGCGACAAACCCATCTTCTCGAACGTCACCGCCAGATAGAAATGCGCGTCCGCATAGAACGGGTTGAGCCGGAGCGATTCCCGATAGCAGGCCTGCGCCTCGGGAAATCGCCCGAGATCGTGGTAGATGTTGCCGAGATTGAAGTGCGCTTCGAAAAAGTCTGATTCGAGACCGATCGCCCGCTCGTACAGCGCCTGCGCCTCCACCAGCTCGTCGCGGCTGTAGTGGATGTTCGCGAGGTTGATGAGCGCGGCGACGAGATACGGATCGCACTCGAGCGCCTTGCGATACGCCGCCGCCGCTTCGTCCTGCCGGCTTTCGTCGCCATCGTCGAGGGCGGACGCGGCGCGGAAGTACTCCTCCGCCAGACTCGTGTCGTGGACCGGGACGCGGGGGGCGCCGACGGTGAGCAACGGTTTCTGACCGGGCTCGGGCGGATTTGAGCTGGAGCTCGAGCTCGAGGGCCGCCGCAGCGTGATGATCTTTGCCGGCGCGGCGTCCAGCCGAAAATCGAGCTCGAGCTGCCCCTGGCGCGACGCCAGCAGCGTGCGAACGATGCCGCGGAACGCGATTCCCTGGTCGAGACCGTCGTTGGCCTGCTTGATGATCGGCAGATCGGGAAACGCGAAGAACGTATCGGCGTTGGTCCGATGCACCGGACGCAGGATGCCGCATTTCACCAGATATCGCAGGTGGTCCTCGCGAAGGGCCCGATAGCGGACGAGCAGATCGCGCATCGCGTGGTACTGCCGTTTCAAGGCATCCACGCTCGGCACGCCTGCGAGCCGGCAGAACTCCTCCTCGGCGAGAATGCGGATGGCGCGTTCCGGCGCGGCCTGCGCGTTCAGTTCCTCGGCGCGTTTGAGCTTGTTGCTCTTCTCTTCGGTCGCCGGACCGAATCCTTCACCGCCAATCACGAGCATCGTCGTCCGCGCGTTGACGTCGTCGGCGGTGGCGCCGCCGAGCCGGGCCACGAGCGAGCGCGCTTCCTTGCGTCCGAGCGAGCTGAGTTTTCCGGTGAAAACGACGAGCTGACCCGCGAGTGGCAGAGCACCCGGCAGGCCATGCGAGGGTGAGGGCAAACAGCCTCTCCTGAATGCGCTGGGAACGAAAACCGTGTTCAAGATGATGGAGAATGACATCGAAGTCAAGTCTCAACTTTCAAGTTTCAAGTCTCACGGTCACGCCGTGACTTGTTGAGAATTGAAAGTTGGCGAGAGTTGAGACTTGAAAGTTGAGAGTTGATCATGATCCTCGCGGGAGATATCGGCGGCACCAAGACGCACGCTCGGGTTGTTCGACTCGGTGCCGGCGCGGCCGAGGCCGATCGCGGTCCGCACGTTCGGCACGCTGGACTATCCCGATCTGCCGTCGATGATCGCCGCGTTCCTTGACGGCGACGACACGCGCCACGCGTCGATTTCGACCGCCTGCTTCGGCGTCGCCGGCCCCGTCATCGGCGAATCGGCGGAGCTGACCAACGTGCCGTGGCAGGTCCACGCGCCTGAGGTGGCGACGCGATTCGGCATGTCGCGCGTCCGGCTCCTCAACGATCTGCAGGCGATGGCCTACTCGATCCCGGTCCTGCGGGAAGGCGGAAGTGCACGTGCTGCAGGAAGGCGAGGCGCTGCGCGGCGGCAACATCGCGCTGATCGCCGCCGGAACCGGCCTTGGCGAGGCGCTGCTCCACAACGTCGACGGCCGCTTCGTGCCGTCGCCGTCGGAAGGCGGCCACGCCGACTTCTCCGCGCGCACCGAACGGGAAATCTCGCTGCTGCGACACCTCACCGCGCGCTACGGCCGCGCCGACGTCGAGCACGTCGTCTCCGGCCGCGGCCTGATCAACATCCACCGCGCCACGCACGCCACCGCGTGCGCGGCCGGCGTCGATCTCGACGATCCCGGCGCGCCGGCGGCGATCTCGACGGCGGCCCTCGAGCATCGTTGTCCCGGCCTGCGTTGAGACGCTCGATATGTTCGTCGAGGCGTACGGCGCTGAGTCAGGCAACCTGGCGCTGCGGAGCGTCTCGACCGGCGGCCTGTTCATCGGCGGCGGCATCGCGCCGAAGATCCTGCCGGCGCTCAGCACCGGTGTCTTCATGCGCGCGTTCCTCGCCAAGCCGCCGCTCGAAGAGATGCTGCAGCGCATGCCGGTGAAGGTGATCCTGAATCCCGAGGCGGGACTTCTCGGCGCAGCGGTCTTTGCTGCCGGAGTGTGAACGGCATTTCTGTTCACCTACGTGACTCGAACGTCAGCGAGTGAACAACTACGACTTTCTGGCTTTTTCATTCGGGAAAGCGCAGATCTTTTGCTGCTGCGCTGTTGTATTCTTGGGGTCCCGATGATCTGGTTTTTCGACAAGGACGGCGAGAAGCTTCGCTACGAAATCACGCACGATCGCGTCGGCGGACGCTACCGCGTCGTGATCACGCACCCCGACGGTACCGAATCGGTCGAGGAAGTCGACGAGCCGACCGAGCTCATCGAACGCTCGGTGCAGTTGATGAATTCGCTCCGCGGCGACGGCTGGAAAGTCGCCTGAAGTTCTTCGCGGGCCTGCCCGTCTTCACGTCTTCGCGCTTCGGCGCGTCCGCCGCAGCTCGCATCGATTCACGCTAACTATTTTTCTCGAACTCGTAGATTTCCATCGACGCCAGCAGCGCCATCGCACCGCCGCGATCGTCGGCGCCGGTGATGGCCGCGCGATCGAAATAGTAGCGGTGCGTCGGTCCCGCGCCGGTGCCCGTGCACACGTCGATGATCGTGCCGTCGGCGGCCACGTGAGCGGCGAGGCCGCGCCAGGCGCGGTCGACGACCGGCGCGTACGAGCGATCGATCCATCCCAGACGAATCCCTCGCGCCATCGCCGTCAGCAGCATCGCCGTGGCGGTTTCCTCGCGGTACGCCGCCGGATCGTCGATCACCTGCCGCCACATGCCGTCAGGCGCCTGCTGCGCCTTGATCGCTGCCATGTGACGCCGGTAGATCTCGAGCAACGCCGCGCGCGATGGATGCCGGGCCGGCATCACCGTGAGCGCCTCGACGATGCCGAGCGCGGCAAAGCCGTTCCCGCGGCCCCAGGCCGCCGGGCCGTCGACCGCATGATTGAAGAGGCCGTCCGGGCGCTGAAGGCGGCGCAGCGTACCGACGCAAGCAGCGTTGCGGCCTCGTCGACGTGTCCGGTGCGCGACAGGATCGACGATGCCATGAACATGTCGTCGGTCCATCCCTGGCCGTATTCGGCGATGCCGTCAGGTTTCACCGCGGTGGCGAGAGCCGCCGCTTCATTCGCAAGCCTCGCCGCAGCCTGGTTGCCGCCGTCCGCTTTCGACAGGTCGGCGAACACCATCGCGCCAGCCACCGCGGTCAGCTGGATTCGGTCCCCGAACATCTTCCGTTCGTCGGACAACCACGGCCGAGTCTGATCCAGCACCCGCTGCCGCAGCGCCGGATCGCCGCTGATGACGCCGAGCCGCAGCGTGTTTACCCACGAGACGGATGGGATGTAGCTGATGCTCGGCGTTTCCGGATAGCGGGCCGCGAGCACGCGCGCAATATCGAGCGGCGCACGCCGGATCCTCGTGGCGAGCGTTTCGTGCGCTGGCGATCGCCCTCTCGGTTTGGTCAGCACGTCCTGGAGAGCCGCAATCGTGCCGGTGACGGGAACCGTCGCCCACTCGACGTTGTCCAGACCTGCTGAGCCCGGCTGCACGACCTCGGGAGCCACACGCACGACCAGGTCCGGCGCTTGAAACGCCAGCCATCGCTGGGTCGCCTGCGCCTCGGTCAGTTCCCCGGTCGGCGGCGAAACCGGCAAGGCGCTGACGATCCAGTCTCTCTTGATGGCAGCGGGCGCCGATGTCTTCATCCACCGCACCGCCGCGACGACGGCCGCCGCGCTCGGCTCGTCGTTGCCGATGCCGACGATGACGAGACGGCGCTTTGTGGCTCTGGTGTCGAAGGCTGCCGCGTTCTCGATGGTGAGGATCGGATCCTCGGCCTTCGTCATGCCGGCGGCGCTCACGAGCGCCGGCTCGCCTGGCAGCTTCGCGACCGCCTCGAGTTGCGGGCGAAGGGTGGCGGCAACCGCGAGCGCGCAGATGAATGGCGTCATGACCTGAGGAGGTGATCCAACCACAGGTTGGATAGTTTTTCCTGGACGGTGTTCTGGCGGAGCCGCGCCGCGAGGTTCGGAAAGTCCACGCGATCCATGTCCTGATCCTGGTTGAAGCAGGAAAAGATGATGGTCTCTTCGCGCGAGACCGGATCGACGTGCTTCTGCAGGCACTGCGCGCAGACTTCCTTCATCATGCACTGCATCGGCGAGTTGATGCTGGCAATCGCGACATGGTCGGCCTTCAGGTACGGCGCCAGGACTCCGTGACGCGCGGCCGTGACCGCCGCCATCATGCGATCCGACCCGATGGCGATGATGCGATCGACCGATTCCAGCGGCACCACCCGATCGCCGAGCTCCCCGCGCTGGTACGCGAGAACGGCCTGGACGATGTTGCCGCGAAAATGAGCGTCCTGCGGCCGCCTCGGCTCGATTGCCGCGCCCATGTCGGTGCTCCAGATCACCTGATCGGTCGCCCTTTCGATCTCCTCGCGCTTGAAGAGATCCTCGCCTTTCTTGTAGCCGGCGAAGTAGACCACGCGATTGCCGTTCTCGCGCATCGCCCTGGCGATCGAGAACAGCACCGCGTTGCCAAGTCCGCCACCGAGCAACAGCACCTGCCGGCCCGACGGGATTTCGGTCGGCGATCCGGTCGGGCCCATGACGACAACCGGCTCGCCTTTGCGCAGCTGCGCGACGAGCCGGCTCGAGACACCGAGCTCCAGCGCGATCAGCGACAGCAGGCCGCGCTCCTTGTCGACCCAGGCGCCTGTCAGCGCGATGCCCTCCATCAACAGCGGCGTGCCGTTCACCTGCCGTGCCAGCGATTCGTAGTTCTGCAGCCGGTAGAACTGACCGGGATGAAAGTGCCGCGCCGCGGCGGGCGCCTTGACGATGACCTCGACAATCGTCGGCGTCAGGCGCACGACCTCCTCGACCTGCGCCAGCAGGTCGCCCTCCAGCCGCCGCACGAGCGCTGCCCACTCGCGGTCGCGCTCGGCCTGTTGGTCGGCGTCGAGAGCGGCCAGATCGCGCGCGAACAATTTCACGATGTGCGGAAAGCCGTGCTTCGCCGACGCCATCGCCTTGACGACGTTGCCGGCGTAACGGGGATGGTTGTCGCCGTAATACGTCACGAACCGTCCGTCCTGATCGTAGGACGTGAAGAACCCGCCGGCATCCGGCGACAACGTGAAGCCGCCGTCGCCGCTGCCGACGGCGTTGTACGACTGGAAGAACTTTCGCTTCGCGTCGAGCTGAAACGTGCCCGGGCACTCCTTCTCGTACGTGATGTTCGGCGTCGTTCCCGCCGCGACCAGCACCGTCCGCGCGGGCAACGTGATGGTGGCCGACTTCGCCGAACCGGCGTCGAGTTCATCGGCGGCGAAGGCGGGGCCCTCGCGCGCGAACACCATCGCGCCAACGGCGCCGCGCTCGTCCGCCACCGCTTCGATCGGACTGAGATTCTCGGCGAAGGTGATGCCCTCTTCGAGCGCCTTGATGACCTCTTCGTGATTGAGACGGTAGGCCGGCGAATCGACCATCCGCTTGCGATACGCGATCGTCACGCCACCCCACGATCGAACCAGCGACACGAAATCCGGCGTGATCCCCGCCAATGCGGCGCGCGCCCGTTCAGCCCGGATCGCTCGACCGTGCTCGAGAAACTCGTCGAGCACCTCCAGTTCCTCGGCGTCGTAGGATCCGCGGACCTGCGAGACGTTCAGTTCCGCGACCAGCGTTTCGTACTGATCGAGCACCTTTTCGACCTGCAGCGGGTAGTACGCCATCAACTCGGTCGCGGTGTCGATCGCCGTCAGGCCGCCGCCGATGACCAGGGCGGGCAGCCGCGTCTGCAGGTTCGGCAGCGCCGTTCGCTTGAAGGCTCCCGTGAGCTGCAGCGCCATCAGGAAATCGCTGGCCTTCCTGATCCCGCGGATCAGGTTGTTCTTCAGGTCGATGATGGTCGGCCGTCCGGCACCGGACGCCACCGCCACGTGGTCGAAGCCGTGCGCCCACGCGTCCTCGATCGGCATCGTGCCGCCGAACCGGATGCCGCCGTACATGCGAAGGCCACGCCGTCGCGCGAGCGTCAGGTACAACAGCGTCAGGAAGTTCTTGTCCCATCGGACCGTGATGCCGTATTCCGACACGCCGCCAAATCCTTCGAGGACGCGCACGTCGAGCGAACGGTAGATCTGGCTCCAGTCCCGGATCGGACGCGGCGGCACATCATCGGTCCCGACGATGTCGCGGGGCAGCGGCTCGATTTTCAGCGCGTCCATACCCACCACGCCGAAGCCCTCGTTGACCAGGTAGTGCGCCAGCGTATAGCCGGCCGGGCCCGAGGCCGACGACCAGCACGTTCTTGCCGTTGTACGGAAGCGCATAGGGACGGCGGACGTTCAGCGGGTTCCAGCGGGTGAGCAGACCGTAGATCTCGACGCCCCACGGCAGGCTCAAGACGTCGGTCAGCACCGTGGTTTCGATCTGCGGGATGTTGACCGGCTCCTGCTTCTGGTAGATGCACGACTTCATGCAGTCGTTGCAGATGCGGTGCCCGGTGCCGGGGCACATCGGGTTGTCGATCATCACCAGCGCGAGCGCGCCGACCGCGTCGCCAACTTTCCGAAGCGCGTGCATCTCGGAGATCTTCTCGTCGAGCGGGCAGCCGTCGAGCGCGATGCCGAGCGGGTTGACGACGACGCGCCCGTCCTTGTCGTGAAGTCCCTTCGAGCACGAGTCCTTGTCGCGCTCGTGGCACAGCACGCAGTAATGGATCTCGCTCAACGATTCCCGGCGCGTGAAACGCGGGTCGGTCAGACCGAAGCCATCGCGCCGTCGAAGGCGCCAGTCCGGACCGCGCATCGCCTCCGGGAATTGCGGCTCGGGCCGCTGCACTTCGACGAGGTTCCAGTAATCGAGTGTTTCGGGAAACCGGAACACCACCCAGCTGCGATAGGCGCGATCGTGGAGGCGTGCGGCGCACCAGCGCTTCAGCGCCTCGACGTCGGGGCTAGGGGCTAGGGACTCGGGGCTAGCTGTCCTCTCCCGGTCGAGGAGCGCGCACCCAGCCCGAGCCACCGCGAGTTCCCGATCGCTCGTCTGCTGATCCGCGATCATCCGCTCGACAATGGCGTCGTCTTCGGCGGACGCCGAGACGTGCGCGCCGCCCTTGAGCAGTGGCAGCGCGCGGCGGCGGACGAAGTCGACCTTGAAGCGAAAGAGATCGTCCTGCGCGCGCGTCGATTCGGCAATCGCCTCCGCCGGGGCGTCCACATCGAAGAGCCGCTGCAGGAACCGGCTGACGTGCGGCGCCATGCCGATCAGGAGATTCGACAGCGCCAGCGGCGGTCGTGGCGCGTCGGGTGCCTGGCGATACACCTCCCACTCGAGCCAGAACGCAGGATCGGTGGCGCGCACCTCCTCGCTGAACCGGTCGTACAGCGACGCGAGGCGGTCAGGACGATGTAAGTCTTCGAACGTGTAGCCTGGGAGGCCGAGTGCCGTGGTCACGAACAGAAAAAGGTACTAGGGTCTTCCAGCCGCGAGTCAACCGCACGCGGCTCGGGCAGACTGATAAACTAGACGCGGGTTGGCGTCCGTTGACCATCACGCTGAATGGCGACCGGTTCGAGATCGTCCGGCCACTCACGGTGACCGATCTGCTCGCGCACCTGGACATCGATCCACGGCGGGTCGCCGTGGAGCACAATCTGTTCGTGCTCAAGCGTGACGCCTTCGATCGGACGGTGATCCACGAGGGCGACTCGGTGGAGATCGTGAACTTCGTCGGCGGCGGATAGTGACTGACGGCGGCTGCGCGCGGCTAGCGGGCTCAGCTGTAACGGGAGACGGGGGCTAGGGGCTGGCTGCTAGGGGACTTAGACGTGGATACGTTCAAGATCGCGGATAAAACGTTTTCGTCGAGGCTCATCGTCGGGACGGGCAAGTATGCGTCGCCGGCGGTGATGGTGCAGGCGCACGAGGCGTCGGGCGCCGAAATGGTGACGGTCGCGGTTCGCCGCGTGAATATTTCGGACCGATCGAAGGAATCGCTGCTCGACTACATCGACACGGCGAAATACTTTCTGCTGCCGAATACCGCTGGGTGCTACACCGCGGACGAGGCGATCCGCACGGCCCGGCTCGGACGCGAGGCGGGGCTGTCGAACTGGGTCAAGCTCGAGGTGATCGGCGACGAGCGGACGCTCTTCCCCGACAACACCGAACTGCTCGAAGCGACGCGCGTCCTCGTCCGCGAGGGGTTCGTGGTGCTGCCGTATACGAGCGACGATCCGGTGATCTGCCGGAAGCTCGAGGACGCGGGCGCGGCCGCGGTGATGCCGCTCGGCGCTCCGATCGGCTCGGGCCTCGGCATCCAGAACGCCAACAACATCCGCATCATCCGCGAGTTCGCTCGCGTCCCGCTCATCGTCGACGCGGGTGTCGGTACGGCGTCGGATGCCGCGCTCGCGATGGAGCTCGGCGCCGACGCGGTCCTGATGAACACCGCGATCGCGGGCGCACAGAATCCGGTGGCGATGGCCGAAGCGATGAAGCTCGCGGTCCGGGCGGGCCGCCTCGCCTATGGGTCTGGCCGCATCGCCCGCCGGATGTACGCGAACGCGAGCAGTCCCGTCGAAGGCCTGGTCGGCCGCTGATCACTCAGATGCCGGGACCCGACGATCTCGCGGCGCTGAAGGCGGAACGCGAGGCGGCGGACCGCGCATACAACGACGCGCTCACGCGGCTCGATCGGGCGGTTCAACAGCTGCCGGTCGACTTCCCTCACCCGCCGCCGGTTCCCGACGAGCATCAGGTCACGCCGCTCAACACGCTGTGGAAGATCGACGCGCCTCGCCCTCGCGGGTTCCGGCGCGGGTTCGTCGCGGCGGTCCGGCGTGCCGTCGCGCCGCTGTTCGAGCAGCAGCAGGCCTTCAATTCGGCCGTGGTCGATCACGTCAACCGGAACGTCCAGGTCGCGCGTCAGACCCGCGAGGCGATGGCGACGACGCTGGACGTTCTTCGCGGCACGATCGAGGACCTGATCCGCTTTCAGAGTCTGCTCGTGCTGTTCGCGCAGCAGATCACGCCCTACGTCGACACGCGCGATCGCGACGTCGCCGGGCTCCTGCGCGGGCTGTCCGGTGCCATCAACTCGGTTGCTGACGAGTTGATGAAGCGGTCGGACGCGATGCTGACGCGGGATCGACGCCACGAGATGGGCTTGAACGATCTGGAGGCACGGCTCGCCGCGCTTCAGAAACAGCTGCTTACGGTCCAACGGGGGATCGAAGAGAGCAATCGGACCTGATCGCACACGTCAGGGAGTTCCTAAGCCCTCCACGTTGGAATCAGATTCTTGCGTTTCATGAAGTTTCTGGCGGCTCAGAATTCGGAATCAGACGCGGCGTCTCTGTTCACCTGCGGCTCACGGATCCGTCCGACAGCAGATTGCGGGCGCGATAGTAGAGCGCGGCAGCGCTGTCGTACACGACGGATTGAAACAGGAGCAGCCCGCCGTCAGCTGGCACCCACCGCCACCGCTCCAACGCGTGCTCTGACTTGTACGGCGAGACCGAAGGGATGGCGTCGAACCCGGCCGAGCGGAAGACCGCGAGCGCCCGGGGCATGTGCGTCGGCGAGGTCACCAGCACGATTGGCGCTCCCATGAGCGCGCGCGACTGGCTGAGAATACGGGCTTCATCGGCGGTGGTCTTCGATTCGGCTTCGACGACCACGTGTTCCGGTGCGACACCCAATCCGATGATCGCGGTGCGCATCGCATCGGCTTCGGAGCCCGCTCCCTTTTCTCGCTGGGTGATACCTCCCGACACGACGATCGTCGGCCGGTCGAGCAGGTCGTACAGACGGGCGGCTTCGAGAAGCCGCAGCGCGCCGTCCCAGGGCACCTGATTGAGCGACCGCCCCTTGTATTGAACCGAATAATTGCCGGCGCCGAGCACGACGACCGTCCTCGCGCCGCGCGCCTCCTCGGGCGCGGAAATGGCGTGATACCCTGCCCCCTTCCAGGCCACCAGCCGCTCGGCACACGCGGGCGACGCGACGATCCAGTAGCCGATGAACACGGCGGCGAAATACCAACGCGCGACGCGCTTGGTGCGCGGCAGAAATGCGAGGACGACGCCGACGGCCAGGACGACCAGATAAAGATCCAATGACGCCGGACCAAGCGCTTTCAACCCTTCGATGGCGATCTGGATCATTGAACGACTGTGGATCTTGATACAAAAGAGGTACGATTGCGCCGGAAATTGCTGAATCTACCGCGGCAAGCGCCAGCCGCCGACCGCCGGTCCGATACCGCCATCGAAGTCGCATGGGCTGCGACTGCTCATCGCCACGCCGCTGGTCTACGTGACGGTGGTGGCCCTCATCTTCCACAGCGGCTGGGCGGCAAAGCACTCGTCGCGCTTGCGCTCGGCATCGCGATCGCCAGCCCCTTCCACGGCCTGCTCTTCGCGGCCGCGGTGGCGCCGCTCGGCGTGCTCGGCGCGACGCTCATCCACGACGAAGCATTCCGGATGAGCGAAGCCGTCGTCGTCGCCTTTCTCGGCGGGTGGCTCCTGCGCGAGCGATTCCACGAACGCCTTCAATCGGAGTACCTCGGCCTGCCTGGTTGTTCTCGTTCGTCGTCGTCGCATCGGTGGCAACGCTGGCATGGCAGCTCCAGGCCTTTCCGCGCGAGTTTGCCGCGGAGTTGTGGCAGCTCCGGAACGCCTATTTCGTGACATTCGCCGATTGGACAGGCGTCGTGGCCGGCGCGAGGCTGATCGAAGGACTGGGCCTGGTCGCCGCAACAGTCACCCTGAGCCGACGTCACGAGGCGGTAGTTGATCGGCTGTCGGCGGTCCTTGCGTGTTCGGCCGCGATCGCGGCGGAATCGAGCGTGCTGCTCTAATCCCGCAATCGGATCGGCCAGCGCTCTCCAGCGAATTGCACTCAACGGCTATCGGGTCAGCGGGCACGTCGGAGACGCCAATGCCGCCGGCAGCTACTTCGCGATGGTGTTGTGCCTGGCTCTCGGCGCCACCGCGCACGCGCGCGGCCGAAGGATGGCGGCGTGGGCGATGCTGGACGATGGCGTCAGGCGCCGGTCTCTGGCTGGCGCAGTCGCGCACGGCGCTGGCGATGGTGGGTATCCTGGGCGGAGCGGCGCTGGCGGTCGCGGTCAGCGGCAGGCTCAAGCCGGCGGCGGCGCGCCGCGCTGCTGGCTGCGGCCTTCATCGTCGGCGCCGGCGTCACCGCCGCGAGAGTCCGCCAGCTCGAGAAGGATCCAGATTTCCATGGGGCGGGCTTCAGGGTGCAGTTCTTCGAGACGAGCCTGCGGATGATCAAGAGCAAGTCCCCTGATTCGGCGTCGGCATCGGGCAGTATTCCCGGAGCGTCCCCGCAGGACCCGTCACCGCAGCTCGCGTTTGCCTACGGCGCCGAAAACGCCCACAACTACTTCCTCCAGATTGCAGCCGAGACGGGCGTGGTCGGCTTCGCCGCGTTCACGGTCTGCCTGGGAATCGCGATTGTGCGCGCCCTTGGTACGCTTGTCCGAAACCCAGACGATGTCCGGCTGCTCGGGATTACGGGCGGCGTCCTCGCATACCTCGGCACATGCCTCTCGGGGCATCCCTTCCTGGTGGGCGAAGTCGCCTACCCCGTTCCTCGATTCAGTTCGGCTCGGATGACAGCGATACCATCGGCCGTCCCGGGCAACGCGCGTGGGCGGCCTGGGAACAGATTCTCTCGCTTCGGTAGCGGCTTGACGTTCGCCGGAGCGGCGGGGCTGGTTGTCGTGGGAGCCGTGACGACGGGACCGGCCGACGGCCACGCCCGTTGAGTCACAGGCAGTCGACGGATTCCTATGGGTGGGAGACGGCTGAGGACGGGCGGCGGTTTCGATGGACTGGACAGTTCGCGAGCGTGTTGCTGCCGAAAAAGGGGGTCGCCGCGGGTTTCTCATTTCGATCCCAATCCCCACGGATTGGGCACCGATCGCGCCGATCCCGGCATCGACGTTTCAACCGACGGCGACAGACCGGTGAGAACGCTTGTCTATGGAGTAGCGGAACTGACCTTGATGTCCGGCTGCGCGAGGCCGATCCGATGATCGGCGTCAGGAGGGTCAATCTGCGCGTGGAGCGCACGTGGCAGCCCTGCGTTCTTACTTACCGGGCAGCGCGGAAATGTGCTAGGTCGGTATTCAGGTTGGGACTTACCAGATCATTCAGACTCGATGAGCCGCCGGGTGCATGCCGTCAGGCGACGTCCTGCTCGCCTCGTCCAATCCGGCAGTGCTGCAGCCAGCGCTCGAAGCAGACGAGGCTCCAGAGCTGCGGCCGAGGTTGGCGTGGCCGGCCAGGTGGCGCGTCGACGATCCGCTCGACGTACGGCGCCGAAAGCATCTCGCGGTAGCGGGCATCCGGGGCGAGCAGCAGATCGCTCATGTCGTCGCGCGAGGGCCGCGGAACCACGCGCCGAAGGGAACACCGAACCCCATCTTCCCGCGCCGTCAATCGCCGGCGGCAGCAAATCGGCGAACGCCTCCCGCAGCATCGATCTTCGTCGCCGGCCGGCGAGCTTCATCGTCGGGCAGCGCCGGCGACGTATTCGATCAGCGCGCGGTCGAGGAACGGCGACCGCGCCTCGAGCGAGTTCGCCATCGTGCAGCGGTCGGCCTTGACGAGCAGATCGTCCGGCAGATACGAGATGAAGTTCGCGAGCAGCAGTCGGCTCAGCGTCGACATCCCGTCCATCGGAGCCGCTCCCGCGCGAGATACGCAGCTCGGTCGATCGCGCGGACGACGCGCGCGAAGTCCGGCCTCAGCAGCTCCTCGAGGTCGTCGTAGAACACGCGTGTCCAGCGCGTCATCCGCTCGTCGAGCGCGTCATGCAGCCGCCGGAAGAACCCTGGAGTCAGCCTTCAGAGCGGTCCCGCTCGTGGCCGGCCGGCGACTGCACCAGCAGGGCCGCGCGCGACGTGGCCGACGAGCCGGGCAACCCGCTCCGAGCACCACGGCGCGCCTGAAACCCGCAGATAGCCGGCGAACAGCTCGTCGCCGCCGTCGCCGGTCAGCGCCACGGTCACATGCTGCTCGCGTCAGCTGCGAGCACGATGTAGGTCGGGATCGCCGAGGAGTCGCCGAACGGTCCGTCGTGGTGCCGACAAGCGTCTCGATCAAGCTCGAACGCCGACGGCTCGACACTGAACTCGGTGTGGTCGGTCTTGAAGGCTCGCGCCGCGATGCGCGCGTAGCGCGGTCTCGTCGTAGCCGCGATCGCCTTCGAAGCCGATGCTGAAAGTCTTGACCGGCTGCCGTCAGACGGCTCATCAGGCCGACGATGATCGACGAATCGATGCCGCCGCTGAGAAACGCCCCGAGCGGCACGTCCGACATCAGGCGGCGTTCGACCGCGGCCGTCATCAGCGTCGCGAACCCGTCGCTGCGCCGCGCGACTTCGATCGGCCTGCTCGGCCCGCCGGCGGAAACGTCGATGGCCAGTAACGCGCGACTGATGCGGCCGTCGCCGCTCGACGGTCATGACGGTGCCGGGCTCGACCTGGCGACACGCCTTGTAGACGTCGCCGGACGCGGCACGAAGCCGTGGAGGAAGTAGTACGGCACCGCGTCGCGATCGATCTCGATCGGACGTCCGGGCGACCGAAGAACGCCTTGATCTCCGACGCGAACGCGAACACGCCGCTCGTCGAGAAAATAGAACAGCGGCTTCTTGCCGGCGCGGTCGCGCGCGAGCATCAGCCGCCTTCGCGCGTCGTCCCAGATCGCGAGCGCGAACATGCCGTCGAGTCGTCGATGCAGCGTCGCCCTTCTCCTCGTAGAGGTGGACGATGACTTCCGTGTCGGTGCGCGAACGGAACCGGTGGCCGCGCTGCAGCAGTGCTCGCGAGCTCGCGGAAGTTGTAGATCTCGCCGTTGAAGACGACCTGCACGGAGCCGTCTTCGTTGGCCATCGGCTGGTCGCGTTGCCGAGAGATCGATGATCCTCAGGCGACGGAACCGAGGCCGCCGCGCCGCGACGGCGAGACGTACAACCCTCGCTGTCCGGACCGCGATGCACCAGCTGGTCGCGCATCGCGACACACCGCCTCGGGTGGACCGGCCGGCGCCGTCGAAGCGCAGTTCACCGCAGATGCCGCACATCTCCGAGGGGATGCCGGGGTAAATGCCAGGAGGAACAACCGATCAGCCGGCGCTGGGTCCGCCACGCGATGCCGTGGCGCCAAACTGCACGATCAATGTCTTCGATGCCGACAGTCAGGCGCGTCAGCGCCACGCCGTGCGACGCGCACGCGACTCGGAGATTGCGGATACGTTCCGGGTCGATGTCTTCGTGCGCCGATGACCACCATGTCTACGGACGCGGTATCGATCAGGCGCTCCAGCCGCTCGAACCCGCCGAGCACGGGATAGCCGAGCACCC
>CAWBVG010000041.1:0-248044 GCA_963792175.1 uncultured Acidobacteriota bacterium
CTGCGCAGTCTCGGCGAACACCTCGGTCAGGGCTATACGAGACTGGGCAATATCTGCCGTCTGACGGAGAAACGCAGCGAGTTGACCGTCGATGTGCTCAACGCCATCGAGAAGCGGATCGAACCGCTCGAGGTCGTCCGTGAGCTGACGCCACCACGGAAGACAATTTCGCGTCGCTGAAGCAGCTCGCCGAAGAAGTGATGCAGTGCGGGGCTCGTTTCGAGGCTCAAAAGGAAGCCATCGATCGTGCTCGCGAAGAAGCCACGCGAGTGGGCAGATTGATGGACGAGCTCCAGGCGCGTGTCGCTCTCTTGACTGAAAAAACCGAGTGGTTGGGAGAGGCCGAGGCCACGGTCGGCCGGCTGGAACATCGGGCGTTCGACACGACGGCGCAGCTCGAACGACGGGCCACGGCGACGATGGCCGAGCTCGAACGGCGCCTCGACGGCTTCGATGGACGGAAGCGGGCGATCGTGCAGGCGCTGGACGCAGCGTGCGCTGACAGCAACAACTCCTTGGCACAAGCCGAGGAAACGCTTGGCTGGCTGGAACAGCAGGCCGCTGAAACGACCGCCCAATTCGAACGGCGGTAGCCACTTTGAAGCGCAACAGCACACAATCGAGCAGGCATTGGCCACTGTGCTGACCGACGGCGATCAGAAGTTAGCGCACGCGCAGGAAACGGTTGGCTGGCTGGAACATCAATCGGCAGAGAAACGACGGCACAATTGAACGGCGTGTCAGCCACTTCGAAGCGCAGAAGCTCGCGATCGAGCAGGCGTTGGCCACTGCGCTGACCGAAAGCGATCAGAGGTTAGCGCACGCGCAGGAAACGGTCCGCCGGCTGGAACACCAAGGCAGTCGAAACGGCGGCGCAGCTCGAACAGCGCGTCCGGGATTTCGATGCAGAGAAGCAGAAGATCGAGCAGGCGCTGGCCGCGGCGGTCACCGGGAGTGACAAGGAGTTGCGGCGAGCCGAGGAAACGGCCGGCCGGCTGGAACGACGGGCCGCCGCGTCGATGGATCAGCTCGAACGTCGCATCGACAACTTCGATGCGCAGAAGAGCGCGATCGAACGGGCGGCGGCCGAAGCGACGCGGGTCACGGCCGTTCTGAGCGCGGTCGAAGCGCGAGTCGCCGCGCTCACCGGGAGCGACGGCAAGCTGGGACAAGCCGAGACAGCGATCGGCCAACTCGAACAGCGGACCGCCGAAACCAGAGTCCGGGTCGAACAGGTCGTGAGGAGCAAGAACGAAGTCGAACACGAGCTCGAACGCGTTCGCGAGCAACTGCAGACGCTGACGGAATCAGCTCGGAAATCGGTCATCATTCTGCGTTCTGCCGACCCTCGACAGCCCAATGCGTGGAAGGTCAGGATCAGGCGCCCCCTTCTGCGCTGGGCGGCGATTTTCGCAGTGCTGGTCGCCGTGAATCTGCTCGGCATCGCCATGTTGCTTGCGCCCGATCAGCCAGGCCGGATCGCCAGCGCCGCGCCGCGTAGCCTTCAGGAATCGCCGGCGCCTGTCGCGCTGCTGCCCAGCACAGCGTCCCATTTCGCGATGTTCGACATGCCTGCCGGTCGCCCGTCCGCGACGACCGGCACGATGTCCGCCAGGCATAATCGTCAGCGGACCGGCGGGATCGGCCGCGGGTAGCGCCGGCCGCACCAGCGGCCGACGCGTCCCAGGCTGGCCGCTCGAAGGAGCCCGTTCAATACGTCGGAACGCTCACGGTCGACTCACAGCCGGCCGGCAGCGCGGTGTTCGTCGATCGACAACTCGTCGGAGAGACGCCGCTCGAACTGCCACGACTCCGCGCGGGCTCCCATGTGGTTCGCATCGAGCGTAGACGGATACGATCGCTGGACGACGGCCGTGCAGGTCGCCGCCGACAGGCAAACGCGCGTCAGCGCCGGGCTGCAAGCCATGCGCGACCGCTAAGCGCCGGCTCGAATCCCAGCATCGGCGGCAACAACCGCGTCCTTCACCTGCTCCGTCGCGGTCGTTCCGCTCGCAGGACAATCGTCACCGGCTCCCGCCCGGCAGGATGATCCTGATCGACTGCGGCGTAGCCGCGCTTCTCGGCGTGCAATCTCACAACCTGCCCGGCGGCTGCGTTGCTTTTCAAGAGAAAGCTCCCGGTCGCCGACGTCTCGCCAGACTCTCCTCCCACGACGCTGACGGTCGCGCCCGCGACCGCCTTTCCTGAATCGTCCTGGACCTGACCGGCGACGGTCGCATCGCGGGCCGCCTTCAGATTCACCGTGATCGAAGGATTGAAGTCCGCACCGAGATGGACGTCGGTGCGGCCGTGCAGGAACGAGGATTCCAGATCCGCAAACACCGTGACCATGACCATCGGCGGGCACCAGCGCCTTCGGAATGGTGACGACGGCCGTGTCCTGGGATGTCGCCGTGGTTTCGTTCGACACGGTCGTGCGCAACGTCGCGCCCGGTGCCGGATTGCCCTGCGGATCGAGGACGATGACGCGGACGCGGTAGAACTCGCCGCCCCGGATTTTCAGCGACTCGAGATACGTGTTGCGCCAGAATTGGCAGCGCGCCGAGAAAGCAGATGGCGCCGACGATCGGCCAGACGAACGAGTTCGAGAGGATGGCCGGCGCCCGCTTCCCGCGGCGCTTTTGCGCATCCGTTGACGCCAGCGTTCGGTTGAGGACGCCGAGGATCGCGGCGATCGCAAACGCGGCAATCGACCAGGCGCTGTTGACGTGGGCTATCGCGCCCGCCAGGTCCTTCAGGTCCATCGGTCGTCAGCTCCGGCGGGCAGGCGTGTCCGTTACTTTGCGAGGGCGGCCAGTTTCTTCTGGATCGCCGCGGCCACGATATCGGTGTCGCCGAAGGTCCGCTGACGGATCGCCGCCGCGCGGCGGTACGCGTTCTGCGCCTTCGCCGTGTCACCCAGGAGAACGGCCGCATCGCCGAGCCCGACGAGCGACTCGACGATCGCCGGATGGTCCGCGCCGATCAGCGATTGCCGGCTCTCGATCGCCCGTTCGAAGTGGTCGGCGGCCGCCGCGGCGTCCCTGGCGGCCAGTTCGACCTGCGCCAGCACCTGCAACGCGAGGGCGGTGCCGGGATGGCGCGGCCCGTACGCCTGCATCTGGTCGCGCAGCACGTCCAGCGCCGTTGCCTTCGCCTCGTCGAGGCGCCCGCGATGCCTGGCCAGGATCGCCTGATTGAGCCGTACCGACTCGAGGCCGGGCGCGCCGAGCGCTCCGCTGGCGACGACGGCCGTCTGCTGCTGCGGCCGGGACGGCTGCGCCACCGTGTCTGGGCCTCGTGGTGCGCGGGTGAACGCGTCATGAGCTGCCGCCAGCAGCGGCTCTGCGGCGGCGTCCTCGTTCTTGGCCAGCAGCACCGATGCGACGTTCGTCATGCTGTTCGCCGTACGGACATCACCGGCGCCGAGCGCGGCCTGCCGAATCGTCAGGCCGCGTCGAAACGCGTTCTCTGCCGCCACGAGGTCGCCCTTTGCGAACAGGACCGCCCCGACGTTGTTCAACGCAAACACCACTTCCGGATCGTTGGGCCCGCTCGCCGCTTCGATGGTCGCGACGGCCAGCTGCAGCAGCGGCGCGGCGCCGACATAGTCGCCGGTCTGGAGCAGCGCCAGCGCGAGATTGTTCGTCGTGGCGGGATCCCCAGGCCGGTATCCGAGTGCCTTCCGGTACATCGCCACGGCCTGCGCGTACTGATTCTGTCGATAGAGCGCCTGCGCCAGAAAGAACGCCGCATCGGCGGCATCACGTTTGCCGGCCTCGAGCCGCTCTTCACGCTGCTTGAGAGCCGCGGTCAGGCGCTCGGTCGCGTTCGCCATGTCGCCGGCGTAGAGGGCGACCATCCCTTTGTCGTACGGATCGGTGGCGCGAGGCCCATACGCCCGAATCGCGGTATCGAGCTCGGAAGGCTGGATGCCGAGGGTCGCGGCGGCCTGGCGCAGCGCATCGGCGCGACGCTCCGCCGGTTGATTGCTCGCGTCCTTCGGCGCCGTCGAGAGGTTCAGTTTCGACACCACGGACACCACGACCTTGCCGTTCTCGAGGAGCGCTCGATCCGTTCGATCCGCCAGCACGACGCTCGCGAAGTTCTGCGACTCGTTCTCGAATGGAGGAACCCGGACCTGGTTGTCCCACGGCGAGATGAACACGAGATCCTTGGGTGCGCTGACGATGGTGAGCGCCACGATCGTTTGCGGCTTGGTTTGCGCGGCCAGGCTGATGCGCGTGCGGCCGGCCGCGTCTGTCGGCGGCCCGATGCTGCCGTCGCCCTTGGTCGCCAGCTGGACGCGTGGAATCGGGGCGCCCTTCAGGTCTGACACCTGCACGACGAGGATGCCTTGCGCGGCGCGGGCGGGCGCCGGCGAGCCGACGAGCAGGACGGCGATCGCAGTCGCTCGAAGGACCGAGCGCGCCATGACACTGAGTTAAGAACAACTCCTGCAGCCGCGCAAGCGGTTTTCTGACGGTGACGCACGCTGCATGCAATTGCACACCGGCGCCGCGCGGCCTGCAGCGCCGCGTCACTGCATCATCGAACCGGGACGATCTGGGCGCCGCCCATGCCGGCTCGCTGGAGACGCTGCTGCGCGTCGTCCGCTTCCTGGCGGGACTTGAACGGACCGACGATCACTTGCTGCCAGGTGTCGGCCACACGCCGACGTACGGGGAGACCGAGCGCGGCAATCTCCGTTGAGACAGCGGTCGCGCGGGTGTCGGTCCGAAACGACGCCACGACGATTTCGAATCGTTCGGCGGCTGGTGTCGCGGGCGGGGCGGCCGGCGAGGCCGTCGACGGCGCGGACGCCGCACCCGACGGCGCGGTTGCCGGCGGAGTTGCCGGCCGGGCGGGCGACGTGGCCGACGGTTGAGGGGGCGGAGCGCCGGCCGCATCAGACGGTGAGGCACCCGGACTCGGCGCGCGGTCACCGGGCGGGAGCGGCGTCGCCGCCGAAGGAGCGGCTTGCGGCTCCGGCGAGGTCGCGGCACGAAGGCCGTACCAGACGGCCACGAACGCCACGAGCGCCAGCGACGCCGCGATCAGCACGTATTTCGGTCCCTGTCGTGGAGCCGCCGGGACGTCGGCGGAGCCGGGCTCGTCAGCGGCGAAGGTCGCGAGGGATTCACCGGTCGGCGCTGCAGATCGTGATTCCGAAGGCGCTGGCACCCAGAAGGAATGTTCTGGTTTCGGTTGCCTCGCGGGCGACTCTTCACTCGAGACCCGGGGCGTCCCCAGCGATCCAAGCCCCAGGTCGCCGGCGGCCTTGTTGATTCCGAACGCGTCGACCACCCGAAGATTGGAAGCGCACGCCGCTTCCAGTGATCGATCGCAGAGCAGGTTGATCACCCGGGGGAAGCCGCGGGAGATCTCGAACACCGCCTGAACGGCCTCGTCGGTGAACTGCGCGTCCCGTTTCACGCTGGACCACGCCGCCAGTTCATGCGCCAGTTCGGCCGCGCCAGGCGCTCGCGAAGCGCCATTGCGGGCCAGCGCAAGCCGGTGATCGATATACTCGCGCACTTCCTCCTGGTTGAGCGGCTCCAGGCGGAACCGCCGCGTCACGCGCTGCTGGAGCTGACGCAACTCCGGCTGCGAGAGCAGCGTTTCCAGCTCCGGCTGCCCGACCAGGATGATCTGAAGGAGTGTCCCCTTCTCGTCATTCATGTTCGAGAGCAGGCGGATCTGTTCGAGAACCTCCGGCCGCAGGTGCTGCGCCTCGTCGATGGCGACGACGGCGTGCGCCTGAATCGAGCCGAGGGACCGCAGAAATGCCTGCAACGCCTCGACGAGCTCGTGACGCGTCGTCTCCGTCAACCGCGATCGATCCTTGGCGATCACGCCGAAGTCCTCGAGCATCTGCTTGAGGAGGTCGTCGCGCTCGAGCATCGGGTCGTCGATGACAGAGAGGAATGTCTCGCGCGGAATCCGCTTCATGACCGCCCGGCACAGCAGTGTCTTCCCGGTGCCGATCTCGCCGGTCACGACAATCAGCGGTTCGCGCCGCCCGAGCGCGTAGGCGAGCTGCTCGAGAGCCGCCGAAATCGAGGCGCTCGCGAACAGGAATCGAGGATCGGGGGCGAGGCTGAACGGCGCCTCGGTCAATCCGAAAAAGGGCTCGTATTTCTCCAAAGGCATGATCAGGGCCGCCAGAAGGGGTTCACGAACGCGCCGTTGCCTGCGACGTCCCACACCGCGACGCGGGCCCACGTCCAGCCGTTCGCCTTGGTTCGCCACTCGAACTGCCGATTGCCGAATTCGCGCGTGTCAGCCAACTCGATGACTTCGCGGTGTGTCGTCTGGCCGTCGCCCCAGACGATTTCGGCAAAGCGCAATGGAAACGTCCACTGCGCCCGCACGCGCGCCACGATCTCGCCGGCGGACGACGATGCGAGATTCACGTCGGGCAGGAGCACTTCGCCGGTGGTCGTGAAGAAGTCACCGTTGGCCACTGGCACCAGCGCGTCGCCCCATCGATCGAACGCCGGGAGGCGATCGATCTTGATGTAGTTGATGTTCATGTGGGCGTACAGCTCGTGCGTGTGGTCGAACTGGAACACGTCCACCTCGCCGAGCAGCCGCTTGTGCAGCTGCTGGTTGTTCAACTCGTCGAGTAGATCGAACGCGCGATCGCCGAGACGCGGCGACGACAGATCGGAGGGCAGCGCCTTCCATCCGGCACCGAGATAGCTGGCGTCGCGGAAGAAGTCGGTCGCGAGGATCTTGTCCGGAAACCCGGTCGATCCCTTGGTGCGCGGATGCGTTTGGTACATGTAGCCGCCTTCGCGTTTCACCAGGTCGAACATCTCTTTCGCGTTGGCGACGCTGTAGACGGTGCCGTACTTGGGATGCGTCGAGACGAGAGCGCCGTTCTTCGGTCGGCCCATGAACCAGTACACCGGCTTCGGAAACACGAGCGTCCAGTGGCCACCGAGATGCACGTTGGCTTCTTCCGCTGGAATCAGCAGGAAATCCGGATCCGACTGGTGCCGCAGGGTCGCGAAGTAGGCGTGGAGCTCGTCGAGACGCAGGTCGGTGAGATCGTCGGGATGCCCGTCGCCATGAAAATCCATGATCATCGAGGCATCGACGCCCATCGCCTTCAGCACCGGCTTGAACGGCGGCGTCCAGCCGGTTCCGTGCGCCATCGCCTGCACGGTGTCGGCCAGGTGCCAGTGCGTGCTGAGTGTCTTGTAGCCGTCGAGCGCTTTGAAGCGGTCGCCGTTGGTATAGCGAAGCACATTCGCGAGCGTTGCGTCGGGCGCGGCGGAGCCGACCAGAAAGAACACGCTCATCCGCTGTGGCCGCCCCGGCGGTGCGTTCATCCACGGGTAGTACTGCCAGTTCTCGTCGCGCAGCTGCCTGATGCCGAGCGCGGCGCGGCCGCGCCAGGCGCGATACCAGACGAAGCCGAGGTTCGACGTGAAGTCGCGAGGAAAAAAGTACCTGGTGAGGCGACGGAAATACCGCAATGCTGCCGGCGGCGGTCTTTAGCGCCAGCGTCCGGTATCGCGCCTGAACCGGTACGCGCTCGGCTTGCAAACCGTTGGCGGTCACGTGCCGGAGCGCGCCTTCGGTGTCGTAGAAGGCGACGTCGGAGCGCATGTTGTTGCCCGGCTGCCGATCGGCCGGCGCGGCCATGTCGAGGCCGGCGTCGTAGTAGTACGCGACGTCGGCGTCGTAGGTCGTGAGAACCGCTTCCTGCTGAATCAGGCGGCTGCCGGGATAGAACGTGTAGGCGAGCCCGCCATCGAAGCTGCCCATGCGCAGGCCGTCGAACACGATTTCCACGCGCTCGCCGATGCTGCGCGCCGACGCGCCGCGCAGCTGCAGCGTGCCCTGCACGTGACGGGTGCCGTCCGGGTGGGTGGTCGGATCGTCGAAGAAGGCGTACCAGCCGCCGCGCCGCTTGCCGGTTTCGCCCTGGTAGAAGGGACGCGCGCCGCGCACGACGGCGTCCGCGTCCGAGCCGATGACGGTGACGAGCGGCTGCGCGGGATCCAGCGAGAACGTCGCACGCCATGCGCGTCCTGTCTCGTCGGGCCAGGTGACGGTCACCGCGTCGTCGGCGCGCGTCACCGCGACCGGGCCAGGCCGGACCCGCGTGAGGTCCAGCGGCACGGACGCCGCCGCGGCCGGCCGCGGCAGGAGTATCGGTACCTGCGAAGAGAGCGCTACGCATACGTCCTGGGACCTCTTCTGCTTCAGGAACGCGATCGATCGCTGCAGCTCTTCGAGGCCATTCATCCCGTCCTCCACGGAAATCCAGCCGGAGAAGTGCGCGCCCGCGAGGATTCGGAAAATCGCATCGTAATCGATCAGGCCCTGGCCGGTTTCGCCATGCCGCAGCTTGTCGGAGTAGCCAATCGTGCCGTCGCTGTGCCGCAGCTCGTCGATGGTCGCGCCAGGCGTCAGATATCGATCGGAGGCGTGCATCGTGACCACGCGCGGGAGCACCTTTTCCAGAAACCGTATCGGATCGTAGCCGCCGACGAGCGCGTTCGACGGATCGTACTGCACACCGAGCCGTGGGGAGTCGACGCGATCGAGAATCTCCAGGAATATATCCTCGGGCTGCGCGAACTCGGGATACTGCCAGGTGCCGTCTTTGTAGTGGTTTTCCAGACACAACACGACATCACGCTTCTCGGCGTACTCCATCGAGCGGCAGAGCCCCTCGACCGTTCTCTCAACGCCGTCGCGCCGGGTCAGACCCTGGTGGCGCTGTCCGCTGAGCGTCCGGCAGAACCTGGTCCCGAGGGTCACGGCCAGATCGATGGCGGCCTTCTGACGCTCGACCTGCCGCGCCCGCTCCGCGCCGTCCGGGTGGGTGAAGTCCGGCGAGAAGCAGAGCATCGAGCTCGTCTGTCCGGTGTCCGCCATCAGCGTGACGACATCGGCGGCAGGGCCGCGAATGAATCCATCGTAGTGCTCGAGCCCTTCCGCGCCCAGCGTCGCCGCCGATCTGATCCACGCAGGCGTACTCCAGGTCGCCGCGGCACAACTGGTCGAAGTAGCACTTCGGGAAGACGCTGACACGCGGCTGCACGCGCTCCATCGCCACGCTTAGGAATCTGGCAAGGCGCCGGGCGGGTATTGCTCGAGATCGAGCACGCTGCCGGTGACGCACTCGCTCGCGCTCGTCGCAAAATACGCGGCCGCATGGGCGATGTCGGCCGGCAGGAGCAGGCGCCCGAACGGCCGGGTCGCGATCGCCGCCTCGACCCAGTCGTCGCCTTTCCCTTCCTGCTCGCGCTTCACGCGCCGCTCGCCTTCGGTCAGCGTCCACCCGACGTTGATCTGATTGACGCGGATCCGATCGCGGTTCAGCAGCGACGCCGCGTTCTTCGTCAGCGTCATCAGGCCGCCCTTCGACACCGAATAGGCGCCAAGCTTCGGCTCGCCGACGTAGGCGAGGATCGAGCCGATGTTGATCACCGATCCGCCGCCGCGCGCCCGCATCGGCGCAATCGCTTCCTGCAGCAGGATGAACGGCGCCCGCAGGTTCACGGCCATGATGGTGTCCCAGCGCGCCACCGCGATGTGCTCGAGGTCGCCGCGGCCGGTGTCGGCCGCGTTGTTCACGAGGACGTCGACGCCGCCGAATCGTTCCACGGCGAAGCGGATCAACGAGCGGCAGATCTCTTCGCTCGTCAGGTCGCCGTCGAAGTACTCCGCGTCGCGTCCCGCCGCCTTCACCCGCCGCACGGTCTCGAGGCCGTCGCCGCGGTCGTGGCCGTGCACCACGACGTTCGACCCGAGACTCGCGAAATGCTCCGCGATGCCGCGGCCGATGCCGGAAGTCGCGCCGGTCACGACCGACACTTTGCCCGTCAGCGCGCTCACGGAATCAGGACCGATTTGATGACCCGCCCTTCGTGCATGGCGTCGAACGCCTCGCGCCAGCCGTCGAGCGCGGTCGTGAGGCCGATGATCTTCTTCGGGTGCGTCACGCCACGGTCGAGCAGGTGGATCACGCGTTCCCAGACGGGATAGTTGTGGCTGAACGAGCCCTGGAGACGAATGTTCTTCTGGACGAGGGGATTGACGTTCACGGGTAAGAGGTCCGGCGACCAGCCGACCTTGGTCACCTGTCCATCCGGCCGCGCCAGCGCGAGCGCCACGTCGAGCGGACGGCTGGCGCCCGAAGCGTCGCACACGAGGTCGGCGCCGAGCGGACTCAGGCCTCGAACCACGTCCTCGAGCGGCTCACGCGATGCGTCAACGACGTGCGTCGCGCCAAGGTACCGGGCAGTCTCGAGGCGGGGCGCGTCGCTGGACAGGCCGGCGACAATCAGCGGGTCGGCGCCGGCGAGCGCGGCCATGCGCGTGCACAGCAGTCCAATCGGTCCGGGCCCGAGCACCACGACGGCGTCGCCTGGGCGAATCTGCGAGTTGACCAACATCGCGTTGTAGGCGACGGCATGCGGCTCTGCCAGACAGGCCAGCTCGAACGGCAACGCGTCGGGGATTCGGTGCAGGCAGCGCGCGGGGACCTTCACGTACGTCGCCATCGCGCCGTTGATGCCGTAGCCGAAGCCTTTCCGCTGCGGGCACAGATTGTAGCGGCCGGTCCGGCACAGCAGACAGTCGCCACACACTTCGGCGGCCGTTTCCGACACGACACGGTCACCTTCGCGGAACGCCTTTACCGAGCGTCCGGCCTGTGCGACGGTTCCGGCGAACTCGTGGCCGAGGACGACGGGGACGTTGACCGTCCACGAATGCGTGTTGTACGCCTGGTGCACGTCGGATCCGCAGACCGATACCGCGCCGACCCGCAGCAGGACGTCGCTGTCGCCGATGTCGGGGATGGCGACGTCCCGAAGTTCGACGGCCAGGGGCTCGAGGGCGTAGTGGACGACAGCAGATTGCATCTGGTGATTTGGTGATTTGGTGATTTGGTGATTGGTTGAATTAGTGAATTAGTGAATTAGTGGATTGGTGTTTGATGGCTCGCGGCAGATCTGCGAAAGCGCCTCGCGCAGCGTGTCGCCCGTCACCGCCTTGAAGCCATCGGCGTCGATGACGAGGGGGGCGCCCAGCACCACCAGCGGCGCACCGTGGGACGGGCATTCGATCGCCTGGCGGATCGAAAGGCCGCCCACCGCCTGCACCGGAATCGAGACGGCGCGCACGACAGCGTCGAGCTCGTCCATCGGGCTCAGCCCGGTGATCATGCGCCGCTCATCGTAGCCGATGTGATGGACGATGAAGTCGACGCCGAGTCCTTCCATCCAGCGCGCACACGCCACGCGATCGTCGGCGGCAAGGTTGTCGCCCATCACCTTCACGCCGAAGTCGCGTCCGGCGTCGACGACGCGGCGGATGGTGGCTTCGTGCGCACGGCCCATCACCACGACGAGATTGGCGCCCGCCTTTGCCATCATCTCGGTCTCGAGATACCCGCCGTCCATCGTTTTCAGATCGGCGACGATCGGATGATCGGGAAACCGGCGGCGAAGCTGCTCGACAGCGCGCAGGCCCTCGGCCAGGAGCAGCGGCGTGCCGGCCTCCAGCCAGTCCACCCCGGCCTCGACCGCGATCGCGGCCGTCTCGAGTGCCTCGTCGAGCGACGTGAGATCGAGTGAAATCTGAACGATGGGGAACCTGAGGCGGTCCAGGTTCATACCATCGCTTTCGGGCCGATGCGCTCGACGCGGTACCCGCCCCGCACCCGATCGCTCAGATACAGAGCCGTGAAGATCAGCGCCAGTACGGCTGGCAGGATCGCCCAGATCGAGAGCACGTGGTTCGCGCCGTAGCGATCGTTGATCCAGCCCATGACGGGTCCGGCGATCGCCGTC
Organism: uncultured Acidobacteriota bacterium; assembly: GCA_963792175.1. GTDB lineage: Bacteria > Acidobacteriota > Vicinamibacteria > Vicinamibacterales > CAVVIG01 > CAWBVG01. Next base: position 11,823 of record CAWBVG010000041.1, read on the forward strand.
GAAAACGAGCCGGTCGCTCCGATGATTGCCAGAGCCAACGCACCGCCGCGTGGAAATCGCTCCGACGTAATCCCGAGCATCGTCGGCCACCAGAAGGCGGTTCCAGCGGCGAAGAGCGCCGCGGCGGCGAACGCGGTAAACGGAGTCGTGGCCATGCCGAACAGGAAAAGCCCGGCGGCGGCGGCGACGGCCGTGGATGCGATCAGCGCGATGGGCGACAGGCGATGCGCGGCGCCCCCCAGAAACTGCCGCATCAGGTACATGATGCCGTTCACCCACACCAGGACGAGAATGCCGGCCTGCGCCGAGCTCTTCATCACGTCGTTGAAGATGTTGCTCACCCACTGGCCGGGACCGAGCTCGGTCGCGGCGGTCAGCCACATGCACAGCCAGACGACGATGAACAACGGTCGAAGGATTTCCTTGAACATGTCGCCGAAGGGCACACCGGCGGCGGCGCGCTCCGTCGACGGAAACTTCTGGCCCGCGAACAGGAACCCGTACCACACCGACGGGACGAGCATTAACAGCATCTTCGCCTGCCAGCCGGTGTAAGGCGCGAGCGCGGGCATCTGGTGTCCCGCCTGTGTGAAGAGAAAGCTGAGCACGCCGCCGATCACGATGCCGCCCGGGAACCATGCATGGAGCGCGACGAGCCGTCGAGTCTTGTCCTCGGCATAGATCGTCGCGATGAGCGGGTTGATGGCGGCTTCGACCAGCCCGTTGGCAATGCCGATCACGAGCGTGGCCGCAAAGAGCACGGTGAAGTCGGGCGCGAGGATGGTCGCGATCGCGCCACCGACGTGGCCGATTGCGGCAATCCGCAACAGCACCCCCATCCCGAGGAGGTCGCACAACGGCCCTCCCAACAGGATGGAGAAGCCGAAGCCCCAGAAGGCTGCGCCGGCGATCCAGCCGACGTCGGTCTTGGTCAGCGAGAACAGCCGCTCGAAGTCGCCCATGATGTCGCCGCGGATGGCGAACGACATCGCGGTCGCGATCAGGGCGATGCAGCCGGCGGTGAACAGGCGGCGTGCGGCGATCGGGTCAGTGCGCGGGGCGAGGGTGGATGTGGTCATGGGGATGCAGCAGCTTGCACCCAAACTCCACCAGACTCAAGGCTTTCAGCTTTCAGCTTTCAGCTCTCTGCTCCGCTGATAGCCGAAAGCTGACAGCTGGTAGCTAATCCGACGGGTTCAGGCGAATACCCACCACCTTTCGATATCGCACGGGCAGGCCATCTTTGGTCGCCGGCCTGAACTTCCACTCGCGGGCGGCCTTCAGGAGGACCGGGTTGTACTCAGGCTGCAGGCTGGTGAGGAGGGTGACCGATTCGACGTTCCCGCTCTCGTCGATGACCAGCGCCACGGCCCCCTGGTAGTCGCGCCGTGTGGCGGACAGCTTCGACGGGCGCCACGGAGGCAGCTGTTGGGATAGGACCACCGGAGGTGTCACGTCGGCGTCGTTCGGACCGTACGTGCGTGGCGGACCCGATGCATTTGCGGGTTTGCCACTGAGAGGAATACTCGGCGGCGGGGGCGCCGCCTTGGGGGGCGGGGGTGCGGGAGCCACCTTGCTGAGATCCCTGAAGCCGGTCGCGAGCATCCGGAGATCGGTCGTGCCCGCCGACGCCGGGAGGTCCGGGTCGTTGAGCAGCAGGAGCACGCGGTCGAAGCCGATGACGGCCGCTTCAAGCTCCTTCCGATCGAAAGCGGCTTTGGCTTCCCCGTACGATTGCTGAACGATTCGCGGCAGCAGCTGTTTCCTGACGTCGCGGAACACCGTCACGAGCCGCGGCGACATCTGGGTTTCGGCCGGTTGGAACAACGGGTCGGCCTCGACGATGCCCGCGATGGCCTTTCGCCCTTCGTCGCTGCGCCCCAACGCCAGCAGGCAGAAGGCCCGGTACTGCCCGGCCTCCACGACGTCGGGCGACGACGAGTCGAGCTTCAGCTGATCGAGCACCGCCAGCGCGTCGTCGTAGGCGGCCGAGGCGTAGAGATCTTTCGCGCGGGTGAGTGCGTCCTGGCCCGCGACGTGAGAGGCGACCAGAAACCCTGAGGCGAGAGCCATTGCAAAACGACGCGCGACGCGATTGACGATCATCGGCGCACCTCGCGGCTTGCGTTTTCTGGACGTGTGTACCGCACATGCTAGCGCGAAAACGACGAGCGGCGCGCGCAATTTTGTGCAACAATCGCGCGCGCAGGGTGGCCAGATGCATCAGCAAGGTCCGGACCTCGAACAACGTCTCTCCAAACTCGAAGCGCAACTGGATCGGTTCAGCCTGACGCTCCAACAGTGGCAGCAGACGCAGAAACAGCTTCAGCCGGTTGAATCGCGCTTGACGCATCTCATCGAGCAGAGCAACGACATCCTGGATCGCTGGACCAGCTCCGAACAGCAATACGCCCACACCATGCAGCACGAGCTCAGCGCGCTGCGGCAACTGCACGAGGAACCAGTCAAGGAGCTGCGCGAACGGGCCGCGAGCCTGGGCGAGATTTGCATCGCGGCCACCAGCTCGATCAGCGGTCTCGAGCGGACCGAATCGCGTTTTGCGGCGCTCGAGGGCGATCTGCACTTTCGCCTCAACGAGCTGGCGCAGGGGCTGCAAGCGGCGGTCGCAGAACTGCGGACGGTTGCCGTACAGCGGACCGTGCCGCCACCTGACGCCGCACCAGCCTGGGCGCTTGAAGACGTCGTGCGCCTGCACGGCGACCTCCGCCGCTCCGTGCAGGGAGGCGACACGTTACCGGCTGTGGGTCGGGATGGGCCCAGGCAGGAACGGGACGCGGCGCCAAGGACGCTTCGGGAGTTTCCGGAGGAGGCCGCCGCACTGGCGGAGCGTGTCGAGTCGCTCGAGCACGCGGTCGACGTTGGTCGAGAGGAAGTCGCCGCGGCGTCCGGTCGAAGCGAGCGCCAGCGGCAGATGTGGTCCGTCGCCTTCGCGATCCTCGCGCTCGCGGTAGTGGGTGCCAGCGCGCTGGCGATCGGTCTGCAGCGCCGCGTCGACGCCAGGTTGACGGAAGCCGCCGCCAAGGTCACCGCGGCGCAACAGCAGGCCGAAGCCGCGGCGCAGCTGGCCAATCAAAAGGTGGCCGACACGCGCGAAAACGCCGACCGGAAGATCGCCGAGGCCGAGCAGACCGCGCGGAACGCGCAAACCGTGAGCGACGTCCTCGCCGCTCCCGACCTCGTACGCTTCAACGTCACGAGCGGCGCGACGACGCCCCGGGCATACGCGCAGATGCTGTGGAGCCGCTCGCGCGGTCTGGTCTTCAGTGGATCACGGGTCCCAGCAGCGCCGGCGGGAACGACCTATCAGGCGTGGCTGTTGACGGCCACCGAGCCGGTCAGCGCCGGTCTGTTTGTGCCGGACCAGGCCGGACGCGTCATGATGGTCGTCCAGGATCCGCCGCGCGTGCCGCGGCCGGTCACCGGAGTGGCGGTTACGCTGGAACCGACAGGTGGGCGGCCGGCGCCTTCGGGTCCGACGCTCCTGGCGCGCGCGCCGTAGAGCGAATTACTTCATTCCTAATTTCCGCGGCGGTTACCGCCGGAGGTTCGCGCTGACGAGCGTCAGCCGATCCGACCGCACAATCACCTTCTCCCGCCGCTCCCCGAAGCTCGGGTGACGAAAGAGAATCTCGTGCTCGCCGATCGGTACCGAAACTTTTCCCAGCGGAGTCTGTCCGAGCGCCGTGCCATCGAGCCAGACCTCGGCCCACGGCAGCGCGTTGATGCTGACGTCGCCGTTGGGCCGCGGCACGGCGAGCGTCAGGGTCTGCCCGGCATTGATCTCCACGACGCGCCGCGAGCGAAAACCGAGCGCGGCGTTGACGAGGTCGAATTCATGACGGCCCGCTGCAAGGGCGACCGGCCCCTGGCTGCTCGACCCGAGGACCTGTTCGCCTTCGATCACCTGAAGCTCGAAGGGTGAAGAGAGCCGCAGCGCACCGGGGCGCTGAGGAGGCGCGGCCGCCGGCGGAGCGGCCGGCGCCGGAGGAACAACGATCGGTCGCGCAGCCGTCGAGATCCGGATCCTCGGCGATGACGGCCGGCGCAGCCGCCGCTGCTGGCGCGGCTTCCTGACTGACGACGCGAATCGAGCGTGTCTGCGGGCCGATCGTCAGCGTCAGCGGCGTGACGCCTGCCGGTTGGCCATCAACGAGGACATCGGCGCCGGGGCGGACAAATTCGACGAGTACGGCGGCGTTCGTGGGCGGCGGCGGCTGGCTTCTCAGGTAGAGGAGCCGGCCGATGACACCGGCTTCGGCGAGTGCGATCAGGACCGCCGCCGCAGCGACCCAGCGGACCGGCTGCGACGTTCGACCAGTTGGACGACCTTCGTTCGCGTCCAGAACCTCCGCCGGAGACGGAGGTCGTGCCACGATGGACGGCGGTCGTTCGGTCGCGGACGGATGTTGCGCCGCCGGCGCGGACGACGTTTCCGGGCTGAACTGATCGATCGGATTACTGGCGTCGTCAGTTGGGCCGGTCTCCTCATCCCGCTGAGATGGACGCTGCCGCGAAGGGGCAGCGCGCCACGTCAGCGAGTCGTCCGTCTCGTCGCCGTCCTTCGCCAGGTCGCTCAACGCCGCCCGGGCGTCTTCGGCGCACTCGAACACGCGTCCATTCAGCTGAAGGGCCCGCTCCAGCCAGAACCTGAGAGGTGAAAACAGTTCATCGCCAGTCGTTTCGCCGATGCGATCGAGCAGATCGTCGATCCGCCGCGGATAGTCCGCAGGCCCGACGCGCCGGCCGAGCATCAGTGAGAGCGCGACGAGTGCGAGCTGGACGACGTCCGTCCGGCGATCGAGCGTCGGAACGGCGAGGTGCGTCGGCCACGCCATGATGCCGAGGTCGGTCCAGAGGCGACCGGCCGGCAGGCGAAGCCGCGCGAGCGCCGAGCCGATCACATGCTCGCGAATGATCAACCGGCCGTCTCGCGCCACCATGATCCGGTCGGCGGTCAGCGCGCCGTGCGCCACGTCGCCGCCTTGCTCCTGCAGGTCAGCGAGCGCGGATGTCAACTGCCGAATCAGCGGGATGACCGCGCCGACGCTGCGCGGCCGCACGAGCGCTTCCGAAAGCCGGCGGCCTGGGGCATAGGTCGCGACCAGCGCCAGACCGTCGCCGAATCCCAGTTCCTCGACCGCGCGAACCTGCGTGAAGAGCGGGTGCCTGAATTGACCAAGCTGCTCGACGCGGTCGCGCAGCGCCCGCTCGAATCCCAGCGCCGCCGCGAACTCGGGCCGGAACCGCAGCAGCTCCCACGACGGCGCGTTGGTGTTGTCGAACATCAGGAGGCGATCGCCGAGTCCGTCGGAGAGGCCCTGGGTGTACCAACTCGCGAGCGGTTCCTGAGTCCCGTCTACTCGGGGGATTCTGTCGACGATGAGGTCGGTGGCGATCGTCATGAGGCGCACATCAGAGGTTCGCGCCTCTCGGCGGACATGGCCGGGCAGCGATCAGGGTCGACCGTACATGGATCATACGTCGCAGATAAAGACTCGGTCGCTGCGCGGCGGTGTGCGAGAGCGTGTGAGAGATGTGTCCTGGGCCGTCAGGACGTCCTGCCATTTTGCACGATTGAACGTACGAGTCAAGGCATTCCCAAGAAATCCGCGTAACCGCGCCGGCGCTCGCGCACCGCGCGGGCGGCGCAGTTTTCGCGGGCGGCCCGCACGAACGACCCTTCGCACAGCGAATCCGCCGAGCAGCTGACCATGCCGATCGATGGCTGAATCGCCTTGCCGGTGCTGACGTCCCATTGGAGCAGCTTTTCCAGCCGCGCCGAGACGGCGGCTGCCTGATCGGCCGGCGTGTCGCGCAAGAGGATGCCAATCTCGCCGCCGGTGAGGCCGCCGGCGAAATCCGAGGGGCGCAGCTCGTTTCTGACCTTGACGATCTGAGCCTGGACGTACTCCGGCCGCGCGTCCTCGTCAGGAATCGAGATGACGATCACCGAGGCGTGTCCGCCCTCTTCGATCGTCTGTGACGCCAGCCGTTCGATCCACGCGTGGAACGGCCGATGGGCGCTGCGGCGCTCGCCCTGGTCCGAGGAAGGGGCGGCCGCCAGCGACTCGTGCTCCACGACCTCGACCTCCGGAGTCACGATCGGTTCCACGGTCAGCGTGTTGAGCGCGTCGCGACACAGATCCGAAAGCACGGCCAATCGCGCTTCGTCGGAGCGGTCGATCGTGCCGGCGAACACCATCACCCATGAGGCGCTGCCGTGCGCCGCGATCCGCCGGATCAACACATCGTCCGGCACCGACGTGAACTGGAAGCGCTCGGTCTCCGAGGAAGACAAGCGAACCATGGCGGTGCCCGCCGGGACGACGTCATCGTCCAGCGCCGCTGGTACGGTGGAGTGATCGGCGCCCACGGGCGACAACGAAAGCAGGAACCGCCCCGGTGCGCCGGCGACGTAGCCATGGACTTCGATTTCAAGCCAGACCGCCAGCGTCTCGACGAATGCGCTGACCACGCCGCGCGTCGACTCGCGCGTCACGGCGTCGTCGAGCAGCCGCCGGAGCGACCCCACCAAGTGTGAGTCGGCGATGGCGTCGGCGGCCCCGTTCGAGAGACAGCCGTCAATCGCCGCGGCCAGCCAGATGCCGATCGACTCCAGCTCCAGCCTGCTGTCTTCCGCCCCTCCCGCCTTCATCTTCCGCGCGACGACGAGGGTTCCAGCGTCAGACAGGCCGTGGCAGATGCACAACTGATGGTCGATCGCGACGGCGTGCGCGGTGGACGGCGTGGCGATGGCAATGGTCGATCGCAGCGGGGAGCTTTCGATCGCGAGCAGGTTGCGGAGCTCGGCGTGGTCGTCGCTCGTGTCGTTGCCGTCCATCGGCAACAGCGGTACGCATTGATCGTCGACGATGTCGATCGCGACATTCAGGTGGCGCCCGAGATCGAGCAGCCAGGTCCACGAATGGCTTTCCACCATTGTCCGGAGATCGATCGATTTCATGGGGCGGGCAGATTGTACCAAGGTATAAGGCCTGATGCGTTTCCTCCACGTCGCCAACGGAACCTGCACGACGAGCATCATCCGGGCGGCCGGGATTCCGGGCCTGCGGTCGCAGTGGGCCGATGTGCTGAATGAGGGGCCGGTTCCCGGCGGGTTGGCCGACGAGGAGCTCGTCGCCGTCCGCGAGCGTTTTCTCGTCGGACCCGACGCGAATCTCGAGGACGAACACGAGAACTCGCTCAGAACGTGGCGAGCCGCCATCGATCGGCACGAGTCCGTACGACGAGGCGATCCTCTGGTTCGAGCACGACCTGTTCGATCAGCTGAACCTGATTCAGCTCCTGACCTGGGTTCGGGGCCGCGTGCCGGCCGCGAAGACCGTCAGCCTCGTGTGTATCGGATCGTTTCCGGGCCGACCCCACGTTCAAGGGACTGGGCGAGCTGGCGCCTGACGAATTGGCGTCGCTCGTCGAGACCCGCCGTCCGGTCAGCGAGGCGCAGTACGCGCTCGCGGAGCGCGCCTGGAGCGCCTTCCGCGCCCCGGAACCGGAAGACCTGGATCGGCTCTGGCGCAGCGATCTGCAGGCGCTGCCGTTTCTCTCGGCCGCCCTCCGCCGGTTCCTGGAGGAATACCCCTGGACGAGCGATGGACTGTCGCGCAGCGAGCGCCGGCTCCTCGAGCTGGCCGATCCGGGACCGACCGAGCTCATCGCCGCATTCCCCCGCATGCAGGAGGGCGAGAAGGCCTACTTCATCACCGACGGATCAATCCGGTCGCTCGTCGAAACGCTCTCCCGCACGACGCCGGCTCTGCTGACGTACGATGCCGGTGCGTCCACGGCCGGTCAGGTCCTCCACGGCGCCGTGGCGATCACCAACGCCGGCCGCGACGTGATTGCCGGGCGTCTGGACCGGATCGCGGCCTGCGGCCTGGACCGCTGGTATGGGGGCGTGCACCTGCAGGGCAACGGTCCGATGTGGCGGTGGGACGACCAGGCGGAGCGGATCAGAAACGCGTAGGTCGATCACGAGCACGGCGACCCGAGTGCCGCCAGACGGCTCATCACGAAGGTGTCCTTCGTATTCTTCGTGTCTTCGCGAAAGGCCGTTGAGTTATTCCGAGCGCAGCGCCTGCATGACGTCGACCCGCGATGCCCGCGCGGCCGGCATCAGCGACGCGAGAACCGCGGCGGCGACCAGAATCGCGGCAGCGCCGGCAAGCGGCAGGATGCCGGGAATGGCGACATCCTGGATGAACACGCTGACCACCCGTGCGAGCGCGATGCCGCCGACGACTCCGGCGGCAATCCCGGCCGAGGCGATGACCGCGCCCTCGCCGAGGATCCTCCCGAGCAGGTGCCGCGGCGTCGATCCCACCGCGAGGCGGACGCCGAACTCGCGAGTCCGCGCGCTCACCGAAAACGCCAGCACGCCCGCCACGCCAACCACCGCGATCGTCAGCGCGACGCCGGCGAATCCACTGAACACCATCGCGTTCAACCGGTTCGGCGCCAGCACCTCCGCGCGCACGTCGTCGAGCGTCGCCGCCTGTTCCACCGGCTGATCCGCGGACAGGCCGCGAATGATCCGCGTAATCGGCGGCACCAGCGCGTACGGATCCGTGCGCGCGTACACGAACAACCGGCCGCCGCCGATCTCTTGATCCATCGGGTGATAGACGACCATCGCCGCGCCGGGAACGATGTTCTCGTCGTCAACGTCCGCGGCAACCCCGACGATTCGGCGCGGGCCGGTGCTGACGTCGATGAATTTCATGACGGGATCGGTCCACAGCAGGCGGCGGTTGACCGCGTCCTGATTGGGAAACAGCCGCTGCGCCAGGCTCTGGCTGACGATGACGACTTTTTCGCTGTCGCTGGTGTCGGCGGCGTTGAAGTCGCGGCCGGCGACGATCGGCACGCCGAGCGCGGCAAAGAAGCCGGGCGAGACGGTGCGGAACCGCCCACGCGGATCCTCTTCGCCGTCGGCCTTGGCATACCCCTCGACCGTGAATTGCGCCGCGAAAAACGCGCCGGCCTCTCGCCACGGCACCAGCGTGCCGACGGCGACGCGTTCGACGCCGGGCAATTCGCTGATCCGCCGGATCGCTTCCTTGTACAGCGGAAGGGTCTGCTCGCGCGGCCGTTCGTAGTTGAGCGGCACGTGCAGCGCCAGCACGTTGTGCGTGTTGATGCCGCTACTCGCCCTCTGCAGCGCAAACAGCGTCGTCAGCAAGGCGCCGGCGCCGGCCAGCAGCAGGAACGAGGCGGCGATTTGCGTCACGGCAAACACGCGCAGCCGTCTGTTCGTGCCCGACGTGATTCGCACGCTGCCGTTCGACAGGCCGAAGCCGTTCGAGGCGTCGGCTGACGGCAGGCGCGGCACGAACGCCAGGAGCACGGACGCCACGAGCGCCAGGCCGACGCCGACCCACAGCAGGCTGGCATCGACGGTGAGGTCCAGTGCGCGCACCGAGAACCGCGCCGCGTACCGCGCCAGCACCGCGACCATCGGCCTGGCGATGAGGACGCCGAGCGCCGCGCCGGCGCCGCAGAGCAGCACGCTTTCGGCGAGCAGCGTCCGGCGCAGCGCGCCGGCGCCCGCGCCGAGCGCCGCGCGGATCGCCAACTCGCCTTCGCGCCGCACCGAGCGCGCGAGAATCAGGTTGGCAACGTTCGAGCACGCGATCACGAAGATCAGCGCCGACGCCGCGAGCAGCACCAGAAGAACCGTCCGCGCCGGCGATGTGATCTGGTCCCGCAGGCGGACGGCATCGATGCGAAAGTCGGCGTTCTTTGGATACGACTCGCGGTGCTCGTTCACCATCGCCGTGTGGGCCGCGCGCAGCTCGGCGCGCGCCGCGTCGAGGTCGGTCCCGGGTGCGATGCGGGCGAAGAGATCCGTCATGCGATGGACGCGGCCTTCCACCATCGTCGCGGAGAGATGGTGCGGGCTGGTCACGACGTTCGCGATGATCTCGGTCTGCGCCGGATACGGCACCGACGGCTCGACGATGCCGACGATGGTCGCCGAACGATCGCCGAGCCTGATGGTCTTGCCGATGAGATTGGGGTCGCTCCCCAACGCGGTTGTCCAGAAGCGATAGGTCAGCACCGCCGCGCCAGCCGCCTGCGGTCCGTCGTCGGTCGCGTCGAGGAGGCGGCCTCGTACCGGGCGGAGCCCCATCACGTCGAAGTAGCTGCCGCCCACGACGCCGGCACGGACGACGCGAGGTTCGCCAAGGCCGACCATCGTGAAATCGATGGTGGAGAACTCGCCGATGGCGGTCAGCGACTTGGCGCGGGCGCGAATGTCCCGAATCTCAGGGACGGAGAACTTGGCGTTGTCGATCTGGATGCCGGTCGCGCTCTGGCGCAGGTAGATGAGGTGCTGTTCGTCCTTGTTGACCAGGGGCCGGAGCAGCACCCCGCGGACGACGCTGAAGATGGCGGCGTTGGCGCCAATACCCAGCGCCAGCGTCAGGATGACCGTGATGGCGAGGCCCTTGACGCGGGTCAGCGACCGGGCGGCGAACTTGAAGTCGGTGATGAGACTCATACGGGTACGTCGTTTCTGCCACGCCTAGATCGACACGTGTGATCACCGCGGGGTCAGACCCGAGTCTGACCCCACTCTGCCCGTCCGACCCCGGTCGGGCCTGTTCGCGGTCGGCAGCCCTAATTTCAACCTCATCTAAAGGCGTGCGCCGACCGGGACTTATCACCGAAAGTCGGCATTCAGCGCGAACGGCTTGACGCCGACCGTAATCGTATAGCGCCGCTCGGCGCCGCCCGCCCGCTTGACGAGGACGTCGTGGGTGCCGAGCGGGACCGGCGCCCCGTTCAGCGGTGTGTCCCCGACCTTCGTGCCGTCGACCCAGACTTCGGCGGGCTCCGGGGAGGTCACCGTCAGCTTCGACGGCTCGGGCGTGACGCGCAGGTTCGTCGTTGCTCCCGGCTTGATCTCCACGTTCCACGTCGCTTCGTACCCCAGCGTTCGGTTCGACACCCGCAGGTCGTGCATGCCGGGCGGTAGCAGGATCTGGCCCCGCTCGTCAGGCCGCAGCACACGGTTCGCCTCGGAAATCACGATCTCGAACGGCGCATAGACCGCCAGCCAACCGGAAAAAATCGATTCCTCGACCAGCGCGGTCTGGTTGGCCGCGATGGCCACGGTCCGGCGGACTGTTCCCGCGGAGCTCTCGAGCGTCACCTCGTGATTGCCGGGGCTCAGATCGCCGACCGTCACCGGCGTGACGCCGTGCGGCTTGCCGTCGACCGTCACCTTCGCGCCGGCCGGCGTCGTGGTTACGCTGACGCTTCCCGCGGCTTTCCGCGCGGAGGCCGTTGCGCGTCCGGCCGCCGGCTCGACCGCCGGTGGAGTCTTCGGCGCCGTCGTCGGAGCGGTCGTCGGCGCGGTCTTCGACGCCGAAGTGGCGCCTGGCGTCCCGGTTGGCACGGATCGCCAAACGGACCGGCCGCCGAGGAACACGACGGCGCCCAGCACCAACACTCCGGCGGCTATTGCGACGCCCCGAATGACGGACGGCGGCATCGTCCGGGCCACTGTTCCGATTCGATCCATGACGGAGACGCCGCTGCTCTCCGCCGCGGCCACCGGTGTATAGGATGGCGGTGCGGTCGAGTGCTCGAATTCGGGGGCCGCATCAGGCGCGTCAAACCCGCGGCTCACCGGCGGCGACTGGAACTCGGGCCACAGTGGCGGCGCGTCGAAATCGGGACGCTCTTCTTCCGGTGGCGCGTCAGGCGGCGCGACGGCCGGTGCGGTGGCGCCGCGGCTCGCCGGCGCTGCCGTCGTCCAGCTTGCGCGTCGCGCCCGGGCCCAGCTCGCCGCCGCCTCTGCGGCCCTGATCAGATCGGCGTCGCGTTCCGGCACTTCGTCGTGCATCGCAGACCCAAACTATAATTGGTTCCGCTTCACCGCGATCCGCAATCGCGGCGCCGCTCCACCGGCTGACGCCTTTGTCCGAAACGGTCCGAAAGCACCTCGCCGCCACCGCTCAGCGCGAGCTCGACACCCTCCGTGCCGAGCTCGATACGCGCCTGTCGGCGCTCGAGGCGGCGCTCACCCAACCGGATCCCGAACCGTTCGCTCGAGGACCTCGTCCTCGATCTCGCGCGTGTCGCCACCGCGGAGGCCGTGTCGTCCTCGCAGCGCAAGACGCTCGAAGTGCAGCTGCAGGAGGAAGAGCGGGCGGCCGCCTTCGCGGACCTCAGGCGGGCCCTCGAATCGGAAACCGCCATCAGCCAGTCGCTCCGGATCGAGCTCGAACAGGCGCGGAAGATGGTCGAAGCCGAGCGGGCGGCGCACGCACGGCTGCGCGCCGAGTCGGACGACGATCGGAAGCTGCTCGAAGAGGGACGCGCGGCGGCCGCGGCATCCAGCCGCCAGCTTCAGGAGCTGGAACACACGTTGAAGAGCGAGCGCGCACGTCGCACCGCGCTCGAATCCGACATCGACGCCGCCCGGCTCCAGGTCGAGCAGTCCGGACGCCAGCTCGAAGACGAACGGACCACGATTGCTCGTTTGCGCGAGGAGGCCGACGACGTCAGGCGTTCGCTCGACGAGGAGCGCGCGGCGGCCGCCGCATCCAACCGCCGCGTCGAAGACGTCGAGCACACCCTGACAGAGGAGCGTGCCCGGATCGCGCAGGCCGAATCGGTCGCCAGCGGGTTGCGTAACGACCTCGATCGCACCACCGCCGCGCTCGATGCCGAACGCGAAAGCGCCGCGCGGTTGCGGACGGAGCTCGACGGCCTTGGCACGTCGCTCGAGGACGAACGCCACACCGCCGGCGCGGCTCGCAGTCACGCCGAGGATCTGGAGCGGACGCTGACCGGCGAGCGCGCCCGCGTCGCCGTGCTGGAATCGGACGTGAAGGGCGCACGCCACGAGCTCGAACAGGCCGCGGCCGCGCTTGCGGCTGAACGCGAGACGGCCGGGCGCCTGCAGCTCGAAATCGAGGAGGCGCGAAAGGCGCTCGAGGAAGAGCGCGTCACCCTCGCCGGCGCGCGCCAGCAGCACGAGGAGGTTGAGCAGACGCTCCAGAAAGAGCGCGAGCAGGCGGCCACGCTCAAGTCCGATACCGAGGCGCTGTGGGGCGAGCTCGAGCAGGCGGGGAACAACCTCGAGGCCGAGCGCGCGCGGGCGGGGACACTCGATTCGGAGCTGAGTGCGACGCGCGCCGAGATGGCGCGGCTCAACGAAGCGCTCGTCGCGGCGCAACGCGATTTGACCAGTGAGCACCGCGCTCTCGAACAGCATGCCGTCGCCGAAGAAGCGCACCGGAAGGCGGTGGAAGCGCTCGAACAGCGGTGTGCCGAGCTCGATCGCCAGTGCAGCGCGGCCGCGTCACGGGCGTCCGACGCGGAGAACGAGCGCGACACGCTCGCCGCCACACTCGACGTCCAGCGGCAGGAAGCCGCCGCGGCGCAGGCCGAGGCCGAAACGCGCATCGCGGCGATCGAAGCGAATCGGGCGACGAAGGACGCGGATCGCAGCCGCTCGGCGAAGGCGAAGGAAAAGGCCGACGCGCGCGCCGACGCCGCGGATCGCGAACGCGAAGCCCTGACGGCGACGCTGGAAGCCGAGCGTCAGGAAGCGGCCACCGTCCGGGCGGCGCTCGAGGCGAAGGCGGCCGCGGCGATCGCAGACAGGGACCAGCTCGCTGCACACCTGGAATCCTCGGAACAGATGTTGGAGAGCATGCGGGCGGCCGTCGAAGGGCGGCTCGAGGCGATCGACGCGGGCCACAAACGATCCGTGCAGGCCCGCGAGGAAGCGGAAGCGCGTGCCGAGGCGGCGATTCGCGAGCGCGACGCGCTCGCCGCCGACCTGGAAGGCGCCAGGCGAACGGCGAAACCGGATTCCGACGTGGCCAAGCAACTCGAGGCGGCGATCGAACGGATTCGCCTGCTCGAGCTCCAGCTGTTCGAGCGCGATCGAGGGCCGCGCGACAAGGACATCGAGGTCACGTCTCTCCTCGACCCGACGCCGTCGCCGCCGTCGGAGCTCACCGGGCAGAAGGCACGTCGCTACGCCTTTCCTGCCTCGACCAACATTCGAATCGACCGCGAATCCGGCCAACTGGTCGATCTCTCCGTCACGGGCGCGCAAGTCATCTGCAAGACGTCACCCGAGGTCGGGCGGCTCGTCAGGCTGACCCTGCTGTCGGACGAGGTGCCCTGCTTCGCCGAGGGAAGGCTGTTGTGGGCGAGGCGCGAGCAGACCGCAAAAGGCCGTCCCTTCAGGTATCGCGTCGGGCTCGTGTTCACGTCCGTCGACGAAGCGAAGATCGAAGCCTTCATCAACGCCCATTCTGTGAGCTGACCCGCCTTCGCGCGTTCGCTTCTGCCGCGCTCCGGCGAGGCCGGCTCCGCTTTCGCCGTCTTTGTGCTATTGGCGTGGCAAGCTCTGGCTCAGCTGAACGCGGCGCGCTGGTCAGCCGTTTGCTCTATCGATCGATGTTCATGTGGCGGTTGACCGGTCTGGCCGTGCTCCTTACGACGTTGTCCTCGCCGCCAGCGGCGGCGGCGGCAACGCCGGATCTTGCGGCCCTCACTGCACGGATCGAGCAGATCGTCAGGACGTCGCCAGGCGACGTTGGCGTGGCTCTCGCTCACATCGAGTCGGGGGCACGACTCTCAATTCACGGTGATCAACGCTTCCCGATGGCGAGCGTTTACAAGTTGCCAATCGCCATCGAAGCGCTGGCCCAGGTAGCGGAGGGAAAGCTCGAGCTTTCCCGCCCGGTCACGCTCGGGCCCAACGATATCCGCGCCTGCTGCACGTTGTCCCGCCGCTACCCCCGCGGCGGCGTCACGCTGACGCTCCGCGACCTGATCGAGCTGATGATGATCGAGAGCGACAACAGCGCCGTCGATGCGGTGTTGAAGCTGGTCGGGGGCCCGGCGGTGGTCGAACGGCGTCTGCGCGCGCAAGGGTTCAAGGACATCAACATCAATCGCTACGACGCCCAGATTTCGCTCGAGATGTGCGGTGTCCGCGAGGTCGTCGCCGAATCGGACTGGACGCTGCAGCTGCAGCGCCGCCTGATTGCAGGTGTAACGCCGGAAGATCTGCGCGCCGCGCGCGCGCGTTATACCACCAGCGATCCGCGGGACACCTCGACGCCTGACGATATGGCGGCGCTGCTCGTCAGACTGCAGCGCGGCGACCTGCTGCCGTGGCCGTACGGCGAGCAGCTGATCGATCGCATGTCGCACGCGAAAACCGGCCCGCGCCGGCTGAAGGCCCGATTACCGCCCGACACCGTTGTCGCCCACAAGACGGGGACGACCGACGTCGTCATCAACGACGTTGGCATCATCACGCTCCCGGAGGGCGGCGGACACCTGGTCCTGGCGGTGTTCGTCAAGAATGGCGGCCGCGGGGCGATGCAGCACACGATCGCGGAGATTGCCGCGGCGTCGTACGAATCGTTCACCGGCAAACGATTGTCGCCACCGCCGCCGCCGAAAGCGATCAAGGCCTCGAGGCAAGCACTCGCCCGCCAGCACAAACCGGCGAAGTAAGGCCCGGCGGCGGGCAGGTCCGCGTTCGCCGAGGCTGACGGCGAGACAGGCCTATACTCTCAATCATGGCGGGCGGCGCTCAGGCGTTCTCCCCGGCGTCACGTGAACGGCTGACCGACTACGATCTCGATCGCTTTCCCGACGACACGCTCTTCCACCGCCTGGCGCGCGCCGTCTGCCACGCCGGATGCCTTCCCCGCAAAGAGCTGTTCGAAGCGTGGGAAACGGCGCGGCGGGCCCGGCGGCTCTTCCGCGGCGGGCGCGTGTTCGACCTTGCCGGCGGACACGGCCTGCTCGCACACGTGATGCTGCTGCTGGACGATTCATCTCCCCGCGCCATCGTCGTCGACACGGCGCTGCCGCCGTCACATGTCGCGCTGCACGAGGCGCTGATGACGACGTGGCCGCGACTGCGCGGGCGGATCGAGTTCGTCGAGGGTCCACTCGATGCAGTGGAAATGCTTCCGGCGGACATCGCCGTCTCAATCCATGCGTGTGGCGGCCTGACCGATCGCGTGCTGGAATGCGCCGTCGGCGCACGCGCGCGCGTCGCTGTCCTGCCGTGCTGTCACGATTTTGCGACGTGCGATGCAGGCCACCTTGCCGGATGGGTTGAACGGTCGCTCGCCATCGACATCCTGCGAGCCACACGCCTCGAGCAACAGGGCTATCGCATCTGGACCCAGACGATTCGTTCCGACATCACACCCAAGAACCGGCTGCTGCTCGGCGTCCCCCGATAATGGCGACCGTGCGCCAGCTGCTGCGCGCCGGCGCCGTCGTGACGTTCGTCGTCATCATCGCGGCACTGCCGTCCACCCCGCACGCGACACGACAATTACCGCCGCCAGATTCACCGCTGACGTTGTGGTATCGCCAGCCGGCGAATGAATGGGTGGAAGCGCTGCCGATCGGAAATGGCCGCCTCGCGGGCATGGTGTTTGGCGGCATCGAGCGCGAACGCATTCAGCTCAACGAAGACACGCTGTGGGCCGGCGGACCGTACGATCCGGCGAATCCGCAGGCGCTCGAGGCACTGCCGATCGCCCGGCGATTGATCTTCGCCGGGAAATATGGCGAGGCGCACGCGCTGGTCGCAGAGAAGATGCTTGGACGGCCCGTCCGCCAGATGCCATTTCAGCCGGTCGGCGATCTCCTGCTGACGTTTCCCGCCGCGGTGAACGTGGACGGCTACCGGCGGGAGCTCGACCTCGACACGGCGGTCGCGCGCGTGACCTACGTCTCGGACGGCGTGCGCTTCGTTCGCGAGGTCCTGTCGAGTCCCGTCGACCAGGTCATCGCGGTCCGGCTCACGGCCGATCGGCCGGGCCGCATCAACGTGACGGCAGGGATGAGCACGCCGCAGGATGCGACGATCGCAACCGAGGACGGCCGCACCATCGTGATGCGCGGCGTCAATGCCGAGAGTCAGGGGATCAAGGGTGCGTTGACGTTCGAGGCCCGTGTGCGCGTGATGGCAGAAGGCGGAGCGGTTTCAGCGGACAAGACATCGATCGCGGTGGCGGGGGCCGATCGTGTCACGCTCCTGCTGGCCGCGGCGACCAGCTTCAAGAGCTTCAAGGACGTCAGCGGCGATCCGCATGCGCTGACGACGTCGCAACTGGCTGGGGCCGAGGCGAAGTCGTTCGACGCGCTGCGCCAGGCGCACGTCGCGGAGCACCGGCGTCTGTTTCGCCGCGTCACGCTCAATCTCGGAAGCAGCGAGGCGGCCAGGCGCCCGACCGGCGAGCGCATCAGGGATTTCACGCGGGGCGGCGACCCGCAGCTGGCCGCGCTGTACTTTCAGTTTGGACGGTACCTGCTGATCTCGAGCTCCCGTCCGGGTTCACAACCAGCGACTCTCCAGGGCGACTGGAACGATCAGATGAAGCCGCCCTGGGAAAGCAAATACACGATCAACATCAACACCGAGATGAACTACTGGCCGGCTGAATCGACGAATCTGTCGGAGCTCGTGGAGCCGCTGACGCGGCTGGTGCTCGACCTGGTCGAAACCGGCGCGCGCACGGCAAAGGTCCAGTACGGCGCCCGTGGCTGGGTGGCGCACCACAACACGGATCTGTGGCGCGCCTCGGCGCCCATTGACGGTCCCGCATCGGGGATGTGGCCGACCGGCGGCGCGTGGCTCTGCCAGACGCTCTGGGAGCATTTCGAGTACACGCGCGATCGCAGCTATCTCGCACGCATCTATCCCGCACTGAAGGGTGCTTCGGAGTTCTTTCTCGACACGCTCGTCGAGGAACCGGCGCACCAGTGGCTCGTCACGGTCCCGTCCGCCTCGCCGGAGAACCGGCACCCGTTCAACAACACCACGCTGACGGCCGGTCCCGCGATGGACATGCAGATTCTCCGGGATCTGTTCACGAACACCATTCGCGCCGCCGAGATCCTGTCCGTCGATCGCCCGCTGCGTGACGAGCTGGCCGCCGCGCGCGCGCGGCTGGCGCCGAGTCAGATTGGCAAGGCCGGCCAGCTGCAGGAATGGCTCGAAGACTGGGACATGGATGCTCCGGACCTGCATCACCGGCATGTCTCGCACCTGTACGCACTGTATCCGAGCGCGCAGATCACGTTTCGCGGGACACCGGCGCTGGCCGCCGCCGCGCGGAAGTCGCTCGAGATTCGCGGCGACAACGCGACTGGCTGGGGCCTCGGCTGGCGGCTGAATCTGTGGGCGCGACTGCAGGACGCGGAGCATGCGTACACGATTCTCGAACGCCTGCTGAGCCCCGAACGCACTTACCCCAACATGTTCGACGCCCACCCGCCGTTTCAGATCGACGGCAACTTCGGCGGCACCGCCGGCATCGCGGAGATGCTGCTGCAGAGCCATGGAGGCGAAATCGAGTTGCTGCCGGCGCTGCCGAAGAAGGCCTGGCCGAATGGCTCGGTCACCGGCCTGCGCGCGCGCGGTGGCCTCGAAGTCGCCATCAGCTGGAAGGACGGCACGCTGGCGTCCGCGACCGTGCGCGCGCTCGTCGGTCAGACGATCCGCGTGCGCTACGCCACCGCCACGAGAACCGTGAACCTTGCGGCGGGGCAGACGTATAGCTGGTAAGGCTCAGCCGTGCGCGCGGCTGGACATATAGTGCGTATCGCATGGACACCTCGCGCTTTCGCGTTCGCCCGGGCGAGACGGTTCGCCTGCGCCGCCGCGCCACGGACGACACGCGGCCATTCAGGCACAAGCGGAAAGCGCGTCGACAAACTGAAGCGAGGGCTCGAACGGCTCGTCACGCTGCAGGAGCTTCTCTACGCCGAGAATCGCTGGTCGCTGCTCCTCATTTTTCAGGGCATGGACGCCGCCGGCAAGGACAGCGCGATCAAGCACGTGATGAGCGGGCTGAACCCGCAGGGCACGCAGGTGTATTCGTTCAAGCGTCCCTCCGACGAGGAGCTCGATCACGATTACCTCTGGCGTTCCGTGAAGGCGTTGCCCGAACGCGGCCGCATCGGCATCTTCAACCGCTCGTATTACGAGGAAGTGCTGGTCGTCAAAGTCCATCCGAAGATTCTCGCCGCGCGAGAAGCTGCCGCCGTCGCTGGTGACGCCGCGCATCTGGGCCCAGCGCTACGAGGACATCAACGCGTTCGAACGCTACCTCTCCCGCAACGGCACGGTGATCCGAAAGTTCTTTCTCCACATATCGAAGGACGAGCAGCGGCGCCGGCTGCTGGAGCGGCTGGACGAGCCGTCGAAGAACTGGAAGTTTCAGCCGGGCGATCTGGATGAGCGCGATCGATGGGACGAGTACCAGCGCGCCTACGAGCAGATGCTCTCGACGACCAGCACGCGACACGCGCCGTGGTTTGTCGTGCCGGCGGATCACAAATGGTTCACGCGAGTCGCGATCGCCGAGCTGATCGGCGGATACGCTCGACGGGTCTTGACCTGGCGTTTCCGAAGCCGTCGAAGGAACAGCTGGTCGCGCTCGCAGAAGCGCGCCGGCGCCTCGCTCGGTCGTGAGGGTGATCTCGTCGGGGCTAGGGGCTAGGTGTCAGGTGCGGAGTCGGGGCTAGGGGCTAGCTATCAGGTGCTGAGTCGGGGCTAGGGGCTAGCTGAATCCGCGGCGGGTAACTCCAACCGCGCGCGCAAGCCTCCCCGAGGCGCTTCGGCGAGCGAAATCGAACCGCCGTACAGCTGCGCGAGATCGCGCACAATCGCGAGTCCAAGTCCGGATCCAGGCGCCGCTTCGTCGGCCCGCACGCCACGCTGCAGCACCGCGTCGCGCATCGATGGATCGATCCCGGGACCGTCGTCGTCCACCGTCACGACGATGCGCGAATCGGTGCGGGTAGCGGTGACGACAACCTGCGACCGCGCCCAATGGCAGGCGTTCTCGAGCAGATTGCCGAGCATCTCCTCGAGGTCTTCCCGTTGGCCCCGCACGCTGTGATCGGCTGCAACCTGCACGTCGATCGTCAGGCCGCGGTCGGCATGGAGGCGCAACAAGGTTCGCGCGAGCGCGTCGGCCGAGTCCGCGACCGAGCACCGCGAGCCCACCGTCGCCCCTGACGCAGCCGCGCGCGCGTGTGCCAGGTGGTAGTCGATCTGTCGCCGCATGCGTTCGACCTGCTGGGTCATCGTGGCGGCGAGATCGTGATGCCCCTGGGCATCCGCCACCTCTGCCTCGCGCGCGAGAACCGCCAGCGGCGTTTTCAGGCCGTGCGCGAGATCGCCGGCTTTGGCGATCGCCCGGCGTACGGTTCGATCGCGGTGTTCGAGCAGGCCGTTGAGGTCGTCGACGAGAGGCTGGACCTCCGTCGGATACGAGCCGCGCAGCTGCTGCTCGGTCCCCTTGCGGATATCCGCCAGCCGGCGGCGCATGTCGTCGAATGGCGCCAGTCCTCGGCGGATCAAGGCGATGCCGGCAATCATGCACAGGAGCGCCAGGGCGCCGCTTGCCATCCCGTGGGAATGAATGATGACCGCGGATGCCCGCATGTGCATGCTGAACGTGAAGCCGATGGTGACAACCGCGAAGAGTCCTAACGTCCAGAGAACGGCCCCGAGCCAGACCCGGGCGCGCAATGAATACGGTCTCATCGGGATCCGTTCGCGATTCGATAACCGAGTCCCCGAACCGTCTCGATGACGGACGCCCCGAGCTTCCGGCGCAGACGGGCGATGAACACCTCGACGGTGTTCGAATCGCGATCCGCGCCTTCCGAGTAGATGTGCTCGGTCAGCTCGGCCTGCGAGACGACGCGATCGCGATGGTGCATCAGGTAGGACAAGACGCGAAATTCGTGGCTGGTGAGCTTGACCGGCAGGCCGTCGAGCGACACCTTCGCCGAGCGAACGTCGACGACGACCGTTCCGCACCGAAGCTCCGACGTCACCTGCCCGCTGGCGCGCCGGATCAGCGCGCGCAGACGCGCGAGCACTTCCTCCATCCTGAACGGCTTCGACATGTAGTCGTCGGCGCCGCCGTCTATCCCCTGCACCTTCTCGTGCCAGCTGCCGCGCGCGGTCAACACCAGCACCGGGACTGAAATCCCGGCGTTGCGCCAGCGGGCGAGCAGCGTCAGTCCGTCGACCTTCGGGAGGCCGAGGTCCAGAACAATCGCGTCGTAACGTTCGGTCTGCCCGAGGAAATCCGCGCGCTCGCCGTCGGGGGCGCAGTCCACGGCGTAGCCGGCTTCGCTGAGCGCGGCCGCCAGCTGCTTCGACAGGATCGTTTCATCTTCGGCGACGAGCACCCGCAAACAGCCCCTCCGAGAGAACAGAGATTACGGAGCGAACGGGATCACCACAGAGACACGGAGCAACGGAGATTGAACGGAGCGAGTCGGTTCGACGGGCGTCGCGCAGCGACGCTGCGCGACGGATCGATCGCGAAAACGAGCACCTCGGCATTCACGGGGCGGTGCTCGTTTTCGCGATCGATCCGATCGCGCTAGTCGGCCTGCGTGGCAGGCCGACCCGTCGAACCGGCTGCGTTTCTCCGTTTAACCTCTGTTGCTCTGTTGCTCTGTGGTTATGCCGTTCGCTCCGTCTCCTCCGTTCCCTCAGGGTAGCGCAACCGAACCTGAACGGCAGCTGAACGCGCCGTTCACGAGCCGTTCAACGCACCGTCTGTAGTGTGAGGGCAAGGAGACACGCATGATCAAGTCGTTCATCGGGATCGTCGCTCTGGCGACCAACGTCGCGGTTGCCGCCGAACCGGCCACTATCACCGGCACCTGGAACATGGGCCTGGAAGGAGACCATGTCATTCCGGTCGCGCTCGTCCTCAAACAGGACGGACACACAGCTCACCGGAACGATCGCGCTGCCGACTCAGAACGCCGGAAGTCGCGTGGAGGTGAAGCTTTCCGGTGACATCGCTGACGGTGCGTTCAAGCTCTCAGGGACGGTGGAAGGGGCCAAGGAACCGACCACGCTCGCCATCAGCGGCAAGCTTCTCGACGACGGCTCGATGGAGGGCACGTTCGAGATGCCCGGACATGGCCACGGGTCCATGTCGTGGACGGCAGAACGACTGAAGGAACGGAAGTAGGGGCCGACCCATGTGTCGGCCCGGGCGGACACGCGGGTCCGCCCCTACGGCAAGGTATGTACATCTCGGGCAAACATCTCTCGCGCCGCGCGGTTCTCAAGGGACTTGGCGCGACCGTCGCACTGCCGTTTCTCGATGCGATGGCGCCCGCCGGCCGCGGGCTTCGCGCCGACGAGCGGAAGATCCGTCTGATTTGCGTCGAGATGGTCCACGGCTCCGCGGGAAGCTCGCTGATCGGCGCCCGAAAGAATCTCTGGGCGCCCGCCGGAGCCGGCCGCGACTTCGATCTCACGCCGACGAGCCTGCGCTCGCTGGCCCCGTTCCGCGACGCGCTGACCATCGTCAGCAACGCCGATTGCCCGAGCGCGGACCCGTTGACCGCGTCGGAAATCGGCGGGGATCACTTCAGGTCGAGCGCGGTGTTTCTCACGCAGGCACATCCCAGGCAGACGAACGGGGCAGACGTGCAGGCCGGCGTCTCGCTCGATCAGATCTACGCGCAGCGATTCGGCCAGACGACGCCCATCCCGTCGATGCAGCTGTGCATCGAGACAGGCGATCAAGGCGGCGGCTGCGGGTACGGGTACTCGCTGCGCTTACACCGACACGATCAGCTGGGCCTCGCCGACGCGGCCGCTGCCGATGGTGCGCGATCCGCGCGTCGTGTTCGACACGCTGTTCGGCGTGCTGCGCCTCAACGAATCGCCTGAGGAGAGGCGCCAGCAACTGGCGCTCGACCGCAGCATTCTGGACTGGGTGCAGGCGTCGACGCGGCGCCTGCAGGCGACGCTCGGGGCCGGCGATCGGGCGCGCCTGTCCGACTATCTCGACAACGTGCGGGAAGTCGAGCGTCGCATTCGGGCCGTCGAGGCCTTCAGCCTGAGCGGCGAGGCGCGGGAACAGCCTGAAGCGCCTGCTGGTGTGCCCGACTCGTTCTCCGACCACGTCAGGCTGATGTTCGATCTGCAGGTGCTGGCGTTCGCGTCCGACGTGACGCGGGTCTTTGCGTTCAAGCTTGGCCGCGACAACTCCAACCGGACCTATCCCGAGAGCGGCTTCGGCGGCGCGTTTCATCCGACATCGCATCACAGCGGCAAGGAAGCGAAAATCCTCGAGTTCGCGAGGCTGAACGCGTATCACGTGAGCATGATTCCGTACGTGCTCGAGAAGCTGAAGAACACCCCGGACGGCGACGGGCACCTGCTCGACAACACCGTGCTGCTGTATGGGTCGGCGATGGGCGATTCCAATCAGCACAACCACAAGCGCGTGCCGTTCTTCATCGCGGGGCACGGCGGCGGGGCCTTCAAGGGCGGGCAGCATCTGAAAGCCGCGAACGGCACGCCGCTGGCGAACGTGATGCTCAGCGTCCTGCACAAGCTCGGGGTCGACGACATCTCGAGCTTCGGCGACAGCGAGGGGACGTTCGAATTGTGATCGAGCGCGCCCGACAGTGGAGCGTTGCGAAATTGGGAGTTGCGAACGCGCGATGAGGAATCGATAGGAATTCAAGTCTCGGCATTCTGAATTCCTAATTCATAATCCCTGAATTTCGCAACGTCCACTAAAATGCTGGTCCATGGCCAGCCTCCTCGAAGCGATTGAAATCAAGCGGAAGATGTATTTCGAATACGAGAACGCGCCGTACCACTGCCTGGATGTCGAGGTGTCGAAGCCGACGGCGCGCGGCGGCCAGACGCTGGTCCGGCTCAAGATGCGCAACATGCTGACGCAGGCGGTGTTCGACCGGACCTTCAAGGCGGGGGAAAAGTTCCGGGAGCCCGATCTGGCCTTCGTGCCCGCGTCGTATCAGGTACTCGGATACCGGCGGGTATCATTTCATGAACCAGGAAACCTTCGACACCATCACCCTCGCTCCCGACGTCGTCGGCGAGGATCGCTATCTGCTGGCGGATAATGTGTCGATCCAGATTCACACCTACAACGACAAGCCGATCGGCCTGGTGTTTCCGGCCCACGTCGAGCTGACCGTCGCTTCGACCGAGCCGGGCGCCCGCGGCGACACGGCCAGCGGCAGCGTGACGAAAATCGCGCGGCTGGAAACCGGGATGGAGATCCGTGTGCCGCTGTTCATCAAAGAGGGCGAGAAGATCAAGGTGCACACCGAGACGCGCGAGTTCGCGGGGCGGGCATGATCCCCGGCGACCTTCGGCATGCGTGGCGGTCGATCGTCCGGATGCCGGTGGTGGCGACGGTCGTCGTCGTGTCGCTGGGCGTCGGGATTGGCGTCAATACCGCGGTGTTCTCCTGGGTCCAGGCGATGTACCTGCAGCCGCTTCCCGGCGTCGCAGGCGCCGGCCGCATGTATCTCGTCGAACCGCGGTCCGATACCGGGTCGTATCCGGGCACGTCCTGGCTCGAATACCTGGATCGTGAAGCAGCGGCTGACGTCGCTGCCCGATCTGTTCGCCTACCGCATGGTGGCGTTCAACGTTGGAGAGCGCGGACGCGTCGAACGGACCTACGGCCAGTTCGTGTCGGGCAACTATTTCTCGGCGCTGGGCCTGTCGCCGGCGCTTGGCCGCTTCCTCCGGCCGGACGAAGCAGCGACGGCGGGAGGCGAGCCGGTCGCGATCGTCTCCTACGATTACTGGCAGACGCGCTTCAATGGTTCGCCGGAGGTTCTCGGCCGCACGATTCGGGTGAACGAGCTGCCGCTCACCGTCATCGGGGTGGCGCCACGCGGGTTTCAGGGCACGGTCCTGATGCTGAAGTTCGATCTCTGGGCGCCCGCGACGCTCGCACCGACGCTGCTGGCCGGATCGCGCGAGCTGGACGATCGGTCGCTCCGCGGTTACTCCGTCGTCGGCGCCCTGGCGCGTTCGAGCACGCCGGCGCAGTCACAGGCGGAACTCGATCGGACGATGAGCGAGCTGGCGAACACGTATCCGGAGACGAACGCGAATGTCCGCGGCGAGGTCCTGCCGTTCTGGGACGCGCCCCGGGGTCCGCAGCGGATGCTCGGCACGGCGCTGCTGATGCTGCAAGGGTTGATGCTGCTGCTCCTCCTCGCCGTGTGCGGGAATACCGCCAACCTGATGCTGGCGCGCGCGAGCTCGCGCCAGCGCGAGGTCGGGACGCGGCTCGCGCTTGGCGCCGGACCATGGCGCATCGCCAGCCTGCTGCTGACGGAGAATGTCGCGCTCGCGCTGTTTGGCGCCGTGCTGGGCGCGGCGATTGCGGTGTGGGCGACGGAAGCGATGCGAGCGGTGCCCGTCATCAGCAAGTTCCCGATCAGATTCCAGACGAGCATCGACGGGATCGGGCTTGCCTTCGCGATGGCGCTCGGGGCGCTGTGCGGTCTGCTCTGCGGCATCGCGCCGGCCGTCCACCTGGCATGGATCGACCCGCAGGCGGCGCTCCGCGCGGGCGTGCGGACGGCTGGCCGCAGCGCGATGCGCAATACGCTCATGGCGGTGCAGGTCGGTCTCGCTCTCGTCGTGCTGATGGCCGCCGGCCTGTTCCTGCGAAGCTTCGGCGAGACGCGTGATACCGATCCCGGCTTCAAGCGCGAGGGCGCGCTCCTCGCCGCCTACGACCTGTCGGGCAGGAATCTGTCGCGAGAAGCGACGCTCGACTTCACGGCCCGCCTGCTCGATCGACTGCAGGCGCTGCCGAATGTGGACGCGGCCGCCGTCGCGACGTCTGTCCCGCTCGACATCCACGGCATGCCGAACCGCGCGTTCACGCTGGAAGGGCGCGCCCAGACCGGCGCCGCGCCATCGCGGGCGCTGTCGAACATCGTCACGCCCGACTATTTCGCGGCGATGGGAATCCCGATGCGCGAAGGACCGGGGTTCGCCGGCCTGCGCGACACCAAGGCGCCGCCGCAGGCGGTCGTCAACGAGGAGTTCGTGCGCCGCTACATCCAGACCGGCGAGGCGATTGGACGAACCCTGGAAACCCGCGGCAGCACGTTCACGATTGTCGGCGTCGCGCGGCAGTCGGTGAACGAATCCTTCGGCGAGAAGCCGACACCGCTGATCTACCTGTCGTATCGCGACCGGCCGTCTCCGGCGGGCGAGATTCACCTTCGCACGCGCGCCGGCGCCGAGCTCCTGCTCGGGCCGCAGGTGGAACGCGTCGTGCGGGACCTGGATCCGACGCTGCCGGTCTACGACATCCGTACGCTGTCCGATCACGTCGAGAAGAACCTGGTGCTGCGCCGCATTCCCGCGCGGATGTTCGTCGTGCTCGGGCCCGCGCTGCTCATCCTCGCCGCGATCGGAATCTATGCGGTCGTCGCGTATGCCGTCTCGCTGCGGACCAAGGAAATCGGCCTCCGCCTCGCGCTGGGGGCGACGAACGGACGCGTCGTCTCCCAGATCGTGACGGAGAGTCTGCGCGTCGTCTTCGTCGGCGGCTTCGTCGGGTGGATGGCGGCGTTCGGTTTCAACAGCCACCTGTTGAGAGGACCGGTCTACCTCTCGGTGTTCGCCGGCGTGCCGGCGCTGCTTTTCGGCGTCGCCGCGCTGGCCTGCTGGCTGCCGGCGCAGCGCGCCTCGGCGCTCGACCCGATCGCGGCGCTGCGACAAGAGTGACGGCGGCGCGCTGGATCGGCCTGGACTTCGGCACGACGAACAGTGCCGTGGCGCTGGCCGATGCCTCGGGTCCGCCGCGACTCGCGCTCTTTCCAACGGCTGCCGGTCCGCGGCCGACGTTCCCCTCCGTCCTCTACTTCGAGCCCAGGAGCCGGCGGCACCGGCCGTCCGGCGGCGCGCGCGGGACCGGCGGCGATCGAGCGGTATCTCGCCTCCGAGCACAAGGGCCGCTTCATCCAGTCGCTGAAGACGTATCTGGCGGACCGGACGTTCGAGGGCACGGCGATCGGACCGGCACACTACACACTCGAGAAGCTCGTCGCCATCATCGCGCGGCAGATGGGCGAGGCGCTCGACTTCTCGTCGTGGCCGGCTCCGCGGCGCATCATCCTCGGGCGTCCGGTGCATTTCTCGAATCCGTCCGATGCCGAGCTCGATCGCTTCGCCGCCGAACGTCTGCTGGCGGCGATCCGGCTCGCCGGCTTCGAAGAGATCGTCTTCGAGTTCGAGCCGATCGCCGCCGCCTATGCGTACGAAGCGCGGCTCGATCGCGACGAGCGGATCCTGATTGGCGATTTCGGCGGCGGCACCAGCGACTTCACGATCATTTCCGTGGGACCCGGCGTCCGCGCGCGGGGACGCCAGGCGTCCGACATCATCGGCACCGATGGCGTGGCGATTGCGGGCGACGTGTTCGACAAGCGGATCATCAGAAACCTGGTCGCGCCGCGGCTCGGGCTGGGCGGTGAGTACCTATCGCCGCCTCACAAGTTTCTCCCGGTGCCGAGCTGGCCGTACGAGCGGCTGGAGCGCTGGCATTACCTGTCGTTCCTGAAGTCGCCGCAGACGCTCGAGATGCTCGAGCGCATTCAGCGAACGGCATCGACGCCGGAGCGGCTCCAGGCGTTCCTGCTCCTGATCAAGCATGAGCTCGGTTATCAGCTGCACGAAGCGGTACAGCGGACCAAGTTCGAGCTGTCCACCGCCCTGGAATCGGAGTTCATATTCGCGTCGGGGCCGGTGACCATCAGGAAGAAGGTGACGCGCGCCGACTTCGAGCGCTGGATCGCGGACGAGCTGTCGGCGATCGCCGGCTGCGTCGATCGGCTGATGGCTGCGTCAGGGCTCGCGTTCGCGGACATCGATCGCGTGTTCCTGACCGGCGGATCGTCGTTCGTGCCGGCGGTCCGGCAGATCTTCTTCGATCGCTTTGGAGAAGAGAAGGTGACCGGCGGTGAGGAGTTGACGTCGGTGGCCACGGGTCTCGCACTCCGCGCCCGCGAGCAGTGGCCTTGGAAAATTCAGGTTAGGATAAGGGATTGGAGTCGCGTAAAGAGGCCGCCGGCAAGTTCGACGCTCGTCAGCGTCTCGCGGCGAGCGCTATCTTCAGCAGCCGCCGCAACTCGACGAACGGATTCGGCGCGTCGTCCACCCGGATGTCGACAATCCGTTCGACGGTCGACTCGTTGTTGGGTTGAAGCGGACGGACGACGAGAATGCCACCCGACTGCATGCCGCGAATGTCGCCGCCTTTCGATTGACCGGCGTCGAGCGCGTCCATCAGCCGCTCGGCCATCGACCCCGAGCCGTGCTCGTATGCGTCCGCCATGGCCTTGACGACCGCTTCGCTCGCCAGCGTATTGCCCTGCACCGAAAAGTTGCGTCCGGTGACGTGACCGGCCCAGGCGCCGAAGTGGACCTTGTCCGCCGGATCGGCATTGCGGTCGATGACCCGCTTGCCGGTGTAGACCGCCGATCGGCCCTTTGTGTCGATCACCGCCGACTTGCCGCGTGTCGCGGCCGGGATCCTCGTCGGTGATCCGTTTCACCACTTCCGCGGGACTCAGCCCCTGCTCGAGCAGCGCGATCGCCTTTGGTCCGTACTGCCGGTTCGCCGACGCCTGCGTGGCGACTGCGCCGACGCCGGGCTTGGCGAACGGAACCGCCGCGCCGGCGGCGAAGGCGCGCGACTGGACGGCGACGCCGAGCTCGTTCGTCGCCGGATCGAAGGCAATGATCGAGAAGGTCGAGAACCACGGATCCGGTTGCGGCGCTGACTCCTGTGCAAGGCAGGGGACTGCAGCGCCGACAATCAACGCAATCAGCAGCTTTCTCATGGCGCGATCCGACAGCGAGCGTATCGCTTGTTCCGGCTCGGAAGCACCACCAAGGACACCAAGGACACAAAGGAAATCCAATGAATCGACCTCGCGATCGAGCAGCACGCCGCTCACACGGCTGCAGCTTCAGGGCGCGACGCGCCACGGCGAGAATTCCGGCCAGCTGCGGAGCGTCTCGCTCGCCCAGGCGTTCGACTTGTCCTTGTGGCAGCTCGTGCACGGGTTCGGAATCTTCGAGGTTTCGGTCATGGTCGGCGTGATGAACCGGAAGGTGTGGCTGCGCACCATCACGTCGCCGATCGTCTGTTCGATCGCCGGCATGTGGCAGGCCACGCACTCGCTGCCCGTCGATCCGGCACGGTGATGCGTGTGCTGCTCGATGCTCGCCGTGTGCGGGCCATTCGGGGCCTTTGGACCGTGGCACGTCAGGCACACTTCGGAGGCCGGCCTCACGAGATCCGCATTGTGCCGGGTGCCGTGGACGTCGTGGCAGCTGGAGCAGGTCACGCCGTGCGTGTACATCACGCTCTGCGTGAAGTCGTTCCCCTGCATCCGGTTCTTGTGCGCCGTGCCGTCCGGGAAGTGCGTGAACGTGGTTTCTCCCGGCTTGAACTCCTCGAGCTGCCAGAAATCGCGGAGGTTCAGCCCGACGCGGAATCCCACCGGCCAGTCGTAATAGCGGCCCTCCACCGGGTTGACGAGCGGACGGCCCTGGGAGTGGCACTGCAGGCAGACGTTGACGGCGCCGATCGGATCGAGGCGCGACGGGTTGACGATGGTGTCGCGCGCCGGCCGCGCGACGTGGTCGCTGCCCGGACCGTGGCACTTCTCGCAGCCGACGTTCCACTCCGTGACGGTCTTCGTCTTGACGTTGTAATTCACTGAGTGGCAGCCGTCGCAGGTCGGTCCGGTCGGCCGCCCGCTGTTCTCCGGCGGATAGAAGGCGGTCCACCAATCAGTTCCCATCGCGACGTTGTACGGCCGCCATTGCCGATGGGTGACGTCCCACTGGGCGCCGAGCGGAAAGTAGTCGTCGCCGACTTTCGTGAAGTAGCGCTGCTTCCACTTGCTGCCGTACACGAAGGCGATCTGATCCCTGGTGAAGGTGACGAGCGGGTTGGGCTGAGCGAGGTCCGGGATGATGGCGTCGGGATGCTCTTTCGGATCGCGCACGACGTTGGCCATGCGCGTCTGCTTCCACCGCTCGTAAATCGGCGCATGGCAGCGCGCGCACGCCGCGGAACCGACGTAGCGGCCGACGCGCCAGGAGCCGCCGGGGTTGCCGTTTGCCCGATGGGGCGGTCGGCTCGCGTCCCGCGAACAGCGAAGCGGTCAACAGCGCCCACGCGGCGAACCCGATACGAAATGCCGTCATCAGAATCTGAACGTGTATTGTAGCTTCGCCGACTCGCGATCGAAGCGTGGTTCGAATCGATCTTCGTCGAGCGTGCGATACCAGCCGCGATTGACGACGAGAAACAGGTCGTTGCCCGGCCGCAGAATCCACCGGAATCGACTCTGCCATCCGGCGATGCGCGACTCGTTATCGTACTGCGTCAGGTTGGCCCACGAGACATTGGGGGTGAAGTTGTAATCGGCCGGATGGTCAGAATCTCCGTGAAAAACCGTCCCTGCGGCAGCGTCACGTCGTTGCGCTCGGCCTGTGCCGAGATGGCGACGTGCGTATTGGGTTTCACCGTCACGCCCAGCTCGAGCTGCCGCAGCGTTCCCCCGTAGAAGCCTCCCCACCACCACGCGGCATCGACGACCCACGGCCGCTTCGTGGCGGTGTTGACCTCGGCGCGGTATCGCGTCCATCGATACGATCCTGGCGGAATGACCACGCCGGGGCTGACCTCGAAGGGTACATCCAGGCGCTCGAATTGGGGAATGTAGTTCCACTCCAGATGTTCGCCCGACTCGGTGCGCAGGTTGAACGGCGCCGTGAAGACACTCCAGGTCTCGATCTCGTTCCCGAGGTTGGTGACGACTGGTGGGGTTCAGCTCGAAGAAGAACTGCCGGATGCCCCAGCGGTCCGGCCGAGGCTGAAACGCGATCGACACGTCGGTCTTGCGAATGCCGGCTCGCGGGACGAAGCCGAGGGCCGGTTGAAACCGTTCGCCAATCTGCTTGAAATTCAGCGCCACGTCCCAGCGATCGTTCGGGTAGTCGAGCTTGAAGCCGCCCGCCCCCGCGCGACTCCGCGTCTCACCGTCGTCGGTCGCGAGGAGATAAGAGATCGAGCGAGAGATTCTTGTTGCCGCGAAACGTCGACGTCGCGAAGCGGGCGTCGCCTCCGATCAAGGTGTTGTCGCCGGCGCCGGTCGGATTGCCGTGCGTGACGATGCCGCCGATCCACGATTGCTGGAAGATGTTGCGGCTGACGCGTGCGGTGAGGAGATTCTGTCGCGAGACCGAGCCACCGGTCAGCGCAGGGTCGCTGAGAGCGCCGGTCTCGACGTCGAGCACGCCGACGTTGTAGTGACCCTGGCGTCCCGTCAGCTTCGCGCCCACGCGAATTGGCACGGCGAGGTCCTCGAGCAGGCCGATGCGGCGGCTGAAGAACGGCCGGATGTCGGTGGTGTTGACCAGACCCGGCGACGTCGAACACGCCGGCGCCTTCCAGGAAGAACGCGCGCTTCTCGGGGAAGAAGAGTGGAAAACGCGTCAGGTTCACCTGCCGGAGATCGGCTTCGGTCTCCGCGAAGTCGGTGTTGACGGTGATGGCCGCGCTGAGGCTCGGTGTCAGGTTCTTGAAGACATCCACGCCGAGCGCAGATTCGGCGGTCGCCGTTGTCCGCGGCGACGGAAGCGTGGGGCCGGAGGTCGAGGCCGCGTCCCTGCTGGACACCTTCGAGTCCTTCGAGACGGCCGGCTTCGGCCAGATTGCCGATCCAGATGTTCTGCCGCGCCGCGGTCCAGCGATCGATTTCCTGACGCCGCTTGATCTGCCGCTCGACGTTGAATCCCCACGTCGTCTGGCCCGGCTTGAACCGCAGCGTCTTGAACGGAATCTCGATCTTCGGCGATCCATCCCTGGTCTGTGATCCTGGCGACGGCGTTCCAAATGCCGTCCCATTCCAGGCTGAGGCGCTCGGCGTTGTTCGACACCTGTCCATCGGCCCGGGCCCGGCGGGATTCACCTCGAAAAAGAAGCCGTTGCGGTGGTCGAAGAACGGATCGAGGACGATCAGGATCCGGTCGTCGACATCGAGCTCGGCGTCGCGCGTCAACTGTGTCGACACGATTTCGCGCGGCGATCGGTCGTGGCAGAGGACGCCGATATACAAGGCGTTGTCGGTGTAGAGCACCCGCACGTCGGTGTTCTCCGACGGTTCGCTGCCTTCGATCGGTTCGCTCTGCACGAATCGGCCGATCGGCGCCGCGCGCTGCCAGGCCGCCTCGTCGAGCCGGCCGTCGACGCGAATCGCCTCGGCCGTCCGGGTCGCAACCGTTCGAGCGCCCGCCGCCTCCTGCGGCTGGTTCGCGGCAGCAGCAGACGTCGAGAGCGCGAACAGAAATGAAATCGTGGGCTTACTGGCCGACGCGCCACGCCGAGAACTCCGGCCACGTCTTCAGGACCGCCGTGGCCCAGCCTGTTGCCTTGTCCGTGTGACACGTCGTGCACGGGTCCGGCATCTTCAGCCGTTCGGCCATCGCCGGTGCGATGAACTTGAACGTGTGGCTCCTGACCTTGACGTCGCCCAGCATGACGGCAATTTTCGGCATGTGACAGCTGACGCAGTCGCTGCCGGCCGATCCCGGCTGGTGATGGGTGTGCTGTTCGATGGTCGCGGTGTGCGGTCCGTTCGGTGACGCCGGTCCGTGGCACGTCAGGCAGACGAGACGAGCGGACTTGACCAGGTCGGCATTGTTCGGCGTGCCATGCGGGTCGTGGCAGCTCGCGCACGTGACGCCCCGAGCGTACATCAGGCTCTGGACGTAGTCGTTTCCCTGCATCCGGTTCTCGCGCCCCGTCCCGTCCCCGAAATGCAGGGTATCCGTCGTCCCCAGCGTGTAGCCGTCGAGCCGCCAGAAGTCGGGCAGCCGCAGGCCGACCGTGAATCCGACCGGCCAGTGCACGTCGTGGCCTTCGACGGCGGTGGTTGGATGCCCTTCCGAATGACATTGGACGCAGACGTCGACGGACGCCTTGGGATCGAGTCTGGACGGGTTGACGATCGTTGCACGGGTCGGGCGCGCGATGTGGTCGCTCGCCGGACCGTGGCAGCGTTCGCAGCCGACATTCCACTCGGTGACGGTTTTTCGGTTGAGGTCGTAGTTCACGGAATGACAGCCGTCGCAGAGGCCGCTGGTCGCGCCGGTCACCCCGTAGGCGCGCCACTGCCGGTGGGTGACGTCCCACTGCGCCGGGAGCGGCGCGTAGTCGTCACCAACCTTGCGGAAGTAGCGCTGTTTCCATTTGCTGCCGTAGACGAACGCGATCTGGTCTCTGGTGAACGTCACGAGCGGATTGGGCTGCGTGAAGTCCGACACGATTGCGTCAGGATGCTCGCGTGGATCCCGGACGACGTTCGCCATTCGAGTCCGCTGCCAACGGTCGTAGATGGGCGCGTGGCAGCGGGCGCACGCCTGGGAACCGACGTACGACGCTTGACCGCCGGAGCCTTGGCGGAGGCGGTGCGAGGGCGACGCCGGAGTCTGCGCGCCGGCGACGAGGAGCGCGCCGATCCACACGATCAGGACCGGACCGAGGCGGATCACGAGAATGACCGGGAGAACGCTTCGAACATCGCAATGCCCTGCTCGAGCAGCGCGGCGTCGTCCTTGTGCATCTGCCGCAGCCCCTCCACGAGCCGTCCGACGGCCGGCGCTTCGGGACGGTTGTAGCGGGCTTCCTTCATGTCGAGGTCGTGGACGATCTGGGCGATCGACGCCACGGCCGGATCGCGAAGCGCGAAGCGGGCGGCGATCGTTTCGAACGTGCACCGCTCGCCGTGATGACCGAAGTCCCCGGTGTACATGTCGAACGGAATCTCCGATCCCCGCGGCTTCGTCCGGAACACGAAGGTCGCGTTCGGGTCAATCGCCCGGCGAATCAGCCAGGCGGACGCCATGCGATCGACGCCGGGCCGGGGCCTCGTAACCCAGACCTTCTTCTTGAAGTCCTTGGCAGCGAGCGTCGCGCCGACGGTCTCCGTGGTGGATTTCATGGCCTGACCTCTTCGAGCGTGGCGCTCGAGCTGCGCCACCAGTTGTGCGACCTCGTCGCTCGACGGCGAGCGGAAGAAATCGATCGCGTCGAGCTCGCGCGCCCGTTCGCGGATGCGGCGGAGGGCCTGGGGGAACGCCCGCCCGGCCGATTGCGGGTCCGCCTCCGCTCGTCCCGAGGCCTTGGCGCTACGGCGGGACAGGCGCTGCCAGCGTTCCAGCAGCTCCGACGCGTCCTTGCGGAGTTCCGCGAGATCCTTCGCGCGCGCGTCCCGAAACGCCGCGACGATTTCGTCCTGTGTCGCCTGCTGAGGCGCATGCCCCACGAGCACCATCGCCTCGCCGCCGCTGGCGACGATGTCGGCCTTGAGCCACTCCAGATCCTCGCGGGCTTCGTCCGATTCCGGCATCGCCCAGGCCGAGTTCTTCAGCAGCACCGCGCCGATCCGTTGGAGCCGGCGCCAGACCTTGACCCTCGCGGGCGCATGTCTGGACGGCAGCTGGTAAATCAGCAGGAGCCAGGGGCTCGTCGGCATTCGGTTTCAATGATAATGAAATGGATATAACAGAGTCAACAAACCCTCTGCAGGGAGACGTCAGGCTTCATACTTCAGGCATGTCCATTCGTTACTCTGCCGCCGCCTGTCAGACCGATCTGCCAAATCCGATCGAGCGGCGGCAGATGCGCTCGAACACCGACCGCATGCTTCAGATGGTCGATGCCGCGGTCGAAGGCAGCGCGCCGTTTCTGCCGGTCCGTCTCGTCGTCTTTCCCGAATTCGCGCATGCCGCGCCGGTGTTTCAGACCGTGGAGGAGCTGCTCGCGAAGCTGACGGTCCCGATTCCCAACGAGCACACCGAACGCCTGATCGCGAAGGCGCGCGAGCACGATCTCTACATCCAGAGCGGCACGATGCTCGAAGAGGATCCGAAATGGCCGGGCGTCGTCTTCAACACGACGTGCCTCTGCGGTCCAAACGGCATGCTCTACCGGTATCGCAAGGTGAACCCGTGGATCCCGTACGAAGTCCATAGCAGCCCGCACGACCTGCCTGGATACGACGAGCCGCTGTTCCCGGTGGCGGACACGCCGATCGGCAGAATCGGGTGCGCGATCTGCTACGACTGGCTCTTTCCCGAGGCGATCCGGCAACTGGCGATGAACGGCGCCGAAGTCCTGGTCCGCGTGTCGGCCTACATGGACCCCTGGGGCGCCACCGAGCCGATGAACTGGTGGACGACCATCAATCGCGCGCGCGCGATCGAGAACATCGCGTACGTCGTCGGCGCCAACCAGGGGGCGAGTCTGCGGCACTATCCGCCGTACTCCTGGCCGGGCGGGTCGCAGATCGTCGACTTCGACGGCCGCCTGCTGGCCGATGCGTCTCCCGGACCCGGCGAACGCATCGTCGTCGCGCCGATCGACATCTCGAGCGTGCGGCACGAGCGCGAGTCGCGGCGCGGGCATCACATGCTGGCGCACCTGCGGACCGAGGCGTATCCGGTCTACGCGCAGCCGCAGTACCCGCGGGAGGGCTCCGACATGACGTACGAAGGGAACGTGCGGCGGATCGACGCTGGGAAGAAACGTCTACGCTGAGCGGCTTCAGCTATCAGCTATCAGCTCTCGGCTCTTACCGTGAATGAAGGCTGACAGCTGACGGCTGAGAGCTGAGAGCTGGCGGATTTGCAGCCGTGTCGCCGAACGCGTCGAGCAGCATCGGCAGCAACTGGTGCATGCGGCCAATCGGCTGGCGCGCCGGTGTCAGGCCCGGGCTGAAGCCGCACGCCCGGAGCCGGTCGAGTACCGCGGCGCGGCTGGCAATCACGTGCACCGGCACGTCCCATGGTGCGTGCTCGCCGCTGACGGCGGCCGGCGGTTGATGGTCGCCGAGGACGATCATCACGAGATCGCGGTCGGCGTGCCTCTTCAGGTAACCCGCGAGCACGTCGAAGTCGTAGGTCATCGCTTCGACATAACCGGGCCCGAAGTCGGTCCAGTCCGGCTGGTGCGCGTACGCGCGCACGATGTCGGGGCCGTCATACGGCCGGCGGGTCAGCATGCGCGGCCAGTCCGGCTGGTACGGCGGCGTCGGTCTGAACGGAAAGTGCGTGCTGATGGTGGGAAAGAAGATGAAGCGCCGGCCAGCCGATCCTCGTTCGGCCTCGAGGGCATCGAAGCGCGCGAGCGAGTACTGGTCCGGAATGGCAAACCAGCCGAACTCGGGCCCCTGGTAGTCCAGGCGTTCAGCTCCATAAATCTCGTTGAACCCATAGAACACGCCTTCCGGCCAGCTTTGACGGAGACCGGGCATCAGTCCAACCGTGCGGAACCCGCGCCGGCCGAACGCCTTCGCCAGCGTGTCCCGCTGGGCGGTCATCAGCTTCGCGTTGGTCTCCGGATCGCGCACCTCGATCCCGGACAGACAGACTGATGTGGGCGAGCCACGACGAGCCGCCGAACGTCGGCGACTCGACGAACGCAGAGACCACCTGACGGCCGGTTTCGCGAATCGCCGCGTCGAGCCGTGCCCGGCTCGCGGCGAGCGGCCGGGCGAGCGCCGGCCGGTCGAAGCTGACCGCGCCGTACGATTCGACGAACACGACATACACGTCCGCGCCCTGTACCTCGCGAGAGGTCGGAAGTCATCGGCGGGCTGGCGGGCAGCGCCCGCGATCCCGCAATCGCCTCCGCGACGAACCGGACTTGCCGCGCATAGGTGAGGACGACGGGCGAGGCGAACGGGTGTACGG
This sequence comes from uncultured Acidobacteriota bacterium, assembly GCA_963792175.1. Classification (GTDB taxonomy): domain Bacteria; phylum Acidobacteriota; class Vicinamibacteria; order Vicinamibacterales; family CAVVIG01; genus CAWBVG01. Next base: position 48,496 of record CAWBVG010000041.1, read on the forward strand.
TGATCTCGCCCGGCACTTCGGGTTTCGGAGGGCGAACGATGAACCAGGCTACGGCGGCGAGCGAAAGCGCGATCAGCGCACGGCGTTGATGGTCGTCAGCCATCGAGACGGCGATGCACCGCCAAGCAGAGCCGCAGGAGGGCGTAGAGGAGTGCCAGCGCCAGGATCGCGCCGAAAACCGACAGTACGATGAGCCACCATGGCGCGACCGTTGTGACCATCGCCGCCACATCGGGAATGAATCGCAGATCCCAATACAGGTTGATGTCGCGTCCGTACAGCGCCGGCGCGGTGACCTCCGCGTAGTGTCCGATGACCAGGAGCGTCCAGATCGCGCTCAGCCAGTGCAACCCCGGCGCGCGACGGCTGGCGCGACCAGCGGCTGACGATCGCGAGGCCCAGCACGCAGACCGCGAGTTCGACTGAAAGCGCACCACGCCAGTGCACCGCCGGCGTCGGCCAGACGTTTTCGAACGTCAGCGAGGCGTCGAGCACCACGAGCGCTGCGACGAGCACGATCCACCGTCTGAGAGTCAACGCTCTCTTAGTCTATGCGGGAGATGCTGGCGCTCGCCGCCACAGCCAGAGCGTGTCGGCGAGAAACGAATAGACGAGCGCCGCCAGCGACACCGCGGCCAGCCACTCACTGGCCGGAGGCAGAATCGGCGGCAGGATCGTCAGGATCAATCCCACCGTCTGGACGACGCAGATCGCTTTTCGGCGGAGGCTCGGCAAGAGCGGCCGTTGCATCCACGGCAGCGCCCATCCCGCGGCGACGAACAGGTATCGCAGCAGCCCGGAGATCAGCACCCATGGACCGGCCTTGCCGTACTGCCACGCCAGGATGGCGAGCACTTGAATCAGCAGCGCGTCGGTTTCCATGTCGAAACGCGCGCCGAACGCGCTGGCCATGCCGGTGCGCCGCGCGACCCAGCCGTCCACGCCGTCGAGCACCGTGGCCACTACGGCCGCGCACGCAACGATCCACCCGGCGGCCGGTAGCGATGGCTCGCCGATGAACCCCGCGACGATCGCCGCAAGGAACGCTCGAACCATCGTCACCTGGTTGGCTGGACCGAAGCGCGGGAACGGATGGTGCGCGCGCGCAGATCGGCGCGCCAGTAGCACAATCGCCGCCAACACCACACCTGCCTTGACGATGAACGCTGCGGTCACAGGGGCGGGATTGTAACGCGCGCCTGAAAAGCACCAGAATTGCCGCATGTCCGCCGACGACGCGCGAGCGTTCTGGACGATTGCGCCCGGCCGGGGCGAGATCCGCGCCGAGCCGCTGGCGCCGCCCGAGTTCGGCGACGTGCTCGTCCGGACGCTGTACAGCGGCATCAGCCGGGGCACGGAGCGTCTCGTCTTTCAGGGCCGCGTTCCGCCGAGCGAGTACCAGCGGATGCGCGCGCCGTTTCAGTCCGGCGAGTTTCCGGCGCCGGTCAAGTACGGATACGCAAGCGTCGGACGGATCGAGGACGGTCCGGAGGATCTCCGCGACCGCGACGTGTTCGTCCTTTACCCCCATCAGACGCGCTACGTCGTTCCCGCCGCGGCGGTCCACGTCCTGCCGGCGGCGGTTCCGGCGGAGCGCGCCGTGCTGGCCGCCAATCTCGAGACCGCGATCAACGCGTTGTGGGACGGCGCGCCGAGCCTGGGCGATCGGATCAGCGTGGTCGGCGCCGGCACGGTGGGATGCCTCGTGGCGTGGCTGGCGGGACGTGTGCCCGGCTGTGACGTGGAGCTGGTCGACATCAACCCGGAGCGCGCCACGATTGCCGAAACGTTGGGCGTGCGATTTGCCACGCCCGAACACGCATCGTCGAACGCCGACGTGGTGATCCACGCCAGCGGTTCCGGCGCCGGCCTCGAGCTGGCGCTTCGCGTCGCCGGGTTCGAGGCGACGGTCGTCGAGTTGAGCTGGTACGGGGACCAGGCGATCCGGGTCGGGCTCGGCGGCGCGTTTCACGCGCAGCGGCTCACGCTGAAGTCGTCACAGGTCGGAAGCGTCCCGCCGGCCCGCAGCCCGCGATGGGACACGCGGCGGCGGATGCAGCTCGCGCTCTCGCTGCTGCAGCACGCCGAGCTCGACGCGCTGATCACCGCCGAGAGCGACTTCGAATCGCTGCCTGGCGTCATGGCCGATCTCGCCGCCGATCGCGTCGACGCGCTGTGCCACCGCGTGAGGTACTGACATGTACAGCGTGACCGTCCGCGGGCACATGATGATTGCCCACAGCCTGACGGGCGACATCTTTGGCCCTGCCCAACGACTGCACGGCGCTACCTATGTCGTCGACGTCGAATTCCGGCGCAGCGACCTCGACGCCAACGGCATCGTCGTCGACATCGGCCGCGCAACCGATGCGTTGAACGAGGTGCTCGCCGGATTCAGCTATCGGAATCTCGACGAAGAGCCCTCGCTCAAAGGCAAGAACACCACGACCGAGTTCCTCGCGCGCGCGGTCTTCGACGGCATCGCCGCTGCCATGTCGAGAGGCGATGTCGGGTCGAGCGCCGCCGGAATCGAAAGCCTGCGGGTGACGCTCCACGAATCGCACCTGGCGTCGGCGTCGTTCGACGGACGCGTGTGAGGCGGATCGCGGTCGTCGTTCCAGGGTCGATCGCACAGCGATCCGGCGGGTATGAGTACGACCGCCGGATCGTCGCTGGTCTGCGGGCACGCGGCTGGGTGGTCGACGTCCACGAGCTCGACGGTGCCTTTCCCCGGCCATCCGCGGCGGCGCTCGAGACTGCGGCGCACACGCTTGCAGCGATTCCGGACGGTTCCCTCGTCCTCGCCGACGGTCTCGCGTTCGGCGCGATGCCGGCGGAGGTGGAACGCGAAGGTGGGCGTCTCAACTTCGTTGCGCTCGTCCACCTGCCGCTTGCCGCCCACGTCGGCATCAATCGTCAGGAGGCCGACCGGTTCGAGCAGGGTGAACGGCGGGCGCTGGCGGCCGCACGGGCGTGCATTGTCACGGGAACGGCGACTGTGGGGCCGCTCGAGGCGTACGGCGTCAGGCCCGAACAGATCGCGGTCGTCGAGCCAGGAACCGATCCCGCGCCGCTGGCCCGAGGCTCCCGCAATCCTGTCCACCTGGTGTCGGTCGCCGCGATCACGGTAGGAAAGGGCCACGAGATCCTGCTGCGCGCGCTCGCGCGGCTGCGCCAGCGGGCATGGCGGCTGACGTGTGCCGGCAGTCTCGATCGCGATCCAGCCACGGCCGATCGTGTCCGCGAACTGGTGGACGCCGAACAACTCGGGAAACAGGTCGCGCTGGTCGGCGAGCTCGATGCGACGGAGTCTCTCAGCGCTCTACGACTCCGCCGATGTCTTCGTGCACGCTTCGCTGCACGAGACGTACGGGATGGTCGTCGCCGAAGCGCTGGCGCGTGGCGTCCCGGTCGTCGGCTCCGCGACGGGTGCGATTCCGCATCTCGTCGGTTCAGACGCCGGCCTGCTCGTACCGCCGGGGGACGCCGCTGCGCTCGAGGGCGCCTTGTCGTCGGTTATCGACGACCAGGATGTTCGCGACCGGTTGGCGGCTGGAGCACGTCGTGTCCGCAGCCGTCTGCCGACATGGGACGACGCCGTTGACAGAATGGCAAGCGTGCTTGCGGGACTGGAGAACGATGGGTCATTCGCTCGCTGAATGGCTGGCGCTGCGCGAGGCATTCGACGTGGCCGCGCGCTCCGAGAGGCTCGCGCGCGCCGTTTCGAAGGCGCTGACGCCGGACCGGCCGGTGAGGATCGTCGATCTCGGAACCGGCAGAGGCTCGAACGTCCGGTATCTCACCGGCTACCTTCCAGTGCCGCAGGAATGGCTGTTGCTGGACGAGGATGCCGCCGTTCTTGAACAGGTGCCTGGCGCGATGACCGGGCGTCTGCCTGCGCAATGCGCCATCGAAGTGCGGCAGGTCAACCTCGGTGCTCTCGATTCGACGATGTTCGACGGACGCCATCTCGTGACGGCATCCGCGCTGCTCGATCTGGTCTCGGAATCGTGGCTCGGTTCGCTGGCGCATCATTGCCACGCGGTAGGCGCCGCGGGACTGTTCGCGCTGACTTACAACGGAGAGTCCCGCTGTTCACCGGCAGAGCCCGAAGACGACGAGATCCGCGAGCTGATGAATCGGCATCAGCGCGCGAATGACAAGGGCTTCGGCAGAGCGGCTGGGCCCGATGCCGTCGCTGCGGCCGAGCGTGCGTTCAAGGCCGTCGGCTATCGAGTCGAGCGAGCGGCGAGCGATTGGAATCTGCCGCCGGACGCGCGGGAGATGCAGCGGGAGCTGGTTCACGGATGGGCGGAAGCCGCGTCGGAAATCGCGCCGGCTCGATCGGCGATGATCAGCAGCTGGCTCCGCCGCCGCCACGATCACATCGACGCCGGCCGTTCGCAGATCGTCGTCTGTCACGACGATCTGATCGCCACGCCCGGATGAGCCGACTCCGGGCGCGCTCGCGGCTTCTCGAAGCCCATGTACCGCAAGAGCGGCGAGGTCATCGCCGTCGTGACGAGCGCCATCAGCGTCAGCATCGTGAACAGCATCGGTGGCAGAAGGCCGATGTCGACGCCGATGTTCAGCACCACCAGCTCCACGAGTCCGCGGGTGTTCATCAACACACCGAGCGCGATCGCCTCGCGCCTCGACAGCGCCAGCACCCGGGAGGCCAGGAGCGGGCTCGCCGCCTTGCCGACGACCGCGATCGCCAGGATCGCGATCGCTTCCAGCACGAGCCATGGCGACATCAGCAGGTGCACGTTCGTGCGCAGGCCGGTGAACGCGAAAAACAGCGGAAGCAGCAGCGTCGCGACCAGCGGCTCAATGCGCACGGTCAGGAGTCGTTCGACTTCCTTATCCCGTGGCGCGAGTGCGCCGAGAAAGAAGGCGCCGAACAGCGGATGGATACCCAGTCGGTCGGTCGCGGCGGCGGACGCGATCGCCGCGATGAGCAGCACGGCCATCCGGCCTTCTGCGTCCGCGATTCGCGCCGTCCACCGATGGATCACGGGACGAACGATGCCGAGCATGACCGCGGCGTAGACGATGACTCCCGCCACCGAGGCGCTCGCGGAGGCGGTGTCAGCTCGCGCGAACGCGGTCACCAGCGCGAGCACGATCCACGCGGTGACGTCGTCGAGGGCCGCGCAGGCGATGGCGACGGTGCCGAGCCTGGTCGCCGACAGTCCGTGCTCGTCGACGATGCGTACCAGGACGGGGAACGCCGTGATGCTGAGACTCAGCCCGACGAAGAGCGCAAACGGCCACACCTGCCGGTCGGGGACGCCGAACTGCGTCCTGACGGCCATCGCGAGCCCGATGCCGAGCACGAACGGCAGCACGATGCTGGCGATGCTGGTCATCACGACGAGCCGTCGGCTGGCGCTGAGGTGCGACAGGTCGAGACGTATGCCGACGACGAACATGAACAGCACGAGCCCGAACTGGCTGAAGGCATTCAGGAGGGGGAGGCTGTCGACCGGGAACAGCTGGCCAGTGATCGACGGGAAGATCCACCCGAGAAACGACGGTCCCAGCAGCAGCCCCGCGACGATTTCCCCAATCACGCGCGTCTGACCCATGGCGCGGAAGGCGCTGCCCGCTACACGGGCAACCGTCACGACGACGACGATCTGGAGTAACAGCAGAAACATAGGTTGACCAGCGGAGCTTGTCGCCAGCCGAAGCGGAGCTCGCTCGACAGCGTCAGAGCGAAGGCGGGTCAGATCACGCGCGCGATGGCTGATTCATCGTCCGCGTGGCGGTCCTGGTCCTCAGCCGATCTCAAATCGCAGTCGAACAGCACGTCAGTCCCCATCCTGAACACACGATAGCGCGGCCGGTGACAATCGCCGAGCGCGTCCGGCGGCTGCAGCCGGATGGCGGGGCGGCCGTCTCCGATCAAGAGCGGTGCGATTGCGACGTGCAGCCGATCCAGCTGTTTCGCTTGCAGGAACATCGAGACGGTGACGCCGCCGCCCTCCACGAACAGACGGGCGCAGCCGCGCGCTCGCAGCAGCTTGACCACCTCCGCGACCGGCACGCCGGCATCGTCCTCGTTGCCGACGCCAATCACGGTCGCAAGGCCGAAACGTTCTCCGTTCGCCGGCGCGAGCGATCGCGCGCAGATGTAGAGGGTCTCCGCCGACGGATCGCTGAAGACGCGATGGTCTTCCGCAAGGCGCCGCGACGGATCGAGGACAACGCGTAGCGGGTTCGACCCTTCGACGAGCCGCGTCGTCAACAGAGGGTCGTCGGCGGCGATCGTGCCGGCCCCCACGATGACGGCGTCGCAGAGCGCACGCAGCCGGTGCATGTGGCGCATGTTCTCCTCGCCGGTCACCCAGCGCGACTCTCCCGCGTGCGTGGCGATAAACCCGTCAAGGCTCTGGCCGAGATGACCGACCGTCAGCGGGCGTGCCGCCGTCGCGCTGCAGATTGGCAGGTACAGCTCGATCAGCGGCCGGCGGGGATCGTCGGGAGGGATCGTCGCCTCCCACCCGCGGCCCGGCTGCCAGATCAGCAGCGCAGTGGGATCGTCGGTCGGCACGGAGCGCAGGTCCCCAGCCGGGTTCAGCGCAAAACCAGCCGATCGAGGCAGTTCCGACAGGCGTGTGGCCTCGGCGGCGGCCGCGACGACAACTTGCCAGGCTGTGCCGAAATGGGAATCCATGCGGTCGCCGGACGATTATAGGCACACACAACGATCGCTCAGCTTCCACCCGCCGTAGTGTGTTCAGGCTATGGCTGCGTCCGGTACCATGGAGCTTCGACCATCGCATGACTACCGGACCATCCAATCGTGTGGCGAAGCGTGCCGTTGTGGCCTTCATCGCTCTGCTGGCCAACAGCGCGTACCTCTACGCGCTGCCGTCGCCGACGCTGTTCTATTACGTCAACGTCGGTCTTCACCTCTTCATTGGACTTGGGTTCGCGATCGTCGGCGGCGTGTTTGCCGCCCGCGCGGTTCGGACGGGCAGCAGCGCTTCCACGTTTCTCTTGATCGGCGCTGCCGCCGTGCTGGCGGCCTCGGTCGCGTTCGGCGGCTGGATTGCCTTCACGGGCGCGACGCGGGCGCATCAGGCGGCCGTGAACGCGCACGTGCTGTTGGGCGTCGGCGGACTGCTGTTCCTCGCCGCGTGGTCGGTTTCGCGATCGCCGCGCAGCACGGCAGCGGTCGTCCTTGCGGCGTCGGTCGTCGGACTGATTGTTCTGGCCGCGGCGGCCAGGCCGGCCGTCGAACGGAGCCGTCAGGCGCGGTATCGTATCCAGAATCCTTCGGTGCCGCCCGCAACCATGAACGCGGAGGGCGGAGGGCCGCAGAGCCCGTTCTTTCCGTCCTCGTCGAAGACGAACGTCGGCGGCATCATCCCGGCGAACTTCTTCATGACGAGCGCCTCGTGCGGCCGCTGTCACAAGGACATCTACGACCAGTGGAACTCGTCGGCCCATCACTTCTCGTCGTTCAACAACCAGTGGTACCGCAAGTCGATCGAGTACATGCAGGACACCATCGGCACACGGCCGTCGAAATGGTGCGCCGGCTGCCACGACCACGCCGTGTTCTTCAACGGCCGCTTCGATCGACCGATCAAGGAGCAGATCGCGACGCCGGAAGCCCAGGCCGGACTGGCCTGCACGTCCTGCCACTCCATCGTGCACGTCGGCAGTTCGATGGGGCAGGGTGACTTCACGGTCGAATACCCGCCGCTCCACGATCTCGCCGTGAGCGAGCAGCCAGTCCTTCAGAAGTCGCACGATGCGTTGATCTACCTCGCGCCGGGCCCGCATCGCGACACCTTCCTCAAGCCGTTTCATCGCGAGCAGACCGCGGAGTTCTGCTCGAGCTGCCACAAGGTCCATCTCGACACGGCTGTGAACAGCTACCGGTGGTTTCGCGGCTTCAACGACTACGACAACTGGCAGGCCTCAGGCGTCTCGGGTCAGGGCGCGCGGTCGTTCTACTATCCGGCCAAGCCTCAGAAGTGCGCGGATTGCCACATGCCGCTCGTCGCGTCGAACGATCCGGCGGCCAAAGACGGGAAGGTGCGGTCGCACCGGTTCCCCGGCGCGAACACCGCGCTGCCGTTCGTCAACCACGATCCGGTGCAGTTGAAGGTCGTCCAGGATTTCCTGCGCGACGGTCAAATCTCGGTCGATGTCTTCGGCATCACGCGTGTCGCCGAGTCACCGGCCGACGAGACGGGCGGCGTCAAAGGCTCGGAGCCGCGATTGTCGAGCACGTTTGCCATCGGCGAGGAATCCGCGTCGTTCGGCGCGGCCGGCGCCCGTTCGCTTCAGCCGCCCGCCGAAGTGCTGGCACCGCTCGACAAGATTCCAGCGACGGTCCGTCGAGGAGAATCCGTCCGGGTGGAGGTCGTCGTCCGCACCCGGAAGGTCGGTCATTTCTTCCCGGGCGGCACCGTGGACGCCTTCGACGTCTGGGTCGAGCTCGAAGCGGTCGACGACCAGGGCCGTGTCCTGCTGCACAGCGGTTCTGTCGCTGACGGTGGGAAAGGACCGGTCGAGCCGGGTGCGCATTTCTATCGCAGCCTTCAGCTCGACGCCCACGGCAACCCGATCAACAAGCGCAATGCCTGGTCGACGCGATCGGTCGCGTACGTCCGCCTCGTGCCGCCCGGCGCGGCCGATACGATTCATTACCGCCTGGACATCCCGCCCGATGCCGGGGACAAGATCGTCCTGCGCGCCAAGGTCAACTACCGCAAGTTCGCGTGGTGGAATACCCAGTGGGCGTTTGCTGGTGTCCGCCCGCCATCAGCATCGAAGCCGGACGTCACGCCCGAGTACGATGACGGGGAGTGGAGGTTTGACGGCGACACGAGCGGCGTGTCGGGTCAGATCAAGGCGATTCCCGACATTCCCACGACGGTCATGGCGCAGTCGGAAGCGTCGCTGGCCGTGATCCCGCGCGGTGCGCCGCTGCCGGACGTGAAGCCGCTGTTCAATCAGGCCGTGCGCGAGCGGTGGAACGACTACGGCATCGGCCTGCTGCTGCAGGGCGATCTGAAAGCGGCGGAAGCCGCCTTCCTGCACGTGACGGAGATGGATCCCGGCTACGCCGACGGCCCGGTCAACGTCGCGCGCGCGCAGATCCAGGAAGGCAATGTGGCGGCTGCGGAGCCGATGCTCCAGAAGGCGCTCGCGATCGATCCCAAGCTGGCCAAGGCACACTATTTCCTCGGCACGGTGTACAAGACCATCGGGCGGTACGACGAAGCGCTGGTCGAATTACGGGCCGCCGCCGCGCAATATCCGCGCGATCGCGTGGTGCTCGATCAGATCGGCCGCGTGTTGTTCCTCCAGCGGAAGTTCACCGATGCGGTCAAGGCGTTCGAACAGGTCCTCTCCGTCGATCCGGAGGATCTGCAGGCCCATTACAACCTGATGGTGTGCTATCAGGGGCTGGGGCAACCCGAGCTCGCCGCGCGGGAACAGGCGCTCTACGAGCGATTCAAGGCCGACGAATCGGCGCAGGCGATCACCGGACCGTATCGTCTCAAATCGCCGCACGACAACAACGAACGCCAGTCGATTCACGAACACCGGCATCAAGCCGTCGCCCTCGGCGCGAAATCTGCCGCCTATTGCGCCTTCGGCGCTTCGGCGAGCCAGGGCTTTGCGGTGATGCGAGCGTGATGGGCCGAGCGGCCTGGATCGTGTGGGTCGTGCTGCGTCCTTGCCGCGGCCGTCGTCGCAGGACAATCCGCGCCGACCGCCGTCTTCACGGATGTCACGGCCCAGTCGGGTGTCCGGTTCGTCCACAACAACGGTGCCTTCGGCAAGAAATACCTTCCCGAAACCCTCGGCGCCGGCGTCGTCGTGTTCGATGCGGATGGAGACGGCTGGCAGGATCTCCTGTTCGTCAATTCGATGAACTGGCCCGGACATCCGGGAGCGAAGTCGTATCCGGCGCTGTACCGTAATCGCCACGACGGCACGTTTGCCGACGTGACGCGTGGATCCGGCCTCGACGTCGAGATCTACGGCATCGGCGGCGCCGCCGCCGATTTCGACAACGACGGCAAGGTCGACGTCTACCTGACGGCACTCGGCTCCAGTCACCTGTTCCGCAACGTCGGCGGCGGCAAGTTCGTCGATGTCACCGCCAGTGCCGGCGTTGCCAGCCCGGGTTTCGCGACCAGCGCGCTCTGGTTCGACTACGACAACGACGGCAAGCTCGATTTGTTCGTCGCCCACTATGTCGACTGGTCGATCGAGAAGGATCTGTTCTGCACGCTCGACGGCAAGAGCAAGTCGTACTGCACGCCGGAATCGTACAAAGGTCAGAGCGGTACGTTGTTTCACAACCGGGGCGACGGCACGTTCGCGGACGCGACGAAACAGGCCGGGTTGTTCGATGCGACGTCGAAAGCGCTCGGTGTCGCGATGCTCGACTTCGACAGCGACGGCTGGATGGACCTGTTCGTCGCGAACGACACGCAGCCGAACCGCCTGTATCGCAACAAGGGCAACGGGACGTTCGCCGATGTCGCCGTGGGCGCGGGCGTCGCCTTCAGCGAAGCCGGCGTGGCGCGGGCAGGCATGGGCGTGGACGCCGCTGATTACGACGGCTCGGGACGGCCGAGCCTGGTCATCGGCAACTTCTCGAACGAGATGATGGCGCTCTATCACAACGAGGGCACCGGCCTGTTCATCGACGAGGCGCCGACTTCGGGTATCGGCCGCGCGAGTCTTCTCACGCTGACCTTCGGCTGCTTCTTCTTCGACTACGACCTCGACGGCCGGCTCGATCTGCTGTCCATCAACGGCCACGTCGCCGACGACATCGAACGCGTGCAGCCGCGCGTGAAGTACGCGCAGCCGCCGCACTTGTTCCGGAACGTCGGGCAGAAGCGGTTCGAGGACGTCGTCCCTCAGCTGGGGCCGGCGCTGCGGCGGCCGCTCGTCGGCCGTGGCGGCGCGTACATCGATTTCGACAACGACGGCGACCTCGACGTCGTGCTGACCGCCAATCACGGTCCCGCGCAGCTGTTCAGAAACGACGCCGCCGGCCGCAACAACATGCTGCGCGTGGCGACGGTCGGCTCCGCGTCGAACCGCGGCGGCGTGGGAGCGCGCGTGGAAGCTGACGCTGCCTGGCGGCGGGAAACTCTGGCAGATGGTGAAGACGGGTTCGAGCTATGCCTCACAGAGCGAGCTGCCGCTCACCTTTGGCCTCGGATCCGCGGCGAAGATCGACGGGCTTCGCGTCCGCTGGCCGAACGGGCGGGTGGACACCGCCGGATCGCTCCAGGCGAACCAGCTCGTCACCGTGCGCGAGGGCGCCGGCGTCGCATCGATGACGCCGATCAAGAGGACCGTCGGCCAGTAGCGGGAGGTCAGCTGCGGACATCAGCGCGGCGCGTGCAGCGCAGGGAAGGCGCGGCCACACGACGGGTGTTGTATTGCGCGCGATATCGCTGATGTGCGGCCGACTCCGGATATCGCTCTGACGGACCGTATGGATAGGCGGACATCCGGTGGAATGGCAAAGGCTCGACACGATCCGGGCTCGCGGAGTTCACGTCCATTTCCTTGCTGAACCCGTCGCCTTTGAGCAGGAAGGTGCGTGACCAGCCGGCGGGCAGCGGGCGCAGCGCCGACGCGTCGAAGCTGACGGCGATTTCGTCGCCGGGTTTCGCGATGACGAACATGTCGTCGCTTCTCGAAAGCAGCGACCTCACGTCGCCTTCGCGCGTGTAGAGCCCAGGAGCCGTTTTCCACGGAGATTCCGTGGTGACAGCTGACGTAGTCGTAGAGCGGCGGTTCTGATCCTCCGGGACGGACTTCCTGTGAGAACCCACGGCTCCTGAGAAGCGCCGACAACGGATCGAGCCACGTGGATCGTAGCGCCTGGCCGTCGATCGCGGACGCCAACGAGATCTGGTCCCAATAGATGCGCATGTTCGTTGTGACTCGTACCGTGTGCTCGCCGGCACGGAGCACGGGCGCCAGATCGACGACGATCGTCTGCGGCCGGCCCACCGGGATGCCGATGTCGGCGATCGCTGGCCGCCACCGGCCTTCAGGGTCCCGCACGTCGAGCCCGGGCGGCGTCAGGCTGAGGCCGGCCTGGTGAGCGGCGACGTTGTCGCTGGAAAACGCGTAGTCTGTCCACCCCGTCAGCAGCAGCACCGGCCTCGGCGGAACGTGTCCGAGCTCGATCACGAGATCGTGGGGCGCGGCGTAGCCGCGAATCGATTTCAGCTCGAACCCGTCCGCGTACTGCCGATCCACCACTGCGACTTTTGCCGTGACGTCGCGGCCGTCGCCGTCGGTCACGGCCGCCGGCGCGCGCTGGTCTTTCACAGCGAATAGCCGAAAGGGCTTCGGTGGATCGGTCATGCCCTCGTTCGGGATAGACGGCAGATGTTCCTGCGGGTGGTCGATCGCAATCAGCTGCAGGCGGTCGAGGAACAGCGTCTCCTCCAACTCGTTCGTGACGCGAATGTCGTAGCGGCCGTCCTTCTCGCGCAGCTGCTCCTGACGGATGCGGACGAACTCAATCGGATCGGGCCGGTTGTAGGTTCCTGGCCGTTCCCAGTAACCCATTTCGCCGCCGCCGAGGAAATCGGTCACGAATTGGAAGCGGTCGCCGTTCCAGGTGTACAGGAACGGACACGAGGACGGTTTGCGATTGAGTTCCTCGACGGTCACGATGCCGGCAAGCGGCGGGGGCAAGACCGGCACCGGGCTGCCTGCCGCCGTGGCTCCGGCCGTTTCGGCCTGCACGACGCCGGACGGCCACACCACGCGGATGGCGTCTGCGCCGGCGCGATTGCCAAGTCCGAAAATCAGATCGGCGGGCGCGACGGCTGGTGTGGTGGCCGACACTTCGAGGCGTTGCTCGAGGCTCCCCGCCCGAATCTGGACTTTTGACCCCACGCCCGATCGGTTGCTCACCCGTCCCTTCAGCCGCACGCGTATCGAGCGGTTCGTCGCTGTGCCGTCGGTGCGCCATTGGCGTCGCCGCGCCGTCAGAGCCGAGCGGCGAGGAAATCGTCACGTCCGTCTCCGTCGAGATCCGCCACGCCGAGCGCTCGCGACGAAGCAATCGAGAATGCGCGCGAACCGGATCCCGCTAGTGCCGCGGCCGTTTCATCGGTCCACGATGTGCCGAGGTTGCGCGCGACATGCGGTCCGTCGGCCGACCACGTCAGGAGATCGAGGAGGCCGTCGTTGTCGTAGTCGACGAAGAGGCCAGCGGTAGCGCGGATTGCGCCGACATCGGGCGCCGGCGTGATGACAAATCGCCCGCGATCGCTCAAGGCCAGCACGCCGGGACCTTGCGCGCGCCCGAAATAGAAATCCGGATAGCCGTCCTTGTTCACGTCGCCGGCCGCGACCGCGGTGAAGCCGGTGCCATCGGCCGCCGCCGACGCCAGGCCCACCGCCGCCGCAACGTCGCTGAACGACCCGTCGCGGAGATTCTTCAGCAGGAGCGGCGCCGCATCGTGCCTGACGACGAGCAGATCGACGTCGCGGTGATTGTCGAAATCTGTCGGGACGATCGCCACGGCATGCGCCGCTGATCGCGATCTTGGCCTCGCGGGTGATGTCGGTAAACGTCCCATCGCCGTTGTTCCTGATGAGGACGACCGGCGCCGGCGCGAATTCGTCGGGGAACGCGATCGATCGGCCTGCCGCTCGTGCGCGCGACGCATCGATGTCCGCCAGTCCGGCGACGACCAGGTCGAGATCGCCGTCGTGATCGACATCGACCAGCGCTGCGGCGCCCGGCAGGAAGGGCAGCGGGCGGATACCGGAGGATGCCGTGATGTCGGTGAAGTGGCCCTTGCCGTCGTTCTTGTAGAGCGAGCTCCTGCCGTAACGCAGGATGAAGAGATCCGGGATGCCGTCGTTGTCGATGTCGCCTGCGACGCATCCGATCGGGACGCTGTCGGCAGGAGGAACACCGAGACCGGATCCCGGCCGTGGCCTCGACGAATCGCCCCGCGTCGTTGCGAAACAGCCGCTCGGAACCAACAGTCGCCACGACGACGTCGAGGTCGCCGTCGCCATCGACGTCGATCAGGGTCAAGGCTCCGCCCAGGGAGGCAGCCAACCGCCGCGCGCCTTCCGGCGTCAGGTCGGACTCCCGAAACTGGCGGCCAAACGGACTCGTGGCGTCCGACGATGTCGATGGCGGCGGGCAGGGCGGTTGTGCGATTGAACGTGACGCCTGGCGGCGTGCGATTGACGAGCTCCCGTTCAGCGCCGGTCGATGCCAGAGCCTCGGCGTATTTGCCGCGCTCGAGGTACGCGTTGGAAAACGTCGTGCCGTAGCCGGTCGCGCGCAGCGACTGCGAGCGCTCGACGAGCTGCTGCCCACGCTCCCGCTGACCGGAGCGTAGCAGCGCCATACCGAGGTTGTAGGCCGCGGTCACGCTGTATGGCTCGTCGTCGAAGGCCGGCTCGAGGAGGGCGATCGCCTGGGCGTACCGTCGGTTCTGGATGTGAATCTGCCCGAGGTTCACCGCCGCACCGGTATCGCGTGGGTCGATCTGACGGACGCGTTCCAAGAACCGAATCGCGTCCTCGTCGCGGTTCTCCTCGCGCGCGATTAATGCCAGCACGTATGGCGGTTGCGGCGCCCCAGGCATGAGGCGATCCGCCGCCTCCGCTTCGCCTCGCGCCGCGGTCGAAATCTGCGTTCTGCAACAGGGCGATGCTCAGATTCAGGTGCGCGATCCCGAGGTTGGGTTCGCGTCGAAGCGCCTCCCGAAACGCCGCCGCGGCTTCGTCGAACTTGAACTGCTCGAGCAGGGCGACGCCGAGATTGTTCGCGCGATAGGCCTCCTCACGCGGAGGCGCGCGGCGGGCAGCTGCCTGCCCGAAGGCGCGGCGGCGAGCAGCAGGAGGGCGGCGACGACGCTCGCCCGGAAACCCGTGGAATTCATCCGTCTCGATGGCCGGCCTTTAACGTGATGCTCTGAAGAATATAGCGAGTTGGGGACCGCGCGCGACTCGATCGGCGTCCAAAAGGGCTCGGCCCAGGTTCCCTCGAATCGGGCGATGGCAGCAGGCCCGTCGTAGTCGCCATCCCGATCCCGTCCAATGACTAAAGTCTGCCCAGTGGTGGTCGCCAAGTAGGCAGAGAGCCATTGACATCAATAAAATCGGCTGTAGATCATATGGCCGAGTTCTTGTAAGGCGTGGCCACGTCATCGTGCGCAAACTCCGCAACTTTGCCGAATCGATGGAGACCGGATATGAGCAGCTTGTCTGACCGAAAGGGCGCCTGGGGGCTGGGATGCGCCATCGCGCTCTGGTTCTGTTGGCGCGTCAGCGGCGTCGGCCGAGACGCTGATTTGATGCCGACGCGCGACTTTCTGATGGGAGTCGTCGGAGGTCGTCTGGGGCGTGACGACTCAGGCTAACGGTCCACCACGTACGTCATCGACTTCGGCGACGGCACGCAAGCGTCGGGTAACGTTGCTGGACCGTTCGTACATCAACTTCACCCATAGTTATGTGGCCGGACCTTTCACCGTTCAACTCTGCGTCGGCGCGGGCGCGGCGATTCCGGGATGACCGGCGAACTCGCGACAGTCCCGGTCAAGGTCTTCGATCCGGCGCTCTTGTCGCCGGCCGAACTTCGCGGTCTCAACATCAACCGGACCATCCAGGACGGTCTGCGATTTATCTGTGGTTCAATCAGAACTTCCGTGCGGCGAATTTCCCGGCCGCGGTCACTACGACGTGGCCGGGCTCGTATCTGACGGTCACTGCCGCCCTCACCGTTCGTTGGCGTTCGAGAATCACGGGTACAGCCTGCCCAATAACGACAGCGTGCCCACCGGCATCTATGAAAAATACATCGTGCGGCGCGGCCATCAACTACATGCTGAATCGCCTCCAGGCGTTGACCACCGGCGATCACGCCGAACGGCGGCGATCCGTGTGCCGGTGGCGTTGAGCCGCACCGTGCGTCAGCCTTTTCTCCAACGACATGGGTGACGCCGGTACGAATCGGCGATTGCCATTCTGCCGCTTGCGGGCAGCAACGCGTTCAATCGCCATGTCGCCGAAATCGCCGGCGCCGGCAGCTCCGGCTTCGTCGTCGGGAAGACGTACAGGGAAGTGCTTCAGCGAATGATCAAGGCATGGCCTGGGGGCAGATCGACGTCAACAGCGTCGACCGCGGCGGCTGGGGTTATACGTTCAACTCCGGTACAGTCGGACGGGTCGACCCTCGGCTGGAACATGTTGGCGTTGCTCGATGCCGCTGCGAACGTGACGATTCCCGCGTTGTGAAGACGGAGTTCTCTGCCGCAGCTAACGCCGGCCCACAGCACCTGAACCCGTTCCCCACAACGGATATCGACGGGACGTTCGACTACAACCCAGCCGAACGGCGGGGCCGTGACTGCCTACTTGCCGAACATGGCGCGATCGGGCATCGGACTACAGGCGCTGTTCTACATGGGCCATGTCGGCGAGGCTGATACGTTGGTAGCAGCCGGTAGAAACGCCGTCAACCTCCGATGGACCAATCCGGCCAACTTCCGGACGAGTATCTCTCGACGTGCGGCAACGACAACTGACAACAACAAGGGCTGCGCGTACGCGATGTTCAACGTCTTCAAAGGCTGAAGCTGCATGGCATCACGTCGCTCCCCGGTGTCAATTGTCCCACTCGGCCGGATGCAATCCGGCGAAGACGGGACCGGCAGTGGCGGACTGGTATGCCGAATACCCAGGACTTCCTGGTGGCGACTCAGACTCAGCCCCAGACGCGGCTGGTGGCAGTGGGCCTCCTTGTATGGTCGTGCTGCGGAAGCATGCCGACTGCCGGTACGTCGGCGCTCGCCGAGCTCATTCTCGCGCCGTCGCCCTGGTTCAGCCGGATCCTGACGCTGTTCGCGACGGTGGGTCTCTCGCCGCAGACGCGACACCAATCCTGATCAACACGCAGCACACGGTAACGGCCTTCGTCCAGAGCGCGATGGAACGCCGATCGCCGGCGCTACCGTCGGGATTCACGGTGCTCTCCGGACCGAATGCGGGAGCGTCGGGCACGTGTGCGCCCGTGGCATGCGTATCGGGAGCGGACGGCAAGGTGACGTTGACCTACAACGGCGGTCCGAACACCGGAAACGACAAGATCCGGGCGAACATCGGGTCGCTGCTATCGAACACCGTCGACAAGTTCTGGATCATCCCGTCGCTCAAGTGCGATGCGAACGGTGACGGAAAGGTCACGATAGCCGACCTGAACATCATTCGGGACGCAAACGGGCAAGTCGCCTCAGGGCCGACTGATCCCGCGACGGCAACAGCGACGGCGCCATCAACGTGCTGGACGTGCGGTATTGTCAGCTCCGACTGACGCCGCAGTAGCCAGGTGAGAACGAACGGCACCGGCGGTTCCGCCGGGGCGCCGACTTAGCTTCCTGGTGGCGACGGCGACGGACCGAAGTCGCCGTCGCCGATGATTTATGCTTGACAGCGTTGCTGAGCTGAATCGAAAACGCTTCTGTAGCAATGGGCTTGCGTGGCGATGTAGTTGAAAGATCGGGCGAGCGTATTGCTACTGTGGCTAGTGCGAGGTTATTCTTTTTGGGAGACCAGACATGAGAGTATTCGTAAGGCTCTTCGGTTTCTGGCGGCCGGCGCCCTGGTCGTGCGCCGGATTCGTCGGGACGTCCGAAGCCAGCACGATCAGCGTTGTGCCCGGCACTCAGACGATTGCGCCTGGTGGCACGGCGACCGTCGACATCGTCTCAGCGGCCTCGCCGCTGGCGAAACGGTCGGGGCTTTTCGTTACTGCTGACATTCAACAACGCGATCGTCGGAGCGCCACGAGAGCTTCCAAGTGATCCAGACGACAAGATGGGCGCTACCCCCTTCAATCGACTTGAGTGCCTTCGGCGCTGGAACACTTGATTTGTTCTACGCGGCCAATCGTAACGTTCCCGAGCCGAGCGTCTCAAGACGCTCAGAGGGCACTGGACTTCGCCTGGCCACGGTGCACCTTCACTGGGCTGACCGAGGGATTGAGCGCGCTCACGCTGAGCCCTCAATCCGACCACCGGTAGCTTCCTCTCGGATTTCTGGGGACCGGCGCGATTCCGAGCCGCAGTTGTCAACGGCAGCATCTGCGTCGACGATCGCCAGACACCTGGCAACCGCTGCGTCGCTGCAGACTGCGGTTCCGGAACCAGCCACGCTGTCACTGCTTGGCGCGGGTCTTGCCGCGGCCGTGGCGCGCCGTCGTCGGAAGGCTGCAAAGGCCTAGCACGCGACCGCTGGCTCCGGCCGGCGAGGACGTCACCAGATTCCCGCAGGAGGCCTGGTCTCCTGCGGGATTTTTTTTGCCCCCGCGAAACGCCCGCCAAGTCAGACATACAGGAACCTTTTGTCCGAATCGACTCGGACTGCCCGTAAGAGAGGACAGGTCGCCGCCGAGACATCTTCTGGAAAGCAGAGCTAAGACATTTAAATACAGATAGATACAGACGCATAGATGCGTTCGAATGACCGCCTCGACCGTACTGGATAATGATTTGCTGGACTGATTCGCGCCGATGCAGCACACCCACGGGTTCTCGGTTCCTTTCAGGTTCCCGGTGCTCTTTACCCAGGACGCGTGGAGCCCCGCCAACACGATGTTTTTCGACGTCGTCCGGCGGGAAGAGGCCGACCGCCGCCATCGCGTGCTGGCGGTCGTCGACAGTGAGGTCGCGGCGGCCCACCCGCTCTCACAGCGGCGATGAGGGGCTATTTCGCCGCGTTCCCGGACGCTCTGGAGCTCGTCGCGCCGCCCGTCGATCGTGCCCGGCGGCGAGGCGGTCAAGAACGACATCCCCATCCGCTCGAGATGCTGAAGCGGATCAACGACGTCGGCCTCGACCGGCAGTCGTTCGTGGTCGTGATCGGCGGCGGCGCCGTGCTCGACATGGTGTCGTTCGCGGCGGCGATCGCCCACCGCGGCGTTCGCGTCGTCCGCATCCCGACGACGGTGCTCGCGCAGGCCGACTCGGGCGTCGGCGTCAAGAACGGCATCAACCTGTTCGGCAAGAAGAACTTCGTCGGCACGTTCGTCGCCGCCGTTCGCGGTCGATCAACGACTCGCGGTTTCTGGAACGCTGCAGCCATCGCGACTGCATCGCGGCGTCGCCGAGGCGGTCAAGGTCGCGCTGCTGCGCGACGCGGCGTTCTTCGGCGATCTCGAAACGACGGCGCCGCGATCGCCGCGCGACCTGGCCGTCGTCACGCGATGATTCGCGCGGTCCGCCGAGCTGCACCTCGCAGCACATCTGCGGCAACGGCGATCCGTTCGAGCTGGGCAGCGCGCGGCCGCTCGACTTCGGCCACTGGGCGGCGCACAAGCTCGAGTCGATGACGCACCATCGGCTGCGGCACGGCGAGGCCGTCGCGATCGGCATCGCGCTCGACATCGTCTACTCGGCGCTGGAAGGGTCTCCTCGCCCGAGGCCGTCGCCGAGCGCATCCATCGCGTGCTGGAAGCGCGATGGGATTCCAGCTCTGGGACGACGCGCTGCAACGAGCGCGCGCGCGGCGGGCGGTCCGTGCTGATCGCGGGCCTGCGCGAGTTCCGCGAGCACCTGGGCGGCGAGCTGCACAGTCACGCTGCTGCGCGGCATCGGCCGCGGCTTCGAGGTCACCGAGATGGACGAAGCTCTCGCGAATCGATGACGAGCTCGAGGCCGTCGCCTGGACTGCGCGAACCGCCGGCACGGCGTCCGACTGCCGTCGTCTTCGGCCGCGATGAGCGTCGGCGACGATTCCACCTCACCTACTGCTCGAACATTCACGCGGGCGAGACGTGGGACGAGGTCTGCGCCGGCGTTGGCCGCCGTCGCTGCCGCAGGTGCGCGCGTATCGCTCGGCACGACGGCCGTTCGCCGTCGGGCTGCGGCTGTCGGCCGCGGCCGCCGAAAGGCTCGAGCAGCCGGCCGTGCTGGACGCCTTCCGCGCACTTCCTGCGGGCCGGCGACTACTACGTCTTCACGATCAACGGCTTTCCGTACGGCGCCTTTCACGGGCGGCGCGTCAAGGAGCAGCGTCTACCTGCCCGACTGGCGCGAGCGACGAGCGCCTCGACTACACGAACCGGCTGGCGAAGCTGCTGGCGGCGCTGCTGGCGACGCGACGGCATCGAGGGCAGCGTCAGCACGGTGCCGGGCGCTTCGCGCCGAATCGCGGGCCGCGCCGACGGGGCCGCGCGATGGCGGACCGGCTGCTGCGCGCACGCGGCGGCGCTCGTGGCGGCTGCGCGAGGCGACGGGCGTGACGATCGCGCTGGCGCATCGAGCCCGAGCCCGCACTGCTGCGCTCGAGACCTCGGCGACGCCGTCGCCTTCTTCGAGGGGTACCTGTTCGACGCGGCGCGCGTCGGTGGCGGCCCGTCAAGGACACGGGCTCGGCTGGCGCGCCGAGAGACGTTGCGCCGGCACCTGGGCGCGTGCCTGGACGCCTGCCACATGGCCGTCGAGTTCGAAGAGCCCGGCGAGGCCTCGATCGCTGCGTCGCGGCCGGCATGCGCATCCTCAAGGTCCAGATCAGCGCGGGCTGCGCGTCGTCGCGCCGCCCGCCGCGGCCGCGCTGCGCGGCCCTCGACGCCATTCGCCGAGGGCACGTATCTGCACCAGGTCGTCGCAAGCGCGGCGCGCGCCTGCCGCGCTACATGGATCTGCCGGAGGCGCTGGCCGACGCGCGCGCGCGGCCGCGGCGACCGGCGAGTGGCGCGTGCACTTCCACGTCCCCGTCTTCCGCGCACGATGGGCGCCGTTCCAGAACACGCAGGCGTTCCTGGTCGCCGCTGCTGGCGCGCCTGGGCCGCGACGACGTCTGCCGCACCTGGAGGTCGAGACCTACACCTGGGACGTGCTGCCGCCGGAGTACCGCCAGGAGCCCGTCGCGACGCCATCGCGCGCGAGCTGGAATGGACGCGAGCGAAGCTGGAGCCGTGACGGCTGCCGCTGATCTCGGTGCGCGCGGAGCTCATGCTGGCGCGCGTCTCGAACCTGCCGACGGTGTGGACGAACGTGCTCGTCGGCAATCGCGTCGGGCGGCGCGCTCACCATCGGCATGGTCGGCTGTGCCTGGCGATCGCCGTGTCGCTGCTCTACATGGCGGGCATGTATCTGAACGACGCGTTCGACGCGCGCTGGGACGCGCAGCACCGGCCCGAGCGCCCCATCCCGGCGGGCGACGTGACGCGCGCGCGCCGTGTTCGCGGTCGGGCTTCGGGATGATGGCGGCGGCGCTGCTGCTGCTGTGCTGCCGGGCAACCGCGCGCCGTTGCGCGCGGGCCTGGCGCTCGCGGGCCTCATCGTGCTCTACGACGTGAGCCACAAGAAGAACCCGGCGTCCCGCTGGTCATGGGGCTATGCCGTGGTCGGTCTACTCGTCACGGCCGGCCGCCGCCGTGGCGAAGACGTTCCCGTTCGTCGCTCGGCCGCGGCGGCGTTCCTGTCTACTTCTATCTCGCTGACGCTGTCGCCGTAGCGCGCGGGCGCGAACCCCGGCTGCGCAGCTGCCGGCCTCCTGATCGCCGGCATCTCGCTCGTCGATGCGGCGCTCCTCGCGCTGCGGCGGCGCGTGCGCTCGCGCTGGTTGCGCCTGGCGCGGCTTCGTGCTGACGCTGTCCTCCAGCGCGGCGTCGCGGGCACCTAGACGCTGAAACACGTGCGAAGAGATGTCCTTCACGCACGTCGCGGCACACCGGTTGACTCCGCGCTCGTGCAGGCACGCCGGATCGCTCGCATGATGCAGCGGGCCTTCGTCCGCCGTGTCGGTGAGGCGGCCGTGCGAGCCCTTGACCAGCGACGCGTCGAGCGGGATCACGTCCATCAGGTCGCGGAAGCCGAGGCTTTCTTCGCGCAGCGTCGCCGCGATCTTCAGCTTGGGCAGCGGCAGCGCCGGATCGAGGAACAGCTCGACGGGGTCGTAGCCGGGCTTGCGGTGGATGTCGACGGTGCGCGCGAAGTCGGGCGCGCGCGCGTCGTCGAGCCAGTAGTGGTACGTGAACCAGCGTCGCGCGCGGCGATCGCGACGAGCTCGCCCGAGCGCTCGTGGTCGAGGCCGATGCGCGCGCCTGCTCGCCTCGTCGAGCACGCGCCTCGACGCCCGGCATGCGCTCGCAGCAGCGCGCGACGTCGGCGATGCGCGTCGGGTCGCCGCACGTAGACGTGCGCGACCTGGTGATCGGCGACGGCGAAGGCCTCGCTGGCGCCGGCGTCGAGCGGCTCGCCGCCCAGCTCGTCGCGCACCGCCAGCAGCCCGCTCGCGCAGCACGCGGTTGATGTGCACCGGGCGCGCCACGGCGACGATGCCGTATTCGGACAGCACGATGACGCGGCGCCCGCGCTCGCGGCATGCTCGATCAGCTTGCCGCAGACCGCGTCGATCGCGCGCAGGTCCTGCGCGATGCGCGGGTCGGTCGGGCCCAGGCGCTGCAGGTCGTAGTCGAGGTGCGGCAGGTAGACGAGCATCAGCGTCGGCGACTGCCAGCTCGTCGACGCGCATCGACGCGTCGGCGATCCACTGGCTCGAGCGTGATGTCGGCCGTGGCCCCCAGAAGTTGAAGAACGGAAACGGCGCCGAGCTCGGCGTCGCAGCCCGTCGCGCAGATCGGCCGGGCTGGGTGTAGACGTCGAGGATCTTGCGGCCGTCGGCCGGGTACATCGGCCGCGGCGTCACCGACAGTCCGCCGTGCTGTACATGTTGAACCACCAGAACAGCTTCGCGCACGTGAACGCCGGGTCGCGGCGCCTTGGCCGTCTCCCAGACCTTCTCGCCGTGCACCAGCGTGTTCGACTGCCGCCAGAACAGGACCTCCGCGAGGTCGCGGAAGTACCAGCCGTTGCCGACGATGCCGTGCTCGCGCGGCAGCAGGCCGGTGAGCAGCGTCGCCTGCGCCGAGCAGGTGACCGCGGGCGTGATCGCGCGCATCGGCCGCACGCGCCGTCGGCGGCCAGCGCGGCAAATGCGGGCGTGTCGGCCCCAGCAGCGCGGGCGTCAGCCCGACGACGTTCAGGACGACGGTCGGTCGCACGCGATCAGGTTAGTGTGGTTTGGGAGCGGCGCCGAGCGCCTTGACCGTCAGGACCACCGGCGTGTCGGGTTCGAGCCCGAGGTTCGGGTTCAGCACGATGAGCCCGTAGCGGCGGACGCCGGCACCGGTACACTCTCGATGATCGGTGCCGGGCTGTGAACGAAGCCAATGAGCACGCCGTCGATATCCGCGACGTAACGCGTGCTCTTTTGAGTGGGACCCTCTGGAACAGAACGTTGATCCGGTATACACCCACTCGCTCGCGGAAATTGGCTTGCGGGTCTCCTTGTCGAAGAGCAACTGCTCGGCCGGTGTCCGGACACGTGCCCCGTTCCGCGTCCACTCGATCCAGACGTCGACGCGATCCCCTTGTGGTGGGGCCGGAACGAAATGTTGGAGAGGAACTCCGCGTGATCCTTGTCGAGACCGAGCAGCAACATCGCGGCGTTGAAGGTCACCGCATAGGTGTCGAGTGTCAGGGCGCTTTCATACGCCTTCAGGCCGTCACGGGTATTGGCCACGAATTCCAGGGTCTCGACTGCGTTGACTTTGCCAGCCACCGAAGCTTCGCGCTTGGCGGTGTCGACCGTGATCTCGCCGATACGGTAAAGGCCGGGGCCAAGTTTCGCGACAGCCGGCGGCGTCGTCGGGATGGTTTCCGGATTGATCGGAGTGCGGGGCCGTTCTTGAGCGAGCACCGAGGCCATCGTCATGATGGCGGCCATCAAACCGGTAGCCGATACAACGCTGGACATCGAATCAGTATAACGTGCGCTGCCGCGCTGGCTGCGGATGCACAGTCCTGCATGCCGCCGATGGGATCGGCCGTCAGCGAGTTCGGTTGACGAAAGTCTGCCTCGAACCAGACCAACCTGACGGCATCGGGGAACACCTGCTGTCTGACTGACGCTTTCAGTTGGCGAGGGATATGCTCGGCCACGGCGGTATGATGGCGCCCGTGTTTGCCGTCACGGGCCCGTCAACGGTGGTCCGTTCCTCGATGTGGCTCGGGTGCTTTTTCACCGCGATTCTCGGCGTCAGCGGATGCTCCGGGCGGCCATCGATTCGTGTCGACGCGGTCGATGTACGCCTCGTCGCGGAGGACACGAGTTGGCACGCGTCCTATGTCATCCGCGGACGCGCCGGTGCCGACTGAAGTGCCGACGGGCCGTGAAGTCCACGTGCCGCTCGGCGCTGACGTGCGGCTGGCGTCACGAGCCGCGACTACATCAGCGATTTCAGGTTGCCGGAGCTCGGGCTTCGCGATTTCGCCGCGCCCGATCTGCCGTCGGAGTTCCGCTTCCGCGCCGATCGTGCGGGCCGCTATCCGTGCGCGGCGACGAGTTGTGCGGGCTGCCTCACACCGACAAGACACGTGGCACGCTTGGTCGTGGAGGACGCGGCCACGTTTCGAGCCTGGGTCCGGGCGCAAGCGGAAGGAGCAAGTGATGCGCGCAGGAACCGGCAACTGGCTCGTGTCGATCGTCGCGTCTGCTCGTCGGAGTGCATCGGCGCCGGCGCGGCGTCGCCAGCGGCGGCTCCCACGTCACAGGCGGCGGCCGCGGCCGGCCTCGACTCCACGCGCCTCGTGTCCTGGCCACGCTGCCGGAGTTCGTCCTCGAGAACGAGCGCGGCGAGACGCCGGTCTCTACGATCTGCACGGCACCGTCTGGGTCGCGGACTTCATTTCACGCGATGCGCGGGCACGTGCCCGTGATCACGCGCCACATGGCGGAGCTCGCGAAGGAGCTCGCGTCGAGCCCGTCGCTCGAAGGACGTGAAGCTCGTCTCGTTCAGCGTCGATCCCGACTTCGACCGGCCTGACGTGCTGCGCGAGTACGGCCGCGCGAACGGCGCCGACCCGGCGCGCTGGACGTTCCTCACCGGCACGCGCGACGCGGTCCGCGGCCTCGTCCGCGACGGGTTCAAGCTGCCGGTCGGCGATCAGGACGACCCGAAGATGCCGATCGTCCACAGCCAGAACATCATGGTCGTCGATCGCGAGGGCCGCATCCGCGGCGCCTACGACGCGCTGACCGAAGAAGGGCGCAAGGATCTCCACGCGATGCTGGCGAAGGTGGTCGCGGAGCCGCCGCCGACCGACGTCTTCGTCCCGGTCGGACGCGGCGGATCCAAGTGGATCGCGGAGCGGCGGACGGCGCAGGCCGGCGCCGGCGAAGTCGATCGCGGCGCCGCACGATTCAGTTCACGGACCGCGTCGGCGCGAGCGGCATCACGTTCCGTCGACGTGCAACAGCGTCGACATCGGCAAGTACTACCGCGCCACCCATTACGATCACGGCACGGCGGTGGCGGCCGCGGACGTCGATGGCGACGGCCGTCTCGATCTGTATTTCGTCAATCAGGTCGGCAAGAACAGGCTCTACCGCAATCTCGGCGGCGGGCGTTTCGAAGACATCACGGCGCGCGCGGGCGTCGGCGTCGGCGACCGCGCGTGCGTCGGCGCGTCGTTCGCCGACATCGACAACGACGGCGACGCCCGATCTGTTCGTCACGTCCGTGCGAGAGGGCAACATCCTGTTCCGGAACGACGGCCACGGCAAATTCACGAACATCACGGCGCAGGCCGGCGTCGGCGGCAACGGAGGCCACTCCTCCGGCGCGGTCTTCTTCGACTACGACGGCGACGGACTGCTCGATCTGTTCGTCACCAACGTCGGCAAGTACACGCGGACCGACCAGCGCGCCGTCCGGACGGCCTGTGGGTCAGTTTCGGCGACGCGTTCGCCGGCCATCTGCATCCCGAGCGTTCAGAGACGTCGATCCTGTATCACAACCTCGGCGGCGGCCGCTTCGAGAACGTGACGGCGTCGTCCGGGCTGGTCCACTCAGCCTGGTCGGGCGAAGCGACGCCGTTCGACTACGACGGCGACGGCCGTCCGGACCTGTACGTGCCGTCGATGCAGGGCCACGACGAGGTCTGGTGCAACCTCGGCGGCGGGCGTTTCGAGAACCGCGGCCGCCAGGTGCTTCCCGGCCACGCCGTGGGGCGCGATGGGCGTGAAGGTCCTCGACTGGAACGGCGACGGGCAGCTCGATCTGTTCGTCACCGACATGCACACCGACATGTCGAGCGAGCTGCGCGCCCGAAGACGAGACGCAAGAAGCACGATCCGAAGACGATGTTTCCGCCGCGGTTCCTCGCGACCGACGGCAACCACATCCTCGGCAACGCGCTCTTCACCAACCAGGCGACGGCCGATTCAAGGACCTGTCAGACGCCGCCAACGTCGAAACCGGATGGCCGTGGGGTCCGAGCGCCGGCGACCTCAACGCCGACGGCTGGCCGGATCTGTTCGTCGCCGGCGGGCATGAACTATCCGTTCCGCTATCGCGGCAACGACGTCCTGCTGAACGAAGGCGGGAAGCGTTTCGCGAACGCGGAGTTCGTGCTCGGCGTCGAGCCGCGCCAGCGGCTGGTCGGCCCTGGTTCACGCTCGACTGCGACGGCGCGGACGTGAAACACGACATCTGCAAGGGCGAGCGGGCGCCGGTGATGACCGACGATCACGAGAGCGCAGCGGAGCGAGGCAAAGGCGCCGCTCGTCATGGCCACGTCACCGTCTGGGCCGCCCGCGCCAGCCGCTCGGCCGCGATCCTCGATCTCGACGGCGACGGCGACCTCGACATCGTGACCAACAACTACGGCGACGTGCCGCAGATGTTCATCAGCGACCTCGCCCAGCGCGGGCCGGTGCACTTCCTCACCGTGCGCCTGGTCGGGACAGCGGTCGAACCGCGACGGCATCGGCGCGGTCGTGACCGTGCGCGCCGGGGGCCGGGCGCAGCGTCAGGTGAACGACGGAAAGTCCGGCTACCTCGCGCAGAGCGTGATGCCGCTCTATTTCGGCCTGGGACGGCCACGCAGGCGGACTCCATCACGGTGAAATGGCCGACCGGCAAGGAGCAGATCGTGCGCGGGCCGCTGCGGTCCGGTTCGACGGTCGTCGTCAAGGAACAGTGAGCGTTGGGTGACGACCAATCCTTCGGGATCGTTGTCCACTTCGTGTCTTCGTGATATCGTCATCGAGCCGAGTCGCTGCCGGGCTCGTACTTCCAGGCCGTCTGGATCGAGGCGCGATCGGCGAAGCGAATGTCGGTGTATTCCTCGAACTCGATCTTCCGGTCGAGCACGCCGGTCTCGATCATCAGGTCGCGCACCATATCGAAATCCGCCTTGCGGGGAGCGAGCGGCGATGTACATGACGCGATCGAGCGGCTTGGTGAGCGCCCAGCGCAGCAGCGCCGGATTCTGGTTGTAGTAGAAGCGGCCGACGAAGTCGGCCGCGTTCTCGCGATAGCGCTGGCCCTGTTCGAGCCACAGTCCCGAGCGCGCGATCGCCGTCGACGAGCAGCTGCACGGCGTCGGGCCGTCTGTCGATCATGTCCTGCCGCACCACCAGCACGCACGACATGTAGTCCGGCCAATACTCCCGCGCATGAAACAGCACGCGGCCGAAGCCGCCCATCTCGGCCTGCGACGGAAACGGCTCGCCCATCGAAAACGCGTCGATGGCCTTGGCGGCGAGCGCGCCGGCGACATCTGGCGGCGCCATCTCGACCATCTTGATCTCGCCGGGCTTGATGCCGAACGCCTTCATCGCGCGGAACACGAATCAGCCGTTCGTCGGAGAACCGGCTCGGAATCGCGATGACCCGTCCTCGCAGATCCGGCAACCGTGTGAACGGGCCCGTCCTTCTGCACGACGACGGCGCTGCCGTAGCGGTGGCCGAGGTAGACGATCTTGATCGGCACGCCCTGCGCCTTCAGCGCGATGGCCAGCGGCGCGACGATAAAGGCCGCCTGCATCTTGTTCGAGATCAGCGCTTCTTTGATCTCCGGGAAGCCCTGGAACATCCGCGGGAGAAAGATTCGCCGGCCTCCGAGAATTTCGAGATGTAGTCGGTCACCGGGCAGGCCAGGTGGCACGTCACCGGGATGTAGGCGACGTTGAACTTGCGTTTGTCTTCCGGCAGGTAGTCGTTGACGACCGACGACCAGTTGACGTTCAGGTAGGCGTGAAGCCCCGAGACGAGCTCCGGCCCAGCCCGACGCACCGAGCAGGACGCGTCGTGCTAAGACTGCATTGCGGAACCCCCATCGAACCGACTTGAGCTTCTCCGCGCGGCGGATCCCGAGGTCCAGCGCGAGTCCGGTCAGCCCGATCAGCATCATGGCGGCGACCACGAGATCGTAGCGCTTGCCGGCGTTGCGCGCGTCGATGACGAGGTAGCCGAGGCCGGAATCGACCGCGATCATCTCCGCCGCCACCACGACCAGCCAGGCGATGCCGAGCGCGATGCGCAGGCCGACGAGCATCTGCGGCAGGGCGGCCGGGAAGCACGACCCGCGCCAGAAGCGCAGCCGGCGACAGTCCGAAGTTTCGTCCGGCGCGCCGGATACATCGACGGAACATTGCGCACGCCGTTCATCGTCGAGACGACGATCGGGAAGAAGGCGCCGAGGAAGATCAGATAACATGGCCGCCAGGTCGCCGACGCCGAACAGCACGATGGCGACCGGAATCCAGGCAATCGGGCTGATCGGCCGCAGCATCTGAATGACGGGGTTGACCACCTGGGCCGCCGCCGGGTACCAGCCCAGCGAGCAGTCCCGCGCGGAACGCCGATGGCGACCGCGGCGAGATAGCCGACGCCGACGCGTCGCAGCGAATCGCCGATGTAGCGCCAGAGCAGGCCCTGCTCGAGCAGTTCGGCCAGGCCGCGCTGCACGCTCGAGCGGCGACGGGAACACGTCGGTCCCGAGCAGCCTGACCGAGCCAGGTCCAGACGACCAGGAGCAACGCGCCGGTCAGCAGCGGCCAGAGATACGTTTCCCAGCTTCGCGGCTGTGCGATGCGACGCGTCATACCTTGTGGGCGAGGCCGATCTGCTTCGAAGATGCCGTCGCGCAGCTCGAGGTACTGCGCGCGAGCTGATGTCGCGCGGGTGCGGAATGTCGATGTCGACGATGCGCTGGATTCGCGCCGGCCGCGCGCTCATCACGATCACGCGATCGGCAAGCTGCACGGCTTCGTCGATATCGTGCGTGACGAAGATGATCGTCTTGCGCTCCGCCTCCCAGATGCGCAGCAGCTCGCCGCGCATGATCAGCCGGGTGATGGAATCGAGCGCGCCGAACGGCTCGTCGAGAAACAGCATGTCGGGATTGACGGCGAGCGCGCGCGCGACCTCCACGCGCTGCTTCATGCCGCCCGAAAGCTCCTGCGGGTAGGCGTGCTCGAAGCCCTGGAGCCCGACGAGCGCGACGTAGTGCGCGATGCGCCGCTGCCGTTCCTCCGCTGGGACAGCTCGAACAGGCCGAAGCCGATGTTCCCTTCGACCGTGAGCCACGGAAACACGCCGCGCTCCTGAAAGACAAAGATGCGCCGCGGATCGGGGCCGCGCACCGGTTCGCCGTCGATGCTGACCTCGCCCGCTCGTGGGCGCGAGGAAGCCGGCCATGATGTTCAGCAGCGTCGACTTGCCGCAGCCCGACGGGCCGAGCAGGCACACGAACTCGCCTTCGCCGACGTCGAGGCTGATGTCCTCCAGCACGCTGATGCTGCCGCCGTCGCGCTCGAACACCATGCCGATGCCGTCGGCGCGAAGCTTGGCGTGCTCGCTGCGTGGGCGCTGTCCGGCATTCGGTCGCGACCGCGGCTAGTCATCCGAGTATCCCCAGCGATGCGACGGGATTCTCTCGAGCGATCGCATGCCGACGTCGAGCAGCAGGCCGATGATGCCGATCATGACCATGCCGGCAACCACGAGATCGTAGCGGTTGCCGGCGTTGCGCGCATCGACGATCAGGAAGCCGAGGCCGGAGTTCACCGCGATCATCTCCGCGGCGACCACGACCAGCCACGCGATGCCGAGCGTGATCCGCAGGCCGACGATCAGCTGCGGCATCACCGCGGGATACAGCACCCGGTAGATGAGCTGCGCCGCGGCGCAGGCCGAAATTGCGGCCCGACGTTCACGTAGACCTCGGGAATGATCGCGCACCGCATTCATCGCGGTGACCGTCAGCGGCAGGAACGAGGCGAGGAAGATCAGGAAGATCGCCGCCAGGTCGCCGACGCCGAACCACAGGATCGCGATCGGAATCCAGGCCAGCGGCGAGATCGGCCGAAGAATCTGGATGCAGCGGATTGAGCGCCAGCTCGGCGCGGCGGTACCAGCCGATCGACAGCCCGAGCGGGATGCCCAGACGCCGCCGCCGAGACGAAGCCCCACGTCACGCGAAACAGCGACGCGACGACGTATTTCAGCAGCAGTCCGCGGCGGGCGAGTTCGAGCAGATCCCGACCCCACGGCGAGCGGACCGGGAAGAATCGGCACCTTTTGAAATTTGACGGCAACGTGCCAGGTGATCAGCAGCAGCGCCACGAACGATATCGGCCGCAGGAGACGCACGACTTCGGCGGACCACTGATGCGCGGGCGACTCACCTGTTCGCTCGAACGATCATCAGCTGTATTGTAGCGAACGCCCCGCCGATTCCCTGTCAATTGCTCTGGCAGATCGCGTGAAATTCCGTGCCGCCGCATGCGGAACGGCGCGCGTTTTCCTTTCCAGCCGCGGCGACGCCCGGTATGATCCTGGTGAATGAAGAAATCGCAGGTGGCCGGGTCGTCCCGCCGAGCGCGGCGGCGGACGCTCGGGCGTCGTCTCCCGCGGCCGTTGGTGGCGCGGCGATTCGCCGGCTGTTGATGCCGCTGGCGCTCGTCGTCGCGCTGGCGTCCTTCGGATTTCATCCGCACATCCGATCGAATCCGCTGTTGTTGACCGCCTTTGAAGGGACCAGCGCCGTGCTGCTGATCTGGCTGATGGTGCTCGCGATTCGCTCCCGCGGGCGAGCGCTGCGACCGAGATCGTGTTGCGCCCCGAGCACTACATGCAGACGGTCGCCCAGCTGGCGATCTACGTCTACTGGGCGTCTACTGGCAGCCGATCCAGGATGCCGCCGCGCTCATCGCCGGCGCAGATCGTCTTCGCTTACGCGTTCGACATGCTGCTGACGTGGTCGCGGCGCGACACCTACATGCTCAGGTTCGGGCCGTTTCCGATCATCTTCAGCATCAATCTGTTTCTGCGTTTCCGCGACGACTTGTTCTGCTCTGCAGTTCGTGATGGTTGCGATTGGCGTTCCTCGCGAAGGAGTTCATCCGCTGGAACAAGGACGGCCGCCGCGTCCACATCTTCAACCCGTCGTCGTTCCCGCTCGCGGTCGTGTCGGTCGGTCCTCCTTCTCACGAATACGACGAACCTGACGTGGGGCGAGGACATCGCGACACAATTGTTCCGGCCGCCGCAGATCTATCTGTTCCTGTTTCTCGTCTCGCTGCCGGGCCAGTACCGGTTCGGCGATGACGACGATGTCGCTGTCGGCGATCCTCACGACCTACGGCTTCGGCCTCGCATACTTTGCGGCGACGGGGACCTACTTCTTCATCGACACCTACATCCCTGTCGCGGTGTTTCTCGGCATGCTTCTGCTGTTCGTCGATCCGGCCACGGCGCCGAGGACGGAGCTGGGCCGCATCATCTTCGGTGCCCTCTACGGCGCAAGCACCGTCGGCTTGTACGCGCTCCTCGAGAGCGATGGGCGCCCGACGTTCTACGACAAGCTGCTGCAGATGCCGTTCATGAACCTGTCGGTCCAGGCTGATGGATCGTCTGGCGCGCTCGCCCAGGCTGGCGTGGCTGGATCCGCGTCGGCTGGCCGCAGCCGGCGGCCCACAGCGCCGGCAAGCTGGCGTACACGTCCATGTGGGTCGTCGTCTTCGGCGGCGATGAGCTTCGCCCAGGGTGTCGGCGACCACCATCCCGGGCACCGCCTCCCGTTCTGGCAGCGCGCCTGCGAACAGAACCTGCACAACGGCTGCCGAACGCTTGCCTCTATCGAGTCGACACTCTGTTCCCGGGGATCCGGCTGGGCGTGCAATGAGCAGGGTGTGATGCTGCTCGAACGACGCAAGGACTCGCCGCAGGTGGCAGTCGCCGCATTCCAGCGCGCCTGCGCCACAGGCTTCGCCGCGGGATGTCAGAACGCTCTGCTCGCGGAGCGGGGTGCGATCCCTGCCCGCGCATTGCCTGCGGCTGCCGACTTCGCCATCCTCCTGCGGGAAGGGAAGGGAGCGTTGCCGAGATGACGCCATTCCAGCTCTTCACGCGGGCATGCGATCAGGGCTGGATGACCGGCTGCGCCCAGGTCGCGGACGCCTACCTCCGTGGAGACGGAACCGCGAAAAATCTACGAGCTCGCTGAGAGGGAGTTCAGCAAGGCCTGCGAGGGCGGTGTCGCGTCCGCCTGTTCCGATATCGGATACATGTACAAGATCGGCGAGGGGGTCGTCCGCGACGACACCAAGGCCCTCGGATATTTGAAAAGAGCGTGCGACTCGGGAATGGCTCAGGCTTGCCGCTGGCTGAAGGAACAGCAGCGCCCCGCGGCCGACTAGGTACGCTCGCCTCGCAGGACGGAATTGGTTGCGTACTGCTGCTTCCGATCGATCTCGGGGCGCGCGTCGATCCCCGTCACGTCGAGCTTGCCGCTCTGCGCGAAGAACGCCACGGGATTGCTCCAGACGATCCTCTGAATCGTGTCCTCGTCGATCCCCTGTTGCCGCATGACCGTGATGGTCTTCGGCACCTTCAGCGGATCGCTGATCCCCCAGTCGGCGGCGCTGTTCACGATAATCCGATCGCTGCCGTATTTCTTGACGAGCGCCGCCATCCGTTGCTCGTCCATCTTGGTGTTCGGGTAGATAGTATGTCCGGCCCAGCAGGCGCTATCGAGCACGATCGGCAGCGTCTCCTCGTTGTTGTGATCGACGAGCACACGCTCTTCCGGAAACTTCATCGATCGCACGAGCTCAATCGAGCGGATCGTCCCGCTGCTTCTTGTCGCGGTGCGGCGTGTGAATCAGGATGGGCAGGTTGTGGGCACGAGCCAGCTCGATCTGCTTCGCGAAGCACGCTTCTTCGGCGTCGGTCTGATCGTCGAAGCCGATCTCGCCGACGGCGACGACTCCGTCCTTGTCGAGATAACGGGGCAGCAGGGCGAGCACTTCGTCGGCCAGCTTCGGGTTGTTCGCTTCCTTCGGATTCAAGCCGATCGTGCAGAAATGGCGGATGCCGAACTGCGACGCGCGAAAGCGTTCCCAGCCGAGCAGGCTGTTGAAGTAATCCACGAAGCTGCCGACGAACGTGCGCGGCTGTCCGAGCCAGAACGCCGGTTCGACGATGGCGAGGATGCCGGCGGCGGCCATCGCCTCGTAGTCGTCGGTGGTGCGCGACGTCATGTGCACGTGCGGATCGAAGATCTTCATGGAGTCTCCGTCATGGCGAGCCCGATGTCGGACGGAACCGTCCGTCCGGCGGCCCGCCGTTCGCTGGCGTAATCGGCCGCCATCCGCGTCAGATCGGCGTTGCGCCGGCTGGCCAATCCGGCGATCCGCGAGAGGGCCACCTTGTTGAACAACGCTTTCAGAACCATCTGGTTGAAGTTCCGCTCGGGAAAATGCCGCGCCGGAAACGGGTTCTCGCAGGCCACCGCCTCGAAGAGCGGCAGGATGTTGGTCCGGCAGGCGTCGATGACGATTGGCAGGAGCTGCTCCGGTTCGGGCAGGAGTGGCGTCGATTTGAGCCAGCTTTGTTGCTCCGCCGAGTCGCTCTGGTCGTAGCAGTCCGTCGCGGCGCGCACGAAGCTGTCAGGGCGTGCGCGTGCGCAGACGACAGGAGAAGGGCTGCCCGACCTGCATCCTCCAGCGTCCAGTGATCGAACTGCACGTCCGGCAGCAGGTGCGCGGCGTCACGTCTTTCCGCGGCGCTGAGGCTCAGCGCCGCACGGCCGAGGCGCCGCGCCTTCGTGTACGAGGCGAGCAGCTCTCCTGTGCCGCCCGCGACCTGGGTCAGGGCTTCCTCGAACCAAATCCTCGCGGCCGAGTCGCCGCGCGAGCGCACCGCCGTCCGAAGAAACTCAGAAAGGGCTCGCGTGGTCATCAATGATGTGTGGATGGAGCGTAACTGTAGCTGAAACATGCACTTCGAGGCAATCAGGGCAATTGACACTGCGCCCGTCGAAAGCGAAGATCGAAGGCTTACATGGAGAATCCGCGCCTTCCCGATCCGTCTCTCATCATGCAGCTTGCGCTCGCGTACCGATCGTCGGCAGCGCTCTTTGCTGCGGCGGAGCTCGATGTGTTCGGCGTTCTCGCCGACGGCCCCAAAACGGCGGAGGAAGTGGCGAGCGCCCGCCAGTGCGCCGAGCCGCCGATGCGTCTCCTGCTTGAAACCTGCGCGATGGTCGGGCTGTTGACTGCGGCCAACGGGCGCTACAGCAACTCGCCCGTCGTTGACGCCTTCCTCGTTCCGGGGCGGCCCGCCTACAGCGCGAACGGCCTCAAGTACGCAGAGGACCTCTATCCGGCCTGGGGCCGGCTGGCCGATCTCGTGCGAACGGGCCGCCCGCCGATGGCGCCCGAGACGATTCTGGGCGACGACAAGGCCAAAACGCGCGCCTTCGTTCTCGCGATGCACGAGCGCGCCCACGGCATTGGCTCGATCCTGCCGCACCTTCCCGATTTGACCGGCCGGCGGCGGCTCATCGACGTCGGGGGAGGGCCCGGGCACCTACTCGGTCGCGCTCGTGAAACGCACGCCGGGCCTCCGCGCCACCGTCCTGGACGTGCCAGGCGTCCTCGAGGTCACGCGCGAGCTCGTCGACGCGAGCGGCGTGGCCGACCGCATCACGCTTCTGCCAGGCGACTACCTGAAATCTTCGTTTGGCACCGGCTACGACGCCGCGCTGCTGTCGGGCATGATGCACCGCGAAACACCGGAGTCGTGCCAGTTGCTCCTGCGGAAAACCTTCGAGGCCTTCGAATCGGGCGGCCTCGCCATCGTCAGCGATGTGTTCTTCGACGACGACAGCAAGCGGACGCCGCCGTTCACGGTCTCGTTTGCGCTGAACATGATGTTGACGAGCGCCGAGGGTTCGGCGCATGCGAACACCGAGATGGCCGCCTGGATGGCCGAGCATCGGGTTTCGCGATATCGAGATCAGGAAACTCCCGCCGCCCAACGCGCATAGCCTGGTGTTGGGGACACGGCCGTGAATGCCATGCCGGGTCTCTCGCCGCGGACCGTGGCTGCGCCGGCAGCCCAGACGTCGCGGCCGCCGATGTGGCTGATCGCGGCGACGGGCGTTCTGGCGGTCGTCATCCTGGCGCTCGCCGTCGCCGAGACGAATCTCCGTGCGCACTACCTCATCGACGGCGGCGAGTACCTCAGCATGTTCGGTCTCGCGTTCATCCTCGGCGCCGGGGTCTTCTGCTACACGCGCGGCCGGTTGTTCGTTTCGCTGTGGCTCGTGTTCCCCTGGCTGCTCTATCCGATCATCACGCAGGGCGATCAGCTGATCGACAACCTGTCGATCAACCCGATGCGGGCGATCTGCCATGTGCTGCTGGCGGCGATCTTCGCCACGCCGGTTGCCGTGATCGTGCTGGCGGCGCGCTACGTGCTCGCGCCGCGGCGGGGACGTCCCGCGAGCCCTGCCACCTGGACGGCGTTCTTTCCGGGGCTTCGCCCGCTCGCCGAAGGACGTTTGCGCGAAGGCACCGTCGCTCTGGCGGTGGCGTTGCTGGCAGCGGAGATGTGGCTCGCCGATCAGTATCTGGGAACGCTGATGATCGTCACGCTGATTATCCTGATACTGTGCGTGCTTCTGTACGGGTCGCTGGCGTCCGACCAGCCCGACGTGCACGCGACGCGTGCGCGCAACGAGAAGATGGCGCTCGCCGTGCTCCTGGTCGGGCGTCGGTCTTTCTGCAGCGGGCTTCTTCGGCTACAAGAACCGCACGGGTGCGTATCAGGGAAGCCCGGCGGCCTTCATGGATCCGAGCCAGCCGGAGAGCGGGTATCCGCTCGACCGCGTGCCGGTGCCCGCAGCGCGCGCCGGCGATGCCTTCGGCCCCGGAGCCGGTCCGGTCCGCGCTGGTCGCCTATGCCCGCGCGCTCGACACAGATCATGGCCGGTTATCACATCGTCGATCGCAACTACACTTACGACTTCCACAACTACCTGTTCATGCGGCATACGCCGCTGCTGCCGAATTATCGCGTCGTCGCGCTACAGAAAGTGGAGGAAGCACGCCGGCTGCGCGACGCCGCCGACGCGCAGGCCGCTATCGCGCGCCCGACGCTGGCGAACGACGATCCGCTGGCCGCGCTGCTTGACGACGTGCGGGGGTAGTCGGCGTTCGTCTTCGACCGCGCGCCGACGCTGGAGCGCATGAGCGGGGAGTTCGAACGGACGCCGGCAGGTCTGCAGCATGCCGCGCATCTCTACGAAGGCGAGAACAAGTTTCTCGGCGCGCGGCTTGGAGAGATTCTGGCCAAGCACCACACGGTCGTCGAATCGCCCGCCGTCGCGCCAGTCGTCGGCGACTTCGCTGCGGCGAGCCGATCGATTCGCGACGCCTACGCCCACCACGTCGTGGGCTTCTGACGATCGCGGCATCATGACGCAGGGGCGGCTGCGGCTCCACCACCGGATCGCCATACCGTTCGCGCTGCTGGCCCTCCTGGCCACGTCAGTCGCCTGCTCTGGTGGCCGTGTCGGCCATCTCGCGCACGCTGCAGGCGCGCGTCGAGACGCAGGTCGCTCAACACGTCGGCTGTCGTCGGTCAGAGCGACTTTGCGCTCAATGCGGCGATTCTACGCAGCGCGAAGGCGATCACCGGCGCTGACATCATCACCTGACACCACTCGACGGGCAACGTATTGTCGCCGACGGTCGAACGTGGACCCGGCTGCCCAGTCGCTGAGTTGCGGCGCGTGACCGCGCCTGACGTGACGCCGGACCGCGATTGGCCGGCGGCACCGGCACGTGGGATCGTGCAGAAGCATGGATTGCGGGAAGCCCTGTCTCGTCGTCTCACAGGCGTGCTGATCGACAGCGGCCCGACACGGTGGTGGCAGTCGTCGCGGACACTTCTGGCAATGGCCGCCGCCAACGCGTCAGCTGGTCGTGACCGTTCTGCTCGGCGCGGTGGTTCAGCCTGCTGGTCATGATCGTCGCTGGGGCAAGTGATTACGCGCTCGGGTGACCGCTCCGATCGACGAGGCGCTGGTCCGTTCGGAAAAACTGGCCCTCGCCGGATTGATGGCGGCACGCGTGGCGCACGATATTCGAAACCCGTTGTCGTCCATCAAGATGCAGACGCAGCTGGTCGGGCCCGCCTGCGCGGCGACGCCGAAACGCAAGCGCAGGTCGGAGCCGTGCTCCGGGACATTCAGCAGGTCGAGACCGTCGTCAAAAGACCTGATTGAGCTGGCCCGGCCCGGCGAATTGCAACCGCGCGCCATGCCGCTTGAACGATGTCGTTCGCGACGTCCTCACGCCAGCTGGCGCCACAATTGACTTACCGCAAGATCGTGGTCGAAGCGGACTTGGCCGACCGGCTCCCGATGGTCAGTATCGACCCGGATCGATTCCGGCAGGTCCTCGCTCAACATCCTCGGAAACGCCGCCGACGCGATGACCACCGGAGGCGACACTGCGCGTCACCACCCGACCGGACACGAGCGGGTCGACGGTCATCCTCGACGTCTGCGACGATGGCGTCGGCATCGATCCGACAATCCGCGACCGCGTCTTCGATCCGTTCGTTTCGACGAAGCGTGACGGCGTCGGCCTCGGCCTGGTGAACGCGAAGGCTGTGATAGAGAGCCACGGCGGGACCATCAAGCTGTTACGACGCCGAACCGAAAGGCACCTGCGCCAGGATCACGATGCCCGGACTACCAGCATGGCTGACATTCTCGTCGTCGACGACGATCAGTCGATTGCGACGGCGTTCGAGCACTTCCTGCGTTTCGAAGGCCACACAGTACCGCATCGCCAGCAATGCCGAGGATGCGGTGCGCCTGATCGGCGAGCGTCAGCCGACGCTCATCATGATGGACATCCGCATGCCTGGCATCGACGGCCTCCAGGCGCTGCGGCAGACCATCCGCCGCCGCTTCCCGAGCGTGTATGTCGTGATGATGACAGGCTACGGCACGAGCCAGACGTCGATCGACGCGATCCGCGAGGGCGCCTACGATTACCTGACCAAGCCGCTGGACCTCGACGAGCTCCGCGAGGTGATTCGAAAGGCGCTAGCCACGCAGCAGGCCAGCGACACCGCCGTCGGCGCCGGCCGGCCGATGTCGGGCCTCAGCCGGCGCTCGTCGGCGAGACGGCGGCGATGCGCGAGGTCTACAAGGTCATCGGTCGGCTGGCCGCGCATCGACGTACCCGCTCTGGTCGTAGGCGAGCACGGCACCGGCAAGCAGCTGGTGATTGCGACGATCCACGATAACAGCCCGCGTCGTGATCGTCCGTTCGTCTCAATCGACTGCGCCACCGTACCGGAAGCCGTGGTCGAGGCCGAGCTGTTCGAGCACGCGACCGGCACGGTGCAGCTGGCCGGCGGTTGAAGCGCTGCCCTTGTCGCTTCAGGCGCGCCTGTCGCGCGCGCTGGGCGACGAACACGCGCGGCCTCGTGGCCTCGTCTCGAGGCTGCAGGCGCGCGTCATCGCCTCAACCGATCAGGAGCTGAGCGGCCTGGTCGCGTCGGGCGCGTTCAGTCGCGAGACTGTACCAGGCGCTCGCCGTCATCACGCTGAGTCTGCCGCCGCTGCGGGATCGCCGCCACGACATTCCACTGCTGGTCCGCCATCTCATCCAGCGGTTCAATGCCGATCTGAATCGGACGATACGAGGCGTGGACGACACGGTCGCCCGGATGCTGCAGGAACACGACTGGCCCGGCAACGTCGGAGAGCTCGAAACTGTGATCAAGCGCGCCTGCATTCTGGCGCGCGGCGACGTCATCACGCACCGATGAGATTGGGCAAACATTGGCCGGACGAGCCGCTGCCGGCGCGGCAAGACGTGGAATCGGCGCTGGCGCGAGCGGTCCGCACGGCGCTGCAGGAGCGGCTGGTCGAATCGTCCGGTAGTGAAGCCGCGTCCGCCTTCCACGACATCGTCGATCTCGTGGAGACGACCCTCGTGAAAGAGGCGCTGGCCATTACCAACGGAAACCAGCTGAAGGCCGCTGGCCTCCTCGGTGTCAACCGCGCGACCTTGCGGAAGAAGATGCCCGGCGATTAGCACCGTGGTTCAGCGTTTTGGAGGCCGTCCGGCGCGGGAGGATCGCTCGGCCCCCGCGCTCGACACCGATCCCGCGTCGCGTGCGAGCAGGAACGCGGCAACCAGCAGAGAGATGGCGCCGATCGGCAAGATCAGGACACCCAGACCCGGGTCGCCGGCGTAGAACACAACCCCACCCAGGAAGAATCCGCCAGGAATCAGGACGGTTGCCGCGAGAAGTGCCGCCGACACGAGCCGGCGCCGTGCGAGGCCCACCTCGGGCAGGATGCGGATGCTCAAGCCGACGAGCACGTTGACGAGGCCGAGCAACGCCCCATGCGCGTGCGCGAGCGTCCACATGAGGCGACGCGTCTCGTTCGATACGTCGAGATATGCACGGACCTTGAAGCCGTGGAGCGACTCCAGGAAGAGGCCGAACGTCGCAAACAGGAAAAACGACCACCATCCCACTCGAAGGTGGCGCTGCACGTAAACCGCGTCATCGCGTGATTCGTCGGGCACGATGTGGTGTCACGAACCGGCCCAAGTATAGTGAGACGAACTCGATGTCTCGACGATCGGCAGCCGTTGTCCGTGCCTCCGGCGGCGTGGTGGGTTGGCGGTGCGCTGATCGCGGTGGTCGTGCTCGCCGACATCGTCGTTCGACCCCGTGAGCCGCTGAGCGCAACCTTTCAGCTTGCCGGACGGCCCATTCAGGTTTCCGAAGAGGGATACGTTTCCTCGACGCAGTGCCGAGCCTGCCATCCCGCCCGAGTACGACAACCTGGCACGCATCGTTTCATCGGACGATGACGCAGGTTGCCACGCCAGCGACCGTCAAAGCCGATTTCGACGGCACACGGGTCGCCGACGTGCTGGGAGAGCCGATGCTGCCTGGAGCGGCGTGGCGACGAGTTCTGGGCAGAGTTCGACGATCCGGATTCAGAAATCCATTCAGCAGCGCGGCCGATCTCGGATCACCCGTCAAGTGGTGATGATCACCGGCGCTCACCATCAGCAGGTGTATTGGTATCGCACAGAGCGAGGCCGCGTGGTTGGCCAGATTCCCGGCACTTACATCATCGCGGAACGGCGATGGATGCCGCGGACTGATGGTGTTCCTGAGACCGCCTGCGAACGATCGGCCGCCATCGGCCACGGGCAATTGGAATGTGATGTGTATCAACTGTCACGTCACGCATGGCAAGGGGAAGGTCGAGATCTCGCCGACTGTCCGCACGGCCGATTCGACCGTCAGCGGAGTTCGGTATCGGCTATGCGAGGCCTGTCACGGTCCCGGCGATCCGTCATGTGCGACATCAATCGAAACCCACTGCGCCGCTACTGGGCACACCTCACTGGGCTGCGACGATCACGCACGATCGTGCAGCCCGGCGCATCGAGTCCGAAGGCGGCCGTCGCAAGTTTGTGGACAATGCCACGGCGTGTATCACCTATGCCAGCAATGAACGAAGAGAATATCGTTGAATGTGGCCGGACATCGCTTACAGACCAGGCCAGGACTTCTGGCGACGCGGTTCCTGGTACACCCTTCGAAGGATATGGACACGCCGCGAATGCTGCGACGTTCGCTGCGAACGAACCAGACCTTCATGACGGGAACCTTCTGGTCCGACGGAATGGTGCGCGTGTCGGGGCGGGAGTACAACGGGCTAATCGATTCACCGTGCTACGCGCAGGCGACCGAGCGCCGAATCGCACGTTGACGTGCTTCTCCTGCCACCCATGCATACAAGAGCCGGGCGATCAACGGCCGGTATCGTGAATGGGCCGACACGCACCAGGTGTCGCCGGGTATGGAGTCGAACCAGGCGTGCCTGTCCAGTGCCACGAGCCAGATTCCGCACGAACCTGCCCAGCCCATACGAACCATCGAGAGGGATCCGTCGGGCAGCATCGTGCTACAACTGCCACATGCCGTACACGTCGTACGGCCTGCTGAAAGCCATTGCGAAGCCACCAGATTACGCAATCCTACTGTGACCGCGAGCCTCCAGACCGGACGACCCAATGCGTGTAACGCCTGTCATCTCGATAAGACACTTGGCTGGACTGCGACATACCTCGAACAGCTGGTATGGAACAAGCAGACTGCCGCTCTTTCCGGACGACGAGAGGAACATTGCTGCCTCGCGTTCTGTGGTCGATCAAGGGAGACGCCGGTCAGCGTGCATTGGTGGCGTGGGCGATGGGCTGGCGATCGGCTCAGGAGGCGTCAGGGACGAACTGGATGCCGGCTCAACCTCTTTCTCGTCCATGCTCGACGATCCCTATGATGCCGTCCGTTTCATTGCATATCGATCGATGCGTCGTTGCCGGGGTTCGCAACGTTCACCGGCGATTTCCTTTCTCCAGCCGCCCAGCGCGGAGCCGACATCGCTGGCATCCTTCGCCAGTGGAAGACCGGATGGGCGGCTGGGCCGCAACGCACGTCCGACGAACTGCTGTTGAACAGCGACGGCTCGTTCCGGTTGGCGATCTGCAGCGCCTGCTCGCCGAGCGGGATAACCGCCCTGTCGCGCTCGCCGAGTGAGGCCCCCGACCGTCGATGTTCACGCCCACGGCGAGCAATAGGGCCGAAGCGGAGACTGGCGGCGGCACGGCTTCACTCTTTCGGCCGACCCAGATTCCCCAGCCAATCGATCTCCGCGCGAATTTGTTCCGCCAAGAATGACGTCGCCATAATCGTTCGCTCGAGAATCGTGCGTTCCAATGTTTGGTCCGCTGTCTGACGGAGTTTCTCTGGCAGATCTCTGGCCGAAGCGTTCGGGCTTTGTGGCCCCACGTGGTGGCCGATGTCGATCGACTCGTGCACGCGGATGCCGCTCGCTTGTATCAGCGCGATGAGATCGTCTGCGGTGGACAGATGAAAACTGTATATGCCTGCAGGCGCTCGGCGTCACCCGCGTTTGGCGTGGAGGCGAGCAGGAAGAGGTCACCATATACAGCTGTGCCTCCGGTCTTCAGTACGCGAGCGATCTCTCGTACGACCGGTGTCTTGTCAGCCACATTGTGAATCGCCTCGCATGACCAGACCGCGTCGAACAAGCCGTCAGGAAACGGCAGCCGCTGCATTTCTCCGAACTCGAAGGTGACGAGGTGGTCGACGCCGCGAGCCTTGGCGAATCGCGCCGCTTCTTCAAGCCCGGGCGGCTGTTGTCTCACCCACTACTCGGCTTCCTCGTAGCGCGAGGCCAGGAAACACGCCCCTCCTCCAACGCCGCAGCCGATGTCGACGACCGTCATCCCGGGCGCAGCAGGGAGACGAGCTGCCATCACCTCGTTGAGCCGCTCCCCGGCTTCCATCAATCGTTCGAATTGTTTAGCCAGTATCCGAGATGCCAGTCGTGCCCGAACAGCTCGCACAGTAGGTTGCGGAGGGCGTTGTATTAGTTTTCAGGGCTGACTTGTCTCATCAGGTCTCCTCTCCACGATCCGCGCACGAAACACGATCCACCCCAGGCCCGCCACTGCGATGAGCATGATGACGGCTGGAACGAGGCTCCCGGTCTGCCTCGAGACGCACCGGCTAGGCGTAGACGACCACGATCGGCGCCGTTCCAAGAAGCGAGGCCACCAGAAACGATCCGCGGTTCATCTTCGAGAGGCCCGCGACGACGCTCATCGTTTCCATCACCACGGGCAGCGCCCGCGTCACCACGACCACCGCCAGCACCATGTCGTTCGAACACGCGGCCGAGCCGCTCGAGCTCTTCGTCGCCCACCATCTTCGAGGAGGCGCGGCGTCCGTACCGACGAACCAGCTCGAATCCCAGCCACTCGCCGCCAATCGATCCCACCAGTGAAAACAGCGAACCCCACAGCACGCCGAACACGGCGCCACTCAGCACCATGATCAAACTCGAGGGAATCGGCAGGAAGAGATCGGCCGCCAGCAGCGTCACGACGGCGATCGCGCCGCCGCCGGTACCCGCGCGAGCCATCCACGATTCGACGAGCGTGTCGAGCCGGATGCCGAGCACGTTCTCGATGAGCAGCTTCGACAGGATCACCGCGCCGGCGACCCCGACGATGAGGGCGATCGTCCGTCTCACGCGGCGGCCTCCGATGCGACTCGCGGCTCGGCCGCGCCGGCTCTTCGCCGGAACATCAGGCCGCGACGCACCGCGACGTCGACGAGGAACAGCAGCAGGGCCGCGGCCGCGAGCAGCGTCCAGATCTCCTGGAACGCGCGCGGCCTTGGACCGCTGAACGGATCGTCAGTCGGGCCGAGGAGGCGGCCGCCCGTGGCCTGCGCGATCTGTGTCAGCGTCGCCATGTCGGCGCCGGTCGCGCGCCGCTCGCGATTAGCCGACCAATAGAAGCCGCGAAGAATGCGCGCGTCGCGGCCGTCCGGCATCCGCGCGTCGATAGACGCGACGTACGGTCCTGGCGCCGGTGTCGCGAGCGATGCTTCGTATCGCCCGGGACCCGTCGAGTGTCAGCGTCAGCTCCTGTTC
Organism: uncultured Acidobacteriota bacterium; assembly: GCA_963792175.1. Taxonomy (GTDB): domain Bacteria; phylum Acidobacteriota; class Vicinamibacteria; order Vicinamibacterales; family CAVVIG01; genus CAWBVG01. The sequence goes on from CAWBVG010000041.1 coordinate 92,211, forward strand.
GTTGCCGTCAGGCCCGCGGACTGCGGCCCGGACAACTGCCTGCGCGAGGGGATCTCCTGACGGCGTGTCGCCTTCGACCACCAGATGCGCGCCATCGGATCGCTCCACGATGGACGCACGCAGCGCGCGATCCGTGGCGGGCCGGCGCGAGCCACCGAGCCGTCTGCAGCCAGAGGGGGCTGAATCCGGTCCAGCGTCGCAGTCCGGCGGACCACGGCGACCGCAGATCGGCGGTGTAGACGGCGACACGTCCCAGCCCGAACCGCCACGCCGCGAGCACTGGATCGTCGAGGTGTGACAACAGGACCGGTTCGGCGCCCGGCTTGGCTGCGCTCACGACGTAGCCCGCCATCGTCGGCAGGCCAGCGCGATCGAGGCCGACTGTGATCGCGTGCTCGGCGGCGCGCACCGCGAACGGCTCCTCGACGATGCCGCCGCCAGAAGCTCGCGCGGCCTCGCGCGCGGCGAGCACGGGCAATTGCCGGAGATCGTCGGGAAAGTAGGCGCGGCCGCCTGTCCCCGCAGCCAGCTCCTCGAGAAACCGCCGATCGGCGTCGGCGCCGATCGCGATGACGGAGAGCTCGAAACCGCCGTCCCTCACGATCGCACGCAGGCGCTCCGCGTCGGCCGGCGCCGTCCGGCCGTCCGAGACGAGCAGCACGTGCCGACGGGTGACGCGGGCGCGGCGCAGCCAGTCGGCGGCTTGCGTCAGCGCGGGCGCGATCGCGGTCGATCCGCCCGGGTTGATCGCACGCAGCGCTTCACTCAGACGCTGCGGATCGGGCGCCGCCGCGAGAGGCGACACGATGACCGGCGCAGCGTCGAACGCGACCACGCCAATCGGATCGGTCGGCCGGACCGCATCGAGGACCTTTCTGACCGCCTGCCGTGCGAGCTCGATCTTCGCGACGCCGGACACCAGATCGGCCATGCTGCCCGACTTGTCGAAGGCGACGACGAGTCCCATTGCCGGCGATCGCTGGCCGCCGCGCGGCCGTAGATCGACCGGCAGGAGCCTGGCCAACGGTCCTTCGGGATAGCCCGCCGCATCGAGGCTCTGTGGACCGCCCAGCAGCAGCAGGCCGCCGCCGCTTTGCTCGACGTAGTTCGCAATCGCTTCCGTCGATGGCGACGCCAGCCGATCCGCTGGCACATCGTCCAGCACGATGGCGTCGTAACGAGCCAGCTCGCCGGCGATCGAAGGAAGCGCGCCCGGCGCGACCTGGCGGACCAGGAATCCGGACGACATCAGCAGCCCCACGAGAGGACCCGCCGAAGAGCTCACATGGAGAATCTGCGGCGAGCCGGCGACAGTGACCATCACGCCGGCCGCCGTCTCGTCGTCGCCGAGGACGGCGCGATAGGCGTACACGCCGGCTTGCGAGCGCTCGTCCGTGAACGTCACGTTCGCGGTGCCGTCGGCGGCGACTTCGACGTCCTGTTCGCACCGCCGGCTGGCCGTCGCGCGACAGCGTCACCCGGGAATGCGCGCCGGGAGGGCCCGCAATCTCCGCGGACACGACAAACGGTTCTCCAACACGGACGTCTGGCGGCGCACCGACGCTCTTCACGATCAATGGCCGATCGGCCGGCGCGGCGTCCGCGGGGATGGTATCGATTGGAATGCCTTCGGCGGCCGCCCGCGCGATCTCGCGTGAGGCGTCGCCGGCGGTCGCGCGGCCGTCCGACACGAGCACGATGCGCCGCGCGCCGTCCCGCGGCAGGGCCAGACGCGCGGCGTGGAGCGCGGCCTCGATGTTCGTGCCCGCCGGTGAAATCGTCGATGCGATCTCGTCCACGCGCAGCCTGGCGGTGAGCGGGCCGCTCGAGCGCGGCATCGAGACCAAACGCGACGACGCCGGCCCGATCGCCCGTTCGCATGCGGCCTGTCATCGCGTTGACACGCGTCAGCGCGGCCGTCTGCGTGTCGGCCGGCAGGCTGCCGGACCGATCGAGCGCAAACATCACGGCCTGCGACGCTTCGCCGACAGGCAACTCGACTCCCGCCGCGGCCAACGCGGTGAGCGCGATCACGATGACGCGGCAGACCAGCGCCGGGCGCGTGCGTTCCTGCGCCGACCAGTACCGCCATTCAATCAGCAGCAGTGCGAGCCCGACCAGCAGCAGCGCGCGCCACAGGCTGTCGCGGGAATCGGACGCGCGGCGCGGTCCGCTTGCCACGGTGGCCTCCGCCGCAGTCGCCCGGTTCAGGGCCTCGGACGACGGATCGCGCCCGGCGAGCCATTCCACGGTTGATGCCATCAGCACCGGAAAAGCGGTGCTGAGCGGCAGCGTCGATGACCCGAGGTTGACGTTCAGCACGACCGCGCGTCCGCCGCGGTTCACGGTGGAGACGAGCACGCGGCACGCCGCCCGCGCGGAGGACGACGTCGCCGCCGATCACGGTGTCGCTCGAGCGCGCAGCCGGCGAGGCCAGCACCGGCCCGGCGCCGAGCGCCGCGAGCGCCGCGCCGATTGGGTGATCGGAGTCGGCGACCGTCACGCGTTCCGCCGGCGCCGCCGTCTCGTCCGCTGCGGGAATCGTCAGGAGGCCGGCGGCATCGGAAGGAGCGTTGCCGCAGCCATCGCAGACGACCACGTCGTATCGTGATCCGGCGCGACGCTCGCGATCGACCGCCAGCAGCGGGTTCGTCACGAGCGACTGTTCGAGGAAGAAATTCCCCTGCGTCAGCAGCAGCACGTGGATCGGTTCGACGGAGGCCCTCGGACTCGCCGGAGCCGCCGCAGGAGGTGAGGCTGGCGTCGCGGCCGCGGCATTCGCGCGCCCGGTCACGACCGGCCGCGCAAGCGCGGCGATGACCGCGAGCATGAATGCGATTTGCAGTGCGAGAAGGCGATGACGGCGGAACCGCGCCAGGGCCAGCCGCGCGGGATCGAGCGGCGTCGTCTGGCGCCACAAGTAGAGGTTTGAAACCGCACGGCGCGGACGCGGTGCGCGATGACGGGCCACGAGCAGCAGCAGCGCAATCAGCGGCAGCCACGCGATGGCGTATGGATTGAGCAGGTGCATGGCCGTCTACGCGTGCACGTCCAGCAGACCGGCCTGGCGGCAGGTGGCGATCAACGACGGGAACGGCGCGGACGAGACGACACGCGCGTGCGCGAGGCCGCGGCTCCGGCAGAACTGTTCCAGTTCACCCGATGCCCGCGCGAGCTGTTCGCGGTACGCGGCGACGGCACTCGAGTCGACCACCAGTGGATCGCCGGCCGAGTCTTCGAGGTCGACGAGCTCGGCTTCGTCGGCGAGCAACGGGTCGAGTTCTTCGTCGGCGACGACCTGCACGATCGCGGGCGTCAGGCCCCGATACATCAAGTACCTGCAAGCCCGTCGAACGCGCCTGCGGCCTCGAAGAAATCCGAGATCACGACCGCGAGCCCGGGCCCGCGCGCGGCGGCGCCGTAGTCGAAGAGCGATTTGTTGAGCGACGAGCGGCCGCCCGCGGCCGCCGACCGCAGTGTGTCGAACACCTTGAAGATCTGTGCGCGACCGGCGGCCGGACCGACGTAGCTGCGCACGGTGTCGTCGAAGGTGGCGACGCCGGCGGCGTCGCGGCGCGCGACGGCGATGTAGCACAGCGCCGCGGCAAGCTTTTTTGCGCACTGAAGCTTGTCCGGAACGCCGGCCGTCATCGAGCGGCTGATGTCGACGAGCAGGTGCAGCTGCAGGCGTCCTTCGGCGCTGAAGACGCGAACGACGAGCTGCCGAAGCCGCGCATCGACGGTCCAGTCGATCGATCTGAGGTCGTCACCCGGCTGGTAATGACGGTAATCCTGGAACTCGAGGCCGCCGCCGCGCACGCGCGCATGGCGCAGGCCGGACGCCGCGGATGCGGCCGGCGCTGACGCCGCCAGCGTCAGCCGATCGAGATGTCCGGCTTCGTCGGCCGAGAGCATGGCCGCTTAGGCGTGACCGCGTGCGGCGAGCACGCGCTCGACAATCGACGTCGCGGTGACCCGTTCCATTTCGCCGTGGAAGTTGAGGATCAGCCGGTGATTGAGCGCCGGCACCGCGACGCGGCGCACGTCCTCGGCGGCGACGTGGTAGCGGCCATCGACGAGCGCGAACGCCTTGGCGGCGAGGATGATCGCCTGCGCGGCGCGGGGACTCGCCCCGTACCGCACGTACTGCTTGACCTCGGGCAGGCGCTTCGTCGACGTCCGGGTGCGTCGCGCGCACGAGCGTCAGGACCAGGCGCATCGTTTCATCGGCGATCCTGACCTGCCGGATCAGCCCGAGCATCGAGCGAACCGTGTCGAGGTCGACGGCGCGATTCACGCGCGTCTGCTGATCGCCAGTCGTCCGCGCCATGATTTCGGCCATGTCGGCCACACCCGGCACCGGCACGTTCAGCTTGAAGAAGAAGCGATCGAGCTGCGCCTCGGGCAGCGGATAGGTGCCCTCCATCTCGATCGGATTCTGGGTCGCGAACACCGAGAACGGGACGTCGAGCGGATGGGTGACGCCGAACACGGTGACACGGCGTTCCTGCATGGCTTCGAGAAACGCCGCCTGCGTCCGCGGCGTCGCGCGATTGATTTCGTCGGCGAGCACGATGTTCGCGAAGATCGGTCCCCGCTGGAAGACGAACTCGCGCTGTCCGCCGGGCGTATCGACCAGGATGTTCGTGCCGGTCACGTCAGCCGGCATCAGGTCCGGCGTGCACTGCACGCGGGCGAACCGGAGATCGGCGGCGTCGCTCAGCGTTTTGATGAGCAGCGTCTTGCCGAGTCCCGGCGGCCCCTCGACGAGCGCGTGCCCCTGACAGAAGAAACACACCAGCAGGTGATCGACGAGCGCCGAGTGCCCGACGAACACGCGGCCGATTTCCGCCTTCAACGAATCGAAGGTCGCTCGGAACGCGGACGCCTGCGCCTGCACCGTGTCGATCGACGTCATGGGTGAATGGCGACGAAGTAGCGTTTCACGTATGTCCGCAGGCGTGCGGGGAGTCGCTCCTGTGCGACGGCGCTCTGCGCCCGGTCGGAGGCGATGCGGTATTGGTCGCGGTACGCCGCGCTGGCTGGCGCGGCTGCTCGCGCTCGGCGGCGCACGGCATCGGCCGGATTCGCGTCGATCGTGCCGCTGACACCTCCGGCGGCGGCCGCCGTCCGTTCTGCAAACCCGGTGGCGCCGCGCGCCGAATCGCGCGCTCCCGGCCGCGGCCCCGGCATCACGTGCCGGCGCCGACCGAGCGGCATCGACGGGTCGCGGCGCGCTGCCGCTGCGCGCCAGCGTCTGCTCTGAGGGATCGTTCTTCGCGCTCTCGCGGCCGATCGGCGTGTCTTCGCGAGCAGCGGGCGTTGGCGACGAGGCTTGCGGTTGCGCCGCAACGGCCGAGGGAGCGGCGCCTTCGGCAACCTGTGCATTCGATGGCGGTTTGCCCATCCGTCCTGACTGCGCCGCACCCGCTGAGCGGATCCCGTCCGAACCATCCGGCGGCGTTCCCGCCTGACCACGGATGGCGGTCATCACCACGAACAGGACAGTCGCGCCCAGCGCGCCGGCAAGCGCCGCACGAAAATGCACAGGCGCCTCGAACGGAAAGACGCGGCCCGGCGATACCGTCGACAGCCGCTTCGCGGCGTCGCGCACCACGAGACGAGCCATCGGGTCGGCGGTCGTCGAGCATCTGGACCGCGGTCACGGTGCGATCCTGCAGCCGAAGCCTGGCGTCGATCGCGGCCGCACTCGTGCGAACGCTTGGGACTCGGAGGATCGAGGGCAGTGCAGCGAGTCGCCACCGCCAACGCCAGCGCACCGCCGGCGATCGCGACGAGTTGCCCGGGCGCGGCGGCCGAAGTGCCGGCGAACAGTTCCACGGCGACGATGGCCAGCGGAATCGTGATCCCGGCTCGTCGCGCGGCGGCGACCAGCTGCATCCGCACGCGGCACCGCGCAACGGTCGTCAGAATCGTGGCCGAAGGGTCGTTCATGCCCTCCGCTCCGACAGATAGCGCCACCAGACGTCCGCTCTCGCGAGCAGGATCGCCGCCGCGACCACGCTGATCGTCATCAGCGCAATCGCAGCCTGATTCATGGTGGCGACGCTGAGTCGAGCGAGCGTCACGACAACGAGCGTCGTCGCAGCGGCTCCGAGCCAACCGAGCAGCCGATCGGTGGTCAGCTGCATCCACCACACCGTGATGATCGCCGCCGGCAGCGCGAACGTCAGCAGCGCCAGCTGGTCGGCGACGAGTCGCGATGCCGCGACGGCGGACATCTGTTGCGCGCTGATGACGACCGGCAGGGCGCCGGCGATGACGGCCACGAGCGCGATCGCTGTGGCGAGGAGCCGAGCCAGCAGCAGGCGTGACGGCTGAATCGCTGTCAACGCTGACAGACCGACGAAATCGTCACCTCGCTCGGTGGCCATTACACGAGCGGCCGTCCACGGCAGCAGCACGAGCGCAAGGATCCACTCGAGCCGGAACTGCTGATCGTAGAGGCTGATGCCTCCAAACGTCGGGATTCCGCGCACGCCCCACGCAATCGGGAAAGAGCGCCAGGAGCGTCGCCGTCACGATCGCCGCGCTGACGAGCGCAGGCCGCCGGGCTGCGACGAGCGCTTCTCGTAAAACGACGGCGCGCATCAGGCTCCGACCAGTTCGCGACGGGGGACCGCCTGATCCGACGGCGCGTTCGCAGAGGATTCGACGATGCAACCGTCGCAGAGCACGACGTTTCGATCGCACAACCCGGCGACGTGCTCGTTGTCCGAGACGATGACAGTGGTGCCGTTCTGACGAGCCGCGACGAGCCATTCGCACACGCGGTCCCGGGCTGCGGCATCGAGCCCGTCGAACGACTGGTCGAGCAGGAGAACGGCCGCGCCGGACGCAATTGCCGCCGCAAGCGTCAACCGTCCCCGAGCTTCATCGGCGAGCGCCTCGATCGGCGCGTTCCGGTCCAGGCCTACGAGATCCGCCGCGATGCCGGCCGCTGCGGACGGCTGATGGCGCGCGCCGGCGACAAAGCGCAGATACTCGTCAACACGAAGTCGATTCGGCAGAATCCGCGTGGGGCCGGCGTACGCCAGCAGACGCCGGACCCGATAGACCTCGGTGACGGCATCGAGGCCGCCGATGACGATCGTCCCTGACGTCGGCCGAACGAGCGTCGCGAGGAGCTGCATCAGCGTCGTGCGGCCCTCCCGGTCGGGTCCCGACACGGCGACGCTCCCGCCCCGATCGATCGAAAGATCGACTCCGGCGAGCGCCGTTCGGTGCTCGAACGTCTTCGTCAGACCACTGATGGTGATCACGGGTCCGTCCGCGGCTCCCGCAGGTGGAGCACAATCGCCGCCGTGCCGTCGTTGTCGACCGGGCGGCCCGACTTCGGCGAACTCCACGACTGCAGCGTCCAGCTTACAGCTGAACACCGGCTCGATCTCAGGGCCCTGACGCACCGCTTCCACGTGTTGACCGGGTGCGAGCCGACCGACGGACTGCCTGGAGAAACCGCTGCCAAAGCGGCAGTCTCGCATCTCGTGCGCTGAGGTATTCATCACGCGTACGGTCGCATCACTGAAGGTGGCGCTCAGGGGTTCGAGCGACGCCATGGCCTCGACCTCGAATGACGCGGTTGCGCCCAGACCATAGGTGCCCGCGACGAGCGGCGCGCCGTTTTCGTCGAATCGGAGGTCGCGCCGCGCGCCGCCGCGAAGCGCGATGGCCCCGTCCACACCATCCGCGCGCAACTCAACGAGGCCAAACGCCGGAAACTCCGCGACCGCGCGCGCCAGGACGCTCGATCCCTTCGTCCCTGCGACCTGTTCGACGACCGCCGACTGCGACACGTGGATTCGGGCGCCTGGTCCGACGCGACCCGCGGCGATCGCGACGATGGATCCGGTGGCTACGGCTGCGGCGATGACCGGGTAGACGGCGAGCGATCGGCTGCGAACGCGGTTCAACGGCCAGACGAGAATGCCGAGCGCGGCCGCGTACACCAGCATCGCGGTACTGGTGCGTCGCAGCGCGTGCGTTGCCGGCGTGACGTCCCCGGCGGACGGCACCGTGCTCTCCGCATTCTCGATCGCCTGAACGACGCGCCAGCGATCCAGCGCGGTGTGCTGTTCGGCGGTCAGCGTGGGTTTGCCTCCGGACGGCCACACGACATCGTCTGCGGCGGCATAACCGCGCCAGGAACGCGGCAAGCTTTCCGGGTTGATGGTGGCGGCGCATGTCGTGCCGCTCGTGGGCCAGGTATTGACGGGTGCGACGCAAACGGTCAGCGGTTCGGCGGGCGCGACCAGACGCACGGGCGTCGACGGTCGTTGCCATTTCCCGATCGGCGACCAGCACGCGAACCGTCATCGAGTCGCGAGCATCAGCCGTCCGGATGTAGAGCTCGACCTGCTTGTGCGAAGGCGACGCCAGCGTCATGGCGCGCCGGACGCGCGCGTCGCCCCATTCGACGACGATTTCGCCAGCCGCTGCTTCGGCTGACGTCTCGCCGCGCGTCTCCACGTCGACGCGCACCGGCGTCCACCGTCCTGGCCGGCACCAGCCGCCGAGCCCGGCGCTCGCCTTGACGGTGACCGTCGGATCCGCCTGCGCCGGCCGGGCGAACAGCCCGGCGAGCCACAGCAGCAGGACGAGACGCTTCATGAACAATGGACCTCAGGGCTGCAGGATCGCTTCCATCGCCTGCATCGTGAAGGCGGTGACGAGCACCTTGTTGTCCTGCATCTCCGCCTTGTCGGTGTTGACCCAGTAGCCTTCCGGGTGCTGCAGCGAGATCAGCTTCTTCGCCAGGTCCTCGCGCCAGTTGTGGCTGCGGCCTTTCGCATCCACGATCACCGGCTGCCCGACCGCCTGAAGCGCCTTGGCGAATACCAGGTAGTAGTAATAGACCGTCTTCTGGCCCATGCCCGGGTTCTCATCGACCGTGTAGTTGTCGCGAACCCACTTCAGCACCGCCTGCACGCGGGCATCTTCCTTTTTCACGTTCGCCCACGCGTAGCTGATCACGCCCGCGTAGGTCGCGCTGCCGTAGGATGTCGTGCCGCCGTCGCTGTGGTACGTGAAGCCGGGGTAGTAGACGAAGCCGCCGTCGTTCGACGCCCAGCCCTGGTCGTTGGTCTCGCTGTTGTTCTGCGTGCGCTGCAGGAACTTGATCGCCTTCTCCCACGCGGCGTCGTTCGCCGGCAGCTCGGCTTCCTTCATCGCGCGCAGCGCGTACTCGAGGCTGATGATGTCGGCGCGGCGATCGGGGTCGCTGCCGCCGTAGCCAATGCCGCCGTACCACTTGTCGTTCGGCTTGACGCCCTCGCCTTCGTCCCAGATGTGCTCGGCGAGATAGGCGCGGCCTTTTTCGATGAGCGGCTTGTCCTGCGGACGGCCGCCGGCGACGAGCGCCATGACGCTGACCGCGGTGATGTAGTGCGGGACGATCTTGTCGTAGATGCCGCCGTCCGGCTTCGCGAGCTTCACGATGGCATCCAGCGCCCGTTTGCCGCCGGCGTCCATCAACATGCTCTTTCGGCACGCCGGGCTGGCGCAGCAGCGCCGCGGCGGCCACGGCGCTGACGCCGGGATTGGCGTCGAAGGTGCCCTCGGCGCTCTGCTGCGCGCGCAGATAGGCGGCGCCGCTCGACAAGCTCTTCATCAGCTCCTGTCGCGTGGCCGGCGACAGGCCCGCGGCGGCGCCGGATCCCGCGCGTTGGCCCGCGCTGAGCGGAGCGAAAAGCACGACACACAACGACGCCGCGACGAATACCGATCGGGTCATAACCATCCTTTTCGCAAGGCGCGGGCAGTGCCCGCGAGGGAGATCAGCAGGAGCGTTCCATAGACCGCGAGGGGGGCGAACCATGACGGATAGTCGAAGCGGCCGTGGGCGAGCGGCGAGATCCGGTACAGCAGATCCGTTCTGAGCAGATCGACATCGGCGGCCGATGCGGCCGACACAATCGGGCTGGCCATCAGCGCTGCGTTCACGACTGGGGTTGGCAGATTGGCCGCCAGCGGTCCGGCCGCGAAGATGCCGAACGCGGCCACCAGCGCGCTGCCGACGCTGAAAGCCGCCGCGTCCAGTGGATCGCGCCAGATGCTTCCGAACCAGGCGCCAAGGGCGGCGAGCGCGAACCCGATGGTCCCAACCGTCGCGTACGAAACAAGAACTCGCCCGCCGGCAGCGGACCAACCGAGGACGCCGAGGGTCCAGAGCGCCGAAACGGTCAGCGCCGCAACAAAGAGCGCCGCCGCAGGCGCGGCGCCGCGCAACCGCCGCACGGCCAGCGCGACTCCGCAGAGCGGCGCCGCCACGACCAGAACGGCGGCTTCGAAGATCGGCAGCGTGGCTGTAGTCACGGGTCTGGAAATGAGCCGAGGTGAGGTGCACGATCCAAACCGGCTTCAGGGGTGGCGGGCTGATCGGTGCTGCCGCGATTTCAGGCAGGCGGACGGCTGAAATTACGCGGTCAGACGGACAGGATCTGCAGTCTATACAAGGCGTGGCCAATCTCTGAGCAGGTTAAGGATCGCCTTAATCCGCTGAGAATCAGACTTTGTTCGCCCGTCGGTCCGTCAGAATTGCACGGTGTCGCAGTCTGTCAGCTCCAGTACAGAACACGGGAGCGGTCCTTGTCCATCGCCAGGAACCCTCCCATCGTCACGCGCGACCGCGGCCCGCCGATGCGGTTGACGCGATGGAGGCAGCGGCCGGAGGCGAGCAGAAAGAGATCGCCCACTTCCATCGCGAAGCTGGCGACGTCGAACTGCTGCTCGATCTTCTCGAGGTCCCACTGAAAGCCGTTCGGCATCTTCGGCGCGTTCGGCGTGTCCGGCGTCACCCCGTAGACGAAGAGCTCGCCGCCAGTGGTCGGCTTGCGGAGTGTGACGACCCAGCTGACGAGCGTCCGCGTGTCGACCTCGGACTTCAGTTCGCTGTACAGGTCCAGCGGGTAGTGGTAATCGTGATGAATGCCGATCTGTTTGCCATCGGCAAGGCGCCGCAGTGTGAACGGCGCATAGGAGCGGCCGTCCGCGGCACGCGGCAGCGCGATCGGACGTCCGCCGCTGAATCGCCCGAGCACGCGTTCGATTTCGCCCACCGGGTCGAAGCTCGCAGCGAACGCGCTGTTGGCCTCCGCGCGGTGACGCTCCGCGCTGTCCAAGTAGGCGTCGAGCGACGCGCCTCTCGGCGCCTGATACGTTGGCGTGGCCGGCGTGTGCGTGCCGAGAATCTGGATGTCCTCGACTGGCATCTTCTCGTTCGGCCGGGCCCACCCCGGATCGCGGTCGGTCCGGTCGAGCTCGTCGCCCGCGCTCGCGAGCGGCTCGCGCGGAAACGCCTGGCGCGCCACGACGACGTCGAGTGTGTCGTTGTAGAGGTCCTCGATGGCATTCGCGGCGCGTGCGGCGCCGGCAGCGTCGATCTCAATCGAACGGATGGTACGTGCGACTGATGTCCATGGTCGTCCTTCCCCAGACGACTGTCGAGTGATCAAAGCCGCTTCATCGATCGCCGATACGATATTCGCGCAACTCGATCTTGATACGAAGGTTCACCGGTCGGTCGAAGAAGGCGAGGCTTCCGACATCTGCGGAGCCCGCAATCCTTCCGCGCGCATGCGGCGTGTCTTGTCTATCGACGCTGACGCCGGCAGCGAAGAGCGGCCAGAACGCCCGCTCCGACCAGGCCGAGTGTCGCGGGCTCTGGAACGGCCGCGCTCGGAGTGAACGGTGTGTCGCTCGTCAGCAGACGGTCAATCGTCAGGCCGTCGGGACCTGGTTGGGCGGTCAACGTGAAGACGGCTCTTGTGATATCGGCCGAGTCGCTCTGGGCGCCGAGGAACGGAAGCGTCAGTATGCCGGCACCGCTTTGGTTGTTGGTCCCATCGACGCTGTAGGTGCCGACAAGCGTTGCGCCTGCGTAGACGTCGAGCTGCATCGTGAAATCGCCCATGTTGTTCGAGGCGGCATGGGTGCCCACGGCCGCGACGGCGGTATTGAAGGAGATGTCGAGCACAGTGGACGCCTCAAAATCATTATTTACCGTGGCGAGGAGCCAGTCGCCGTCGTTGTAATCCCCCGCGCAACTACCCGTGGGCGCTTCCTGGCAGTTGATGAAACCGACGCCGCCGTCAGCCAGTATGGCAGTCCTAGCCAGGTTGCTTACGGCTGTGAAGCCACTTGGAGCCGTCGAGAACTCGGGCCCCAATTGAGACCAGTCGAAAAAGTCGTTTGCCCCGGCCCCATTCCACGCGATCGTGCTGGCGCCTGCGTTTGTGGCAGTGAAGAGCAGGAGGACCGGCAGCATCCGAAGCAATATCCGTCGCATCGAGGCGCTCCCAAAAGAGAAGAGTAGGATCCGGCGGCCCGCGACGCAATACGACGGCCATGTGATGGGCCTTTGTTTTCAAGTGTTTACAGATCACACATCAGCTGAACCAGATCCGTATTGCTGATGCTCGCATGACTTAAAGCCTCTTTGCGGGAGACTTCGTTCGCGTGATGGATGCCGATCTGCTCGAAAACGGTGCAGTGAAGATTGAGAGGCGGCGGCTGTGCGGTCGCAAGTCGTGACGACAAAGATCGTCGCCGCTGTCGTCGTCGCAGCCATTCTGGTGGTCGGGGGATGCGAAAGTCGGCCGTTGCCGAAGCAGCATCTCGTCGAGCGCGCGCGCCCGGCCATGGGATCGGAGCTTCGGCTGACCGCCTGGACGGCCGACGAGGTCTCGGCACTGGCGGCGTTCGATGCCGTATTCGCCGAGTTCGAGCGCCTCGACGCTCTCATGAGCGTCTGGCGGCCTGGCAGCGACGTGCTGCGCCTCAATGCCGCGGCTGGCGATCGTCCGGTCGCTCTCCAGCCCGATGTCATCGAAGTCCTGACGATCGCCCGACAAGTCAGCGAGTGGACCGATGGCACGTTCGCCGTGACGTTCGGCGCGCTGTCGGATTTGTGGCGATTCGATCACGATCAGGACAACACGATTCCCGATCCGGCCCTCGTCCGCCAGCGTCTTGCGCTCGCCGATTATCGCGGGCTCGAGATCGACGCGCGCGCCGGGACGGCGTTTCTCAGACGAAAAGGCATGCGGGTGCACCTCGGCGGGATCGGCAAAGGGTACGCGGTGGATCGCGCGGTCGCGCTGTTTCGATCGCGAGGTCTGAAGGACTTCATGATTCAGGCGGGCGGCGACCTCTACGTGGCGGGCGTCAAGGATGGCCGCCCATGGCGGCTGGGGATTCGCGATCCACGCGGCCCCGCCGACCGGAGCTTCGCGCAGCTGGATCTCTCGGACGGGACGTTCAGCACGTCCGGGGACTACGAACGGTTTTTCATGAAGGACGGCCGCCGCTATCACCACATCCTCGATCTGCGGGTCGGCGAACCCGCGCGCCTGTGCCGGAGCGTCACGCTCGTGACCGATCGGGCGGTGCTCGCCGACGCGCTGGCCAAGGGCGTGTTCATCCTCGGACCAGACCAGGGGATGGCGCTCATCGAGAAACTGCCGGGCGTCGAAGGCGTGATCGTCAGCGCCGCGAACGACGTGCTCGTGTCGTCGGGGTTGAAGGGGAAGCTGACGATGGTCGCGCCGCCGACAGACGCGCCGTAAGAGGGCAAAGCTCCGTCGGGGACTGGGGACTGGGCGACTCAGTCCCTAGCCCCTAGTCCCTACTGGTTCTTTGACACCCTTGACAGCCGTCGCCAGAACAGCTACCTTGTAATAACAAGGTAGCTTCGTCGTTCCCATGAGTGTCCAGGAAAAGTTCAGCGCGATCCGGAAGGGACTGCTGGAGTTCCTCATCCTGAAGATCATCGCCAGCGACAAGGTCTATGTCGCCGACATGCTGAGCCGGTTGAGTGAGACCGAATTCAAGACGCAGGAAGGCACGCTCTATCCGCTCCTCAGCAAGCTGCGCCGCGAGGGGCTCGTCGACTACGAGTGGCAGGAGTCGGACGCCGGTCCACCGCGCAAGTACTACGAGCTGACGGCCAAGGGCAAATCGCAGCTCGCGGAGCTGACCGCGTACTGGAAAGACATCAACGCGACGATCAACCAGTTGGGACGATAGCCATGCAGAAAGTCATCACCATCAACTTGAACGGCAACGCGTATCAGCTCGACGAAACCGCGTACGGGCTGTTGCGCACCTACCTCGACGCCGCCGAGCTGCAGTTGAAGGACAACCCGGACAAGGCCGAGATCATCTCGGATCTCGAACAGGCGATCGCCGACAAGTGCAACCGCGTGCTCGGAGCGCGAAAGACGGTCGTGACGACCGCGGAAGTGAAACAGATCATCGAGGAGATGGGCCCGGTCGAAGGGACGCCGGGCGAGCCCGCGTCGGAGAAACAGGAGCGGCCGCGCGCCGAGGCCGGCGCGCCGAAGCGTCTGTATCAGATCCGCGAGGGCGCGATGATCAGCGGCGTCTGCAAAGGGCTGGCGGCGTACCTCAACGTCGACGTCACCATCGTGCGTATCGTGTTCGTCGCGCTGGCGGTCCTCACCAAAGGCGCCTTCGTCATCGTCTACATCGTGTTGATGTGCGTCATTCCGTACGCCACGACATCCGAGGAGCGTGCGGCCGCGCACGGCCAGCCGTTCAACGCCCAGGAGCTGATCGACGAAGCGAAGCGCAGCTACGCTGGCTTCACGAACAAACGCGAGTGGCAACGACACTGGCGGCGTCAGCGGCGCGAGTGGCGGCGCCACGTCCCGCCGACGCCGTGGCGCGCCTGGGGACCGCCGCCGATGGCGCCGGTCGGCTACGCCGGTCAGGTGTTCGCGGGCGTCATGATGCCGCTGCTCACGGTCGCCCGCACCGCGGCGTTCTGGATCTGGCTGTGCGTCCTGGCCTCGTTATTGAGCACCAACGCGCTCTTCGGCTGGCCGATTCCGGATGGCGTTCCGCTGTGGGCGGCGCTGCTCGTCAGCCTGCTGGCGTATGGCTTCGTGGCCTGGCCGCTCGATGCCGCGCGGCGCTCATCGATCTGGGCGCTCGGCGCCCCGGCCTACAGCTGGTTCTCGGCGTGGGACGCCCTGCTCGGCCTCGCGCTGTCGGTGTTGTGCCTGTGGCTCGCCTGGGAGTTCGTTCCGGAAGTACACGACTTTCTCGAGAACATGCCGACGGTGCGGGCGAACATTCAGAATCTGTTGCGCGGGTTCTGACCGGCAGCGTCGAGCGGTTCACGACGACACAAACAGCTTGTCGCCCTTCCGCCGCAGGATGATCCAGTGCGGGCACTTCTGCCGGTCGAGGTAGAGGCGCTCGCAGTCGTCGCAGCGCACACACTCGGCCTCGATGATTTTCGGACCGCGGATGGCGCCCCACTCGCACGTCTTCTCGCAGATCTTGCAGGTGTTGCACTCGGACCAGCGCTTGATCTTGAAGACCGTGAGCTTCGAGATCACGCCCAGCAACGCGCCGACCGGACAGAGAAACCGGCAATAGAGATTCCTGACGAACACCGTGGCCAGCAGCAGCACCGCGAGGCCGATCCACATCGGCGTCGTGCCGAAGAGGCCGAACATCCAGAACGGCTCCACGTAGCGATACACGGCGACATCGCGCGTCGCGACGAAATACGCGAGCACCGCCACCAGCAGCCCGTACTTGATCGTGTTCGCACGCTGCTCGAGCTTGGCCGGGACCTCGACGCGAAGCTTGCGGCGGCACGACCAGATCCATCAACTGCGTGAGCGCGCCGAAGGCGCAGATGCGCCCGCAGTACAGCCGCCCCCACAGCACGGTCGAGGCGAGCACGAAGAACGACAGCAGATACCAGGCGAGGTTGTACTTGAAGACCGGCAGGTTCCAATCAGCCACCGCGAACAGATCGACGACCGAGACGAGCCGGCTCTTGACGAATCCCATGTAGCCGACGGCGGCCGCCAGCGTGATGTACTTCAGGCGAACGCTCTTGCGGAAAAAGCCGACCAGGGCCAGCGCGATGAATCCGACCAGCAGCGCAAGGTCGATCGCCTGCGGGCCCAGGATGTCCCGCCACGTTTCGACCGTCTCCACTACTTCACCGCATCCGGCAGCAGCTGTTTCGCCATCATGCGTGAGCTGTCGCGAATCGCCCGCGTGGCGCTGCCGATGCTGATCGACGCGCGCGAAACGGCATCGACATCCCGGCCGACGACGAACGGATCGCGGATGGTCTTGCCTTTGAACTGCGCCGCGAACTTCGGCGGCTCGACCGAGAAATAGCCGTACGGCTCGGAGTTGTAGGTGACGATGACGCCGGTCAGCGTCGCCGTGAGGTCCATGCCCACCAGGATGTGGATCGGCCCGTGATAGCCATGCTCCTGCGGCACCAGGTCGGTCGTCCAGAACGCGAAGCCGATCGGCTTGGCCGAGGGGTTGGCACGCGGGTCGGCGGCGTACGCCTTGAAATGGAGCGGCTGACCCTCGAGCGGCGAAAACGCCGCCGCCGCCGGAAACAGCAACTTGAGCTCTGCATCAGGATGCGGTGTCGTGAAAATTCGTTGCGCCGTCAGCGTGACGGCGGCGGCCGCGCAGAGTAGCATTGCTGGAAGAGCAGCCCGTTTCATTTCGAAGCGGCGATTATCCCATGTTTCGACGCACCGACGATCTGCGCATCCGGGACGTGCGGCCGCTCATTCCTCCGGCGATCCTGCTCGAGGAAATCCCCATCAGCGAGAAGGCGTCGGCCCTCGTCTTCGACACCCGCATGACGCTGATGAACATCCTCGGCGGCGCCGATCGGCGGCTCGCACTCATCGTCGGCCCGTGCTCGATTCACGACACCAAGGCCGCGCTCGAGTACGGCGAGCGGCTCAAGACGCTGGCGGACCGCTACGCCGGCCATCTCGTCATCGTCATGCGGACCTACTTCGAGAAGCCGCGCACCTCTGTCGGCTGGAAAGGGCTGATCAACGATCCCGATCTGGATGAGAGCTTCCACATCAACAAAGGCCTTCGCCTGGCCCGCCAGCTCCTGCTCGACCTGAACAACCTCGGCATGCCGACCGCGTCGGAGTTTCTCGACACCCAGATCCCGCAGCATATTGCCGACCTCACGTCGTGGGTCGCGATTGGCGCGCGCACGGCGGAAAGCCAGGTGCACCGGGAGCTCGCGTCCGGACTCTCGATGCCGGTCGGGTTCAAGAACAGCACCGACGGCAGCACGGATATCGCCGTCGACGCGGTGCTGACCGCGCGATCGCAGCATTGGTTTCCGTCGGTCACGAAGCAGGGCGTGTCGGCGATCTTTCAGACCGTGGGCAACGATGCCTGCCACGTCATTCTCCGCGGCGGCACGCGAACCGGACCGAACTACGACGCCGAACATGTGGCCAAGGTCTGCGCCAGGTTGGCGGCTCGCGGGCTGCGTCAGAGCGTGATGGTGGATTGCTCGCATGGCAACAGCCGGAAGGATCACCGGAAGCAGGCGGAGGTCGCTGCGTCGCTGTCCGCGCAGGTCGCCGCCGGCTCGAATCAGATCTTCGGCGCGATGCTCGAAAGCCATCTCGTGGAGGGCCGCCAGGACTTCGTCCCGGGGCAGCCATCGATCTACGGCCAGAGCATTACCGACGCCTGTCTGTCACTCGAGCAGACCGAGCCGTTGCTGGAGCAGTTCGCGCGGGCGCAGCAGAGTCGAAGTCAGGCTGGCGTCTAGGCCAGGTGCTTTGTGTCTGTGCTTTCGTGGCGATCCCGGCGTACTGATTCGTCAGACAGGCATTAGATCGGTCTGCTATTGAATCCGCAGCGCCTCGATCGGATCGACGCGCGTCGCGCGCCGGGCGGGGACGAGACTCGCCACCAGACCAGCCCCGGCGAGCAGCAGCGACACGGCGACGAAGACGACCGGATCGAGCGGGCTCACATCGTAGAGCAGGCCCGACATCACGCGCGTGACCGCGAGTGACGCAACCAGGCCGCACGCCGTCCCGGCGGCCACCAGCCGCAGACTGCGGCCCAGCACCAGGCGCAGCGTATCCGCCGCGGCCGCGCCAAGCGCCATGCGAACGCCGAGCTCGCGCGTCCGCTGCGTGACGCTGTAGGACACGACGCCATAGATGCCGACGACGGCGAGCAACAAAGCCGTCAGCGCAAAGGCGCCGAGCAGCAGCATGCTGATCCGCGGCAGAAACACCGACCGCGAGACGACATCGACCATGGTGCTGGCGTCGTAGATCGGCTGCTCCGGATCGATCGCCAGGATCTCGCGGCGAATCGAATCGATGAACCCCTTCGGATCTGAAGCGGTCCGCACGACCAGCGCCATGCCGTTCAACGGCTGCTGCCATGCGGGCATGAAGAGCTCGGCGCGCGGCTCGCCGTCGAGCCCGTAGTGCTTGACGTCCCCGACGATGCCGACAACCGTGGCGGCGCCGTGCGGGTTCTTCACGACCTTGCCGATCGGATCCTCGCCGCCGAAATAGCGCCGCGCCATGGTCTCGTTGATGACCATCGCGCCCGGCAACCCTTGCAAGTCGTGCCCGTCGATCAGCCGGCCTTTCAGCAGCGCAATCTTCATCGTCTCGAAATAACCGGGCGTGGCGGTCCGGATGTCGGCCCGCGGTTCCTCGCCGTTGGCGGCAGGCGCCTTGCCCTCGATCGTGAAGGGCAGCGCGAAGTCGATGCCGACCGGGTACATCGGCAGCGCGCTGACGCCGGCGGCCGAGCGCACGCCGGGCAGTGAGCCGACACGGCGGATGGCTTCCATGTAGAAGCGCGTGCGCGCGACGCCATTCTTGTATTTCGCCTGCGGCAGGTAGATCTGCACGGCGAGGAGGTTCGCTGGTTCGAACCCGGGTGACACGCGCATCAGCTGCGCGAAGCTTCGGGTCATCAGACCGGCGCCGACGAGCAGCATCAAGGCGAGCGCCACCTCGACGACCACCAGCCCGCCGAGGAGCCTCGCGCTCGTTCCGCGAGTCGCGCCGGAAAACGCGTTGATGGTGTCGCGAAGACCCGCCCGCGACGCCTGCACCGCCGGCACGACGCCGAACACCAGCGACACGACGGCCGATGCCAGCAGCGCGAAGAGCAGTACGCCGCCGTCCAGGCGCACGTCCCCCATTCGCGGCAGGCTGCCGTCGGGCAGCGCGTGAACGAACCGGACGCCGGCCCACGCCACGAACAGGCCCAGCACGCCGCCGACCGCGGAGAGCAGGACGCTTTCCGCCAGAACCTGACGCACGAGCTGCACGCGTCCGGCGCCGAGCGCGGCACGCACGGCGAGCTCGCCGCGCCGGCTCGACAGCCGAGCCAGCATCAGGTTGGCGACGTTGGCGCAGACGATCAACAACAGGAATCCGACCGCTCCCGATATCAGCAGAAGCGCGGGCCGGACCGTCGTCACGAGTTGTTCCTGCGCCGCCACGAGGCGAGCGCCCCACCCGGTGTTGCTGTCGGGGAAGGTCGATGCCAGCCGGCTCGCGACCAGGCTCATCTCCTGCTGCGCCTGGGTCGGTGTGGCGCCGTCGGCGAGGCGAGCGATGACGTTGAGCGACCTGGCCTTTCGCGATCGTCCGTGCGCGTCGTTGGGGTCGAAACTGAGCGGCGTCCAGACATCGACGTTGCCGCTGGGGGGGAAATCGAATTCCGCCGGCATGACGCCGACAATCGTGTACGGCAGGGCGTCCAGTTGAATCGTTCGCCCGATCGCGTCCTGCGCGCCGCCGAAATGGCGCTCCCAGAATGCGCGGCTCAGGACCGCGACGCGGTCGTGGCCTGGGGTGCTTTCTTCGGGAAGAAAGGTCCGGCCCACCAGCGCGTTGACGCGGAGCGTCGAGAACAGGTTGGCGGTCGCGCGGACGCTGGCGACGTCGAGCGGCTGGCCGTCACCCGCGAACGCGTACCGGAGCTGACGGAACGCCGTCATCGATTGGATCGACTTCGCCTGCTCCTTCCAATCCAGATAGGTCAACGGCGCCACAAGGTCCGTGTTGCCGTCCGGATTCTGCTCCCAGAGCACGACCAGCCGCGACGGATCCTGGTAGGGAAGCTTGTTGAGGAGTACCGCCTTGATGACGCTGAAGATGGCGGTGTTGGTGCCGATTCCGAGCACGAGCGTCAGAATCGCCATCGCGGCAAACGTCGGCTGCCGCACCAGCGATCGGACCGCGTACCGGAAGTCGCCGAGCAGGCTGCCCATTATCGGGGAGCCTCACTGTACTGCATTGGCCACCGCTTCGACCACGTAGTCGATCTGCGCGTCGGTGAGCTCGGGATACATCGGCAGCGAGAGGATGCGGGCCGCCGCTGCCTCGGTCCTCGGGAAGTCGCCCGCCTTGTATCCGAGCGGCGCGCACGCTTCCTGGAGATGCGCCGGCACGGGATAGTGGATGCCGGTGTCGATCTGCCGCGCCCGAAGGTGCTGCTGCATTCGATCGCGATCGGCCGTCTCGATCACATACAGATGGTAGATGTGTTCTCCCTTCGGAGCTTCGACGGGCGTGTGAACCGCCTCGGGAAGTCTGGCGCCATAGGCGGCCGCATGCCGGCGTCTCGCGGCGTTCCACGATTCGAGGTGCGGCAGTTTCACGCGCAGCACCGCCGCCTGGATCGGTGTCGAGGCGGGAGTTGGTGCCGAACACGGAATGGTAGTACTTCACGCGCTGGCCGTAGTTGTGCAACAGCCGGAGCCGTTCGGCGGCTGCGTCGTCGTTGGTCACGATGATTCCCCCGTCGCCGTACGCGCCGAGGTTCTTCGAGGGGTAGAAGCTGTACGCGGCAGCGTGGCCGAAGCTCCCGGCCCTGCGGTCTCCGTATCGCGCGCCGTGCGCCTGGGCGGCATCCTCGATGACGAGGAGGTTGTGCCGCGCGGCGACCGCCATCACGCCATCGAGATCGACCGGCTGCCCGTACAAGATGGACTGGCACGATCGCCCGGGTGCGCGGCCCGACGGCCGCCGCAATCGCCGCGGGGTCGATGGTGTAGGTGTCGCGGTCCATGTCGACCAGCACCGGCGTCGCGCCGACGGCGGCGATCGCCAGCACCGTGGCGATGAACGTGTTCGCCGCGGTGATGACTTCGTCGCCGGGGCCGACGCCGAACGCGCGCAGCGCCAGCTCGATGGCGGCCAGACCGGTGCCGACTGAAATCGCGTGGCGCGTGCCGATGAGCGCGGCGTATTCGGCTTCGAATTGTTCGACGGCCGGCCCCGAGAATGAAGTCGCCCCGCTCGAAGACGCCGCGGACCGCGGCTTCGATCTCCGGCGCCAGCGCGCGGTGCTGCGCTTTCAGGTCGACGAACGGCACGTGCATGGTCGCAATCATTTTTTCAATCCCAGGCCCAGATACACGACCGGGCGCAGAATGCTCCACCAGTCGACGACCGGCCGCATCTTCGTGTATCCGTGTTCGTGCGGCGGATAGATCTTCGTCACCGGCACTTCGCAGTGCCGGTATCCCAGCCGGATCGCCTTCAGCAGCAGGTACGGCTCGAGCTCGTATCGATCGAGCCACGACTTGCCGCCAATCGATGCGCGGATCGCGCAGCAGCGCCGTCCGAAACGCCCGAAACCCGTTCGTGCTCTCGGTGACGCGCTTTCTCGCCGCCAGCGAAAACGCCAGCGGGTGAAGCACTCGAGTGCTGAAGACCCGGTACTTCGGCATGTTACCGAATCCGCCGCCGCCGAGATACCTCGATCCCTGCACGAAGTCCGCCTCGCCCTTGACGATCGGATCGAGCAGCAGCGGGATTTCCTTCGGCTCGTCCTTGTCGTTGCCGGCGTGGATGACCAGCACGTCGTACTCGCGGTCGAGCGCGTACTGGAACACCTCTTTCATGGTGGCGCCGATGCCGCGATTGGTCTCGTGCCGCAGGACGAGGATGCCCGGATCGATCCCGTCGAGCGCGCCATCGGTCGAACCGTCGTCGGCTACCAGGAGATCGTAGGTGCGCGCGGGCGGGTGACGCGCGAGCGTCCTGCGGATCTTGTCGCCTTCGTTATACGCAAAAGTGGCCGCGAGGACGCGCATCCGATCACCCACACACCTCGACCGCCGCCCCCCGCGCCCGCATCGACGCCTCGATGGCGGCGAGAGCGCGAACGACGCCACGCCCGAACACGCCGCTCGCGAGCGGGACACGGTTCGTGTTGATCGCGTCGACGAACTCCAGGCATTGGTTCTTGAGCGGCTCGCTCGGCTCGACCTTGGGGCTGACGATGTCGCCGTCACGCACGAGCAGCTTGAACTCGCCGTAGGTCTCCGCGATGCCGTCGCCGGCCGCGACGCCGCGCTCGTAGTACCGGACCCGCTCGACGTCGTTGAGGTCGTTGAAGACGACGCGGCGGCGGCTGCCCACCGCCACGACCTCGCGCACTTTGTTGGGATCCGACCAGCTGACGTGGATGTTGCCCACGACGCCGTTCCGGTAGCCGAGCGTGGCAAACGCGATGTCGTCGCGCGACGTCTTCAGCACGCGCGTGCCGATCGCCGAAGCCCACTCGGGCTCGTCCTCGAGCAGGTAATTGAAGATGGCGACGTCGTGCGGCGCCAGGTCCCAGACGGCGTTGACGTCCTGGCGGATCGGCCCGAGGTTGGTCCGAGTGGCGTGGAGATAGTAGACCTGCCCGAACTGATCCGACGCCATGCACTCCTTCATCTTCCGCACGCCGGCGTTGTAGAGGAACGTATACCCGACCATCAGGACCCGGCCCGACGCCGCGGCCAGGTCGCACAGCGCGTCGCAGCCGGCGACGTCCAGCGCCATCGGCTTCTCGACCAGCACGTGATGGCCGCTCTCGAGCGACGCCTGCACCAGCTCGCGGTGCGTGGATGCGGGGGTGGCGATGACCACCGCGTCGACGCGATCGCCGGCGAGCACGTCCGCGACGGTCTCGCAGGTCGTGATGGCGGGATAGCGCGCTCGCACCTGCGCCAGCCGTTCGGCGCTGCGATCGCAGACGACGGTCAGCTGAATGCCCGGGAGATCGTTGAGAACGCGTGCGTAGTTGGGTCCCCAGTACCCAAATCCGATGAGCGCGACGCGATGGGGCCGTCCGTCCGGCCGACGATGGCGATCCACAGAAGCGGGGACAGTATATGCGACCATGTGCGGCAGAGAGGGAACCGATGGGCGCAACCATGAAGAGGTCGATGATTCTGATGCTGGCGGTCGCGTCGCTCGCGCCGGCACGTCAGGCTGACGCTCAGGATCGACTGCCGCCAATCCCGGCAGAGAAGATGACCGCTGCGCAGCGCGCCGCCGTGGCGGATTTCACCGCGGCGCGCTCCGTCGACATCAGCGGGCCCTTCATCCCGCTCCTGCGCAGTCCGGAGCTGATGAATCGCGCGAGAGCCTTGGGCGATTACCTCCGCTACAAGAGCTCGCTGCCTCCGCGGCTGAGCGAGTTCGTCATCCTCCTCACCGCACGCCGGTGGACACAGCAGGACCAGTGGAACGCGCACCAGGCGGCTGCCCTTCAAGGCGGTCTGCGGGCCGACATCGTCGCCGCCGTGGCGGAGGGGCGCCGTCCCGAGCGGCTGGCCGACGACGAGGACGCGGTCTACGCCTTATGGGACGAGCTGCAAACGCGCCAGAGCGTCAGCGACGCCACCTATGCGCGCGCGGTCGCGAAGCTCGGTGAACAAGGGGTGATCGACGCGCTGGGAATTACCGGGTACTACACGATGCTGGCGATGGTGCTGAACACGGCGCGGACGCCGCTGCCGGCGGGTGTCGCGCCGCCGCTGGCGGCGTTTCCCCGCTAGCGTCAACGGTTTATCACGAACGGCGAAGGTGACGAAGAGTTACGCATTTCGTGTCTTCGTGATCGAGCCGTTACCGATCGAGCATGTCCCTGATGCGCCGCCGCAGCTCGCGCGGCGTGAACGGCTTCTGCAGCAGAGAGATCGGCTTGTCGAGCGGCGCGACGGTGAGCGTTTCCTCGGTGTAACCCGACATGATGATCACTGGCAGCGCAGGCCGACGCGCGGCCATCGCTGCCGCCAGCTCGATCCCGCTCTTGCCGGGCATGATGGCGTCGGTCAAGAGGAGATCGATTCGCCCTTTGTGCTGCTCGTCCACGCGCAGCGCCTCTTCAGCCGATGTGGCCAGCAGCAGCTCGTAGCCGTCGTGACGAAGCGCCGAGGCGACGAGATTGCGGACGGAATCCTCGTCTTCGACAATCAGCAGCGTCTCGTGCCCTTTGCGCACCGTGGCCGCCTCGGGCGCCGGCGCGTTGTCAGAAGGCGTGGCCGCCGGCCGGTCGGCGGCTGGCGGGAAGTAGAGACGGAAGGTCGTTCCCCGATCCACTTCGCTGTCGACGAAGATGAAGCCGCCGATCTGTTTCAGCGTGCCGTAGACCATCGACAAGCCGAGTCCGGTGCCTTTGCCGATCTCTTTGGTGGTGAAGAACGGCTCGAAGACGCGCGCCTGTGTTTCCCGTGTCATGCCGTGCCCGGTGTCGGCGACGCGGAGCGCAACGGTACTTCCCGGGAGCCATCGGCACGTGTCTGCGCGCGAACGTATCGTCGACGTCGTCGACCGAAGTCGTGAGCGTCAGCCGGCCGCCCGACGGCATCGCATCGCGCGCGTTGACCGCGAGATTGATGATCGCCTGCTCGACCTGTCCGGGATCTCCGAGCACTTCGGGGAGCGTCGTCGCCAGCTTCGTCTCGACGTGAACATCGTGGCCGAGCAGCCGCGTGAGCAGACGGGCGATGTTCACGACCGTGTCATTGAGGTTGAAGAGACGCGGTTCGAGAAGCTGCTTCCGGCTGAATGCCAGCAGCTGACGCGTGACGGAACCGGCCCGCTCCGCCCCCTTGCGGATCTCCTCGACGTCGGCCCGCGCCGCATGGCCTGGCGGCACTTCGCCGAGCGCGAGCTCGGCGTATCCGGCGATCGCGGTCAGCGCGTTGTTGAGATCGTGCGCGATCCCGCCGGCCAGCCGGCCGATCGCCTCCATTTTCTGCGACTGCCGCAGCTGATCCTCCAACTGCCGTCGATCGGTGACGTCCTGCACCGTGCCGACCATGCGCGTCGCCCTGCCTGAGGCGTCGCGCAGGACATCGGCTTTCTCCTGCACCCATCGCACCGTTCCGTCGGCGCGGACGATGCGATGTTCCACGTCGTACGGGGCGTCGCTGGCCGTGGCCGCGTCAGAGGCGCGGCGCACGCCCTCGCGATCTTCTTCGTGCACGAATCCGAAGAAGGCTTCAGACGTCCCCGGGAACTGGCCGAGTGGCACGCCGAAGATGCGGTGGGTCTCGGCCGACCAGCCCAGCGCGTCCGTGCCGTCGAGGTCGGCGACCCAGCTGCCGATGTGCGCGACTTCCTGCGCCTTCTCGAGAAACGCGCGATGCTGTTCAATCGCTTCCGCTGCGCGCACCGATTCGCCGATGTCGCGGAAGCTGGCGAAGCGGCCAACGATTTTCGAGTTGACGCGGTGCGGTGCGGTGTAGCGCTGGTAGATCCGCCCGTCCTTGAAACGCAGGACATCGACCACTTCGGTCGATGGATTGCTCCAAATCGCGCGCGAGCTGAGGAGCACCGCCTCGAGATCGACGAGTTGCGGACTCAACGTTTCGATCAGGCCGTCGACACCGCCGCGCTCCACATCGTCGGCGGTCAAGCCGAACATCTTCAGGTACTGCTTGTTGTGGAGGATGACGCGCCGGTTGAGATCGACGACCACGATGCCGTCGTGCGTGGCTTCAAGCGTGGCTTCGAGCAGGGCAATCGTTTCTTCGAGCGTCGGACGATCGGCCAAAGGTCTCCTTCGATCAGTATGACATTATCGTCTCCAGGCATCGACCAGCCGCAGGTAGTTTGCACAGATGTGCGCAGCCGCTTCGGCGGCGGTGCTCGAACCGGCAAGGAACGCCGTCGATGGCTCCCAGAACACCGAGCGGCCGATCGCGAAGCCGACGGCCGTAGCACTTTCATACGCGGCGGCGAACCAGCGCTCGATCGTCGCGATGTCGGCGGCTTTGCCGAGAATGATCTGCCGGCACTGCGGCTGCGCCGCGATCGCGCGATCGATCGTGCGCGCGCCGTCGGCCGCGGGTGTGCCTTCGATCTTCCAGAACTGCGGGGTCAGCCCGCGGCGGTACGACTCGCCGATGAAGTCGGCCAGCATCGCAGGACGGCCCGCGGCGTCGAACGTGTCCTCGGGCTCCTGCCGTCGCGGCACGAGGACTTCGACGACCAACTGGGTACCGGCGCGACGGCACCATGCCTGGAGCATGTCCAGCTTGTGCCACTGGCCGTCGCGGATTTCGTCGGCGTCGTCAGGTCGAAAGCGAACCAGGACCTTGACGAACGCGCCGATCAGCGCGCGATCGAAAGGCTCGGTCGCCCATGCGAGCGGAAACGCTCCGGCCTTCTCCGCGGGAGTCCCGGCGACCACACCGTCACGCCGGGCCTCGGCGATCACGTCGGAGGAGTACTGTGCGTCCAGCAGCAGCGCACCGAACTCGCGCACGCGCGGCGAGCGCTCGCGCGCGAGCCGGAAGCCGTCGGCGGCGAGCCGCTTGACCTCCGGGATCCGCGTCCTCGGAATCGACCTCGCATCGCACCATTCTTCCCACTGCCATCGGTGGTCGGCAGCGAGCATGTAGACGCAGTCGGAGCTCAGCATCAGAGGCCCAGCCGGTGAAGATACTCGCGGTTACGAGCGGCGCTGAGCGCCGGCGTTCCGAGGCCCGGCAGGACGTCCTGTTCGACGACGATCCAGCCACGGTAGTGCAGCGCGTCGAGCGCGTCGTAGACGCGGCGGAATGGCACGGCGCCGCGCCCGAGCTCGCAGAAGATTCCGTTGCGAACCGCGGTGTGATAGTCCCACGCTTCGGTCCGCGCGCGTTCTGCCAGCGACGGTTCGCAGTCCTTCAGGTGCACGTGCCAGATCCGGTCCGCGTACCGCGCGATGGCGCCGACCGGTTCGCCACCGCCATACGTCAGGTGCCCGGTATCCAGACACAACCCAGAGTACGGATGACGAGGTCCGGGACATCAGCGCGTCGATTTCGGCGGGCGTCTCGACGTAGCCGGCGCAATGATGATGGAACGCCGTGCGCACACCCGTCCGGTCGCGTACCGCCGCCGCGATCTGTTCCGCGCGGCGAGCGAACGCGTCCCATTCGGTTGCGCTGAGGCCGTCCTCGGGCCGAATTCTGCCAGCGCGCGCGGTGCGGTTCGGCACGGTCGCGTTGTCGTCGGACAGCACCAGCACCGGGGCGTCGAGGGACGGCGCAGCGCCGGCCAGCAGGTTCGCGGTCCGCACCGCCCGTTCGAGCCCTTCGTCAATCGCGTCCGCGCGCGACAACGCGACCGGAACGAACGCTCCGACAAGGGCGAGACCGCGCCTGGCCATTTCTGCCGCCAGCGCGCGAGGTTCGGTTGGAAGAAACCCCCAGTCGCCCAGCTCAGTGCCGGCGTAGCCGGCCGCCGCGATTTCGTCGAGCACCTGCGCCGCAGGAGCGGTTGTCGCCGTCGTTTCGAACTCGAGCACGCCCCACGAACAGGGTGCATTTGCGACCCGGATCACAGAAAGTCGCGCTCCTTCTGGCGTGCGACGTCGTACGCCTCCCGCGCCGCCAGCACATCGCGGCGGCTCGACACCTCGGCGACCGGGACGTCCCACCACGAGTCGTAGCCCGGCACTCGAGCCTCGCGCTCGACGGGGACGACGATGACGGATGGCCGTTGCTCTGTGCGGGCCTCGGCGAGCGCGTCGCGGACCGATTCCAGCGTCTCGGCGCGCCAGACTCGCGCGCCAAGCGACTCGGCGTTGGCGGCAAGGTCCACGGGAAGAGCGTCGCCGTCGAGATCGCCGGTCGCCGCGTTGCGGTAGCGGTACTGTGTTCCGAAGCCGCCGCTGCCGACAGCTTCCGAAAGGCCGCCGATGCTCGCGAACCCGCGATTGTCGAGCAGCACGATGGTCATCGCGAGCCGTTCCTGGACTGCCGTGACGATCTCCTGCGCCATCATCAGGTACGACCCGTCGCCGACCAGGACGCACACACGGCGTTCGGGCGCCGCCATCTTGACGCCGAGTCCGCCGGCGATTTCGTAGCCCATGCACGAGTAGCCGTACTCGAGGTGATAGCCCTTCGGATCGCGGGCCCGCCAGAGCTTGTGGAGATCGCCCGGAAGACTTCCAGCGGCGCAGACGATGACGTCCGTCGGGCCGAGCGCGTCCTGGAGCACGCCGATGATCTGGGCCTGCGTCACCCGCCTTCGCCCCTCTGGGGCTCCGGCGGGCAAGCCCAAGCTTCGCCCCTCGGGGGTTCCGGCGGCACAGACGCGCCCGACTTCCGCCTGCCAGTCCGCCTGCGCGAGCGCTGACCGCGGCCTCGTACTCGCCGCCGACGCGGTAGCCGGCGAGCATCGGCAGCAGCTCCTCGAGTACGGCCCTCGCGTCGCCCACCAGCGGCAGCGCGGCGTGCTTTCCGGCGTCGAGCTCCGCGACGTTGATGGTGATGAACCGCACGCGCTCGTGCTGAAACGCGGTTTTCGACGCGGTGGTGAAGTCGCTGAGCCGCGATCCGATGACGATCACGAGGTCGGCGTCGCGGGCCAGGCGATTGGCGGCGCGCGTGCCGGTGGCGCCGATCCCGCCGAGCGCCAGCGGGTGCGGTTCGGGCAGCGCCCCTTTGCCCGCCTGCGTCTCGCCGACTGCGATGCCCGTCGCCGCGGCGAACCGCCGCAGCGCGTCGGTCGCTTCGCTGTAGATCACGCCGCCGCCGGCGACGAGTATCGGTCGCGAGCTGCTCCGAATCAGGCGCGCCGCCTCCTGCATGCGGTCGCGATCGGCCCGCGCCCGCGGAACCGTCCAGATCCGCGGCTCGAAGAGCGCGGCGGGGTAGTCGTACGCCTCCGCCTGCACGTCCTGCGGCAGGGCGAGCGTCACCGCACCGGTTTCGGCGGGGGACGTCAGGACGCGCATCGCCTCGGGCAGCGCGGTCACGATCTGCTCGGGCCGATTGATCCGATCCCAGTAGCGCGACACCGGCTTGAAGCAGTCGTTGACGGACACGTCCTGCGACTGACTCGACTCGAGCTGCTGCAGCACCGGAGCAGGACGCCGGCCCGCAAAGATGTCGCCCGGCAGCAGCAGCACCGGCACGCGATTGATCGTCGCGCCCGCGGCCCCCGTCAACATGTTCGTCGCCCCGGGCCCGATCGAGCTCGTGCACGCGAGCGTGCTCAACCGGTTTCGCATCTTGGCAAAGGCGGCCGCGGTGTGCACCATCGCCTGTTCGTTCCGCGCGAGGTAATAAGGCATCGACGTCCGGAACGCCTGGAGCGCTTCGCCGATGCCGGCGACGTTGCCGTGACCGAAAATGCCGAATACGCCCGCAATGAGCGGCTGCTCCCGTCCGTCGCGCGATGTGCGCTGCTGCGACAGAAACCGCACCACCGCCTGCGCCATCGTCAGGCGGACTCGAGATGGCGTGGTCATATCGCCTCCTCCCCTCGCGCGCTGACGAACGCGGTGACTTCGTCGAGCGTCGGCATGAAATTCGCGCAGCCGTGGCGGGTGACGACGATCGCGCCGGTCGCGTTGCCCATGCGCGCCGCGCGCTCGAGCGGCCAACCCTGCAGGTATCCGTAGAGGAAACCGCTGGCAAACGCATCGCCTGCCCCGAGCACGTTCAGCACCTCGATGCGGAACGGGGCGACATCGGCTGGTGGCAGGTGCGGGCGAAACACCGTGGATCCCCTCGCGCCGCGCTTGAGAATCAGCGCTTCCACGCCGCAATCGAGGACCGCGGCGACACCGCTGGCGACGTCGGTCGTTCCCGTTGCCGCGGCGAGCTCTTCCTCCGTCCCCACCGCCAGCGTGGCCGAATGCAGCAGCTGCCGCATCTCCTGAGCAAACGCGCCGGCGCCTTCCCATTGATCCGCGCGGTAATCAATGTCCACAACGACAGGCACGCCGGCAGAGCGGGCGGCGGCCGCCGCCGCACCGGTGGCAGCGCGCGACGGCTCGTGGCTGAGCCCCGTGCCGGTCAGGAAGACGACGCGGCTTTCGGCGACCGGTGCGCGCGCCACGTCGTCGATGGTCAGGAAGCGGTCCGCGCAGTTGTCGCGATAGAACGTCAACGGAAACTTGTCTGGCGGCTGGATTGCCAGAATGACTGCGCTCGTACGGCGGCCCGGCTTGCACGGAATGAACCGGGTTTCGACCTGCTCGCGATTGAGAAAGGCGGTGACGAACTCGCCGACCTGGTCGTCGCCGACGGCGGTGAGCAGGACAGAGCGGAGGCCGAGACGCCGTGTGCCGACGCTGACGTTGGTGGGACAGCCGCCCACGTAGGCGTCGAAGCTCGTGACGGCGGTGATCGGCACGCCGATCTGATGGGCGTACAAGTCGATGCTGCTGCGGCCCATCGCGAGCACGTCGTACGCGCGTTGCGAGGGGGAAGCGGGAGTCATCGGGCGAGCGCCGCCCGGCCACGAAGGGCGCAGCCGCACGATTCACGGATGCGCATCGCGCTCGGCAGCCGAATCGTCTGCGTGGCGCGGCGTGACGGCTTGGCCAGCCGCTCGATGAGCAGGCGGGCGGCGGCGGCGCCCAACTCGCGCTTCGGGAGATCGATCGTGGTCAGGCGCGGCGAGAACGAATCGAGCCACGGGTGGTCGTCGCAGGTCACGATCGCGACGTCTTCCGGACAGCGCAGTTGGTACTGCCGCAGCGCGCTCATGAATCCGACGCTCATCAGGTAGTTCGAGATGAATACGGCGTCGGGACGTTGTTTCAAAAGCTCGAGGCCCGCGCGGTAGCCCGACTCCACGCGGAAATCGCCTTCGACGATCAGCGCCGGGTCGATCGTCTGTTTCCAGTCGCGCAGCGCCGCGCGATAGCCATCGAGGCGGCGCCGCGTGGTCGTGGCGCCGCCGAGGCCGGTGATGAAGCCGACGCGGCGGTAGCCGAGTCGAAGCAGATGCGTGACGCCCTCATGGGTGGCGCGCTTGTCGTCCATTTCGACGATGTCCGCGCGGAGTCCGGGAACGGTGCGCGCGAGCAGCACCAGCGGCACGCCGGCGCGTGCGAGCGTTGTCTGCAGGGACTTGGGCATCGGGCCGGGCGCCTTGGTGAAGATGACGCCGTCGACGCGCTTGGCGACGAACAATCGAAGGTAGACCTCCTCTTTGCTGGTGTCGTTGTCGCTGCTCGCGATGAGCAGCATGTAGCCGGCGTCGTAGGCGGCGTCTTCCGCGCCGCGGACGACTTCGGGAAAGAACGGGTTGGCGATGTCCGGGACGATCATGCCGAGCGTGCGCGACTGCTGCGTGGCGAGGCTGCGCGCCACCAGGTTCGGCTGGTATCCGAGCTTCGTCACGGCCTGTTCGACGCGGCCCTTGAGCGCGGGGCTCACGTAGGCGGAGCCGTTGACCACGGCCGAGACCGTGGCGACGGATACACGGGCGGCACTGGCGACGTCGTAGATGTTCGCCATCGGACAGTCGGATTCGACATCTTAATACACGCAGCTCGGCGTTTCAGCGAAGCGCTTCGCTAGGAATGAATTGGCTTGACTTTGTCATTTCTGCCTACCATTCTGTGACGCTGGCGAAGCGCTTCGGCAGCGAGCGCCAGTCTCCATGCTTCCTTTACGTTATCGATCGCGCCGGATCGCACCTGGCCGAACCGGGGCCGCCGTCAACCTCACGCCGCGGGCGCTTGGCTGGCGCACGATTCATTTTGCGGTCCGGCATCTGGCTGCGGGTGCGGTGTGGTCGGGCCGTACCGGTTCCGAGGAGCGCTGCTTCGTCCTGTTGCGCGGGCTGTTCGAGGTCAGGTGGGACGACACGTGGCACCGCGTCGGCCCGCGCGCCGACGTCTTTGGTGATTACCCGTCTGCGGTCTATCTCGGCCCGGGTACGAGCTTCAGGGTTGCTGCCCAGCAGCCATGCGAAATCGCCGATTGCCGCGCGGCCTCGTCGCGGCGCGGCGAGGCGCGCGTCATCCGGCCCGAGGACTGCGGCTTCGAGATCCGCGGCGGCGGCAACGCCACCCGGCAGATCGTCGACATCGTCCGGCCGGAGTTTCCGGCGGATCGCCTGCTGCTGTGCGAGGTTTACACGCCGGGCGGCAACTGGTCGAGCTATCCGCCGCACAAGCACGACACCGACAATCCGCCGCGGGAGGTGGACCTCGACGAGGTGTACTACTTCCGCTTCCGCGACCGCGCCGGCTACGGATTCCAGCGCGTCTACAGCCGTCGGCGCGACGAGACGGTGCGGGTCACGCACGGCGACGTCGTGGCGGTGCGCGACGGTTATCACCCGTTTGTTACAGCGCATGGATACGATGCCTATTACCTGAACGTGCTCGCGGGCAGTCGCCGCTCGATGGCGGCGAGCGACGACCCGGCGCACGCCAGATTCCGGCGGCACTGGCCGCCGCCCGACCCGCGGCTGCCGATGGTTCCGCCGCCCGCGGGCAGAGAGAGTGCACAGTGATCGATCACATTTCTGGAGGACAGTTCATGAAACGGATGTCGCACGGCCTGATGTTGATGGTTGCCGTGTTTCTGCTGCACGTTCCACTCGCCTTCGCGCAGGTCGACCGCGCGACGCTGACCGGTGTGGTGAAGGACTCGACCGGCGGCGTCGTGCCCGGCGCGACGGTCACCGTGACGAATCTGGCGACCAATCTCGAAACGCACCAACAGACCACCGAGACCGGCAGCTATCAGGTCGTCAACCTGAATCCCGGCCGCTATCGGATCGACGCCGAGCTGAGCGGGTTCAAGAAATTCTCGCAGGTCATCACGCTCGAGGTCGGCCAGCGCGCGCGCCTCGACGTCGAGCTGCAGATCGGGCTCGTCGCTGAGACGATCATCGTGGCGGAGTCGACGCAGCTGATCAACACGAACGACGCGACGCTCGGCGCGGTCATTCCACAGGCGCAGGTGGCGAACCTGCCGCTCGCCATCCGCAACTGGGACGACCTGCTGGCGTTGGTGCCGGGCGTCCAGGGCGATCGCTACACCGAACAGGGCGGCGGCACCTCGTTCGGCCGCACCGGCGGCATCAACGTGCACGGCGCGAGGGCGCTGCAGAACAACTTCCTCCTCGACGGCGTCGACAACAACAGCATTTCGGAGAACGTGCAGGAGCTGACGACGCAGGTGTCGCGGCCGTCTGTGGACGCGATTCAGGAGTTCAAGGTCGTGACCAGCCCGTACTCGGCGGAATACGGCCGGTCGCCGGGCGCTGCGGTCAGCGTCTCGACCAAGTCAGGCACGAATGACTTTCACGGCACGGGCTACGAATACTTCCGCAACGATTCGTTCGACTCCAACGATTTCTTCTCCAAGCGCGCCGGCGCCGCGAAGCCGGCGAACGATCAGAATCAGTACGGCGGCAACATCGGCGGACCGGTCATCAAGAACCGCGCGTTCTTCTTCACGGACTTCGAGGGGACGCGGATCAACCGCGGCGTCATCCGTCTGACGCGCGTGCCGACGGCCGACGAGCGCAACGGCATCTTCACGAGCGCCGTCCGCGATCCGCTGACCGGCGCGAACTTCGCCAACAATCAGATTCCGCAGGGCCGGATCGATCCGGTTGCGGCCGCGATCATGGGCCTCGTGCCGATGCCGAACCAGCCGGGCGCGAACAACTACTTCCGAACCGCCGACCTGGTCGACAACTCGGACCGCTGGCTCGGCCGCTTCGACTGGAAGCCGACCATCGAACGACAGCGTCTTCGCGCGCCACATCTACTCGAACCGCACCCGGCAGATTCCCGGCGCATTCGGCGGCGTCGTCGACGGCACCGGCACGTCCGCGTTCGGCAACCAGACGATCAAGACCAACGCGACGGTGGGCGGCTGGACGCGCGTCCTGTCGTCGGCGATGGTCAACGAGTTCCGCATCTCGTGGTCGCAGTCGACGTCAGACGCCGTTCAACAGTCATTTGGACTGACGCCGCCCGCCGCGGCGATCATTCCCGGGGCGATCACCAACCCGATCGTCGCCGGCGGGCTTCCCGGCATCACGATCGACGGCTACTTCGGCGGCTCGGGCCTCGGCCGCATCGGATCGCCGGACTTCCTGCCGAAGTTCCAGCACACCAACCAGTTCGAATTCATCGACTCGCTGTCGTGGCTGCACGGCAACCACGCGCTGAAGGCCGGCGCCGACATCATCATGCCGATGCAGAACCAGTACATGGACGTGCCGGCGACGCGCGGCGCGCTGCGGTTCCGCACCTCGTTCACGGGCAACGCGATGGCCGACTATCTGCTCGGCTACGTCGCCGACTTGCAGTTGTCCAACGTCTGGGTCGTGGAGCAGCGGCACCGCGCGCAGATGTACTTCCTGCAGGACGACTGGAAGGTCAGCCCGAGACTGTCGTTGAATCTTGGCTTGCGCTACGACCTCATCACGCCCGCGCTCGAAGCCAACAACGCGCAGACCAATTTCGATCCCGCCGGCAGCGGCAGCCTGATGTTCGCCAAGGACGGCTCGCTGCAGGACCGCGGGCTGGTCAAGCCGGACCGGAACAACTTCGCGCCGCGCGTCGGCCTCGTCTACAAGCTCGACGAGAAGACCGCGCTCCGCGGCGGCTGGGGCATCTTCTACAACCTGTTCGATCGCGTGGGCAGCGAAGATCAGCTCGCCCTGAACCTGCCGGGGCTGGTCAACAAGACGATCACGCAGACGTCCGGTTCGCCGGTGTTCTTCCTCCGGCAGGGTTTTCCGGCCGGCTTCCTGAACACGCCGAATCTGGATCCTGCGGCCGGAGCAACTGCGCGCGGTGCGTCTCCGCGCCGTCAGCCAGGATGCGCCGAAGACCACGACCAACCAGGCCAGCTTCGGCGTGCAGCGCGAACTGGATCTCGGGATGGTGCTGTCGGCCGACTTCGTCTACACCCGGGGCTCGAATCTGGCGACCCTCGTCAACCTGAATCAACCGCTGCCCAACGCGGCGGGGAACAATGCGCTCGGTGCGCTGCCGTACCCGAATTTCGGGTTCGTCGAGTGGCGGGCGCAGGACGGCAAGTCCGAGTACAAGGGCGTCGATCTCGGACTCGAGAAGCGCTTCGCTCGAGGCTACGCCTTCGGCGTGTCCTACACGCTGGGCGACTCCAAGGACAATTCGTCGGAGCAGCTGACGACGCAGGGATCGAACGCGTTTCCGCAGAACGCGCGCGACTTCGAGTCGTGGTACGGACCGAGCGACTACGACGTGCGCCACCGCTTCACCACGAACTTCGTGTGGGCCTTGCCGCTCGGCAACAACATCATCGCGCGCGACTGGACGGTCTCCGGGATTTACACCAAGCGCGCCGGACGTCCCTACACGGTGAATCAGAGCGGCAACAACGTCGGCACGAACATGACCGGTCTGCCGAACGTCGTCGGCGATCCGAAGGGTCCGGAGACGGTGGATCAGTGGTTCAACCTGGCGGCGTTTCAGGCCGTGTCGTCGGGCACGTTCGGCAACGAGCTGCGCAATCGCCTCACCGGTCCGGGGTTCCAGAACTTCGATCTCACGTTCCAGCGGCACATCCGTTTCAGTCAGCGCCTCGCGGCGACGCTGCGCTGGGACATCTTCAACGTCTTCGACACGGTCAATTTCGGCCTGCCGAACCGCAACATCAGCGACGCCGCGACGTTCGGCACGATCTCGAGCCTGTCGAGCGATCCGCGCATCATGCAGATCGCGGCGCGCTTCACTTTCTAGCGCCGCTGCAGTCGGGTTCGGGGTTCTAGGGTTCCGGGTTCAGGGTTCGTTCGAGTTCGGGGTTCGCGAACCCTGAACAGACGAACTCTGAACCGCCGAACGCTGAACTCAGAACCTCGAACCAGAACGAACGCTGAACCTAGAACCCTGAACCCCGAACCCGTTCTGGGCGATATACTCCGCCTTCATGACCGTATCTGACGATCGCTGGGACGTCATCGGCGTCGGCGCCAACTCGGTGGACTTCGTCAACCTGCTGCCCGGCTATCCTCAGCCGTTCGGCGCCTTTGCGAAGATGCAGATTCGCGATCGGCGCGTGCTGTGCGGCGGCCAGATGGCCACCGCGATGTGCACGTGCGCCAGCCTCGGGCTTCGCAGCAAGTACGTCGGCGTGTCAGGCACCGACGAGAACGGCCGCCGGATCCGCGCCGAACTGACCACCCGCGACGTCGACATCACCGATCTCATCATCCGTGACGCCGAAAACCAGTTCGCGGTGATTCTCGTCGACGCCACGACCGGCGAGCGGATCGTGCTGTGGGATCGCGACGACCGCCTGCGCTTGCGCGAGCGCGAACTGCCGACCGAGGCGCTGGCCGCCGCCCGCGTCGTCCACGTCGACGATGTGGACGACGACGCGGCGATTCGGGCGGCGAAAATCGCCCGCGCTGGCGGCGCGATCGTGACGAGCGACATCGACCGCCTGACGGATCGGACCGAGGAACTGGTGGGCGCCGTCACGCACGCCATCTTCGCGCAGCACGTGCCGACGCACCTCACCGGCACGAACGACATCGAGCAGGCGCTGCGGATTCTCCGCAAGCGGCACGATCAGGTGCTGTGTGTCACGCTCGGCGAGCACGGCGCGATGATCCTCGACGGCGACCGCCTCTACCAGGAGCCGGCGTTCAGCGTTCAGGCCGTCGATACCACGGGCGCCGGCGACGTGTTTCGCGGCGGCTTCATCTACGCTCTCATCCAAGGCCAGCCGATGGACCAGGCGTTGCGGACCGCCAATGCCGCCGCCGCCGTC
Source organism: uncultured Acidobacteriota bacterium (assembly GCA_963792175.1). GTDB lineage: Bacteria > Acidobacteriota > Vicinamibacteria > Vicinamibacterales > CAVVIG01 > CAWBVG01. The sequence continues at coordinate 128,854 of CAWBVG010000041.1, forward strand.
AGCTGCACCCGTCTTGGCGCGCTGAACGGCGTGCCGACGCTCGACGAGGTCAACGCCCTCATCGCCTCCCGCAAGGTCAGCGTCTAGTGTCTCCTGACGGCCCGCCGATCCTCGAGATGCGGGGGATCCGTAAGGCATTTCCCGGTGTCGTCGCGCTCGACGGCGTCGACCTGACGCTGGAGGCGGGCGCCGTCCACATGCTGCTCGGCGAAAACGGCGCAGGGAAGTCGACGCTGATGAAGATCCTGAGCGGCGCCTACACCAAGGACGCCGGCGACATTCGGATCAACGGACGGGCTGTCGAGATCCGGAGCCCGCGCGACGCGCTGGCGCTCGGCATCCGCGTGATCTATCAGGAGCTCAACCTCGTTCCGCATCTCTCGGTCGCGGAAAACATCTTTCTTGGCGCGGCGCCGGTCCGGTGGGGTGGCTTCGTCGACTGGCCCGAACTGTACGATCGGACGTCGCGGCTGCTGGCCGATCTCGGGATGTCGCTCGACCCGCGCGCGCTGGTGTCGCGGCTCGGGCTCGCACAGCGACAGATGGTCGAGATCGCCAAGGCGCTGTCAGGCTCCGCTTTCGCCAAGGCTTCAGCGGACAAGTCGGCTTTCGCCAGGGCTGCGGCGGACACGTCAGGCGTTACTGGTCGATCGGCTTCCGTGCTTGTGATGGACGAGCCCACGTCGTCGTTGACGAGCCGCGAGGTCACGCAGCTCTTCGCGTTGATCCAGCGGCTGGCCGCGCGCGGCGTCGCGATCGTCTACATCACGCACCGCCTCGACGAAGTGTTTCGCATCGGTCACCAGATCACCGTCATGCGCGACGGCCGCGTGGTCGCCACCCGGCCGATTCAGGACGTGACCATCCCCGAGCTGGTGCGGATGATGGCGAACCGGGATCTGGCCGATCACTTTCCCAAGATTCCCGTCGAACGCGGCGCCGAGCTGCTCCGCGTCGAAAACGTCGGCGGTGGACCGCTCAGCGGCATCTCGTTCTCGCTGCACGCGGGAGAGGTTCTTGGAATCGCCGGGTTGCTCGGTGCCGGCCGTACCGAGCTCGCGCGCGTGGTCGCCGGCGCAGATCGGTGCCAGGAAGGCCGCCTCTTCGTCCAGGGCCGCGAAGTCAGGTTCCGCGAGCCGGAAGATGCGATCGCGCACGGCATCGGGCTGCTGCCGGAGGATCGAAAGGCGCAGGGGCTGGTGCCGGGCCTGACGGTCGCGCGGAACATCGCGCTGCCGCACGGCCGCCGGTTGGCCCGGCTCGGGGTTCTGTCGCGACAATGCGAGACGGCGATGGCCGACCCGATCGTCGCCGATCTGCGCGTCAAGGCCACGCCCACGCAGCCGGTCCGGCTGCTGAGCGGCGGCAACCAGCAGAAGGTCGTGCTCGGCAAGTGGCTCGCGGGCGACGTCCGCATCTTCATCTTCGACGAACCCACGCGCGGCGTCGACGTCGGCGCCAAGGTCGAGATTTACAACCTGATGAACCGCCTCACCGCGCGCGGCGCCGGCATCATCATGATCTCTTCCGAGCTGCCGGAGCTGCTCGGCATGAGCGACCGGATTCTCGTCATGCACCGCGGACGTCTGCAGGCCGAGATCTCCGCTGCGGATGCCACCGAGGAGCGCGTCCTCAGCGCCGCGCTGGGACTTGCCCATTCGACAAGCTCAGGGCAGGCCCATTCGACAAGCTCAGGGCAGGCCAGTTGATCGTCCCGGCCCGTCAGTTCGGAACGCTCATCGGACTGCTGGCGCTGTGCGCCATCCTGTGGATCCTGACGCCGCACTTCATGACGGTGTCGAATCTGCTGAACGTCGCCGAGCAGACCAGCATCAACGCCATCGTCGCGGTCGGGATGACCTTCGTCATCCTGTCGGGCGGTATCGACCTCTCGGTCGGTTCGATCGTTGCGCTGTCGGGAGTCGTGCTGGGCACGTCGCTTCAGGCCGGGCATTCCCTGGCGGTCGCGCTGCCGCTGTCACTGGCGGTCGGTGTGCTGTGCGGCCTCGCAAACGGCGCGCTCGTCAGCTGGGGAGGGCTGCCCCCGTTCATCGTGACGCTCGGCACGATGAGCATCGCCCGCGGCGCGGCCCTTCTCTTCACGGAAGGGCGGCCGGTTTCGGGGTTCGATCCGTCGTTTCGCGTGCTTGCGACCGGCCGCGTCGGTTTCATCCCGGCTCCGGTCATCGAGACCACGGTGGTCTACGCGGCGGCGCATTTCGTGCTGTCGCGTACGACGTTTGGCCGCTACGTCTACGCGATCGGCGGCAACGAGGAAGCGACCCGCCTGTCGGGCGTGCCGATCAGGTTTCACAAGACGATGATCTACGGCGTGTCTGGCCTGATGAGCGCCCTCGCCGCCGTCATCCTGACAGCGAGGCTCAACTCGGCGCAGCCGATCGCCGGAATGATGTACGAACTGGATGCGATCGCCGCCACGGTCATCGGCGGCACCAGCCTGATGGGCGGCGACGGCACCCTGGCCGGCACGCTGGTCGGCGCGCTCATCATGGGAGTGTTGCGCAACGGCCTCAACCTCCTCGGCGTGTCGTCGTTTCTGCAGCAGATAGTGATTGGCGCGGTGATCGTTGTCGCGGTATTGATCGACACGGTGTTGAAGCGAAAGAACCGAACATGACCGCGAACGGTGGAACGATATGAAAAAGACCATTGCGCTCGTCCTGACCGCCGCTGCGCTGTCCGCCTCGTGCAATCGCGGCGCGACGACAGGCAATGCCGGCACATCCAAGCCGACGGTGGCGCTCGTGCTGAAGACGCTGAATCACCCGTTCTTCGTCGACATGCGCCGCGGCGCCCAGGAAGCCGCCGACCGGTTGGGTGTGACGCTGCAGGTGCAGGCGGCGGAGCGGGAAATCGACGTCGAGAAGCAGATGCAGATCGTCGAGAACATGATCCAGACCGGCATCCAGGCGCTGTGCATCACACCCAGCGGCTCGCGGGAGATCGTGTCCGCTCTCGTGAAGGCGAAGGACGCCAAAGTACCGATCGTCGTCGTCGACACCCGCGTGGACGCCAAGGCAGCGGCGGACGCGGGCGTTCGCACCGAAACGTTCGTCGGATCCGACAACTACGAGGGCGGCAAGCTCGCCGGCGAATACCTGATCAAGGTCACCGGCGGCAATGCCCGAGTCGGGATCCTCGAAGGGATCCCCGGCCATGAAACCGGCGACTCGCGCATGCGTGGATTCCGCGACGCCGTGAAGCGCGCGCCGGGCATCACCATCGTGGCGTCACAGCCCGCGAACTGGGAGCGCGACCAGGGCTTCAACGTATTCCAGAACATGCTCCAGGCGCATCAGGACATCGACAGCGTGTTTGCCTGCAGCGACCTGATGGCGCTCGGAGCCATCGAAGCCATCGCCGCTGCCGGCAGGACCGGCCGGATCCGCGTGATCGGCTTCGACGCCCTGGACGATGCGAAGAAAGCGATTGCGGCGGGGACGATGGAAGCGTCGGTGGCGCAGTTCCCGTCGGAAATGGGCCGCGCGGCGGTCGAGAGCGCCGTGAAAGTGATCCGGGGCGAGACGGTGCCGCCCGATATCAAGGTGAAGCTCGAGCTTGTGACCAAGGACAACGTGAAATGACGATCGCTCGCAAAGGACGTTTGGCAATTGGATTGATTGGCGTCGGCCGCCTGGGCCGCGTCTATGCCCGGGACCTCGCCGGCCGCATCGCCGAGACGCGGCTGGTGGCGGTTGCCGACCCGGTCGGAACGCTGGCGCAGGAAGTCGCGGCCGAATTCGACGTTCCACGGCACTACACGGATCCCCAGGCGCTGATCGACGATGCGGCGGTCGAAGCCATCGTCATCGTCAGCCCCACCGACACCCACCGGCAGCTCGTCATCGCGGCGGCGCAGCGGGGCAAGCCGACCTTCTGCGAGAAGCCGCCGGCGCTCTCGCTCGACGAGATCGCGGCGATGAAGGAGGCGATCGCGAAGTCCGGCATCTTCTTTCAGATGGGATTCATGCGGCGGTTCGATTCCGGCTACGCCGCCGCAAAGAAGCAGATCGAAGGCGGGCGGATCGGCACGCCGCTGGTCTTCAAATCGACATCGCGCGATCCGTTCAGACCGAGCCTCGAGTACGCGAACCCCAGGAGCAGCGGCGGCATGCTGATCGACATGGGCATCCACGACTTCGATCTGGCGCGCTGGTTCATGGGCGACGTGAAGACGGTGGCGACGATCGGCGCGACGATCGCCTATCCCGAACTGATGACGGTCGGAGATATCGATAACGCGGTGGCCAGCCTGACGTTCACCAGTGGCAAGATCGGCGTCGTCGATCTCAGCCGGAGCGGCATCTACGGCTACGACATCGCGACGGAGATTCTCGGCCTCGAAGGCACGCTGAAGATCGGATACCTTCGCGAGACCCCGGTGATGGTCCTGACGAAGAACTCCGTGGCGCACGACACGGTCCCGTACTTCATGGAGCGTTTCCGCGACGCGTATACGACCCAGCTGCAGAACTTCGCGCAGAACGTGCTCCAGGATCGGCCGGCGCCGATCACGATTGACGATGGGCTCGAGGCGCTCAGAATCGGCGTGGCCGCGACCCGTGCGCACGAGACGCAGAAGCCGGTGGTTGTCGCCGACATTCAATGATCGCCAGGCTCTTCGCGCTGCTCGCGTGGCTCGCCGGCCAGTCGCCGCTGGCGACCGAATCGCTCAATCGCTTTCTCTACGTGGAGTCGCCGTCCGAGGTGGTGGTGACCGTGCGCGCGGGCTGCACGGGCTGCGGCTGGGGAGAAAGCGGCCGGGAAGCCGCCGCGTTGCGCGTGATGGTCAACGGCAAGTACTCGCAGCACATCCTCCTGTACCGGGGTGAAGCGCCGGCGGATTACCGCATCGCGCTCGGGATGTACTCGCCGGGCCGCTACCGCCTTACCATCGAACGCGATCCGGCGCTGAGCGCGCGGGCGGCCGGGCGCGTGTCGATTGACATCCCGCGCATCGACTACCTCGCCAAAGGCAAGTCGTCCGACTACACCGCCCAATCGATGGCCCCGATTCTGCACGCGCGCGCGAACACGGTGGGCGCGTTCACCGACGTGCCGATGTTGATGTGGTACGAGATGGAAACGACGTCGCGCGGATGGCGGTTGCGTTATTCGGTCGTCTTCTCCAACGAAGATGGCGGCACCGCGACCGACCGGCTGATGGCGACATGGGGGCGCACGACGGACATCGAGTATGTCTACGGCGTGGAAGTCGACGAACACGATCAGATTCTCGCGGAGGAATTTCAGGGTCCCGGCCACGAGGTGCCGCCGTTCACAGGACGCCACGAAGGCGGGCATCCGCTGCTGTGGGTGTCGACCGACAACAACATGGTCAGCGAGTCGGGTACGACGCAGGTGCGCTATGCGCCGGCCGTGGAGCGATTCGACCTTGCCAACCAGTCGCGCGAAGTGGTGATGGATCGGCATGCCTGGACCTACACCGTGGCGGCGCAGGAGATGACGCGCGAGGGAAAGATCGTGGCCGACGCGCCAGCGGGATCGGGAAAGGTTCCCGATCTCCGCCGCTACGTCCACGTCGAGGCGTGCACGGAGCTCGAGAATGCCGCGGTCGCGTTTTCGATCCGAGCGGCGGACAGCACCGGAACGCCGCGGTGGTACGACTCCGATCGCGGCCTCAGCGAATTCCGAATCGTGCGCAGCGGGTGTTTCAGGGGCGCCGTCCCGCTGCCGGCATCGGCCGGACGGCCGGAGGCGGTTCGGTTTCGTGCGTTCTCCCGCGCTCAGCGGGGCGCGGCGCCGGCGTCATCGTCTGTCGTGTTGACGCGTGTCAACACGGTCTTCACCCTCGACGAGCGGTATCAGCCCGGGCCGTCGCTGTTCTCGTGGACCGGTTCGATCCCGCTGCCGGTGGACGGCGACTGGCGCGAGCTGCCTTTCTGATGACAGTCTCACAGCACACAGTCGGTAGTCGAGAGTCGGTAGTCAGGAGTCGAGTCGTAGTCGATAGTCTCGTCAGTAGTCTCGTCGGTAGTCGCGGTAGTCGGGTCCTGCCGTGGCCGGACTATCGACTATCGACCAGACTACCGACTCCTGACTCGACTACCGACTCCTGACTAGACTACCGACTCTCGACTACTGACTATCGACTAGTGGTGCGACGTTGCTGATGATGTACTCCGCGACATCGCCGCGGCGGCTCGCCTTCGAATTGATCGCGCGTCGCGCCGGCACGCGGTGCGCGCGGAGACCGGCACGGCGCGCCGTCCGGTTCATCTCGTAGAGCTCGCTGATGATCGGAGCGGTCGAATTGCTCACGATCACGTGACATCCGCGGCCGGCCAGCTCGATGACAGCCTGCTGCAGCCGCCGTTGATCCTCGCTCGAAAACCGGCTCGCGGTATAGCCGGTGAAGTTGGCGGTGTCGCTGACCGGCGCATAGGGTGGATCGAAGTAGAGCAGGTCGTGCCGCTGCGCGTGCTCGAGCGCCAGCTCGAACCCGCCGTAGCGGATGTTCACGCCGGGCGCGGCGATGATCGACGCGACGGCGCGCAGATTATCCGCATCGCAGATGCGCGGATTGGCGTAGCGCCCCGCCGGGACGTTGAACTCGCTCCGCGAATTCAACCGGAACAGGCCGTTGAAGCCGGTGCGATTCAGGTAGATGAACATGGCGGCCAGGGCCGGCGGGTAATCTTCGATCGCGACGCTCGGAGCTGGCCCCGAAGTGCTCGCTGCGCTGCGGGTTGAAGAGCGTGTCCCGCACGCGATAGAAATGCGTCTGCGGCGACTCCCGATGCTGACGCTCGTGATCGGCAAGCGCGGCAATCACGTCGTCCGCGCGCGCGCCGACGGCGCAATAGCAGCCGAGCAGATCGCGATTGAGATCGGTGAGCCAGGCGGTGTGCGGCGCGATGTCCCGGCTGGCCGCCAGATCGAAGAACAGCGCGCCGCTGCCCAGGCACGGCTCGAAGTACTGCTCGAACTGCGGCGGGACGAATCTGCGGAGCTGCGGGAGCAGCTGCCGCTTGCCCCCGGCCCATTTCAGAAACGGGCGCGCCGGATCAGGAGCGCTGGCCGCGCGCGCGGCCGCTCGCGAGAAGGCGGTGACCAAAGGTGACCATCGATCGTATCACGCTGACCAATCGACCTACCCCGCCCACGAGGTCAGGCCGACCCACGGAGCCACGCGACTCACCGACCACGTCATGACGATCAACCGTAGGTGAGCCAGACGCGGGTCAGGTAATCCCCCATCGTCAGCACGAACATGATCCCGAGCCAGAAGATGCTGCCGAGCACGACGACCCAGGTGAGGCGCGTGCTGTATTTCACGTGCATGAAGAACAGGACGACCAGCGTCGCTTTGATGACCGCGATCGTCAATGCCACGACCGTATTCAGGCGGCCGAGGTCGAAGAAGGCGATCTGCACCGTCAGGTAGGTGCCGAGCATGAGGATGCCGAAGATCGTGTAGTAAACGCGCTTGGGCAGAATGTGGTCAGTCACGGTCCATGCCGTCCGATGAGGTAGAGCAACGGAAACAGGAAAATCCAGACGATGTCGACGAAGTGCCAGTACAACCCGCTGATTTCGATGGGGCTGTAATAGTCCTCGGTGATGGTTCCGCGCCACGTCCACCAGAACATCACCAGCATGATGCCGATGCCGATGATCATGTGCAGCGCGTGCAGACCGGTCATGATGAAGTACAGCGAGAAAAACAACTGCGCGTGGCGGACGTATTCCCGCTCGAACTGAAATCCCGGGCCCGGCACATGGTGCTCTTCGAACTTGTGGTAGTACTCCACGCTCTTGATGCCCAGGAACGCCGCCCCGAGCACCATCGTCGCCACCAGGAACCACAGCACCAGCTTCCGCTGACCCAGCTGCGCGGCGTGTACGGCCAGCGCCATGGTCAAACTGCTCGTGATCAGGACGACGGTGTTGATCGTGCCGAGCGTGACGTCGAGCTCGTGACTCGCGACGGCGAATGCCTCGGGATACCAGGCGCGGTAGATGGCATACGTGAGGAACATGCCGCCGAAGAACAGCACCTCGGTGACGAGGAACACCCACATGCCGAGCGTGGCCGCTTCCTTCTGCTGGCCCAGGCTGTCGAAGTGGTGCGCGAGCGCTGGGTGATGCGTGTGCGCGGCTTCAGGCAACATGGCCCTCCACTGGTGCGCCGTAGTCGTACGCATCCCACGTGACCTGAGGGGTCTCCGCGAAGTTTTCCGTCGGTGGCGGAGAGGTCGTCGTCCACTCGAGTCCGACCGCCCCCCATGGGTTCGAGCCGGCCAGCCGCCCGTAGCGCAGCGACCACATCAGATAAATCATCGGGATCAAGTAGCCGACGCCGAGAATCGAAGCGCCCGCCGACGACAGCACGTTCAACACCTGAAAATCCGGTGGGTAGGCGTGATACCTCCGCGGCATGCCCAGGTAGCCGAGGATGAACTGCGGGAAGAACGTCAGGTTGAAGCCGATGAAGATGATGCCGGCGCTGATCCGCGCCAGCGTTTCGTTGTAGAGACGGCCGCTGATCTTCGGCCACCAGTAGTGCAGGCCGCCGAGGTATCCCATGATGGTGCCGCCGACCATGATGTAGTGGAAGTGCGCGACGATGAAGTAGGTGTCGGTCACATGGACGTCGAGGCCGACCGAGGCGAGGAACAAGCCGGTGAGGCCGCCGATCGTGAAAAGGCCGATGAAGCCGATGGCGTAGAGCATCGGCGTGTCCCACGAAATCGATCCCTTGTACATCGTCGCGGTCCAGTTGAACACTTTGACCGCCGAGGGAATCGCGACCAGGAAGCTCAGGATCGAAAACACGAGAGCCCCATAGACCGACTGGCCGGCCACGAACATGTGGTGGCCCCAGACCAGGAACCCCAGCACCGCGATGCCGACGCTCGCGAACGCGACGAAGCTGTAGCCGAACACGGGCTTCCGGCAGAAGGCGGCGACCAGCTCGCTGATCACGCCCATCGCGGGGAGCACCATGATGTACACGGCCGGGTGAGAGTAGAACCAGAAGAGGTGCTGGAAGAGGATGGGATCGCCGCCGAGCGTCGGGTCGAAGAAACCGAAGTGGAATACGCGTTCCACCGCGACCAGTAGAATCGTGATCGCCAGCACCGGCGTGCCGAGGACCATGATCAGGCTCGTCGCATAGGTCGACCACAGGAACAGCGGCATGCGGAACCAGGTCATGCCCGGTGCGCGCATGCGGTGGATCGTCACGATGAAATTGAGGCCGGTGAGAATCGACGAGAACCCGGTCACGAATATCCCGAGCGCGGCGGGAATCACCTGGCTCGTGGAGGAGACGGTGCTGAACGGCGTGTAGAACGTCCACCCGGTGTCGAGACCGCCGGTGACGATCGCGTAGGTGGTGAACGCCGCGCCGACCATGTAGATGTACCAGCTCGCGAGATTCAGCTTCGGAAACGCGAGGTCCTTCGCTCCGATCATGATCGGGACGAGAAAGTTCCCGAGGACGGACGGGATGGCCGGGATCAGGAAGAAGAACACCATCATCACGCCGTGCATCGTGAACAGCTTGTTGTAGGTCTCGTCCGTGACGAGATCGCCAACCGGCGTCGCCAGCTCGAGCCGAATCAGGACAGCGAACGCGCCGCCGATGAAGAAGAAGAAGGTCACGCCTGCCAGGTACAGCAGGGCGATTCGCTTGTGGTCCCGTGTGAACAGCCACGACGCGATGCCGTAGCCGTCGTTCAGGTAGTGGCGCGGTGGAAGGATGACGGTAGCCATGGGTTATCGGGGCTGCACCTGCGGCAGCTCATGCAGCGACTTCACGTACTCGATCAGCTCGAGCAGTTGCTCCTCAGTGACCAGCCCCTGGAACGTCGGCATGATCGGCTGGAATCCCGAAGTGATTTTCGCCGCCGGCTGGAGAATCGATTCGCGGACGTACGCCTCGTCGACGGTCAGCGTCTCGCCGTTCTGGAGCGTCACGGTCTTGCCGAACAGGCCTTCGAGCACCGGTCCGCGGCCCTGCGCGTCCGGGCGATGGCAGGTGTTGCACGCGAGGTCCTGAAACAGCTTCGCGCCCGCCGAGGCGAGCGACCCTTCCGACGCACCGCCGCCCAGCCACGTCTGATATTCACTCGGCTCCATGACAACGACCTGGCCGATCATGCCCGAGTGCTTCGTGCCGCAGGTACTCAGCGCAGAACAGGCGGTAGCGCCCTGGTTTCGTCGACTGAAACCACAGGTGCGTATAGCGTCCGGGCACGACGTCGGCCTTGATCCGAAAGGCCGGAACGAAGACATCGTGAATGACGTCCTCGGACGTCATGATCAGCTTCACCGGCCGTCCCACCGGCACATGCAGTTCGTTGATTTCGCGCTGGCCGTCGAGATGCTGGAACTTCCACATCCACTGCTTGCCGACCACGTAGATGTTGATGGTTTCGTCGGGCGGCCGCGACATCGCGAAGAACACGCTCGCGCCCCAGACGAAGATGACCATCGTGATGAGCAGCGGCACGATCGTCCATGTCAGCTCGAGCACGAGGCCGCCGTGGATCTCCGAACCGACGCTGTCGGCGGCACGCCGCCGGTACTTCACCGCATAAAAGACAATCAGGCCGGCGATCAGCAGCGAAAAGAAGATCGAGAGCGCGAGGAGAAAGAAGTAGAGCGCGTCGACGCGGCTCGCCATCGTCGAGGCGGATTCGGGAAAGAGCGGCGTTCCAGACCACATAGCGAAGGTTCTAGGTTCTAGGGTTCTAGGTTCAAGGTTCTAGGGTTCAACGTTCTTCGCTCGCGGCGCAGCATGACCACGATGAATCCGCCGAGCGCGAGGGCTGTCGCCGCGCCCGCGATGCGCATCGCGCGCAGGATCGCCACGCCGTAGCGGCCGGTCATCGGGTCGTAGTGATAGCAATACAGCAGCAATGCGTCGACCGGCGATCCCACTTTGCCGGAGGACGCTTCGACGATGGCCAGCCGGAGATCGCGCGGCCCGTACTCGATCCCGAACAGGTACCGCGCCATCCGGCCGTCGGGCGTCAGGACGATGATGCCGGTCGGGTGCGCGAACTGCTTCGTTTCCGGATCCCAGGCATAACGGAACCCGGCGGCCTTGGTCAGCCGGTCGATTGACAACTGATCACCGGTGAGAAAGTGCCAGCCGGCGGCGGCGCCGGCGCGTCCGTAGCGCTCGAGGTATCCGGCTTTCTTGACGGCCGCGGCCGCGGGCGTGTCGCGCGGATCGATGCTGACCGTCACGATCTCGAAATCCGCGCCCGGGTCGAGCGACAACACCTTCAGTGCGCTGGACAATCCATTGATGGCCAGCGTGCACAGCATCGGGCAGTCGTAATAGGCGAACACCAGAACGACCGGCCGCTTGCCAAAATACTCGCCAAGCTGGACCGCGCGTCCCTGCTCGTCCCGGAGTGGCGTGTCGAGCGGCAGGTGCTCGTCGAGGCGCTGGTCGAACCCAATCTCGCGCAGCGCCGGCGGTACCTGCGACGACGGCATACCCGACTCGCGTTTAAAGCCCGCACTGGCGGGGCCATCGACCATCTGCCCGTGCGCGCTGCGCACAAAGGACACAGAGGTAACAAAGGACACAAAGGACACAAGAACACTCGGCGACGCCTTGCGGAGCCTCCGCGGTTCCTGTTCCTTGGTCTCATGGCTTCTGACCTGTTCTTGTGGGCAACCCGCGTTCCAGCGTCAACCGCATCGCCTCGTTGATGGGAATTCGCACGATGCCAGCGTTTCGGTCCACCCATCCATAACTGGAGAGCAGCTCGTCTTCGCTCGCGCGGAGCTCGCGCAGGTCCTCGCGTGGCGCGGTCTGCAGCCGCGGCTCCGGCGGCATGCGCTCGCCCTGAGAAACGGCAAGCGGGTATTCGGGCGGCACGCGCTGCGCCTCGCGCGAGGCGAAATACTGAAACAAGAGCCACACCATGAAACTGGCGCCGATGCCGACGACGATGAGGCCGACGCCGAAGCCGAGGATGGCTCGGATGTTGACGTCGCTCGCCTCGTGATGGACCTCGGGGTTCTCGTCCGCCCCGTGAGGTGTTCCGCCGTGATGGGGAAGGTGCAGTTCCGCCATGACTAGTGGGCCTCCCGTGGCGGGGCGCCGCGCTCGATGATGCGGCCGAGCGCTTCGTCGAACTCCGGATCGTGAACGGGAAGAATGGCGCGGCCGCGCAGCTGCCGGATGAAGCAGCCGAGCCAGATCGCCCCGAGCGTCATCGGCAGCACCACGTCGAGCCAGCTCACGGCGATGCCCGCCGGGTGAAACTCCGGCGCGATCAGCCAGAACAAATCGAGCAGCCGCACGATCAACACCGCGATCGCGACTTTGACCAGCATCCGCGGATCCCGCTTGACCGCCCGCGACAGCAACAGCACGAACGGCACCGCGAAATGAAACAGAATGAGCAACGTGCCGACCCATCGCCATCCGGTCTGGAGGCGGTGGGTGTACCACGTGATCTCCGCGGGCAGGTTGCCCGACCAGATGATCAGGTACTGCGAAAACGAGAAGTAGGCCCACAGCATCACGAACGCGAGCAGGAGGTTGCCCAGGTCGTGGAAATGGGCCGCGACGACGATCCGATCGAGCGGCGGCCGCCGGCTGAGCCAGACCAGCGCCACGATGAGAAAGGCGAGAGCCGAGAGGCCCTGGCCGCCCATGATCAACACGCCGTAGATCGTCGAGAACCAGTGCGGCTCGAGCGACATCAGCCAGTCGAATGCCGCAAACGTAATCGTCAGCCCGTAGGCGAGCAGGCCGCCGGCGCTCAACTGCTGCATCCGCCGGGCGATGCGTGGGTCGGGATTGCGATCCTGTTCCAGCGACCACGCGTTCAGGAAGTACGACAGCACGTTCCAGACGAGGAAGTACAACGCCGCTCGCGCCAGGAAGAACGGCGTGTTCAGGTACAGCTGCTTGTGGCGCAACACCTCGTCGTGCGCGACCAGGTCGGCGTTGGTCCACGGATACAGCCGCGACATGCCGAGCGCGATCGGCAGGAACAACGCCGTCATCACCGGCAGCACGCGAGCCGCTGCGCCTATCGGTCGGCGGATGACCACACCCCAGGCGCCGCCGGACAACTGGTGCACCATGCCGAGCGCGAGAGAACCGAGCGTCACGCCGAGGCACAGCATGTACGCCATCAGGTACGACTGCATGAACTGGGTGAAGTTCAGCAACGCGCCCCCGAGCGACACCACCGCGCCAAGGGCGCCGGCCAGCAGCAACGTTCGCTGATGACGCGCCAGTTCGGGAATCGCGGCGTCGGCCGTCTGAGTGAGAGCCATCAGCGAATCCGGTCCCGCTCGCCGGCTGGAACGTCTGCGAGCGTGGCGTGCTCGCTGAGCTGAAGCGCGCGGATGTAGGCGACGATCGCCCACCGATCGGCGGCGGCGATCTGCGACGCGTAGTCGGGCATGGCGCCGAACCCGTTGGTGATGACGTCGAAGAAGTGTCCGACGGGCGCCTCGCGGAGGCGGTCCTGGTGATACGACGGCGGACGGCGATAGCCCCGGCGCACGACCATCCCGTCGCCCTGGCCGCTACGCCCATGACAGGGCGAGCAAAAGATGTCGAAGCGCTCCTGGCCGCGGGCCATCACGCGCGCGTCGATCGGGAACGGAAAGACGGTCGCGTCCGCCTTGCCGGTTCGTCCGGTATACATCAGCGCGTCGTCGCGCAGGTGTCCGCGCGCCACTGTTCCCTCCACGAGCGGCCGCGCGGACCGAGAATCGCCGAAGAACGTCGACTCGCGAAGCGGGACGTACTTCGGTTGATCGTGCATGTCCTGGCGGCAGCCAGAAAAAGCCAGAGCTGCCGACACAAAGGACACAAAGGAAACAAAGGACACAAAGGAACGGACAGAGGACGGCCGGACAGAGGACCGCGAGGCGCGCCAGCGCCGGGCTCCCTTTGTGACCTTCGTCACCTTTGTGTCCTTGTTCTTAGTCCGCGACAGTGGAGACCTCCCGCGGGCTGAGGTGGTCAGGAACTCGCGCGTCCCTTCGAGGTCGAATTTCGGGTCGGCGGCCTCGATGCAGAGGAAGAACCGGTTCCGGCTCGCCAGCGCGAAACGCGGCACGTTGAACACCGGGTGATACGGCTGCGGCAGGCCGTTCAGCGCCAGCATGCCCAGCACCGCCGAGAGCGCGGCGACGAGAATCGTGCACTCGAAGGTCACCGGGATGAACGCCGGCCAACTGTGCAGCGGTTTTCCGCCGACGTTCAACGGATACGCGATCACCGACGACCAGTACTGCAGGCCGTAGCCGCCGAGGCAGCCGCAGAGTCCGCCGATGAGCACGATCAGCGGCAGCCTCGTATGCCCTCCGCCGAGCGCATGGTGCAGCTCTTCGATCGGAAACGGCGAGTACGCGTCCATACGCCGATAGCCGGCGCCGTACGCCCGCTCGGTGGCCGTCACCAGCGAGGTCGGATCGTCGAACTCGGCCATCAGGCCGTGGATGACGCCGGCTTTCATTCGTTCACCTTCGCTTCAGGCAGAATCGTCCGCATCTCGAAGATCGAGATCATCGGCAGGAAGCGCAGGAACAGGAACAACAGCGAGACGAAGAGGCCAATCGTCCCGAGAAACGTGGACCAGTCCCAGAACGTCGGCTGATAGAGGCCCCACGACGACGGCAGGTAGTCGCGATGCAGGCTCGTCACGATGATGACAAAGCGCTCGAGCCACATGCCGACGTTCACGATCAGCGAGATGACGAACAGCGCGAAGACGTTGATGCGGATCCGCTTCAGCCACAGCGCCTGCGGCACGACGACGTTGCAGAAGATCAGCAGCCAGTAGGCGAACGCGTACGGACCGGTGAGGCGGTTGAGCGGCACGAACCCTTCGTACTTGTCGGCGCTGTACCAGGCGATGAACGCCTCGGTCAGGTAGCCGTATGCCACGATCAGACCCGTCACCAGCATCACCTTCGCCATGTTCTGCAGGTGGCGCATGGTGATGAAGTCTTCGAGCTTGTAGACCGCCCGAATCGGAATCGCCAGCGTCAGCACCATCGCGAAGCCGGAATAGATCGCGCCCGCCACGAAGTAGGGCGGGAAGATCGTCGTGTGCCAGCCAGGCAGGATCGAGACCGCGAAGTCGAAGCTGACGACCGTGTGCACCGAGACGACGAGCGGCGTGGCGAGACCGGCCAGCAGGAGATACGCCGTCTCGTAACGGTGCCAGTGGTGGGCCGAGCCGCGCCAGCCCATCGCGAGCATCCCGTAGATCACACGTCCGACGCGGGACTGCGACCGATCGCGCAGCGTGGCGAGGTCGGGAATGAGACCGACGAACCAGAAGAGCAGTGACACGGTCGCATAAGTCGAGACCGCAAACACGTCCCAGATGAGCGGGCTGCGGAACTGCGGCCAGACGTTCATCGTGTTCGGATAGGGAAGCAGCCAGTAGGCCAGCCACGGACGCCCCGTGTGGAACAGCGGGAAGATGCCCGCGCAGGCCACCGCGAACAGCGTCATCGCTTCGGCAAAGCGATTGATCGACGTCCGCCAGGTCTGCTTCAGCAGGAGCAGGATGGCCGAGATCAGCGTCCCCGCGTGCCCGATGCCGATCCACCACACGAAATTCGTGATGTCGAACGCCCAGCCGATGGGGATGTTGTTGCCCCAGATGCCGATCCCCTTCACCACCAGGTAGCTCAGCGAGACGAACAGCAGCAGCGTGAAGAGAAAGGCGACGCCGAATCCCGCGTACCAGCCGAGCGGCGTCTTTCGCGCGAGAACGATCGCGCTGATCTTGTCGGTGACCGAGCCGAACGTGTAGCCCGGGGCGATCACCGGCGGTGTGCCGGTGCCGGCGACGGCCTGCAGCGGATCGTCGATGTCCGACATCGCCTTAGGCCCCCAGCTCCGGGTTGACGTTCCGGATCGCCGCGAGGTACGTCGTTCTCGGGCGTGTGTTCAATTCCCCGAGGAGTGAGTAGTTGCGCTCTTCCGCTTTCAGCTGCGCCACGCGGCTTGCGGGATCGTTCAGGTTGCCGAAGACGATGGCGTCGGCTGGACAGACCTGCTGGCACGCGGTCACGATCTCGCCGTCGCGAATCGGCCGGTCCTGTTTTTCCGAATCGATCTTCGCCGCGTTGATCCGCTGCACACAGTACGTGCATTTCTCCATCACGCCACGGCTCCGCACGGTCACGTCGGGGTTCCGCACCAGCTTGAGGCTGGGCGTGTTCCAGTCCTGATAGAGCAGGAAGTTGAATCGCCGGACTTTGTACGGGCAGTTGTCCGAGCAGTAGCGCGTGCCGACACAGCGGTTGTACACCATGTCGTTCAGCCCTTCGTGGCTGTGCGCCGTCGCGCCGACCGGACAGACCACCTCGCACGGCGCGTTCTCGCACTGCATGCACGGAACCGGCTGGAAATAGGTTTCCGGATTCTCCACCGGCCCTCGGTAGTACGTATCGATACGGAGCCAGTGCATTTCGCGGCCGCGAAGGACCTGGTCCTTGCCGATCACCGGAATGTTGTTCTCCGCCTGGCAGCCGATGACGCAGGCGTTGCAGCCGATGCAGGCGTTGACGTCGATCGCCATGCCCCATTTGTAGCCGTCGTATTTGTAGTCGGTGTAGAGCGTCAGCGTCTTCGGCGGCGTTTCGTCCCCTTCGTGGACGATCTTGGGATCGTGCGCGTACTCCTCGAGCGTGACCGCGCGGACCATGCCGCGCCCTTCCATCAGATGGTGGTACTGCACGCACGCCAGTGACGCGCGTTCGCCGGTCAGCGCGATTTCCGCGCCGGCCCCGAATGACCAGGCGGACGAGGTGCGAATGGCGTTGGCGTTGAAGCCGGCGCCAGTCCCGACACGGCCGGCGCGCGTGCGGCCGTAGCCGACGTGCACGGTGACGCAGTCATCAGGATGGCCCGCCACGGTGAACAGCGTGCCGCGCACCGAGCGTCCCTCGAACTTGAGATCGACCACATCGCCGATGATCTGGCCGTGCTCGCCGCCCTGGTACGCCGGGTACTGGTTGCCCTTCAGGCGCTGGGCGGTCGCCGGACTGACGAACACGGCGTTGTCCCACGTCAGCCTCGTGATCGGCTTGGGCAACTCCTGGAGCCAGCCGTTGTTGGAGAAACGGCCGTCGAGGACGCACGGATCGTTCTTGAACGAGATCTCGAGACCGCCTCGCGGGGTCTGGCTTCCGCCTTCGCCGCCCTGCGGCGTCGGCGCGACAGGTGAGCCAGACCCACGGCGGCCGCATCCGCTGCGACCGAGACATTCACCGAGGGCTCCGGCGGACGGTCGACGATGCCGTCGTGGAGCCAGCGCCGCCAGACGAGGTCGGAACCGTCCGTCGCGGCAGGTACGTTCCAATGATCGCGGACGATGTCGTAGCCCGATCGCTCGGGCCGGTCGCCCAGCGCGGCGAGGAATTCATGCGCGGAACGCCCGCTGTAGAGCGGCGCGATCAAGGGCTGGACGATCGAGACCGTCCCATCGTCGCCGCGGGCGTCGCTCCAGGCTTCGAGGAAGTGCGTCTCGGGAACCTGCCACTGACACAGCGCTGACGTTTCGTCGTCGTAGAGACTCAGGTGCGCGCGCAGCTGGACCTTCGCCATCGCGTCGGCGAAACGCAGATCGACCGGCGCGGTGTAGACCGGATTGCCGCTGACGATCAGCAGCAGATCGACCTTGCCGGCGTCCATGTCGGCGACCAGGTCGCGCAGGGAGTCGAGCTGATTCACCGGCTCGGCTTCGATCGGCGCCGTGTAGACGACGGTCTTGCCGGCGTTGCCGAGCGCCTGGTTCATCGCGTGCGCGAGGGCGTGGACCGCCGGCGGCTGGCCGTCGCCGGCGATGACGAGGCTGCGCCCGCGGTGGGCGAGCAGGTCCTTGGCAACAGCGCCGATCCATTTCTGGATTGAGTCCGGCCCGCCTTCCGCTCGGCCTGCACGCTCCCGAGCTTCGGCGAAGCTGGACCAGCCCGACCCACTCGACCCAATCGCGCGAGCGATCTGACGCGCGAGCCCCTCGATCTCGCTCGGTTTCAACGGCAGGCGATGGTCGGCGCGAGCCCCGGTGGAGGTCGGCATGCACTCCGCGACGTAGAGCCGGTTCATGCGATCGGCCGGCACGGGACGCCGCCGTGCCGCGAATTCCCGCGCATAACGCAGCGCGCCCGGTCCACAGCTGAGGAAGTCCGCATCAAGAGACAGGATGACGTCGGCCTGCTCGAGGCGGTACTGCGTGTCGACGTTCCTGCCGAACGCCAGCTTCGCGCCGGCGTGTGCGTACTCGCGGCCGGCGGGATCCCATTGATGCCATTTCGCGGACGGGAATCGCGCGAGCACCTCGCGGATCTGCGCCGCCAGCGTCGGGGAATTGATCGACTCGGTCAGCAGACGGATGCCGGCGCCTTTGAGCGGTTGCTGCGCCGTCAGCGCCGCGCGGATCGCGGCAAGAAACGCCGACCACGGACGAATCTCGCCGAGGTTGGTCAGCGTCTGCGAGCGATCGGGATCGTACAGTCCGAGGATTGCGGCCTGCGCGTAGATGTCGGTCGCGCCGCGGCTGCTCGGGTGCAGCGGGTTGCCCTCGATCTTCGTCGGCCGACCTTCGTGGCTTTCGACAAGCAGTCCGATCGCCGTGCCGCCGAGCGGCATCGCCGTCGCGAAGAACATCGGCTTGCCCGGAATCAGTTCTTCGGGCTGGCGAACGTACGGGACGATCTTCTCGGTCGGCTGGCGCGTGCACGCCGTGACGCCGGCGAGCGCCATCGAGGCGCCCATCAGCTTGAGGAACGTCCGCCGCGCGACCGGGTCGGTGATCGCCTCGATCTCTGACGGAAACTCGTTGTAGAGGTGTTCCTGGAAGGCGGGTCCTCTGCGCGTTCATCCAGCGTGCGCCACCAGACTTCGCGACGGCTCGACGCCGACGTCGCTTCGGCCAGGCGCGCCGAAGACGGCGCGGAAGCGCCCGCCAGGGGCTGGGGGCTGGGGGCTAGCTGTCCGGCGCCTGACTCCGCTGGGGACTGGGGACTGGGGCAGGGGACTGCGTTTCCGAGACTTTCGAGTCCCGAGCCCCGAGCCCCAAGCCCCGGCGTCGGTCTCTTCGACTCATCGATGGCATGTCGAACAGCTCGTGAGCTTCTGAATGTGATATTCGGCCACCAGCCGCTTCCCGAGCTCGAGCTGGTTGGGCGGCGGGACGTAGGCGACGTTGAAGACCTCGTCGCGCGGCCGCACGTATCGTTCCGGATTCCGGTGGCAGTCGAGGCACCACTCCATCTGCAGCGACTGCTCCTGCCACATCAGCGGCATGCGGTCCACCTGGCCGTGGCAGGTGGTGCAGCCGATGCCTTTGTTCACGTGAATGCTGTGGTTGAAGTACACGTAGTCCGGCAGATCGTGGACGCGAGTCCATTCAATCGAGCGGCCGGTGCGGAAGCTCTCGCGCACGGGTTCGAGAAACGGACTGTTCGCGAAAATCTGCGAATGGCAGTTCATGCACGTCTTGGTGGGCGGAATCCCGGCGAACCCCGACTCCTCGACGGACGTGTGGCAGTACCGGCAGTCGATGCCGTTGCCGGCGACGTGCCGCTCGTGACTGAACTGAATGGGTTGATCGCGCGCCGTGTGCACCTGGGTCATCCAGGGCGAACGATTCACTTCGGCAAAGAGCGCCAGCAGACCGGCGACGAAGAAAACAGCGCCGAAGATGCTGACCCGAGCAATCGTGTTGGCGCTGCGGTGAAAAATCTGCGACATCGGCGAGAGCCGCGAGCGATCGGACCGCTAGTGAGCTTACCGCGATCGACGCGCGCTGGTGCTCTCTATTTTGTGAAATGTTTCACGTTATGTCAAAAACAGGCCGAATCTATGGCAGAGGCGGTCGATTTTGTGAGAGGGAAGGCCTCTGGCTGGGGCCAGGCGAGGCTACGGTGTCGGCGCCTTCTCGTACAAGTACGAGCGGCCGTTCGCGTACTTCTCGAACCATTCGAGCTCGCGGTTCGCTTTCTCGATCTGATGCCGCAGCCCGCCCCAGTTGTGTCCCTCACCCGGTCCCACCAGCAGGTGGGTCGGCACGTGGTGGCTCTTCAAGGCGCGATACATCTCGACCGATTGCGGCAACCCCACCCGCGTGTCGCCATCGCCGCTGATGAACAGCGTGGGCGTTTTGACGTTCGCCACATCCTTCAGCGGCGAGCTGTTCCACAGCAGATCGATGGGCGCCCCCTTCTGCCACGGCGTGCCGCCGAACCACGGGATGCGGTACGACCGGATCTCGCTTTGCGCGAACAACGAAATCCAGTTCGCGATGCCGGCGCCCGACGAGGCCGCCTTGAAGCGATCGGTCATCGTCACCAGCTTGTTGACCAGCGTCCCGCCCGCGCTCCAGCCCATGCAGACGAGGCGATCGGGATCGGCGATCCCCTGAGCGATCAGCGCGTCAACGCCGTTCATGACGTCGGTCGCCATGTTGCGGAAGTAGTGGCCGACCGGATCGCGATAGAAGGCATTGCCGTATCCCGTGCTGCCGCGATAGTTGGGCCGCAGCACCGCGTAGCCTTTGGCCGCGAGCACCGCAAAGTAGTTCAGCAACTGGCCCGATCCGCCGCCGAAGTGATCGGACTCGAAGGGACCGCCGTGCAGCTGCACGACGAGCGGATATCGCGTCCCCGGCTGATATCCCACCGGATACATCAGGATCCCCTCGATGGTGCGCCCGTCGGCGCCCTTCCATTCGACCTTTTCCTGGCGGGGCAGGATGAAATCGCGCTCCAGCGCATCGTAGGCGTGCGTGACTTGCGTCGGCGACCCGCCGGCAATCGGCATCGTCCAGACGTCGCCCCACCGCGACGCCTGATCGAGCTGAAACATCAGCACGTCCCGCTTCCGGCACCAGCTGCCATCCGCCCGCCTGCGTGGGGATGAAGTGCCGGCCGTCGGTCAGCTGACGCACGCGATGGGAAGCGACATCGATCTGGACGAGCTCGCTGTGCACGCCCAGATTCACGACGGCGATAATGGATTTGCCGTCGGGCGCCCACGCCGCGTCGTCGATCGCGTAGTTGAACTCCGGCAGCAACGGCTGCGGCGTACCGCCCGCCGCGGGCACCACGAAGATCGTCGTGTTGTAGTACGGCTCGAACCGCTCGTTGGTGTCGGCGAGGAACAGCACCTGGCTGTTGTCGGGCGAGAGCTCCGCCGCCGACTCCGGAATCTCGTTTCGCGTAAGAGCCCGGGCGTTGGCGCCCGTCACGTCCATGACCCACACTTCGCCGCGGAAGCCGTCGCCGACGAGCGGCGTCGGGCCTCGCTGCATCGCGACCTTCGAGCCGTCGCGCGACAGCCGGTACTCCAGGATCGACGTCTCGCCGGTCGTCAGCTGCTGTTCGGCTCCGGTCGCGACGCTCACTTTCCAGAGTTGCTGCGGCTTGTAGTTCTCCTCGAACGCGTAGACGTCGTCGCGCAGCCGATCGCGCTCGCGTTCCTCGCTGGTTGGCGGATCGCTGGCGAGGAAATAGACGGTCGTACCATCCGGCGACCACATCGGCGACGACGGTGAGGTGGCGTGGCGGGTGAGGGCTCGAGGTTCTCCGCCATCGGCGGGGATCAGCTGAATCTGACCGGCGCGCAGGAACAGAATCGCCTTGCCGTCCGGCGCCCAGCGAACGCTGCGCGGCGCCGGAATGTCGCCGCCCTCAGAGAACGTGAGTTGAACTGGCGTGCCGTTGATGTCCTGCCGCCACAGGTGCCAGATCGGCCGGCCGGCCTTCCAGTCGACTTTGGACAGCATGTACGCGAGCGTCCGCCCGTCCGGAGAAAGACGCGGCGCCAGGAGACGCTGCAGCTCCGCGAGGTCGACGAGGGTCATCGGACGGCGCGTTTGCGCGCCAGCCGGCAGGCCGGGCACCGACAGGAGGACGGCCGCGGCAGCCGCGGCCCGCAGCCAGCGACGGAGGGAAGTCATTCTCTTAGAGGGTTCTGAGATGACTATATCGGACTTTATGACTTGCTACTGTAATTCGGCAGTGCTTTTGATCTCTTTCCGGTCGTCAGCCGGGACTTTCTCCCACGTGAACGGCCGTTTGGTCGCGTACTTTTCGAACCACTCGATTTCCGCGTTCAGCTTGAACAGCTGATGCCGTAATTCTGCCCAGCCATGCGGCTCGCGCGGGGCGATGTACAGATGTGAGTCGACGCCATTGCTCTTGAGCGCGCGATACATCTCCACCGATTGGGGCATCGGGACTCGCGGGTCGCGCTCGCCGACGAAGAAGATGGTCGGCGTCTTGACGGCGGCCACGTCCTTCAGTGGCGAGTTGTTCCAGTACGCGTCGATCGGGGCGTTCTTCTGCCACGGCGTGCCGCCGAACCACGGCGTGCGGAATGCGCGCATGTCGGTCTGCGCGTACATAGAGACCCACTGCGCGACGCCCGCGCCCGATGACGCGGCCTTGAAGCGGTTGGTGAAGGTGATGATCTTGTTCGTCATGTGGCCGCCGGCGCTCCATCCCATCTTCACCATGCGCTCCGGATCCGCGATGCCGCGGCGGATCAACTCGTCGACCCCGGCCATGACGTCCAGGTGCGCGTTCTGGAAGTAGTGACCGATCATGTCGCGCAGGAACGCGTCGCCGTACCCCGTGCTGCCGCGGTAGTTCGGCTGCAGGGAAACGTAGCCTTTGCCGGCCAGCACCTGGATCTCGTAGGACGACGACCCGAGGCTGTATTTGTCGGCGGCCTGCGGTCCGCCGTGCGTCATGACGGCAAGCGGATACTTCTGCCCGGGCTGATAGTCGACCGGATAGGTGACCAGCCCCTCGACGGTCACGCCGTCCGCGCCTTTCCACTGAATCGCTTCCTGGCGTCCGAGCTTGAGGCCGCGGGTGAGCGTCTCGAAGATGCGTGTGACTCGCGACGGCGCCGCGTCCCCCGCTTTCAGCGTCCAGATGTCGGCTCCCGTCGAGTCGCTCAACGTGAAGGCCAACCGATCGTGTGACTGCGACCAGTTTCCCAGGTTGTGCTTGCCGTCGGTGAGCTGCCGCGGCTTGCCGCTGGCCGCCGGGATCTGGAAAACCTCTTCGTGCACACCCAGGTTCGCGAGGAAGTAGATCGACTTGCCGTCCGACGACCACATCGCCTGGTCGACGTCGTAAGGCTCCGTCTCTCCCACGAGCACGCGCGCCGTACCGCCTGACGCGGGCACGGTGAACAAACGGCCGTTGTAGTAGGCGTCGAATTTCGCGTTCGCGCTCGAGATGAAGAGCACCTGCGAGCCGTCCGGCGACATCCGGACGCCCGTTTCGCCGACGCTGTTGCTGGTCAGTCGCACGGCGCTCGAGCCGTCGGCGTTGGCGGCCCAGACCTCGCCTTCGTCGCCCGAGCCGAGCAGCGGTGTCGGCGCTCGATGGTAGGCAATCTTCCGGCCGGTATCGGACAGGTGATAAGCCGTCACGGAGAAGTCGCCGGTCGTGATCCGTTCCTCTGCCTTCGACGCAACGGCCACCTTCCACACGTGTGTCTGCTTGTAATTTTCCTCGAAGGCATACACGTCGTCCCGAAGCCGCTCTCGCGTCTTGTCGTCCGCCGTCTTCGGTTCGGGTGCGATGAAATACAGCGACGACCCGTCCGGCGTCCAGGTGATGTCCGACACCGCGCTGCCATGCGTCGTCAACTGGCGCGCCTCGCCGCCGTCGGCCGCGAGCAGATAGATTTGCGCGAACTCGTTGTCGCCGCGCTTCGCGATGAACGCGATCGTCCGGCCGTCGGGCGACCAGCGGGGGCCGGTCTCGTTTTCGGCGCCGTGCGTGAGCTGCGCCGGCTCGCCGCCTTCCAGCCGCGCGCGCCAGATGTGCGAGACGCGCCGGCCGGTCTTCCAGTCGGCGTCGCTCCGCGTAAACACGATGTCGCGACCATCCGGCGAGATCTGCGGCTCGGTAAGGCGCGGCAGGCTCAGCAGGTCCACGATGCTCATCGGCCGCGGCGACTGCGCGCGCACGACCATCGCAATGACGAGCGCGCTGACCGCCGGCAATGCAATGCGATGGCGAGTAACCAGCTGGAGCGCGAAGGCTTTAGCCGAGCGACCTGAGAAGCGGCGTTGAAAAGCTTTCATGCAAACTCCCCTGAGCGTGCGATATTACCGCCTATGAAAGTGCTGTGGATAGCCATCGCGCTGGTCTCCTTTGCCGCTCCGGCCACCGCCCAGACCCCCGTTCCGGTCGAGGCCGACTACGTGGCAAAGGATTTCAGATTCCAGACGGGCGAGTCGCTGCCGTCGCTCACGCTGCACTATCGGACGCTCGGGACGCCGCGGCGCGACGCCGCGGGCGTCGTCCGCAACGCGGTGCTCATCCTTCACGGCACCGGCGGCAGTGGCGCAGGATTTCTCTCGCGGACCTTCGGCGGCGAGCTGTTCGGGCCGGGCCAGTTGCTGGACGCCTCGCGATATTTCATCGTCTTGCCGGACGGAATCGGCCACGGCAAGTCGAGCAAGCCGAGCGATGGCCTTCGAGCGCGTTTTCCCAAGTACACCTATGACGACATGGTTCGCGCGCAGCATCTGATGCTGACCGAAGGGCTGAACGTCAATCACCTGAAGCTCGTGCTCGGCACGTCGATGGGGGCGATGCACTGCTGGGTCTGGGGAGAGATGTACCCGGACTTCGTCGACGGCCTGGTGCCGCTGGCCAGCGCGCCCACCCAGATTGCCGGTCGCAATCGCGTCATGCGCAAGATGATCATGGACAGCATCACCCAGGATCCAGCATGGAACCATGGCGACTACACGTCGCAGCCGCAGCAGGGGCTCCGTGGCGCAATCAACCTGCTGCTGATGATGACGAGCAGTCCCCTCCAGTGGCACAAGTCGGGCGCCACACACGACGCCGCCGACACGTGGTACGAGGATCAGATGAAATCGCGCATGGCGTCGACCGACGCCAACGACATGCTGTATCAGTTCAACGCGTCGCGCGACTACGATCCGTCGCCGAACCTCGAGAAGATCACCGCCGCGCTGCTGGCCATCAACTCGGCGGACGATGTGGTGAACCCGCCGGAGTTGGGGTTGATGGAAAAGCTGATGCCGCGCGTGAAGCGCGGCCGCTACGTGCTGATTCCGACCAGCGACCAGACTCGCGGCCACGGCACGCATTCGCTGCCGGCGATCTGGGGCCCGCACCTCGCGGAGTTTCTGAAGAAACTGGAACCCGGAACGTAGCAGCCCACCGCCATGCTTGCCTGCGCTTCGGTCTGCAGTTTTGATGTAATCCCAGCCGTGAGCGACCGCAAGTACCGGCAGCGGGGCTATCAGGACGAGCCGCGCGGACCAAAGGGGCCAAGTGGACCGAAGCCGCCCAAGCCGCCGCAGGAACGCGCGCCGGGACGCGTGCTTCAGGACGAGCGGGGTCCGAAGACCCCGAACCTGATGGCCGCGCACGAAGTGTTTCGGTGCGCGCGCTGCGGCAATCTGCTGCCGTTGACGGTCGGACAGCTCGATTCGTGCTCGAAGTGCGGCGTCGATCTCCACAGCTGCATTCAGTGCGTGTCGTTCGACACCAGTGTCCGGTGGGAGTGCACGGAAAACGCCCGCATCCCGGCCCGGGTCGCGCCCAAGGACGAACGCAACAACTGCGCGCTGTTCTCGCCGCGAACGACGGTCGAGCGCCAGACGAGTACGCCCGCCAGCAGCAGCCCGTCGGGCCCGACGAACAGCGCGAAGAAGGCGTTTGACGATCTGTTCAAGTAATCAGCGGGGACTGGGGGACATGGGGACTGGGGGACTCAGCCCGTAATCCGCTGTCGCAGTCCTCGCTAGTCCCCAGTCCCCAGCCCCGTCATAATCAGAGGTCCATGCCCCTGCTCTCCCCGGCCGATCAGGACAAGCTCCGCACGGCGTTCGACGAGATGACCTCGCCGGTGCGCGTGCTGTTCTTCACCCAGACGCTCGACTGCGAGACCTGCGTTCAGGCGCGGCAGATCCTCGACGAGTTGCCGCCACTCTCCGACAAGATCACGATCGAGGAGGTGAACTTCATCCTCGACAAGGAAAAGGCGGCGCAGTACGGCATCGATCGAGTTCCCGCACTCGCGCTGGTTGGCGACGAACGCGACTCGCGGATCCGATTCCTGGGCGCGCCGTCCGGCTACGAGTTCATCTCGCTCGTCCAGGCGGTTCTGCTGGTGGGCGGACGCGGCACCAGTCTGACGCCGGAAAACCTCGCGCGCGTCGCCGGCGTCGACAAGCCGATGACGATGAAGGTGTTCACGACACCGACGTGACCGCATTGTCCGCGGGCGGTCAGCCTCGCACACGAAATGGCCTTCGCGAATCCGCTGATCACCGCGTACGCGGTCGAGGCGACGGAGTTTCCCGATCTGGCACGCCGTTACCATGTCAGCGGCGTACCGAAGACGGTGGTCAACGAGACGATTGAAATACTCGGCGGCCTGCCGCAGGACCTGTTCGTCGAGCAGGCGCTTCAGCCGCCGGCGTGAGTGACGGCGTTGGCCTTCGCTCGGGGGCGCGCGAGCCAGAACACGAGACCGAGCGCTGACCAGGCGACGAACGCGACCCACTCGGCGCGGGTGAAGCTGCCGGGCACGCCAGGCACGACTTTCATCAGGATGATCGCCGCGCTCACCGCGCAGCCGGCCCACGCCATCCCGGCGGATTCGCCGCGGAATCCGTCACCGCCGGCAGTGCGGCGGCGGGCGAGATAGGCGGCGCAGGCCGACAGCCATCCGACGCCGACCGCCAACGATCCGACTTCGGTAATCGGCACGAGAATCGCGTCGCCGAACATCGCCGCGGCGGCGGTGAGCAGCGCCATCAGCGCGATCGCCACGACCGGTGTGCCGTGCCGCTCATCCACGCGACCGAGCGCCGGGTGCACCAGGTTGCGCCGGCCGATCGCGTAGAGCATCCGCGTCGCCGCCACGAAATTGCCGTTGAAGATTTTCAGCAGCGACAGGAAGGCTCCGAACAGAATCAGCTGGGCGATCGCGTGCGATCCAAAGGTGCGCTCGAACGCGACCTCCGTGCGCACGTGGCCCGACACGATTTCCTGCCACGGATAGACGTAGGTGACCACCGCGATGATGATCACGTAGAACAGGAAGCCGGCGATCAGCGCCGCATAGATCGCTTTCGTGAAGTTGCGGGGATCGAATCCCGCGCGCGCTTCCTCGGAGCCTTTCGTCACCGACTCGAACCCGGTCATGAAGTACGGCACGATCTGCAGAACCAGGAAGATCGACAGCCACACGCCTTCGGTGCCTGGATGCGAGAACAGCGGTTCCATGTTGGCGGCCGAGCCGCGCGTGAAGCCGAGCAGCGTGAAAATGGCAAACGTCGCCAGCAACCCGAACGTCATCACGTCCTGAAAGATCCCGCTCGGTTTGATGCCGCGGTAGTTGACGACGGCGATCAGGACGGTGAGCGCCAGGCCGACTGCGAGTCGCGGCGCGTAAATCGGGCTGCCGCCGACCGCGTACATCTGGTAGCTGTTGAGCGAGGGGAAGACGCGCGCCAGCAGGTTGCCGGTCGCGACGGCTTCCCACGGACACACGATGGCGTACGAGAGGACCATCGTCCATCCCGCCGCGTAGCTGGTGAACGGTGGAAAGACGCCTTCGGTGTACGCGATTTCGGCGCCGGCGTCGCGAATCCGCTGCACCAGCCGGCCATAGGTGTGCGCGATCGGGAACAACAGCAGACCGCCGATGAGAAAGCCGAGGATGCCGCCGGCCGGGGCCGCCGCGCGACAGCCAGTCGTCCATCAGGACGAGCCAGCCGACACCGATCATCGTGCCGAAGCCGAACGTGAAGTACTCGACGGTGCTCAACCCGCCGCGCAGTTTGACCATCGGGACTGCACTATAGCAGCGGGCATGGTTCAGCCGCGACGGCTTATCACGAAGAGACGAAGCGTCACGAAGCGCACGGAAAAGTTAGAGCGCATTGCGAAATCAACGTAGCGCAGTAGCGGCAAGGGGGCACGGCTATCGGGATGCGTTCTCGAGGACCGTGTTCACAACGGCCGGAAGCTGACAGAGGTCGGCTGGGACAGAGAGGCGCAGCACCGGTACCCAGCCACCAGCGTGCTCAACATCTCGAACGCGTCGCGGAGCCGCTTTCGCTCGTCCATTCCGAGCTGGAAACTGGCGACCATGAGAGCGACAACTGCGTCTGCCCGCAAAACCGGCGTAATAGTTGGTTCTCGAATGCCGCGCAATGGCTCCAGCAAGTACACACGACGCAAGGGCTCCTTTCGATCGTGGGTCTTCATTCCGAGAGCCTGAGCCGCAACGCGCTTCTTGCGTACGCCGGCGTGCGCGCGGTTGTTCACGAACCGCCCGCTTCCCGAAAGCATCCGGAGAGTCTCGGGCCACAGCCGGAGGCCAACATCGAAAGGCCGCACCCGACAGACGCCATCCTCAACATCTACAATCACGCAGTCGTCGGCCACGATCGAGCAACCGCGGGCAGCGAGTGCCGACGCAAGCGTCGATTTACCGCCTCCTGCGGGGGCCACGAATGCGATGACGCCGTGCGGCGTGTGCACAGCGCTTGCGTGTAGCGCAAGCGTGCCTTGCTCGGCGAACAGCAGCGGCATGACGTGTCCGACGAGGAGCTGACGAATGGTCTCGACCGACGCCGATCTACGTGGATAGCAAGTGATGGATCGTGTGTCGAAGGACACGATGAATGAAGCGCGCCGCCAGAAGTAAATCACGTGGCTGTCGCCCGTCCGGCCCAGTGAGCGCCAGCGCGCACCCCGCGTGAGCTTCTCATGGTGATACCAGGCCGGACGAATTGGCCTCGCGCCGTGAGGGTCGACGATGAACTTCCATGCGCCGACCTGAGCACGCGCCAGCGGCACGACTGGGAGCGCGATAGAGCTATCGACGACCAGATCTGCGATTCGGTAGAGCGGCATCAGCGACCGAATAGCGGGTAACGACTTCGGCTACGAAGGCCGAGGCGTCGTTCCGTGTTGGGAACAGGTCAGGATGGCGCGCGTAGACCTCGTCCTGCACAGTGCGCAGCGATCGACGCCCGTCACACAAATCTAGGACCGTTCGTCTGGCGAGCCCTGCCGGGGTCAGCATAGGGCATGCATTCGGATTCGGTACGCACCAGATCCTCTTTCGACATCAGCATGCCCCGAAAGGTGCTGTGCGAGAAGGTCTGACATTCGACGCGTGGATTGGCAATGGCAACCCGCCAGTTCACGAGGCCGGGTGGGAGCATGCTGATCTGTATCGTGACGCTGTCCCCAGGCTCCACATTGGTCGGCCGCTCGATCGGCAACAGGACCTGCCGTCGGTCGATTCGGTTGAGATCACCTGGAGCGTTCGTCATGCGGACGCCTGGTGCAAGCTCTGCATCGAACCACGCGTTGATCCCATCAAGAATCCCCGGCCGAGTGATCCGACACACGATCTCACCGCGGATAGGAGTCAGATTCGGTGGCGGCAGCGCGCTCGTCGCGATGGCGGCCGGCTCAGCGAGGTGCTGTTCAACAGCGACGAACTGCGGGTAACCAGTATTCAACGCCGTTTCGCGCGCGCCCGAGACGTCAACGTTTGCGGGCCGTGACGTCCAAAATGTGAGCTGCTTCCGAAGGTCAGGACTTTCAACGGGCGCCGCCATGAATGTCAAAGCTCTTGGAATCGTGCGTCCTTCGGGCTTCAGGAATCGTCGAGCGTCGACCAGATACTCAAACGCCCCCGCTTCAATGCCAAGATGACCGATCTGATCGCAGACGACCAGGTCGACCCCTTCCGGAAGTACGACACGCGTCGACAACTCGCGAATAAAGGTGATCCGGTCGGCGTAGCCGTTGGCGCGCGCAATCCGACGCGCGATGTCGATGATCGGTCCTTCGTCGACGGCGTAGACGTGCCGAGCGCCGGCCTCGCAGGCCAGAAAGCCGAGGATGCCCGTCCCACACGCGAGATCCAAGACAACATCGCCGGGATGGAGCGCTGCCTGCAAAGCGGCTCGAAATGCTTCCACCCGTGGGCGATCGGCTAGGTACCTTCTGTGCTCGTCGAGGACCAGCGACACGTTGGAGGGCTGCCCCTACAGGCAGTTCATCATCATGCCGCCGCCGTCGGCGACCGACCCAGTCGCCATGTTTTGTGTCAGATTCGCGACCGGCCCATATTCAGTCAACACAGGCTTCTGGTACGGCCGTCGGTGTCGCGGCAGTGGCGTGGGAATGTCAGGTTCGGTTTTGGAGGACGTGTCGCGTTTGACGTCCCTCATGGCCCTCGTAGTGTACACGCTCCAATGCCTGCAGCCAAAAATCAACCATGATTGCGGAACACAGTGGCCAGAGGTATCTCGTCAGCCCACCCTCCAACATTCCGTACATGCTGCTGACGGCATCCGCCGAGATCCACGCGCGTTGAATCGGCCGTATGTTAGACAAACGATTCGCGCCGCCAAGATGTCTGAGAACGCGCAAGCCAAGGAAGCCGAAATCGTCGTTTCGAGGGTCCGCAGTCACCCCGGCCGGCAGGATATCCGACATGGCCCGGCGCATCAGTACCTTCGAGACGCCATCAGCGCATCGCAGTTCGACAGGCAAAGCCAAGGCGAACTCGACCAGGCGCCGGTCCATCAGCGGATGACGCTGTTCGAGGCCTTGCGCAGCCAGGTACCGCTCTTCGTGGTCGCCACGGAACGTTGCCTCGCCCCCCGTAGCGGCACGAAAAATATCGTACCGTGCCAGCGATCGAAACGCTACGTCGTCGGGCATGCGCCGAACTCGGTCCGCCAGGTGATGTTTCTGCGCGAAGCGGCGGTCGATCCACCAGGGGACGGGATTTCGTCGCAGCAACCCGCGCACAACACGCTTGCCCGCAAGCGGCAGCGCCATCCACATCCCCTGTCGAACGATCTGCGGCCGCGGAAGTTGATGCGTGAGCCGCGCCATCTCAGCCAACCAGCGGCCCGACGCGATGACGCGACCCTGTCGCAGCAGGTCGATGAACTCCCCGTACGACGGCTCGAACCAATCGTCCCCTCCGCATCCAGTGAGCACGATGGAGCAACCGCTCGCGATGGCCGCGTCACGTAGCGGCTGAATCATGCTCGAGGTCGGCGATTCGGGTACATCGAGCGCGGCTGCCGCATCGGTGCAGAAGTGTTCTTCGGCCGGCTCTCGTGCGGCCAGCATCTCGCACGGAAGATGCACGCCGCGCAGCACCTGACGGATCACCGGTTCCTCGCATGCGGGGCTGCCTGGAACCACCATCGAAAGCGCCGTCGTTCGCGCGGCGCCTTCGTGTCCTTCACGCTGAAGCTCCCCGATCTGAACCGCGACCGACGATGAGTCGATCCCCCCGCTGAGCATCAGCGCCGCGCGGCCGCGGACTCGAAGCCGCGCGCGTACGGCTTCTTTCAAGAGCATTCTGAAATGCTGCTCGTAGTCGCGGCGGTCGCGGTACTCGAGACGAGCATCAGGCTTCGGCCGCCAATAGCGCCAGCACCGGGTCATGGTATCCGTCAGGACTAACGCGTGGCCCATCGGTAACCGATGAATGCTTTGGTAGATCGTCTCGTCAATGCTGGTGAGGCGACCGCTAAGAATCTCGCCGACATAGCCCTCATTGATGGTCGGCATGTCAAGCGCCACGAGCGCTCGCTGATCTGAAGCCCACAACCAGACGCCGTGCAGTCTGCGGTAGAAGAGCGGGCGAACTCCCAGGATGTCACGTGCTGCGAACAGCCGTCGCTCGCGACCGTCCCAAATGACCAGGCTGAAATCACCCAGCAGCCTGACTGGGCATTCCACGCCCCATCGCCGGTACGCTGCAGCCACCAGCACACTATCGGGAATGAAATCAGACAGTCGGATGTCGAGTTCCGCGGCGAGTTCCTCTCGATTGTCGAGGCGTCCATCAAATGTGATGCAGGTCTCGGTAACGGGGTCGTTCAGCGGCTGCCGGTCAGGCGGTGCGTCGGGTGTGCGCGCATGCTTGGCGAAGGCCATCGCAATGCGCGGCGCGAACCAGGATTGAATGCCATCGGGACCGCGATACCTGATGTGAGACACCATCCGCTCGAACGCGTCGCGCTCGATTGGGCGACCGGCCGGATCGAATGCGCCAGCGAACCCGCTCACGGATTGGACCCGCCAAACGCTGCGGTAGCCAGCCGGACTCGAGAGATGACGGGAGCTCTCACCTTCCGTCTACCTCGTCGGAACGGAATGTAGCAGACCCTTCGTGACGAGTAGATCGACGAACTCCCGGAGATCCGCCTCAAGGCGGTCGATAGGCGCGTCGAACTCCCGTGCCATGCCATCGACCACCTCGGCCAGCGTGCCGTGTTGCTCGATAAGCTGCCACACGCGTGTGCCGACGTCGTTGAGCCCAAAGTACGTGCCTGTGGCCAGGTCAAGCACTACGGCCTCGCCATCCAAATCGCGAAAGACGACCTCTGGTCCAGGGGCAAATGCAGAAGGTGCGTAAATCATGCTGCGAGAAAGGGAAGCAACAAGATTGAGGGCAAGGTGCGTGGCAGTATACCGTCGCTCGGCCTGGGAGCTCGGATCGGAATAGGACGCGGATTTCTCCATTGAGGCCGAATCGCGAGTCGCCCGTGGCATTGGTTCGGCGATGGATTTGGGGCCGATCGCTGCCTTGTTCTTGAGGCCATGACTCTTCATTCCCACAGCCTCGGATACTTACTAAAGAACTGAGTGCAAAGATTGGTCGTAGAATCACGCGATGACTCATCAGCCGCGCGCCTCGTTCACGTCGCCGCGGTTCGCGCAGCCGGCGACGTTCATGCGGCTGCCGCACGTCGAGGATCCGCGCGGGCTCGACGTCGCCATCGTCGGCGTGCCGTACGACGGCGGCACCTCGTACCGGCCCGGCGCGCGCCTGGGCCCGCGCGAGATTCGCAGCCAGTCGTCGCTGATTCGCAGTTACAGCTACTTTCAGAAGGTCGCCCCATTCGATCGCTTGAATGTCGCCGACGTCGGCGACGTCGACGCGCCGCCGGTCAGCATCGAGAAATGCTACGACGCCGTGGAGGCACGGATCGGCGCGATTGCCGACGCCGGCGCGCGCCCGATTGTGATCGGCGGCGACCATTCGATCTCGCTGCCGGTCCTGCGCGCGCTGGCGAAGCGTTACGGGCCGCTCGCGCTCGTACAGGTCGACGCGCACATCGACACCTGGGATGAGTACTTTGGCGGCAAGTATTTTCACGGGACACCGTTCAGACGGGCGATCGAGGAACGGCTGATCGACGGCCGGCGATTCATCCAGGTGGGCATCCGCGGTCCGATGTACGGCGAAGCGGACTTCGAGTTCCACCGGGAGCACGGCATCACCATGATCGACATCGATCAAGTGAGGGACCGAGGTATCGCGTGGGTCGTCTCCGAAATCCGTCGCGTGGCGACCGGTCCGGCGTACATGACGTTTGACATCGACGGGGTCGATCCGGCCTTTGCGCCAGGGACCGGGACGCCAGAAGTGGGCGGCCTGACGAGCCACGAAGCGCAACGCCTGGTGCGAGGACTCGCCGGCCTCTCCCTCGTCGGCGGCGACATCGTCGAAGTGTCGCCGCTCTACGACGGTCCCGGCCAGATTACGGCGGTGCTGGCGGCGAACCTGATGTTCGAGTTCCTGTGTGCACTGGCGCTGGGAACGAAGCCAGGAGCAGTCACGTAACCTTTTCCCCGATGCGGCGTATAGTCCACAGCCCGCCTTCGCGCTTCGCGCTGTGGCGGGTGAACGCCGATGATCAGCTTTCACGACCTCTACGAACGGCACTGGCGGGATGTCTACCGCTTCGCACTGTTTCTGAGCGGTAACCCGACGCACGCCGAGGACCTCGCCAGCGACACGTTTGTCCGTGCGTGGACTGCGCGCGGATCGATTCGCGAATCGACCGTTCGCGCGTACCTGCTCACCATCACACGCAACCTCTGGCGCGACATGAAGCGTCGCGAGTCGCGGCTCGTGCCACTCGAGGACGCTGACGCCCCCTCAATCGAGGCGAGCGGCGACGCGCTGGTCGATCTCGGCTGGACCGAACGTCAGCTGGAGCTCGTCGCCACCGGCGACCGCGCGGCGCTCCTGCTGCACGCGCGCGACGGGCTGTCGTACGAGGAGATCGCCCGCCGGCTCGACATCAGCGTTGGCGCGGTCAAATCACGGGTGTTCCGTGCCCGCCAGACGCTCAACGCGATCCGCAACCATGCCCATCCCGAAGGAGATGCACGATGACCATCACCCGCGACGTCATTCTCGATCTGCTGCCGCTGTACTTCGCCGGCCAGGTCAGCGCCGACACGAGGAAGCTCGTCGACGAGTTCCTGAAGACCGATCCCGATTTCGCGCGCATGTCGCAGCGGTTCGACGCGGTGCTCAAGGAGCAGGGCGGCGTGCCGGAGGCGGCGGCCACCGAGCGCCGCGCCTTCGAGCGCACCCGTATGCTGCTGCGGTACCGCAATCAGACGATCGGCGTCGCGATCGCCTTCTCGCTGATGCCGTTTGCGTTCGGCTTTCATGGCGGACAGATCGATTGGATTCTGCTCCGCGACAAGCCAGCCGTCGGCGCGGCCTGGCTGCTCACCGGCATCGTCTGCTGGATAGCCGCGTACGTCATCGGCCGTCGCGCGAGCCATCGCCAGCCACGTTGAGAATCGCAGCTAGCACCCTAGCCCCCAGCACCCAGCACTCAGTATCGGAGAGCCACGCATCCGCTGCGTGTTAGCATCGCTAGCGTGAAGAGATGGTTGGCCTTCGCCTGTCTTTCCAGCGTCATCGTCGGAACCGGTGTCGATCGTGCACATGCACAGCACGGCCCGACCGCGGTCGACTATCGCGTGTCGTTTCCTGAACCGCAGCATCACTGGATGCAGGTCGAGGCGACGTTTCCATCTGTCGAGGCCGCAACGCTCGAGCTCCGGATGAGCCGGTCGTCTCCGGGGCGCTATTCGCTGCACGATTTCGCGAAGAACGTCTACGACGTCCACGCATTCGCTCGCGACAACCGGGAGCTGGAGACCACCAGGCCGGATCCGTACGGGTGGAATGTGACCGGTCACGGCGGCAAGTGTGACCGTCAAGTACAAGGTGTTCGGCGATCGTATCGACGGCACGTACCTGGCCGTGGACGACACGCACGCTCACATCAACATGCCTGCCGCCTTCATGTGGGCGCGCGGCCTCGAGGATCGGCCGATCACGGTGCTTCTGGAACAGCCGGCCGGTGCCCACTGGACCGTCGCCACGCAGCTGCACGCCAACGGCAGCCTGGCCGCGCCCAACCTGCAATACTTCATGGACAGCCCCATCGAGTTCGGTCCGATCTCGATGCGCGAGTTCACCACGAACGGCCGCAGGTTCCGCTTCGCGATGCACCACTCGGGTACGAACGAAGAGCTCGACGCGCTCGTGAAGGACGTGCAGAAAATCGTCGAGCAGGAGGGCGCGATTTTCGGCGAGTATCCCGAGTACGAACCGGGTCACTACACGTTCCTCGCCGACTACCTGCCGTACGCCAACGGCGACGGCATGGAGCACCGCAACAGCACGGTCATTTCTGGCAACCTGTCGATTGCGGGCGGCCGCGATCAGATTCTCGACACCGTCGCGCACGAGTTCTTTCACGGCTGGAACGTCGAGCGCATTCGCCCGAAGAGTCTGGAGCCGTTCGACTTCGATCGCGCGAATATCTCCGGCGAGCTCTGGCTGGCCGAAGGGTTCACGCAGTACTACGGACCGCTGGCGCTGCACCGCGCCGGGCTGGTGGACGTCGCGTCGACCGCTTCGACGCTGACCGATCTGGTCGAGGCTGTCTCGAGCCCCGGTCACCTTGTGCGATCTGCCGAAGAGATGAGCCGCATGGCCGCCTTCATCGACGGCGGACGCGCGATCGACAAGACGAACTGGTCGATCGCCAACATCTCGTACTACCCGTTCGGCGGTGCGATTGCCCTGGCGCTCGATCTGACCTTGCGCGACCGGAGCGACGGCCGGCTGTCGCTCGACGACTTCATGCGGGCGATGTGGCGCGCGTTCGGCAAGCCGGGCGGCGCGCGGGAAGGCTACGTCGATCGTCCGTACACGATGGCCGACGCCGAAGAAACGCTGGCGTCGGTCAGCGGCGACCGCGCGTTCGCGCGGGACTTCTTCGCGCGCTTCATTCAGGGGCACGACGTCGCCGACTACGCGCGCCTGCTCGCCCGCGCGGGATTCGCCGTGCGGAAGCGAAACCCGGGAGGCGCCTGGCTCGGCGATCTGCGGCTCAACGCGCGCAACGGCGCGCGGGTCGCCAATCTCGATCGCGCCGACGTGGCCCGCGTATCGCTCGGGGCTGGACCAGGACGATGAGCTGCGTGCTGCTCGACGGCCGTCCGATCAACGGCGAGGGCGATCTGTCCGCGGTCCTGCGTCAGCACAAACCGGGTGACTCGGTGTCGATTGCCTTCACCGGCCGGACCGGTAAGCCGACGACGTCGAGGGTCGTACTGGCCGAGGATCCGCATATCGAGATCGTGCCCGTGGAGAGCGCTGGCGGCTCGCTGACCGAGGCGCAGAAAGCGTTCCGGCGGGCGTGGTTGGGAGCGAAGTGATGGCCGTTTCCCTGGCTTCAGGTCCTCGACGCGGTGATTGGCGTCACCGATCTCGCGCGCAGCCGCAAGATCCGGAAGATGAGCCAGGAGTCGGCGGACCAGCCGCAGCAGCTCGAGGCCGGCGGCCGCGCCGGACTTGGCGGCCTCGAGGCGCGGCTCGCGGGCGTCGTCGTCGCTGCCCTGAAAGAAGCGTTCGAGCGCGACACCCATCGGCTTGAACTGGAGCGCGAGCAGCTCGACGCCGAACGCCTGCGGGCGGAACGCGCGCTCGCACTCGAGCTCCGTCGTCAGGCGAGCGACCGCGAAATCGGCCGGCTGCGGCTGCTGGCGGGCGTGGCGGTGGCCAGCTGGATCGGGACGCTGTTCTTTTCGGCGCGGCTGCTCGGTGGTCCACCCGGAGCTCGCGCGGCCCTTGGCATCGCGTGGCTGCTCCTGCTCGCGGCGTTCGCGTCATCGTTCGTCGGGCAGTCGCAGGTCGCGGAGTCGGCGAGCCGGCCCGACGAACGCGCCGTCGATTCGGGTCTGGCCGGCGCCTTTGCGCTCTGGCTGATCGTGCTCGGCCTGGCGCTCGTGGGTGTGGCGGTCCTCGTCGGCTGTAGCTCGGCTCGAGGGCTCGCTGCTCGAGCTGATCGTCGCTTCGTGACTGAAGCGCGAGCTTCAGCCGAGCCTCAGGCCTGCCTGGAAACAACACTCCCGGCGCCATTTTCCACTCCGGATCCAGCGCGCGCTTGATGGCGCGCATCTCGTCGATTCCCTGACGTCCGTACATTTCCGCCAGCAGCTGCTGCTTGATCGGATGCCGGCCGACGCCGTGCTCGGCGAGCGGCGACCCGCCCAGCCGAATCACCTCGCGGCCGAATGCCAGGATCGCTTCCTTCCCCGACTCCACGTCGGCGAACGATCGAGGGATGACGTTCGGGTGCAGGTTTCCGTCGGAGATGTGTCCCCAGACCGCGGCGTCGAGGCCGCGACGTTCGAATTCCTTGTCGTACAGGGTCATCAAGGTCGCGAGCGACTCGAACGGCACGATCATGTCCGCCGCGGTCTTGGCGATGCGCGGGTCGACGTCGTGCTTCGCGCGCCCCACGCGCGCATTGACGGCCGCAGGCACTTCCTCCCGCAGTGCGACGAGTTGCGCCGCGCGAGCGTGATCGCCGGGCACGGCAATCTCGACCGCATCGAGCACGCCAGCCTCGTCCATCACCCGGCAGAAGCGCGTCAACCGCGTGTCGGGCGCCGCCGGTTCGCGCGCGCGGCCGATCTCGTCGAAGGCGTCGGCCGCGGTGGTGCCCGGCAGCAGCTCCAGCGTGATCAAGAGCGCAATCGCGGCATCCGGAGGAATTCGAACCCCGAACCGGCGGTCGGCGCCGTCCTCTCTGAGCAAGGCGAGAGCACGCCGGTCCATGTGCTCGATGGCCGACACATCGAGGCCGTGAGGGTCCCTCGTGCGCCAGGCCTCGGCGGCCGCATCGCGCAGCCGCGTGACGACGCCGAGCGCCGTTCGGTCGATCGTTGAACGGGACGAATGCGAGACACACAGCCGGCCGGCTGGCGACGACACGCAGCGTGGCTTCGGTGATGACGCCGAGCGTGCCTTCGGATCCGATGAACAGATCGATCAGGTCCATCCCTGGCGCCGCGAAGTATCCGGCCGACACCTTCGGCACCCGCGGGAGGCGATACGTCGGAATCTCGAGCCGGACTGCCCGTTCCGTCAGACCGATCTCGAACGTGCCGTTGCGATCGGCGCGTGGTCACGCCGCGCTCGACGTCCAGGACGTCGCCGCCCGGCAGCACCACGGTGATCGCGCGCACCCAGTCGCGCGTCGTCCCGTATTTGAAGGTCGCCGCGCCGGCGGCGTTGGTCGCGATGACGCCGCCGACGAACGCGCCGGTGAATGTTGGCGACGGCGGATAGTACTTGCCGGCGCGTGCCAGCGCGGCGTCGAGATCGAGCAGCGTGACACCGGCTTCGACGCGGACCGCGTCGGTCCCGAGCTCGAGGATGCGATTCATCCGCGACGTGCTCAGGAGCAGGTCGCCCATCGGCGTTGCGCCGCCGGTCAGCGACGACTGCGCGCCGATCGGCAGCACGCTGGCGGCGGACCGCAGGACAGCGGCGACCTCGCCTTCATTGGCCGGCGACGCGATTCCCGCGGCGTGGCCGCCTGGGAAGTGCGCGGCATCTTCGAGGAACGTCCGCACGACATCCGGGTCGCTGCGGATCTCGCCCGCGACGACCCCCTCGTTGCGCGGCCGCCTCGCTCGAAGAGAATGGCCCGCCATCGTCGGCGCTACGGGCGGCCGGCCAGCATCTTGATCAAGCGGTACTGAAACTCCAGGCCTTCGTAGAATTGCTTCACGCCGACACGCTCGTCCTTGCCGTGCGCTCGCACATCATCGAGATCGCCGAACGTGCCGTCGATGCCGTAGGTCGGGATTTCGGCGTTGCGAAGATACAGGCCGTCGGTCGCGCCGGTGCTCATGACCGGAACGACGACCACGCCCGGGAACATCTGCTTCGTGAGCGTCTCGACGGCGTTCATCACATCGGGACGGAGCGGCGACGGCTTGCTCGGATTCGCCTCGCCGACGAACGACACCTTGATCTGCGGATCCGCCAGCACTTCGACCAGCTTGTCTTTGACTGACGTCGGCGACACGCCAGGCAGGATGCGGCAATTCACGTTCGCGCCCGCCATCTGGGGCAGTGCGTTGTTGGCGTGGCCGCCCTGGAGGCGCGTGGCGACGCAGGTCGTGCGCATCAGCGAGTTGTAGAAGGGGACCGCCGCCGACAGCCGCGCCGCGGCGGCCGCGTCGGGTGTCGGCCGCGCGACCGCGCGCATGTCGGCCGCCATCTTCGGATCGTCCTGGACCGACGCCGACCGCTCGAAGTAGCCGCGCGTCACTTCGTTCATCTGCACCGGAAAGTCGAATGCCGCGAGACGAGCGAGGCCGCCTGAGAGATGGTAAATGGCGTTGTCCTTGACCGGCAGCGAGCTGTGGCCGCCCGGGTTCGTCACTTCGAGGTGGAAATCCTGGAACACCTTCTCGCTGGCCTGGACCTCGTTGGTCAGGTACTTCCCCTTCCGCATGTTGCCGCCGCCGCCTTCGTTGACGGCGAACTCGGCGTCGATCAGGTTCTTGTGGTTTTTGACCAGCCAGTCGACGCCGTTGAAGGTGCCGCCTTCCTCGTCAGCCGTGAGCGCCAGGATCACATCGCGATCGGCCGTGAACCCTTCCTGCTTCAGGCGGATGAGATTCGCGACGAACTGAGCGGCCATCGCCTTGTCGTCGCTCGTGCCGCGGCCGTAGAAGAAGCCGTCCTTCTCGAGGAACGTGAACGGGTCGAACGACCAGTCTTCGCGCTTGGCTTCGACGACGTCGAGATGCGCCAGCAGGAGAATCGGCTTGCGGCTCGCGCCGGCGCCAGCGCGCCATCGCAGCGACGAGGTTGCCCTTCTTCGGGTCTGGCCCGAGCACCTGGATGTCGGCGGCGGGGAAGCCCGCCGCCTTCAGCCGTGCCGCCATCGCCTCGGCGGCCTTGGTGACGTTGCCTGCCGGCGTGTCGGTCGTGTTGATCTCGACGAGCTCCTTGTAGATCTCCCGTGCCCGCGCATCGTTCGGCCCGGTTTGCGCCTGAAGCGCCATCGTCGACGACACGCAGAGCAACCACGCCAGATGTTTGACGATGGTCATGAGCCTCGTTCCTTTGTGTCCTCTGTTCACCTTCGTGTCCTCTGTGGTTCCCCGATATACTCGCATTGATGAAGTTCGCGCCCGAGTACGTCACCTACGTCCTGAACGAAAACTTCGAGGACGCCAAGGCGCTGTCTGCTGTCGCCGATGATGGCGATCAACTACGCGCACCTCGTGATGCTCGCCGCTCAGGGGATTGTATCGCCCTCCGACGCGCACGCGCTCCGCGAGGCGCTCGACGGCGTGTCGCAGGACGCGATTCGCGACGTCAAGTACGACGGCACCTGCGAGGATCTGTTCTTCTACGTCGAACGGCTGATCATCCAGGCCTGCGGCGAGGACGTCGCCGGACGGCTCCACACCGCCCGCTCCCGCAACGACATCGACATGACGATGTACCGGATGCGCCAGCGCGAGTTCGTGCTCGGGCTGCTCGCCGCCACGCTTCGAGCTGCGCCGCTCGCTGCTCGACCTCGTCGACCGGCATCGCGACACGATTCTCGCCGTTCACACGCACACGCAGCGGGCGCAGCCGACGACCGTCGCGCACTACCTGCTCGCGGTCGTCGAACAGCTCGAGCGCGATGCGTCGCGGCTCAAAGGCGCGTACGAGCGCACGAATCGCAATCCGCTCGGCGCCTGCGCCATCACCGGCACCGGGTTTCCCATCGACCGGCAGTTGACCGCCGATCTCCTCGGCTTCTGCGGGCCGACCGGCAATACCTACGGCAGCATCGCCACGGTCGACTACCTCCTCGAGAGCGCGTCGGCCGCCTCGGTGCTGCTCACCGGCCACGGCCGCTTCGTGCAGGACCTGCTGCTCTGGTCCACCTCGGAGTTCGGCTACGTCCGATTCGGCGACGGGTTCGTGCAGTGCAGCAGCATCATGCCGCAGAAGCGCAATCCGGTCGCGATCGAGCACGCGCGCGCCATCGGCAGCAAGGCGCTCGGTCAGGCGCAGGCGATCGTGACCGCCGTCCACAACACGCCGTTCGGCGACATCGTCGACACCGAGGACGACTTGCAGCCGCTGGTGTTTTCGATGTTCCGCGACGCGACGCGGGCGGTCAAGCTGGTGGCCGCCGCGATGACGACGGCCGAGTTCGACGCCGGTGCGCCTCGAAGCGCGCGCCGGCGACGGCTGGACGACGCTGACCGAGCTGGCCGACACGCTGGTGCGCGATCACGGCTTGCCGTTCCGCACGGCCCATGCCATTGCCGGCCGCCTGATTACCGCCAGGCAGCGCGACGCCGACCGCCCGCTTGCGGACGTCCTTGCCGAGGTGTCGAAGGAGGTGCTGGGCGCGCCGATCGTCTACTCGGAAGCGGCGCTCGCGAAGATTCTCAGCCCGCGGCACTTCGTCAACGTGCGCCGCACGCTCGGCGGTCCCGCGCCGGAAGAGACCGCGCGCGCCGCCGGCGTCTCGCGTCAGCTGCTCGGCGCAGACGACGCGTGGTGGGAACAGGCGACCAACGCGCTGGCGGACGCCGAACACCGCCTCGCCGAACGCAGTGCCGCGCTCTGAACGCCGCGCGCGGAACTTAGAACTTAGAACTGAGAACTCGACGAACTGAACCCGAACCGTGAACCCTGAACCCGGAACCCTGAACCCCGAACCCGGCCGCGAGCGCGACACGCCGATGACCGCGACCTACATCCGCGTGCTGGTTCTCGAAGCGGCGATCCTCGTCGCCCTCTGGCTCTTCGCCCGCGCCTTCTCCTAGATCCCATCTATCCCGAGCCCCTAGTCCCTAGCATCTCCGATGCGAGCTGTTCGACTGGTGCGTCGTCGTCGTCTACATCGGCTGGATCGTCATCGACGGCCTGCGCCGGTCGCGAAGACACCGACAAGGTCGACGGCTACTTTCTGGCGAGCCGCTCGCTGCCGTGGTGGGCGGTCGGCCTGTCGGTGATGGCGACGCAGATGAGCGCCGTCACGATCGTCGGCACGACCGGGCAGGGGTACCTCACCGGCCTGCGCTTCGTGCAGTTCTATTTCGGTCTGCCGCTCGCGATGGTGATCCTGTCGCTGACCGTCGTGCCGTTCTTCACCCGCGCGCGCGTGTACACGGCCTACGAATATCTCGAGCGCCGCTTCGACGTGCGGGTCCGCTCGCTCGCCAGCTTTCTCTTCCTGGTCGGCCGCGCGCTCGCGCTCGGCGTGACGCTGTCGGCGCCGGCGGTCGTGATGTCCGCGATTCTCGGCTGGACGCTGCCGGTCACCGTGCTCGTGATCTGCGTGCCGATGATTCTCTACACGACGATCGGCGGCGTGCAGGCGGTGGCCTGGACCGACGTCAAGCAGATGTTCATCGTCGTCGGCGGCATGTCGGCGGCGGTCGGCGATCCTGCTCTACGGCATTCTGCAGCACGTCGAGCTTCGGCCAGGCGCTTGCACCTGGCCGGCGCGACCGGCCGGCTGCAGGCGATCGACTTCAGTTTCAACCTGACGCGAGACCTACACGTTCTGGTCGGGGATGATCGGCGGGCTGTTCCTGATGCTGTCGTACTTCGGCTGCGATCAGAGCCAGGTGCAGCGGTACCTCACCGCGAAGTCGATCGACGAAGCGCGGCAGTCGCTGATGATGAGCGCGTACGTGAAGATTCCGCTGCAGCTGCTGATTCTCGCGAGCGGCGTGCTGGTCTTCGTGTTCTACCTGTTCCAGACGCCGCCGATGCTGTTCAACCGCGCCTACGACGCGCAAGTCGCCGCGGGCCCGCAGGCGGCCGCAGTACGCGGCTCTGCAGCAGGAGTTCGACGCCGAGATCGCCGTCCGCCGGACGCGCGGCCGAGCGGAACGATCGCGACGCGTTTCTGGCGAGCGACGCACGCGTGAAGGACATCCGCGCGCAGGCCGTCGGCGTCGTCAAGGAGGCGACCGGCGACGAGCGCTACAACGACGTCAACTACGTCTTCTCCGACGTTCATCACGACGCAGCTGCCGATCGGCCTCGTCGGGCTGATGATCGCGGCGATCTTTGCGGCGGCGATGTCGGCCAGCGGCGGCGAGCTGAACGCGCTCGCCACGGCGACGATCATCGACTTCTACCGCCGGCACTTCGTCAAGGAGGCGTCGGACGCGCACTACCTGCGCGTGTCGAAGCTGGCGACGATTGCCTGGGGGCTCGTGGCCTGCGTGGTCGCGATGCGCGCCGCGAATCAGGGGTCGCTGATCGAGGTGGTCAACCGGTACGGGTCCTTCTTTTACGGCTCGCTGCTCGGCGTGTTCATCCTCGGCATCCTGACGAAACGCGCCACGGCGACCGGCGCGTTCTGGGGGCTGCTGGCCGGCATGGCCGTCGTGCTCACTGGTCGCGTTTCAGATGCCCTGGATCGAGTTTTTATGGCACAATTTGATAGGTGCCATCGTGGTCGTTAGTGTCGGTCTAGTGATCAGTTTGGTCATTCCGAACACGAATCGGTAAGTTGCCCACACCCGCACATCGCGCAGTTTTTCCTCGTAAGTCATTCCTCAGTCAGCCATTTAGACTACCTCATCCGCTGCGGCCTGTGTCTTGCTGCAGACCAGGGCCGTGAGGGAATCCGCAGTGAGCCAGACGTTCAACCGCCAAACCGGTCGCGCGAACGCCCGCGACCGGCAGACCGGCTTTTCGCTCCTGGAGGTGATCGACGGTCTTGGGCATTACCACCGTCGTCGCGGCGATCGCCGTGCCGATGATGAAGGGCACGATCGGCGACTTCAAGTTGAGTGGCGATGCTCGCGGACTCACCAACGCGGTGTCTCTCGCGAAGCTTCGCGCCGCGTCGGACTTCACTCAGTCGCGGTTGTACGTCGATCGCAACGACCGGTCGTATCACGTCGAGATCTGGTCGAAAACCGCTGTGCCGCATGACTGGGTGACGGAGGGCGGCGTCACCAGCCTGTCGACGAACGATATCTTCGGTTTCAGCGTGGTCGGGGCCGCACCGCCGGACACCCAGGCCGCGATTGCACAGGCTCCGCCGTGTGTCACCAGACTCGGCGCGGCCATCGCCAATACCTCGTGCATCTTGTTCAATTCTCGCGGCATTCCGGTCGATTCAGCGGGAGTCCCTCCCGCTGTTGGCGCGCCGACGGGTAACGATGCCGTCTATCTCACGGACAACCTCGCCGTCTTTGGCGTGACGATTTCCGCCACCGGGCTGGTCAAGCTCTGGCGTACAATGCCGCGCGCCGTCCCCGATTGGGTGCTGCAATGACGCGCCTCCGAACCGCGTTCGAGCGACTGAAATCCGAGAAACGGCACGACGCTGATCGAGATGGCGGTTGCCAGCGGCGATCCTTCTCGTCGTCATGGCCGGGCTGATGGGGATGGCGTCGCTGGCGACGACGATCACGGAAAACCAGGGGCACCTCGGCGCCCGGACCACGGAGTACGCCGTGGACAAGATGGAGCAGCTGCAGGAGCTCACGTACGGAGACGCACAGAGCAACACGACGGTGTTTCCTTCGGTGAACAACGGCGGAACCGGACTCGCAGTCGGTGGAAGCTCAAATCCCGCGGCGCCGGTCGTCGGCTACACCGACTAC
The DNA here is from genome assembly GCA_963792175.1 of uncultured Acidobacteriota bacterium. Taxonomy (GTDB): domain Bacteria; phylum Acidobacteriota; class Vicinamibacteria; order Vicinamibacterales; family CAVVIG01; genus CAWBVG01. Next base: position 173,692 of record CAWBVG010000041.1, read on the forward strand.
CTGGATTCGAACGGCACCATTCTGTGTACGGTCGCCAATCCCTGCGTCGCGGTGCCTCCCGCGACCTGGTACTGCAAGCGGGTCTGGCAGGTGTCGACGCCAGTGGCGAACCTCAAGCAAATGACCGTGACGGCGATCGTCCGGACGAGCGTCGCCGGGGCGCAGCTCTCGCAGTCGACCGTCTCCGCGTACAAAACCAATTGTCCGACTGGATGCTGACGCCGTGACCCATCATTCATCAAGCCACTCTTCACAAGCCGGGTTTTCGCTTCCGGAATTGCTGATTTCCGTGACGATGCTCCTGATCATCTCGAGCGCGGTGACCTCGGCGCTGCTGCAGATGACCAGTTCGCAGCGCACCATCTGGAACCGCACCGCAGCTCCACGCTGGCGTTCGGAGCGCGACCGAGCTGCTGCAGCAGGAGGTCGGACAGGCCGGCAAGATTTCGCTGCCTGGCGCCGTGACTTCGCCGCGGCAGTCCCGATTGGTGCGCAGACGGTGGGCGTCAGGGTCAACGGCGCCGTGCCGGCGACGATGACCGGCTTCTTCGTGGGAGAACAGCTGGTCGTGGACGTGGGCGGCCCGACGCCTTGCGTCGTCATCCAGCCGTGCGCGGAAACGGTCACTGTCACCGCCGTGAACGTAGCCGGGAAACAGATCACCGCGACGTTCGCATACCCGCACAACGCCAACACATCCGTCCAGGCGCTCGGCGGCTTCGGGACGGGCATCGTGCCACCGCTAGCTGCCGGGTTCGCGAACGGCTCGCTGCCGTCGGTGCTGAAGCTGTACGGCGATGTGAACAGCGATGGACAGATGGTGTACGTCGAATACACGTGCGACCCTGCGCCGGGAGGCACCGGGAATCTGTATCGCAACGTGATGCCGTACGATCAGGCGCCGCCGAAGCTGGCTCCGAACGCTGGTCAGGTGCTGCTCAGCAGCATTCAAACGAATCCCGGCGGGGTGGCATGCTTCACCTACATGCTGAATCCGGCCGGCGCTGGGTACATACGTGCTCGACGTCGCGATCACCTTGACCGTGAACACGGCGGTGATCGACCCGGTCACCAAACAGTTCCAGACCGAAACCAAGGCGCTCTTGAACGTTTCACCGCGCAACGTGTTCAACGTCTGGCAGCTGGCGATGGCGAACATCAACGAGCGCCTCCAGCCGATGCCGCCGACGGTGACGGCTCTTCTGCCCTGAATCAACGGTATCCATATGAAAATGGCGAACGAAAAAGGAATCGCGCTAGTCCTGAGCCTGTTTCTGCTGTCGGCGATGTCCGTCATCGCCGCATCGCTCATGTTTCTGTCGCAGACCGAAACGTACTCGAGCATGAACTACCGGCTGATGTCCCAGGCGCGTTACGGGGCCGAGTCGGGAATTCAACGGGCGGCCAATCACATCCTCTATACGTACGTCGCGCCGGTCACCGGCGGAGCCGATCCGATTGCCAACTACAACATCACCGTCTCGCCGGTCAGGTGCACGAATGGCTGCCCCAACCTGGGACAGCCGGTCGTGCTCTCCGCGAACGCGGCGGTGCCGTCGAACTATCCCAACGCGGCGGTTCAGGCAGCTTTCCTGGCCGCTGTCGCGGGAACGTTGCCGGCCGGCAACACGACAGTGACGTATGCGCCGTACGCGACGCTCCTGTCCATGCAGCAGATTAACGTCTACGGCGGCGGCGTCCAGACGCTTCAAACGTGGCAGCTGACGTCGACCGGCTCGATTACAGTCGGCAAGACCGCGCAAGTCGAAGTCAGCGCCGATTCTCGAAACGCCGAAGACCCCGGCGCAGATGTACGCCGCATTCGGCACCAATCCCGGCTGCGGCTCGTTGAACTTCCACGGCAACCAAACCCAAACCGACAGCTACGATTCCGGCGCCCTCGTGGGCGGCAACCCCGTCATTTCGAATTCTGGGGGAAGGGTCGGCACCAACGGGAACCTCGACGAGGCCGGCGGCGCCGACATTTACGGCACGTTGTCGACTCCGCGCGTAGGCGTGGGCGCCTGCAGTGCCGGTAACGTCAGTGCGCTCTCGACCGCAGGTGGCGCGACCGTGAATGGCCATAACCCGCCGCAGCCCGGAGACATCATCCAGCTGCCTCAGGCGATCGTGATGCCGCCGCCCATGGTGCCCGCCGGAGTACCGACGACCGCGTACAACGGCAACGGTCAGACGCTTCTGAACGGCGCGTCAGTTGGCAACGTCACGGTGAACGCGCACTCCACGCTGACGCTCGGCGCGCCAGGCGTGGTCAGCACGATCAACATCAACAGCCTCACGATCAACGGCAATGCGGATCTCGTCGATTCTCGGCACCGTCATCCTCAATGTGGTGGGCACGGGCCAGGGGACGCCGATTGATTTCACCGGCGGATCGGTGTCGAACGCGAGCTTCGATCCGACGACGTTTCAAGTCATGTATGCCGGCAACGGTACTGTGAAGCTGAACGGTGGCGCGCACACGACCGGGATGATTTATGCGCCGAACGCTGCGGTGAGCCTCAACGGAGGCGGAGATTTCTATGGGTCGGTCGTTGGCTCCACGATCGACGACAGCGGCGGGGCAAGAATTCACTACGACCGCCGTCTGTCGGGCGAGTTCTTCGTGGTCGGCAACGCCATGATGAGCTCGTTCTCCTGGAAGAAATACTGACCGCGCTCTCACGATCGATCGCCGCCCCGTATAATCGCCGGGATGCGGTTCGCGATTGCCCTGGCGCTGCTGACTGTTTCGTGTAGTGGCGGCGGAGGCAGCAGCACGACCCCTCCGCCAACGACCTCACCGCCGTCGCCGGCAGTCGCCGCCTGCAGCGTCCCATTCGAGACGGCCGTCCTGAGCGAGGGCGCGGCCTCCGCGCCGAAATCTGACGTCGCTGACGACCGCAGGACACGGCGCGGCCGCGTCTACGAGCAGCTCTGGAAGCATCAGGCTGCGGCCGCGCGCCGGGCCGCCGAAGGCCGGGCCCAACCCTCGACATTCGGTCCCACCGCGACCACCGAGGACATCGGGCAGATCGCGGTGATGCGGGACGAAGGCGATCTCGTGCTGCCGCCGAACGCGTTCGATTTACGGTCGGCGGCGTTCCTCTTTGCGCGGAACGGATCGGGCGGCTACGACGTCCGTCCCTCCACACGTGCGTTTCTGAGCAGCGTCGGCGACAAGGTTTCCCTGGGCGACGATGCCAGCGCGCGGATTGCGTTGCCGTTCACCTTCCCGTACTACTCGGGCAGATACAGCGAAGCCTTTCTCAATTCCGACGGCAACGTCACCTTCGTCTCCGAGGATCACGCCAGTACCGATCGGAACGTCGCGCGGTTCCTGACCGGACCGCCGCGGGTCGCACCGATCTTCGCCGACCTCGATCCGTCGAAGGGGGCCGGGGTCTTTCGAAGGACCGACGGTGATGCGCTGGTCATCACCTGGTGTGACGTGCCCGAGTTCGACAGCACCGCCAATCGCGTCAACGTCCAGTTGCGGCTGGCCAGCGATGGATCGATCGAGTTCATCTATGGCGCGACCGTGCAGACCTCGGGCGCCGTGGTCGGCGTGTCGCCGGGTGAAACCGGCGTCTTCAGCGCGGTGAACATCAGCGACGCGTCGCGGACCGCCATCGGCGGCGGCAGCGGAGCCGTCGGCGAGCGCTTCTCGGCGCAGCCCGATTTCGACTTCGTCGCGATGGCACAGAAGTTCTATCAGACGCACAACGACGACTTCGACCAGATCGTCCTGTTCACGAACACGCGAACCACCAAGGCCGGCACCTTCGCCTTCGAGTTCTCGGTGGCGAACGAGGTCCGGGGCATCGGGGTCGACGTGTTCGATTCGAGCCGCGACTTCGGCAGCCGCGGCCGCTTGCGCAGCGTGGTCGACATGGATCGACTCTCGAGCTATCCGCAGGACCCGGCGCAGCCGTTTCTCGGCGAGAACAATGCGCTGAGCGTGCTCGGCCAGGAATGCGGCCATCGCTGGCTGGCGTATCTCGAATTCCGGGACGGCGCCACCAGTTCGACCGCGCTGCTCGGCCGCGACGAGGCGCACTGGAGTTTCTTCTTCGACTCGGATGCGTCCCACATGGAGGGGAACGACATCGAGGATCGCGGCAACGGTCAGTTCCGCACGGTCGGCGCCGTCTCGCGCTACTCGGCGCTGGATCAATATGCGATGGGGCTGCGCGCCGCGTCAGAGGTGCCGCCGATGTTCCTGGTGACGCAGGTCAACTCGGGCGGCAGCGCGTCGGATGCGCCGCGCATCGGCGTCGACATCCGCGGCACTCGGAAGGATGTGCGGATCGAGGACATCGTCGCCGCCATGGGCCCGCGCACGCCCGACTTCGCGTCGGCGCCCAAGGCGTTCCGTCAGGCGTGGGTCTACGTCGTGGCGCAGACCCGCGAGACCAGCGACGATCTGAACAAGCTCGACCGCCTCAGGTCCGCCTGGGAGACGTTCTTCAGCGCGTCAACCAGCGGTCGCGGCACGATGGCGGCGCGCCTGCGATGAGCTACGAGGCGTGGTAGTAGCTGCTAACCCTCGGGTGAACTAGGGACTTGGTTCACGCGACGAATCTGACCAAGCGGTACGGCCGGCTGACCGCGCTGCACGACGTGTCCTTCTCGATCCGCGAAGGGGAAATCCTCGGCCTCATCGGTCCCAACGGATCGGGCAAGACCACGCTGTTCGAGTGTCTGGGCGGTGTGCTCCCGATCGACAGCGGCATGGTCCTGCAGGGCGGCCGTCCGCTCACGGCGCGCGACCGGGCGTCCTCGCTGTTCTACCTGCCCGACGGCATCGCGCCGTGGCCGTCGCAGACAGTGCGATGGGCGCTGGAGTTCGTGCAGCAGTTCTTTCAACGGGCGTCCGGATCCCCGCACCGGAGGTCGGATACCGTATCCGACCCCGTCGGTGGCAGAGGTCATCGAGCAGCTCGACCTCGAGGTGATTCTCGACTCGACGATCGGCACGCTGTCGAAGGGCCAGCGTAAGCGCGCGCTGCTCGCCATGGGGTTGCTCATCCCACGGCCCATCCTGCTCGCCGACGAGCCGTTCGAGGGCCTGGACCTGCGTCAGAGCCGCGACGTCGCGCAGACACTGCGCAGGCACGCCGCCGGCGGCCGGACGATGTTCCTCTCGATTCACCAGATCGGCGACGCCGCGCGGGTGTGCGACCGGTTCGTGCTCCTGAGCGGCGGCCGGGTCTGCGGCGAGGGCACGCTACCGGAGCTGTCCGCGCTCGCCGCGGCGCGCAGCGGGTCCCCGGCCACCGACGACCTGGAAGAGGTCTTCCTTGCGCTCACCTGAAAAACCCGAAACCGCAGAGAACGCAGAGCAGCGCAGAGAAGAATGATTTTCTCTGCGAGACTCTGCGCCCTCCGCGGTTGAGGTCTTTCGTGGTTCTGCTCGGCAAGGAGTGGCGCGAGCTGATGGCGTCGCGCGCCTGGTGGGTGCTGTTGCTGGTGATGGGTCCCCTCGTCGGCGTCTCGTTCATCAGCGCCGTCCGCACCTACGCGGAAGCCAGCGGGCTGAACGGCACCGCCGTCGGCGTCGGCGAGGCGTTCTCGCCGCTCGTCGGCATCTGGGCGCCGACCTTCAGCGCGTGCGAACTGGCGGCGGCGTTTCTGCTGCCGTTTGTCGCCATCCGCGTCGTGTCTGGCGATCGGCAGAGCGGCGCGCTCAAGATCGAGCTGCAGCACCCGATGTCCTCGTTCGCGCGCGTCGGTGCCAAGGCTCTGGTCCTGCTTGCGGGGTGGTTTGTCGCGTCGCTCGCGCCGGCGGCCGCGGTCGTGTTGTGGAAAAGCTACGGCGGCAGCATCTACCCGCCGGAGCTTGCCACCGTCGTCCTCGGTCATCTGCTGAACGCCGGCTTGACGATCGCGCTCGCCGCGGCGATGGCGTCGATCAGCGACCACCCGTCCACGGCCGCCATCCTCACGCTGACCGTGACGGTCGGCACGTGGATCGTCAACTTCGTCGCCGCCATTCACGGCGGCGTCTGGGAGCGCGCGGCCGCGTACACGCCGACGGCGATGGTCGCCGAATTCCAGCACGGCCTGATTCGCCTCGATGTCGTCCTCATCGCGTCCGCGCTGGTGCTGATGGGACTGACGCTGGCGGCAATCTGGGTCCGGCTGGGCGTCGCGGTCCGGCGCCGTGTGTTCGACTCCGCCGGCCTGCTTGCGGTGGGCGCGGCTGCGATGATCGCGTGCACGTTCGCGACCGCCAGCTGGGACACCTCCGAAAGCCGGGCCAACTCGTTCCCCGAAGCGGACGAAGCGGCGCTGGAACAGGTCCACGGGTCGTTGCACATCCAGGCGCACCTGGCGCCCGAGGATCCGCGGCGCTCGGACCTCGAACACCGCGCGCTGTCGAAGCTTCGGCGCGTCATGCCGAAGCTGCAGGTGCAGTACGTGTCGGCGACATCGATTGGACTCTTCGAGCAGAACAGCCAGCATTACGGAGAAATCTGGTACGAGCTCGACGGCCGCACGGTGGTTTCGCGCGTGACGACGGCCGAAGGCGTGCTCGAAGCCATCTACCAGCTCGCGGGCCTGACGGTGCCGGTCGAAAGCGACGCCGCCGAGTTCCGCGGACACCCGCTCGCGGTCCCGCCCAAGGGTGCGGCGACCGTTTTCTATCGACTGTGGCCGGCGCTCGTCGCGGGCGCCGCTTTCTTCGAATTCAGGAGACACGCATGAGGACATTGCGGATGGCGATCGTCATGATGTGCGCGATTGCCGCTCTTCGCGCGGCCGACATCAAAGTCGATCTCAGCAAAGAAACCGTCGGCCGGCCGCCGGCCACGTTCGAACCGATGGTCGGCACGTGGCTCGTCGCGCAGGACGGCGCCGACAAAGTGATCATGATCGACGGCCGTCCGTGGGTGGCCAGCAAGGACAACCCGACGAAGCTGCTCGTCGAAACCGCGCGGAAGCTGTACGGCACCAACAACGAAGAGCTGATGGACAACGCGAAACAGTTCGCGTACTTCCCGGTCGCGGTGCTGAGAAGCGTCGATACGTTCTCGAACGGCACCATCTCCGTGAAATTCAAGACCATCGCCGGCGACGCCGATCGCGCCTCGGGCATCCTCTTCAACGTGAAGCCGAACGGCGACTGGCTGGCGGTGCGCTACAACGACACCGAGAACAACGTCGCGCTGTGGGAGTTCCACAACGGCATGCGCCGCAACATGAAGTTCAATCGCGAGAAAAAGTTCATGCTCGATCGCGCCGCCTGGCACGAGCTGAAGCTGACCATCGACGGCGCCGATCTCAAGACGTGGCTCGATGGCGAGATGGCGCTCGAGTACACCCTAGGCTCGATGCCCGGCCCCGGCCGCAACGGCGCGCCGCCGAACCCGGATCTGATTCCCGCCAACAACCCGGTTCTGCGTCCACCCGTGTCCGGCAAGGTCGGACTCTGGGCGAAGACCGATTCAACCAGCTATTTCAAAGACTACGTGGTGAGCGCGAAATGAAATCCTTTGTGACCTCTGTGTGCCTGGTGTCCATTGTGTGCGTAGGCGTAGCCCACGCGCAGTCCCCGAACACCTCGACGATTGTCGTGCTCGTCACCGATCAGTCGGGTGCCGTGGTCACGGATGCGAAGGTGTCCGTCACCAACAACCAGACCGGCGCGGTGCGCGATACGGTGTCGGGAAGCGACGGCAGCGCCACGGTGCCGGCGCTGTCGCTGACCGGAACCTACACGGTCGGCGTGTCGAAGCAAGGATTCGGCAGCGAGGAACGCAAGGACGTCACGCTGCGCGCCGGCGAAACAGCGACGCTCAAGGTGAAGCTGCTCGTCGGATCCGAAAAGACTGAAGTCACGGTCTACGGCACGACCGAAGGCGTGCGCGCCGATTCGCAGATCGGCCGCCGTCTCGACGCCCCAACCATCGACGAAACGCCGATCCTCGGCCGCAAGGTTTCGACGCTGCCGTTGTTCAACTCGGCGTTCCGGCAGGGGAAAGGCACGGGCGACCTCTTCGTCAACGCCACGTACTTCGTCACGGGCGGTGGCAGCCGGCGAACGACCACCTTCATGCTCGATGGTGCCAACAACGACGAAGGATGGGGCCGCCAGACCATGATCGCCACCGTGCCGGTGGGCGCCATCCAGGAGATCTCGGTGCTCTCGAATGCGTTTTCCGCCGAGTTTGGCTGGACCGCCGGCCCCGCGCTGAACATCGTCACCAAGTCGGGCACGAATGACGTGCGTGGCGAAGGGCTCTTCATGACTCGGCCTGGTGCGTGGCAGGCGAAGACCTTCGGGACTGAAGGTTTCTGCGCACCGTCCGTCGCGAGTTGCCTCACGCCGGCGACGCTCACCGCCGTCAATCCCGCCGACGTTCCGGACGAGCTGAACCAGTTCTCGGGTGCGATCGGCGCGCCACTCGTCAAGGACAGGACCTTCTTCTTCGCCACCGGTGACTACACACGGCAGGATCGGACGACCTTTCTTTCGAACACCTTGCCGGCCTTCCTGCTGCCGGCGGACGGCCACCTTGATTACGTCGGCAACTACCGCCAGGGACTGTTCAACGGACGGCTCGACCACAAGATCACACCACGCCAGACGTTGATGTTCCGCGTGAACGTCGATCGGTTTTACGACACCAACCCGAACGACGCCGTGGCCGGCACGAGCGCGCCGAGCGTCGCCCGCAAGTACTCGCGCCGCTCCGTGACCGGGAATGTCAGCGACACATGGGTGTTGAGCCCGAACCTCCTCAACGAAGCGCGCATCGGATACCTCAACGGCGACCCGGTCACGCTCTGGGAGGCCCAGACGCTCTCGACCGCGTACACCCGTGCGGGATCGGTTCCCTTCACCATCGGCCAGTCACGCGAGTCAAACGTGCACAGCCGTCAGGCGCAGTTCTCGGACACGCTGTCGTGGTCGCGCGGCAAGCATACCCTCCGTCTCGGCACCAGCATCGCCCGTCACACGTCCGGTGGCACGGGCAGCGAGCCGGGGACCGCCTCGCTCGGCACGTTCACCTTCCTCGCCACGACAACGGCGCCGTTCGATCAGTTGACGTTGGCCAGCGTGCAGAACTACACACAGCCGATCAGCTTCGGCATCAGCAGCTACGAGCTGTCGCAGTGGCTCTCCGCAGTGTTCGTGCAGGACAGCATCCGCGTGAGCAACGACCTCACCCTCGACGCCGGGGTCCGCTACGACCGTCAATCGTTGTCCGATGCGACGAACAACGTCGCGCCGCGCGTCGGTTTCGGCTGGCATCCGAACGGCGATTCGCGCCTGTCGATTCGCGGCGGCTACGGCATGTACTACACGCAGCTGATTTCGAATGTGCTCGCCGGCTACCTGGTGAACGGGCTGGACGGTCTCACGACCTATACGGCGACGCCTGGACAGCTCGGGTTCCCGACCTGCCTCACAGGCGCGTGTCTGCCGCTGTCATTCGATCCGCGCACGCTGGCGCCGGCGCAGCTGCCGGCGCGCGACATCACCATCCAGGCGGGGCAGGCCGCCTTCTACAAGAGTCAGTTCGCGAAGTACGGGCTGAATTTCGATCTCCTGCCCAACTATCCCGGCGAGCTGGTGAACCCGCGCAGCCAGGTCGTGTCGATCGGCGCCGAGCGTGAAGTCGCGAAGGGGTTGTTCATCGGGACGGACTACGTGCACCAGCACTGGACCGACCTCGCGCGCAGCGTCGATCTCAACGCGCCGTCGGCGTTCGATCGCACAGTCATCGGCCAGACGCGGAGCGTCGCCGCGGCCAACGCGACCCGTCCGATCCTGCCGGTGAACGGCGGCGTCCGCTCGGTCAACGTCCTGATGAACCTCGGAACCTCGGACTACGACGGTCTGCAAACCGAGTTCAGCTATCGCGGGCATTCGAAGATCTACGCGGCGGTCAGCTACACCCTGTCCAAGGCGACGAACACCAGCGAGCCGGACGGCAACGGCATCGGGCCGAACCAGAGCACGTTCTCGCGGCTTGGCGAAGAAGAACGCGGACCGAGCCTGCTGGACCAGCGCCATCGTGCGGTGATCACGTTCACGTACCAGCTGCCGTACAACATGACGGCCGGCACGGTGACGCAGCTCGCGTCCTCGCGGCCGTTCAATGCCGTCACCGGCGTCGACAACAATGGCGATGGCGCGAACAACGACCGGCCCGTCGTCGATGGCGCCGTGATCGGCAAGTCGGCGTTTCGCGGCACCGGCACGCAGGACGTCTCGGCGTTCGTCGAGGGACGCATCAAGAGCGCGGGCCGTACGATCCTGCTGCGGCTGGAGGGCTTCAACCTCTTCAATCACGGCAACATCCTCGGCCGCGCGCAGACGACCTACGGCGATCTCGCCGCCGTGAATTCAACGTTCGGTCAACTGGTCAGCGCCGGCACGGCGACCAACGCGATCCCGGCACTGGCGAACATCGATCCGCCGCGGATGTTTCAGTTCCAGGTGAAGTTCAGCTTCTAAGCCCCCGTCTGCCTCGGTTTCGCTCCATCAGTCGGCGGCCGTCGCGCGCACGGCCCAGCGCAGCTTCGCGGCCGCGGCCCGCCGATTCGAGAACGTTTCTTCCTTCGTGGAACGAATGACCTCGTTCGCGACGTCCGAATAGATTCCCCCTCGACGACCCGCCTGGAACGCCTTCTTCACGCGCCGGTCTTCGCCCGAGTGAAAGGTAATGATGGCGACGCGGCCGCCGGGCGCGAGACAATGCGGCAAGGATCGCAGAAGCGCGTCGAGCGCGCCGAACTCATCGTTCACGGCGATGCGCAGCGCCTGGAAGGTGCGACGGACAGACATCTTCACGTCGGTCTTCGCCAGTTGCGGGATCGCCTTGACGAGTCCCATGCGGACGACGCGTTCGACGGCGTGCGTTGTCGTGAGCGGCCTTTGCTTCAGCAGATTGGCAATCAGCCGTGCGTGCGGTTCGTCGGCGTTCTCGGTGAGCAGCGACGCGAGCTTCTCCTCGCTCAGCCGCGTGAGCAGTTGCGATGCAGGTTCACCGTGCGATGGATTCATCCGCATGTCGAGGGGACCGGGCTCCTTGTAACTGAAGCCGCGATCCGGGTTGTCGATTTGCATCGACGACACCCCGAGGTCCGCAAGGATCAGGTCGGCGGCCGCGACGCCCTCCTCGGCGAGCACGTGCGGAAGGCCAGCGAAGTTCCCCTGGCGCGAGACGAACGTGTCGGCGCCGAAGCCCACGGCGCGCAGACGTGCTTCCGTGCGAGGCAATTCGAGAGGATCCACGTCGAGCCCGATGACGCGCCCACCAGGCTGCACCCGCTCCAGGATCGCTTGTGCATGTCCCCCGCCGCCGAGCGTGCAGTCAACCGCGACATCACCGGCCACTGGTTGAAGACAGCGGAGCACTTCGTTCACCATGATCGGGCGATGCATTCCCGCCGGCGTCTTGCCGGACGCGAGGATCTTCTGCACGTCCGAGGCGTAGCGCTCGGGGTTCAGTTCCTTGTATTTGTCGTTGAATCGGCGCGGGTTCTTCCCCGGGTATCTCGGCCGGCGCGTGTGGGCCCCCTTCCCTCCGTCTTCTCCGTTCATCGGTGCTGCAGCACGTAGATTCTTCCGCCCGCCCAGCATTGCGGTAACGCCAGCACGGCGAGCGCGATCGGGTACCACCGCGGTCCCATGCCCATGTTCCACGTCGCGATGACGCCGATGGTCCCCATGATGGTGCCGACGACGCCGAGAATGAGGACGTGCTTCATCGGCTGGGACGGCGCGAGCCGCGCGGTCAGCCACGCGCCCGCAACGCTGATCGCGAAACGATACGACGTCGCGAGCAGCGACAGCTTGTCGTCGATCGGTTGATCCGACGGCGGGTACACGCCAACGGCGTGCAACACGGCATCGGCCAGCGTCGAGACGACGACGATGAAGATCACGCCGGCGGCGATGGCCCAGATCGATTTTCCACTCATGATTGTCCTGCGAGGCGCCCGCGTCCGATGCGCGCCGTCTGCCTGCCGTAATTGAAGCGCCAGATCGTCGCCGCGATCACGAGCAGCGCGCATCCCTCCACGTACGCTTTTTCCGCGTCGATGAAGTCGACCGGGCGATTCTTCAGCAGCGGATCGGCCCAGACGCCGTGCACGTAGAACACCGCCGCCGCGGCGTACGCCGTGAAGTGCAGCTGCTTCCAACGATGGCGGCCGAAGACCCGGCGGAAGTACGACGTCAGGACAACGAACGCGACCAGGTAGAAGGCGATCGCTCCGAGCGTGTTCGGGATCGGCTGCGTCGGCGACCAGATCGGCACCACGATGTCGAACAGCCGGAATCCGGCGGTCGGCCGAGAAGAGCAGAATCGTCGGATGGAGTGTCGCGGTCGCGAGGCCGATGTAGCCGAGCCAGTTGTGGAAGGTGAACAGCTTCGCCCAGCGCAGCCGCGGCCAGCCGCCGGATCGGGTTGTAGCCGACCGACAGCAGGAGGCCGAGCAGAATCTGCGCGGTGAACGTCCCGACCGCGATCAATCCGACGACTGACGAGATGTCTATCGCGGTCGGGAGCTCCATCGTTTAGGGCTGCGCGTCGGTCGTCGTCTTCGGCGTCGCGTTCTTCACGTACTTGTCGAACCAGTTGAGCCGCTCGGCGAGCACGTGCAGCAGCGTCTCGCGGGCCGCGTAGCCATGCGCCTCGTTCGGCAGCGTGACGTAGCGCACCGTGGCGCCGTGGCCTTTGAGCGCCGCATAGAGGCGCTCCGACTGAATCGGGAAGGTGCCGGTGTTGTCGTCGACCTCGCCGTGCATCAGCAGAATCGGATCCTTGATCCGGTCCGCATACCAGAACGGCGACATCTTGGTGTAGATGTCCGGCGCTTCCCAGAACGATCGGCGTTCCGCCTGGAATCCCCATGGCGTCAGCGACCGGTTGTAGGCGCCGCTTTCCGCGAAACCCGCCCGGAACAGGCGCGAGTGCGCCAGCAGGTTGGCGGTCATGAACCCGCCGTAGCTGTGGCCGCCGACGCCGATGTGATCGCGATCGGCAACGCCCATCTCGACGACCTTGTCGACCGCGGCCTGCGCGCTCGCGATCAGCTGCTCGACGTAGGTGTCGTTCGCCGTTTCGCCCGGCCCGATGATCGGCATCGTCGGGTTGTCGAAGATCGCGTAGCCCGAGAGCAGCAGGAACATGTGCGAGCCGCCGCGGATCGAGGTGAACTGGTTCGGCGATCCGGTCACCTGGCTCGCCGAGTCGGCATCGCCGAACTCGCGCGGGTAGGCCCACATGATCACCGGCACCTTCGTCGCCCTGCTTGTAGCCGGGCGGGAGGTACAGCGTGCCCGATAGCGTGACGCCGTCCTTGCGCTTGTAGGTGACGTACTGCCGCAGGATGTCGCGGATCTGCGGCTGCGGATCCTTGAACTGCGTGACGGCCCGCTTGGCGTCGGCGCCGGCGTCGCGCGTGTAGTAGTTCGGCGCGTCCTTCTGCGTCTCGTAGCGCGTGATGAAGCGGGTCATCTCGTCGTTCAGCGGCGCGATGAACGATTCGAGCGACTCAGACGACGAGCGGAAGACGCGCTCGGTCTTCAGCGTCTTGATATTCAACTTGTCGAGGAACGGGCGATCGCCTTCAGGCGACGCGCCCTGACCGGCGACGAAGATGAAGTCGCCGCTGCTGCATGATCGGTCCGCCCGCGGGCCGCGCCGCGTCCACCGCCGCCGCCACGGCCCGCCGTGCCGGTGTCGCGACGAATCGACCGGATTGCCCGGATCGTCGTAGGCGGCGTCCTGCTTGCGGTCCCAGACTTTGCGCGGCGCCGCGCCCGGCTCCATCAGCCAGGTGCGCGTCCGCCGCGACGCGCGATCGTTCTCGTTCAGCAGCGCGATGCCGGTGTCGGTGTAGTAGATGCCGGCGTATCGCCATTCGGTTTTCGTCGACCTCGGTCGGCTGTGCCGGAGAATGGCGCCGCGAGTGAGACGATCTTGTCGCGGAACGGCACCTTGATACGGTTGTCGCCGCCGTCGAGCGCTTCGACCCACAGCACGGTGGCCGGCTGATCGGCGCGCCACTGGTAGCTGCGCGGTCCGGCTTCGACGCCGGTCAGCGTCGTGCCCTCGCGCGATGGCCGGTCCGCGAGCTTTTTCACGTCGCCGTCACGCGACCAGACTTCGATGTCCTGGTCGAAGCCATTCGCCGGCACGGTGTGCGAGAACGGCTTCCTGATCTTCGAGACGAGCACGTACTGGCCGCTCGGAGACGGCGTGACGTTGTTGAAGATCCCGGTCTTGCCGATCGGCGTCTTCGCGCCGGTCGCGGTGTTGATCGACGCCAGCTGGCTCGTGAAGTAGTAGTCGAACAGCGCATCGTCGTACGGGTTCTTCAGCAGGTCTTCGTAGGTCGGCGCGGGCGCGGCCTTGCCGTAGTTCTCGTGGACGGTCGGCCCCGACGGCACCATCGGCTCGACGGGCGCGGCGCCGCGGCTGGCCGGCACGAGCTCGCACACCATCGTGACGTTGTCGTGCAGCCAGTCGCAGGGATCGCCGCCCGTGGCGTTGATGCGATCCGATCCGGTGACGACGGCCTTCGCCGCGCCAGTCGCGGTGTTGGCAATCCACAACTCGATGCCGGTGTCTTTCGTCTGCAGGAACGCCAGATGTGCGCCATCGGGCGAGAACTTCACGTGCGAGACGCGCGCCTGCGGCGGCATCGTCACGGTCGTTTCAGCGCCGCCGTCGATCTTCTTGAGGACGATCGAGTTGATGCCGGTGCCCGGCAGGCCCGACGCGCGATGCGGCCCGTTGGTCTTCGGATTGATGCGCGCGCCGGCGAGCCGTAGCATCGGCTGCGACAGCTCCGCAATCGTGGGATACGCGCGCGCCTTGATCAGCGCGATCTGCTGTTTGTTGGGGCTGACGGAGATCTGCGCCGGCGGCTCGGCGTCGAAGACGTCGATGATGTTTTGAGGCGGCAACAGGTACTTCTGGGATTCCTGCGCGACCAGCGCCGGGGCGATGACGAGCAGAGCCAGAACGACCGCGCGCGGCAGGCGAGTGGAGAACATGACCGCTCCTTATGAAGACAGCGAGCGGATTGTAGCGTGGGGCAGGAGCGGCGGGATAGGCAGGAGGGGCAGGAGGGGCAGGATAGGCAGGAACGGCAGCGTCCAGGCTCCAGGACGGGTCCGGTCGAGCCCTCCAGCCCATCCGCCGATCCCGGCTCCGTCTGGCGCGAACTGTGCAGTTCGCGCGGCCGGAGGAGCGCATGAAGCTCATCGGCATTGCCCTGATCGTCGTCGGCGTCCTGGCGCTGGCCCTGGGCGGAATCCGCTACACGACCCGCGAAAAGGTGCTCGATTTGGGTCCAATCGAAGCCACCACCGAGAAGCACAAGATGATTCCCTTGTCGCCCATTGTTGGCATCGCGGCGGTCGTCGGCGGTATCGCGGTTCTTGCGGTCGGGTCGCGGACGCGCGCGTAGGAACAGGGGCCTGATCCCGCCCTTTACGGTTTCGGCCCGAACACGTCGTCCACGCTCATCACCTTGACCGGCCCGAGATTGAGCGCCTTGATGCCGGGCTCGATCGCCTTCAGATCGCCCACGACGACGACCGCGAACTTCCCGGGCGCGACGTACTTCTGGGCGACGCGCTGTACGTCGGCCGCGGTGACCGCCTGAATGTTCTGGACGTATTTCGAGAAGTAGTCGTCGGGCAGGTGAAAGATGAGCGCGTCCTCGAGCCGCCGCGAGATGTCGCCGGTGGTTTCGAAGCTGCTGGGATACCGGAGCGCGACGTAGTTCTTCGCGCGCGCGAGTTCGTCCGCCGGCACGGCCTGAAGGATGCCGTTCAGCTCGTTGAAGAATTCCTTGAGCGCTTCAGCCGTCTTGTCGGTCTGCACGCCAGCCGCGGCCACGAACGGACCGGCCGACGCGCGCATGTCGAACGTCGAGCTCGCACCGTAGGTGTAGCCATGCTGCTCGCGCAGGTTCATGTTCAGCCGCGAGCTGAACGAGCCTCCGAGAATCGTGTTCATCACGACGAGCGGAAAGTAATCCGGCGTCGAGCGCGGCACGCCAATCCAGCCGATGCGAATCTGCGACTGCGGCGCGCCGGGCTTGTCGACCAGATAGACCGTCCGCGTCGCCGGCTGATCAACCGGCGGAAACTTCACAGGCGGCGCCGCCGAACCCGACGGCCTCCAGCTGCCGAACTGTTTCTCGAGCATGCGGCACGACCGTGTCCGGCTTCACATCGCCGACCACGAGCATCGCGGCGTTGTCCGGGCGGAACACCGACTGGTAGAACGCGCGCAGATCGTCCGTCGTGAACGCTTTGATCGTCTCCGCCGTGCCCGACATCGGCGTGCCGTAGCGATGTTCGACGCCGAACAGCACACGCGCGAACGTCACGGCGGCGATGGTCGCCGGATCGTCGCGTCCCTGCAGGAGGCTCGTCAGCCGCTGCTGCCGCTGGCGTTCGAGCTCGTCTTTCGGAAAGGTCGGCCGCAGCGCGACGTCGGCCATGATCGGCAGCGCGTCGGCCAATCGCGCCACCGGCACGTGCAGCCGCAGCGCCGACGAGTCGAAGCCGCTGCCGGCGGAGAGATCCGCGCCGAGGTAGTCGACGGCGTCGGCAATCTCCAGCGCCGATCGCGATCCCGCGCCCTGCTCGAGCATCGCCGTGGTCAGGCTCGCGATGCCGAACTTGCGTCCCGGCTCCGACGAGCTGCCGCTGAAGATCAGGAGGTTGACCTGCGCCACCGGCACTTCGTGCAGCTCGACGACCCACACGGGAAGGCCGTTGGACAGCTTCTGCTTCTGGATGGCCGGAAGATTCAGCGGCGGCGGCGGACCGGGCTGAGGAGGACGAGCGCGATCGGGCGGCTGTTGGGCAACCAGCGTGACGCCCGCGATCGACGCCGCAACAAGAAAGCCACGAAAGCACGAAAGCACGAAACGAACGAGTCTTCTTCGTGTTTTCGTGTTTTCGTGGCGACGTGAGCGAGGTTGTCGTCACGGTTTTTTCTCCGGCTCGATCGTCAGCTCGACGCGCTTGTCGAGCGGCAGGAACTCGGCGGCGGCGGCGCGGATGTCCGACGCCGACAACGCCCGATAGCGCGCCAGGTCTTCGTTGAACCAATCCGGATCGCCGGTTTCGGTGTAGTACGCGTTGAGCTGATCGGCTTTGCCGCTGAAGCCGCCGACGCGTTCGAGCCGGTTGTAGAAAGACGCTTCGATCTGATTGAGCGATCGCTCGAGCTCGTGGGCGGTCGGCGGCTCGCTCTGCAGCTTCTCGATCTCTTCGTCGATCACTTTCTGTAGTTCCTCGGCCGTATGCCCCGGCCGCGCGGTCGCGATGATCATGAACGACGACGACAGCGCCGCCGACGCCTGGAAGGCGCTCACATCCTGCGCGATCTGCATGTCGTAGACGAGGCGCTTGTAGAGCCGCGAGTTCTTCCCGCCGGCCAGGATGTCAGCCAGGACGTCGAGCGTGGCATCGCCGGGCGCGAGGTGCCGCGGTGTCAGCCAGGCGAGATACAGGCGCGGCAACTGCACCTGGTCCCCGACGGTTCGCGTCTTGCGGCCGGTCAGCGCGGCCGCCGGTATCGCCATCGGTTCCGGTGGCGGGCCGGCCTTCACGTCGCCGAACCACTTCTCGATCAGCCGTCGGGCAGCCGCGGTGTCGATGTCGCCGGCCACCACCAGGCTGGCATTCGACGGCGCATAGAACTTCTTGAAGAAGGCGACGACATCGTCGTAGCTGGCCGCGGTGAGGTCCTCCATGTATCCGATCACCGGCCAGTGATACGGGTGCCCCTCCGGGTAGAGCATCTCGTTGATCAGGACCTGCGCGATGCCGTACGGCTGGTTCTCCACGCTTTGCCGGCGTTCGTTCTTGACGACGTCGCGCTGCGCGTCGACGGTTTTGGGCGTCATCGTGTCGAGCAGGTAGCCCATGCGATCCGATTCGAGGAAGAGCGCGAGCTCCAGGGCATTCGACGGCACGTTGATGAAGTAATTGGTCCGATCGTTCTGCGTCGAGCCGTTGTTGTCGCCGCCGGCCGATTCGAGCAGATCGTCGAATTCGCCGGGTTTGACGTGGCCCGGATCCCATGAACATCAGGTGTTCGAAGAGATGCGCGAATCCGGTCCGGCCGGTGCGTTCGCGGGCGGAGCCGACGTGATACCACACGTTGACGGTGACGAGCGGCACGCTGTGGTCCTCGTGCAGGATCACCGTCAGGCCGTTCGGCAGCCTGAATTGCGTGTAGGGGACGTCGAGCTTCGTCTGCGCCGCCGCCGGCGCCGCCAGCGCAAGGACAATCAGGAGTGCAGCGCGCTTCATCGATCGATTATCGCTCGTTTGTGTCTTCCGTCCTCCCTGTCAATTGTTCCCTTTGTGTCCTTGCCGTCCTGTGTGTCCTTTGTTCCCTTTGTGTCCTTTGTGTTCTTCGTGTTGAAATAAGCGCGTGTCCGAAGCGCAGCCGCTCGTCGGCGTCATCATGGGCAGCAAGTCCGACTGGGAGACGATGGCTCATGCGGACGCGGTGCTGTCCGAATTCGGGATTGCGCACGAGTGTCAGGTCGTGTCGGCGCATCGCACGCCGGCCTGGATGGCCGAATATGCGTCGAGCGCGTCGGGCCGCGGGCTCGAAGTGATCATCGCCGGCGCCGGCGGGGCGGCGCATCTGCCGGGGATGGTCGCGGCGCACACCGTGCTGCCGGTCATCGGCGTGCCGGTGCAGAGCGCCGCGCTGAACGGTCTCGACTCGCTGCTGTCGATCGTCCAGATGCCGAAGGGCGTGCCGGTGGCGACCGTCGCGATCGGTCCGTCGGGCGCCGCGAACGCGGCGCTGCTCGCCGGTCGCCATTCTCGCGACGTCGCGGCCCGAGCTGCGGGCGAAGCTGCAGGCGTATCGCGACAAGAACGCTGCCGACGTTCGCCAACAGCGCTATGGAGCAGCTCTGACGTCGAAGTTCAGTCATCGTGATACTTCCCGGTTCGACCATCGGCGTCCTGGGTGGCGGTCAGCTTGGGCGCATGTTCGCCATGGCGGCCCGCCGGCTCGGCTATCGCGTCCACACGCTGGCGCCCGACCACGACACGCCGACCGGCCAAATCGCCGACGAAGAGATCAACGCGTCGTACGACGACCTCGACGCCGTGCGCGCGTTCGCCAGCCGCGTCGACGTCGTCACCTTCGAGTTCGAAAACGTCTCGGCCGCAGCCGTCGCCGAAGCGGAGCGGCACGCCATCGTCCGTCCGAACGGTCGAGCGCTTGCGGTCGCGCAGCACCGCATTCGCGAGAAGACATTTCTCGCCGAACACGGCTTGCCCGTCGCGCGCGTTCGCCGCGGTTCGCGAGGCGAAGGACCTCGCAGTCAGCCGTGCAGAAGGTGGGATGTCCGGCCGTCCTCAAGACGGCGGCGTTCGGCTACGACGGCAAGGGCCAGGTCGCGGTCGCAGCGAGCAGACGAGGTTGCGGCGGCCTGGGACACGCTGGGCCGCCGCGAGGCCATCCTCGAGGCGTTCATCGATCTCGATCGGGAGATCTCGGTCATCGGCGCGCGTGGCGTCGATGGCGCGTGGTCGCACTTCGGGCCGATCGAGAACGCGCACCGCTGTCACATTCTCGATGTGTCCGTCGCTCCGGCCCACGTGCCGCCAGGCCACGGCCGCTCTGGCGATCGACGTGACGAGGCAGGTGATGGAAGGGCTCGAGTACATCGGCCTGATGTGCGTGGAGTTCTTCATCGCGAAAGATGGCCGGCTTGCTGGTCAACGAGCTGGCGCCTCGTCCCCACAACTCCGGACACCTGACATTCGACGCCTGCCGGACGAGTCAGTTCGAGCAGCAGTTGCGCGCCATCTGCGGCCTCCCGCTCGGATCGCCAGAGATGTTCCAGCCGGCGGCGATGGCGAACCTGCTCGGCGATCTGTGGCGGAACGGCGAGCCGAACTGGGCGGCGGCGCTCGCCGAGCCCGGCATCAAGCTTCACCTGTACGGTAAGTCGGCGCCGCGTCCCGGCCGCAAGATGGGGCACCTCACCGCGCTCGCCGCGACGCCAGAGGCCGCGCGCCAGCAGGTGATCGCGGCGCGCGAATTGCTCTGACGACCGCATGTCACGCGGGTCGGCTTTGCGTGAACGAGCCGCTGCTTCTGCGCCGCGCTCCATCCCTTCAGATTCTGCACGTACCACCCCACGCGATCCGGATAGCGATCGGCGACGTTGACGCGCTCCAGAGGATCGGCGTCGAGATCGAAGAGGCTCGAGCGCCCGGAGTCGATCGCGTAGATCACCTTCAGCGAACCGTCGCGGAGCCCGAGTAGTCCGCGCGAGTAATCGGCGAAGAAGAACGCCATTCGTGCGCCCGGGCCGAGCATCGATTGCCCCTGATAGATCGGCGGGACCGGCAGGCCGGCAAGGTCGAGGACCGTCGGCGCGATGTCCACGAGGCTGACGACCCGATGCGACCGATGCTGAGCCGATCCCCGTTCCGGCGCCGCGACCAGCAGCGGCACGCGGACGTTTTCCTCGTAGAGATTGAACGTATGGCCGTAGTTGCCCTCGTGCTGACCGAACGCTTCACCGTGGTCGCCGAAGACGATCCAGACGGTCCGCTCCGCGAGCCCGCGCTGCTGCAGGCCCTGCATCAGCGTGCCGAGGGCCGCGTCCCCTTCGTGCAGCGCGTTGCGATAGCGGCCGAACTCGTCGTGCTCGTCGAACGGTCCGGCCGCCGATGATTCATACGGATGGTGGCCGGCGATCGGCAGATAGGTGAGAAAGAATGGCCGGCCGCTGTCCTGCGCGTCGATCCACTGGAGCATGCGCCCGACCGTCGATGGTTCGTCGACGCCGAAGCTCGAGTTCCGGTTCCCGCCGATGTCGCCCGCGTCCGCCAGCGTGTCGTAGCCGCGGTGACGGATGACGGCTTCCATCCCGAGATACATGAAGCGGCCGGAATGGAAGAGCGCTGTCGCGTAGCCGCGCTCGGACAGCGCCGCGGGCAGCGATCGACAGGGCGCCGCCTCGTACGAGTCGACCGCGACATCGAACGCGGGATACGCGGAGCACAGAACCGAGTACAGACCTTTGATGCTTTCGGGGTACGCGGCGTAGGCGCGATCGAACACGATTCCGGACGCGGCCAGTCGCGTCAGGTTGGGCATCACATCCGGCTGCGCCCCGTACAGGCCGAGGTACTGCGCCGCGGTCGATTCCAGGCTGACCAGGATGATGTTGCGGCCCGCGGCGACAGCGCGAAACGCGTCGAAGTTCTCGTTCGCAACCGGCGCGAATCCGGTGCGCTGCCAGTCGAGCGGCGTGCGCGCCGAGAGGTGCGGCATCGCGGTCGAGACGAGCGCGGTCCAGGCATTGCGCTCGAGGCCGATGGTGTCGACGCGGGAGGCGGCCGCGGGGCCGAGCGCCACGCAGGCCATCAACGGGCCGACGACGAAGCGGCTCGGAATGCGATGCACGAGGAGCGGCACGATCCCCGCCGCGGCCACCAGCAACAGAACCGCCGCGATGCTGGCGGGCGTCGCGTAGAGCCAGATCGAATCGGCGAGCGGTCCTCGCGCTGCCCGCCACATCGCCCAGGTGAGCGGCGACGACAGCACGCGCACCACCGGTACGGTCATCGCCGCGTACAGCGTCAGCACGCCGTAGAGCGTCCAGAGCAGGCGCGGCCGTGACGAGAGGATTCGGCTCCGCCGCGGCAAACGCCAGCGCGATCGCCGCGTCCTGCCACAGGTACGCGATGGGCGACCACCACGACGGCGGAATGGTGTGGCCCCACAGCGCCGCCGCCTTTGCCAGCGCGAGCACGACGAAGAGACTGGCCGCCTTCACCCGCGCACCAGGTTGAGCCGCTTGAGCAGGACAACCGAGACGATTCCGCTGACGCCGCGCTTCCGCCAGAGCCAGTCGTGAACGATGACGGTCCGCGCCGGCGGCCGGTCGTAAAGCGCGTCGCGGTCGCCCTCGAACGACAGCGGGAGGACGACCAGGTCGTAGCCGTGATTGATCTCGCCAGCGGAAGCCTGCCTCGCCGACCTGTCTCGCCGAAGCGAGTTGTGTGAAATCTGCGCGGAGGCGGAAGCTCGCGAATGCGAGCGAAGGCGGGGAAAGCGCTCGTGGATGAATTCGACCTCGCCGCCGATTGGCCACTCGCGCGCAGCGTTCAGGTGCGCGAGATTCGCGTCGATGATCGTGAGCCGCGCGTGCGGAAGAATCCGGCGGAGCACCAGCGCGGTGCGCGGGAACAGCCCGCCACCGACGATCGCGATCCGCGGGGCTGTTCCTTCGAGCCCGCCGTCGCGCGTCAACAGCTCGCGGAATGCCCTCTCGTGCGCGCGCAGCAGGAACCGCTGCAGCGCCGGCGATCGCAGCGCCAGGCGCTCCAGCAGGATCAACCCGTCGCCTTCGAGCCAACGGATTGGCGCCGGCCAGCGGCTGACGCGCGCGCGAGGATCGTGGTACGTCGGCAGCCGCGTCCAGTGCGCTGACGGATGCGCATGGTGCTCCACGTGATAGCCGTCGTTGAACAGGAGCAGGTTGTAGAGCCGGCCGTAATGACTCGTCGTCCCGTGCGCGTGCTCGTAATAGCCGTGCGCGCCGCACAACAGCAGGCCGGCGGCCCATCCCGGAAGGTAGACCGACAGAAAGAACAGCGGCGCCGCGGCCAGCAGGACGGACCAGAACGCCACGACGAGCGAAGCCTGCATCACCAGCGTCGCGCGACAGGCGCGTTCGCGCCGCGACTCCGGCATGATGCGCCAGATGGCGGTCGCGCCAGAGGGCGTGCGGAAAGCCGAGCAGCACGCTGAGATATGCGGCGAACGCGTGATTTGCGCCGCGGCGGCGAAAGAACGGCCGGTGGATGAAGTAGTGCGAGATGGTGTTCGCGTTCCACCAGAGGCCGATGGCGATCACGGGCGCGGTCGGCGCGGCCAGGAGCAGCGCCGCATGCGCGCCCGCGAGGACGACGAGCATCAGATCCCCGCGGTTCTGGTTCGCCGTCGCGGCTGCGCTCGTCATCACGGGCGTGCGTCGAGCAGGGCGCGGACCGGCGCGTAGTCGGTCCGGCGGATCTTCGTGACGCCGATGCCCATCGCGTACGGATCGGCCTTCTCCGGCTTCTCGTCCGCGTTCCGCACGCGCGCCTTCAACTCCCATCGGCTGCCGAACCCCACGACCTGATTGGTGCCGGCGACCGATTGCAGGTCGGCCCACTCTTTCTGTGCCGCCTGCGGGTTCGTTGCGAGCGCGAAGTACAGATAGCCGCGGGCTGGCGGCAGGTAGTCGTTCATGTCGTTTGGTTTGGCCATCGCGAACACGCCCCAGACCTGCGCGCGCTGCGGCGATTCCGCGGTCGGCTCCAGCACGACCTTGTCGATCCGCGCGTAGACAGCCGTCCGATCGCTGGCCGACATGGCGCCTGCGGCGACACAGACGGCGAGAACGGTGAGCCCGGCGATGCGTCTTGTTATCTGCATTGACCCTCCGGTACCGCAGGACGCTGGCGCGGACAGATTTGTTAACCGTCAAGAACACTAGTCTTTTGCATGGGTTGCGGGCGCCCGTCGCCATGTCGGCGCGACGGCTGGGGCATATAATCGCGAGATGCTGAGCTGGGTCTGCACACTGCTCGCGATCGGCACGATGCTCGCGCCCTTCGATACGGGCAGGCCGGCGTCCGGCTCAGGCGGTGCCACCCTTCTCGAACGTTTTCTCGCCAGAGTGGAGGAGCCGCCGGTCGAATACCGCGCCCTCCGCCATTTCGAAGCCAGCAATCCTCACTTCCGTCAGAACGCCACGATGGACGTGTGGACCGAATTCGACAAGGCGAAAGGGTTCCGCTACGAGGTGGTTTCCGAAAGTGGCTCGAGCTACATCCGCAAGAAAGTGTTTCTCGCCGCGCTCGAGGGCGAACAGAAGATGTGGGCGAACCACGAGCCCGATCGCGCGTCGTTCTCGCGCGAGAACTACACGTTTGAGGATGGCGCGCCGGCCGTTGATGGTCTCGCGTCGCTGCTCGTGACGCCGCGGCGCAAGGACATGCTGCTCGTCGAGGGCGCCGTCTTCGTTCAGCATCACGATGGAGAGTTGCTGCGGATCGAAGGCCGCCTGTCGAAGAACCCGTCGTTCTGGACGCGGCGCGTCGACGTCATCCGCCGTTACACGCGTCTCGCCGGCGTGCGCGTGCCGATCTCGTTCGAGTCGGTCGCGAGCGTGCTGATCGCCGGGCGGTCGACGTTCAAGATGACCTACGACTACGAGATCGTCAACGGGCAGAGGATGAAGCCGCAGACGACGCCATGACCAACCGCTGGCTGCCGATCGCGGGCGGCATCCTGATGAACCTGGCGCTCGGATCGCTCTACGCCTGGAGCGTGTTCGTGCTCCCTCTGGAAAAGGAATTCGGCTGGACCCGCGCGCAGACATCCTGGGTCTTCACGATCGCGATCGTCTGTTTCGCGCTGTCGTTCATCGTGGCCGGGCGGATCCAGGATCTCAAGGGACCTCGCATCTGCGCGGCGATTGGCGGCATCCTGGTCAGCGCCGGTTTCATCCTCGCCAGTTTCACCAGCTCGTTGATCGGGCTGTACCTGTCGTTCGGCGTCGTCGTCGGCCTGGGCAACGGATTCGGATACGCCACGCCGACGCCGGTCGGATCGAAGTGGTTTCCCGACAAGCGCGGGCTCGTCATCGGCCTGATGGTCGGTGGATACGGTGCGGGCTCGGCGATCCTCGGGTCCGCTCGCCACCGAGATGGTGGCGAGCATGGGCTGGCGACCGACGTTTCAGCTGCTCGGCGCCACCTTCTTCGTCATGACGATGGCGGGCACCGCGCTGCTGAAAAATCCACCGCCAGGTTATCGCCCGCCGAACTGGCGCCCGTCGGCCGCGGCGATGGCCGGCCGCGACGTCCCGACGCGCGAGATGCTTGCGACGGGCACGTTCTACAGCCTCTGGATCGCGTTCTGTCTCGGGACGACCGCCGGCCTGATGACCATCAGCCAGCTGGTGCCGTTTGCGCGCAACGCCGGCATGAGCGCGACCGTCGCGACCTTTGCGATCACCGTCGGCGCCTTCGGCAATGCGGGCGGGCGGATTCTGTCTGGCTGGATCTCGGATTCGCTGGGCCGCGTCCGCACGCTCCAGACGATGATCCTCATCTCCGCGGTGGCGATGCCGATCCTGTTTTTCGTACGCCACGAGGTTGTCCCGTTCTACATCCTCGTCGCCATCGTCTACTGGTGCTACGGGACGCAGCTGTCAGTGGTCGCCTCGACGATGGCCGATTTCTACGGGACGAAGAATCTCGGCATGAATTACGGCGTGCTGTTCACGGCGTGGGGCGCGGCCGGCATTCTCGGCCCGGCGATCGCGGCGCGCGTGTTCGATCGCTTCGGCGACTACCGCTACGCGTTCTTCATTGCCGCGGCGCTGTCGCTCGTCGCGTGCGCGTCGCTGACGATGGCGCGGCCGCCCGCGCGCGCCGCAGCCCACGTATAACCGCCGCGCCCGCCCTCCCGAGTGAACGGAGATGAGAAGCGGCTGGCTGATCCTTGAGTGGTAGCGTTCGGTCCACCAGGATGAACGCGCTCACGGCGCAAAGGAGCAGCCAGCCATGGAGTATGGTGCCATCGATCTCCACACGAAGGAAAGTCAGATTCGCATCGTGACGAGTGAGGGGCGCGTCGTGCTCGACCAGCGCATCGCGACGCGCGGCGATCGGTTCACGTGGTTGTTTGGCGAGCGGCGCGCGATGCGGATTCTGCTGGAACGGTACCGAGAGCGAGTGGGTGGCCAGCACCTCGAGTTGATGGGGCACGAGGTGGTTGTTGCGGATCTGAATTATGGGCCGATGTACGGCGAGCGGACGCGTCGCATCAAGACGGACAAGCGGGACGTCGCGGCGCTGGCGGAGGCGAATCGCCGGGAGATTTACGGCCGGCGCATCGCGTGTCGACAACTCAGCGCGACGTGCGGCGACGGTTGCGGATCCGGAGTGATTTGGTCGGCATGCGTCGCCAGGTGATCAGTGTGATGCGCGCGCACCTGCGTGCCGACGGGCTGCGGATCCGCGCCGGCGCAGCTGAGTCGATGCTGGCGCGCTATCGCAAGGTCGACGTGCCGGCGGCGCTGCAGGGGGTCTTCGCGCCGCTGGTGGAGCTGCTGGAGGCGCTCGATCCGCTGATTCGGGACGCTGATCAACGGGCCAAGCAGCAAGCCAGACGCGATCCCGTGACCGCGCGCTTGCTGACGGCTGCGGTGTGGGCCCGATCGTCGCACTGACCTTTCGCGCTACGCTCGATGAGGTGACGCGATTCAGTGACGCCGGTCACGTCACGTCGTATCTGGGGCTGGTGCCGCGGGAATCGAGCTCGGGTGATCGGCGCTGTCGCGGCGCGATCACGAAAGCGGGGCCAGGGACACATGCGCACGCTGTTGCTTCAAGCGGCCTGGACGGTCTGGCGCACGCCGTCGGGCAGTGCGGCGTTGCACGCCTGGGTCCGGCGCCTCGGCGAACGCCGCGGCCGCAAGGTTGCGGTCGTGGGCTTGGCGTGGCGGTTAGCTCGCATTCTCTTTGCGATGTGGCGTGACGGGCATCTGTTTCAACCGACGCGGCTGACGCGCATCACCATCGCGGCGTAGTCGACTGCGACAAGGAGACGAAGAGCTATCAGTTGGGGTGCGAGCGCGTTCCTGTGTCCTGGCCGCACGTGAGAGCCGTCCCGGAGATCGCTGCGCATCTCTCGGAGACACGGGGCGAACGGGATCACACAGAGCAACAGAGAAACTGAGGTTGAACGGAAAGTGCGCGGTTCGACGGGCGTCGCGAAGCGACGCTGCGCGATCGGATCGAATCGTGAAAACGAGCACGCACCCGAACGAGCCGTGTTCGTTTTCACGATTCGATCCGATCGCGCCAGTCGGCCTGCGTCGCAGGCCGACCCGTCGAACCGCTCGGCGTTCTTCTCCGTTCGTCCTCCGTTTCTCCGTTACTCCGTGTGATCCCGTTCGCTCCGTCCTGTCTCCGTTCCCTCGGCTCACGCGAAGGGATTCCGCACGTCGAGCCCCGCGATCGGACGGAACGGCTTCAGGTGTTCCGAGAGCAGCAGCGTCGCGTGCGACTTGCGCGCGGCGACCACGACGAGCGCGTCGCGAAACGTGAGGCGGTACCGCTCCTCGACATCGGACGCGGTCAGGAGATCGGCGGCGTCGATCGTCGCGATCGGCCACACGCTGTAGGCGCTGATCAGATCGCGCGCGGCGCGGCGTGGAACCGGCGACGCGCCGCTGGTCAGCGCCGCGTAGAACTCCTGCAGCACCTGGCTGCTGAGAACACCCGTTTCGTCCTCCCACAGTTGTCGCAGCACGTGTTCGGCGATCGCACGCTTCACCTCCGCGTCGAGGTCGTGCGCGTAGACCAGGACGTTGGTGTCGACGAACACGCGCTCGATCGTCACGAGCCGCCTGCCGAAGCCCGCAGCGGCGAGGCGTCTCCGCCGAGGTGCCAGCCGTGGGCGAGCCACTCCAGCGCGCGCCGGCGGGCCGCCTGATATTCGGCGTCCTCGCCGACCAGTTCCTCCAGCTTGGCGGTCAGCAGGCTGCTGATCGAGGAGCCACGTTCCGCGGCCACCACCTTGATCTTGCGGACCGTGTCAGATGACAGCCGCAGCGTGACGTTCTGCGATTTCATTGGCGAATGCTAGCACGTAAACACGTGCCAGACGCAAAAACGTGCAGATACGGCAGGCCGGCTGGCGGTGCCGGGATCGGGGTCGGTGCCGGGATCGGGCCGGGATCGGTGCCGGGATCGGGGCCGGGATCGGGGCCGGGATCGGGCCGGTCGGCCGGGATCGGGGCCGGGATCATGCCGGGATCAGTGCCGGGACGTCGGCCTACGCGGAACGCGAGAGCTCGAGGGCGTTGAAGCGATAGCCGACGCCGCGGACCGCCTGGATCCGCGTGGCCCCCCCAGCCGCCTCGAGCCGGCGGCGGACTCGTTTGACGAGCGCGTCGACACTGCGCGTGCTGACGAACGTCCGGCCCCAGATCTGCGTCAACAGCGCGCCACGCGTCAGCACGCGACCGGCATTCGACGCGAGCACGTAAAGGAGTTGGAATTCCTGCTCGGTCAGGCGCACCTCTCGGCCGTCCACACGCACACGCCGCCTGGCCGGATCGACGTCAAGCCCTTCCACATACAGACGACGCGGATCGTTCCAGGACGCTGGCGGCGAATCACTCACAGAGCCCGCCGGCCGCGTGCGGAGCAGCGCGCGAATCGACGCGACCAGCTCGCGAAACCCGAAAGGCTTTACAAGGAAACCGTCAGCGCCTTGCTCGAGGCCGACGATGGCGGCGGCGCGCGTCGCGTTGGTGGCGAGCATCAGAATCGGGACGTAGGTCTCGCCGCTGACCTCGCCGAACCGCCTCGATGATGTGCTGCGCCTCGAAGAGTCCGGCCGTCAAGCCGCACACGACCAAATCGAAGCTGCCGAGATCGTCGCGGTGAATGGCCGATGTCACGTTCGGGACGGAGTAACACGCGCAGCCGTCCAGTTCGAGGTGCAGAGACAAACCATGACGCATCGCGTGGTCGTGTTCGACGATCAGGATTCGCGGCGACCGATTCATTGAATTCTCCAGGACGCAGGTTGCAGCCACTGTCGCCAATCCGAGACACGCCTGAACCTGTCAGAGGACAAACCGGCGGTTCTGGCGTCCAATGCCCCTGCGTTCATCAGCGACAGAGCAAGAGGTGAGCCGGGCTATACTGCGCGCCTGCCTGGAGGGTGTATGCGCTCGAGACTCCCTGTCCGCTCCTCGCTCGTGCTCGTCTTCCTGTTGTGCGCCGCGGTCGCCCCGGCGTCGGCTCAGCCCGGCGCGGCGCAGAAAAAAGTCATAACGCACGATGTCTACGATTCGTGGAAATCGATTCAGGGCACGAAGATCTCGCGCCGATGGCACCTGGATCGCTTACGCGCTGACGCCTCAGGAAGGCGACGGCGAGCTCGTCGTGCGAAACCTGAAGACGAACGCCGAGATTCGCGCGCCGCGCGGACGCGATCCGCTGATCACCTCGGACAACACGTTCGTCGTGTACGCGATCGCGCCGTTGAAAAAAGATGTCGATCAGGCGCGCAAAGCCAAGAGGAAACCGGAAGACATGCCGAAGAACGGCGTCGGCATCGTCAACCTCGCAACCGGACAGGCGACGACGGTGGCGGAGCACGTCAAGAGCTTCCGCGTTCCCGATGACACGCCGAAGATCGTCGTGTATCTGACGGTCGCGGCGGAGACGGGGGCGGGCACAGGGGCGAACGGCGCGCGCGGCATCGCCGAAGACGCGCGAAAAGAAACCATCAGGCACCGACCTGGTGATTCGCGATCTCTCGTCGGGCGCACAGACGACGGTCGCGGAAGTCAGCGACTACGCGCTGAGCAAGGACGGCGCCTGGCTGGTCTACGCCGTGTCGTCGAAGACGGCGGCCAAGGACGGCGCGTTCGCCCGCAGCATGCCGAGCGGGGCGACCCGGAATCTCCTGACTGGCCCAGGCAACTACAAGGGGTTTGTGTTCGACGGCGGCGCCCGGCAGGCCGCGTTCGTCAGCGATCGCGACGACTTCACGTCACCCGCGCCGCGCTTCAAGCTCTATCACTGGACGTCTTCAGCCGACTCGGCGGCCGAACTGCCGATCCCGGCCGGCGCATCGATGATTGCCAGCGAGAACGGCCGTCTCGAGTTTTCGAAAGACGGCGGCCGGCTCTTCTTCGGCACGGCCGCGCCGCCCGCGGCAGAACCGGCCGACGAATCGACAGACACGATCAAAGTCGACATCTGGAACTACAAGGACGCCGAAATCCAGCCGATGCAGAAGGTGCGGGCCGACCAGGAAAAGAAGCGCACCTACCGCGCGGTCTTTCATCTGGCCGACAAACGCTTCGCGCAGCTGGCGACGCGCGACATGCCCGACGTTCGAACCAGCGAGAGCAGCACGTTCGCCCTCGGCGTCAGCAACGTGCCGTATCGCCAGCTGGTGTCGTGGGACGGCAACTACGACGATTACTACCTGGTGAAGCTCGCGCGACGGATCGCGTCAGAAGATTCTGGAGAAGGAGCACTTCGGCGCCACGGTGTCGCCCGGCGGAAACTACATCCTCTACTTCGACGAAGACGACGACAACTGGTACACGGTGCGCGTCAGCGACGGCCTGAAGACCAACATCACCAAAGGCCTCGGCGTGAAATTCCAGAGCGAGACCGACGACCGGCCGGAGCATCCGAGCCCGTACGGTCAAGCCGGCTGGACCGAAGGCGACAAGTCCGTGCTCCTCTACGATCGCTACGACATCTGGGAAGTGCATCCGGATGCGTCCGCTCCGCGTAACCTGACCGGCGGCGTCGGCCGACGTCAGCAGATCACGTTCCGTTATCGCCGGACAGAGCAGGCAGCGAACACGCAGGAACCTGGCGAGGAGGCCGGGCCCGCCCGCCAGACCGAAGAGCCGGTGATTGCCACGTCGCGTCCGCTGCTCTTGTCGGCCGTCGACGAGCGCACCAGGGCCAGCGGCCTGTACCGCGTGTCGTTCGCCGGGAACGCCGAGCCGGCCCGGGTGATGATGCTCGACAAGGCTTTCGGCGTGCCGCTGAAAGCGCGGAACGCCGATGTGTACGTGTTCACGCTGTCGCGATTCGAGGAGTTCCCGAATCTGTGGACGTCGAGCGGCGCGTTCACCGACATGAAGAAGGTCAGCGACGCGAACCCGCAGCAGGCCGGCTATAACTGGGGACGCTCGGAGCTGATCGAGTACGTCAACGCGGACGGCAAGACGCTCAAGGCGATTCTCACGAAACCGGAGAACTTCGATCCGCCAAGAAGTACCCGATGCTCGTGTACATCTACGAGCAGCTGTCGAACAACCTCCATCGTTACGTGCCGCCCGCGCCCGGCGGCAGCAGCATCAACGTCACGCGCTACGTCAGCAACGGCTACATCATCCTGCAGCCCGACATCGTCTACGACCTCGGGTATCCGGGAGACAGCGCGCTCAAATGCGTACTGCCCGCGGTCCAGAAGGTGTTGACGATGGGATTCGTCGATCCGCAGCGGGTCGGCATCCAGGGACACAGCTGGGGCGGCTATCAGATCTCGTACATGATCACGAAAACGAACATCTTCCGCGCCGTCGAAGCCGGCGCGTCGGTGGTCGACATGTTCGGCGGCTACGGCGGCATCCGCTGGGGCACCGGCATGTCGCGGGCGTTCCAGTACGAGAAGACGCAGAGCCGCATCGGCGTGCCGCCGTGGAAGAATCCGCTGATCTACATGGAGAACTCGCCGCTCTTCTGGATCGAGAACATCCGGACGCCGTATCTGACGATGGCCAACGACGAAGACGACGCGGTGCCGTGGCAGCAGGGCATCGAGTTCTTCACCGCGATGCGGAGGCTGGGCAAGGAAGCGTACATGTTCACCTACAACGGCGAGAAACACGGATTGCGCCAGCGCGAGAACCAGAAGCACTGGACGGTCCATCTCGCCGAGTATTTCGACTACTTCTTCAAGGACGCGCCGAAGCCGGAGTGGATGGAACGAGGCGTGCCGTATCT
This sequence comes from uncultured Acidobacteriota bacterium, assembly GCA_963792175.1. GTDB lineage: Bacteria > Acidobacteriota > Vicinamibacteria > Vicinamibacterales > CAVVIG01 > CAWBVG01. The sequence goes on from CAWBVG010000041.1 coordinate 205,289, forward strand.
CGAGAAGGGGAAGCGCGACGTCTCGGTGTTCTACAAGAAGAGCACGGACGAGAAGTAGGGGCTCGGTGTCAGGAGCCGAGTCGGGGCTAGGGGCTGGGGGCTAGGTGAACGATGAAAGCCAAGCCGTTCGAGGCTCAGGTACCCAACTCGTCCGTGAGTAAACATCGTGCAACCAGCTCCAATGCGTCGCACTCGAACGTATAATCTGCCGCGAAATTCGCAATGAACGTTCAAGGAGAGCCGCAATGAATTACCGGATGACCGTCATGCTCCTGGCAGCCATGTCCCTGCTGACGATGCCCCTCATAGCGGGACACGATGGGGACAAAAAGACCGAGCGCGAGTTCCGCGCGGAATTAAAAGGTCGCAACGAAAGTCCGCTCACGCTTTCCGCGGGACGAGGGACACTCGAATTGACGGTCAATGACTCCGACACGTCCGTGCATTTCGTCCTGGAATACTCAGGCTTGCTCACGCCGGTCGCAGCGTCCCACATCCATGTGGGTCAACCGAACATCAATGGCGGCGTGACGGTCTTTTTCTGCGGCACCGTTCCTGCTGGCTTCCCCGCGAGAGCAGCGTGTCCGGCGAATGGAACGGTTTCAGGCGATTTCACCGCGGCCGATGTCATCGGTCTCACGTCGCAGCAGCTCGAGGTGAATAACCTCGCGAAGCTGCTTGCCGCGATTCGTGCCGGGAAGACGTATGCCAACGTTCACACGATGACGAGTCCCGCTGGCGAGATTCGAGGGCAGATCCACGACGAAAAAGGGGATAAGGACAAGAAGGATAAATAGGGCCCGGTCGCGAAGATCTTGCCGCCGACGGCACGCCGATGGAAATGCATCCGCGACCGGTCGACGTCCCCGTGACGCGACCGGTCGGCGAAAGCGGGATTACCCTAGCAACCGTAGCCGTACGGATCCGGACACGGCGGCGTCGGCGGCGCGGCGCTTTCGTTGATGGTGCCGACCATCGACGAATGAATCGTGCAGTGGAACCGTGCCGCGTTCGAATTCTTCAGCGTCACGCCCTTGCTGGTCGCGCCCGGGTTGACGTCGCCCAGATCCGCCGAGCCATCGTCCAGCATGATGTGATGCATGGTCACGTCGTTGTTTCTGAACACGACGGTGTCGCCGCTGTTCGCCATCACCGGATTCGGTTTGTAGGCGGTGTTCCCGGCGGAGCTGACGATGCTGACCGTCACGGTCGAGGGAGTTGGCGCCGGCGAAGGAGCCGGCGAGGGAGCCGCCGGTGGCGCCGCGGTGGACGTCGAACCGCCGCCGCCGCAGCTGGCGAGCAGAATCGCTCCAGCGATGGCGATGCCGGTACCCGAGAAAAGAGATGTCTTCATGTCTGGTGCACGGTGCAACTCGGATACCAGACACAAGGTCAGTGTTCGCAACAACTTGCGTAATTCTGGATTACCGTGCCGGTAAGATGTTTCGGAGATCGTCGAAGAGAATCGAACGAGAACAGCTAGCCCCTAGGCATCCTTCGAGCCGCCGGCAGAGCCCTGCCCTGTGGACTTCCTTATCGGCCACGTGCGCGATGGTTTTCTGCACCAGCCGCAGATACGCCCTGATGGTTTTCTCGAGGTAGTCCTCCGGCGTGTCTTCCTCTTTGCAGTGCGACAGACCGTTCGACGAATACGCGAACATCATCACCACCGGCATGTGCGGCACCATTTCGGCCGCGTCGTGCAGCGGGCCTGACGGCAGCCGGGGCGCGTCGCCGGTTTCTTCGCGGACGGCTTCCTCGCACAGCCGCAGCAGCGCCGGGTCGAACGGCCGCGGCTCGATCTGCCACAGCTTCCGCCACTCGACGCTGACGTTGTTCTCGCGGGCCGCCTTCTCGGATGCGGCATGCGCGTCGGCAAGCATCGCCGCGAGAACGGCCGGATCGAGCGCGCGCTGATCCAGCGAGATCTCGCAGACTCCGGGCACGGCCGTCACGATCTTCGGCTCGACGTTGACGATGCCCACCGTGCAGACCACGCCGGCGCCTGGCTTCGAATGACGGGTCGCGATGTCGCGGCACTCGAGCGCGGTCTGCGCCGCGGCCAGAAACGCGTCGCGGCGCATCGGAATCGGCGTCGACCCGGAATGGGCCGCCTGGCCGATGAAGCGGAGCATGTGCCGCTCGACGCCGAATGTGCCGAGCACGACGCCGGTCGCCTTGTTCATCGATTCGAGCACCGGCCCCTGCTCGATGTGGAGCTCGAGGTAGGCGCGGGCGGGAATCTCCGTCAGCTCGCCATGCGCGTCGAGCATGCGATCGAGCGCGACGCCGTTCTCCGCGAGCGCGTCGACGAGCCGCGTCCCCTGCCGGTCTTTCAGCTCCCGGACATCGTCGATCTTGAGACTGCCGGCTGCCGCACCGGATCCGAGCAGGCTTCGGCCGAATCGCGCGCCCTCTTCGTCGGCCCAATCGACCAGCGTCAGCGTGACCGGCGGCTTCGACCCAGCGTGCATCCGCAGCGCTTCGAGTCCCGCGACCACGCCAAGGCACCCATCGAGCCAGCCGCCATTCGGCACCGAGTCGAGATGGCTGCCGACGATCACGGTCTTCGGCGAAGCGCCTGGCAGCGTCACCCAGTTGTTGCCGGCGGCGTCGGTCCTGATGTGTAAGCCGAGCTCGTCGACCTTGCCTTTGAACCACGCGCGCGCGTCGCGCCAGACCGGTCCCCAGGCAAGCCGCTGGGCACCGTCGGGGGTGGACGTGCGCGCGGCCAGCTCACGCAGGTCGGCGACGACTCGTTTGGCGTTCATCGCATGAGCACAACGGGATCGATGCGGCCGGCGCGGCGCGCAGGGGCGTAGGCGGCCGCCAGCGCCGCCAACGCCAGCGCGGCGGCAGCGACCACGAACGTGATCGGATCGGTCGCGCTGATGCCAAACAGCAGGGCGCTCAACGCGCGCGACATCGCCAGCGCACCGGCGACGCCGATCGCAATGCCGACCGCCGCCAGGCGCGTGCCCTCGCTCATGATCAGCGTCGCGGATTTCGGCCGGACTCGCCCCAAGCGCGATGCGCACGCCGATTTCGTGCGTGCGCTCGCTCACCGAGTAGGCCATCACGCCATACACGCCAATCAGCGAGAGGATCAGCGCGATCGCCGACAACAGCGCCAGCAGCATGGTTCGCAGCCGCGGCTGCGTCACCGATTCCGCCATCGCGTCTTCCATCGTTCGCACGCGCGCGAGCGGCTGATCGCGATCCACGTCGTGGACGGCCTGCCGCAGCCCGCCGGCCAGCGCCGCCGGGTTCCCGGATGTCTTGAGGAGGATGGACAGGTTCCTGTACAAGCCGGCGAGCACGTCGATCGGCGGCTGCAGATACGGCACGTACATCGTCGGCTGGATGTCAGCCTCGAACGCCTGCTTCGTGTCGCCGACGATGCCGACGATTTCCATCCGCGGCGAATCGTCGTCCGGCACCGTGCCCAGTTGTGCCCGTGCGCCCAGCGCCTGCCGCGCCTGGCTGCCGAAATAGCGCTTCGCGAACGTTTCGTTGACGATGGCCACCGGCGGCGATTGGTCGCGGTCGCGGTCCGTGAGGCCGCGGCCGGCGACCAGTGGAACGCCGAGCGCTGCGAAGTAGTCGGTGGTCACCGCGCGCAGACCGGTGAGGATGTACTCCTCGGGACCCTTCGGCGGCCGGCCGGTGATGTTGAAGTGGATCGTCGACCCGCCGCCGGAGAACGGCGGCGCGGTGGCGATGGCCGCTGCCTCGACGCCCGGCGTCGCGCGCAATCGATCCAGCAGCCGTTCAACGAACGCATTGCGTTTGGCCGTCGTGTCGTACGCCCCGGGCGACAGCGGCGCGTCGGCGACGAGCAGCCCCTCGGATTGGAAGCCGGTCGACGTCTCCTGAAGATGCAGCAGGCTCCTCGTCAGCAACCCGGCGCCGACGAGCAGCATCGTCGCCAGCGCCACCTCGGACACGACGAGCAGTCCACGCAGGCGATGGTGCGCGGCGCCGGCCGCGGCGCCGCGGCCGCCATCGTTGATCGCTGCCGCCACGTCGACTCTTGCCGTCTGGAGGGCGGGCGCAAAGCCGAAGAGCACACCGGTCGCGATCGACAGCGCGATCGTGAACACCAGCGCCGTCGCATCGATGGCGATTGCCGACGCGGCCGGCGCGTTGGCTCCGGCGAGCGCGGCCAGCAGCGGGACGGTCCAGAACGCCAGCAGCAGTCCGGCGGCGCCGCCGGCGAGTGCGAGGAGGACACTTTCCGCCATGAGCTGCCGCGCGATCCGCGCGCGGCTGGCGCCGATCGCGGTGCGGATGGCGATCTCCTTCTGACGGCCGACCGCGCGCACGAGCAGCAGGTTCGCGACGTTCGCGCACGCGATCAGCAGCACGAATCCCACCGCGCCGGCGAGCAGCACCAGCGACTGCCTGACGTTCTGCACGGCGTAGTCGTGCAGCGGCTTCACCTCGGCCGACACGCCCTGGTCGAACTCCGGATACTGTTTCGCCAGCCGATCCGAGATCAGATCCATCTCGGCCTGCGCCTGCCGGAGCGTGATGCCCGCCTTCAATCGGGCCAGCGGAAAGATTCCGGGATGCCAGCCGCGATCGTCGGGCAGCGTCGCCGCCCATGGCCCCATCGGCAGCAGCACGTCGGCGGCTGCCAGAAGCTGAAAGCGCGGCGGCAGGACGCCGACGATCGTGTACGGCTGGTTGTCGAGCGTCATCGCGCGGCCGGTGATGTCCTGTGCCGCGCCGAAGCGGCGGCGCCACAGCGCGTCGCTCAACAGCGCCACGCCGGCCGATCCGGGACGATCCTCTTCGGGCGAGAAGTTGCGGCCGATCGCCGGCGAGACGCCGAGAATCGGCAGCGTCGTGGCCGTGATCATCTTCGCCGGAACTCGCTCCGGCTCCGCGCCACCGGTCATCGTCATCGTGACGCTTCGAAGCGCCCCGACTGCGTCAAACGAGCGGCTCTGATCGCGCCAGTCCACGTAGTTCTGCCAGCTCGTGGTCACCGTCGGAAAGCGTGCGGTCCGCTCGAGCAGCAGCACGAGCCGATCGGGTTCGTGGAACGGCAGGGCGCGCAGCAGCACGGCGTTGACGACGGTGAAGATGGCGGTGTTGGCGCCGATGCCGAGCGCCAGCGTCAGGATGGCGACGGCGGAAAAAGCGGGCCGCGCGCGCAGGACGCGCAGGGCGTAGCGGATATCCCGCATCATGCGGGCATTATTCCATACGGAGGACGACCATCGGATCGACCTCGCTCGCCCGCCGGGCTGGGACGAAGGCGGCGAGCGCGGCCGTGGCGAGCACGATCGCGGCCGCGATACCGAGCAGTCGCGCGTCCCACGCTGCGGCGTCAAGGATGAGGCCCTGCATCAGCCGCGCGACCGCCACCGAGGCCGCGAGGCCGATCGCTGCGCCGGCCACGGCAAGCCGGAGACCCTGACCGACCACGAGACCGACGACGCGCGACGCGTCGGCGCCGAGCGCGAGGCGGACGCCGATCTCATGTGTTCTCGACGACACCGAATAGGACAGCACGCCGTAGACGCCGATGGCGGCGAGCAGCAGCGCGGCGGCGGCAAATGCCGCGAGCAGGGCGGCATTGAACCGAGGCCTCGCGACGGCGTCGCTGATGCGTTCGTCGAGGGTCAGGACGTCATAGATCGGCAGCGCCGGATCGACCGACGCCACCGCCGATCGCAGCGCCGGCAGCAGTGCCGTTGACGAACCACGCGCCTTGACGATGACCATCGTGTCCGGATACGCGAACTGCAGGTAGGACGTGTAGAAATCAGCGCGGTCCGGCCGGTCGGGCTGATCGGCGCCTTCGTATTTGATGTCGCCGGCGACGCCGACGATTTCCACGGCTCGCGCCGGATCGGAGAACGGCCCGGTGGTGGTGCCGAACCAGACGCGCTTGCCGATCGGGTTTTCCCCGGGCCAGAAGCGGCGCGCGCCCGATTCGTTCACGATCGCCACCGGCGGACTGCCGGCGCGGTCCGCGTCCGTGATCGGCCGCCCGGCCAGGATGGGAATGCCCAGCGTCCGGAAGTAGTCAGGCGAAATGTAGTGCCGGCCGACGCCCGGGGCGTTCGCGGGATCGTTCGGCCGATCCGGAAAGAAGGCGATCGTCCTCGAACATCCGCTGAACGGCACGCATCGGTTGACCGCGGCTGATTCGACGCCAGGCACGGCTTGAATGCGCGTGAGCAGGCGGCCGACGGTCGCCGGGCCAGCGGCGGGTGGATAGCGCGATCCAGGCGGCCGCACCCAGAACGTCAGCACGTCGTCGGACACGAAGCCGGCCCGCCGGCTTTGCAGGCGCGCGAAGCTTTCGATCAGCAGGCCGGATGCCGTGAGCAGCAGACACGCGAGCGCGACTTCGCTGACAACGAGCGTCGAAAGCGTGCGGCTGCCGCGGCCTCCGCCGCGATCGTCCTCCTTGAGCGCCGTCACCAGGTCTGACCGCGACGCCGCGAGCGCCGGCACGAGCGCGAACAACAGCGTGGTGCCGAGCGCGACGGCGAGCGCGAACAGCAGCACATCGGGATCGAGCGCCGGGGAGCCTTGCATGCCGAGGGCGCCGTAGTTGTTCCGGCCGCTCGCGATGACCGCTGGCGCGGTCCGCGCAAAAATGGCGGCACCCAACCAGGCGAGCAGCGTGCCGACGACGCCCGCGATGACCGCCATCAGCAGTCCTTCGGTCAACAGTTGCTGCACGAGCCGGCGCCGCCCGGATCCGATCGCGAGGCGCACCGCGATCTCGCGGCGGCGGACACGGGCGCCGCGCGAGCAACAGTCCGGCGACGTTGACGCATGCGATCAGCAGCACGCAGGCAGCCGCTGACAGCAGCACGAACGCCGACTGTCGAACGGTCGGATCGACCCGAGCTTCGCGGAGCGGCACGGCGGTTGCGCCCCACACGATGCCGGGCGTCGATCCATTGCCGACGAACTGCGACCCAATCGCGCCGAGCTCGGCATCCGCCTGCCGCAGGCTGACGCCGTCCTTCAATCGCGCCACCAGGCTGATGAAGTTCTGCGGTGTCGTCAGGTAGTCGGCGTAATAGAGTCGCGCCGCCATCGGCGGAGGAATCCAGAGTTCCGCCTTCCCGCTCAGCCCGGCAAATCCGTCCGGCATGATGCCGATGATGGTCAGCGGCACGTCGTTGACGATCATCGTCCGTCCGAGTGTGGCGGGATCGCCGGCGAAGCGCCGCTTCCACAGCCGCGAGCTGATGAGCGCGACCGGTTGCGCGCCGGCCGCCGAGCACTCGTCGGCGCTGAAGACGCGACCGGCGATCGGATTCACCCGGAGCGTCTGGAAATAGCCGCGCGAGACGGTCTCGCCGTCGGCGTGCTCCGGATCGCCCTGACCGCTCAATGTCAGCAGCGGACCGGTGAACGACCCCATGCTCTCGAACGAGGCAGCCACCCGCTCGAGTTCCACGGTGTTCGACATCGACCACCGCAGGCGCTGCAGCCCGTCACGCGGAGTGACGCTCGTGTTGAACAGGATGACCAGGCGCTCGGGATCGGGGAACGGTGCGGGCCTGAGCAGCAACGCGTAGACGACGCTGAACATCGTGGTCGTCGCGCCGATGCCGAGCGCCAGGGTGAGGACCGCCACGACCGCGACGCCCCGCATGCGAGTCATCGCTCTCACGGCGTAGCGCAGGTCGCGTGCGAAAGTTTCCATGGTGTTACGACGGTTCGGTCGGGGCCGGATGTTAACATCCGCGCCATGCGAGCTATCGGTCCATTGTGCCTGTGCGGCGTGATCGGCGCCGTTGCGGCAGCCCAGCAGCCGCCTCCGGCGTCGCCCCCGCCGCTCGTGCTGGTGCGGCCGATCGATCCGCCAGCGACTCCGCTTCCGAGCGAAGCGGCATCGGCCGGTGTCACGAGGTTCTCGTTCATCGCGTACGGCGACACGCGCAGCGGCGGCGCGGTCGACGTTCCGGGCGACGGGCAGATCGTCCAGGTGGAGCACAGCCGCGTCGTCGACAAGATGATCGCGCGCATTCGCGAGAGCGCGTCGACGCCATTCCCGATCCGTTTCGTCCTGCAGTCGGGCGATGCGGTGCTGCGCGGTCAGAACGGCGCGATGTGGAACGTCAGCTTCTCGCCGATCATCGAGCGGCTCACCCGCGGGGCGAACATTCCATTCTTTTTCTCAGTCGGCAATCACGACGTGACCACGATGCCGCCGGGCGATCCGGGCCGCGCGCTGGGCCTGCACAACACGCTGACGGCGATGTCGAGACTGATTCCGCCGGAAGGATCGCCGCGGCGCTTGAGCGGCTATCCGACCTACGCGTTCGGCTACGGCAACACGTTCTTCATCGCGTTCGACTCGAACATCGCCAGCGACTCGTTCCAGCTGGCGTGGGTGGCCGATCAGCTCGAGCACCTCGATCGCGCGCGGTTCCGACACGTGATCGCGTTCTTTCATCACCCGGCATTTTTCGGCGGGGCCGCATGGCGGGGCCTCGGCCGAGTCCGGTGCCCGGCACCGGCAGTGAAGGCGCCGGATCGCGTCGAGCCGCAGACGGTCGCCATGCGGTCCCTCTACATGCCGCTGTTCCGGAAGCACCACGTCCGGATGCTGATCGCGGGTCACGATCACCTGTTCGATCATTGGGTCGAGTGGTACTCGGCCGGCGGCGGCGACCAATCGGATGGACGGTCTGGTCACGGGCGGCGGCGGCGCGCCGATCTACCGGTACGCGGGCGAACCCGATCTGCGCGCGTATCTCGCAGCCGGCGCGACGCGAGAACGTACGCGTGGAGCATCTGATGAAGCCCGGGTCGACGCCGGAAGAGAACCCGCATCATTTCGTCGTCGTTCAGGTCGACGGCGATCGGCTGTCGCTCGAGGTGGTCGGCGCGGGCGCCGGCACCTACACGCCGTATCCGGGCGCGCGTTCGCGAATCGACCTCAGCGAAGTGTCCTCGTCCGCCAATCACCAGCCGTGAACGCGGACCGAGGTCCGGTCCTCGGTCCACGCTCAACGCTTCGCGGTAGTAGAATCCGGCCATGAAGAGATTGCTGCTCGTCATGGCCGGCGTGATCGCCGCGGCCTCGTTTCATCCCGCCTTGCCGGCCCGCCTCGCGCGGCTCCAGGCGCAGGCTTCACCGAACGTCATCATCAATCCCAATACGTATCAGGATCTGCGCTGGCGCTCGATCGGTCCGCATCGCGGCGGACGATCGACGGCGGCGGTCGGCGTCCGGACGCAGCCCAACGTGTTCTATATGGGCGCCACCGGCGGCGGCGTCTGGAAGACCGACAACTACGGCATCACCTGGTCGCCGGTGACGGACGGGCAGCTGCCGACCGGGTCGATCGGCGCGATCGACGTGTCGGATTCAAATCCGGACGTCGTCTACGCGGGCACCGGCAGCGAAGCGATTCGATCGAACGTGATCGTGGGCCGCGGCGTGTTCAAGTCGACCGACGCGGGACGCACGTGGCAGCCCGCTGGCCTGGCCGACGTCGGCCAGATCGGCCAGCTCAAAGTCCATCCGAAGAATCCGGACATCGTCTTCGTCGCGGCGATTGGCAACCCGTTCGGCTGGGGTCCCGAGCGCGGCGTGTATCGGACCAAGGATGGCGGCAAGACCTGGCAGAAGGTGCTGTTCATCAACGATCAGACCGGCGTGGTGTCGGTCGCCATCAACTGGTCCAATCCCAATGAGATCTACGCCGGCGCCTGGCGCGGGCAGCGTAAGCCCTGGACGATCATCAGCGGCGGCGCGGCGGCGGAAGGCGGCGTCTACAAATCGACGGACGGCGGCGATCGCTGGACGCGCGTCGGCAACGGATTCCCCGACGATCTGATCGGCAAGGTGTGGGTGGACGTCGCGCAGTCGAACCCGAAGGTCGTCTACGCGCAGGTGGAGGCGAAAGGCGCGAAGGGCGGGTTGTATCGAAGCGCGGACAGCGGCGCCACGTGGACCAACGTGAACAGCTCGCAGGCCCTGCGCGCGCGGCCGTTTTACTTCAACAAGGTGTTCGTGAACCCGAAGGACGAAAACGACGTGTGGGTCACCGAACTGGCCCTCCATCATTCGACCGACGGCGGAAAGACCTTCGTCAACGTCGCCGAACCGCACGGCGACAACCACATCGTCTGGATCAATCCGGACAACCCGAAGATCATGATCGAGACCAACGACGGCGGCGCCAACATCACGCAGGATGGCGCACGCAGCTGGTCGTCGCAGTTCAACCAGCCGACCGCGGAGATGTATCACGTCGACGCCGACGAGCAGTTCCCGTATCTCGTCTACGGCCCGCAGCAGGACACGGGGAGGAATCTCGGCGTGTGGCAACTGCCGCCGACGTCGTGGGGACCGGACGACCCGCGCCAACTATGGGTGCCGTTGCCGGGCTGCGAGAGCGGCCAGGTCCGGCCGATTCCATCGGGCAAGATCGTGTACGGCGACTGCAAGGGCGAGTTCGCCCGCATGAACATGTCGACCGGCCAGGAGCAGGAATACTGGGTCAACCCGCAGCAGCGCTACGGCAAGAACCCGAAGGAGATGATGTTCCGGTTCGTGCGGCAGTCGCCGATCGAAATCGACGCGCACAATCCGAACGTCGTCTACCACGGCTCGCAGTTCGTGCACAAAACCGTCGACGGCGGCGTGCACTGGACGAAGTTCAGTCCCGACGTGACGGCGAATGGACCGGAGGGCCAGGTCACCTCGGGTGAGCCGATCACCCGCGACATGACCGGCGAAGAAGTCTACGCGGCCCTGTACTCGATGCGGTCGTCGCGCCTGGAACCGGGCGTGTTCTGGACCGGATCGAACGACGGTCCGGTGTGGGTGACGAGGGACAACGGCAAGACGTGGAAGAACGTCACGCCGAGAGACCTGCCGCCGGGCGGCCGCGTCCACACGATCGAGGACTCGCCGCACCGGAAGGGATCCGCTTACGTCTCGGTCTACCGGATGTACCTGAACGACTTCAAGCCGTATCTCTACATGACGAACGATTACGGTGCGCATTGGACGCTGCTGACCGACGGCGCCAACGGCATCCCGTCGAATCAGCCGATGCACGTCGTGCGCGAGGATCCCGAACAGGAAGGATTGCTGTACGCCGGCACACTCGAGGGCGCGTACGTGTCGTTCGATCAGGGCAAGCACTGGCAATCGCTGCAGCGGAACCTGCCGGCGACGCCGGTCACGGACATCAAGGTCCATCACGGCGATCTCGTGGTGTCGACGATGGGCCGGTCGTTCTGGATCATGGACAACGTGTCGCCGCTGCGGCAGCTGGCGGCGAGCGTCACGAAGCCGACGCGGCAGCGGACGACCGATGCCCCCAACGCCGTAGGGGCCGACCAACGTGTCGGCCCAGGGGCGGACACACGGGTCCGCCCCTACAGTGTTGACGCGGTTCAGGCGTCGAGGCAGACCGGGGCCGCAGGCTCGAGCGTCAAGCCCGCAGCGCCGGGCTCGCCGGCGACGACAGCGGCGGCTCCGGTGGCGGCGCGCGCGACGATCAAGCCGTTCGACGGATCGAACGCGTTCCTCTTCACGCCGGCGCCGGCGTATCGCATGCGCTACGCCGCGTCGGGCGGCCGCCCCGATGTGCCGGAGTACCCGCCGGCGGGCGTGCGGATCGACTACTACCTCGCCAGCGCTTCAGGCGAAGTGAAGCTCGAGATTCTGGACGCGACGGGCGCGACGGTGCGCAGCTACTCCAGCGCCGCGACCACGTCAGCACCGGCGGGACGCGGCGGCGGCCGGCGTGGCGGCGGGCTGCCATCCGCGTTGCCGACGAAAGTCGGGATGAACCGCTTCGTCTGGGATCTTCGCTACGCCGGCGGACCGCCGTCGAGCGGCGGCGACATGGAGGGCGGCGGATTTGGCGGTGGCGGGCCGATGGTGCCGCCGGGCACTTACCGAGCGCGCCTCACCGCGGGCGGCGTGACGAAGACCGAGCCGATCGTCGTGAAGATCGATCCGCGCGTCGCGAAAGACGGCATCACCGCGGCGGACCTTGCCGAGCAGACGAAACTCGGTCTCAAGGTTCGCGATCAGCTGGCGGAAGCGCGGCAGCTTTCGACGCGTGTGCGGCAGGCGATCCAGGAGAAACGCGGCGACCAGACCAGGCTCCAGGGGGTGCTGGACCGTCTCGTGACGAAGGCCGGTCCGTACGAAGATCAGATGTTCATCGATCAGATGTCGAACATCGGCCGCGAGATTGGACAGGCGGATCAGAAGGTCGGCGCCAGCGCGTTCGAACGCTTCAATCAGCTGCTGAAAGAGTGGACGGCCATCAAGGCGGATGCCGAAGCCGCACTCCGCTGAACGAGAGATTCGCGACGCCGTCGGCAGCGACCTCCTTCACGGTGGCGGGCCGGCCGGTGACTTTCGCAAGGACGGCCTCGAGAAGCGGTGTCATGCGGCTGAGTTGTCGCGCACGAATCACCGTGTTCCAGGCGGCTTCGAACTTCTTCCAGCCTGCCGCGTAGAAGAAGTGTTTGGCCTGGTGCTTGGTCGATCCGTGCGCGAATGACGCACGGGCGATTGAGGTCCATCGGTAGAACTCGCGATACGCCCAGTCGTATCCTTCCTTCAGCCGCTCGGGATGCAATCGGGCGGGTCTGTACACCACATGGCGCGTGTCGTACAGGTCCCAGTTGCTCGTGACTATCCGTCCCTCCTGTTGCAGGCGGCGATGGAGTCCCGTGCCGGGGTAGGGCGTCTGGATGTGAAACGTGGACGTCGTGATGCCGTTGGCGATCGCCCAGTCGACGGTCCGCCGAAACACATCGTCGTCATCGTCGTCCATGCCGAAGACGAAGCTGCCGTTGATCATGATCCCGAGGCTGTGAAGCCTCGAGGTTACCGCCGAATAATCCCGTCCCAGATTCTGACGTTTGCCGCTGCTGCGGAGATTCTCAGGGCTGAGTGATTCGAAGCCGACGAACAGGCTGCGCAGCCCGGCGGCCGCGGCCCGCTCGATCAGGTCCCCGCGCAGGATCGAATCCACCGTCGCGGCGCCCTGGAACAGCCGGTTCATGCCTTTCATGCCCTCGAACAGTTCGCGTGCGAATCGCGGCTCGCCGAGCAGGTGATCGTCGAGAAAGTAGAGGTGGCGTCCCGGAAGACGCGCGATCTCGGCAAGCGCGTCGTCCACGCGCTGCGTGTAGAACGATCGTCCGCCGGCGAAGAAGGCGTCCTTGTAGCAGAAGTCGCAATGCTGCGGGCATCCGCGCGTGACGACGATGGAGTTGGGAACCAGGTAATTGCGGCGGGCGATCAGGTCCCGCCGGATCGGCGGGATGCGGTCCAACGTCCGTCCGCTCGTCGACTGGTACCGGCGCAGCGGTCGGCCCGAACGGAAGTCGGCCAGGAAGCGCGGAAACGTCTGTTCGCCCGGGCCGAGGAAGATCGCATCGGCGTGGGGCGCGGCCTCGTCCGGCAGCGCGGTGACGTGCAGGCCGCCGAGCGCGACGAACACCCCGCGAGCGCGATAGTGGTCCGCGATGCGGTACGCGCGGTAGGCGTTGGTGATGTACACCTGGATCACGACGAGGTCTGGCGTGTCGCCGGTGCTGAGTCTCTCGACGTGCTCGTCGACGATGACGGCGTCATCGTCCGGTGAGAGGTACGCGGCCAGGGTCGCGAGTCCGAGCGGCGGGAAGAGCGAGTATTTGATCGGACGCCAGAACGGACTGGTAGCTTCGGTCAGGGCGGGAAGGACGAACTTGACGCGAAGCGAGCGGCGCCGTTGCACCTTTACATTGTAAAGTAGTTTGCGACGAAGCCGCTAATTGATCCAACTAGTTCTTCCCCGCCGGGTAGGGTCCCTTCCATTTCCGCCACCAGCTCGCATCGCGCAGGCCCAGCGCGTCCCACCACTGATCGAGCGCGGCCTTGTCGAGACGCATGACGGCTTCGCGCGTGATGGAGGCGGGCATGGGCACGCGGGCGTCGAGCGCGTCGATGACGGCGCCCCGATCGGCAGGCGACACACGCGCGATGAGATGCCAGAGCGTCATCGCATCGCGCGGCGTTGCGCTGGAGAGCACGAGCTGGAGATCGCGCGCCTTGGCCGCGGCATCGGTGCCGTAGTCCAAATCGTCCAGCGCCGCCTGCAAATCCTTCGCGGCGTCGTCGAACCGTGGCGTCCCTGGACCGACGCGCGGATCGGTTCGAGCTGACGCTCCGGCGGGCACGAACGATTCGCGGCCGTTGAACTCGAAAGCCACCCATCCCGCGGTGACGCTCAGCACGCCGGTGCCGTCCTCGTCGACGTGCAGCGTATACACGCAGCCGAGATCGGTCGCGGTCGCCGACGGGGTATCGACGACGAACTGTCCCGGCGGCGCCGTGATGAAGGCGTGCAGCGTGCCGCGTTCGAGCGCCAGCTTGTGGTGGCCCTCGCGGGTGTCGACGAGCCGGACGCGCGAGTCGGTGTCGACCGTCGCCTGGCCGATGGTGCTGACGTCGAGGCGCGCGCGCGAGGCCGCGTCGGTCACGAGCGTTTGCCCGACGCCGAGGCGGCCGGTCCCGGCAAGCGGCGCGGACCCGATGCGCGGCTGCCCGGTCATGCGCGACACTTCCCACGAGCGTGTACCGCGTGTCGCCTGCCAGGTGAGGCCGATCATCGCGGCGATCGAGGCCGCGGCGGCGAGCGTCGGGACGAGGAACCGCGCGGAGGTGTAGCGCGACCGTATCTGAGTCACGTCGGGCGCCGGCCCTTCGACAAGCTCAGGGCCGCCTCGAGCGAAGTCGAGGGGCGGCGCCTTGCTCCGCAAGCGGCCGAGCATCCGCTCGAGCCGTTCGACTTCGGGGTCGGGAGCGCTCGACGGATCCCAGAGGTAATCGTCTTTCATGTCTCCAGTCCCAGTTTTTCCCGTAACAGCTTCATCCCGCGGTGCAGGTTGACGCGCACCGACCCCGGCGCAAGACCGGTCCGGTCGGCAATCTCCTGCCCGCTCATCCCTTCCACGAGCCGCATCAGCAGCGTGTCGCGATAGGCCTCTGGGAGGCCGCGAATCACTTCGAGCACCGCGAACGTTTCGGCCTCGATGGGGTCGCCGCCCGGCAGTTCGTCGGGCAGCTCGACTGGCTCGCGGCTCTGGCGCAAGTAATCGGTGGCCCGGTTGCGCGCGATCGTGGCAATCCATCCGCCGAACGCCGCCGGCTCGCGGAGCTCGCGGATACGGGTGTAGGCCGTCACGAACACGTCCTGGACCAGATCGTCGACATCGCGCCCTGGCACCCGGCCCAGGAGGATCGCGTGCACCAGGCGCGAAAAATCGGCATAGAGCCGCGAAAAGGCGTCGCGGTCACCCGCCGCCACCGCACTGATGGTGTCGCTGAGGCTGACCTCCCGGTCGGTCACGCGATGGACTGCCACCGGGTCCAGGACATGCTCCATTCAGGGTCCGTCAGCTCCCGTCGGGGCTAGGGGCTCGGGGCTAGCTGGCCCGTCGGGCTCGCTCGCTCCGGGTCATAAGAGCAGACGTCGCTGCCGCGCCGGATGTTAACTCGCTATCCGTCGGGGCTAGGGGCTGGGGACTAGGGGCCAGGGCTAGCTGTCCGGCTAGCGAGTCCCCTAGTACCCCAAGCCCCGAGCCCCGACAACTCTTTTGACGCTTGCCTCGTCATATACCTTTGCGCAATATGTCGCTATGCAATACATGAAGAACCGCATGCTCGATCGCGAGCTCAAAAAGGGCAGCGCCGAGCTCCTGATTCTGTCGCTGCTCGAGGATCAGCCGCGCCACGGCTACGACCTCAGCAAGCTCATCGAGGCGCGATCGGGCGGCGTCCTGACATTCCGCGTCGCCTCGCTCTACCCGCTGCTCTATCGACTCGAGAAGCGCGGCTGGATCCTCGGGCGCTGGATCGAGAAAGCCGGACAGCGGCGGCGCCGCTATTACCGGCTGACGCCGGTCGGCGCCAACGTGCTGGCCTCGCAGCGCGACACCTGGCGCGAATTCGTCCTGGCCATCAGCCGCGTCACCGGAGTGGAACATGCCTGAGTGGCCAGACGACGTCGCCGAGGAGCTTCGCCAGCACCTCGACGATCAATACCGCGATCTGCGCGCCGCCGGCGCGTCGCACGACGACGCGCTCCGCGCGATGGCCGACGACGTGAACGCCGTTCGATCCAGGCGATCCGGGCTGCGGCCGGAGCTGATCGCCGCCGACGTGCGTTATGCCTTCCGCACGCTGCGCCGGAATCCCGGGTTCGCGATCGTCGTGCTGCTCACCCTCGCGCTCGGCATCGGTGCCAACGCCGCCATCTTTTCCGTCGTCAACGGCGTGCTGCTGCGGCCGCTGCCGTACCGCGACGCGGATCGACTCATGGTGATCCGGGGCGACCTGAAGCGTCCTGGACTCAACGACATCCCGGCGTCCGCCGGGGAATACGTGGACTACCGGGATCGAAGTCATGCCTTCGAGCAGGTGGCGGCCTACGATACCGTCGGATTCAATCTCACCGGCGGCGGCGAGCCCGAGCGCGTCGAAGGCGCGGTCGTGACCACGACGTTCTTCGCGCTGCTCGGCGCGTCCGCGCAGGTCGGCCGCACGTTCGTGGCGGCCGAGGATCAGCCGGGCCGCGACGACGTCGCGGTGTTGAGCCATTCGCTGTGGACGCGGCGGTTCAGCGCGAACCCGGCGATCGTCGGGCAGACGATTCCCGTGGATGGTCGTCCGACGCAGGTGGTTGGCGTGATGCCGGCCGCGTTCCAGTTTCCCGATCGGAGCATCGAGATCTGGAAGCCGTTCCTTCTCGATGCCGAGGCGCTGAGCGACAACAATCGCGGCTCGCACGGCTATACGGCGCTCGCGCGCCTGAAGGCCGGCATCAGCCGCCAGCAGGCCCAGGCGGATCTCACCGCCGTGACGGCGGCGTTCAAGGCCGATCATCCCGGCAACTATCGCAACGGCTTCGGCGCGACGCTTCGCCCCCTCCAGGAGGAAATCGTCGGCGACACCGGCCGTCCGCTGATGGTGCTGCTGGGCGCCGTCGCCGTCGTGCTGCTGATCGCGTGCGCGAACGTGGCGAATCTGCTGCTGGCGCGCGCGGCGTCGCGCCGGAAGGAGATTGCCCTGCGCACGGCGCTCGGCGCGAGCCGCGGCCGGCTCGTTCGTCAGCTGATGACCGAAAGCGTCCTCGTGTCCGCCATCGGCGGCCTGATCGGCCTCGGCCTGTCGGCGTGGGGCGTCGATCTGCTGATCGCGTCAGCGCCAGACAGCATCCCGCGAATCCAGGAAGTCGGTGTCGACGCGCGCGTCGCAGGCTTTACGGCGCTCGTGTCGCTCGCGACCGGACTCGTGTTCGGACTCGCGCCCGCGCTCCGCGCCTCGAAGGCTCCGCTGCACGATGCCCTGAAGGAGGGCGGACGCGCAGGCGGCGGCGGTGTCCACGGTGTTGCGGGGCGGGCGCTCGTGGTGTCCGAAGTGGCGCTGTCGCTGGTCCTGCTGATTGCCGCCGGGCTGCTGATTCACAGCTTCACGCGCCTGCAGGACGTCGCGCCCGGCTTCGACTCCAGCCGCCTGCTGACGTTCCGGCTTTCGTTGCCTGAATCGCGCTACACGACGTTCCAGAAGGGCCAGGCGTTCTTCGACGAATTCTTCACCGGCCTTCGGCGCACTCCAGGCGTGCGCAGCGTGGCCGCCATCAACGCGCTGCCGTTCAGCGGTCTCGGCGGCAGCCGCTCGTTTCACATCGAGGGGCGCGACGAGCAGCGGCCGGAGGATCAGCCCGACGAACAGTTGCGAATCGTCACCGACGGCTACTTTGCCGCGATGGCGATCCCGATCGTCGCCGGGCGCGAATTCACCGATCGCGACGCGCTGAACCAGCCTCGCGTCGCGGTCGTCAACGACGCGATGGCGAAAAAGCACTGGCCGCACGAAAGCCCCATCGGCAAGCGCGTGTCGTTTTCGACGAACGAGCCTGCAGTGGTACGAGATCGTCGGCGTTGCCGGCAACATCAAGCACCGCGCTCTCGAGGCCGCCGATCGCCCGGAGCTGTACGTGCCTTATCGACAGCCGCTCTTCGCGGGATGGACCGTGCGGCCGATGTACGTGATCGCGCGAACGTCGGCGGATCCGGCGTCGACCGCGGCGATTGCACGGCATGAGGTTGCGCGCGTCGATCGCGATCAGCCGATCTCGGACGTGCGGACGATGGACGAGCGGATCGGCCGCTCGCTGTCGAGCCGGCGCTTCAGCATGGTGCTGCTCGCGCTGTTCGCCGGGCTGGCGCTGACCCTGGCCGCGGTCGGCATCTACGGCATCGTCGCCTACAGCGTGACGGAGCGGACGCATGAAATCGGCGTGCGCGTCGCGCTCGGCGCTCAGCGCCGCGACGTGATGGCGATGGTCGTCGGACAGGGCATGACGATGACCATCGTGGGGACGGCGATCGGCGTCGCGGCATCCGCGGCGCTGTCGCGACTGATGTCGAGCCTGCTCTTCGGGGTCAGCGCGGTCGATCCGGCGACGTTTGTCGCCATTCCCTTGCTGCTCATCGCGGTGGCGCTGGCGGCGTGTTACGTGCCGGCGCGCCGCGCGACGCGCGTTGATCCACTCCAAGCGCTGAGGACTGAATAACGACAGTCTTCAGTCACCAGTCGTCAGTCATCAGTCAAAAGTCGTCAGTCATCAGCACCAGTCATCAAGTCGTCAGCCAGGTCACCAGACTGAAGACCGAAGACTGAAGGCTGAAGACTGAGACTGGCAACTGACGACTTACGACTGGGGACTGACGACTTGCGACTGATGACTGCTGTATTCTGTCCCAATGCCCGACAAGGCAGAGCGTCTGCGTGCCTTGCACCATGGCCCGCCGATCTTCGTCGTGCCGAATGCCTGGGATGCGGCCACGCGCACGTCTGTTCGAGGCCGAAGGCTTTCCCGCCGTCGCGACGACCAGTGCCGGTGTTGCGGCCGCGCTTGGCTATCCCGATGGCGGCGTCGTGCCCGCTCACGAAATGATCGAGGCCGTCGCGCGGATCGCGCGCGCGGTGAGCGTGCCGGTCACCGCCGATATCGAGCACGCCTACGCCGCGTCGCCGAGCGCCGTCGCCGACGTGGTCCTTCGCGTGATCGCCGCCGGAGCAGTCGGCATCAATCTCGAAGACATCGTCCCGGGAGCGGCCGATCTCGAGCCGGTGGCCCTGCAAACCGACAAGATCGCGACGATCATGAAGGCGACCGCCAACGCCGGGATCCGCGTGGTGATCAACGCACGCACCGACGTCTTTCTGAAGGGAATCGGCGCGCCGGAAGCGCGGCTCGGCGTCGCGATCGACCGCGGCAAGGCGTTTCTCGCCGCCGGCGCCGACTGCGTGTTCGTGCCCGGCGTCCGCGATCGGGAGACGATCGGCGAGCTGGTGCGCGGGATTGGTGGCCCGGTGAACATCCTGGCGACCACCGGGACGCCGTCGATTCCGGATCTCGAGGCGCTGGGGGTTGCGCGGGTCAGCCTCGGATCCGGCCCGATGCGCGCCGCGCTGGGCCTCGTCCGCGACGTCGCGCGCGAGCTGAAGGCGACCGGCACCTACGGCGCCTTCACGGACGACGCGATGTCGTTCGACGAGGTCATGGACCTGATGAAATGATCGCCGTCGGCTTTCGGGTCAAGTCGGGCTTCGCCATCGCGGTCACGCTCGAAGGGCCCGCTTCCGCGCCGAGCGCGGTGTCGAGACGCGTGATCGAGATGAGCGATTCGGCAGTGCCCGAGACGCGTCAGCCATACCACGACGGACTCTTTCGTCACTGAAGAGGACGCGCGCGAGATCGCGCGGCGCGTCAAGATTGTGAAGCGGTGCGCCACAAAATCGATCGCCGCGCTGCTGAAGGACACCGGCGCGACCCGCGCCGGGCTGATTGTCGGCAGCCTCATCGAGCCCGAAAAAGTAGGAAATCCGCATATCCGCGCTCACGCCAGCGAGGGGCGGTTGTTCCGCACCGTTCTCGAGGACGCGCTCGCGTCGCGCGGCGTACGGTGCGAGGTGATTGTCGAGAAGCAGCTGCCGGCACGAAGCGCGGAAGGCCTGCGGCGGCCGCCGCGCGAAATCGCTCAGGACCCTCGACGGTTTCGGCAAAGCGCTCGGCAGCCCGTGGCGTGCCGACGAAAAGGCCGCGGCGACCGCGGCCTGGCTGGCGTTGACGTAGCCGCGCCCGCCTGCGCCTTTTCGGCGAGCTCGCCGTAGCTCGCTGTGTTTGCGCCGCGAGCGGAGGCGGGGGTCGCGCTACACTGGCGATTTTGCGCCCGCTGAACGTTTCCCCCCTTTTAGTCGTCCTGTAGTGCGGGGGACGACCTGTCTCGATACGATCCGCTCGGATGTCCGATACGCGCTGCGATGGCTCCGCAGGAGCCCCGGCTTTACGCTCGTGGCGGTCGCGTCGCTCGCGATCGGCATCGGGTTCAACACCGCCATCTTCACGCTCGTCGACGCGCTGCTGTTCCGGCCGCTGCCGGTCGAGCATCCGGACCGACTGGTCGACGTCTACACGAGCGGGCGGCGACGGCGACCAGTACGCCACCAGCTCCTATCCGGATCTCCTCGACTTCAAGGCGCAGAACCAGGTGTTCACGCGACATGCTGGCCTACAGCCCGTCGATCGCCGCCGTGAAGCTGACAGACCGGTCGCGGCTGGCGATGGGCGAAACCGTCACGGGCAACTACTTTCAGCTGCTCGGCGTGCGGGCGGCCGCCGGCCGCACGTTGTTGCCCGACGACGACCAACCGGGCGCGCCGCGGGCGGTCGTGATCTCATACCGCCTGTGGAATCGCGAGTACGCGGCGAGTCCTCGCGCCGTCGGCCAATCGATTCGGATCCACGGCCAGCCGTACACGATCGTGGGCGTCGCGCCGAAGCTGTTCACCGGCATGGTGCCGCTGCTCGCGCCGGAAGTCTGGACGCCGATGGCCTACGTCGACGAGGTGGAGCCGGCGGCATCATCAGCACCGTCCCATCGCCGACAGGCAACACGCGCCTCGAGCGGCGGGGCACGCGCTGGATGTTTGTCAAAGGACGGCTGAAGGCGGGCGTGACGTGCGCTCAGGCCGCGCGCCAACATGCGCCTGATCGGCAAGCAGCTCCAGGCCGCGAACATCCAGACCAACAAGGACCGCGACGTCTCGATGTGCCGACCAAGGACGTTCACATTCATCCGATGGCCGATCGCACGCTGCTGCCGATCGCGTTCGGGCTGATGTTCGTCGTCGGACTCGTCCTGCTGATCGCCTGCGCGAACGTGGCGAGCATGCTGCTGGCACGGGCGTCCGGACGACAGAAGGAAATCGGCATCAGGCTGGCGATCGGCGCGAGCCGCGGACGGTTGGTGCAGCAGCTCCTGTCGGAAAGCGTCGTCATGGCCGTCCTCGGCGCCGCGGCCGGCTCGCGCTCGCCTGGGCGCTCACGCAGGCCGCGATATCCATCACGCTGCCGATTCCGATTCCCCTGTCGTTCGCGCTGCAGAATTGCGGCCGCGTGCTGGCGTTCACCGCCGGCGTCGCGCATGCTCGCGGCGCTCGTGGCCGGCCTTGCGCCCGCGCTGAAGGCCACGCGGCCGAATCTCGTGAACGAGCTGAAAAGCGACGTGCCGGCGACCCGGGCCGGCGGCCGCCGCTGGACGCTGCGCGACGGTCTGGTCGTCACGCAGATCGCGGTGACGATGGTGCTGCTGGTCGCGGCCGGACTGCTGACGCGAAGCCTCATCCGCGGCGCAGAAAGTGGCATCGGCTTCGAGCCGGAAGGTCTGGCGATCGTCTCGACCGAGATGAGCATGGTCGGCTACAACGACACGCCGGGCGAAGGAGTTCTACGACCGCGCGTTGGAGCGCGTACGGGCAATCCCGGGCGTCACGTCGGCGGCGCTCGCCGAGCGCCTGCCGTTCTCCATCAATTACAACCGCAACAACCTGTTTCTCGCCGATCGGCATGGGCCCGAACGACAAAGGCGTGGTGGTCGACGTGGCGCGCGTGTCGGCGGAGTATTTCGCGACGCTCGGGGTGTCGATCCTGCAGGGCCGCAATTTCTCTCCGACCGATACGCCAGATTCTCCGGGCGTGGCCATCATCAACGAAGCAATGGCCCGGAAGTACTGGCCGAACCAGAATCCGCTCGGTCAGCGGTTTCGTGCGACGACCTACACGGTCCGCGAGTACCAGGTCGTCGGCGTCAGCGCCGACTACAAGGTGAGCACCGTCGGCGAAAACGCAACGCCGTACGTGCACTACGCCGTTTCGCAGCGGCCTGACAACGGCGAGGAGATCATCGCGCGCACGCGCGGCGATGCGAGCGCGCTGCTGGCGGCGATGCGGCGCGAGCTGCTGGCGCTCGAGCCGAACGTCCTGTTCCTCGACAACCAGACGATGAGCACGCAGGTCGCCGCGACGCTGCTGCCGGCGAAGGCGGGTGCGATCGGCGTCAGCGCGGTGGGGGTGGTGGCGATGCTGCTCGCGTCGATCGGGCTGTACGGCGTGATCGCGTATTCCGTCGCGCGTCGCACGCGGGAGATCGGAATCCGGATGGCGCTCGGCGCGAACCGGTCAGCGGTTGTCGGCCTGGTCATGCGCCAGGGCCTTGGCATCGCCGCCGTCGGCGTCGCGATCGGGACGCTGTTGTCGCTCGGGGCGGCGAAGGCGGTTGCCGGCGCGCTGTACGGCGTCAGCTTCGTCGATCCGGTCGCGTGGCTCACCGCGACGGCGACGCTGTTGACGGTCGCGACGCTGGCGAACGTGATTCCGGCGCGACGGGCATCTGTCGTGAATCCGTCGATCGCGCTGCGGTCGGAGTAAGCCGCCTGTCGCTCGGCCAGACCGCCCTGCTACTTGAAACTGCGGGCTTCGGCCAGTTCGGGCCGCGCGCCGGCATCCGCCCGCGCGCAGATCTTCAGCAGTTCGGCATAGTAGCCGGCCGCCTTGGCGCGCTGACCGGCAGCGGCCGCCGACTTGGCTGCCCCGGCGACGGCGCGGAAGCGGTTGGGCTCCTTCTTCATCGTCGCTTCGAATTCCTTCAAGGCTGCCGGCGCATCGCCATGTCCGAGCAGTATCTCGCCGAGAAGCTCGCGCGCCGGCGCAAGCGGACCGGGCGTCATGGCGTTCTTCTCGGTCGCGTCCTCGCGCTCCGCGGCAGTCCGCATCTGCGCAATCGCATCGCTCGTCCGTCCCTCGGCCTGCGCCAGCCACGCGGACGCCGCCAGCCGTTGAATCTCGACCTGCTCGGCCCAGTAGTCCTCGCGCGCCTGCCGCAGACGGTCGCGGATGTCCTGCAGCGCATCGACCGATTCGCGGATCGTCGCCGTCTGCCGCAGGTGGGCGGCGCCAAGCGCGCGCGCGAAGTGGGTCATCGCATCGGTGAACGGAAATGGCGTTCGCTTTGGCGTCAGCGCGACGGCTTCGTTCCAGGCCGCGCGTTCCAGCGCGTAGCGCGCCGGGATGGCGGCGAGGGCGAAGAACCCTGCCGCCGGCGGGGCCGCCCCGGTGACGGCGGTGGGATCGAATCGGGCTGGCGATCTCCGGCAGCGAGTCGAGTAACTGTGCGCGCCGCGCCGTCCTGCGCGGTCTGCAGGTACGCATACGCCTGATAGTCGTTCGCGTGCAGCTCCTCGGCGGTCGCCTTGCCGAGCCGGGCCGATTCGGCGGACGCGATGTTGGCGTCGATCGATTCCTGCCAGTAGCCGACGCGCGTGAACGTGTGCGACGGCATGTGCAGGGCGTGTGGCGCCGACGGCGCAATCTTCGAGTAGCGCTGCGCCGCCTCGAGCGCGCGATCGGCCAGCGGCGGCACGTCGTAGTTGTGGATGATGTAATGCGCGAGGCCTGGATGATCGCGATGCTTCGCGAACAGCGAGTCGAGAATGGCGCCGGCCTTGAACTGGCCCGCGTAGGTCTTGTCGGCCGGATCCGATGCGAACGCGACCGACAGCGCGTAGAAGATCGCGGCCTCATCGTCTGCCGGATACTTCGCGGCGAGCGCCGACATGGCATCGCGATACGCCCTGGTCCGCTCGGCTTGCCCGATGCGCTGGTGGTCCGTGTAGAGGTGCGCCGCGGCGTCGACGTAGGCGCGCTCCCGCTCGGTCTTCGCCGCCGGCGACCGGGCCGCGGTAATCGCGGCGAGGCCCAGTTGCAGCTGCCCGGCGGGTTTCAAACCGGCCGCGAACGGATTCCCCCATCGGCTGAGCGCGATGCCCCACTGCGCCATCGCGCACGACGGGTCGGTTTGCAGTGTCGCGTTGAACGCATCGACCGCTCGCGAGAACTCGAAGGAGTGCAGCAGTGCGACCGCGCGGTTGAACGTCGGTTGAGCCGCGGCGCTGCACGAGGTCTGGAAGTTCACCGTGCCGAGCCGCTCGGCCGGCGTCCCGTGCGAGTGGTCCTGCGCCGCCAGCGGAGCGGTCATCAGCGCCAGAACGATGATCGGCCAACCCATGAAACCCTCCCTCCGCCTAGAGCGTATTGCGCACGATGCGGCCGTTGATCATTGTCAGCGCGGACAGCGTCGCCGGCAAGCGGTCCGCCGCGACCGTGAAGATGTCCTGCGTCAGCACCGCGAGATCGGCCAGCATGCCCGCCGCGATGCGGCCCTTGTCGTTCTCTGCGAACTCGGCAAACGCGGATCCGGCCGTGTAGGCGGTGACCACCTGCTCGCGCGTCAGCGCCTGGTGCGGGTTGTTCGGATGCGTGATCGCGAACATCATGTTCAGGAACGGATTCATCGGTCCATCAGACCCCAGCGCGAACGGCACGCCCGCCTCGACCAGCGATTTGACCGACTGCGCCGACTCGGCGCGCTCGACGCCGAAGCGCGCCCGCATCTCGTCGCGTATGGTGAAGTGCGACGGATTCTGG
The DNA here is from genome assembly GCA_963792175.1 of uncultured Acidobacteriota bacterium. GTDB lineage: Bacteria > Acidobacteriota > Vicinamibacteria > Vicinamibacterales > CAVVIG01 > CAWBVG01. Next base: position 230,131 of record CAWBVG010000041.1, read on the forward strand.
ACATTGATGATCCCGAGGCGCTTCGCGCGCGCGATGCGTGCAGGGGTCAGAAACTCGCCGTGCTCGATGCGTACGCGCAGCGCCTGCCACCGCTCCGGTCCGGCGAGCCGTTCCATGGCCGAGAACAACGCGTCGACGCCGCGGTCTCCGGCGATGTGGAACATCGGCTGGTCAGCGGCGCTCAGCGCGCGCCGGAGCGCCGCCTCGATGTCGGCGGGTGGCAAATTCAGGCGGCCTGTCCAGCCGCTCCGATCGGTGTAGGCGTCGTTCATCGCGGCCAACCGTTCGATCGGTGTGCCGTCGAGAATCCATTTGGTGCCGCCGATCGTGACGAGCGGCGACGGCGCGCGCGGTACGGCGGCGTAGCTACCGGGATCGTCTTTCTCTGCGAGCGCGACCGGGAATCTGATCACGCGCCAGCGGATCGGCGTGTCGGCTTCCGGCAACTCCGACGCGAGATCGGCTGCTGTGAGGCTGTTCCCCATGGCCTGAATCGTCGTGACGCCATATCCCATCGCTTCGTTGGCCAGGCGTCTGAGTGACTCAATGGCTGCGGTCCTGCCGGCGAGCGCGGTCATCCGTCGATTCGCGCGCACGTCGGCGTATTCCTCGAGCAGACCGCTCGTCGTTCCGTCGGGGAGGCGGCCGTAGCGGCCGAACGGTGGGTCCGGATCGCGATCGCCAATGCCGAGCGCGCGAAGGGCTGCGGTGCTGAGAATGTTGCCGTGGCCGGTCCATGCGGCCAGTTTCACGAGCCGGCCAGGCGCCGCCTCGTCCAACACGAGTCGCGTCGCCTTCGGATCGAGCAGCGCGCGAGCGCCGATCGTGCCGAAGATCCACTGGCCGGCCGGTGTTGAAGACGCGGCCGTCCGGACCCCCTCGATGACATCGTCGAGCGTCGGATCGTCACTCAGCTTCAGCACCGTGCCGGGTGGGCGGGCGCCAACGTGCGTGTGTGCGTCGTTGATGCCGGGAATCACGACGCGGCCGCCGACGTCGATGACGCGCGTCCCCGAACCAGCGCGCTGTCGGACGGCGGCGTTCGTGCCGACGTCGGCGATTCGGTCGCCGCGAACGGCGACCGCCTCGGCCCAGGGCATCCGAGGGTCGGCGGTGAACACACGGCCGTTGACCAGAATCAGATCCGGCGCCGCGGGTGTTTGTGATGCGACGACGACTGCGGTCGTCAGCGCCAGGGCGAGCGATTGCAGCCTCAGCATCATCTTCAGCCTACGACAGGTCTATAATCCCGCGCATGCGACGACTTCTGATAGCGGCGACCTTGCTCGCCTCCGCGACCCTCGCCACCTACGCGCAGACGAAAGCGACGAAAACTGCCGCGGCGCCGGCGTCCAAATCCTTCACGGTCGTCGAAGCGACGATTGGCGACATGCGCACCGCGATGGAGCAGGGTCGCGTCACGTCGCGGCAGCTGGTGCAGCAGTACCTGATGCGTATCGGATCCTACGAGGATCGGCTTCACGCCGCGATTACGGTGAATCCGGATGCGCTCAAGCTCGCCGACGAGCGCGACCGTGAGCGTGCCCAGGGGAAGGTGCGCGGCCCGCTGCACGGCATTCCGATCGCGCTCAAAGACAACATCCATACGACCGACATGCGGACCACCGGCGGCGCGCTGGCGTTCGAGCAGCTGGTGCCGCCGTACGAAGCGACCCTGACGAAAAACCTCCGGGACGCCGGCGCGATCATCATCGCCAAAACCGGGATGACCGAGCTGGCCAACTGGGTCGCCGGCGCGCCGACGCCGATGCCTGGCAATTACAACGCCGTTGGTGGACAGGGCTACAACCCGTACGATCCTCGCAAGGATCCGCGCGACGCGACCTTCGACGGTCGTCCGGCGCTGGGCACCGGCGGATCGAGTTCCGGCGTCGGCACCGCGGCGAATTTCTGGGCCGGCAATGTCGGCACCGAAACATCCGGTTCGGTGTTGAGCCCGTCGAATCAGAACATGCTGGCCGGCATCAAACCAACGGTCGGCCGCATCAGCCGCTACGGCGTGATCCCGATCACCGCGGATCAGGATACCGCCGGTCCGATGGCCAAAAGCGTCGCCGATGTCGCGATCATGCTCGGCGTCCTCGAAAGCGCTGCGCCAGATCCGAACGATCCCGCGACGCGGACCTGCACGCCGCCGCCCGGGCGCGACTACACGAAGTTTCTCAATCGTGACGGCTTGACAGGCGCGCGCATCGGCATCCCGCGCGCCTTCTTCTACGACCGCATCGCGCCGCCCGGCGAAGAGAATCCCCGAGGCGGGCTGAACGACGCGCAGAAAAGGTGATGGACGAGGCGATCGCCGTCCTGAAACAGCGCGGCGCCGTCATCGTCGATCCGGCGAACATCCCGAGCGTTGTCGACAAAGATCCGAAGAACAACCTCATGCTGTGGAACACGTGCGGCGGCGCCACCAACGGACGCGGCAAGGACGAGAACTGCTCGATCGACTTCAAGTACGGGATGAAGCGCGACTTCAACAAGTGGCTCGCCAGCCTCGGTCCGGCTGCCCCGCTGAAATCGCTGACGGAATTGATCGCCTGGAATACCGCCCATCAGAAGGCCGGTTCGATCAAGTACGGCCAGTCGAACCTCGACGTCTCGGACGAGATGGACCTCGAGAAGGATCGCGCGCGATACGAGGCCGATCGCGCGAAGGACGTGCGGCTGGGCGGCACGCACGGCATGGACGAGATCATGAAGGCCGAGCGGCTCGACGCGATTCTGTTCCCCGCGGCGAACGGCGCGGCGATCGCCGCGAAGCCGGGTTATCCAACGGTGATCGTGCCGTTCGGGCTCGTCCCCAACGCTCCCGGAACCGGAGCGGGTCGTGGTGGCGCGCCCGCAGGCGGACCCAACAACGCGCCGTTCCCGCCCGGATTCGACGCGAAGCCGGAGCCGTACGGCGTCAGCTTCAGCGGGATGGCGTGCAGCGAGCCAAAGCTGATCGAGCTCGCGTATTCGTTCGAGCAGGCGACGAAGAAACGGATTCCGCCGCCGCTGTTTCCGTAATCGCTGTCGCGACGCGGGACAGGGCTATGGGGACGTGGGGACTCTGCGGAGTCAGTCCAACAACCTGACCGCTTCGGGTCCTTCCCGATTCAGCATGGACGGTCCGCTAGCTCGCCGACGACGTGGCAGCCTGCCGTTCGGACTGCGCGGTCGTGTGCGGCTGATCGAGCCAGTAGTCCGCCACGAGAACCGTCACGTTGTCCGGTCCGTCCGCGGCGAGGGCAAGGTCGACGAGCCGCTGGCAGTCTTCGGCCGGGCGGCGCTGCGACGCCAGCACGTCCGCGATCGTGTCCTCGCTCACGACGTCGGTCAGGCCGTTCGTGCACAGGATCACCCGATCACCGGTCCATAGCTGAACGTGCTCAATCGTCACGTCGGGACCCGACGGGCTGCCGCCGATCGTCTCGATCAGCACGTGTGCCTGGTCCCGCTTCGATTGCTCGAGCAGTGTCGGCTTGTGCGCGTCGCGGCGCAGCTGCTCCAACGTGTGGTCGGTGGTCAGCGGTATCAGCACGCCGTTGCGGAACAGATAGGCTCTCGAGTGACCGACGTGCATGTAGAACAGGTCGGCGCCAGCAATGTACACGGCGGTCAGGCTCGCCGCCATGTCGGCCAACCGGATTTCGGCCCGGCTTGCGTCGCGCACGGCGTTGTTGACCTCCCGGTAGAGCCACTCGCTCTGTTCGACGACCTCGGCGATGTTGTCGGGCCCGATGCGCACATTCCACTTTCCGTAGCGAATCGCCAGATGCGCGACCGTGCTCAGCGCCAGGCGGCTGGCCCGTGCCCCGCCGCCTTCTTCGTCGAGCCCATCGGCCACCAGCATGGCGTACGCGTATTCCTCGAACGGTGGCGGCAGATCAGCCGAAGCCAGGCTGGTGAGCATGGTCTCCTGAAGGCGGCCAAAACGGACGACGAGGTAGTGATCCGTGTTTTGAGACCGCGCCTTCCCGCACGACGACGCCGCGGCAGCCTCAATCCCGAGCGCCGTTGAGAGCGGCTGAAAGGCCGGAATGTCCAGTGGCTTGGACACGAGGACACGCCACTCGTCGTCTCGATGAGTCTGATCGTTGATCTTTGTCGTGGACGCCATATGAGATTCGCCTGCGCAAACGTGGAACGCTCAAACCGACTGCCAACGCACGAGCTGTGCCCAACGAGATCCGTTGAATGTCGAAGGAACATCGATTCGCGCCACGAAATGCCGTGACGGCGCCCACCAGATCCCGTGAACCTCAGTGGAGCAGAGTTGGAGATGCCGCCCGAGGCGCGAGACGGCTCAGGAGTTGCTCTCGGATGACCGATCTGCGCAAGACGAGGGCGCTCAGAGACGATGAGAGCCGGATGGGCCGGGGCAGGATTGATCGCGGTTCTCGTCCTGTTTCCTGCCGCCGCCCTGGCGCAGGGCGGTCCGCCCATGATTACTGACGATCCGGACACTCCGGGCCCCGGCTACTGGGAAATCAATGTCGTCAGCATCCTCGAGAAATCGCGGTTGGAGAGGCGGCTCGAAGGGCCGCTGGCCGACATCAATTACGGAGTTGGCCGACGAATTCAACTCAAGTTTGAAATGCCTTGGCTGAGCGTTCGCGAAACTGGAATGCCTGTCCAAGCCGGGCCGGGTAACGCCCTCCTGGGGGTGAAGTGGCGATTCCTCGGGCAGGAAGGCCAGCGGATCGCATGGTCGATCTACCCTCAGCTTGAAATCAATACAGGTCGTTCGATGGCGCAACAGGGGTTTCTCGACGAAGGCCCGGCGTTCTTCATGCCCACCGAACTCACGTTCCAGAAAGGTGGGTTCGAGATCAATGGCGAGGTGGGCCGGACCTTTGTCCGGAATGGCGACGACGGATGGAGCTTCGGCGTGTCCACCGAAGTCGAGCTGGGTTCACGTTTTGAGCTGCTGGGAGAAGTCCACGGCGACCGCAGCGGCACGGCGCCGATAGATCTCATCGTCAACGCCGGCGCGCGGCAGCAGCTCACAAGTCAGATCACCTTCATGGTCGCCGCCGGAACGGGCGTACATGGCGCGCGCGACGACCGCCTGAAACTCCGCCTCGATATTGGACTCCAATTCAATCTGCCAGGTCGATACACGCTCAGTCATTCGCGCGCCACAGGCCGGTGACGCGGCCGCTCTGAAAGAGACTTCTCCGCGAGCGGCTGAAAGCTCAGATCTCAGCGGAACGCGGTGTCGCAGATCGCGCGTATGCGCGCGAGCGCGGTTCGATCCGACGCGGGATCGGGCGGCACGTCAGCCGTGTCATCCAGCCTCAGTTCCACGCTCAGCCAGAAGTTCGGCTGACAGAAGATTTGGATGGGCAGAGGGGCGCCTGCCCGATCTGGTGAATAGGTCACGGCGAACTTGGTGATCTCCTCCGTCGTTCGATTCCGAACCGACACGTCAGTCCGAATGAGTTGATCGAACGTCCGCGAACCGACCGTCGTGGGGCCCAGCAGACGCGACCCCTGCATCGTGAGGTCGTAAATGGTGCTGTTGTAGATATACGTGATCGGACCTGCCTTGGCGGACGTCGAATCGTTCCGGCCGGCGCGGATCACGTGCTGCAGCGCGGTCAGGAACCCGGCATCGGCACCTTCTGGACGCGTGGTGTGCTTGCCCTGCCATTGCGGAGCGAGGGCAATGCGGTCCAGCAATCGATCGAACATCCGGTACGTCACCCCTTCGGCGGAGACCGTTGTCTTGGCGCCCGTGACGTCGGTGTTCCCGATCGACGAGCAGGACGCGCCGAACAGCGGTCCCTCCGACGCGGTGTAGGCGGTCGCCGAGGATGACTCGGAGCCGCCGAGGCTGCGGACCGTGAACACCTCTGCGCGGTCCGGGCGGACTTCTTCCCGAAGATATCCCCACTTGTTCAAGCTGCGAGGTGCGCGCTGCGGATCGGAGCCGACCATCAGTGCCATTGCGCTGCTGTTGGGGTCCGAGCGCCACGTCATCCGGGCGCTCCCGATGTCATCGTGCTTGGACCAGATCACCGCCAGCCGGAGTTTGCCCACGATGCGGTAGCGGTGTTCGGCGTAGGCACTCGCGCCGGGATTCGGCGTGTCCGTCCTCGAGATCTCGTGGATGGTGGACGCCGCAGCCGGGGCAGGGGTGAGGTCCAACGACGAGCCAACCGCGATACCCGCGACCGCAACCACCGCACAGACCCCCAAGAACAGCAGCGGCGCGCTCTTGCCGATTCTCGTGAATCCTCTCATGGCTCAAAATCGCAGCGTGTCGTTCGCGCGTTCAGGGTGTTCCCCGCCACTCGCTCGAGCAATTGCGAGAGCGGCCCGCCTTCCAAGGTGCCGTGCCGGAGCCGGCACAAGCCGGTTGAGTGCTCGTACTTTCGGACAGATGACCCGACGGACAACACCGTCGCGATCCGTCTCGAGAGTGATGTGCCCCCGCCACTCGTGACAGTAAACTGTTTTTGTCCCCACGTTGAATCCCACGGTGGTGTCTGCAAGACGCGGGCTAGCGCCAACAAGCCGGTTTTCGCACCTCTCAACAGGAAGAGCCTGCGCCGCATGGCGGCGCATTTGCAGCTTCAAAAGATGCTTGGGTCATGCAATGACGCGAGCGCCGCTCGAAGTTACGCGAGGCGGCTATGGCGGACGGTCGAAAGATCGATCCCACGGCCGCATCCAGACTTCGAGGACGCAGAGTGGGTGTTGCATGACCTGGGTATTTCAGCAGGCTGTCGGAACGTGAAGCTGAAGCCTATTCCGCCCGGTACGGTTGTCCCAGCTCCCGGGCGATCGGATCCCAAGACACGCTGCGTCGGATCGATCGCGAGCCACGCCACCGCGCCGCCCGTGTACACGAGCGCGGTGATGTAGAACGGAAACGTCCACGAGTGCCAGCGATCGACGGCGTAGCCGACCACGAGCGGGCCGATGAGGCCGCCGATGTTGCCGAGCGTGTTCATGAAACCGGTGATGACGCCGGCGTGGTCGGGCGCGATATCAATCGGCACCGCCCAGCACGCACCAAGGGCGAGGTCCGCTGAGGCAAGCGCCATCGCGATCAGAATCGCTTTGAGGATTGGCGACGGGACGATGGTCGATGCGAAGAGAAATGCCGCGCACGTCAGGAATGCTCCGAAGCCGAGGTGACAGCGGCCGGCTTTGAGTCCGCGCTGGCGGGTCAGGAAGTCGGTCAGCCAGCCACCCACGATGTCGGCGATGCCGGCAAGCAGGAATGGGAGCGCTGCGAACAACCCGCCGCTGAACTGCGAGAACCCGAGTTCCTTGATCAGGTAGGTCGGCAGCCAGGTGAAATAGAAATACAGGCCATAACCGAACGCGAAGTACATCGCACAAATGGCGTACAGGTTCCGGCTGCGCAGCAGCGCGGCCCACGGTGTGGTCGTCGGCGCCGGCAGGATGTCCGGGATCGGTGCCGGGATCGGGGCCGGGATCGGGCCGGATCCGACCCGGATCCACGCGAGTTCCTCCGCGCCGACGCCGGGGTGATCCTCGGGCCGGTCGCGATACCACGCGTGCCACGCGGCCGCCCACACGAGCCCAAGCAGGCCGAAGAAGACGAAGCTCGCACGCCAGCCCCACCCCGCGACGAGCTGGAGCGCAATCGGCGCCGACAGCATCCCGCCCATCCGCGATCCCAGGAACATCACGCCGTTCGCCCGCCCGCGCTCGCGAATCGGAAACCACTGCGAGAAGCTGCGCGCGATGTTCGGGAACGCCCCGGCTTCCCCGGCGCCAAACAGGAACCGGATTGCCAGCAGCGACTGATAGCCGCGCGCGGCGCCCGTCAGCATCGTGAACGCGGACCACCACAGCACGATGCGGGTGAGCACGCTCCGCGGTCCCTTGATGTCGCCGAGCCAGCCGGACGGAATCTCGAACAGCGAGTAAGCGAGCGTGAACGCGCTGAACACCACGCTCATCTGCAGGAAGGTCAGATGCAGATCCTTCATGATGAACGGCGCCGCGGCGGAGATGCAGACGCGATCGAGGTAGGTGACGACGGCGAGGAGAAACGCGAACCCGAGGACGCGGACACGGACGCGGGTCATCTCAGGCGTGGACTATAATCGCGCGTCCCCGACATGTCGATTGCGCCTGGTGCTCGGCTGGGTCCGTATGAAATTGTGTCGCCAATCGGGGCGGGCGGCATGGGTGAAGTCTACAAGGCACGCGACAGCCGGCTCGACCGCGCTGTTGCCATCAAGATTCTGCCGCCTGCGCTCGCCGCCGACCCGCTGTTACGCGAGCGCTTCGAGCGCGAAGCCAAAGCGGTCGCCGCCATCTCGCACCCGAACATCCTCGCGATTCACGACGTTGGGCACTCGGACCACGTGACGTTCGCCGTCATGGAGCTGCTCGAAGGCGAAACGCTGCGCGAGCGCCTGGCCGCGGCTCTTCCGCGCGGCCTTCAGCAGCGCAAGGCGATCGACTACGGCCTGCAGGTCGCGCACGGCCTCGCGGCGGCGCACGAGAAGGGGATCGTCCACCGAGATCTCAAGCCGGAGAACATCTTCATCACCGCCGATGGTCGAGCCAAAATCCTCGACTTTGGGCTGGCCAAGCAGCAGGTCGATGCCGGTCCGCTCGCGACGATGACACCGACGATCGGAGGCACGACGCCGGGAACGGTGCTCGGAACTGTCGGCTATATGGCGCCGGAGCAACTGCGCGGCCTGAGCGTCGATCAGCGCGCCGACGTGTTCGCGCTCGGTGCGGTGCTCTACGAAATGCTGGCTGGCCGCCGTGCATTTCAGGGCGCCACGACGGCCGACACGATCAGCGCCATTCTTCACGCAGAGCCGAAGGACCTGACGCAGGTCGACTCGTCGCTCCCGTCGGGCCTCGACCGCATCATCCGGCGGTGCCTCGAGAAGAACGCCGCCGAGAGGTTTCACTCAGCGCACGATGTTGCGCTGGCGCTGGAGGCGGTTGCGGGCCCCTCCGGGTCGTCAGCGGCACTGGCACAATCGGGCGTCGCGCCCGTGTTCCGGCGCAAGAGCGCAACCCGGGCCCTCGGCGCCGCCTCGCTCGTCTGCTCGGCGCCGTTCTTGGCGCCGGTGCTTTGCAGATGATTCGACGCGACCGCGCGGCGCCGTCTGTGCATCTTGCCGTGCTGCGCCCGATAAGGTCAACGTCGTGGACACGCTGGCGCTGTCGGCGGATGGCCGCTCGGTAGCGTTCGTCGGTGTCGACGCCGAATCGATCGCCGGTGTGTGGGTTCGCCGTCTCGATGAAGCGGAGCCTCGGATGGTCGCCGGCACCGAAGGTGCGACGTTCCCCTTTTGGTCGCCGGATGGCAAGTCGATCGGCTTCTTCGCCGACGGGCGGTTGCAGCGGATCGATCTGGGCGGCGGCCCGGCGCGGGCGCTCGCAAGCATTTCCAGCGCCCGCGGCGGGAGCCTGGAACGCCGATGGCGTGATCGTATTTGCGCCCAACTCTGGCGACGGCCTCTATCGAGTGGCGGCCGAGGGCGGACGCCGTCACGCGGCTCACGACCCTCGACGGCGCGGCGGGAAGTCTGGCATCGTCGGCGGTCCATCGTACCCGACGGCAACCACGTCCTCTTCCTGAACCGATCGCCGGATCCGGACGAACGGCTCGCGAGTTATGTGACGGCACTCGACGGCGCGGACGCCGGACGGCGCGCAAGCTCACCGCGTGCGATTCGACAAGGCGAGTATTCGAACGGGCAGCTGTTCTGCCTGCGCGGAACGACGATGTTCGCACAGCCGTTCGACGTCGGTCGTCTCCAGTTCACCGGCGAAAAGAGGGCGGTGTTCGAGAACATCTGGGCGGATCCGAATACAGACGGCCTCGTCGCCTTCGCGGTGTCAGGCAGACACGTTCGCGTTTCGCACCGGCAAACCGAGCAGGCAACTCGGCTGGTTCGATCGCACGGGCAAATCGCTCGGGTTGTTCGAGCCTCGACAGGCCGGCGATCCGGAATTGTCGCAAAACGATGGGCTGCTGGCCTTCGAATCTCCGAGACCAGCGCCGGCGGCCCGAAGACCGGCCTCTGGACGAGCGAGCTCGCGCGGGGGAACGCGACGCGGCTGGGACCCGCGACGCAGAACGACGTCATGCCGACGTGGTCGCCGGACGGAACACGGATCATCTTTGCCTCGGACCGTGCAGGGAGCTTCGACCTGTACGAGAAGCCTGTCGGACAGGCTCCCGAGCGCGAGCTGCTGCGCTCCAGTCTGTGGAAGTACCCGGAGAGCTGGTCGCCGGACGGTCGCTATCTTCTGTTTTCGCAGCTCGATCCGAAGACGCGCTCCGACATCTGGCTGCTGCCGCTCGATGGCGGCAAGCCCACCGTGTTCGCTGGGCACTGACGCGGACGAAATGCTCGCCCGCTTCTCGCCAGATGGCCGGTGGGTGGCGTATACCTCGAATGAATCCGGTCGCCCGGAAGTGTACGTGCGGGCATTTCCGCTAACTGACGCGCGATGGCAGATTTCGGTGAATGGCGGAGCGAATCCGTTATGGCGGCGCGATGGCCGCGAGCTGTTCTACATCAGCCCGGACAACCGCGTGGTCAGCGCGGCCGTGAACGCCGGTGGCACAACCTTCGACGCCGGCGTGCCATCGACGCTCTTCAACGCGGGGCCATTGGCTCGTGGCGCGGCCGTCCTGGGCAGGGCGATCGGTTGTACGCCGCTCACGAGCCGAGGAGAGCGATTCCTTGTCGTTCAGCTTGCGAGCGATGTAAGAGCGTCGGCGAGTACGGTCGTAGTCGGTGGTCGGTAGTCGAGGCGAGCAGAAGGAGGTCAATAGTTACTTGCGCGGCGGCGCGAAGAAGAACGACACGCCGCCGACCAGGCTGGTGCCGGCGCCGTTTTCGTCGAGCGTCGCGATGGTTCGTCCGAGCGCCCCGTAGACGCTGACCTGCGGCGTGACGGTATACGAGGCGCTGCCGGTGATCTCCTTGCGATCGCGATCCGAGAGAGGAACGTCCGCCACATCGCTGCCGCGCCAGGAGCGGCTGAATCCACCCGACACGAACAGCTTGTCGTTCACCCGCGAACCGACGCCGGCGCCGGTGAACCAGACGCCGCGGGTGAAATACCCGCCGCCGGCATACAGGCGGGCACGACCCCGATCCAGTTCGACACTCACCGGCAGCCCGAAATGAGCGCGCCGTTCGCCCGCGGTCGCCGACTGAAGGACGCCACTGCCAAGCACCTCCAGCGTCGGCGCCACTGACAGCTTCAGCCCCCGCTTCGCGTCATTGAGTGCGGCAATCTTCGCGCTGAAGTAACTGGTGCCCATGCCGCCCACCGGTCCCAATGGATCCTCGCTTCCGACCACGCGCGGCACCGACATCGTCAGGTGGACGCGGGGCGCCAACCCGATCGCCGCATCGATGACCGGCACGTCCACCTCGCTGATGCCGCCGCCTTGCCAGCGAGCGACCGACAGCGCGATCGACACGCTACCCGCCTCGAGCAGGCTGGCATCGTCGACCCATGCGAACGGCGTCGGACCGGCCACCGCCGTTGCGGGCAATCGAGACGCCGGACGGCGCGGCCAGATCGCTGCGGCTCGGCGGGGCAGGCGGGTTGTTCTTGTGCTGCTGACTCTTGCCCTGAGCCAACGCGGGAGTGGAAACGGCGAGCGCCACGATGGCGCTCGCCAGAACGGTCGGCGTTCGCATTTAGTCCGACTTCTTCTTGGACGTCTTCGTCGCGGTCGTTCTCGGCGTCGTCGTTGTCGTGCCGGTCGTAGTCGTCGAGAGATCGGCCCTGGCCTGCGTCTCGGCGTGCGATGCCTCGGTTGGAGCATTCGCCTGCGGCCGCAGTTTCTGAATCGCCTGTCCCAGGCTGAGCGGCGTCAAGGTGGTGTTTGTTGCCGGCGTCGTCCCCGGCCGAGGCAATCCCAGCATCGCCGCCCTCAAGTCGGCGAAAGGAATGCCGAGATTCTGCGAGACATGCACCGCCGCGATGAACTGGCCCTGGTTGCGGAAGCCGGCCGAGGCGGTGTTGAGCGTCATGTTGGCCGGCAGCATCTTCTCGATCCGCGCTCCAAGCGGCTTGCCCTGCAACTTCTGAGCGATCGGATTCAGTGGCGTGGCGGTCGTTGTACCGGTCGTTCCCGTGCCCGTGGAAGTTCCGGTCGTCGCGGACGTCGTCGTCGTTGCCGTGGTCGTTCCGCCAGTCGGCGTGCCCGACGCCGTGGCCGTCGTGTGAGGGTTGCCATGCGTCTTGGTCGTGGGCGTCGTCGCGGTGGTCGATTTGGGACCGCCGTGCGTCGTCGGACCATGCGTTGTCGTTTTCGGACCTTGCGTCGTCGCCGACGGACCGTGTGTGGTCAGCGTCGGAGCTTTGGCTGCTGTTGTCGTGTGAGGGTTGCCATGAGGGGCAGCTGCACCGCCGCCCTTTCCGTTCTGGGCGTAAACAGGCGCGACCGCAAGGCAGAACAGCGCAACCGCACAGGTTGAAACTCGGGCGATACGCATAACTCCTCCGTGCCCGGCGACTGGCGCAAGCGGTATGCCAGTCGTGTAGCTTTGCAGAATGTGGGGCTTACGGACACGCAAAGCGTTGGCGAGTCGACAGTTTGGTCGTCTTGACACGATTCCTGTCGTCTGACAGAACGGGGCTCTTTCTAGACGATGCTCGATCCCGTCGTCGTGAATCGTTACTCGGCTTTGAGTGCGACTGTGGGATCGACGCGCATCGCGCGGAGGACCGGGACGCTCTGCGCCGCCAGCGCGACCAGCATCAACACGACGGCGACTGCGGCGAAGGTCGACGGATCGGTCGCGCTGACGCTGAAAAGCGATCCTTCCAGATACCGCGTGAGGGCGACGGCGGCGGCCACGCCCGCGCCCAGGCCGGCGCCGACCACTGTCATGCCGCCGCCGACGACGAGGCGCACGATGTCTCGCGACGACGCGCCGAGCGCCGCGCGGATGCCGATCTCGCGCGTCCGCTCCGCCACGGAATACGCGATCACGCCGTAGACGCCGATCGCCGTCATCAACAACGCCACCGCGCCGAACAGCTCGAGCAGCACCATCATGAATCGCCGCGGCCCGACCGATTTCGCCACCAGATCCGCGAGCGGCGCGACTTCATACACCGGCACGTCGCTCGCGACCGACCAGATCGCGCGGCGCGCCTCGGCAGCGAGCGCCGAGGGATCGCCGCTCGATCGAATCACGAACGTCAGAAACGAGTCGGTCAACTGCGCCTGCGACATATACATCTGCATCGTCGTCGGCGCCGACAGCGCCTGGTGATGCACGTCGCCGACGATGCCGACGATCGTGTGCCACGGGCCGTTTCGAACCCGCCAATCTTCACGCGCTGTCCGATCGGATCGGCTCCAGGCCAGATCCGCTCGCGCCGTCCGCTCGCCGATGACCATGACGCGATCGACGCCCGCCCGATCCGCGTCGGTGAAGAAGCCGGCCCGCGGCGCAGCGGAATCCGCATCACCGTGAAGTAGTCGGGCGTCACCGAATAGCGCTCAACCGAAGGATCCTCCGGTCCCCACGCGCGATGTTCGACGTGGAATCCCCACGTGTCGCCGTTGCCGCCGAGCGGGATCTGCCCGGCGGCGGCCACGGCCTCGACGCCCGGCAGCGCGCGCAGCGTCGCCACCATCGCCTCCGTCTTGGCGACCACCGCTTCGTCCTTTCGATAGGCGCTCGCCGACCATCGAGATCTGCATCGTCAGCACATGATCCGGATCGAATCCCGGATGCACGTCGAGCAGTCGGCCGACGCTCTTGATCATCAGGCCGGCGCCGATGAGCAGCACGACGGCGAGCGCGACGTCGGCGGCGACGAGCACCCGGCGCGCGATCGATGTCGGTGCATGCGCGGTCTTGCGCGTATCGCCGTGCATCGAGGCCTGCAGATTGATCCGCGACGCGCGGATGGCGGGCACCAGGCCGAAGACGAAGGCGGTGGCGACCGACAGCACGACCGAAAAGCCGAGGACGCGCGGATCCAGGCTGCGCCGCTGCCAGGCGCGACATCGTCGCCGGCGCCAGGCGAACCAGCGCGGGGACGGCGACAGCGCTGACGAGCGACGCCGAGCGCGGCGCCGCCGGCGGCGAGCAGCGCGCTCTCGACGAGCAGCTGTCGCACGAGGCGGCCGCGGCTGGCGCCGAGCGCCGCGCGAAGCGCGAGGTCGTGTTCGCGGCGGGCCAGCCTCGCGAGCAGCAGGTTGGCGACGTTCGCGCAGGCGATGAGCAGGACGAAGGCGACGGCGCCCATCAGGACCGCGAGCGCCGGCCGCACGTCGCCGGTCAGCACCTCGCGCAGCGGAACGGCGTCATCGGCTCGGGCGAGTAGTCGGCCGGAAACTCGCGGACGCAGCTGCGCCTGCACGGCTTCGATGTCCTGCGCGCGCGGCCTCCAGCGGCACGCCGGCCTTGATGCGGCCGATCGCCTTCAGGTGCTGGCAGCTGCGGCAGGCGAACGGCTGCGAGCGGTCGTAGCCGACCAGCGCCCACATGTCCGCGCGCTGATAGAACCGCTCGGAGATGAGCGGCTCGAACGACGGCGGCATCACGCCGATGATGGTGAACTGGCAGATCGTTCATCGTGATGACGCGCCCGATCGACGGACGGGTCGCCGTTGAAGCGGCGCCGCCACAGCCCGTCGCTCAGGATCACGACGCGCCAGCCGTTCGGCGTGTCTTCGTCGGCGCGGAAGTCGCGGCCGATCGCCGGCCGCACGCCGAGCATGTGGAAGAAGTTCGCCGAGACGCGCATGCCGCCGATCGCGCTCCGGGCTCGCCGTCGGCGATCAGCGTCGGGCTCCAGGAGCGGATGAGCGCCATCTCCTCGAACGCGTGGCTGCGGTCGCGCCAGTCGAGGAACGTCGTGTAGCCGACGTTGCCGGCCGCGCCGTCGGGTCCGCGATCGCCGATCATCACCAGGCGCTCGGGCGATCGCGTACGGCAGCGGCCGCAGCAGGACGGCGTTGACGACGCTGAAGATCGCGGTGTTGGCGCCGATGCCGAGCGCGAGCGTCACGATGCGCGACAGCGGTGAAGCCCGGTGCCCGCCGCAGCAGGCGGGCCGCATAGCGCACGTCGCGGCCGAAGTCGACGCAGAACACGCGAGCCGTCCGGCGCGGCGGCACCGGCGCGGCAGCCGCGCGGCGATCGGCGCGCGCAATCTCGCGCGCGACGCGCGCGGGATCGTCGCAGCGGCGCCAGCGCGCGATTCGACGCGCCTCGCTTTCGCGCGATGCCCGACGGCGACGAGCTCCGCGTAGTGCTCGGCGACATGCTGCGCGAGCTCGTCGACGATGTCCGCTTCGCGCGCGGCGTCCGAGCTCCGAGAGCGGCGCCACGCGCGCACGAATCAGGCTCTTCCAGTCGGGCATGTGTCCTGCTCGCCGGTCCGACCTACGCCGGCCGGATCCGCGCGACGCGGTTCAGCGCCGAGAAGAACGCGCTCCAGCTTCTGCGCTGCGACGCCAGCATCTTCTGTCCTCCGGCGGTTAGACGGTAGAAGCGCTTCCGCCGTTGACCGCTCTTCTCGACCCAGCGGCCCTGAATGAGGCCGCGGCGTTCGAGGCGGTACAGCGTGGGGTAGAGCGACGCGACGTGGAACTTGAGCGCGCCGTCGGATCGCTGCTCGATCAACTTCGCGAGCTCGTAGCCGTGTCGATCGCGCTCGTCGAGCAGCGACAGGATGAGGACTTCGGCGCTGCCCTTGCGCAGCTCGCGGTCGTGAGACATATACGGCAGCATATGTATCAGTCACACATATGTCAACCGCAGACGTGACGCGCAGCCGATCGTCGCTGGTGGTTCGACGGGCGCGGCATCAGTGATTCGGCAGACCCGCCAGCGGTAGGACAGATTCGACAGCTGCGGTGTCACGAGTCGTCCATCACGAGCGATACCGTCACTCCGAGCGATCAAACCAGGCGTTGTGAACAGGGTGCTGGCGCCGCTGCGGCGTCGACCGTGAACGGCGGGCGGGCGGGGCGGACTATAATTTCATTGGCTTGCTCGAATCGCTTCTCGCTGACGTCCGTTATTCGCTGCGCTGGCTGCGAAAGAGCCCGGGGTTCACGCTGGTCGCCGTCGCGTCGCTGGCGATCGGCATCGGTTTCAACACCGCGCTGTTCACGATCGTCGACGCGCTGCTGTTCAAGCCGCTGCCGGTCGCGGCGCCCGATCGCCTGGTCGACATTTTCACGAGCGCCTCGGGCTTCGGGCCGTTCAGCACGTCCTCGTACCCCGACTATCTCGATCTCCGCGCCCAGAACGACGTGTTCGAAGACATCGCCGGCTACAGCCCGATGTTCGCCGCGCTCAACCTGGACAATCGCTCGCGGCTCGCGATGGGCGAGATCGTCACCGGCAACTACTTTCAGGTGCTCGGCGTCGGGGCCGCGCTCGGCCGGACGCTCTTGCCGGAGGACGACCGTCCGGGCGCCGAACGCGTCGCGATGGTCTCCAACCGCTACTGGCGGCGCGAGCTGGCGTCCGCCGCGGACGCCGTCGGCCGCACCGTCCGCATCCGCGGAAATGCCTACACCATCGTCGGCGTCGCGCCGGCCGGCTTCAACGGCATGGTGCCGATTCTGGCCCCGGAGCTGTGGATTCCCGCCGTGGCGTCGCTCGAGGTCGAACCGGTCGGCATGCACGACACCGTGCCGTCCTCCAGCGGGACGACGCGGCTGGAACGGCGTGGCGATCGGTGGCTGTTCCTGCGCGGACGGTTGAAGCCCGGCAAGACCGTCGAGGAGGCGCGCGCAAACCTGACGCTCCTGATGGCGCGCCTCGAACAGGCGAATCCGCAGACGAACAAGGACCGGCGGCTCTCGCTGAAGCCGACCAACGACGTTCATTTCCATCCAGCCGCCGACGCGACCGTGCTGCCGATCGCCGCCGGCCTCTTCACCGTGGTCGGCCTCGTGCTGATGATCGCCTGCGCGAACGTCGCCAGCATGCTGCTGGCGCGCGCCTCGGCGCGGCAGAAAGAGATCGCCGTTCGCCTCGCGGTGGGCGCGAGCCGCGGCCGGCTGGTGCGTCAGCTGATCACCGAAGCTCTCGTTATTTCGCTGCTCGGCGCGGTAGCCGGCACGCTGCTCGCCTGGTGGGTCACGACGATGGCCGCGTCGGTGCAGTTGCCGATTGCGATCCCGCTCGCCTTCGACCTTCGAATCGACGCGCGCGTCTTGCTGTTCACGCTGGCCGCCACGTGTGTCGCGGGCGTGCTGGCCGGGCTGGTGCCCGCGCTGAATGCGTCGAGGCCGAATCTGGTCGCCGATCTTCGAGGGGAGCAGACGCTTTCCCGCGCCGGCGGCCGGAGCTGGACGCTGCGCGACGGGCTGGTGATGTGCCAGATGGCGATCACCGCGATGCTGCTCGTGACCGCCGCGCTGCTCACCCGCAGTCTGCTGGCCGCGCAGCGCACCAACGTCGGCCTGCCGGTCGACAGGCTCGCGGTGGTGTCGACCGACACCTCGATGCTCAGATACTCCGAAAGCCGCACCCGCGCGTTCTACGACCAGGCGCTCGAGCGTCTCAAGACCATTCCCGGCGTCGAATCGGTGGCGCTCGCGACCCGCGTTCCCTTTTCGGTGAACTACAACCGCTGGGAAATCTGGGTGCCCGGCCGCCATCAGCCGGGCGAGCGCGGCGACGGCGTCGAGATGACGACGGTGTCGCCCGAGTATTTCGCGACCATCGGTGTGCCGATCGTCGAAGGACGCGCGTTCTCGAACGACGACCGACCGGACACCACGAAGGTCGCGATCGTCAACGAGACGTTGGCCCGCCGGTACTGGCCGGGTCAGAGCGCGGTGGGCAAGACGTTTCGATCCCGCGTGTCCGACGGCGTCGAGTTTCAGATCGTCGGCGTCTCCGCCGATCACAAGGTGATGTCTGTGGGTGAGCCGCCCACG
>CAWBVG010000042.1:0-270535 GCA_963792175.1 uncultured Acidobacteriota bacterium
GCTCTGCGCGCCCACAAGGAGAATCATGGCCAGCCATTCGATCTTCGGCGCCATCGGTCAGTGCCCGCACTGCGCCGATCACCGCTTTTCGGGGCCGCCGCTGCTCACACCGGAAGCAAGCGTGACCTGCCACAAATGCGGGCAGGCCAGCACCGTCGAGGTGGCGTACTCACCACCGCGTTGAAGGCGGGTGTGGTGAAAAAACTCAGCGATCACCGCGTGGTGCAGGATCGCACTGCCGGATAAAGTTGAGTAAAATCGCCGAGTCGCAACCCTCACATCACCGATCAGCGGAGGACGCCATGGCCAAAGGTCAGATGAGAAGCAACAAGGAAAAGAAGAAACCCAAGCAGGACAAGAACAAGGCCAAGGGCGCGGCGCCCTCGCCGTTCGCCGCCAACCAGGGCCAGGCCAAGCCGGGCGGCAAGAAGTAAGCCGCCGACCAGCCGCGGCGCCACGGTTTACGCCGGCGGCGCCACCAGCGCGTCGTCGGGCTTGTTGTTGCGCTGAGCGCGTCGGCGACGAAGCCCGAGGCCTTCATCTCCTCGACGAAGCCGCGCAGGTAGCGCGCCGCCGTGTCGCGGCCCTTGGGCATGCCCATCGCCTGCTCGATCGCCATGAAGCGGCCCTCGATCACCCGCAGGTTGGGATTGCGGCTCGCGAATTCGACGATCGGCTGGCGCACGCCGGCCGACGGCTTCGAGCTGTCGTCGACGAACATCGCCATCGCCTCGTTGCCGGTCGGCGCGCGGACGAGTTGCGCGTGCTTGAGCGTGCGCGAGAGGTAGAGGTCGTAGGCCGAGCCTTTGCGCGACGGCGACGCGCACGCCGTCGCGATCGACGTCGGCGACCGTGCGCAGGGCCGAGTCCTTCGGCACCATGTAGGTGCCCTCGATGATGAGGTAAGGCGCGGTGAACGCGATCTCGGTCGCGCGCGCCGGCTCGATGGCGAGAAACGCTACGTCCCACGCGCCGCTCGCTTGAGCGCCTCGAACACCTTGCCGGCGGCGTCATAGGTGATGAGCTGCGGCGTCAGGCCGAGACGGCGGCCGAACTCGCCCGCCAGATCCACCGTGATGCCGCGCGGCTTGCCGGTCGCCGTATCGGTCTGCGCCAGCACCGAATTGCCGAGGTTGATCGCCACGCGTAGTGTGCCGGTGGGGGCGAAATATTTCACGACGTCAGGGGGGACGGTGCTCACGATGCTGCCTCGCTGGAGGATTGGGCGGATGTCGGGCGACGATAGTCGAGAGTTGAGGCGGGCAAATCCTGGCGCGGCGCTCATCGGCGGTCAGGCGGATCATCGAGCAGACTTAATTTCACCAAAGCCTGAAGAACTATAGGATACGCGCGGGGACAGAAACGGCTTGGGAGGGTCGGATGAGGAGTGGATGGATCGCGGTGTCGCTGGCGGCGGGAGCCATGATGGTTGCGCCATGCGTGTTATCGGCGCAGCAACCGCCGGTGCGGCAAGCGCAGGCGCCGAAGGCAAAGCAGATACCGCGTCCCCAGCCCGGAACCCGACCTCGACGTCGAAGAACTGACGCCCTCGCAAATCCAGCGCGCGCAGGACCCTGCGCCGCCGCCGCGGCGAAAGGCGCCGCGAAATCGTCGCCCAAACAAACAGAACTGACGGCACGCAGGCCGGCACGCGCCATCGCCTGCAGCGGCGCGTTCGCCAAGGACTCGACCCATCTCAAGCTTGCGACCGCCTACAAGTCGCTGAACGTAACGTTCACCGAGGTGGACGGACCGGAGGGCGCCAAGCTGATGGCCTCGGTGCTATTCCCCAAAGATCCAAAACGCCGTCTTGAAGTGTGGTGGCTGAACGAAGCCGGCCGCTCCGGCATCTACCTGATCGTCATCAACGGCCAGTCCACCTGGACGGCGCCGAAGGGGCTCAAGCTCGGCCTGCCGCTCGCTGCCCTGGAGAAGCTCAACGGCAAGCCGTTCAAGCTCAAGGGTTTCGACAAGGAAAATTCCAGCACGATCACCGATTGGGACGGCGGCGCGCTGGCGCAACTGCCGGGCGGCTGCAAAGCCGGCGTGCGGCTCACGTCCGACACCAAGGCGCCACAGGAGGCCCGCGACGCGGTGGCCGGCAGCGAGGACTTCGCGTCGGCGGACGCCAAGGTGCGGGCGGTGAAGCCGACCGTTGCCGAGATCATCCTGGGATATTAGGCCGCGGCAAGCCGGCATCAGTCCATCAATTTGTAGCGGGGGATTTGCGCCACCACCTCGCGGTTGACGGGATCGACCAGCAGGATGCGGTCCTCGAGCTTCACGAACTTGTAGCTGCCAACCAGGGGATCTTGCGCGTCACGATGGCCGGCAGGTCCCGCAAATCGACCGAATCCGGCAGGTCGGCGGCAGCTTCGTGCGCGGAATCGCGGCATCCGGCACTTCCGGAAGGTTGATCACGCCCATGAAAATCCAGCCGCGCTGTTCGTCGCTCAGCGGCAGGATTTCCCGATGTCCGACGCCAACGGTGCCGATGCTGCCGGTCATGTGATCGGCGGAGGCGGCCGACGCGGCCCGGCACACCGTCCTGATCGGTGGTTGCGCTCTCTTGCGCCGCCGCCAACGTTACGCCGGCGACCAGCGTCACCGTCAGTGCGCCATGACGAAACCAGGATCGCATCATCTTATCCTCCAAAATCGATTTAGAGGCTAGCGATCGATCCCTCCCGCTTTGTTAACGCGCCCGGCGCGGGGGCCGTTGCATTGTTCCGACAGAGTCAACGGACGCTGAACGCGGCCGACATGGTCAACGGGCCATGAAGATGGCGATACGCACAACCGCGTCGCCAGGCTATCCGCTGAACTCGCCCACCACGACGCGCTCGGGCGGCGACAACAAGCAGAACCTTGTCGCCAGCAACGGTGTACTGATAGCCGCTGACCTGCGGCACGCGCGCGACGACCTCCTGCGGCACCGGGCGCAACTCGACCGACAGCGGCAACTCGACCCCGAATGCCGCATTCGGCGCAGCGCCCGGCGCGGGCTGGCCCTTGAGCGCCTGATAGATCGCGCGCCGCTGCTCATCGGTGAGATTCTTGAACGTGTAGGCGGCAGTGATCAGCTTGTCATCGGCGGCATTTTTCTCGGAAATCGTCGACGGCACCGCATCGCTTCCCGGCATGGCGCCGGGAACCGGCTGCACGGGAGGCGCCGCCAGCGGGGAATGGCCATCGGCTTGCGGCGGCGTCGCATTGGGACCGGGCACCTGACCCTCGGGGCTATGTCCGGCGTTTTGCGCCGATGGCGGCACCGACTCCAAGAGCGCGAAGGCCAGAAGGGTGCTTCGCAACAGGGCGGCGCGCATGGATTTTCTCCTCGCGGGCGGAGCAAACTAAGGGCAACGCCAAGGCAGGGCTCGGAGTTCCAACTGTTGCTCCAAGTCCACACCCGCAAGATTTTCGTCAGCGAACGCCGCGATCAAGCGAGTTTTGGTATTCCCCTGAATATTGTTCACCTACGATTCACCGGGGGTTGGGGAAAATCGCATGATTCTCGCATCGCTTGCCGCGGCGGCGCTGGTTGTCACCGTCGCCACCGGGCCAAACCTGGAACTCGACGGTTCGACGATCAATTGTCCCCGCGCCAGAAAAATGCCGCGGTGCAGCCGCTGGTCCGGTCCGCCACCGAATGCATCGCCCGCACGGTGTTGGCCGATCCGCGCTTTCAGACGCGCGAACCGGTCGACGAATCTCGGCGATCTGATCGTGGCCTCGATGCCGTCCTGCGTCACGCCGGTGCGCGCGATGATCGACGCCTATGACCGCTATTTCGGCGACGGCACCGGCGAGGCCTTTTTCATGGGGCCGTATCTCGACGTGCTGCCGGCCGTGGTCAATCGATGGGTTCCCGATGATCGGTCGGTACATCCGTCACTGCGGAATGACATCGACCACGCGCATGGTGGTCGGATCGACCAGCACGATCTGATTGTGCACCAGCGTATACTTCACGGTCTTGGCCGCCGGCACCGTCGCAAGGCGCGATCCGGCAACACATAGAGTTCGAGCTGCGGCGGCACCGGCGCGCCGATCGAGCGACAAATTCGGTTCCCGCCGTCGACCTGCTTGCCGTCCTGACGCACGGCATCGAAGATGGCGGTCTTCTGCGCCGCCGTCAGCTGAATCTGCGAGATGGGGTCGCGGGTGGCGGCGCTCAGGCTTTCGGGCGGGCGCTCGACCGTTCCGGGAATGCGGCTCTGTGCTGCAGCCAACCCGGCGCTGGTGACCAGCATCAGCGCGGTTGCAATCACCTTCATGACGTTCTCCATGGTGTCCTCCTGGGATCCACGGCTCAACGCCGTGGGAAGTGCGACGTTCCAGGGCCTCGGCATGCGCATACGAAAGCGGCCCCGAAACCGGGGCCACTCCCGCAGCAAGACTTGCTAGTCGCAACGGCGCTCGGTGCGCTTCACCCGGCGGCCATCGTCGCGTTCGATATAGGTAGTCGCGGTGCGGCAACGCTCCAGCCGCGGTCCGACACGGACGCCGCCCGGGCCGACGCCGACGGTACGTCTTCGCGATCCCGGTACACCCGACGATCACCGCGGTCCCGACCGATTTCGACATCGACGCCTTGCGCCACCTTCAATTCCTGCGCATGGGCAGGCGTAGTTCCGGTAAACACGGGCGCAGCTGCAAAAAAGGGCAGCGGCAACCGCTGCAGCAAAAGCAAACTTCAGCATGAGTTATCTCCTGGGCTCAATATCCTCAGGTAACAAAATTGTCGAGATGGTTCCCTCTCGTGAATTGCACGACCAAGTGGATGGAGCCATCCGGCGCGGTCCGAGCACAGCGATAGCGATAGCGTCAGGAGAACTATTGCTGCATCCAGCCTGCGGGCCACGAAAGGCCGTGCTGACAAAGGAAAGGACCGGTTTGCCATGCGGCCTGGTAGTATAGAACACTCCGAAGGCGCGCGTCCGACGCTCGGCGGTGACCAGTTCCGGCACCGAGCCATAGAGCACCGACGACGTGCTGTTAGCGCTTCGCGATCACGCAGCCACCCATTCGCGGCACGGAGTCGCCGATGGCCGCGTCGCAATCACCTCGGTGAAATAAGTGATGGTGTCGCCGGGATGAACCGGATTGGGAGAATCCGCATGTCGCGAAAGCCGGGCGACGGACCGAGCATTGCGACCCGCAGGCCGCGGGCGCGGGGCGACCGCATCCTCGCGCTGACGGTGCTCGATCACGAGCCGCATCCAGACGCAGGCGGTGTGCCATCCCGAGGCGCATAAGCCGCCGAACAGCGATGCGGCGGCCGCGGCCTCGTCGAGGAGAACCGGTTGCGGATCGAACTGCGCCGCAAACGCCTTGATCTCGCTCGGCGGTGAAGGTATGGCGGCCGATCTCAGTCGCTTCGCCAACCTGGATCTCCTCGAAGAATTTCATCTGCGATCCGGAGCGCGGTTCAGGCGCGGCCCGGCGGCCGAGCATGAAGTTCATCGTCATGGTCATCGGCGTGTACCCTTGGCATCGAGAAGATCAAACTTGAATTTGACCCAGCCCATTGCGGTCGGCTCCGCGAGATGCGGGTGTCGGCCACCGTCGCGCGCGCCCTCAACGGGACGCCCGGGCGCATCGGCACGAGCCATTTCACTTCGTCGACACCGGGCGCACCCCAAAAATCCGCGCGCGTGATGAAGCCGTCGCTGAGCATACGCATCAGCACGCAGCAACTGTGCCAGCCCGATGCAGCGAGCCCGCCCAGCATGCTGGCCTCGCCGGCGGCATCGTCAAGGTGCATAGGCTGCGGATCGAAGGCGGCGGCAAAGGCCACGATCTCCTCACGGGAAAGCGTGCGCGGGCCGTATTCGGCGATGCTGCCAGCGACGAAATCTTCCCAAAACAGCCTGCTCACCGATCCTCCCTGTGGCCCGTTAAGCACTCGGATGAACAGGGGCTGGGAATCGGGGTTATTGACGAACCATCAACACAAAAGCAACAAATTAACTGTCGATTGATCGGCAGGGGCGGCCGGACGGTCTCATCCGGCCACCGATCTCGGGTCTTGCCCGGCATCGAGAGGAGGAGAGCCATGTTCGATCTTCGCGACCTTTTTCAGTGGGATCGCTTCATCACGCCGTCGATCATCAAGATCTTCTACTGGCTCGCCGTCGTCATCTCCGTACTGCAGGGCTGTCGGGTGTCTTTTCCGGGCTGCGTTTGATGCTGCTCGATCCGCTCAGTGGACTGTTCATGGTGATCGCAAGCCTGATCGGCCTGCTCATCGGCGTGATCGCCGCCCGCATCATGGCGGAATACGTCCTGATCATTTTCCGCATCAACGAGCATCTCGGCGCAATACGCAATCGCGGGCAGATGTAACGATCTGTCGCCCCGCGAAAGCGGGGACGACTACAGATGGCTTACGTCGCAAACCGGAAATGCATCACGTCGCCGTCGGCGACGACATAGTCCTTGCCTTCGAGCCGAAACTTGCCGGCGTCGCGCGCGCCGGCCTCGCCGCCGAGCTACGATAGTCGTCATAGGCGATGGTTTCGGCGCGGATGAAGCCGCGCTCGAAATCGGTATGAATGACGCCCGCCGCCTGCGGCGCGCTGGTGCCGCGCGTGATGGTCCAGGCCCGCGCTTCCTTCGGCCCGGCGGTGAAGAAGGTCACGAGGTCCAAGCAATTCGTAGCCGGCGCGGATGAGCCGGTCGAGGCCCGGCTCGGTCGAGCCCGATGGCTTCGAGATAATCGGCGCGCTCGGCGCGCGAGAGCACCGCGATCTCCGCCTCGATCTTCGCGGAGATGACGACGCGCCGGCGCCTTCCTGCCGGGCGCGCTCCTCGACCTGCGGGAGAGAGCGTTGCCGGTCGCAGCCGATCCCTCGTCGACATTGCAGACATAGAGCACCGGCATCGAGGTCAGCAGGCCCAGCATGTGAAAGGCCTTCTCCTCCTCCGGCTTGCGCTCGACCAGGCGCGCCGGCTTGCCTTCGCGCAGCAGCACCAGCGTGCGATTGACCAGCGTCCAAGCTGTTCCTTGGCTTCCTTGTCGCCGCCTTTCGCCTTCTTCTCGAGACCGCGGCGCGCCGTTCCAGGCTTTCGAGATCGGCGAGCATCAGTTCGGTCTCGACCGTCTCGATATCGGCGATCGGGTCGATCTTGTTCTCGACATGGGTGACGTCGTAATCCTCGAAGCAGCGCACCACATGCGCGATGGCGTCGACCTCGCGGATATTGGCGAGGAACTGGTTGCCGAGCCCCTCGCCCTTCGATGCGCCGCGCACCAGGCCCGCAATGTCGACGAAGGTGAGCCGCGTCGGAATGATCTCCGCCGACTTGGCGAGCTTCGCCAGCGCGTCGAGCCGCGGATCCGGCACCGCGACCTCGCCGACATTCGGCTCGATGGTGCAGAACGGATAGTTCGCCGCCTGCGCGGCCGCGGTCTGGGTCAGCGCATTGAAGAGCGTCGATTTGCCGACATTCGGCAGGCCGACGATGCCGCATTTGAATCCCATGAAATCTCTCGCGAATGATGGTGGTCAGCGGCGGAGCTCAATCGTTCGGCCGCTCCGGCTCTTTGTCTTCTTTGTCCATAAAGCCTTTGGCCTGCATGGCCAGATGGACCTTGTTCTGGAAGCTCGCATCCTGCCCTTTCGCCAACAGCCCGGCATTGTCGGCGATGATGTCGCGTAATGCTTCGACCCAGTCGCGCTCGCTCTTGGCGAAATCGGACAGCACGTGCCCGTGCACCAGCTAGGGTGCTAGGTGCGAGGGTGCCAGGTGCTACGGTGCCAGGTGCTACGGTGCCAGGTGCACGGTGCCAGGTGCAGCGGCGTTCGGGAGCCAGCGATTCGGGTAGATCCCTCCGGCAAGCACACCCGGCAACGCCGGCGATGCAGAAAAGTGACGAGCGGTTTCGGGTTGCAGCTGCAGCTGCGGCACGCCGCTCTGCCCCAGCGCCTCCATGAACGCTCGCCGCACCACCTCGTGCACGAGCGACTGGTCGCGAAAGCGCACCTCCGCCTTCGTCGGGTGCACGTTGACGTCGAGCGCGTCGGCCGGCATCTCGATGAACAGGTGGACCTCGGGACTCCGCTCCTTGATCGAGGCCTGGCTGTAGGAATCGATGATCGCGTGCGCGATCGTCCGATCCTTCACGATCCGGCGGTTGATGAACAGATTCTGCGGTCCGCGCGTCGGTCCCTGCTCGGCGAGGGCGGCGATGAAGCCCGCGATCCGCATGCCGCCGGCCTCCTTGCGCACTTCCATCAGATCGTCCCGTTCCCCGTACATCTGATACAGACGATCGCGCGGCGACGCCGCCGGCGGCGCCTGCAGGACGGTGCGCGCCGCGCTCGTCAGCGTGAAGCCGACTTCGGGATACGCCAGCGCCAGCTGCGTGACAATGCGCGAGACCTGCGCCGACTCGGCGCCGTCGGATTTGAGGAACTTGCGGCGGGCCGGCAGGTTGTAGAAGAGATCGTTGACCTCGACGACCGTGCCCTCGGCGGCACCGATCTCCGTGACCGACGCCACCGCGCCGCCGTTGACGCGAATCTCGGTGCCGCTCGTCAGCCCGCGGGCGCGCGTCCGCAGCACGAAGTGCGACACCGATGCGATCGACGGCAGTGCCTCGCCACGGAAGCCGAGGGTGAGAATGGCCGCCAGATCGTCAGCGCGCCTGATCTTGCTCGTCGCGTGACGCTCGATCGCAAGCCGCGCGTCCTCAGGCCCCATCCCCTCGCCATCGTCTTCGACGCGGACCTGCTTCTTCCCTCCCAGCTCGACGTGAATCTGGACGCGGCGCGCGCCGGCGTCGATCGCGTTCTCGACCAGCTCCTTGACGACCGACGCGGGACGCTCCACCACTTCGCCGGCGGCGATCTGGTTGGCGAGGTCGGCGGGAAGGCGGTTGATTTTTCCCATGGTCGCTCACGCGCTTTCAACGGCTTCACGAAGACCGCAAAACGAGAGATCACGAGCTCTTTGCGACATCGTGCCTTTGACGTTCGATCTTCGTGATAAGCCGTCAGATCCACCGTTTCCGGCGGAAGAACCCCAGCATCCCGACGACCATCGCGATGCACCCGCCGGACACCCACCAGAACTGCGCGGCGTCGCCGCCGGGGAACCGCGGCAGCGGCACGTTCATCCCCCACGCCCCGACCAGCACGGTGGGCGGCATGAAGATGGTGGCGACGACCGTCAGCACCTTCATGACCTCGTTCAGCCGGTTGCTGACGTTCGACAGGTGGGCGTCGAGCATGCCGGTGATGCGATCCTGGAAGATCATCGCGTCGTCCGCGATCCGGACGAGGTGATCGTAAATATCGCGGAAGCGGAACGACATTTCCGTACTGATGTCGACGAAGTCGCGCCGCGCCAGCCTGGCAATCACGTCGCGCTGCGGCGTGATGATCCGACGGAGAGCAGCGACCTGGCGCTTTTCTTCGAGGATCCGCTTGACGAGCCGTTGATCGGGAGACTCGAAGATGGCTTTCTCCAGCTCGTTGAGCCGGTCCTCCAGCTTCTCCACTTCCGGCCGGTACGAGTCGACCATCGCGTCGACGATACGGTGGAACAGCGCGACGGCACCCTCACCCAGAATCTTCGGGTTCCGCGTGGCGTGATCGCGAAGCTCCGTGATCGCCGGCGAATGACCGTCGTGGACCGTCACGAGATAGTTCGGCCCGAGAAAGAAGTCGATGTCGTGGGTCTCGAAACTGTGATCGCGGGCGTGGAAGTCGATGCCGTGCAGGATGATGTACAGGTAGCCGTCGTAGGCCTCGGCCTTCGGGTACTGGATCGCGCTCCTCGCGTCCTCGACCGACAGCGGATGGAACGCGAAGGTGTCGCTCAGGATCAGCAGTTCGGGGATCGACGGCGCCGCGAGGTCCACCCACAGGGCTACACCCGACGCCGGATTGAGCCACCCGCGGTCGATCTCGGTCGCCTGCTCCGTCCGGCCGTTCCGGTGCACGAAGATGGTGTTCACGACGTTGAACGCGGAGCCGCTGAGCACGCAAACGAGCTCAGGTCCGTCGCTCGTCGCTCAACCGAGCTCTGACGCCTTGATCCTGGTCTAATCCCCAACTCTCACAGACAGCGCGGCCTGCGCCGCCGCCAGCCTCGCGACCGGAATGCGGTAGGCGCCGGCGCTGACGTAATCGAGCCCGACCTTGTGGAAGAAATGGACCGACGCCGCGTCGCCGCCGTGCTCGCCGCAGATGCCGAGCTTGAGATCGGGCCGCGTCGAGCGGCCGCGTTCGACGCCGACGCGCACGAGATCGCCGACGCCCTCGACGTCGATCGACGCGAACGGGTCCCGCTCGAGGATCTTCTTCTCCTGGTAGATCTTCAGGAACTTTCCGACGTCGTCGCGCGAGAAACCGAACGTGAGCTGGGTGAGATCGTTGGTGCCGAACGAGAAGAACTCGGCCTCGCGGGCAATCTGGTCGGCAATAATGCAGCCGCGGGGAATCTCGATCATGGTTCCGACCAGGTACTTGATCTTGATCCGCTGCTCTTTCATCACGTCGGCCGCGACCCGGTCGACGATCGCCTTCTGATCGCTGAACTCCTTCAGGATGCCCACCAGCGGAATCATGATCTCGGGAACGACCTTCAGGCCCTCTTTGTGCGCCTGGCAGGCGGCCTCGATGATGGCGCGCGTCTGCATCTCGGTGATTTCGGGATAGGTGATCCCCAGGCGGACACCGCGATGGCCGAGCATCGGGTTGAACTCGTGGAGTTGTTCGACCCGAGCGAGCAGCGTCCGCTTCTCGTCGAGCGGCTTTCCCGTCTTGCCGAGGGCTTCCAGCCGCGCGATGTCGACCATCAGCTCTTCGCGCTTCGGCAGGAATTCGTGGAGCGGCGGATCGATGGTGCGAATCGTGACCGGCTTGCCGTGCATGCCCTTGAAGACGCCGTAGAAGTCCTGACGCTGCAGCGGCAGCAGCTCCGCCAGCGCCCTTCGGCGTTCGGCTTCAGTTGTCGCGAGAATCATGCGCTGCACGATCGGGATGCGCCCTTCGCCGAAGAACATGTGCTCGGTTCGGCACAGCCCGATGCCCTCGGCGCCGAACGCATGGGCAAGTTCGGCCTGATCCGGCTGATCCGCGTTCGCGCGTATCCCGAGCCGGCGGAACTTGTCGGCCCAGGTCAGCAGCTGCTTGAACCGTCGATAGAGACTCGATTTGCCGGCGTCGAGGCCGCCGTTGACGACCTGGAGGATCTCGCTCGGCTTCGACGCCACCTGCGCGATCTTCACTTCACCGCTGAGGCCATCGAACGAGATGTAGTCGCCTTCCTTCACGGTCTGACCGCCGACGCGGAATCGCTTTCCCGCCTCGTCGATCTCCAGTCCGCCGGCGCCGACCACCGAAGGTTTGCCCATCTGGCGGCCGACGACGGCGGCGTGCGAGGTCATGCCGCCGGTGGCGGTGAGGATGCCCTGCGCGACGAACATGCCGTGAATGTCGTCGGGGACGGTTTCTCTGCGGACGAGCACGACCTTCTTGCCCTGTTGCGTCCACTCGACGGCGTGATCCGCGGTGAAGACCACCTGGCCGCTCGCGGCGCCTGGCGAGGCCGGCAGGCCGGTCGTCGCGGTCGGGATCTTCTTCCACTCGTCAGGATCGAATCCGGGCGCCAGCAGCTGACTGAGCGACTCCGGGTCGACCAGCAGGACGGCCTCTTTCGGCGTGATCAGCTTTTCCGAGACGAGATCGGTCGCGATGACGACCGCGGCATAGCCGGTCCGCTTGCCGCTGCGCGTCTGCAGCATGAAGAGCTTCTCGTCCTGGATGGTGAACTCGAAGTCCTGGACGTCCTTGTAATGCTTCTCGAGGCGCGTCGTGATCTCGCGCAGCTGCTTGTACGCCTTCGGCATCACCTGCTCGAGCTCGCGAATCGGCTGCGGCGTCCGGATGCCGGCGACCACGTCCTCGCCTTGCGCGTTGATCAGGAATTCGCCGTAGAACTCCTTGGCGCCGGTTGCCGGGTTCCGCGTGAACCCGACGCCGGTGCCTGACCGGTCGCCGGTATTGCCGAACACCATCATCTGCACGTTGACCGCGGTGCCGATGTGGTCGGGGATGTCGTAGATCCGGCGGTACTCGATCGCGCGCGCGTTCATCCACGACCGGAACACGGCGTCGCGCGCCATCTCGAGCTGGCGATGCGGATCCTGCGGGAAATCGCGGCCCGCCTTCGTCTTGACGACCTTCTTGTAGCGCTCGACCACCTCGCGCAGCGCCGCCTCGTCGAGGTTGGTGTCCAGCCTGGCGCCGCGCGCCTTCTTCACGGCCTCGAACTCGTGTTCGAACGACTCCTTGGGGATTTCGAGGACGACGTTGCCGAACATCTGGATGAAACGCCGGTAGCTGTCGAATGCGAAACGGCCGTTATCCGTCCGCCGCTTCAACCCCTCGACGGCATCGTCGTTGAGGCCGAGGTTGAGGATGGTGTCCATCATGCCCGGCATCGAGAACTTCGCGCCGGAGCGGACCGAGACGAGCAACGGGTTCTCGGTGGACCCGAGGGTCGCGCCCGCGGTCTTCTCGAGCTTCTTGACGTGCTCGACGATCTCGCGGTTGATCGGCGCCGGGATCTTGCCCTTTTCCTTGTAGTAGATGTTGCAGACCTCGGTCGAAATCGTGAACCCGGGCGGCACCGGCAGGCCCGCGTTGGTCATCTCGGCGAGGCCGGAGCCCTTGCCGCCGAGCAGGTCTTTCATGTTCCGGTTGCCGTCGGCTTTCCCGCCACCGAAGAAATACACATGCTTTCGGGATTTGGGATTCGGGGTTCGGGATTTGCCTGCAGGTCGCTTCGCCTTAGCTTTCTTCGCCATTCAACGCTCCGGTATCAAGTCTTACGTCGTTGGTAAACGGATCACTCGTAGCGCAGGCCTTCAGGCCTGCCGTGGCTCTTCGGGTGCAATCTCGGAAATGTCCGCGATATTCAGGATCGTGCGGCGCAGCGCGGTCAACAGCGCCAGTCGTGCAGACCTCACGGCTGGATCGTCGGCCATCACCAGCACGTCCACGAAGAAGCGATCGACCGGTGCGCTCAGGGCGCCGAGCTCACGCATCGCGTCCTCGTATCGTTCGTGCGCGACCGCCGAGTCTATCTTCGGCCATCGGGCTTCGATCTCCGCCCGCAGCGCGACTTCGGCGGGCTCCGTCAGGCGACTCTTTCAAATCGTCGGTGAGCGCGGTGTCGAAATCCTTCGTGATGTTCTTGACGCGTTTGAACAGCACGGCGAGAGTCTCGAAGTCTTTCGACTTGCGCGCATGCGACAGGGCTTCGACCCGCTTCAACGCCGACGCGGGATTGGGCCAGAACGCGGACACCGCACGAACTTCGTCGGCTTTGAAGCCGCGCCGCTCGAACAGGTGTGCGGCGCGCTCCCTGAGGAACTCGAACACGGCAGGCTTCCAGGCGGCATTCTCGGCCGGACGGCCGAACTGGCCGTACGCCTCCTCGACGAGTTCCACCAGCGACTTCCTGGCCGGCAGATCCACGAGGATCTTGACGACGCCCTGGGCCGCCCGGCGCAGCGCGTAGGGATCGCGCGAGCCGGTCGGCTTTTCCGCCGCCGCAAAGAGTCCGACGATGGTGTCCAGCTTGTCTGCGAGCGACACCGCCGCCCAGGTCAGGGCCGCTTTCCCCAGCTGCGCCTTCGCCGGCGGCGCGTCCGCTTCCACGCCGACCGGCAGGTAGTGGAAGTAGATCGCCTTCCACACTTCCTCCGGCATCCCTTCCTCGCGGGCGTAAATGCCGCCCATCGTCCCCTGCAGCTCGGTGAACTCGCGGACCATGTCGGTCGTCAGATCCGCCTTGGCGAGACGCGCGGCCTTGGCGGCGTGACCCGCCGCCGCCGCGTCGGCGCCGAGCGCCTCGCGAGCAATCCACCCGGCGAGACGTTCGATGCGCTCGGCCTTCTCCTTGTAGGTCCCGAGCTTCTTGTGAAACAGCAGCGTGCCGAGCCGGTCGATACGCGATTCGAGCGTCGCGCGTCGATCCGCTTCCCAGAAGAAGCGCGCATCGCGCAGCCGCGCGGTGACCACGCGCTCGGCGTTCCGCGCGATGGTGCGCTCGTTGTCCGGCTCGGTGTTGATGACGGCGAGAAATGCGTTCTTCAGCTTCCCGTCCTCACCCTCCACCGGAAAATAGTGCTGATGGTGAATCAGCGTCGTCGTCAGCACCTCGGCCGGGAGCTCGAGGAATTCGATGGCGAAGGTTCCGGCCACGACGGAGGGGTACTCGACCAGATCCGGCACTTCGTGGAGCAGACCGGAATCGCCGGCGATTCGGCTGACGCGGCCCTGGAGCCGCTGGGCCTTGGCGTCCAGTTCGCGCGCGATCTTGTTATGACGTTCGCCGCGCTCGAGGATGACGAAGTTCTCGAGCAACCGCGCGCGGTATTCGTCGAACGACCGCACTTTGATGGAGCGCCCGGCACGGCCGCTCGTCGTCAGAAAGCGATGGCCGTAGGTGACGGCACCCGACGGGACGTCCTGGACCAGACCGCTTTGCGCCGCCGGCGTCCGGCCGATCGCAAAGGGCACGACCCGGCCACCGTACAGGAACAGGATCCAGCGGATCGGCCGGCCGAACAGCAGCTCGCCTCGCCCATCCTCGAGCTGCGCATCCCAGTGCATCGTTTTTGGAAACGCGAAGCCGCGCAGCACGCCGCCGAGGACGGTCGGCAACACGTCGACCGCCGCTTTCCCGCGGTGACGCTTCCGGAACGCGAGGTATTCGCCTTTCGGGGTCTGCACCCGTTCGAGAGCGGAAACCTCCACGCCCTGTTTCGCGGCGAAGCCGGCGGCCGCCGGCGTGGCCGTGCCGTCGGGCTTGAATCCCGCCGACACCGGCGGGCCGTTCAACAGCTCTTCGAAGTCGGTTTGACGCTCGGGCACGCGGACAATGCGCACCGTGAGGCGTCGCGGCGTGCTGTAGGTTTCGGCCGGCGACTCCGCGGGCAGCCGATGCTCCGCGAGCTGCGCCGACACGAGATCGCCAATCTGATTGGTCAGGCCCGGCAGCCAGCTCGCGGGCAGCTCCTCGCACCCGATCTCCAGCAGGAGCTCACGATCCATGGCCGGCTCCAGCTGCAACCGAGAGGGCGGGCCTTCGACGTACACCTTGGCGATGCCGATGGCCAGCTGCCGGATGCGCAGAATGTAAGCCGTTCGCTCGGTCACGCCGATGCTGTTGCTCGAGTCCAGAATGTTGAACAGGTGCGAGCACTTGAGCGTGTGCTCGAGCGCCGGCCAGACCAGCTGCGCTTTCAGGAGCGCCGCGGCCAGCTGATGATAGCGCTCGAAGAGGTCGCGGTGAAACGCGCCGAACTCGATGCCGCCGAGGTCGACCTGTCCGAAGACGTACTTCGACTGCTCGATTTCCTCGCGCAACCGCACGTCTCCGTAGGTGACGCCCGGCGCCCAGTCCATGTCGTACACGCTGTCGGCGCGCTGGAGCACCATCGCAATCCGCTCGAGGCCATAGGTGAGCTCCGCGGCAATCGGCGCCAGCTCGAGCCCGCCGGCCTGCTGGAAGTACGTGAACTGCGAGATCTCCATGCCGTCGAACATCACCTGCCAGCCGATGCCCCACGCCCCCAGGGTCGGCGATTCCCAGTTGTCCTCCTCGAACCGGATGTCGTGCTGGCGCGGGTTGATGCCGCAGGCCTCCAGGCTCTCGAGATACAGCTGCTGCACTTCGTCGGGCGCGGGTTTGAGAATCACCTGAAACTGGTGATGCTTGAACAGGCGCGTCGGGTTTTCACCGAAGCGGCCGTCCGCCGGACGGCGCGACGGCTGGACGTAGGCGACGTTCC
The DNA here is from genome assembly GCA_963792175.1 of uncultured Acidobacteriota bacterium. Lineage (GTDB taxonomy): Bacteria > Acidobacteriota > Vicinamibacteria > Vicinamibacterales > CAVVIG01 > CAWBVG01. The sequence continues at coordinate 15,818 of CAWBVG010000042.1, forward strand.
AGTGCGCCGGCCCGAGGACGCGGAGAAACGTCTCCGGGTGCATGGTGCCCGCGCCGACCTCGACGTCGAGCGGCTGCTGCAGCGCACAGCCGCGCGAGGCCCAGAATTCCGACAGCTTGAGAATCAGTCCTTGAAAAGTCATCGACGCATGTCGCGCAGCACTCGCACGGACTTCAGGTTCTTCTCCAGGTGTGTCGCAATCAGCGCGCGGTGCGACGCTTCAAGCTCGCGTAGCGTGTGCGCGGAGACCTTGACGTCACCGAGCGTGAACGGGCTGCACGTCCGCGCCGCCTCCAGAAACGCCTGGCCCTCGGCCGATATCCGCGGGTCGGCCGCCCAGACACCCTGCAGCCGCAGGACCCAGTACTCGAAGTAGCGCGCCAGCGGCTGAATCGGCACGCCCGCCGCCATCGCCTCGACCATCGAGACCCCGAGCCGGAACAATGTTTCGTTCGGATCGGCGTCCGGCGCCCATTCGTCGATCAGCTCGGCGAAGTAGCTCACGTAGCCGAGCGCCTCGCCGTCGACCGCCGACAGCGGCGAGCGCAGCACCTCCACGTAGTGGAGGCTGACCAGCTCGTGACGCTCGCGCTCGAGATACCCGACGCGCCCGTGGGTGAGCGGTTCCAGCGCGCCGCCGAACCGCCGCCGGCTCTGGCGCGCGTTCTTCGCCACGCCGCGCTTCTTGCCGCGATCGCGCGTCAGGAACACCACAATCCGATCCGACTCGCCGAGCTTGTAGGTCCGTAGAATCAGGGCGTCGGTGGTGTGGAGCGGCATCCGGAGGACGGAGTCCAATTATACGTTGGCGGGCTGTCAAGACCGCCTACATGCCCAGATCGTTCAAAACCCGCTCGTCCTCGCGCCACTCCGATTTGACGCGGACGTGCAGGTCGAGAAACACCTTGGTGTCGAAGAACCGCTCGAGCTCCTCGCGCGCGGCCGTGCCGATGCGCTTGATCATCTCGCCGCCGCGCCCGATCACGATCGGCTTCTGCGATTCGCGTTCCACGACGATGGTGCAGTGCAGCGACATCAGCCCGCCCTCGCGGTCGGGCTCGTCGAATTTGTCCACGACCACCGCGCTCGAAAACGGGATCTCGGCGTGCGTGAACTGCAGCAGCTTCTCCCGGACGATCTCGCTGGCGAAGAATCGTTCCGGCTGGTCCGTCAGGTAATCGGCCGGATAGAGCGGCTCCCCTTCCGGCAACCGATCGAGCAGCGCCCGCTCGAGTCGATCCACGTTGTCGCCGGTCGCAGCGGAGACCGGCACGATCTCCGCAAAAGTCCCCATCTCGCTGTACTGCTGCATCAATGGCAGCAGCCGCGCCTTCTTGATCAAGTCGATCTTGTTGAGCACGAGGAAGACGGGGGCCTTCGCATCCTTGACCAGATCGAGAACGAATCGGTCGCCCTTGCCAGGCGGCTCGGTCACGTCCACGACCAGACAGAGGACGTCGACCTCGCGAATCGTGTCGACGGCGGCGTCGACCATCCGGACGTTCATGCGGTGCAGCGGCCGATGAATGCCGGGCGTATCGAGGAACACGACCTGAGCGTCCGGGTAATTGCGGACGCCGAGGATCCGGTTCCGGGTGGTCTGCGGCTTGTCGGACACGATGGCGAGCTTGGTGCCGACCATCCGGTTCAACAGCGTGGACTTCCCGGCGTTGGGGCGGCCGATGAAGGAGACGAAGCCGGCTTTCATGACATCGTCCCTGACTTTTCCTCGTCCTCGGTTTCCACCGGCGGTGAGAGCTCCTTGCAGATCCTCACGCGATTGATCCGGCGGCGTTCCACTTCCAGCACTTCAACCGTCAGGCCGTCGATCTCGAATTTCTCGCCGACCGCCGGCACGCGCCCGATGTGCGACAGGAGGTACCCACCCACGGTTTCGAACCCGCCGCGCTCGATCTCCACCGCGAGACGCTGGGCCAGTTCGTCGATGTTGGCCCGGCCGCTGACGACGAAGCGGCCGTTGCCCTCGTCCACGAACGGCTCCGATTCGACATCGTATTCGTCGCGAATCTCGCCGACGATCTCTTCCAGCAGATCCTCGATCGTCACCAGGCCCGCGGTGCCGCCGTACTCGTCGACCACGATCGCGGACTGCGTCTGATGGCGTTGAAACTGCTTCAGCAGCTCGGGAACACGCTTGCTTTCCGGGACGAAGACCGCCGGGCGCAGCAGACCGGCAATCGGCAGGTTGTCGTCGTTGCTGCTCAGGGTGACGAGATCCTTCACGAACACGAAGCCGGTGATGTTGTCGAGACTGTCCTTGTACGCGGGAAAGCGCGAGTACTCCTGCTCCTTGAACTGCGCACGGACGTCGCCGACGGTGGCCGAGTCGCGAATCGCCACGATATCGGGACGAGGCGTCATGACTTCGCGGACCAGCGTGTCACCAAAGTCGACGATGCTCTGCAGGAGCCGGCGCTCTTCACCCTGAATGATCCCTTCTTCGGCGGCCGTGTCGATGTAGGCCTTGGCGGTCTCGTTCGCCGCATCCACCGCCTCGTCTGGCGTGGCCACGGGCATACCGCGGCGCGTCGTCGCGACCGTGCGCGCGATCCAACGCGTCATCGGGCTGAGGATTCTCACGACGGGCGCGAAGGTTGGCAGCAGCAGTTCCAGCACGCGCTCGGGATCGCGGCTGACGATGGCCAGCGGCAGCAGCAGCTCGCAGAGGAGCACGAAGGCCGCCATGACCAGGACGACCGTGCCGAGCGCGCGGACACTGATGCCGATGCCGATGCCAGCAGCGCCGTGGCGAGACCGGTGACCAGGCCCAGGAGCAGGCGCGTGGGGATGAACAGCAGCAGCGGGTCGTCCAGGTAGGCGCCGAGCGCGCCCGGCCGGTTGCTGCGCTCCGCGACAAGGCGGAGCGACAGCCGCATCAGCGCGCTGAAGGCGGCCTCGATCGCGCCCAGATACACCGCCGCCCCCGCGAGCAGGAATACTGCGAGCGGAATCACTCGGACGCTCTCTCGATGAGCCCTTCGCGGAGGCCGCCCGTCCGGCGCAGCCGCCGCTCGACCCGGCGCATCCGGCCATTATCGCGCTCGTGGTCGTATCCGAGGAGGTGAAGGAGCCCGTGCAGTGCAAGGAGCCTAAGCTCATCCAGCTCAGGGTGCCCCGCTGCGCGAGCCTGTCGTTTCGCGACGCCCCGGGCGATCACGATGTCTCCCGAGCATGGGCAGGATGGGCTGGAGGGCTGGATGCGGAGAATCGCCCATGGAGCTCCGAGACTCGCTGTGCGGTTGGTGGCCTTGCGGCCGGCTAGCTGGGAGCCTGCCCCTCCTGCCTATCCCGCCCTTCCCGCCCGGACTCCTAGTCGAGCGACTGGAACGAGAGCACATCGGTCGCGTAGTCCTTGCCGCGGTACGTCCGGTTCAGCGCACGCATGCGCGGATCGCTGACGAGCACGATGGTCACAGCGCCGCGCGCGCGCGGCGGCGCGATGCGCCGGAGCCACGCCGCGAGGCCGCGCACGTGCTGGCGCCGGCCGCGCGCGTCGACGATGTCGACTCGCAATCCAAGCTCGCCGCGGGTCCCGAGTGAAGCGGGGAGCTTGCCTCGCCGAAGCTCGTCGCGCGCCGTGAGCGAAGGCGGGGCATTACGTGCGGCCGCTGCCATTCGAGAACTTCTCGTACGCCTTGACGATCTGCTGGACGAGCTTGTGGCGCACGACGTCGCGATCGTCGAAGTAGATGAACGAGATCCCCTCGATCGACCCGACGACCTTCATTGCCTCGACCAGGCCGGAGGTGCGGCCCGTGGGCAGATCGATCTGGGTGATGTCGCCGGTGACCACGGCTTTGGCGCCGAAGCCGAGGCGCGTGAGGAACATCTTCATCTGCTCCGAAGTCGTGTTCTGCGCCTCGTCGAGGATGACGAACGAGTCGTTGAGCGTGCGGCCGCGCATGAACGCGATCGGCGCGATCTCGATGGTGCCGCGCTCGATGTAGCGCGCCACGCGTTCCGTGTCCAGCATGTCGTAGAGCGCGTCGTAGAGCGGGCGCAAATAGGGGTTCACCTTTTCCTGCAGGTCGCCCGGCAGGAATCCGAGCTTCTCGCCCGCCTCGACCGCCGGGCGCGCCAGGATGATGCGCGACACCTTCTTCGCCACCAGGAACGAGACCGCCTGCGCCATCGCGAGGTAGGTCTTGCCGGTGCCGGCGGGTCCGATGCCGAACACGATGTCGTGCTGATCGATGGCGTCCAGATAGCGGCGCTGATTGACGGTTTTCGGCGCGATCCGGCGCTTGCCGGCCGCCGTGAGGCTGCCTTTCAGGAAGTGATCGCGCAGGTCCACCGTGGTGTCCTGCGCGACGAGATCCGACGCCGTCTTCACGTCGGCGTTCGAGAGCTTGTAGCCGTCGCGCATCAGGGAGGTCAGCTGGCCGACGACGCGATCGACCTTGTCCAGGCTGGGTGTATCGCCCTCGACCAGCAGCTCGTGCCCCTGGGTCTTGATGCGAACGTTGAAGCGCGACTCGAGGTGTTTGAGGTTCTCGTCGTACGACCCGAACAGCGTCTCGATTCCCTCTTCCGGGACGGTAATGCGCTTCATCAATTCAATTTTGAATCTTCAAATGGAGCTCGCGCAACTGCTTCGCATCCACGACGGACGGCGCGCCCGCCATGAGATCGACGGCGTTGGCGGTCTTCGGAAACGCGATGACTTCGCGGATCGAGTGCTCGCCGGCCAGGATGGCGACGATCCGGTCGAGGCCGAGTGCGATGCCGCCGTGCGGCGGCGTGCCGTACTCGAGCGCCTCCAGAAAGAAGCCGAAGCGCAGCTTCGCTTCCTCGTCGCTGATGCCGAGGCGCTGGAAGATCCGCGCCTGCAGCGCCGCGTCGTGGATACGCACGCTGCCGCCGCCGATCTCGGATCCGTTGAGGACCAGGTCGTAGGCCTTGGCGCGGACGCCGCCCGGATCGGATTCGAGCTTGTCGACGTCTTCGTCGCGCGGCGCCGTGAACGGATGGTGCATCGAATACCAGCGCCCGTCCTCGGCGTTGTACTCGAGGAGCGGAAACTCGGTGACCCAGAGGAACTCGAACGCGTCCGGGTTCAGCAGATTCTCTTTCTTCGCGATCGCCAGGCGCAAAGTGCCCAGCAACTTCGACGTGGCGTCCGCCGGTCCGGCGGCCATCAGCAGCAGGTCGTCCTTCGAGACGTTCGCGCGCTCCAGCGCCGGGCGCAGCGTCGCCTCGCCGAGCGATTTGACGGAACACAGCGGCGGCTCGCCGGGCCGGACCCAGATCAAGCCGGTGAACCCCATCTGCTTGGCCTGATCGACCAGCGCGTCCAGTTGACTGCGCGTGTAGCGGTTGCCGCCGGGCACGTTGAATCCCCGAACCACACCGCCCTCGGCGATGATCTGCTTGAACACGCGAAACTCGGCCTCGCGGAAGGCATCGGAGAGGTCGACGATTTCCAGGCCGCAGCGCAGGTCCGGCTTGTCGGATCCGTAGCGCGCGATCGCCTCGGCGTACGGCATGCGGCGGATCGGCAGCGTCACGTCGCGGCCGATCTCCTTGAAGATGTGCGGCATCAGCGGCTCGATGAGGCCGTAGACGAGCTCGGGCCGCGCGAACGAGATCTCGACGTCGACCTGCGTGAACTCGAGCTGCCGGTCGGCGCGCTGATCTTCGTCGCGGAAGCAGCGCACGATCTGGAAGTACCGATCGGTGCCGGCGATCATCAGGATCTGCTTGAAGAGCTGCGGCGACTGCGGCAGCGCGTAGAACTCGCCGGCGTGGACGCGGCTCGGCACCAGAAAGTCGCGCGCGCCTTCCGGCGTCGACTTCGCGAGAATCGGCGTCTCGATCTCCCAGAAGCCGTTGGCGTCGAAGTATTTCCGGATCGCCATCGACACCCGGTGACGCAGACCGATGTTGTGCTGCAACCGCGGCCGGCGGAGGTCCAGATACCGGTAGCGCAGCCGGACGTCCTCGGACACCGGACCGTCCTCGGCAATCTGGAACGGCGGCGTCTTCGCCTCGTTCAGGATCCGAATCTCGCGCGCCAGCACCTCGACCTCGCCGGTGGCCAGCTTGGGATTGATGGTGTCTTCGGACCGCCGCTGCACGACACCCGACACGCCGATCACGAATTCGGAACGCAGCTTCTTGGCGATCGGCATCAGCGTGTCGTTCTCGCGCACGACGACCTGCGAGACGCCGGCGCGGTCGCGGATGTCGATGAAGGTCACACCGCCAAGGTCGCGCACACGGTGCACCCAGCCAAGCAGCACCACGTCCGTGCCCACATGGTCCGCGCGCATCGCGCCGCAGGTGTGGGTTCGAGTCAGATTGCCTAACGGTTCAGCCATAGATCGTCGACGGTCCTCGGTGCCAGGTGCTAGGTGCTACGGTGCTAGGTGCGATGGTGCCGGGTGCCACGGTGCCAGGTGCCACGGTTCCAAGTTCCAGTGCTAGTTCTCAGTTCTCGGCGTTCTAAGTTCTCAGTTCGGCCGCGCGCGAGGGCGGCAATCGAGGACGCCGCGCCGGCCCGGGCGAGCGCCGATTGTTCCCGCGTGGTCAAATCCCTGACGCTGACTTCGCCTTTCGCGCGCTCGTTCTCGCCGAGGATGGCCATCAGCTTCGCGCCGCGCGCGGACGCGTACTTGAGCGGCTTCTCGAACTTCCGGGCGACCTCCGGAAACACGTCGGCGCGCAGCGCCGACGCCCGCAGCTCGGTCGCGAGCTTCAAGGCGTCGCCGCGCGAGCCCTCGTCCAGGAACGTGACCACCACGTCGACCGCGCCATGCGCCACGCCATCGGGGAACATGTTGCGTTCGGTCATCACGACGATGATCCGCTCGAGGCCCAGCGAGAAGCCGCACGCTGGAATATCCCGCCCGAGGAACATCCCGATGAGGTTGTCGTACCGCCCGCCGCCACCGAGGCTGCCGATCCCTTCGACGGCCACCTCCATGATCGCGCCCGTGTAGTATGACAGGCCGCGAGCGAGACTGGGATCGATGCGGATCCGTCCCGCCGCCGGCGTGACCTCGGCGAGGCGCGCGATGGCGGACAGGTTGTCGACCGCCGGGTGGCCCGGCAGGAGCGCACCTGGATCGGCCGCGGTGAAGTACGAGAGCGCCTGCGCACCCGCCGCCTCGGCAATGCCGCGCGCCGCGAACTCCTTTGCCACGCCGTCGCGGCCGATCTTGTCCATCTTGTCGAGCGCGACCAGCGCGTCGCCGTGCTGCGGCGCCGCGACGCCGGCGGCGTCCAGCAGCGCCGTGAGCACCTGGCGATGGTTCAACCGGATGACGAAGTCGCGGAACCCGAGCCGCTCGAGGATCTCGGCGACCGCGCCCAGGACCTCCGCGTCCACGACCGGCGACGTCGAGCCGATGGCGTCGATGTCGCACTGATAGAACTCGCGGAACCGACCGCGCGCCGGCCGATCGGCCCTCCACACCGGCTGAATCTGGTAGCGCTTGAAGAGCGCCGGCAGCTTGCCCTGATACTCGGCGACCACACGAGCGAGCGGAACGGTCAGGTCGTAGCGAAGCGCGAGGTCGGCCTCGCCTGACTTCTCGTGCTCGCCTCGCTTGAGGATCTTGAAGATCAGCTGATTGCCTTCCTCACCGTACTTGCCCAGCAGCGTCTCGATGTTTTCGAAGGCTGGCGTCTCCAGCGGCTCGAAGCCGTAGCGTTCATACACCTCGCGCACGACGCCGACCACGTGCTCGCGGCGGCGGACGTCGTCCGGCAGAAAGTCGCGCGTCCCGCGCGCTGGTTGTGTCGCTGCCATGATGGATCGCAGGCCTACTGGCCGGCGCCAGGTTTCATGTAGTCCAAGCGGTATTGCACGTACCGGTCCGCGTACTGCTGGATCTCCGCGACCTCTGCATGCGTGAGGAGCCGTTTGACCTTGCCCGGGCTGCCCATGACCAGGGACTTCGACGGCACCTTCATCCCCTCCGTCACGAGCGCGCCGGCCGCGACGATCGATCCACTCCCGACGTGTGCACCGTTCAGCAGGATCGCCCCCATCCCGATGAGGCACAGATGTTCGATCGTGCAGCCATGGATAATCGCGCCATGCCCGATCGTCACGTGATCGCCGATCGACGTGGGGTGCGTGCCGGTCATCGCGTGCACGACGGTGCCGTCCTGCACGTTGGACCGCCGGCCGATCCGGATCCAGTGCACGTCGCCGCGGATGACCGCGTTCATCCACACGCCGCTCTCCTCGCCGATCTCGACGTCGCCGATCACCTGCGCGCTGTCGTCAATGAAGGCTGAAGGGTGGACGCGGGGTGAGAGTCCCCGGTACGGGCGAAGCACTGGGCGATTATAACGGGCGAGATGGGCAGGACGGGCGGGATGGGCAGGACGGGCGGGATTCCGGCCCGTCCAGCCCCTCCTGCCTAATTGTTGTTCGCTGACTTCGCGGCGCCAGGCTTCGGGCTCGGGCCGCCGCGGAACGTCATCAGGTAGTCGCGGATCGCCGTGATCTGCGCCTCGGCGTCGCCTCCCATCTGCGGGTAGAACGACTTCGGGTAATCCGGCCAGAACGCCGGCATGCGCGTGCCTGGCACGATGTCCGACGGCTTCTTCAGCCACTCCTTGATCCACGCGGGCTGCAACCGTTCGGACGCCATGCGGAGGTCCGGTGCGAGATTCGATGTGGGCTGATCCTTGGGGATCGTGCCGAGCACGTGACACTGCTGACACTTCAGCAGCTCGAAGAGCGGCTTGCCCTGGCCCTCGGTGTTCGCCGTGCGCACGAGTTCGTGCGTCTGGAACGGTTCCATCGAGTTCGAGATCGAACCGAAGTAGTTGATGACGCTGTTCAGATTCTGATCGTCCAGTCCGAACGTCGGCATCCGCACGTTGAGCCACGGGCGAATCGTGATCGGTCCACGCAGGAACGCATACAGCCAATCGTGCTGCACGCGCGCGCCTTCCGGCGTCAGCAGCGGCGGACCCAGCGACGGATCGGCGACCAGCTTGATGAAGTCGCCACCGTCGCCCTCGACGATGTGACAGCCCACACAGTTGCGGCGATGAACCAGCGTCCGGCCGTTGGTGATGAAGTCGTTCCGCGCCGAGCGTGCCGGCATCGCCGCCGGCGGTTGAATCTCGCGCTGGAAGCTCATGATCGCCGTGGTCAGCCGATCGATCTCGGTGTCGCTGAGATCGAAATTCGGCATCCGCAGCTTGTCGAGCGGTTGCAGGACGCGGCCCTTGTCGAAGATGCGCGGGTCGTGCAGCTTGGTGCGGAACCACCCCAGCTTCGACGAATGCGGTACGTCGGTGATGAACGCGAAGTCGAGACGCGTGACGAGCTTGCTGCCCTCCTCGGACAGATCGGTGCCGATCGACTGCGCCTTCTCGAAGCCCTTGATGTCGTGACAGCTGAAGCAGCCGTAGCGATTGATCGCGCGGCGTCCCAGCTCGACCTGGCGCTGCGTCGCGTCCATCTTGGCCAGCTCCGCCTTCGCGTCTTCGAACGGCAGGACCGCCTTGAGGTAATCGAGCAGCACGTCGTCCGACGCCTTCTGGTCCGGGGTCGCCTTGGCGCTGTCGCCGGCCGGCCCTTTCAGCGTGACGAGATAGGTCGCGACGTCCGCGACCTGCGCGTCGGTCAGGCGAAGGTTGGGCATGTAGGTCGCCGGACTGTAATGCTTCGGATCGCGGACCCAGTTGTAGATCCACTCGTAGGTCGTCTTGTTGCCGATGTTCTCGAGCGGCTGGCCGAACGTCCGGCGCGGGCCGACCGCTTCGCGCGAGCCTTCACCGACGACGTGGCAGCCCTGGCATCCGATCCCCTTGACGATTTCTTCGCCGCGCTTGGCATCGCCGTGCCCGGGATTCTTCACCGCGGGATCGTACTTTTCCCCGTTCGCAAACAGGTAGGCGGCGATGCCGTTGATCTCGGCCTCGTTGCGGACGGCATCCTCGGGTCCGCTATTGTTCGAGTTGTAGAAGAACCGCGGCATCCACGTCGTCGGCTTGACGGCCTTCGGGTTGCGGATCCAGTTCTTCACCCAGTCCTGCGTCAGCTTCGAATCGATCTTCGTCAGGATCGGGCCGGGCTTGCGCATGTTGGTGTCGAAGCCCTTCGTCTTGTGGCAGGCATAGCAGCCGGCGCGCTCGTAGGTGGCGTAGGCGACGGCGAGGTTCTCGGCTTTTGGAATGTAGACCTGCTGCTTGTGGCACTTCGCGCACGACGCTTCGGTCATCTTGACCGGCAGCATCGGGTAGTCCCACAGATGCGGCTCTTCCCAGTGATACTTTTTCTCCCACTCTTCCTTCTGCTTCTCGTTGCTCGGCATGTGGGCGGCGTCGCGGAAACTGACCGACTGCCCCATCCCTTCGTGGCAGACGGTGCAGCCGACCTTATCGATCGGATGCAACGAGCTCCCCCCGAGGTAGGTGGCGAGATCCGGATGCGTCGTGAACGGCTGCGGGTACTTCTCGTAGCCCTTCTTGTCGATCGCCAGATGGCAGGTCTGGCAGCGGTCCATCTTCGCCACGCGGATGAAGTTCACGTCGTCGACGACGTTCGGCAGGATGATCTGCTGGACCTTGATCGTCGGCGCCATGAAGTCGAGCAGCGGCGCGTTGCGGAAGTAGTCCTTCACGACGCTCGGTGCGAGCACCGTCGCGCGCTTGCCGAGCCGCTCCTGCTCGGCGTTCATCTCCTCGATCTGCTTCTGCGCCGCGACGGCCGCGCCGGTGTACTGGCCGAGCTGCTTCTGCACTTCGGCCTTGTCGGCGATGGCTTTTTCCATCGCGAGGTTCAGCTCGCTCAGCTTTTTGGCCTCGTCCTCGGACAGCTGCTGCTTCTTCTTCGTGCTCGACGAGTTCGGATCGGCGACGCGCGATGTTTCGTAGTCGTAGCGATCCTGGTCGTAGGTCGCCTTCATGTAGTTGTAGTCGAGCGTCGCGCGGAACACCACGTTGTCGGCGTTCTTCAGCTTCGCCTCCAGCTCGTCGACCTTCTGCTGGTTCGCGGTGACCTGCTGCGCCGACGCCTTTTTCTGGGCCTCGAGCTGCGCGATCTTGTTCTTGTCGACCGCGCGCACCGCCTGCGCGCGCTGCGCCTGCGTCACCTGGTATTCGAGGTTCGCGAACTGACGCTGGGTTTTCTTCCAGTCGCGATTGAAGTCATCCCAGACCATCCAGATGACCGACAGGAAGAGGAAGATGCTGGACGCCGCGAAGACGACGTTCAGGAAATCGACGTTGTAGGCGTGTCCGACGCCCTTCTTTTCAGCCATGGTCAGATGTTGAAGAAAATCTCAGGGATCGCCACGACGTACTTCAGGTTGAAGATCCACCGGGCGAGCATTTTCATGGGCAGCGACATCATGCTCAGGAACAGGAACACCGTCACGTAGTAGCGCGCCGCGCCCAGCTTCTCGTAGTAGGTCTTGAAGAATCCCTTGGCGAGGATCACCGGCAGCGCGAAGACATAGAACAGCACCAGCAGAATGCCCGGCAGTTCACGGACGATCCATGCCGAGGGATACCCGGTCCGCAGCATGCGAATCCAGACGTACTCGGACAGGTTCACGTTCGTGAGCGCCGCGAGCTTGTGAATGTCCCAGAATTCGAAGGGGCCGAAGAAATTCCAGTTCGGGCCGCGGAGGAACGTGCCGAGCACGATCAGCGACGACCAGAGCACCGCGAAGCCGAAGAGGAAGAGCGTGATCTCCGCCTTTCGCTCCGTGAAGGTGTAGTAACCGTTGCCCTTCGGGTTCTTGTCGATGTAGGGGATGGCAATCAGCCCCGCGATGATCAGGCCGGGCAGGACCACGCCCGCCAGCCACGGATCGAAGTACACGAGCATTTCCTGCAGGCCGAGGAAATACCAGGGGGCCTTCGACGGGTTCGGCGTGTTGGCCGGGTTCGCCGGCTGCTCGAGCGGCGCCTTGAGGAAGATCGACCAGACGATCAGGACGACCGAGCAGAGAATCAGCGAGATCAGCTCGGTGTAGACGAGGTCGGGCCACACCCAGACGCGATCGGACTCCGCTTTCTCGATCGGCCCCTGCCCGGCCGCGATGCGGTTGTCGTTCAGAACCCCTTCGCGAACCGAATACCACACGAAGAACACGAGCAGGAAGATCAGGCCGACGATCGGCACATTGTCCGGCTTGGTGACGATGAGGCGGAAATTCGGATCGAGCGTGCCGAAGCCGAAGAAGACCGCCAGCCCCCCCAGCAGCCCGTAGCCGACCGCATTGGAGGCGACGGCCTGCCGTTTCCAGACGACCACCACGAGCGCCAGGACCGCCAGCAGGAAAAACAGCCGCGGGTCCGCGACGGCGTTGAAGATCCCTTTGATAAAGCCCATATCCCTCCGCAGAGAAACTTAAAACTTAAAAGAGAAAAGTTAAAACCAAAAGACACGCATTTCAGGTTTTGACTTTTAACTTTTAGCTTTTAACTTTAGAGAGGCCCACTAATCCCGCCGTCTTTCCTGACGCGCCAGAAATGGACCGCCATCAGCACGGCGATCCCGAGCGGCAACCCGACGCAGTGCAACACGTAGAACCGCAGCAGCGCGCCCTCGCCCACGAACGTGCCGCCGAGCAGCGCGAACCGGGCGTCGTCGGCGGCGTGAATCAGCTTGACGTCGCCGAGCGCCAGCAACTGCGCACCCGGACCCTCGTGACCGAGGAACGGCGTCGCGCGCGCCATGTTCGAGCCGACCGTGATCGCCCAGATGGCCAGCTGATCCCACGGCAGCAGGTAGCCGGTGAACGACAGCAGCAGCGTCAGCACGAGCATGATGACGCCGACCGACCAGTTGAACTCGCGCGGCGGCTTGTACGAGCCGGTCATGAAGACCCGGAACATGTGCAGCCATACCGTAATCACCATGGCGTGAGCGCCCCAGCGGTGCATCTCGCGCATGATGCCGAGCGGCACGTGCTCGCGCAGGCCGACGATGTCGGTGTAGGCGTATTCGAGGGTCGGCCGGTAATAGAACATCAGCAGCAGGCCGGTGAGCGTCAGCGACAGGAACAGGAAGAAGCTCAACCCGCCCATGCACCACGTGTAGCGCAGCTTCACGCCCGACTTCCGGATCCGCACGGGGTGCAGATGCAGGAAGACGTTCGACAGCATGACGAGCACGCGGTTGCGGTCGCTGTCCGGACGGCCGTGACGGAAGACCGAGGTCCAGACCTGCGTCTCCGTCAGCCAGTTCCAGAATCGCGTGCCCGGCCCTTCTTGCGGTGCGATTGTCTTGGTGTCAGCCATAGCGAATCGATACTCAACTAAGGATGTCGAATGGATCTCAGAAGTGCATCTACGACTCGCAGACCTCACATCTCTCAGATCGTGAGATCTTCACATCTTCAAATTTGAGACTTACGCCTTCAGGAACGCTTCAGGGTCGCTCCACTGCCCCAGCTCGCGCTGGAAGTGCCGGCTCTTGTCCACGAGGATCTGCCCGTCTTCGGCCAGGACGATGCGCGTCCGTTCGAGCGGCCGCGGCGCCGGTCCCTCGAAGTTGACGCCAGTGATGCGGAACCCGCTGCCGTGACACGGACACTTGAACTTGTTCTCCGCCGACAGATAGTTCGGCGTGCAGCCCAGGTGCGTGCAGGTGACGCTCAGCGAGTAGAAGCCGCTGGCGTGCTGCTCGATGTCCTCCGTCGTCCGGACCAGCCAGATCCCGTACTTTTCCTTCCACCGCTCGTCGACGCCGACGCCGTACTCGTTGGGGAACCCCGCCTTGAATTGCTGCGGCGGCTCGTTGAGCACGTTGGGGAACATGAAGCGGCCGGTGGCCGCCAGCGCCGCGGCGGATGCCGCTGAAAACGCGCCCCAGGCCAGGCCCATCCAGGCGCGGCGTGTGAGCAGCGGCGAGGTGTCGTCGGGATCGCGCGTCGCCGCCTTTGCCGCTGCCGGGACCGCGGTTCGTGCGGCCGCCCCGCCTGGCGACGCGGCGTTGGTGGTCTTGCCCGCGAGATCCGGAATCGGCGCGGCCGGCGGACGCGGTGCGGGCGCCGGTTTCGCCGCGTGCGCGCCGGCTGCCGCCGGTGCGGTTGTGGCCACCGCCGCCGCCGGATTCGCTCCAGGCGCCGGCGCGCTCGGGCTACGGCTTGTTTTCATCAGCCATGATGCCTCAGGGATTTGGTAATCGGGCGATTGGGTAATCTATCATGCTCAATCCAATTACCCAATCCCCATCCCCAATTACCAGCTACCCCATCACCTTCAGTGCTTCCATCGCCGCCTGTCGCACCTTCATGCTCCGATCGTGCTGGCTCAGGCTGTCGACCGACGCTTTCAGCGCATCGTCTTTCAGCGACGCCGCGGCGCGCAAGCCGCTGATGATCACGTCCGCCACGGGATCCTCGTCCGTGTCCTGCCGGACGCTCCGTTTGACGGTCTGCTCGACGTACTGCCGATCGAGCATCTGGCGCAGCACCGGCACACCTTCGCGGTTGCCATGGCGCGACAGCGCGATCGCCGCGTTCCAGCGCACGTCCGGCATCTCGTCCTGCAGCGCGCTGCGTAAAGTGGCCAGTTGCGCATCGCCCGGCAGCGCGCCGAGGGAGTAGACCACCATCTTGCGGATGCCGGCGTCCGGCGACGCGTACAGCGGCTGCAGCTTCGCGGCCACCGCGGGATCGCCCGAGGCGCCCAGCGCCCAAATCGCGCTGATCCGTACCTCGCCGATGTCGCTGGCCGACCAGCCCGTGAACTTGGAGATCCAGTCTTCGCTTGCCGGTTTCGCCTCTTCGTCGAGCGCCGCGCTGAGCGTCGCAATCGCTTCCGGCGCCATCGGCGGATCGAGGCGCCCGATCGCCAGGGCGAGATACCGGCGAATCCGGGGGTCGTCGTCTTTGGCGCGCTCGAAGGCCGTCACCAGCGGCTGACTGAGCGAGCGATCGGCACGCACCTTCGGATCGTCCATCAACCTCGACAACTCGTAGGCGGCCGGCCAGCGGCGGTCCGATCCGCCGTTCTGCACCTCGGCGAGGTACTCCTTCGGCCCGCGGTTGTCGGCGAGCAGCGAACGGAATCCGACATACACGCTGACCGTGATTGCAACGACGGCCAACGGAATCAAGAAGAACTGAACAGCGAGGGCGGGCGCGGCGACAAGCGGGTTGCGAGTCGCGGTTTCGCGCTCGACGAGTTTGTCCATGTATGAGGGAACGGATGCGTCCCGGGAAATCCCGAGAACGGTGCAAGTTTTATCATCTGAGTCTCTTACCGGTCAAGTTGCCGCTCGCGCGTTCGCGCTTAGGCGCGCCAAGGCGCACGCCGCGACAGCGCTTCGGCGGTCCACGGCTGAGCCGGCGGTTCGGGCACGTGCCGCCAATCAGCGGCTCGCAGTCAGGGCTCGACGTGTCGAGACGGACTGCGTGCGCCAGCTCGACCGTCGCGGCACGATCGGCGGCAGAGGCACTCCGACACGTCGCGCTTGCAGACGTCAGAACCGCTGACGTCAGTCGCACGCGAGTCCCCCGTCAGGCCGAAAAGAGCGGGCGGGCGTGCCGACGCTCAGCGCCGGAGTCGTCCGTACCGGGATGGCGATGACTCGCCCGTCGGCCGAAAGATAAAAGAGCTCGCGGCCGTCGCCGCTCCATCGCGGCGCCTGCGCGCCGGCCGCCGAGACGCGCGTCTTCCCGCCGGTGGCCGGAAACGGCGCGAGATACACGTCGCGGCGGCCCGAAGCGTTCGACATGTGAACGCCATGAAGCGGCCGTCGGGTGAAAAGCGTGCGACCTGTTTCGTCGACATGGCGACGGCGCGATCGGTGGCCGCCGCGCCGCCGTCAACGGGCAGCGTCCAGAGATCGAAGTTGCCGCGCGCCGTCCGCTGAGTAGAACAGCAGCGTTCGTCCGTCGGGCGAGACATCTTCGGCTTGCTGGAGCGAGCGCGCGGCGTTGGCAGCACTTCTTCGGTGCCGGTCGTCGAGGTTCTTGCTGAAGAGATGCGGCGGTCCGCCCCGTCGCGTCGAAGATCAGCGACGCGGCCGACCGGAGCCAGACGGCGCCGAATTTCGAGCTCAGGGGTCCGACGTGAGCCGCGTTTCGACGCCACGCTCGACGTCGATCGTCCAGAGGTCGCATGTGCCTGGCTGCGCAGCGCGATCGAACAGCACGCGGCTGGCCATCGGCGAGAAGCGAACGGCGCTGATTGTCGCCGGGCGTGCCCGACGCGTGCCGGCGTCGCGTGCCGGTCCATCGAACCAGCCTGATCGCGCGTTCGTCGATGCGCCTGGTAAACAAGCGCGCCGGTCCGCGACACCGGAAAGCTGCGGGGTCGCCGTCGCGAAGAAATACAGCACCGGATCGCGATCGAGAACGGCTCGCCCTTGCCGCGGCGCGACGGATCGAAGCGCTGGCCGACGCAGCGTCCCTTCGCGCGCGAACACGAAGCTACCCGGGCTCGACGTACTGCGCGTTCGAGTCGAGCGGCATCACGTCGGCGCGCCTTCCCGGCTTCGGCGAGCATCAGTCGCTGCTGCCGTCGGCTGACGCTTGTCCAGATAGAGGAAGCGCTCGGCCATCCGGCAGAAACGACGGCCAGAGCAGGCGCGACCTCGCCGCGCGTCGCATCGGGCTTCGGCACGGTCAACGGCCGGCGCGCCTCTGTCGACGGCACGCTAGATCGCGTCGCCGTCGACCGCCGCGAACAGGATCTGTCCGTCGCGTCCCCACGTGCCGCTCATGCCGATGCCCTCGCCGCACGTCGCACACGTCACCGCCGGGCCGATCTGGGATATACCGCTTCAGCTTGCTCGCCGCGAAGAACCCGAGCGAGCGGCCGTCGGGCGACCAGAACACCGACGTCGGCGCCTTCGGTGCCGGCGAGCGGCCGGGCTCGAGCCGACGCCACGGCCGCATCCAGATGCGCGAGCGCCGTCCGCGCTCGGACGGCGACGAACGCGAGCTGCGTGCCGTCCGGCGACAGCGCGAACGGCATCGCGTCTCGACAGTGTCGACGAATGCGCCGCCGGCGGGCGGCGGGAGGGCGAACCTGATCGGCACTCGCCGGTCGCCGGACGCGGCCGGTCGATCGCAGCGCCACGCGCCAGCGCGACGGCGACCGCCGCGACGGCGACCGCCATGGCACCAGGCGACGACCCGCGCGCGCCGCCGGTTCCAGCGGCGCCGGCGACTCCGCCTGCGATCCCGGCGTCTGCGATCGACGTCGAGCTGGAGCTTCACATCGCGTGCACGTCTGCCAGCGCTCATCGGGCTCCTTCGCAAGACACGTCGCACGAGGTGCTCGAGCGGCGGTGTAGCGGCACGATCCGACACATCGGCGGCGGCTGTCCTTCAGAATCGCCGACGCCAGCGCGACGCGGCTCGTTCCTTCGAACGCGCGTCTTGCCCGTCGCCATTTCGTAGAGCACCGCGCCGAAGGCGAAGATGTCGGTGCGCGCGTCGCGCGTCCGCCCCTCGAGCTGCTCGGGCGCCATGTACTGCAGCGTGCCCACGAATCGTGCCTTCCTCGGTCAGATGCGTGCGGCGTCGGCATGGTGTCGATCGCGCGTCGCCGGCCGACCGACGAGCGGCTGTCGAGCTTGGCCAGGCCGAAGTCGAGCAGCTTCACCCCGACTTCGTGAGCATGATGTTCGCCGGGCTTCAGGTCGCGGTGGACGATGCCCTGGCGATGCGCGTTGTCGAGCGCGTCGGCAATCTCGATCGCGATAGCGCAGCATCTGCGTCGAGCGGCAGCGGCCCCTTCGCGAGCCGCTCGGCCAGCGTCTCGCCCTCGAGCAGCTCCATCACCAGGAACTCGACGTCGACGCCTGTCGTGGCCGATGTCGTAGAGCGCGCAGATGTGGGGATGCGAGAGCTGCGGAGATCGTCGCGCGCTTCGCGCTCGAAGCGCTGGCGCGCTCCGGCGACGACGGCGATGTCCGGCGGAGAACCTTGACCGCGACGATGCGATCGAGGCGCGTGTCGCGCGCCTGGTAGACCTCGCCCATCCCGCCGGCGCCGAGCGGCGCGACGATCTCGTACGGGCCGAGACGGAACCCGGCGCCAGAGCTCACGACGAAGAGCTTAACCGCAGAGATCGCACGAGAGTCGCAGAGAAATCAGACTCTGCGGGCTCGCGCAGTGCTCCGCGGTTTTCTTCTTACTGCGCGGCGCCGATCGTTTCGCCGGCGGCGACCGGCTTCAGGAATGGCATCATCTGCCGCAGCCGCGCGCCCACCTGCTCGATCTGGTGATCGCGATCGGCCTGCCGCAGCTTGTTGAAGTTCGGCCGCCCGGCCTCGTTCTCGGCGATCCAGCCCTTCGCGTATTTTCCGCTGCGCACGTCGTCGAGCAGCTGCTTCATCGCCTTGCGGGTTTCGGCGGTGACGATGCGCGGGCCGCCGGTGTAGTCGCCGTGCTCGGCGGTGTCGCTCACGGAGTAGCGCATGTAGTTGAGCCCGCCCTGGTAGATCAGGTCGACGATCAACTTCAGCTCGTGGAGGCACTCGAAGTAGGCGATCTCCGGCTGGTATCCGGCTTCGACCAGCGTTTCGAATCCCGCTTTGATCAATGCGCTCACGCCGCCACAGAGCACGGCCTGCTCGCCAAACAAGTCGGTCTCGGTCTCTTCGGCAAATGTCGTCTCGATGACGCCCGCGCGCATCACGCCGATGCCTTTGGCATAGGACAGCGTGAGGGCGCGCGCCGTGCCGGTCGCATCCTGATGGATCGCGAACAGCGCCGGCGTGCCGGCGCCTTCGACGTACAGCTCCCGGACGCGGTGTCCCGGCGATTTCGGCGCCACCATCGCGACGTCGAGATCGGCCCGCGGCGTGATGGCGCCAAAGCGGATGTTGAACCCATGCGCGAACATCAGCATGTTGCCCGGCTGCAGGTTCGGCTCGATGCTCTCCCGATAGATCTTGCCCTGCACGTGATCCGGGATCAGGATCATCACCACGTCAGCCCACTTGGCGACGTCGCCGACATCCCCGACCGCCAACCCCGCGGCTTGCGCCTTGGCGCGCGACCGGCTGGTGGCCGGCAGCCCGACCCGCACGCTGACACCGCTGTCCTTCAAGTTCAGCGCGTGCGCGTGCCCCTGGGATCCATATCCGATGATGCCGACCTTCCGCCCCTGGATCAGCGACAGGTCGGCCGCATCGTCGTAATACATCGTCGCCATACACAGACTCCCGAATCTGGTAATTTGGTGATTGGGTAATCTGGTAATTGCATTTACCCATTTGCCGAACATTACCCATTCACCAGATCACACTGAACAATTTGAGACGTCGCCGCTGATGTCGGACGCCGTTGCCGGCGTGATGCGCGGCGCGGTGCGGCGCGCGGGTGCGAGACCGCGGATCATCGCGACGCGGCCGGTCCGCACCATTTCGATGACGCCGTACGGCCGCAGCACTTCGAGCAGGCTGTCGATCTTGTCCTCGGTGCCGGTGGTTTCGATGACCAGCGATTCCGGGCTGACGTCGATGATGCGCGCGCGGTACACGTCGACGAGCTGCATCACGTGCGTCCGCGCTTCGCCGGTCGCGCCGACTTTGATCAGCGCCAGATCGCGCGCGATGGCGGGCGTGTCGGTGATGTTGTCGACGCGGCGGCACGGCACGAGCTTGTAGAGATGTGCTTCCAGCCGGCGCGCGCCGTACTCATCGGTGTCGACCACCACCGTCATCCGCGAGATGCCCGGCGTCTCGGTATGCCCGACCGTCAGCGACTCGATGTTGAAGGCGCGGCGCCGGAACAGCGACGACACGCGATTGAGGACGCCCGGCTTGTTGTCGACGTAGACGGCAAATGTATGCAGCATTGTTCAGACTCCGAAGGGACGAGATCCAAGTGTCTGCCTCGGTGCCGACGTTCAGGTGCTATTCAGTCAGCCGCGGTCTCCACGATCGGCGACGGCCTTCTGAATCATCCGATCAGATCCGCACCGGCCGGCACCATCGGGTACACCGAATCTTCCTGCTCGACCTGGAAGTCGATCACCGCGGCGCGCTTCTGGCGGCGGGCCGATTCGACCGCGCCGGCGACCTCGCCGCGCGTCGTGATGGTCGCCGCCGAAATGCCGAACGCTTCGGCGAGCTTCTGGAAGTTCGGCCCGCTGATCGGCGTCGCCGCGTAGCGCTTGTCGTAGAAGAATTCCTGCCATTGCCGGACCATCCCCAGATAGCCGTTGTTGATGATCGCGACGTTGATGTCGAGGTTCTCCTGCACCACGGTCGCGAGCTCGGCCATCGTCATCTGGAAACCGCCGTCGCCGACCACGACCCAGACTTCGGCGTCCGGGCAGGCGATTTTCGCGCCGATGGCCGCCGGCAGCGCGAACCCCATCGTGCCGAGACCGCCGGAGGTGATGAGCGAACGCGACCGATCGTGCTTGTAGTACTGCGCTTCCCACATCTGATGCTGGCCCACGTCGGTGACGACCAGCGCCTCGCCGTCCGTGAGCCGCCAGAGATCGTTGATGACGTGCGCGGCATACAGGTGGCCGTTGTCGGGCAGATTCTGGATATCGCGCACCGCGACGTCGCCCTTGAGCGCCTGGATGTGCGCCAGCCACCGCGACCGGTTGCCGGGCGCCACGTGCGGCTGCCATTCGTTCAGCGCCGCCCGCAGGTCCTTGGCGATGCCGACGTCGACCCGCACGTTCTTGTTCAGCTCGGCTCGATCGATGTCGACGTGGATCTTTCGCGCCGTGCGCGCGTAGGTGCGCAGGTTGCCCGTGACGCGATCGTCGAAGCGCATGCCGAGCGCAATCAGCAGGTCCGCTTCCTGAATCGCCGTGTTGACCCACGCTTCCCCGTGCATGCCCATCATGCCGAGGTTCAGTGGATGCGACGCCGGCACGCCGCCAATGCCGAGCAGCGTCACCGCGATCGGAATCTGCGCCTGCTCGGCGAGCGCGACGATTTCGCGCTCCGCGCCGGACAGCATGACGCCGTGTCCCGCGAGAATCAGCGGCCGCTCGGCGGCGTTGATCAGCTCGATCGCATCCCGAACGTCGCCGTCGCCCGGCAGGGCATCGTCGTACGCTTCTGTGAGGTGCGGCTCCGCAGCGGCCCAATCCACTTCGCAGCTCGCCTGCTGGGCGTCCTTGGTGATGTCGACCAGCACGGGACCGGGCCGACCGGATCGCGCGACGGCAAATGCCTCGCGCACCGCCGGCGCCACGTCCTCGGCGCTGGTCACCAGGTAGTTGTGCTTCGTGATCGGCAGCGTGATGCCGGTGATGTCGGTTTCCTGAAAGGCGTCAGAGCCAATCAGCTTGCTGCCGACCTGACCGGTAATGCAGACGATGGGGGACGAATCCATCATCGCGGTGGCGATGCCGGTGACCATGTTGGTGGCGCCGGGGCCGGAGGTCGCGATGGCCACGCCCACCTTGCCGCTGGCTCGGGCGTAGCCGTCGGCCATATGCGTCGCCCCCTGTTCGTGGCGCACCAGCACATGCCTGATCGGATAGCCGAGCATCGCGTCGTACGCGGGCAGAATCGCCCCGCCGGGATAGCCGAACACGTCGGACACCCCTTCCCGCACGAGCGCTTCCCACAGAATCTGCGCTCCAGTCAGTTTCATACAGACCTCTAACCGTCGATGCATGCGCCGCTCGACAGTGCTCAGGGCAGACTGCATTCGGGATCTCGCCGAACCACGAACTCTGCGAACTGTCGAACGGTTCATCCCGTTACTGCCCCAGTCGACGCCGACGACACGAGCTTCGCGTATTTCGCCAGCACCCCGCTCGCGTAGCGCGCCGCCGGTGTCTTCCACGCGGCCAGCCGTTGTTTCACGGTTTCGGCCGGAACCTCGAGGCTCAGCGTGCGGGACGCGACGTCAATCGCGATCGTGTCGCCGTCCTCGACCGCCGCGATCGGTCCGCCTCGGGACGCTTCGGGCGCGATGTGGCCGATGCAGAATCCGCGCGTCGCCCCCGAGAACCGTCCGTCGGTCACGAGCGCGACGGTCTCGCCGAGGCCGGCGCCGACGATGGCGCCGGTCACCGCCAGCATCTCGCGCATGCCGGGACCGCCGTTGGGGCCCTCGTACCGGATCACGACGACATCGCCGGCCTTGATCGCCTGCCGCTGTACGGCCTCGAACGCCGCCTCTTCGTTGTCGAACACGCGCGCCGGACCGCGATGCTGCATGCGGTCGGCACCCGAAATCTTCATCACCGCACCGTCCGGCGCGAGTGTCCCTCGGAGAATGACGAGCCCGCCGTTGGGCTTCAGCGCGTTGTTGGTCGCGCGCACGACTTCCTGGCCGGGCGTTTCGACGGCGTCGGCAGCTTCCTGCTCCAGCGACCGGCCTGTCACCGTCGGCGCGGATCCGTGGATCGCGCGCGCTTCGACCAGCCGCTTCGCCACCAGCGGGCTGCCGCCCGCGGCGTGGAGCTCGGTCGCGACGAAGCGGCCGGACGGTTTCAGGTCCGCGAGCAGCGGCACCCGCGCGCTGATGCGATCGAAGTCCTCGAGCGACAAATCGAGGCCGGCCTCGTGCGCGATCGCCATCAGATGCAGGACGGCGTTGGTCGATCCTCCGGTGGTCGCGACCGACGCGATCGCGTTCTCGAGCGACTGCCGCGTGATGATGTCGCGCGGCTTGATGCCGCCGCGCACCAGGGCCATCACCCGCTCCCCCGCCGTGCGCGCGATGTCGGCCTTCGCTGGATCGGTCGCCGGCACGCTGCCGCTGCCCAGCGCCGCAATCCCCAGGAACTCGCTGACGATGGCCATCGTGTTGGCGGTGAACTGTCCGCCGCAGGCGCCCGCGCCCGGGCACGCCGCGTCTTCCAGCTTGCGCAGCTCGCCGTCGCTGAGCGTGCCGGCCGCGTTCGCACCGACCGCCTCGAAGACGTCCTGAATCGTCACCGCGCGGTTGTGCCAGTGGCCAGGCGCGATCGAGCCGCCGTAGAGCACGAGGCCCGGCACATTCAGCCGTGCGAGCGCCATCGCCGCGGCCGGAATCGTCTTGTCGCACCCGACCAGAATCACGAGGCCGTCGAACCCGTTGCCGCGGGTCACCAGCTCGATGGAGTCGGCGATCACTTCGCGGCTGACGAGCGAGGCGCGCATGCCCTCGGTGCCCATCGTGATGCCGTCCGAGATCGACACCGTGTTGAATTCCATCGGCGTCCCGCCACCGCGACGGATGCCGTCCTTCACGTGCACGGCGAGATCGCGCAGGTGATAGTTGCACGGGCCGATTTCGATCCAGGTGTTCGCGACGCCGATCAGCGGCTTTTTCAGGTCCGAGTCGGAGAAGCCGACGGCCTTGAGCATCGCCCGCGCCGGCGCCCGATGCGGCCCCGTCGTCAGCGGATTCGACGGCGCGCTCACGACACCACCTCGAAGGGATCGGGCAGCCACCCTTCATGGGTTTTCCAGCGCGCGTACGATCCGAGCGTCCGCAGCATCGGCGCGAACTCGCCGAGGTGCGCGATCGCGCGCGTGCACGGCAGCTCGTCGGCGCGGCGGCGAGGTCCGCGTAGAAGAGGTACTCCCAGGGCCTGCCCGGAATCGGCCGCGACTCGAGCTTCGTCAGGTCGATGCCGCGCAGGGCGAACACGCTCAGGGCCTTGAAGAGCGAGCCTGGCTCGTTCGGCAGCGCGAACACGATGCTGGTCTTGTCGGCGACGGCATTGCGGACCGGCGTCCGTCCGACCACCAGAAAACGCGTGATGTTGTCGTCGAAGTCCTGGATCGAGGCGGCGAGCGACACCAGGCCGAACACTTCGCCGGCACGCGCCGAGGCGATGGCCGCCGCGTCGGTCAGCTGGCCGTCGGCAATCATCTTGGCGCTGCCGGCGGTGTCGTAGGTCGCAATGATCTCGACGCCGGCCAGCGTGCGCAGAAAGCGCTCGCATTGCGCCAGGCCTTGCGGGTGCGAATACACGCGCTTCAGCCCGGCGAGGTTGGTGCCGGGCAGCGCCAGGAGGTGGTGAATGACCGGCAGTTCCACCTCGCCGACAATTGGCAGGTCGCGCTCGAGCAGGAGGTCGTAGTTGCGGTGAATGCTGCCGCCAATCGAGTTCTCGATCGGCAGCACGCCGTAGGTCGCGGTGCCGGCCTGAACGGTGTCGAAGACCTCTTCGAAGCTGCGGCACGGCATCAAGTCGGCGTCGTTTTCCACGCGCCGGGCCGCAGCCTCGCTGAATGCCCCCGGCTCGCCCTGATATGCGATTTTCATCATTCCAGCTCTCAGCTATCAGCTCTCCGCTGCCCCTAGCTC
Organism: uncultured Acidobacteriota bacterium; assembly: GCA_963792175.1. Lineage (GTDB taxonomy): Bacteria > Acidobacteriota > Vicinamibacteria > Vicinamibacterales > CAVVIG01 > CAWBVG01. Next base: position 40,006 of record CAWBVG010000042.1, read on the forward strand.
TCAGCTAGCCCCTAGCCCCGACGGATCGTGTACACGAAAAAGGCCATCACCCCTGCGGATGATGGCCTGTGGTCAACCCTTCGAAGCCCTCATCCGCTGGCTTGATAGCCCCCAATAACAACGACCGGCACGGGCTTCACCTGACGCATGGTGGAGGCATTAGACCGCAGTGGCCAGCTAGTAGTCAAATTAATAATCATTACGGGACTATAACAGCAGCAAATACGACGGAGGGGTTCCGCCTCGGTCATTGCCCTGGCCCGCGGCTCACGACCGGCAGTTCGACGAAGCTCGAGTGAAACACCCGCTGCGTCGCCTTCCGGAAATCCTCCGGCCGCGCAAAGAAAATATTCCGGACGAAGGTTTGCGGATTGCGGTCGTAGAGCGGGAACCAGGTCGACTGCACCTGCACCATCAGCCGATGCCCGGGGAGGAACACGTGGTTGGCGGTCGGCAGCGACCACTTGTAGAGCAACGGCGTGTCGGCCGCGATCGCCTTGGCGGTGTCGACGCTCTCGCGGTACCGGCCGCGGAAGATGTCGGCGGACACCATCAACTGGTAGCCGCCCATCGCCGGTTGCCCGGCAACCTGATCCGGGTACACGTCAATGACCTTCACCACCCAGTCGGCGTCGGTGCCGCTCGTCGAGGCGGTCAGGTTGACGATCGGCTGGCCGCTGATCTTGACCGGCGCGGTCAGGACATCCGAGGCGAAAGCGAGAACGTCGGGCCGGCCAGACGCCTCACGCTGATCGCTGACCAACCACTGCGCCCACGTCGTGCCGCTCGCGCGCACCGGGCGCGGGATGAACGGCACCGGCTTCGCGGGATCGGACACGTATTCTTCGTACCCGGCTCCACCGGGCGCCGGCGCGGACAGCGTGGCTTTGAGACCGGGACCGAGGCGAAGTGGTGTCGGCACGATAGGGCACCCGGTCGAACAGCCCGCCGGCCATGCCGACAGTCGCCGCCAGACATTCGTGCCGGTCTCGAATGCCGTGACCGGCGCGACATCCGCTTTCGGCGCGCCGTCCTTGAGGTAGTGATCCAGGAACGGACGCAGAATCTCCTGTCGGAAATAGAGCGCCGTGTCGCTGCCGAATCTCAACGGCCCCAGCGTGCTGCCGTCCCGGATTTCCTGGCCGTGGTGCCACGGGCCCATCACGAGGAACACCTTGTCGTTGGCGGTGTCCTTCGGTTCGATGGCCTTGTAGACGGCAATGGCGCCGTAGATGTCTTCCTGGTCCCACAGGCTGTGAACCAGCATCACAGGAACGCTCAACGGCTGGGCGGCGAGAATCCGGTCCACCGCCTGATCGCGCCACCAGGCGTCGTACGCCGGATGCTCCGAGATCTTCTGCCAGAACCCGATCTGTTCCATCCCGTAGCGGCGTCCGAGCTCGCCGGCCGACCCCGCCGTCATGAACATGTCGTAATCGTCGAAATGGCTCGACCACCACTTCGCGTCGTTCGCTCGTGTCGCCTCTTGCTCGTAGATATAGGAGATGCCCTGCTGACGGAACGCGCCATTGTGGAACCAGTCGTCGCCCATCCAGCCGTCGACCATCGGGTTCATCGGCACCGACACCTTGAGCGCCGGATGCGGGTTGACGAGCGCCATCAACGGCAGGAAGCCGTCGTACGAGATCCCGAGGATGCCGACCTTCCCATTGGTTTCCGGCACGTTCTTCACCAGCCAGTCGATGGTGTCGTAGGTGTCGGTCGCGTGGTCGACCGGCGTCGGGTTCAGCGGCCCCCGCAACGGCCGGTTCATGACGTAGTCGCCTTCAGACCCGTACTTGCCGCGGATGTCCTGAACGACACGGATGTAGCCGCCGTCGACGATGACGTCGACGGCGTTGTCGTAACCGTCGAGCGCCATGCTCAGGCTCGCGCTCTGGTTGTGCGACGTCAGTTCCGTGGCGTTGTACGGCGTTCGGGTCAGCAGGATGGGCGCCGACCTGCCGCCGAGGGCGCTCTTCGGCACGAGGATGACCGTGTGCAGCTTCACGCCGTCGCGCATCGGGATCATCACGTCCCGGCGCACGTGGTCGAAGGCTGCGGTCACGGGCGTGAACGTGCGTGGCGTCTCGCTCGGCAACTGCGGGTACTGCGGGGGCTGGGCCAACGAGCTGCGACGCCGAGGAGTGCCGCGCAGGCCGTGGCGAGAGAGCATCCTTCACGTCCACATCCTTACATCCTTACTCCTTCAGATTTTCGGGAGTGTCACGCCGCGCTGCGCCTGGTACTTGCCCTTCTTGTCCTTGTAGCTCTTCGCGCACGGTTCGTCGCTCTGGAAGAACAGCACCTGCGCGATCCCCTCGTTGGCGTAGATCTTCGCCGGCAGCGGCGTGGTGTTCGAGATTTCGATCGTGACGTGCCCTTCCCATTCCGGCTCGAACGGCGTCACGTTGACGATGATCCCGCAGCGCGCGTAGGTCGACTTGCCCAGGCACACCGTCAGCACGTCGCGCGGGATCCGGAAATATTCGATCGTGCTCGCCAGGGCGAAGGAATTGGGCGGGATGACGCACTCCTCGGCCTGGATGTCGACGAACGACTTCGGGTCGAAGTGCTTCGGATCGACCAGCGTGTTGAACACGTTGGTGAACACCTTGAACTGGTCGCCGACGCGCACGTCGTAGCCATATGACGAGACGCCGTACGAGATGACCCCGGCGCGGACCTGGTCGTCGACGAACGGCTCGATCATCTTGTGGTCCCGCGCCATGCGCGTGATCCAGCGTGTCGGGTTTGATGCTCATCGTCTGAAGAAAGCCAGCAGCAGCGTCAGGATGATACTCACGATGATGGAGGTGGCGAGCGGGAAGTAGAAGCTGAAGTTTCCCCGCTTGACGTAAAAGTCGCCCGGCAGCCGCCCGATCGGCAGGCCGACCATCATCAGGAGGCCGAAGCCGGCGATGACCAGACCGATCAGTACCAGCGTCTTGCCCACGTCGCCGTTGTCCCTTCGTGACCTCGTATCCCTTTGTGACCTTTGTATCCCTCTGTGTCCTTGAGGGCGAAGCGGCGTCTCAAATCAACTCGACGCCGCTGAAGAAGTATCCGATTTCGTACGCCGCCGTCTCGGGTGCATCGGATCCATGCGTCGCGTTGCGCTCGATCGACTGCGCAAACTCCTTGCGAAGCGTCCCGGGATCGGCCTTGGCGGGATCGGTCGCGCCCATCAGCGTCCGCCACTTCTTGATGGCGTCGGGCGCCTCGAGTACGAGGAGAATCGCCGGTCCGGAGGCCATGAAGCTGGTCAGACTGCCGAAAAACGGTCGCTCGCGATGTACGGCATAGAACCCCTCGGCCTGCGCCTTCGACAAATGGACGCGCTTCATGGCACGGATCTGGAATCCCTCGTCCTCGATGCGCTGGATGATTTTGCCGGCCACCCGACGCTCCACGGCGTCCGGCTTGATGATCGCAAACGTCCGCTCGGTCATCCGGCGATTATAGCAGTCGTAACCTCAGCAGGAGTCCCCATGAACCCGACCTCCGCACAACAGCACGACGATCAGGACATCCACAAGGGTGCGATCGAAGGCGATCGACCGACCGATGAACAGATCGGCAATCCGCACGGCGACGGTGTCGACGATCAGGGTCTCCCGGACGATCCGATCGCGACCGCGGAGGACTCGATCGGCGCGAACGAGGACAAATCCCAGGGATAGGATTCGCCAGCCGGTATAATCGCGGCGCCCTACCGTGGCGCTTGCTACCGGCACTCGCCTCGGCGACTACGAAATCCTCGCGCTGATCGGCAGCGGCGGGATGGGCGACGTCTATCGCGCGTTCGACGCCAATCTCCAGCGGACGGTCGCCGTGAAGCTGCTCGCCGATTCCGGCGCGGATCCGATCGCGCGTGGGCGGTTTCAACGCGAAGCGCAGCTCTGCTCGGCACTCAATCATCCACACATCCTGACGGTCCTCGACGCCGGCGAGCACGAGGGCCGTCAGTACCTCGTCACCGAGTTCGTCGATGGCGGGACACTGCGGGACTGGGCGTCGGCGGCGCCTCGCGGCTGGCGGCAATCGCTCGACCTGTTGATTGGCGTCGCCGATGCGCTCGCGATGGCGCACGAGGCCGGTATCCTTCATCGCGACGTCAAGCCGGAAAACATTCTCATCACCAAACGCGGCTACGCGAAGATTGCCGACTTCGGCCTCGCAAAGTTGTACGAGCCGGCGCCGCGGGGCGATGGCGCCGAGACGGTCGCCCGTACGCGCGCGGGGACCATCGTCGGCACCGCGCCCTACATGTCGCCCGAGCAGGCGCTCGGCCAGCCGCTCGACTCGCGGAGCGACGTCTTTTCCTTCGGCATCGTGCTGTACGAGAACGTCGCCGGCCGCCGGCCCTTCAGCGGCGCGACCGAAGGTGAACTGTCCTCAGGAACGTCGTCAACGGCGCCGCCGCGCCGCTGCCCGAGACGGTGCCGCCGGCGCTGCAGGCGATCGTCCGCAAGGCGTTGGAGCCGGATCCCGCGAACCGCTATCAGGCGATGCGTGAGATGGTCGTCGATCTGCGCCGTCTGGTCCGACCGCTCGACGACCAGGCCGCCCCGACGCGACGACCGGCGCGAACGTGGGCGTGGGCCGCGGCGGCGATTGCCGCGCTCGCGATCGCCGCCGGGCTGTCGCTCTGGACGCGTTCGCCCGAACGTCTCGTCGCCGCCGATCGCTGGACGCAACTGACCCATTTTTCCGATTCAGTCGGACAGCCCGCACTCTCCCGCGACGGCCGGATGTTGGCGTTCGTCCGAGGCGCTGGTTCATTCACGACGCTTGGGCAGGTCTACGTCAAGCTGTTGCCCGACGGCGAACCGCGTCCGCTGACGGCCGACGACTATCAGAAGATGAGTCCCGTCTTCTCGCCGGACGGATCGCGCATCGTCTATACCGCGCACGATCAGCACAACAACTGGGATACCTGGGATGTATCCGTCGTTGGCGGCACGCCGCGGCGGTGGTTGCCAAATGCATCCGGACTCGCCTGGACCGGGCAGCGCATTGTCTTTTCGGAGATCTTCGATCGCCTCGAAGGCAATCACATGAAAATCGTGGCCGCTGACGAGAGTCGAGGCCGCCAGCGGGATGTCTACATTCCGCAGCCGCGCGGCGCGATGGCGCACCGGTCGTTTCCGTCGCCCGACGGCTCCCGCCTGCTGCTTGCCGAGATGAACGACCGGGGCGACTGGCTGCCGTGCCGGGTTGTCCCGCTCGACGGCAGTTCCACGGGCCGCCCGGTCGGCCCCGCCAACGCACCGTGCTGGTTTGCGGCGTGGTCGCCCGACGGCAAATCGATGTATGTGAGTGCCGCGCCGACGGAAGCCAGCTTCCACATCTGGCGCCAGTCCTACGCGGAGGGCGCTCTGCCGCCAGCCGAACAGGTCACCGCCGGGCCTACCTCGGAAGAAGGCATCGCGATGGCGCCCGACGGAAAATCGTTGGTCACGGCCGTCGGTCTTACGCAGCGCAGTGTGTGGGTTCACGACGCGCGAGGCGACCGTCAGATTTCGCTCGAGGGTTTCGCCTCCAGTCCGCTGTTCAGCGCCGATGGGCGGACGCTGTTCTATCTGAAGCAAAAGGACCGGGCAAACGAGCTGTGGATCGCCGACGCGCAGTCCGGCCGCACCAACCCTCACCACGGACGGACGAAGGTCGTTTTCCCGCCGGATCTGGCTCGCAGCCACCGATCGCCACACCTCCACGCGCGATTAATGGCGCCGAAGGCGACGGCCCGCTGTTCCGCTCCGCCAAGATCTGTCCGGCGGCTGAAGGACTTCTTCCCTAGAAACAGCCATCAGACGATGGCGGTATCGCCGACGGACAGTGGGTGGTGGAATAGCGCGGCCGAGCGAAGGACAGAGGCGCAACGCTCGCGTTTCCGCTAAGGGCGGCGCGCCGCTGGAACTGGTCAGCAATCGTATCCGCTGGTCGCGCGACGGCAAGCAGCTGGTCCTGTCGACTGGCGTCGACGATTATTCAGGCCTGGCCGGACGCCGCTTCTCGCGCGGTTCAGCGAAAACCGAGAGCCGACAACGCGAACGCCGTCGTCGCCAATTCACCAATTCCCTAATTCACCAATTCGCTCTATCTGAGCCCTTCCATGATCTCTTCCAACGCCTCCGGCCCCGGACGGACCCGGTCGAGCGGCAACGTGGCGAGCGGTTCGTCGACGACGTTCAACTGCGTCAGGAAATCGTCGCGATCCGGTTCGATGTAGATGATGCCGGTCGCGAATTCGCCGCGGCGGGCGGTCTCGTGCAGGCGCTTCAGCGCGCCGATCTTGTCGGTCGGATCGTAGTTTTCTTCGAGCTTCTTCAGGTACAGCTTCGACCCGTCGTGCATCGTCACTTCCTGGGTCGATCCCCGGTTCGTAGTCGACCGAGATGTCCTCGAAGAACGGCACGAAGCTGACCTCTTCGACCGGGTCGTCGTGATCCTTCACGTAGGCGTAGCTCTTGGTCGACCCTTCGTGGTCGTTGAACGTCACGCACGGCGAGATGACGTCGAGCATCACCGTGCCGCGGTGCGCGAGCGCCGCCTTGAGGAGCGCCAGCAGCTGTTTCTTGTCGCCCGAGAACGAGCGCGCCACGAAGGTGGCGCCGAGTTCCACGGCCAGCGCGCAGGTGTCGATCGGCGGCAGGTCGTTGACGACGCCGGTCTTGAGCTTCGACCCGAGGTCGGCGGTCGGCGAGAACTGGCCCTTGGTCAGCCCGTAGCAGCCGTTGTCCTCGATGATGTAGATGATCGGCAGGTTGCGCCGCATCAGGTGCACGAACTGGCCGATGCCGATGGCGCCGGTGTCGCCGTCGCCGCTGATCCCGATGGCAATCAGCTTGTGATTGGCCAGCATCGCGCCCGTACCGACTGACGGCATGCGGCCGTGCACGGCGTTGAAGCCGTGCGAGCCGCCCAGGAAGTACGCGGGGCTCTTGCTGGAGCAGCCGATGCCCGAGAGCTTGATCACCTGCTTGGGGTCGATGCCCATCTCGTAGAACGCGTCGATGATGCGCTCGGAGATCGCGTTATGGCCGCAGCCGGCGCACAGCGTCGTCTTGCCGCCCTTGTAGATCTGCGGTTCGAGACCGATACGATTCACTTTGATTGGTGTCGCCATCGACTTATTCCCCACCGGCCGTGCCCGCGCTCATGCGGGTGGCCGTCTTCGTCGCCACTTCAAATCCTTCCTGCGCCAGCACATCGTCGGTGATGCTGCGGGCGTCGATCGGAAGGCCGTTGTAGTGCAGCACACTGTGCAGCTTCTTCTGCCGGTCCGGCGTGACTTCGAGCTTCATCAGCTGCAGGAGCTGGGCGTCGCGGTTCTGCTCGATGACGTAGACACGCTCGTGCGCGTCGATGAACGCCGTGAGCTCGTCGTTGAACGGATACGCGCGCAGTCTGAAGTACGACGTCTCGACCTTCGTTTCCTCGCGCAGCTGATCGCGGCTTTCTTCGATGGCAAAATGCGAGGTGCCGTACCCGAGGAACCCAATCTTCGCCTTCGGGTTGTTCTGGACCACCGGCTTCGGTACGAACTGGCGCGCGGTCTCGAACTTGCGTGAGAGCCGGTCCATGTTCTCCACGTAGTCGTCGGGACGCTCGCTGTACTGCCCTTTGGCGTTGTGGCCGGAGCCGCGCGTGAAATAGACCGGCAGGCCGTCACCGGGAATCGTGCGGTAGGCGATGCCGTCTCCGTCCACATCCTTGTAGCGGCCCCACTCGCCGATCTCCTTGAGCTTCGCGGCGGTCAACAGCTTGCCGCGGTTGATCGGCTTGTCGGGATACTTGAAGCCGTCCGACATCCAGTTGTTCATGCCGAGGTCGAGGTCCATCATCACGAACACGGGCGTCTGGAACTGCTCCGCGAGCTCGAACGCCTCCTGCGCCATCTGGTAGCACTCCTCCACCGTGGAAGGAATGATCATGATGTGCTTGGTGTCGCCGTGGGAGAGGAACGCGGCCTGGATGAGGTCGCCCTGTGCCGTCCGGGTCGGCAGGCCGGTCGACGGCCCGACGCGCTGGACGTCGAAGATCACCGCGGGCGTCTCGGCGTAGTACCCCAGGCCGGCGAACTCGCCCATCAGGGAGATGCCGGGTCCGGCGGTCGCCGTCATCGAGCGGGCGCCCGCCCAGCTCGCGCCAATCACCATCCCCAGCGACGCAATCTCGTCTTCCGCCTGCACGATCGCGAACGTCGCCTTCCCGGTCGTCTTGTCGACCCTGTACTTCTTCATGTACGCGATGAGCGACTCGCACAGCGAAGAGGAGGGCGTGATCGGGTACCAGGCGACGACGGTGACGCCGGCCATCATGCAGCCGATCGCGGCCGCCGCGTTGCCCTCGATCAGGATCTTCCCCGCGGTCTCGTTCATCGGCTCGATGAAGAACGGATCCTGCTTGGTGAGGTTTGCCTCGGCGTAGTCCCAGCCGGCCTTCAGCGCGCCGGCATTGAGGATCACCGCCTTCGCCTTCTTGCCCAGCTGCTTCCCAAGCGCCTGCTCCATCAGCTTCAGATCGAGGCCGAGAAGCTTGGCCAGGACGCCCGGATAAATCATGTTCTTCACGAGACGGCGCAGCTTCGCGTCGGAACAGACCGGGCCGACGATCTTGTCGAACGGCACAGGATAGAACACGAGATCGCTGCGGAGGGTGTTGAGCTTCAGCGGCTCGTCATAGACCACCGCCGCGCCCGCCTCGAGGGTGAGCACGTCTTCCTTGGCCGTTTCGGCGTTCATCGCTATCAGGAAGTCGACCTCTTTCTTCCGGGCGATGTAGTGCTGCTTGCTGGCGCGAATCGTGTACCAGGTGGGCAATCCGGCGATGTTCGACGGAAACATGTTCTTGCCGGAGACAGGAACGCCCATCAGGAGGATCGACCGGAGCAGCACCATGTTCGCGGTCTGGCTGCCCGAGCCGTTGACCGTCGCAATCTGAATGCTGAAGTCGTTGACGACACGCTGCTCGCGATGGGCCGCCTGCTGTTCCTGAACTGCCAGGTCTGTCGGTGACATTCTCAAGTCCTTACGACGTATGAAGATAGAGGAGTTCTCGGCGAAGCGACGCCGAACAGGGTTATCTGGAGAAGTATATCAAGATTTCAGGATTTGCTTGACAGCCTTGCCCATATCTGCAGGACTCTGAACGACTTTCACGCCGGCGGCCGAGAGCGCCTCCATCTTTTCCGCCGCGGTCCCTTTGCCGCCGGCGATGATCGCGCCCGCATGCCCCATCCGGCGCCCGGGAGGCGCCGTCTGCCCGGCGATGAAGCCGACCACCGGCTTCTTGAAGTGTCCCTTGATCCAGGCGGCCGCATCTTCTTCGGCCGTTCCGCCGATTTCGCCAATCATGATCACGGCATCGGTTTCGGCGTCAGCCGCGAACAGCTTCAGGGCGTCGATGTGGGAGGTGCCGATCAGCGGATCGCCGCCGATGCCGATGCAGGTGCTCTGCCCCATCCCGAGGCGGGTGAGCTGGTGAATGGCTTCGTAGGTCAGCGTCCCGCTCTTCGAGACGATGCCGATGCGCCCTTCCTTGCAAATGTTGCCGGGGATGATGCCGGCCTTGGCCTTGCCGGGCGAGATGAGTCCGGGGCAATTCGGTCCGACGAGACGGGATTCGGGCCGCTCCTTCAGGAACGTCATCGCGCGCATCATGTCGAGCGTCGGGATCCCTTCGGTGATGCACACGATGAGCGCGATCCCCGCGTCCGCGGCTTCCATCACCGCGTCGGCCGCGAACGGCGGCGGCACGAAGATGACCGATGCGTCCGCGCCGGTTTTCTGCACGGCTTCCTGCACCGTGTCGAAAATCGGCCAGGTCTCGTGGGTCGTGCCGCCCTTGCCGGGTGTGACGCCGCCGACCACCGTCGTGCCGTAGGCCGCCGCCTGCTTGGCGTGAAACGTCCCTTCCTTGCCGGTCAGACCCTGGACGATCAGGCGCGTCGATTTATCAATCAGAACAGCCATATCAGAATTGGCGAATCACCCCGCGAGCAGCACGGCCTTCTCTGCCGCTTCATCCATCGAGTCGGCAGTGGTGAAGTTCAGGCCGCTTTCCTTGAGCAGCCGCTTCCCTTCGTCCACGTTCGTGCCTTCCATGCGGATGATGATCGGCATTCGGACGCCCAGCTCTTTCACCGCGGCGATCACTCCTTGCGCGAGGACGTCGCAGCGCAGGATGCCGCCGAAGATGTTGATGAGCACGGCTTGCACGTTCTTGTCCGATATCAGGATCTTGAAGGCGTTGCGGATCTGCTCGGCGTTCGCGCCGCCGCCGACGTCCAGGAAGTTCGCCGGCTCTCCCCCGGACAGCTTGATGATGTCCATCGTCGCCATGGCGAGGCCGGCGCCGTTGACCATGCAGCCGATGTTGCCTTCGAGGCGAATGTAGTTCAGCGAGAACTTCGACGCCTCGATTTCGAGCGGATCTTCCTCAGCCGGTATCGCGCATCTCCTTCAGGTCGGGATGGCGGTAGAGCGCGTTGTCGTCGAAGTTCATCTTGGCGTCGAGCGCCAGCAGATCGCCCGAGGCCGTGACGACCAGCGGGTTGATCTCGAGGAGCGACGCGTCGGTCGCCAGGTAGGCCTCGTAGAGCGCCGTGACGACCTTGACGAACTTGTTGACCTGCGGCGCGTCGAGACCGATGCCGAATCCGAGCTGGCGCGCTTCGAACGGCACGATGCCGACGCCGGGGCTGACGTGGACCCGCACGATTTTCTCGGGCGTCTTCTCGGCCACCTCTTCGATGTCCATGCCGCCGGCGGCGCTCGCCATGATGACCGGCCGTCCGGCCGCGCGATCGAGGACGATGCTGAGATACAGCTCGCGCTGCATCTGCAGGCCTTCTTCGATCAGCACGCGCCCGACGACGCGCCCTTCGGGACCGGTCTGGTGCGTGATGAGCGTCATGCCGATCATCGCGCGCGCCAGCTTCTCCGCGTCCTGCGGCGACCGCGCGAGCTTGACACCACCGCCCTTGCCACGGCCGCCCGCGTGGATCTGCGCCTTCACGACGACAACGCCGGTGCCGAGGCGCTTGGCGATGTCGACGGCATCGGCGGCCGCGAAGGTCACCTCGCCGCGGGGCACGGGCACGCCGTGTCGCGCAAGGATGGCTTTCGCTTGGTACTCGTGGATTTTCATATCGGACGGAAGGAAACTCCTGATGCTAACTTGCGCCTGTTCATGACGCAACAGTAAACTGAACGATTTGATGGCGTCTCGGACACCGTTCTTCTCCTCGTCGGTCGGCACGAAAGTTCTCATCGGCATCACCGGCTTCGCACTTTTTCTTTACCTCGTCATTCACATCGCCGGAAACCTCCTGGTCTTCTTCGGCCCGGCCGTCTTCAATCAGTACGCCTACATGATGGAAGAGCGGAATCCGCTGCTGCCGGTGATCGAGCTGCTGCTCCTGGCGGTCTTCCTCGTCCACGTCTACAAGACCGTCAGGATGTTCCTTTCCAATCAGAGCGCGCGGCCGGTGCGCTACGCGCAGAAGAAACCTGCCGGCCGCCCGAGCCGCAAGTCGCTGGCGTCATCGACGATGATCGTGTCGGGCCTGTGGCTGCTCGCGTTTCTCATCGTGCACGTCAAGGCGTTCCGGTTCAGCCCGACCTACCCATGGGGCGACGGCGGCCGCGATCTGTACAGGCAGGAAATGGAAAACCTGTCGAACCCGTTCGTCGCCGGCTTCTACGTGCTCTCGATGATCGTCGTCGGCTCGCATCTCTGGCACGGCATCTCGAGCGCGCTGCAATCGCTCGGCCTCGACCATCCGCGATGGACGCCTCGCGTGCTGACGGCCGGCAAGCTCTTCGCGGTCGCCATTGCCGGCGCCTTCATCGTCATCGCAGTGTGGGTGTACCTGCGTCAGGCGGTCGCATGAAACTCGACGGAAGAGTGCCGGCCGGTTCGATCGCGGAGAAGTGGGACCGCCACAAGTTCGAGATGAAGTTGGTCAACCCGGCCAACAAGCGCAAGTACACCATCATCGTCGTCGGGACGGGACTCGCCGGCGCGTCGGCCGCGGCGTCGCTCGGCGAGCTGGGCTACAACGTCCTGAATTTCTGCATCCAGGACAGCCCCCGGCGCGCGCACAGCATCGCCGCCCAGGGCGGCATCAACGCCGCCAAGAATTATCAGAACGACGGCGACAGCATCTATCGCCTGTTCTACGACACGGTGAAGGGCGGCGACTACCGGTCGCGGGAAGCGAACGTCTACCGGCTGGCGCAGCTCAGCGTCAACATCATCGATCAGTGTGTGGCCCAGGGCGTGCCGTTCGCGCGCGAATACGGCGGGCTGCTCGACAACCGATCCTTCGGCGGCGCGCAAGTGTCGAGGACGTTCTACGCGCGCGGCCAGACCGGACAGCAGCTCCTGCTCGGCGCGTATCAGTCGCTGATGCGACAGGTGCAGGCCAAGAAGGTCCGGCTGTTTGCCCGGCGCGAGATGCTCGATCTCGTCATCGTCGACGGCAAGGCGCGCGGCATCGTGTGCAGGAACCTGACGACCGGACAGCTCGAGCGCCATGCGGGCGACGCCGTCATCCTGGCGACCGGTGGCTACGGCACGGCGTATTACCTGTCGACCAACGCGGTCAACTCGAACGTGACGGCGGCCTGGCGCGCGCACAAGCGCGGCGCCTTCTTCGCGAACCCGTGCTTCACCCAGATCCATCCGACGTGCATTCCCGTCACCGGCGACCATCAGTCCAAGCTCACGCTGATGAGCGAGAGCCTGCGTAACGACGGACGCGTGTGGGTCCCGAAAAAGAAGGGCGATTCGCGGCCGCCCGAGCAGATTCCCGAGGACGAGCGCGACTACTACCTCGAACGCAAGTACCCCTCGTTCGGCAACCTCGTGCCGCGCGACGTCGCCTCGCGGAACGCCAAACAGATGACCGACGAGGGCCGTGGCGTCGGCGCCAGCGGGCTTGCCGTCTACCTCGATTTCAAGGAGGCGCTCGAGCGGCTGGGGCCCGAGATCATCAAGACGAGGTACGGCAACCTGTTCCAGATGTACGAAAAGATCACCGCAGAGGATCCGTACAAGGGGCCGATGCGCATCTACCCCGCCATCCACTACACGATGGGCGGCCTGTGGGTCGACTACAACCTGATGAGCACGATTCCGGGACTCCACGTCCTCGGCGAAGCGAACTTCTCCGATCACGGGGCCAACCGGCTCGGCGCGAGCGCGCTGATGCAGGGGCTGGCCGACGGGTACTTCATCATTCCGTACACGATCGGCAACTACCTGGCGGGCCAGACCCTGCCGAAGGTGACGGCCGATCACGACGCCTTCAAGGAGGCCTCGGCGAATGCGCAGCAACAGATCGACAGGCTCCTGTCAGTCAAGGGCCATCGCGGGATCCGCGAGATCCACCGCGAGCTCGGGCGCATCCTGTGGGACGACGTCGGCATGGCGCGGAACGAGCCCGGCCTGCGCCGTGCACTCGAGTCGATTCCCAAGCTGCGCGACGATTTCTGGCAGAACGTGTCGGTACCGGGCACGCCGGACAATCTGAATCAGAGCCTCGAATACGCTGGCCGCGTCGCCGACTACCTGGAGTTCGCGGAGCTGCTCACGCTCGACGCCTTGCAGCGGGGCGAGTCGTGCGGCGGCCACTTCCGCGAGGAGAGCCAGACGCCGGAGGGCGAAGCGCTGCGCGACGACGAGCGCTACATGTACGTCGCGGCGTGGGAGTTCAAAGGCGTCGGCAAGCAGCCGGAGCTCCACAAGGAGCCGTTGGAGTTCGACGAGGTGCATCCGACGCAGCGTCGTATAAGTGATGAGACCAGGGATTAGGGGCTGGGGACTAGGGACTAGGCACATCAAGGCTGGACAGGCCAATCCCCAATCCCTACGCCCTAATCCCTGGCGAGGATCAGCGTGAGACTGAATCTGAGAATCTGGCGGCAGAGCGGTCCCACCGCTTCCGGGCGGCTGGTCGACTACACCGCGGAGCACGTGTCGCCCGACATGTCGTTTCTCGAAATGCTCGACGTCGTCAACGAAGGGTTGACGAAGAAGGGCCAGGACGCGATCGCGTTCGATTCCGACTGCCGCGAAGGCATCTGCGGGATGTGCAGCCTCGTCGTCAACGGCGTGCCGCACGGACCCGATCGCGGCACCACGGTCTGTCAGCTTCACATGCGCCGGTTCAAGGACGGCGACACGATCACCATCGAGCCGTGGCGGGCCAAGGCCTTCCCCGTCGTCAAGGATCTCGTCGTCGATCGGAGCGCGTTCGATCGCATCATCGCCGCGGGCGGCTATTGCTCCGTCAACGTCGGCGGCGCGCAGGACGGCAATGCCATCCTGATTCCCAAAGACGTGTCCGAGCAGGCGATGGACTCGGCCGCGTGCATCGGCTGCGGCGCGTGCGTCGCCGCCTGCAAGAACGCGTCGGCGCACCTGTTCGTGGGCGCCAAGCTCACGCATCTGGCTCTGCTCCCGCAGGGCCAGCAGGAGCGCTATCGCCGTGTCGTGTCAATGGTCGAGCAGGCGGACGCCGAAGGCTTCGGCAGCTGCTCGAACGAAGGCGAGTGCGAGGCCGTCTGCCCGAAAGAAATTCCGATCTCGAACATCGCGAAGATGACCCGCGAATACATCAAGGCCCAGGCGGCGGTGTCCCGGGACTAGACCTGTCTTTCCACGCAGATCGAGACTGGGTTCGTGTTCGACTTCGGCCCTAGCCGACCCAGCCGACGGTCGCGTACAACCGGAAGTCCGTCATGAGGTTGAGCTGTCCTCCGGCGGCGACGTTCGCCTCGCGAATGCGGGCGGCGCCCGCGCGGAATTCGTCGTCGGACAGCACGGTCAGCTGCGAGGTATAGGCAGCGTCCACGACGCCGGCGGCGAAGGCCTCGCTCGCGGGCATGACTGCTTCGATACGGTCCACCTCGGACGATTCCGCCCAGGCAAAGCCGGCCTGCGCGAGTTCGCCGCGAAGCGTCCGCACGCGCGCGAAGCGATCGCGATCGATCGTCAGCGTCTCCGGAAAGTAGTCGTAGACCCACCACGTGTCGCGGTCGGCGTGCGGGTCCTTGCCGATCGACATGAGCGCGCCGCCGGGTTTCAGAATGCGGCGCGCCTCGTGAAAGAAGCGCACGCGATCTGCGAAGTGATGCAGCGCGTTGACACAGAACACCCGGTCGAACGTCGCGTCACGCCACGGCAGCGCTTCCGCCCGCGCGCGCACGAGTCGCGCGTCGGGATTCGCGGCCTGCGCCCGCGACAACATTCCGGCGGCCGGCTCGACGCCTGCGAGAAGCAGTCGCTCGGCCGACGGGTACTGCCTGCGGATCTCGGCGAGCCAGTGGCCCGTGCCGCAGCCGACTTCGAGCGCGGCGGACACGGTTCCCGAATCCAGAGAATTGAAGAGGGCGTCTCTGACGCCGGCGTAGGCGTGCAGGTCGTAGCGGCGGTCGTACCGATCAGCGATGCGATCGTAATCGGCGACGCGGCCGTTGCTCATTCCGGAACGGGGCGTGCGGGCGTCTCGAGAATGGCGCGCGCCGCCTCGGCGTCCTCGCTCCTCACGGCGATCTGGAACCCGACACCGGCCCACGCGAGGGCGGGCCGCTGACTCCCGCCATCGTCCGCGCGAATCATCGATTCGATCCCAGCCGCCTCGAGGGCGCTGACGGCGATGTCCGCTTCGGGTCGGCTGCTGAAGGTCTGAACGACGACGAGTCCAGAGTCGCCCATAGCGGCATTCTACGTCCGTTTCCACGCGCAGACGACGGTGCTATCATCCCGCCGCTGTTTGCGAAACAGATCTTTTGAAAGACCCTGGAGGAGGGATGTCATGAAGAACTGGAGGAACGTCGCGTTGGCGCTCGCGCTGCTCGTCGGTAGCGTGGTTCCCGCGTTTGCGCAATTCGACCGGGGGTCGATCTCCGGAACGATCAAGGACGAACAGGGCGGCGTCATGCCCGGCGTGACCGTGACGGTCACCAACACACAAACCCAACAAGCCCAGACGACCATCACCAACGGCACCGGCTTCTACACGTTCCCGAACCTGCTGCCCGGCCGCTACGACATCATCGCCGAGCTGACGGGCTTCAAGAAGACGAGCCGGCAGAACGTCCCACTCGACGCGGCTGGCTCCATCAACCTCGACTTCGCGCTCCAGACCGGCACGATCAGCGAGGAAGTGACGGTCGCCGCCATCTCGCCGCCGCTGCAGACCGACGTCGCCCTGCGGAAGACGGTGGAGGCGAAGGACATCGAGCTGATGTCGTTCTCCGGCCGTAATCCAATCGGCGTCGTCGGGCTGAAGGCCGGGGTGATGGGCGGCAACTTCAACTCGCGCGGCTTCTCGGACCTCGGCAACGGCGGCTACAACATCAACGGCAGCCGGACCGACGAGAACAACATCACCATTGACGGTGCGACGGCCGTCCGCACGCGAGCGAGCGGCGCGATCGTCGGCATCCAGAACGTCGACGCGATCCAGGAAGTCCAGGTGCTGACCGGCAACTACATGCCCGAGTTCGGGCGCGCCAGCGGCGGCCAGATCCGCTTCGTCACCAAGAGCGGCAGCAGCCGTTACAGCGGCAGCGGCTCGTACTTCCTGCGCGACGACAAGCTGCAGGCCAACACCTGGGCGCGCAACCGCAGCCCGAATGCGATCGAGAACAGCGGCGCGGCGCCGTTCGACTACAAGCAGTACGGCTACTCGTTCGGCGGACCGATTCCGGGTTCGGCCTTCAAGGATCGTCTGTTCTTCTTCGCCGCGCAGGAATGGGTGAACTACCTGGCGGTCCAGACCAACAGCGCCACCGTGCCGAGCGAAGCGATGCGGCGGGGCGATTTCAGCGAGCTGCTGAACCCGGCGAACCGGTTCTTCGGCCGCGCCATCACGCTGACGAACCCGCTGACCGGGCAGCCGTTCCCGAACAACGTCATCCCGGCCGGCCAGCTATCCGCGAACGGGATGGCGCTCTTGAACGCCTACCCGCTGCCGACGCCCGGCTATCAGCAGGGCACGAACAACGCGATCTTCAACAGCGAGAACCCGCAGGACCAGCGCAAGGACAACATCCGGTTCGACTATCGCCTGAACAACACGAACCAGCTGACGTTCCGGTATTCGAAGTACAGCTGGGTGGCGATCGATGCATTCCGCGGCGACGTTCCCTACGCCGCGCGACCGACTGGGATCGG
Source organism: uncultured Acidobacteriota bacterium (assembly GCA_963792175.1). Lineage (GTDB taxonomy): Bacteria > Acidobacteriota > Vicinamibacteria > Vicinamibacterales > CAVVIG01 > CAWBVG01. The sequence goes on from CAWBVG010000042.1 coordinate 57,202, forward strand.
CCGAACTCGACGCAGACACTGAGCTGGACGAGCACGCTGCGGAGCAACCTGATCAACGAAGCGCACCTACACCCACTCGCTGGATCAGGTGTTCATCAACGTGTTCACCGGCACCGACCTGTACAAGCGGAGCCGAACCGGGATCAACTACCCGTACATCTTCCCGGCGAACAAAGAAATCCCCGACAAGATCCCGACCATCACGATCGCGAACTTCACCGAGATGGACGGCGGACCGTATCCCTCGTCGTCGCAAGGGCCGATTCACACGTTCTCGGACGCGGCCACGCTCGTGAAGGGACGGCACACGTTCAAGGCCGGCGCCGTGGTCGAGTATTCGGGCGAGGACGATTTCGATCAGATCAACGTGCAGGCCATCCCCGGGAGCACGAACAACCAGAACGGCCGGTTCGAGTTCCAGGACAATCGCGCGGGTGGCAGCGGTCTCGCCGTCGCCAACGTGGCGATGGGGCTCTTCAGCAACTACGGAGAGATCGGCCAGCGCGCGTTCACGAAGTGGCGCGCCCTCGCGACCGACGTGTTCTTTCAGGACTCCTGGAAGCCGGCCAGCAATCTGACGATCGAGGGTGGGATCCGCTGGGCGATCTGGCCGCCGTGGCACTCGCAGACCAACAACATCGCCAACTTCGAGACCCAGTTCTACGACAAGGCCACGGCGGCCGTCATCGACCGGGCGACCGGCCGGATCACCGGCGGCAACCGGTACAACGGCATCGTGCTGCCCGGCACCGGCTTCGAAGGTGATGGCACGAGCCTCGTGGTGGCGAGCGATCCGGCGGTGCTGGCGCTGTTCCGCGGTCAGCCCGAGGGCTTCTCGGAGACGCACTACAACGCCTTGGAGCCGCGGCTCGGCGCCGCGTATTCGATCAACGAGCGGACCATCCTCCGCGCCAGCACCGGCGTCTTCCACAACCGCGTGACGCTCAACGACTCGTCACTGCTCGGCGGCAACCCGCCGTTTCAGCCGCAGGTCAGCGTGAGCAACGGCAGCGTGGACAATCCGGGCGCGGGCGGCGCCGCGAGCCTTCCCTTCGCGATGACGGCGCAGGACGTCGAATTCAAGCACCCGATGGCGTACATGTGGTCGACCGGCGTTCAGCGCGAGCTGCCCGGCTGGCTTCGTGCTGGACGTCACCTACGTCGGCCGACTCGGGAAGTACCTGCAGCGGGAGCGCAACATCAATCAGCTCCTGCCCGGCACGCTGCAGGCGAACCCGAGCGTGAACATCGCCGCGCTCCGGCCGTATCTGGGATACGGCGCCATCCGGCTGGCGGAAAACGCCGGACGATCGACGTATAACAGCCTGCAGATCAGCGCTGACCGTCGCTACGCGAACGGCCTGAAGGTCGGCGCCGCCTATACGCTCAGCAAGTCCGAAGACAACGGCAGCACCAAGCGTGACGTCGTGTGGAACACCTACGACGACGCGAACTTCTGGGGCCCGGCGAGCTTCGACCGGCGTCACGTGCTGAGCGTGTACTACATCTACGATCTGCCGTTCTGGAAGGATCAGAATACGCTGCTGAAGAACCTCGCCGGCGGCTGGCAGATTTCAGGGGCGAGCATCTTCCGGACCGGCACGCCGTTCTCGGTCACGCGCACCAACGACATCGCGGGCGTCGGCGACGGCAATTTCGGACAGCCCTACAACGTGGTCGCGGATCCGATCGGCAACGCGAACCGGCAGTTCTCGGCCGGATCTGGCAACGACACCAACTACTGGATCGATCCGGCGTCGTTTGCCGCGCCCGCCAACGGCACCTTCGGCAACGGCACCCGCGACCTCGCGTACAACCCCGGCGAACAGAACTGGGACATCGCGTTCTTCAAGAATTTCCGGCTGCCGGGAACGCAGAAGCTTCAGTTCCGCGCCGAGATCTTCAACTTCATCAACCACGCGAACTGGAACAACGTCGCCTCGAGCGATCCGAGCAACGCCAACTTCGGGCGCATCACGACGAAGAGGGACGAGCGCCGGGACGTTCAGCTGAGCCTGAGATACCAGTTCTAACGGAGGTTACGGAGCGAACGGTTTAACCACAGAGAAACGGAGTCACGGAGAACGAAACGGAGGGAGCGGTTCGACGGGCGTCGCGAAGCGACGCTGCGCGACCGGATCGATCGAGAAAACGAACACCCGAGAATTCACGAGGTGTTCGTTTTCTGCGATCGATCCGGTCGCGCCAGTCGGCCTGCGAAGCAGGCCGACCCGTCGAACCCGCAGTCTCACTCTCCGCGCCGTCTCCGTTGCTCCGTGGCTCTGTGGTGATCCCGTTCGCTCTGTCGTCTCTGTTCACTCGGCGCGTAGCGCGACGATCGGATCCACCGACGCCGCGCGGCGCGCGGGGAGATAACTCGAGAACAGCGCCGTCGCTCCCAGCCCGGCGGCCAGCGCCGCCGATATCCGGATGTCGCTCGACACGATGCCGAGGAGGCCCGCCTCCATCAGCCGCCCCAGGGCGACGGCCATCACGAAGCCGACGGCGATGCCGACGGCGGTGAGCCGCGCCGCCTGACCCAGCGTCAACCGAACCACATCGTGTGATGTCGCGCCGAGCGCGATTCTGACGCCAATCTCTCGCACGCGCCGCGCGACCAGAAACGTCATCACCGCGTACAACCCGAGCACGGCCAGCAGCACCGCAAGACCCGCGAACACCCCCATGACCGTGGCGATGTAGCGCAGGCTGATCGTCTTTTCGTTGAGCACCTGCCGCAGCGTCATGACGTCGAAGATCGGCTGCGTGGCGTCAACCTGCGCCAGCGCGGTGCGCGTGTCGTTGACGAGCGACAACGGATCGCCGGCCGTCCGGATCGCAAACGCGAAGGTGTCGGCGGGCGCCTGCGCGATCGGCCGGTACAGCGTCGGCACGCGACCACCGGTGGTGCCGACGTCGAACCAGTCGTGGACGATATCGCCGGCGATGCCGACCACGCGCATCCACGGCCCGTTCGCGATGCGGATCTGCTGATCGAGCGCTCCGCCGGACGGCCAGAACTTGCGCGCCATCGCTTCACTGACGATGGCCACGGCTTCGCTTCCCTTGCGATCCGCGGCGGTGAACGCCCGGCCGGACACGAGCGGTGTCCGCAGGACCTCGAAGTACTGGTCCGAGACGACGCGATAATCGACCCGCGGCGCTTTCGATGGATCGACCGGCGGCTGCCCGGCGAGCTCGATCGCCCGGCTCGCGTTCGAGTCGATGGCCGGCAGAACATTGCCGGCCGCGACCGCCACGGCCCCGGGAATCGTGCGCAGCCGATCGAGCGCCGCGACGGTGAACCGTTCCCGGCTGTCGGCGTCCGGGTACCGCAGCTCCGGTAGCACCAGGCGCATGGTCAGCACGTTGTTCGGGTCGTAGCCCTGCCAGCTCGTGAGAAACCGGGTCACGGTGGAGATGCTCAGCATCGCGGCGACCAGGAGCGGCAGCGCCAGCGCGATTTCCGCCACGACCAGCACACGCCGCGCGCGCTGCCGGCCTGGTCCGGCGCCGGTGCGGCCGTCCGCCTTCAGCGCGTCGGAGACGACGCCGCGCGCCAGCTGTATGGCGGGAACGGTCCCGAAGATGAGCGCGGCCACTGCGGCACACGCCAGCGTGACGGCCATCGTGCGGAAGTCGAGGCCCATCTGATCCCAACCGGCGATGTAGCGGACGATTCGCGCCGGCATCGAGGCGCGCATCAGGCGGAGGCTTGCCCATGCCACGGCCAGCGCCAGCGGCGTCGACGCGGCGACGAGCATGGCGCTCTCCAGCAGAGAGCCACGAACGACGCGGCCCCGGCTGGACCCGAGCGCAAGGCGTATCGCGATCTCCCGTTCGCGCTCGGCCGCGCGTGCGAGCAGCAGGTTGGCGATGTTCGCGCAGGCGATGAGCAGGACGAACAGGCCCGCGGCCTGCCACAACGCCAGCACGGCGGGCACTCCGACGTCGGCCATCCCGCGACTGACCGTGTACACCTCCGCCCCCAACTCTGAATTGGTCTCGGGGTGTTCGCGCGCCAGCCGCTGCGACAGCGCGCGAAGCTCGCCGCGAGCCTCGTCCAGCGTGCGGCCATCGGCGAGCTTACCGATCACCGTCAAATAGTGGTTGCTGCGGTTGCGCGCCGACTTCTCGTCGAGCGACAGCACGCCCCACAGTTCCGCGCGCATCGGGAAGTCGAACGTCGGCGGCATCACGCCGACGACCAGCCATTGCGCGCCGTCGATCAGCGTGCTCTTGCCGACGATCGCCGGATCGGCGCCAAACCGCCGCCTCCACAGCCCGTCGCTCAGGATCACGCGGGTCGCGTTGGCGGCAATCTCCTCGTCCGGCAGGAACGTCCGGCCGATCGCCGCGTGGGCGTCGAGCGCGGCAAAGAATTCCGGCGAGACGAAAAACCCGAGCACGCGTTCGGGCTGATCGCGGCCCACGAGATTCGCATCCCACCAGTTCATCCCGGCCAGGTGATCGATGGCGCCGCCGCGCAGGCTCGTCCGCCAGTCGAGGAAATCGGCGGCTGACACGGTTTCGCGGCGCCCGCTCCACCGCGGCGAGGTGCTGACCGGCATCACGATCCGATCGACGTTGCGCATCGTGAAGGGCCGCAGCAGCAGCGCATCGATGACGCCGAACACCGCCGCGTTGGCGCCGACGCCCAATGCCAGCGTCACAACGATCGCGATCGTCGTCGTTGGCTGCTTGACGAGCGATCGGAGCGCGAACCGGAGGTCCATCAGCAAGCGGTCCATACGGTGTCCCTTCGCAGGTTGGACGGAAGACACGGGACGGGCAGGGCGCGGGATCGAGCGCGCCGCCAGCCGAATCGCGTGCGCCCAATACCAGCATCGCGCGTACGGGATCGAATGCGCAGCGGCGACAGCGGCATACGATTCGTGGAGATCGCCGAGGATGTCGTCGCGATAAGGCGACGCCCGCAAGGCCCTCGCCAGCAACTGCTCGGCGACCCCGGGCGGCCTGAGGATCACGACGACGGCTCCAGCTTCGATTCGAGGCCTTCCCACAGCCCGAGGAGCACGCGGCGCGACTGGCGGAGGCCGCGCAGTCCCGCGGCGGTGACCGTGAAGTAGCGGCGGGCGCGCCCGCCGCGCTCGGGCAGCGGGTCGCCCAGGGACGATCGCAGACAGCCCTTTTGTTCGAGCCGTTCGAGGGCCGTATAGAGGGCCCCGCGCGAAACCACCCGGCCAGCGGCCTTCGCCAGCAGGTCGCCGATGGGATTGGCGTATGCCTCGTCGCCGAGCCGCAGCACGACCAGCAGCAGTTGCTGCTCCAATTCGCCGAGGTAGACGTCGGACGGGCTATTTGACTTCAATGAAGGCAATATACGTGCGCAGCGGGCGAATGGTTCCCGGGAGTCGGGGACTTGGGGACCTGGGGACTGGAGACTAGCCCCCAGTCCCCCAGTCCCCGTCGGATATCCGTCTAGACCCCGATCACTCCAACGAGCTCTTTGACCGCCGCGGCCGACTTCTTGAACGCCGCGTCCTCGTCCGGTGTCAGTTTGATTTGGATGATTTGTTCGAGTCCGCGCGCACCGAGCTTGCAGGGCACGCCGACGAACAGATCCCGCACGCCGTACTCGCCTTGCAGGTACACGGAGCACGGCAGGATCTTCTTCTTATCGAGCAGGATGGCGGCGATCATCTCGACCACCGAGGCGCCGGGCGCGTACCAGGCGCTCGTGCCGACCAGCTGCGTGATCTCGAGTCCGCCTCCAGCCGTCCTGGCCGAGATGCGGTCGATCGTCGCCTGGTCCATCAGGTCCGTGATCGGGATGCCGGCGACGGTGGAGTAACGCGGCAGCGGCACCATCGTGTCGCCGTGCCCGCCGAGCACGAAGGCATGTACGTTCTCGACCGACACGTTCAGCTCTTTCGCGATGAACGCGCGCATGCGGGCCGAGTCGAGCACGCCGGCCATGCCGATGACCCGCTCCCGCGGGAACTTCGACAGCTTGTAGACCGCCTGCGCCATCGCGTCCAGTGGATTCGACACGACGATGATCAGACAGTTCGGCGAGTGCTTCACCACCTGCTCGGTGACCTGCTGCATGATCTTGTAGTTCACATTCAGCAGATCGTCGCGGCTCATGCCCGGTTTGCGCGGCACGCCGGACGTGATGACGACGATGTCCGAATTGGCGCTCTCCGCGTAATCGCCGGTGCCAAGGATGCGCGAGTCGGAGCCCCAGACCGGGCAGGCTTCCAGCATGTCGAGCGCGATGCCGGCCGCTTTCTGGTCGGCGATGTCGATCACGACGACGTCGGCCAGCGACTTGTCGGCGACCCCGCGCGCCACCGTCGCGCCCACATTGCCAGCCCCGCCCACGACCGTGACCTTCCGATTCATGTCTGCTCCTTCGACGCGCTATCACGAAGGCACGAAGAGAACGAAGAACACGAAGTGAATCAGTAACAGGTTCTTCGCGATCTTCGTGTTTCTGTCGTGTCTTCGTGAAGAGCCGTGTGTCACATGTTGCCGATGATGGCGTCCGCGAACTCCGACGTCTTCAACTCGGTCGCGCCCGTCATCTGGCGCGCCAGGTCGTAGGTGACCTTCTTCTGACTGATGGTCTTCTCGAGCCCGCGCTCGATGAGGGCGCCCGCCTCGGTCCATCCGAGGTAGTTGAGCATCATGACCCCGGACAGAATGACCGAGCCCGGGTTGATGACGTCTTTGCCGGCATACTTCGGCGCGGTACCGTGCGTCGCCTCGAAGAACGCGATGTCGTCGCCGACGTTGGCGCCCGGCGCCATGCCAAGACCGCCGACCTGCGCCGCGCATGCGTCTGACAGGTAGTCGCCGTTCAGATTCGGTGTCGCGAACACGTCGTATTCCGCGGTGCGCGTCAGGATCTGCTGGAACACGCTGTCGGCGATCCGGTCGTTGACGAGCACTTTGCCGTCCTTCGACGCGCCCTGACCGACCTCTTCTTCCGTCACGATCTTGTCGCGGAACTCCGCCTTGGCCAGCTCGTAGCCCCAGTCCCGGAAGGCCCCTTCCGTGAACTTCATGATGTTGCCCTTGTGCACGATCGTGACCGTCTTCCGGTTGTTCGCGATCGCGTACTGAAGCGCCATCCGCACCAGCCGCTTGGTGCCGGTTTCGGAGATCGGTTTGATGCCGATGCCGGAATCCGGCGCCACCCGCTTCCCCATTTCCTTCGACAGGAATTCGATCACGCGCTCGGCCTGTGGCGTGCCCTTGGCCCATTCGATGCCGGCGTAGACGTCCTCGGTGTTCTCGCGGAAGATGACGACGTTCATGCGCTCGGGATGCGTGACCGGAGCAGGCGTGCCGTCGAAGTAACGGACTGGCCGGATGCACGAATAGAGGTCCAGCACTTGCCGAAGCGTGACGTTGAGGCTGCGGATGCCGCCGCCAACCGGTGTCGTCAGCGGCCCTTTGATCGCGACCTTGTAGGCCTTCACCGCCTCGAGCGTGTCGTTCGGCAGCCATTCGCCGGTCAGGTTTTTCGCCTTCTCACCCGCCAGAATCTCGAACCACGCGAGGCGGCGCTTGCCGCCGTACGCTTTCTGAACGGACGCATCGAAGACGCGAACACTCGCGCGCCAGATGTCGGGCCCGGTGCCGTCGCCTTCGATGAACGGGATGATCGGATCGTCGGGCACGACGAGCTGACCGTTCTTGCGCGAGATGGACGTACCGCTGGTCGGCGGCTTCAACGAATGAAAATTGGGCATCTTTTTTGGCTTTCAGCTCTCAGCTATCAGCTCTCGGCTCATCGGATGTCGGCTCTCAGCAACTGGACGGCGGACCGCTCTGGCTGATCGCTGAAAGCCGATGGCTGATCGCTTCTCTTTTTAGGTCAGCTCACCTGTCGGCGGGAAAAGATTTCCGCCAACGTTGTGGAAAACCCTGTGGAAAAGTCTCCGCGTTTACGCCGTTGTGATACAGACTTCTGAATGTTTTAGCGGTTTGCACCACAGCAGGGCGCGTCGACAGCGGCGATTCCGCGCCGACCAAAACCCACGGATTATACTGTAGCCAAGGAGTTTCGATCGATGCGTCACAGCACTCTCACCTACGCGTTCGCGGCGGTTGCGGTTGGCGGTGTCCTCGCGGTGTCGGTCGCGGCGCGCGGTCCACAGGATCATCAGCATCCGGCAGAAGGCGGCGCGCATCGGCACATGGACGCGGCCAAGATGAAGAATCCAGTGGCCGCCGACGCCACGTCGATCGCGGCCGGCAAGGAGCTGTACGAAAAGAACTGCGTCAGCTGTCATGGCACGACCGGTAAAGGCGACGGCAAGATGGCCGAGAGCCTGAAGACGAAGCCGGCCGACCTGACGGATGCGGACTGGAAGCACGGATCGACGGACGGCGAGATTTACACGGCCATCCACGGAGGCATCAAGACCGCCGGCATGCGCGCGTACAGCCCGAAGCTGACCGACCATCAGATCTGGGATGTCGTGAACTACCTCCGCAGCATCGGACCGAAGAAGGGCTGAGCCGCTTTCAGCTTTCAGCTTTCGGCTATCAGCTCACCGCTGTCGGCCCGCTGACAGCTGACAGCCGGGAGCTGAGAGCTACTCAATGAAGATTGTCGTTGCTGACGATCTGCCGGCATCCGCCCTGGACCTGCTCCGGGCCGAAGCGGGATGGGTCGTCGATGCGCGTCCGGGACGCGCGCCCGCGGCGCTCGCCGCGGATCTGGCGGACGCCGACGCGCTGCTGGTCCGCAGCGCCACCAAGGTCGACGCGCAGCTGATCGCGGCGGCGCCGCGCCTGCGAATCGTCGCGCGAGCCGGCACCGGCGTGGACAACGTCGACGTGGCGGCGGCCAGCGCACGCGGCGTGCTCGTCGTCAATGCCCCCGGTGCCAACAGCATCAGTGTCGCGGAACACGCGTGTGCGCTGATGCTGGCGCTGGCGCGCGCGGTGCCGGCCGCGGACCGGGCGATGAAGGACGCGCGGTGGGAAAAAAAGAAGTTTCTCGGCACCGAGCTTCGCGGCAAGACGCTCGGCATCGCCGGCCTGGGACGAATCGGCCAGGAGGTCGCGCTCCGCGCCCGCGCCTTCGGCATGCAGCTCGCCGCGCACGATCCCTACATCTCGAAGGAGATTGCGGACGGCCTGGGCGTCGCGCTGATGACGCTCGATGACCTGTGCGCCACGGCCGACTACCTGACGCTGCACTTGCCGTCGACGGCCGAGACCAAGCACCTGTTCAACGACGAACGATTCGCCCGCTGCCGGCCCGGCATTCGACTCATCAATACGGCACGCGGCGAGCTGATTGACGAGGACGCCCTCCGCCGGGCCCTCGAGAGCGGCATCGTCGGCGGCGCCGCGCTGGATGTCTTCAACCAGGAGCCCCCATCGGATTGGTCGCTCGCCCAACTGCCGCAGGTGATCGCCACACCGCACATCGCGGCCTCGACCGAAGAGGCGCAGGAGCTGGTCGGCACCGAAACGGCTGCCACCGTCCGGGATTTCCTGCGCGACGGCATCGTGCGGAACGCCGTGAACTTCCCGTCGATCAACCCCGAGGAGCTTCAGCGTCTGCAGCCGTGGATTCGCCTTTCGGATCACCTGGCCGGACTCGTCTCGCAGATGGGCACGGCACGCATCGAGGAACTGGGCGTCCGCTATTACGGCGCGCTCGTTGAGAGCCGGGGCGTCGATGTGATTGCCGCCAGCGCCGCGGCGGGCGTGCTGCGGCCAATCCTGTCGAGCGGCGTCTCAATCGTGAACGCGCGCGCCGTAGCCCGGGCCCGCGGCATCGACATCATCGAGTCACGCAGCTCGCGGTCACGCCACTTTACGAGCCTGCTCTCGATCAAACTCCGGACCGACGCCGGGGAGCGGTGGGTGGAAGGCACCGTCTTCGAGCCGAACAGCCCCCGTCTGGTGTCGGTGCGCGGCGTCGAGGTCGAAGCCCCGCTCGGCGGCACGATGCTGATGATCGCCAACGACGATCAACCGGGAGTCATCGGCGAGGTCGGCACCATCCTCGGCCGCCACGGCGTGAACATCGCCAACTTCGCGCTCGGTCGCGGCGATACCGGCGCGATCGGCGTCGTGAACGTCGATGAGGATGCGGGCGCGTCGCGCACGCTGGAGACGGCCGTCGAAGAACTCCGCCGAGTGCCTGCCATCCGCGAGGCGTGGGTCATTCGGCTCGGCTGACAAGCCTTCGCCCTCCAGGACGGCAACGCGAGCGCGACGGCTTTAGCCGAGCGTCAGCGCACCGCGACGCGGAGCGCGCCCGGATGAACGCGCACGGTGAGCCGGGTCCCGCCGCTGACGGGTTCTCCGTCCACGTGGAAGGTCATGGGCCGGTCCGCCTCGATGGTGACGCGCTCGATCTGCCGAATCGTGCAGCCGCGAATCCGGCCCACCGTGCCGTTGAACAACCGCGGCACCTGACACACCGTCGCGAATCGGGATCGCTCCTCAACCACCACGAGATCCAGCACACCGTCGTCGACCTTGGCTCCTGGCGCGATCAGCGCGCCATTTCCAAACTGCGCGGAGTTGGCAATCGTCACGAGCACCGCGCGCACGTCTACGGTGCCGCTCTGCGTCGTGATGCGATACGTCAGCGGCACGTAGTCGGCCAGCGCGCGGGCGGTGATGCCCGCGTAGCCGAGGAAGCCGCGACGACGCGAGGCCGCAAACCGCGAGGCGATGTGCGCATCGAATCCCGCGCCGGCGGTATTCGCGAACAGGCGCCCCTCGATTTCACCGAGGTCCATCGGCCTCGGCTCCGCCGCCAGGGCATCGGCGATCGCGCGTTCGGGACGCGGATGCACGCCAAGTTCGCGCGCCAGTCCGTTTCCGGAGCCGGCGGGAATGATGCCGAGCGGGATTTCGTCAAAGGCCAGCGCCGAGGCGACCTCATTGATCGTGCCGTCGCCGCCCCACGCCATCACGAGGCGCGCGCCGCGGCCGACCGCCGCCTTGGCCAGGTCGCGCGCGTGACCGACGCCTTCGGTGACGAAGACTTCGGCCGGATCCCCGTGCTGATCGACGATCGACAGGGCGAGCTGCGCTCTGGTCCGGGCCACGGCCGGCCGGGCGCCGCCGGCGATCGGGTTGATGATGATGGCTACGGACATCGAAGTTGAAGTGTGAGTCAGAAGTGTGAAGCTTTGCCACTTCAGACTTGCAGACTTCAGACTTCGAACGTTCAGCGAAGCGCGAGCCGTCGCAGCGCGTTGTCGTTGAGATCGAGCAACTCGACGACATCGGCGGAGATGCGCGTCACGCGATAGCGCGCGGTGACGTTCTCCCCTTCCTTGACCGTGAAGAGCTGCCCGTTGCCGACGACGATCGCGGTGCGCACCGGTCCGTCGGCGCCGGGATCCTCGGCGATGCCAACGAGCTTCAGCGGCGGCAACGGCGGCGGCAGCGGCGGCGCCTCGACGAGCGCCGGAGCCGCCGGCGCGCTCGGCGCCGGAACCGCGCGGACCGGAGCCGAGCGGAACGAGAAGAGATTGCGATTCGATTGAGCGGGTGTGGCGGTCGGCCGCAGGCGTTCGTGGAGGCGCGCGATTTCCTTCTCCAGCGCGACGCCGCTGTTGTCGATCGCGGGAATGCTGATCACGGGCGCCGGCTCGATCGCGCGATTCGACGTCGCCGCGCCGGCAAGCCACGCGAGCAACGCGCCACCGACGACAACGATCGTCGCCGTTCGCTTCGGGTTCATCATCAGCAACTGTGGTGTCTCCGATCGTAGCACGACCACTTTCCGGGTGTGCTATTATTCGTCGTGCACCCTGTATCGACTGGTTCAAAAGTCGATTCGGTTCCTCCGCTCAGAATCGTCGCCGTCATCCCCGCCCGATACGCTTCGACGCGGCTCCCCGGAAAAGTTCTCGCCGATCTCGACGGCCGTCCGATGATCGAGCACGTGTATCGGCGCGCGAAATCGTCCCGCGCCGTGTCCGAAGTCGTCGTCGCGACCGACGATCTGCGCGTCGCGACGCGCGTCAACGATTTCGGCGGCAAAGTCCGGCTGACCAAGGCGACGCACGAAACCGGCACCGATCGACTCGCCGAGGTCGCGGCGTCGCTCGACTGCGACGTCGTCGTCAACGTGCAGGGCGACCAGCCGCTCGTGGACCCCGCCGCGATCGGCGAGCTCGTCGCGCCGTTCGCGAACGACGACGGGGTGCAGATGACGACGCTGTTCCGGCGCATCGTCGAACCAGCCGAATTGAGCAATCCGAACATCGTCAAAGTGGTCATCGATCGCGGCGGCTATGCGATGTACTTTTCGCGGTCGCCGATTCCCTACGTCCGCGACCCGAGGGGCGGCTGGCCGCCTCTCTATAGACATATCGGCCTTTACGCCTACCGCAGGAGTACCCTGATGGTGCTGGCCAACCTCGAGCCGACCCCCCTCGAACGGGCCGAATCGCTGGAGCAGCTGCGGGCCCTCGAACACGGCATCCGCATCAAAGCGGTCGAAACCCGTTACGAATCGTTTGAGGTGAACACGCCAGCCGACCTGGAACAGGTGCGCCGTCTGATGACGGCGCCTATCTCGTAGGGCGAACCACTATGGACGGACGGACCCCGAAATACATCTTCATCACCGGCGGCGTCGTGTCGTCCCTCGGCAAGGGACTGGCGGCCGCGAGCATCGGCTGCCTGCTGGAGGGCCACGGCTACAAGGTGACGATGCAGAAGTTCGATCCGTATATCAACGTGGACCCGGGCACGATGAGCCCGTACCAGCACGGCGAGGTCTTCGTCACCGACGACGGCGGCGAAACCGACCTGGATCTCGGGCATTACGAGCGCTTCACCAACACGGTCACGACGCAGGAATTCGAACTGGACCACCGGCAAGATCTATCAGAGCGTCATCCATAAGGAACGGCGCGGCGATTACCTGGGGCGCACCGTTCAGGTGATTCCGCACATCACCAACGAGATCAAGGACGCCATCCGCGCCGTGTCCGACAACGTCGACGTCGTGCTCGTCGAAATCGGCGGCACGGTCGGCGACATCGAGAGCCTGCCGTTCCTCGAAGCGATCCGGCAGTTCCGTCAGGACGTCGGCCGCGACAACTCGCTGTACGTGCACCTGACGCTGGTCCCGTTCATCGGCGCCGCTGGCGAGCTCAAGACCAAGCCGACGCAGCACAGCGTGCGGGATCTCCGATCGATCGGCATTCAGCCGGACATCCTGCTCTGCCGCACGGACCGCTTCCTCGACTCGGACATCAAACGTAAGATCGCGCTCTTCTGCGACGTCGACGAAGAGGCGGTGATCACGGCCAAGGACGTCTCCACCATCTACGAAGTCCCGGTCGTCCTCGCCGCCGAAGGCCTCGACAAGATCGTCCTCAAGTACCTGCACCTGCCGCAGACGGAGCGGCGGATGCAGGCATGGGAGGATCTGGTCAACCGCATCAAGAACCCGGTCGACGAAATCACCATCCATGTCGTCGGCAAGTACGTCGGGTACGAGGACTCGTACAAGAGCCTCAACGAAGCCCTCTACCACGGCGGCTTCCAACAGCGTCTGAAGGTGAACATCAAGTGGATTGAAGCCGAGGCCCTGGAAGAACCCAGCGGCGCGGCCCTGCTCGACAACGCCGACGGCATTCTCGTGCCGGGCGGCTTCGGCAATCGCGGCACGCGCGGGATGATGCGCGCCGCGCAGGTGGCGCGGGAGCGGCAGATTCCCTACTTCGGCATCTGCTACGGTTTCCAGTGGGCGACGGTCGAGTACGCCCGCAACGTCGCCGGCCTGACGGACGCCGACTCGACGGAATGCAATCCCGATGCGCCGGCGAAAGTGATCTACAAACTTCGCGATCTGCTCGGCGTCGACGATCTCGGCGGCACGATGCGCCTTGGCGCGTACGCGTGCGAGCTGGCTCCGGGGTCGCTCGCGCAGCGCGTCTACGGCACGAACCTGATTCACGAGCGCCATCGTCACCGCTACGAGTTCAATTGTCTGTACGAGCGGACGCTGACCGAGAGTGGGCTCCGCATTTCAGGTCGATCGCCGGACGGAAAGTTCGTGGAGATCGCCGAGCTGCCGAGTCATCCGTGGTACCTCGCCGTCCAGTTCCATCCCGAGTTCAAATCGAAGCCGACGCGGCCGCATCCGCTGTTTGCCGCGTTCGTCGGCGCGGCGCATCAGCACAAGACGGAACGCAGCCCACGCGATGCCGACCATGCGCCCAGCATCGCGTTGCGCGCGTGATCGGGCAGGAAGGCAGGATAGGCGGGACAGGCAGGAAGCGTCTTCCGATCCCGCCCATCCGGCCCCTCCCGCCCATCCCGCCCTCTCTGCCCATCCGGCCCCTATAATGTCCCTGTGCCCCCGCTGACACTCGGCGACATTCCGATTGGTGGCGGCAGTCCATTTGTCCTGATTGCCGGGCCGTGCGTGATCGAGAGCGAAGCAGACGCCACGCATCTGGCCGGAGAGCTCGCCGACATCGCGCGCCGATCGCGCGTGCCGTTCATCTTCAAGGCCTCGTACGACAAGGCGAACCGCACGTCCGGCCGATCCTTTCGCGGACCGGGCCTCGACGAGGGCTTGCGCGTGCTCGCGGCGATCAAGGCCCGCTGGCGGGTCCCGATCCTGACCGACATTCACGAACCGTCGCATGCCGCGGCGGTGGCCGCCGTGGCCGACGTGCTGCAGATTCCCGCGTTTCTCTGCCGTCAGACCGACCTCCTCGTCGCCGCCGCCCGAACCGGTCGCATCGTGAACATCAAGAAGGGACAGTTTCTGGCCCCTGACGACGTCACGCACGCGGTCGCCAAGGTGGTCGACGCCGGCAATCCCCGTGTGGTGGTGACGGAGCGCGGCACGAGCTTCGGCTACCACAACCTGGTCGTCGACATGCGCGCGTTCCCGATGATGCGGCAACAGGGTGTTCCGGTCGTGTTCGACGTCACGCATAGCCTTCAGCTCCCGGGCGGCGGCGACGGCGTGACGGCGGGCCAGGCCGAGTTCATCGAGCCGCTGGCGTCGGCTGGCGTGGCGGCTGGCGTCGATGGGGTGTTCCTCGAGGTCCACGCGGACCCGTCCCGCGCGAAGAGCGACGCCCAGAATGCCCTGAAGCTCGATCGGCTCGAGCCGCTGCTGCGCCGCCTGCAGGCGATCGACGAGATCACGAAACAGTCCGGGGTGAGCCTCCGTGGCTGATCGACGGGACCCACTCGGCGCCGCCCCGGGGACGATCGAGGGGCGGGCGCTCGCCAGAAAGGTGCTCGAAACCGAGGCGGCGGCCATCCTCGCGCTGGTCGATCGACTGGACGAGAGATTCGATCAGGCCGTGCAGCTGCTGCTGGAGTGCAAGGGCCGCGTCATCCTGACCGGCATGGGCAAGTCGGGCATCATCTGCCAGAAGATCGCCGCGACACTCTCGAGCACCGGCACCGCCTCGTTCTTCATGCATCCCGCCGAAGCGATGCACGGCGATCTCGGCGTGATTCGTGGCGACGATGTGGTGATCGCGCTGTCGTACAGCGGCGAGACCGACGAGCTGCTGCGGCTGCTCGAACGGATCCGGCGCCTTGGCGCGAAGCTGGTGGCCATCACCGGCCGCGCGGTCTCGACGCTGGCACAGTCGGCCGACGTCGCGCTGGATTGCAGCGTCACGGAAGAGGCGTGCCCGATGAACCTGGTGCCGACCGCCAGCACGACGGCCGCGCTCGCGATCGGGGACGCGCTGGCGATGACGCTGCTCGTGGAAAAGGGCTTCCGCCAGGAGGACTTCGCGAGTCTCCACCCCGGCGGCAAGCTCGGGAAGCGGCTGATGCGCGTCGAGGCGCTGATGCACTGCGGCAAGCACTGCCCGATCGTGCGCACGGACACGCGAATGCGCGACGTGATCTACGAGATGTCGAGCAAAGGCCTCGGCATGACCTGCGTCGTCGATGACGACGACACGCTCCTCGGCATCATCACGGACGGCGATCTGCGGCGCCGCATGGAGCGCGGCACGGAGATTCTCGATCTGACCGCCGGGGACATGATGACGCGGCACCCGATCACGGTCGCGCCCGACACGCTCGCGGCCGAAGCGCTCAATATCATGGAGCAGCGGAAGATCACCGCGATCGTGGTCGCCGATATCGGCCAGCCGGGACGGGTCGCCGGCGTCGTGCACATCCACGATCTGTGGCGCTTGGAGATGTTCTAGAACGGGAGATGGGGCTGGGGGCTGGGAGCGGAATCTGCCAGTCGATGGCGCGGTACGTTAGCCGAGTCCCCAGTCCCAGTCCCGCATCCGCGTTGGAGAGTCATCGTGATCAGCGCTCGCGCGGCGAAGATCAGACTGATCCTCTTCGACGTCGACGGCGTGCTGACCGACGGCAAGATCCTTCTCAACGCCGACGGCACGGAGAGCAAGCAGTTCGACATCAAGGACGGTACCGGGATCATCTGGGCGCAGCGGGCCGGGCTGACCGTGGGGTTCCTGTCGGCGCGGACCTCCGCGGCGACCGGACTGCGCGCCGCCCAGCTCGGCATCACGCTCGTGCACCAGGGCGTCGCCAGCAAACTGGAATCCTACGAACAGATCGTCGACTCACTGCTGATGGAGGACGAGCACGTGGCGTACATGGGCGACGACGTGCTCGACCTGCCGGTGCTCGGACGGGTCGGCCTCGCCGCCGCGCCGGCCGATGCGGTCGAAGACGTGCGCACGCGTGTCCACTGGGTCAGCGCGGCAAGAGGCGGCCACGGCGCCGCACGCGATCTGGTGGAGCTGGTGCTTCGCGCCCAGGACCGCTGGGACAGCCTGCTCGCCGAGTTCGTGGAGCAGCCGACATGAGCGGCTATGGTCCGCTGCTTGCGGTGCTCATCGCCCTGCTGATCGGCCTGACCATCGGCAAGGCCTGGGAACGCTACAAGCTGCGGGATGGCAAGTGGATCGATCGGCGACGCGCCCGGCAGTCACCCCACTACATTCTCGGACTCAATTTCCTGGTGGCGAACCAGATCGACCTGGCGATCGAGGAGCTGAGCCGCGCCGCCAGCCTCGACGCGGACGCGCTCGAAGTCCACATGATTCTCGGCAATCTGTACCGCGAGAAAGGACAGGTCGGCAAAGCCATCGCGGCGCATCAGGGGCTGCTGCAGCGGCCGCGGCTCAGCAAGCTCGAGCACGCCTATGTCCTGCTGTGCCTGGGCCTCGACTACAAGCGCGGCGGCTTCGTCGATCGCGCGCTCGAGGCGTTCAACGAGGTGCTGAGACTCGACCCGAAGAACGAGTACGCGCTTCTCAACCTGCAGAAGCTGCACGAGGAACAGCACCAATGGACCGAGGCGTACGACACGCGGCAGCGCCTGTCCACGCTGGCGGCGACCGACGCCCGGCCGCAGAGTCAGGCGATTCTCGCCTTCCTCGAAAACGAGATCGGACTCGAGGCGATCCGCCGGAAGGATCACACGGAGGCGATCCGGCGGTTCGAGGCCGCGATCGATCTCGATGCGCGCGCCGTCCCGGCGTATCTGAACCTCGGCGACGTCAAGGTCGCCCAGGGCGACGAGCGCGAGGCGGCGGCGATCTGGGAAAAAGTGATCGAGGTCGCGCCGGACCGCGCGTACCTGACCTTCGATCGGCTCGAGGCCCTCGCGATCCGCACCGGTAACGCCGACCGCTTCACCCGATTGTGCCGCCGCCTGATCGACGACAGCCCGCAGGACTGGCGCGCGCGTCTCGCGCTGTCACGGCACCTCGCCGCCGGCGGCCACGCCCGCGAAGCACTCGACCTTCTGTTCGCCGCGCTGGTGCAGAACCCGCACGCGCTCAGCATCCATCAGGCGATCTGGCGCGCGCTCGGCCAGTTGCACCACCCGGCCGCGCTCGTGGATCGGTACGGCGAGCTGACCGAACACGCGGTGTTCTACCTCGACCCGCACATCTGCACGCGCTGCCGCTATCGCAGCACCGAGCTGCTCTGGCAGTGCCCGCATTGTCACGACTGGAACACGTTTGTCGAAGAGCGCATCGCTCCCGCGCAGGACACGACGGAAGTGGAGGTCTGACGTCAGTCCCTAGCGCGCGGGGCTGAGCCGCCTAGCCTAGCCTGATAGCTGCTTCTAGTACGTCTCTCCGACCTGGCGATCCGTCTCCTCGAATGTCCCATCGGTGCGGATCACGAAGTCGGCGCGCGCGGCTTTTTTTTCCGTCGGCCATTGCGCCGCAAGGCGCTGGCGCGCCGCGTCTTCAGTCAGTCCCCGCCGAACGAGCCGCGCGATCTGCAACTCCGGCGGACAGGCGGTGACAACGACGCGGCCGAAGTCCTTCTCGCCGCCGGATTCGTACAGAAGCGGCACGTCCACGATCGCGATCGGATCGCCGAGGCGCTCGAAGCCATGCAGTCCGGCGGCGATCGCGCGGTACACGGCGGGGTGCACAATCGCTTCGAGCTCGCGACGCGCCTGCGCGTCGTCGAACACAATCGGGCCCAGCTTTCTGCGATCGACGGACCCATCGGCTGCCAGCACTTCGGATCCAAACCGTGCCGCAATCGCGGCGGTCGCCTCGGTGCCCGCGGCCTGCACGCCGCGGACGAGGGCGTCCGCGTCCAGGCAGGCGATGCCACGTCCGCGAAACTGATCGAGCACGTAGCTCTTGCCCGTCGCGATACCGCCGGTGAGCGCTACTCGCAGCATGGGCACGGGCCTATCCAGCCCATCCCGCCCTCTGCATCGCAGCGGTGACCGTGTTCTTCAGCAGCATGGCGATCGTCAGCGGGCCGACGCCGCCGGGGACGGGTGACAGCGCGCCGGCCACTTCCGCGACATCCGGATGCACGTCGCCGACGACGAGCGATCCCTTCCGCTCGAATACTTCGCGGCGCTTCGATCCGACGGGGAACAGACGATCGATCACGGATCGATCCGATACCTGGGTGGTCCCGACGTCGACAACAGCCGCGCCCGGCTTGACGAACGAGGACGTCACGAATCCCGGCCGGCCGATCGCGGAGACGAGGATGTCGCCTTCCGAGGCGATGCGCGGCAGGTCCACCGTTCGAGAGTGACAGACCGTGACGGTCGCGTTGCCATGCAGGAGAAGGAGCGCCATCGGCTTACCAACGATGTCGCTGCGCCCGATGACGACGGCGTGCGCACCGGCGATCTTGACCCCCGATCGTTCCAGCAGCTGGATGACTCCCGACGGCGTGCAGGATGCCAGCGCCGCCCGGCTCTGCACCAGCCGCCCGACGTTGATCGGATGAAGGCCGTCGACGTCCTTCGCGGGATCGATGGCGTCGAACACGCGACGCTCGGCGTCGGCGCCCATCGCCGCCGGGAGCGGCGACTGCACGAGGATGCCGTCGTGGACGTCGCTCGCGTTCAGACGGGCCACGATCGACAGCAGTTCGTCGAGCGACGCCGTCGCCGGCAGCCGCTCGAGATCGGTTCTCAGCCCGGCCTCCCCTGCCGATTTCAGTTTGTTCCTGACGTAGATGGCAGATGCAGGGTCGTCGCCGACCAGGACGATCGCCAGCGCCGGCGGGCGTCCGGCACGCGCCGTGAACGCGGCGATGGTCGGCGCCGATTCGGCGCGGATCTGGTTGGCGACGGCAATGCCGTCGAGCAGCCTGGCCGTCATTGGCCGGCGGCCTCGGTCTCGAGGCGGCGCAGCGAGTCCGGCCGGCCGAGCACGACGAGCTTGTCACCAATGCGAATGGCCGTGTCTGGTTCGGGATTGAACTCCATCGATCGATCGTGCCGCTGGATGCCGACGACGATCACGCCGTAGCGCTGGCGCAGGTTCGCATCGAGAATCGTCGTGGACGCCAGCGGCGACGATGCGGCAATCGTGATCTCCTCCATCGCCAGATCGATATTCTCGGTGCTCGTCGCGAGCTCCACGAAGTCGACGACGGCCGGCCGCAGGGCGGTCTGCGCAATCTGCACCGCGCCAATCTGATACGGCGAGATGACGCGGTCCGCGCCCGCCCGCTTCAGCTTCTGCGTCGCATCCTCGGTTTCCGCGCGCCCCACGATGAACAGATCGGGCCGCATGACCCGCGCGCTCAGGACGGCGTACACGTTTTCGGCGTCGGTACCCACCGCGGCAATCAGCCCCCGCGCCCGCGCGATGCCGACGCGCTTGAGCACGTCCTCCCGGCTGGCGTCGGCTTCCACGCCGAGGGCGCCGTCTTCAATCGCGGCCTGCAAACGCTCCGGGCTGCGCTCGACGACGACAAACGGCACGCCCTGGCGCGTGAACTGCCGCGCCACGATGCTGCCGATGCGGCCGTAACCGCAGATGATGAAGTGATCCTTAATCGATTCGAGCATACGTTCGTGACGGCGCCGTTGCAGCCGCTTGGGCAGCCCGCCCTCCACGACCACCGTGGCCAGTAGTGTAAAGGTGTACAGCGCGGCGCCGACGCCGCCCAGCAGCAGCACGACGGTGAACCGCTGACCGGCGCGCGACAGGTTGGTGGGCGCCTCGACCGTCGTCAGCGCGAGGACGGTCATGGTAGAACGCGTCCCAGGCGCCTCGGCCGTCGGTGATCATGAAACCGAGGGTGCCAATCCCGATCACCGAAAGAAGAAGGGCGACCGCGAATCCCGGGCCTTGTGCCCGAAACCAGTGGCCGCCCTGTACGGGTGTCACTGAGCAGTGTCAGTGCCGCGCTGCCTGGACCTTGCTCTCGGCGAGCAGCTTGCTGTGCTTGATGCCGTACGAGAAGTAGAACACGAGTCCGATCACCAGCCAGACGATCAATCGCAGCCAGTTGGTCCAGCCGAGCCCGTAAATCATCGACCCGCAGACCACGATGCCGAGGATGGCGACGAGCGGCAGCGCCGGCACGGTGAAGCCGCGGGGTATGTCCGGCCGGCGCACTCGCATGATCCACACGCCGGCGCAGACGAGCATGAAGGCGAACAGCGTGCCGATGCTCGTCATCTCCCCGACGATGTTCTCCGGGATGAAGCCGGCAAAGGCCGCCGTCAGGAAGAAGAACAGGATGTTCGACTTCCACGGCGTCCTGTACCTCGGGTGCAGTTCGGAGAAGACCTTGGACACGAGGCCGTCGTGGCTCATCGAATAGAAGACGCGCGACTGGCCCAGGAGCATGACGAGGATCACCGACGAGAACCCGGCAAGAATGGCGACCGTCACGAACTTGGCTAGCCACGCGTAGCCGGTCATGTACTTCGTGATCGCGAAGGCGACTGACGCCTCTTTGCCCGCGGTCCGGAAGTCCTCGACCGTCGCGACGCCGCTCAGCACGTACGAGAACAGCACGTACAAC
The DNA here is from genome assembly GCA_963792175.1 of uncultured Acidobacteriota bacterium. Classification (GTDB taxonomy): domain Bacteria; phylum Acidobacteriota; class Vicinamibacteria; order Vicinamibacterales; family CAVVIG01; genus CAWBVG01. The sequence continues at coordinate 78,457 of CAWBVG010000042.1, forward strand.
ACCGTGCAGATGACCAGCGAGCCCAGGATGCCGATCGGCATATCGCGCTTCGGGTTCTTGGCCTCCTGCGCCGCGGTCGACACCGCGTCGAATCCGATGAAGGCAAAGAACACGACGCCGGCGGCCCCCAGAATGCCCATCACACCGCCGTAGGGATGAACCACGCCCTGCGGGGTCGTGTAGGTCGTCGGGGCTGGAACAAACGGCGTGTGATTGGCGGGGTTGATGAATTGCCAGCCGATGCCGATCACCAGCAACACAATCGTGACCTTGGTGATGACGATGACCGTGTTGACGGTGGCCGATTCCGAGATGCCGCGAATCAGCAGCGCCGTTAGAAGAGCCAGGACGATGATGGCGGGGATGTTGATGATGCCGTGCACGCCGTCGGGCGACGCCTCGAGCGGTGAATGGCACCATTCATACGGTATGTGAAGCCCGACGTACTCGAGCACCTTGTTGAAGTACTCGCTCCACGCGATCGCGACCGTCGCGGCGCCGACGGCGTACTCGAGGATCAGGTCCCAGCCGATGATCCAGGCGACGAGCTCGCCCATCGTCGCGTACGAGTAGGTGTAGGCGCTTCCCGCGATCGGAATCATCGACGCGAACTCGGCGTAGCACAGGCCCGCGAACGCGCAACCCACGCCGGCCACGATGAACGCGATGGTCACCGACGGACCCGACCGCTCGGCGATCGCGGCGGCGGTTCGCACGAAGAGCCCGGCGCCGATGATCGCGCCGATGCCGAGCGCGACGAGCGCGCCCGGACCGAGCGTCCGTTTCAGCGTCGTCTCGCCGCTGCCTGCGACGTCGATCAGAAGGCGGTCGATTGACTTGGTCCGAAACAATGCACCAGCCACTATGTCCCCTTTCAGTTCAGTTGATTGAGCCGAGCCCACCTGACCGGGAGCCGCCAGGCTCCACCGGCGAGAGACCAACGCGATTATACGCGGCGCGGCCGGCTTGCCGTCGAAGCGCCAAAGCCACGATAGTCGAGCCTGCCTCGCCGAAGCGGCGAAGCCGCGAAGGCGGTCACCGTGCCGGCGCGAATGTCCTGACCGTGACTTCCGGAAACCGCGGCGCCCCAGACAACAGCGTCGATCGCCGGCCGAGGAGTTCCTGGTCGAAGAACTCCCGGACCACCGCGCGGGTAATGTCGGCGATTCGCGCGGGGGCAATCGGGCCCATCACCGGCCGCTCGCGCAGCGGTCCGCCCCAGAATGCCAGGTCGATGAAGTCGAGGTGACGGGTATCCCGCACGTCGACGCGGTAATAGGGGCGGGCGGACCGCCGGTAGATCGCGTCGCTCGCGCCGGCACGGCCGGGCCGCGCCGAGTAGACCATCAAAAACGGACGACTCATCGTCGCGTCGATCATCGTCCCGTACTGGGGAATGCCATCGAGGTTCAGCCCCGCCCTGCACCGCCGGTCCTCTACGCAGAACTGGCCCGCGGTCACGCCGCCCATGGAATGTCCGAAAACACCCAGACGGCTGAAGTCGATCCGGGCGGCAAGACGACCGATCGGGCCATCCGACGCGAGGCTCGACAGTCGATCGACCACGAGCCTGGTGTCTTCAACCCAGCGCCGCAGCGCGAGATGGGTCTTGTGAAGTCCGCCAAGATAGCCGCGCAGCAGCCGGAGTTGCTCCGCTTCGTCCGTATTCTTCGTGACCGACGCCATGGTTTCGTCTTCGGGGCCCCACTCACTGAAGACCTCGGCAATCGGCTTCAGAAACGACCCGCTCGTGTCGAGCATCCTGACGACGCGGCCGTCCGCCAGCGTCGCGGCTGACGCCTCGAAGGGGTGCACGATGCTCAAGACGGCGTAGCCGTGGCTGGCCAGATCCTCCAGAAGCGCCGTGTGGGCGCTCGGGACGCTGGTATACCCGTGAGAAAAAACGAGCACCGGCAGCCTGCGGCCGTCGGCAACCGGCGGCGCATCGAGCTGGGCGTGCGTCCGCACGTGCTCGAGCGCGTCAAATGTCGTTTCGGGTGCCCGAAAGACGCTCGCGAACGTTCGTGCCTCGGCTAACCCCTCGCGCAGGTAAGGCGCGACCTGGCCGCCGCGCGCTGTCGTGGGATACCAGATAAGTACTTCGACGTTTCGCGGTTCGCTCCGATCGGTGAACGCTTCCTGTCGTAACGGGTCGGTCAGCCGCCATGTCGTCGTGCCGACGGCGAACCGTCCGGTGGGCGCCGGCAACTCGAAGGGCGCCGGCGGAATGGTTTGCGACATCGCAATCTCGTGAGGCCGAGCGCCGAGAAGGACCGCAGCGGCAATCGACGCGCGGAGCGTGCGCGCCCTCATGTCATGTCACGCTGTTCAGCACGCGCAGGTAGTTGCGCGTCTGCCCTTCAGGATCGCCTGTTGCCAGAAGGTCGCCGATGACTGCCACGGACGTGGCGCCGGCCGCGATGACCGACGCGGCGCGCTCCAGAGTAATCCCGCCAATCGCAACCAGCGGCAGGCCGCGAGCCGTCGTGCGCCGGGCGGCGCCGGCGACTCGCTCCAGCCCAATCGCCTCGTAGCCCGTGTGCTTGGTCGTCGTGCCAAACACCGGTCCGATCGCGACGTAGCTGACCGGTTCGTCGAGCGCCCGCTCGAGCTGCTCCACCGTGTGCGTGGACAGGCCGACGACGGCGTCCGCACCCACCACTTGTCGAACCGCGCGGGGCGACAGGTCCTCCTGGCCGACGTGCACGCCGCCGGCGCCGGAGAGCCGCGCGATATCGGCGCGGTCATTGACGATCACCATCGCGTCGAACGGCCGCGCGAGCTCGACGATCGCTTTGGCAGTATCGAGGAACGCGGCGCCGGTCAGATGCTTTGCGCGCAGTTGCAGGAATCGGGCCCCGCCGGCGAGCAACGCGCGGGCAAGATCGGTCGGCGTCCAGCCGCAGCGTTCCGCCGCCTCGACGTCGACGATCGCATTCAGAATCGGGAGTCGGGATTCGGGAGTCGGGAGCCGGAGTTTGGGAGTCGGGATTCGGGACTCGGGCTTGGGAACTCGGGGATCGAATCCCGAATCACGAACCACGAATCCCGCCCTCAGACCGCCTCGGCGAGGCGGCCGGTGCTAGGGCGGGCGAGGAAGCGATCCATGAACGACGTGCTCAGCTTGCCGGCGACGAAGTCGGGATCGGCCAGTATGCGTAGATGCAGCGGGATGGTGGTCTTGATCCCTTCGATGACCGTCATCTCGAGCGTGCGCTTCATCCGCGCGATGGCTTCCTGGCGGTCGCGGCCGTGGACGATGATCTTCGCGATCATCGAGTCGTAGTACGGCGAGATGGTGCAGTCCGAGTGTGCGAACGTCTCGACGCGGACGCCGGGACCTCCCGGCACGCTGAACACATGGATCACGCCCGGCGACGGCACGAAGGTGTCCGGATCCTCGGCGTTGACGCGGCACTCGATCGAGTGGCCGGTGAACGTGACATCGCCCTGCTTGTAGGCAGAGGCGTTCGCCTGACGCGATTCGGATCTGTTCCTTGACGATGTCGACGCCGGTCACCATTTCCGTGACCGGATGCTCCACCTGAAGGCGCGTGTTGGCCTCCATGAAGTAGAAGCGCCCGCCGGGATCCATCAGGAACTCGAAAGTGCCGGCGTTCGTGTACTGCACCGCCTTGGCCGCGTCGATGACGATGGCGCCCATGCGCCGTCGCATCTTGTCGCTGAGCGCGACCGACGGCGATTCCTCGAGCAGCTTCTGGTGCCGGCGCTGGATGGAGCACTCGCGCTCGCCGAGGTGAATCACGCCGCCGTGATGGTCCCCGAGCACCTGGAACTCGATGTGGCGCGGCGACTCGACGTATTTTTCGATGTACACGTCGCCGACGCCGAACGCCGCCTCGGCTTCGCGCTGCGCCGTCTTGACCGCATGTGACAGCTCGGCCGGCACGCGCACGACGCGCATGCCCCGGCCTCCCCCGCCGGCGGTCGCCTTGACGATGACCGGGTAGCCGATTTCCTTGGCCAGCTTGAGCGCCTTCTCCTCGTTGTCCAGCGGTCCGTCGCTGCCTGGCAGAATCGGGACGCCGGCCTTTTTCATGACGCGCCGCGCGCGCGCCTTGTCGCCCATCAGGCGGATGACCTGCGGATCGGGGCCGATGAACTTGATGTGGCACGCCTCGCAGACTTCGGCGAGGTAGGCGCTCTCGGACAGGAAGCCGTAGCCCGGGTGGATGGCGTCGGCGCCGGTGATTTCCGCGGCGCTGATGACGGCCGGCACGTTCAGGTAGCTGTCGGCGCTGCGCGCCGGACCGATGCAGACGTCTTCGTCGGCAAAACGGACGTGGAGCGAGTTCTCGTCGGCTTCGGAGTACACCGCGACGGTCTTGATGCCGAGCTCGCGGCACGCATAGATGATGCGCATCGCGATCTCGCCGCGGTTGGCGATGAGAATCTTCTTAAACATACAGGAACCGCCGAGCCCGCACAGACCGCAGAGCAAAGGCTTTCTCGGCGCACTCTGCGATCCCTGCGGTTAAACGTTTGGCTCGGGTCATCGGGTCCGTATCGCGAACAGCCGCTCGCCGTACTGCACGGCCTGGCCGTTCTCCACGTAGATGTTGACGATCTCGCCGTCGTACTCCGAGTCGATCTCGTTCATCAGCTTCATCGCTTCGATGATGCAGAGCACGTCGCCCTTCTTGACGGTCGAGCCGATGTCGACGAACGAGGCGGAGCCCGGCTCGGACGATCGGTAGAACGTTCCGACGATCGGCGATTTGACCACCGCCAGCTCGATCTCGGCGTCCGCGGCGTCCGCCGGGGCGGCGGCCATCGCCGGGGCAGCCATCGCCGCCGCGGCCGGCGCCGGCGCTGTCGAGGACGGGCTCGCGGTCGAAGGCGGCAGCACGAGCGGCGCGGGGGGCGCCGGCAGCGTGACGACGTGCGAGCCGTTCGCGTCTTTCCGGACCTTGAGCCGCAGGCCCTCGTGCTCGATCTCGAACTCCGACAGCTCGTGCTCGCGCACGAGGTCGAGAATCTGTTTGATTCTGTTCTAGGTCCATCAAACTTCGATCAGGTCGGTGGTGACGTTCGTCAGCACGTCGACCCCCGCGTCCGTCACCAGGACATCGTCCTCGATTCGAACGCCCCCCCATCCGGGGAGATATGCGCCAGGCTCGATGGTGAAAACCATGCGGGACGCGACCGCGTCGTCATCCGTGTCGAGGTCGGGCCGGCGCCGTGAGATGCGCGGATCCTCGTGCACTTCGATTCCGAGCCCGTGGCCGGTCCCATGTCCGAACGCCTCGCCGAGGCCACGGCCGGCGAGCGTTTGTCGCGCTGCGCCGTCGATGTCGAAACGGGATCGCCCCGGAGCCACGGCGGCAATCGCCTGATCGTGCGCCTCCAGGACGGCGGCATAGACGTCTCGGGCCCGCGTGCTGGCCCGACCCACGGAAACGGTCCGGGTCAAGTCGACGCAGTATGAGTCGTAGACGCCGCCGAAGTCCAGCACGACGAGGTCACCTTCGGTCAATCTTCGCTCTCCGGGCCTTGCGTGCGGCAGAGCGGCGTTCGGGCCGGCGGCGACAATCGTATCAAAGGCCGGCTTGGCGAACCCCGCCTGACGGAGGCGTTGCTCGATGGCCATGGCGACCTCCCGCTCGGACTGTCCCGCCCGCACGTCGGCGATCACCTGCTCGGCCACGCCGGACAGCCGGCGCGCCGCTTCGCGCAACGTCGCGATTTCGTAGTCGTCCTTCCGGACCCGGGCGTGCTCCACGACACCTTCTGTCGCGACGAGGGCATGCGGCGATTCGTGGCGCGCGAGGGCGTCCACCAGCCAGGTGTGACGGCTGACCGTCAGGTGTGCCGCCTCGAAGCCGATGCGCATCACGGGGCCGGAGCCGGGCGGCGGGTTCAGCGACGCGAGCAGCTCGGCGAGCGACGCATCGTAGGAGCCCTCGACCGTCACGAGGTCCAGGTTCGGGCACTCATGCGCCGTGCCCTTGCTGTCCGCGATCGCGGTGACGTACCGGAAGTCGGTCAGGAAGTGAGTGCGCGCGGGCGTGACGACCGCGATCGCGGTGCTGCCGGTGAAGTTGGTCAGATAGAGGATGTTCGGCAGCGCCGTGACAACGAGCGCGTCGAGCGACCGCGCCGACAAGTCGTCCCGGATGGTGCGATGTCGATGATCAAGCGCGGCGGTCGGCGCGTGCGACATGAATGGCGTCCAGCCACTGATCGAGCGCCGCGATGGTCGCCTGGGCGTACGCGCGACTGGCGCCCTCCACCGGCGGCGTGGCGTCCTCGTCAATCAGCGTCACGTCTGCTGCCGCCGCCAGTGGGCTCTCCGAGAGTACCACGGCAGGCACCTCCGTCTGCTGACCGATCCAATCAACGGGTGACGCCGTTTCCTCGGGGGACGCATGCAGCGAAGGGATCAGAGTGTCGACAGCGACCAGGGCGAGGTCGTGCGCGGTGCCGTTGTGCGCGGTGCCGTTGTGGCCTGACGCGGCGTCCACGGCGACGGTCGGGGTCGGATACTGTATCCGACCCTCCTTCTTCCCACACCGCCAGGGACGCTGCGTTATCTCCCGCGTCCTCAACGCCTACCGAGGCCTCGACGACTGGCTGCCGTCTCGACGTCGCGCGATCTCGACACTGGCGCTGCCTCGACGACTGGCGCTGCCTCGACTACTGGCGCTGCCTCGACTACTGGCGTTGCCTCGACAACCGGCTCGACTTCGACAACCGGTGCCGCTTCGACAACCGGAGCGACCGCGACCGGCGGCGGTGGCGGCGGCAAGTTCTTCATGAACTCGTCCGCCATCTGCTCGAAGGACAGCCCGTCGAACACCGGCGCCGCAGGCTTGGGCTCGATGGCTCGCGAGAGCTCCGTGACCGTCCGCTCCAGATCCGGATCGTTGCGCGCGAGCGTCAGCGCGGCGCGGTAGTGCTTCAGCGCTTCAGCCAGCGCTCCGCGACGATGGAAGATCTCGGCGAGGCCGCGGATCGCGGCGAGGTTTTCCGAGGCGCTGGCGAGAACGACCTCGAGCTCGGCCTGCGCCTCGTCCAGTTGATCGACCTCGATCAGGGCGCGTCCGAGCGTGACACGGGCTGACAGATAGCCGGGATGGAGGGCCAGGCCGGCGCGGCAGACATCGATCGATTCCTGATACTGCCCTGCCCGGCGGCATTCTTCGGCGAGCTGCGCGAACGCAATCGACGCCGGATCCTTCTGGACCCGGCGTCGAAGGTCTTCAATCCGCGCGTTGTCGCCCATCGCCTTTACGGGGTGACAATGTCTTTCGACACAGGCGATGACGTGCGCCCATTGCTGTCGGTTACGGTCAATGTGACCGTGTGTGTACCAGCGCCCGCATATGCATGCGCAACCGAACTGGCCGAACCGACAGTGTCTGGAGTCCCGTCACCCCAGTTGAAGCGATACGTCGCGATTGTGGCACTGCCAGTCGCGGTTGACGCACTGCCATCCGCCTGTATGTTGTTGCCGCCGTTTTTGGACAGACTCAAGATGCCTGTCGGATTCGGTGAGCCGACCTTGATCTGCTGTGCCCTGGAACCGGTTCGGCCGGCGCTGTCGGTCACAACGAGGTTCACGACGAAGGTCCCCGCAAATGTGTACGTATGCGCCGAAATCCTGTTCGTGCCGTTTGTCGTCACGCACGACGCGTCGCCCGGGCAATGGATCACAGGCGTTCCGTCACCAAAGTTCCAGGCGACGTCCACGATCGTCTGGCCTTGAGCCGTGACCGACGAGCTCGCGTCAAACACCACCTGCTGTCCCACAGGGGGGTCGATCGGTGAGAAGGTGAAGTTAGACGTCGGCGACGGCGGGCTGCCGACGGTGACCGTCGTCGGTGCCGAGGTGGTGGTCTGGCCCACTTCGTCGGTGACCTTCAATTGCACCGAGTAAGAACCAGCGATGCCGTAAGTCATGCGACACCGTGACGCCGGTCTTCGTGGCGCCATCACCAAATGTCCAGAAGTATGAAACGATTGTGTGCCCCGCACCGGCGGTCGACGTCGATGCATTGAAGAACACGTCCTCGCCTACGCCAGGGGCCGCTGGCGAGACTGTAAACGTCGCGTTCGGCAGAGCCGCAGAACCGACGCTGACTGCCTGCGTTGTCGAGTTCGAGAGGCCACGATCGTTGGTTACGGTCAGCTTGACGGTGTAGGAGTTCTGCGCCGCAAACGTGTGGGTCGCAGTCTTGCCGGTTCCGCTGGAGCCGTCCCCGAACGTCCAGTTGTAGCTGACGATCTCGCTGGCGCCGCTGCCGACCTGGCTGGCCGACCCATCGAACGTCAGCGGCACATTCGCGGTGGCGGGCTGCGGCGAGAACGTGAACGCGGCGGTCGGCGAAGCGGCCGGCGGCAGAATCATGCCAGGCGGAACGAGGCGGATCGTCACCCGTTCCGGCGCCGCGGTTTCGAAACCGGACCCTGAAGCGGTCGCGACAATCTCGACGCAATTACCTGGCAGACCTTTACACGTGCCAAAGATGCCGGCCGTCGGGCTCGGCGGCGCGGTATACACGACGGTTGCGACGCCGCTCGAATTCGTCACGAGCGATCGCGCCGACAGCGTTCCGTAGTCCTGCCCGACGCCGCCAACGAACATATCCATGCGAACCGGCACCGCGGCTTTCGGCTTTGCCGTCCGGGCCCGATGGCCGTGACCTGAATGGACGATTGCGATCCTCCGTCCTGGCTGATGCTGTCCGGCAGGGCCGACACGCGAATCGACAGTGCGAGATCGGACGGACCGGTCAATCCCGGCGCCTCGGTCTGATGCACGGTGCAGCCGGCGAGCGCGACGGCTGCCAGCAGGAACGCGGAGGAAAGAACACCCTTCATGACCTAGAAGTCCCCAAAGTTGCCGAAATCGACCTGGATCGAGCCGGTCGCGGTGACTTCGTTGCCGGCCTGATCGTGACCGTAGAAGGTCACGCGCGCGATCGAGGTGATGAACGATCTGCTGTTTTTGAGCTGGATGAGCGGCGATTCTTCCTTCGCCGCCACGCGCACGAGCTGGAACCCGAACGTCGTCGCGGCTCGACACCGTGACGGTGACCGCGCCGTCGAAGCCGTACGGGCACGTCGACGCCGGGCGTATTACGGCCGTCCGCGCGGACGTAGTCCACGTGGTAGCGCGTAATCGTGATCGCATTCACCTCGGTCGGCGACGACGGCGCGGTCGCGGTCCCGGGATCCTTCAGCGCGATGTGCATGATCGCCTGGCCCGAATCGCCGAAAATCGTCGGGCACGGCGTTGTCGGCGCGCACGGCGCGCGGGCGCGATGACGTTGGTGATCACGTCCGAAATGAGCGTGCTGGCCGGCGTCCCCGCGGTCGCGGCACCCCGGATGCCCGCGAGGGAATCAATCACGAGGTACGACGGCGCACGGCCGGTGCGGACGACGTCGCCGCACGACGTCGCCGTTGCGCCGAGAGCCACCAACGCAAGGAATCGTTTCAGGTTTCGCATGGAAGTCATGGCCGCATCAGCTCCGGATGATGCGCGGCGTGATGAAGATCAGCAGCTCCGTGCTGGTGTCGTTCACGGCATCGCGCCGGAACAGCCATCCGAGCAGCGGAATCCGGCTGACGCCAGGCGTGCGATCGTTCTGGTTCTGCTGGTTGGTCACGTAGACGCCGCCAATCACCGTCGTCGCGCCATCGCTCACCAGCACGCTGGTGTTGGCGCGCTGCGTGTTGATCGGCGGGATGCCGTTCACCGCGCGAGAGAAGTCGGCCTGGCTGTTCTCGACGGCGATCTGCATGATGACGGTGTTCGCCGCGGTGATTTGCGGCGTCACGCTTCAGCGTCAGCGCGGCGTCGCGGAACGTGACCGTCACGGTGTTGTTCGACACCGTCTGGATCGGGATCTGGACGCCCTGCGTCATTTCCGCGGCGATGTTGTTCTGCGTGGTGACCCGCGGCGTGGACAGCAGCCGGCCGTTGCCGCTGTTCTCCAGCGCCGAGAGCGCCACATCGAGGTTGAAGGCGCCATTCATCGATCCGAGCGCCAGGTTCACGGCGCTCGGCGCGCCGGGCACGCCGAGATTGACGGCCGTGGGCTGACCACCGGTGACGGCCGCCTGCGTGCTGCCCGACAACGAGCCGGAGTTCGGAAACGCGAGGTTGCGTCGTGTTGCCGAGCGCGGGACTGACGGCGCCGTTGAATCCCCACTGGACGCCGAGCGCGCGCGCGTAGTTCTTGTTGGTCTGGACGATGCGCGCCTCGATTTCGACCTGCGGCTGCGCGAGATCGAGCTTCGCGATCAGCTCACTGGCCGTCGTCAGACGGTCCGCCAGGTCGGTGATGATCAGCGTGTTCGTTCGCGGATCGACCTGCACCGTGCCGCGCTGTGACAGCGCGCTCTTCGTCAGCAGCGCCTGGAGCTCTTCGGCCTTGGCGTAGCTCAGACGCTGTGTCAGGACCCGCAGCTCGCCGGCGAGCGCCTGCTCCTCGTTCACCTTGCGCCGCTGCGACTGCTCGTCGGCGAGCACGTTCAGCGGGGCGATGCGCACGATGGTGCCGTCGATGATGTAGCCCAGTTTGTTGGCGGCGAGGATGATGTCGAGCGCCTGGTCCCACGGCACGTCGCGAAGCGCGACGTCCACGGTTCCCTGCACCGCCGGATCGATGACGATGTTGAGGCCGCTGATCTCCGAGAACGTGCGCAGCACCGCGCGCAGGTCGGCGCCCTGGAAATCGAGGCTGACCGGATGTCCGGTGAACTTGCGCTCGCCGCCGCGGGACGTCCCGATTTCCGGCGGCGCCGGCACCGGCGGCTGCGTCTGACGGCTCGCCGCGGAGAGCGCGAGCGGCGACGCCGACGGCGTCGCGGGCTTCGCACGTCACCGCTCGCTCCGCCCGCCAGCGCTTCGACGGGATCGATCGAAGTCGATTCCTTCTGCGCCAGCGCCTGCATCGCGTCGGGCGTCGATCCGGTCGATGCCGGCGGCGGGCGGCAGGACGTACGGCACTTTGCCAGCGGACCGCTCGAAGTCGATGACCACCGTGTTCCGGTCGCTCCGGACACGGTGGGTCGACTGGCTGCGCGAGCGCAATCCGGACGCGCGACGCCGGCGCGCCGAGCGACTCCGCCGCTTCAATCACCACCGACGCGATGGGACTCCTGGCGTTGGCGGCGACCGAGTTGGCCACGCCTTCCGCGCCGACGTTGCGGAAGTCGAGCAGGAGCGTCAGCGGATCGGGCCGGGACGCCACATACGACACCGGCTCGCTGGCTTCGATGACGAGCGAGGCGCCCTTGCCGCTGACCTTCGCGCTGATGGTCGTGAGCCGCACGGACGGCACGGTGGGGTTCGGGCTGAGCGGCCGGTCCGACGCATGGAGCAGCGCGCCGGCCGCGGCGACCGTTGTACAGAGAGCAAGACACCGGGTCACAGTCATTCCTTGCTGTCCTCGAGCGTTCGCAGCAACTTGCGAACTTCCCGCTGCTTGACGAGCGACAGCGGATCGTTGACTTCCTGAATGACGATCAACCCCTGCGCGATCACGCTCTTGATCGTGCCGTCGAGGAGCTTGTCGCCCTGATGAACGATGTAGGTCTTGTTGTCGGGCCCCTGGACCATCGCGACCAGATTGCCGCGGCTTTGCAGGATGCCGCGGACCGAAATCTCGGCGAGCGACATCCCCGCCGGCCCGTCGCCGCGGCGTGACGTCTGACGCGACTCGCTGCTTCCGCCGAAGGGGCTGAGAAACGGATCGCGCCGGCCGGACGACTGATACACGTAGGTTTCCGGCGGCGGTTGCGGGGCTGGTGGCGCCGCAGGTTGTGCCGGTGTCACCGAGCGGCGTCTGCGGCTGCGGCGCCGGCGCGGCTGCCGGTGTCGCGGCCGGCGGCGCTGGCGTCTGCGCAGCCGCCTGCATGTCGGCGGTCCCGAGCGCGAGGGCGAGCAACAGTGCGTGCATCATGAGGCCTTCCCGGCCGGCGGCGCAGCGGCCGGTTTGGCGCCGCGACCAGCCGGCGCCGGCGCCGGCTTGTCGAGCAGCACGAAGGTCGTGGCCACGCAGGTCGCGGTGATGGTGGCGTTCGGCTCGGGCTTGTCCTTCCCTTTCACGTCGAGGCCGTTGATGTTCACGATGCGCGTGAACTTGCCGACGCGGTCGAAGAAGATCGCCAGGTTGTGATACGTCCCCTGAAGCTCCAACGTGATCGGCCACTCGGCATGCAGCTGTTTGGTGACCGTCGGCGACGGCTTGAAGCCCTTGATCTCCAGATTCGACTGGGTGGCGACGGTCTGCATGCGGCGCAGCAGATCGGCGGCGTCCTTTTCCTCTGGCAGGACCGCCTTCAGATTGTCGAGGCGTCCTTCGAGCTCGGTGACCTGGGCGCGAAACGCCGGCAGCTGCTTCGCGGTGTTCAGGCCCTTGGTGATGTCGTCGCGCAGGGCCCGCAATTGCGACTGACGGCTGCGCATGTCGGCGCGCATCGGCATCTCGACGTAGTAATAGAACGCGCCATTGGCGCCGAGCGCGAGCGCGAGAAACGCGCCGACCTGCGCATACCACGGCAGCTTTGTAAGACTGAGCTCCATCGACCCCTTTACTACTGAGCCGTATCGACTAAACGTGACACGGCTTTAATGAGCCGCGGCCGGCGCCGCCGGCGCTTTCGCGTCGCCCGGCTGCTGGAACACGGCCTTGATACTGAACTTGATGATCTCGGTCTGCGGCTGCGTCATCGTCTCGGCGCTCGTGCTGACGATGTCGATGGACCGCTTGAAGTAGCCGGACGCTTCGAGATTCGCGACGAAATCGGATACCCCGATCGGCGAGGTGCACTTGCCGTCGATCACGATCTCCGCGCCGGTCTGCTTCACCTCCGTGAGCCACAGCATCGGCGGCAGCGCACGGCTGATCTGATCCAGCATGTGCACGGGGCCGGTCTGCCCTTTGCGCAACTGCTCGATCAGCACGACGCGCTGCTGCAGCTGCGCCTTCCGCTGCTCGAACTGCTGGACCTGCTCGATCACCGAGTGGAGCCGCGTCGTCTCCTGCTGCGCGGCGGCGATTTCCTTGTCGAGATCCGCCGAATCGTGGTTGACCGTCCAGTAGCGCCAGCCGATCGCCAGACCGCCGAGCACCAGGATGAGACTGCAGCCGATCGTGAGCTTCTGGCCGACGGTGCCGAGCGTGACGGCCTTCTTCTTCGCGCGATCGCGCTCCGCCGCGAGCAGGTTGATGCGAATCATCGGTCGCCCACCCGCCGCAGCGCGAGGCCGACCGCCACCGCCGCCGTCGGTATGGCGGTGTCCGGGTCCTCGACGCCGAATTTCTGCGGCTCGAAACTGATCTTGCGAAACGGATCGAATGATTCAACGGTCGTGCCGAACCGCTCGCGGAGCGCTTCGGCGAAGCCGTCGACCCGCGACGCGCCGCCGCTCAGCACGACGCGATCGATGCGATCCGATGACGCGGTGGCCTTGAAGAAGTCGAACGTCTTCTGGATTTCGAGGAGGACGTTCTCGGTCATCGCCTGCAGCACCGGCTTGACCTCCTCGAAGGTGGCGCCTTCGACGGTCTGCCCTTTCTTCAGCTGCTCGGCCGATTCGAAGGGTAGGTTCAACTCCTTCTGCACCGCCTCGGTGTAGGAGTTACCCCCCATCGAGATGTCCCGGGTGAAGACCGACTGGTCGCCGGTGATGATGTTGATGTTGATCGCGCTGGCGCCGGCGTTCAGCAGCACCACGACGGCGTCGGGCTCGAGGCCGTAGTTCACTTCGAAGGCGTTCTGCAGCGCGAAGGCGTCGACGTCGACGACCACCGGCACGCGGCCCGCCTGCGAGATGACACCGGTGTAGTCCGCGATCTTTTCCTTCTTGGCGGCCACCAGCAGGACCTCCATCGTGCCCTTCGAGTCGGGGCCGGCGCCGGCGTCGAGAATCTGGTAATCGAGGTTGACGTCCTGGATGTCGAACGGGATGTACTGCTCCGCCTCCCAGTAAATCGACTCGGCGAGCTCGGCCTCGGTCATCACCGGCAGGTTGATCTTCTTGACGATCACCGAGTTGCCGGAGAGCGACGCGGCGACATCCTTCGACTTGAAGGCCTTGTTCTCGAAGAGGCGCTTGATCGAATCGGCGACGGCCGTGCCGTCGATGATCGCGCCGTCGACGATGCTGTCGGGCGGGATCGGCTCGATCGCAAAGGCGACGACCTTGAAGCCCTTGCCGACCGGCTTGAGCTCGACGGCCTTGACGGCGCTCGACCCGATGTCGAGGCCCACGACTGCTTTTGACTTTCCTAAACCAAACACAGGTTATGTCCTGGAAGCGGGAGCGTCACCCGCAAAGCCGATACCAACCTCAACCGACGACTGGCCTGTCAATTTCGTGTGACGCGTCACAATCGGCTGACGTTTTCGTCAGCGAATCACGAAATCGTCAGCCGCATCGATCCTCATCTCTGCGGTTTCATTTATCGGCTCGAGGAAAAGGTCCCATCACTCGAGGGAGGGGTCCTAGCCGCTGATGTCGCGGTCTTGCTTGACACTGCCCAGAAAGGCTCGTATGATTTGGGTTTACCGTTGCCTGGACCTGCCCGACTGTGAGTGAGTCCGGGCGGGAAATCCCCTACATCGGTTCTTGCGGGATGTTTACGAAAACGCGGGCACGATCCGCGGACTACGCGGGTTGAGCGGCCGCGGGGAAATCACGATGTCTACGTTCATGGCCAGCCAGAAGAATCTGCCGCAAAGCGCCTGGCACGTTATCGACGCCGAAAACCAGGTACTGGGGCGCATCGCCACGAAGGCGGCCAGGTTGCTCCAGGGCAAGCACAAGCCGACCTATACCCCCTTCATCGACACCGGCGATCACGTCGTGGTCGTCAACGCCGCGAAGGTCAAGCTCACCGGCCGGAAGGAAGACCAGAAAATCTATCGCCAGCACAGCGGCTTCGAAGGCGGCTTGCGCGAAGAACGCGCGCGGCTCGTGCGCGCGCGGCGCCCGGAGAAGCTCGTCGAGGACGCGGTACACGGCATGCTGCCCAAGACAAAGATGGGTGAGGCGATGTATCGCAAACTGAAGGTTTACGCCGGCCCGGATCATCCGCACGCGGCGCAGAAACCTTCCAAGCTCGAGGTTGCGTAACGTGGCAGCAGTTCAGTATTACGGTACGGGTCGCCGCAAGACGTCCACCGCTCGCGTATTTCTCAGGCCCGGCACCGGGTCAGTCACCATCAACCGTCGCGCCTTCGAAGAGTTCTTCAAGACCGAGGCGCTGCGCATGCAAATCCGGACGCCGCTGGTCCTCACTGAAACCGCCGACAAGTTCGACATCCTGGCGACGGTCGCCGGCGGCGGCGTGTCTGGACAGGCGGGGGCGGTGCGGCTGGGCATTTCGCGCGCGCTGGTCGAGTACAACCTCGAGCTGCGCAAGAAGTTGAAGGACGAAGGGCTGCTGACGCGCGACGCGCGCGCCAAGGAGCGGAAGAAGTACGGGATGGCGGGAGCGCGCAAACGCTTCCAGTTCAGTAAACGGTAAGACAGCTGAGGCTGACAGCTGAATGTGAGGAGGAGAGTTTGGCAGCGATCGCGATGAAGGATCTGTTGGAGGCGGGCGTTCACTTCGGCCACCAGACGAAGCGCTGGAACCCGAAGATGAAGGAATACATCTTCGGCGAGCGAAACGGCATCTACATCATCGATCTGGGCAAGACGGTGAAGTTGTTCCGGGAAGCCGAGGAGTTCGTCAGTCGCCTCGCGGCCGAGGGCCGCACGATTCTGTTCGTGGGCACCAAGCGCCAGGCCCAGGACGTCATCGCGGAAGAAGCGCAGCGCTGCGGCATGTTCCACGTCAACGAGCGGTGGCTCGGCGGCCTGCTCACGAACTTCGCGACCATCCAGCGCAGTCTCGGCCGGCTCCGCGACCTCGAAGCGATGGCCACCGACGGACGATTCGACACGCTGTCGAAGAAGGAAATCGCGCGCAACGAGAAAGAGCGCAAGAAGCTCGCGAAGAATCTGGACGGCATCCGCGGGATGTCGCGCCTGCCCGACGCCATCTTCGTCGTCGACACGCGCAAGGAGCAGATCGCCGTCGACGAGGCACGCAAGCTGAAGATTCCGGTCATCGGCATCGTCGACACCAACTGCGATCCCGACGAAGTCGACTTCGTCATTCCGGGCAACGACGACGCGCTGCGCGCCATCCGCCTGTTCGCGTCGCGGATCGCCGAAGCGGTCATTGCCGGCCGCGACATGAAGCAGTCGGTGGACGCCGAGCACGCGCGCGAGGCCGCAGAGGACGCGGCGGCCAACGAAACCGATCCGCGCCGCGCCGCGCGCCCGCAGCGGCGCCGCGAACCGGCTCCAGCCTCCGCGTAGAAAACAGAACCCTGTAATTCGTGAATGACGTGAATTGGTGAATTGGCGAATGCCATTCGCCAATTCCTTCGATTCACCAACTCACCAATTGTTTATGACGACGATCACTGCCGCAGACGTGAAGAAGCTCCGCGACCAGACCGGCGCGGGGATGATGGAATGCAAGAACGCGCTGAGCGAAGCGAATGGCGACTTCGAAGAGGCGAACACCATTCTGCGCAAGCGCGGCCTGGCGAGTGCCGCGAAAAAAGCCGGACGATCGGCCAACGAAGGCCTGATCGGCCAACGGCTGTCGGCCGACAACTCCGCGGGCACGCTCGTCGAAGTGAACTGCGAATCGGACTTTGTCGCCCGCACCCCGGACTTCCAGAAACTGGTGCAGGACGTGCTGGCGCAGATCGACGCCGCCGGCGACGCGGCCAACGAATCGTGGCTCAAGGACCCCAATGGCCCCGTCCAGAAGCTGGTCGCGGCAGGCATCGCGAAGCTCGGCGAGAACATGGCGGTGCCGCGGTTCGTCCGCTATGCCGGCCAGGGCTACGTCGGGCAGTACATCCACATGGGCGGCAAGATTGGCGTGCAGGTCGAGTTCGCCGGCGTGACCCCCGCGGTCAGCGGCCGCGAGGAGTTCGCGACGCTGGTCAAAGAAATCGCGATGCAGATCGCCGCCGCCAGCCCGACCAGCGCGCAGTATGTGTCCCGGGATGTGGTGCCGGCGGACGTGCTCGAGAAGGAAAAATCGATTTATCGCGCCCAGATGGAGAATTCCGGCAAGCCCGCCAACGTGATCGAGAAGATCGTCGAGGGCAAGCTCGGCGCCTTCTTCTCCCAGGTGGTCCTCCCCGACCAGGAGTCCATCTTCGACTCGAAGATGAAGGTGAAGGACCGCCTCGCCGCGGCCAACAAGGCGCTGGGCGCCTCTGTCTCGGTGACCCGCTTCGTCCGTCTGAAGGTCGGGGAATTGACAACCTGACAAGGACACGCGCCTTCTGTGTCCTTGTCGAGTATTATTTTCCCCCGTGGCCTCTGCCCGACCTGCCTATAAACGCGTCCTCCTGAAACTTTCCGGCGAAGCCCTGATGGGCGAGCAGACCTACGGGATCGATCCGGCCGTGGCGACGCGCATCGCGCGAGACATCTCCGAAATCCAGGGAATGGGCGTCGAAACCGCCATCGTCATCGGCGGCGGCAACATTTTCCGCGGCGTGGCGGCCAGCGCGCGCGGCATGGATCGGGCGACGGCCGACTACATGGGCATGCTGGCGACCGTCATCAACGCCCTGGCCCTGCAGGACGCGCTCGAACAGCAGAATGTCGTGACCCGCGTCGTCACCGCGATCGAAATGCGATCGGTGGCCGAGCCGTTCATCCGGCGTCGCGCCATCCGCCACCTCGAGAAGGGGCGCGTCGTCGTGTTCGGCGGCGGCACCGGCAATCCGTACTTCAGTACCGATACCGCGGCCGCGCTGCGCGCGATGGAAATCAAGGCAGACGTCATTCTCAAGGCCACGAAGGTCGACGGCATTTACGACGCCGACCCGATGGTCAAGACCGATGCGACGCGTTTCGATCGCATCTCGTACCAGCAGGTCCTCGAGCAGGGCCTGAAGGTGATGGATGCCACGGCCATTTCTCTGTGCATGGACAACCGGCTGCCGATTGTGGTCTTCAATCTGCGGACGCCGGGCAACATCAAACGTGCCATTACCGGCGAGCCGATCGGATCGCTGGTGACCGCGTAACGGAGCTGCGAGATGGACGTCAACGACCTCAAAGGCCTGTTCGCCGAAGTCAACAAGCGGATGAACGCGGCGATCGATCATCTGCAGCACGAGTTTGCCGGCGTGCGGACCGGCCGCGCGTCCGTGACCATTCTCGACGGCGTGCATGTCGAAGCGTACGGCGCGAAGGTTCCCTTGAATCAGGTCGCCGGCCTGTCGATTCCCGAGCCGACGCTGATCGTCGCGCAGCCGTTCGACCCGTCACAGCTCGGTGCGATCGAGAAGGCGATCCGGTCCGCCGGCCTGGGCCTGAATCCGGCCAACGACGGCAAGATCGTGCGTATCCCGCTGCCGTCGCTCACCGAGGAACGTCGCAAGGAACTGTCGAAGCACGTGCACAAGCTGAGCGAGGAAGGACGCAACAGCGTCCGCCAGGTCCGCCGCGACGCGAACGAGCGGCTGAAGAAACTGCTCAAAGATCACAAGATCTCGGAAGACGACGAGAAGAAGGGGCTCGACGAGGTCCAGAAGATCACCGACAACCACATCAAGCAGATCGACGACCTGCAGAAAAAGAAAGATTCGGAGTTACTCGGTGAAGTGAAGCAAGTCGAGCAGAGTTCGCTTGAAATCGCTGTCGATGTCCTTCTTCACCCATCTGGAGTGTTCAGTGCCGTGCGGCGCGCCGGTGCGCAATCCGCGGGAACGGCACTTCCTCTGCTCCTGCGGCGCTCCCCTGCTGGCGCGTTACGATCTCGACCAGGCGCGCGGCTGGTCGCGCGAAACCCTCAAAGGCCGTGAGGCGTCGATGTGGCGCTACCGCGAGATGCTGCCGATCTACGACGGCGAATCGCCGGTCACGCTCGGCGAGGGCTTCACGCCGCTGTTCCACGCGCGGCGGCTCGGCGCATCGATCGGCCTCGACCGGTTGTACATCAAGGACGAATCGCTCAACCCGACGAATTCCTTCAAGGCCCGCGGTCAGTCGGCCGCGATTACGCGCGCGAAGTACCTGGGCGCCACGACCATCGCGCTGCCGACCGCCGGCAATGCCGGCAACGCCGCCGCCGCCTACTCCGCCGCTGCCGGCATCGCGTGCGAAGTCTTCATTCCGAAGGACGCGAAGCGGCCGTTCGTCGACGAATGCCGCCTCTACGGGGCGAACGTCACGCTGGTCGACGGGTTGATCACCGATGCCGGCCGGATGGCGGCGGAAAAAGGCGGGCCGCTCGGCTGGTATGACGTCTCGACGCTGAAAGAGCCGTATCGCATCGAAGGCAAGAAGACGATGGCCTACGAGCTCGCCGAGCAGATGGACTGGCAGTGGCCGGACTGGATCGTCTATCCGACCGGCGGCGGAACCGGCATGGTCGGCATGTGGAAAGCGTTCGAGGAAATCGAGCGGATTGGCTGGGTCCGCCCCGGCCGCCGGCCGCGGATGGTATCGGTCCAGGCCGAGAACTGCGCGCCGATCGTCCGCGCGTTCCAACAAGGCACCGAGAAGGCGGAGCCGTGGGAAGGCGCGTCAACGATTGCGGACGGCCTGCGCGTTCCACGAGCCATTGGCGACTTTCTGATTCTGCGCGCCGTCCGCGACAGCGGAGGGACTGCGCTGGCCGTCTCCGACCGTTCGATGGTCGACGGGATGCTCGCGATCGGAAAACATGAAGGCGTCAGCGCGGCGCCAGAGGGCGGCGCGGCCTTTGTGGCCATCAGCCGTCTGGTGGCTGACGGCGCCATCAAGACGGATGAGTCAGTCGTCCTCTTCAATACCGGCGGCGCGTTGAAGTATCTCGACGTTCTGTCCTGACCGCCGGCCGAGGCCTCCATCTTGCACGCCTGCCGCGGGGAGGCGATATGTTAGGAGTCATTGGCTGGATAGTGTTCGGCTTGATCGTCGGCGCGGTCGCCAAGCTGGTGATGCCCGGCCGCGATCCCGGCGGGATCATCGTCACGATGGCGCTCGGCATCGCCGGCGCGTTGATCGGCGGGTTCATCGGCCGCGCCTTGAATTGGTACGGGCCGAACGACGGCGCCGGCTTTTTCATGTCGCTGCTGGGCTCGATCCTGCTGCTGTGGCTGTATCGAATGATGGTGTCGCGGCGCGCTGTCTAGGCGTGGCTGTCCGGGGGCGTAGACGCTCCGGACAGCGGGTGCTCAGTCGCCGAAGCTGACGCCCAGCGCCTTCGCCGTCAGCAGCAGGTCGTGATCGAGCGGGACGGTCTTCGTCTTCCCCACGATTTCTTCGAGGCGCAGCGCCACGATATCGGGCGGGGCATACGCGACCATCGTGCCGAACTCTCCCCGTTGCACGAGTTCGACCGCCTTGCCGCCGAACCGCGTCGCCAGCACCCGATCGAAGCTCGTCGGCGCACCGCCGCGCTGCAGGTGGCCGAGGACGACCGATCGGGTTTCCTTGCCGGTCTCTCTCGCGAGCGCCTCGCAGACTCGCGCCCCGATGCCGCCGAGCCGCTCCGAGTAGCCGTCGCGCGCCGCTTCGACCAGCGACAGCGACCCGCCTTTTTGAAACGCGCCTTCCGCCACGACGACGATGCTGAACTTGGCGCCCCAGGCGATCGCGGTCGCGCAGCCGCTGCGCGACGATGGCGATGTCGAATGGAATTTCGGGGATCAGAATCGCGTCGGCACCGCCCGCTACGCCGGCGTAGAGCGCGATCCATCCGGCGTACCGGCCCATCACCTCGACGATCATGATGCGGTGGTGCGCCTCGGCGGTGGTGTGCAGCCGATCGATGGCGTCGGTCGCGAAATCGACGGCGGTGTCGAAGCCGAAACAGTTGGTGGTCCCGACGATGTCGTTGTCGATCGTCTTCGGGACGCCGACGACCGGGATGCCGCGGTGGTAGAACCCGTTGCGCGATCGCCAGCGTGCCATCGCCGCCGATGACGATCAGCGCATCGAGGCCCATCTGGTGGAACATCTCGACGACGCGATCCGAGTAGTCACGGACGCCTTCCGACGTGGCGACCGGATACGCGAACGGGTTGCCGCGGTTGGTGGTGCCGAGAATCGTTCCGCCGAGACGCAGGATGCCGGTCACGTCGCGCGGCGTCAGTCGCCGTGAGCGCCCGGGCTCGATGAGTCCGTCGAAGCTGTCTTCGAGGCCGATGCACTCGATGCCGGCGTTCGATGCGCACTTGACGACGGCGCGAATGACGGCGTTGAGGCCGGGCGCGTCGCCGCCGCCGGTGAGGATGCCAAGGCGCGTGAGTGCGGGCATGTGGCGATGGAGTGTAACAGGGCGCGCGCGTTGCGGCCTCTGAAACGCGGCGTGGTACAATCGCCGTTCCATCAGTGGGCGGCTAGCTCAGTTGGGAGAGCGCCGCGTTCGCAACGCGGAGGTCGGGAGTTCGAGCCTCCTGCCGTCCACCAACCTTCGCTCGCCTTCGGCGAGCTTCGGATGGCAAGCCAAGCGAGTTGCCCGCCCGCGAAGGATGTCCACCGAAGCTGCGAGCAGCGAAGGTGGACCGCGCCCGCCACTTTCTTCCTACTTGCCTTGAGCGTTCGATCTTCCGCGCGTCGGTCTGATGCGTGTAGCGCTCGAGCATTCGCGTCGTCGGAAACGCGCCGCGAGACTCAGGTCGGGCGGCGTCTGATGGCCGAAGCCGAGGCTCACGCTCTCGCCTTCGCTCACTTCACGGGAACCCGTGTATTGGTGGGAGCGGACGGCATCCCAGAAACACCTGATTGTCCCGGCAGAATCGGCGGGCGGCCAGGCGCAGTAGTTTCGCGGCGAAAGTCACGCCGCCGCGGTAGAGGATTGTCCCACTTGGCGACGCACTCAGTCGAATCGAAGGTTAGCTGCCGGCGACGCGGAGCACGACCTTGCCGCGCTTGCCCCGCTCAGCCACGCGGTCGAACGCCGCCCGGGCATCAGCGAGCGGGAACACGGAGTCGATCTCCGGCCGGATTGCGCCTTCGTCGGCGAGCCGTGCGAGTTCGGCGAGCTGGTGGCGGTTCGGCTCGACGATGAAGTAGGTGACGCCGGGTGCCTCCTTGGCGACGGAGACGATGCGGCCGGCCCGGATCCCTGTGAGTGCTGCGGGGCCGGTGGTGTCGAAGACGAGGTCGGCCTCTCCGCCGTCGACGACCTCCGCGCCCGCCCAGCGCGCGAGCTGTACGGCGAAGTGGCCGACGCCGCCGCGGGCGCCGGTGACGATCACGCGTTCACCGCGCTGCAGACCGCCGTGGTCGAAGAGCGCCTGCCACGCGGTGAGGCCGGCGAGGGGGATCGCCGCGCTCTGGATGTGGTCCAGCGTCTTCGGCTTCGACGCTACGATCGCCGACGGCACGACCGCGTACTCGGCGGCGCCGCCGTCCCGGTCGAAGGGCGTCAGCGCGAACACCTCGTCGTCTACCGCTAGGCCGTTCGCACCCGGTCCGAGGGCGGCAACCGTGCCCGAGATTCGTACGACGGAATCGCCGGCAGCCGGTCGAGCGGCCACGTCAGCTCGTCGCGGGTGATCGCGGCCGCGTGGACGCGGATCAGCGCGCCGCCGGGTCCCGGGGTCGGATCGTCGATCTGCGCGATCTCGAGCCGGTTCGGCGCGGTCAGTCGAGCAGCCAGCATGCCGTTCCCTCCTTCCGTATCAGGAAAGACCGGCTCTCCGAATCGCCGCGTCAACTCTTAGCCGCGGCGGTGTCACGCGCCGTTTGAAACAGTCGTCACGCATCGCGCGATCCTACGATCATCTGTGACAGGCTGGGACAGTCCGGTTGCACAAACCGCTCAAGAGAACAGCGCCAACAGCTCCCGCCATTGGCGGCGACTCTCTCGGAGGATGGCTTTGGTCTCCTGGGAGTACGCCCCGTGTTTCCAGCGCGCGCGGCGGCTGCGCTCCAAACCTTCCGGCGTTCTCGGGCCCGTGCTCAGCCCGCCGTGAAACTTGCAGCGCCCGTTCTTCATCGCCAGTGCCCGACACGGGGTCTGCCGCCGGTTGTTCGCCCCGCAGCGCGGGACCGTCGAGAGGTCGCCCGGCGGATTCCCATTCCGTAGCCAGCCACGCCGAGCGTACAAATTCAAATTCGTTTGCTGCGGCCTGATGAACGTTTCATTGATTCCGCTACCGAGTTTCCCTCTTGAGGTGCTTTACCCAGGTTGGCTAAAGCCAGTGCCCGCGCCTCGGTTTCCACAATGACACCGGGCTCACGTGGACCGAAGGAATCGCGGCTCAAAGCGAATGTCGCACCCGACGACGTCCATCACAGTCTCTGGGAACTCGCCGCAGTTCTTGCTGCGGTTTTTGTGCCTTTCGTCCTGCAGGGCCTGTACCTCTATGTGGCACGTGAGATTCGCTTGGAGGCGATGTGGCTGGGTTGGCCCATGCTGTTCCTCAATGCAGCCCTCGGGTTCGGTACCTTCCAGCCACAGTATTTCGCAACACTGCGTGGAAGTGGGCGCCAGCCTACTTGCTTATCGCATCCGTGGCGCTCTTGTTCTTCAGTCTATATTTCGGGGTCTATCTCGGTGGCGATGGGCCTTGACTCGATTACATGAGAGTGGCGCGCTTGCGGGAGAGGGACAACAATCAAGCGCGGAACTCACCGACTCATCGCCGCGCAGCCAAGCGGCTCAGGAAGTAGCCGCGCCCACGGTTTCCGTTCATTCGCGACTGGTCGGCCCAGCTGAGACGGCGTCGAAAAGGAACGGCATTGAGCATCGCCGAATCCTGCGGAAGGACGTCAGGTCTGGCAAGACTTTGCCGTTCACAAACCGTTCACGACAGCAGCGCGAACAGCTGCCGCGGTCGATACAACGAAGGCGAAGACCGCCTACGATAATCTTTTGATGTTGTGGAAGAAAGCCGACCCCAAGATACCGGTCGAGACGGCACGCGCGGAATACCCCGCTTGCCGTAGGCGGCCGCACTCCAGACCGCGAGTGGTCAGGGCGCTCAATGCGTTTCTTCGGTGACCTCGTCGGAATCGTGGTGAGCAATGTATTCGGCTCAGGCAGCGCTGACGACATCGCTGCGGGACCGGCCCTTCGAGCGGGCGAGGCTATCAAGCTTTTTCGATAAGCGGCCCTAAATCGATATGGCGATTCTCACAGGAACCTCTAGGCAACGCCCCGCTTCTTGCCGTGCAGCGCTTCAGC
Organism: uncultured Acidobacteriota bacterium; assembly: GCA_963792175.1. Lineage (GTDB taxonomy): Bacteria > Acidobacteriota > Vicinamibacteria > Vicinamibacterales > CAVVIG01 > CAWBVG01. The sequence goes on from CAWBVG010000042.1 coordinate 102,648, forward strand.
AACCGCCTTCGGATTCCTAGCCGCAACTCGAAGGAGCGCGAGAGCGGGGCCGTCTGGAGTGCGCCGGCCCTGCTCCCAGTTCTGCAGGGTTGCCACGCTCACGCCAATCATCAGCGCGAATTCGCTCTGGGATGCGCCGAGACTGGCTCGGACCGCCTTGACGTCCTCCGGCTTGAACACCGTCGTCCGCGAGGGCTTCAACATGCCGCGCCGAATCCGGCGAGCCTGTCGGACACTGCTCATCAATTCTTGAAATGCTGCGTCCTTCACTTGAACTCCTCGCGAACGAGCTGGCCGAGTGCACGAGTCTGAGCGGCTGTCGAATCGCCCTGCTCGTTCTTGGCGAACGCGTAGAGCATGTAGAATTCTCGGCTGGAGCCCGAAGTAGATGACGCGCAGGCCGTCTCGACGAAGCGCATATGCAACTATACGCCAATGGCGGATAGTCGCCAAGTCACGCTGGACCGCGCGCTCGAACACTCTTGCGAATTGTCGTGTGGGGCTTCTCGGTCTTCGCGTTCGAAGGGGCGTTCACTTGCAGCGATTCTCGCCGTCGTTGACTTTCATCACGTCAACCGTGTCTCCGAGTTGGAGAACGGTTCCCGCTGACGCCGCGAGCCTCGCCTGCCGACCGTCCTGCACTCGGACCACCGTAAACCGGTTCGTCATGCACGGATGGCGGACACCGCCCGCGCGGTTGATGACGCTCTCAACCGTGAGGCCCTGCTCGTAGTGGAAGCCTCCGGGCCGGTTCACCGCGCCAATCACGAACACGCGCGGATCGTCAGCTGCCCAGCCCGTTCCCACCAATCGCGAAGGCGATGAATGTGCCGAGGATCGTCGTTCTCATGGGGGGGCTCTGTCGATGTTGCAACGTGAGCAGGCTACGGTGATTTCTGACGCTGTCTCTCCGCGAAACCTGACGTCGACACCACACTTCCGGGAATCAGCAATCGTTCGGCGTCGGCCGCTCGACATGGTCGATGACTAGCGTGTCGCGCAAGATGCGCGTCGACTGCAACTTGGGGCCGAGCGGGGTAACGGGCGACCAGAGCAGTGTGTTCTTGCGGCCGCTCTTCTTGAACCCAGGCAAGCCGCGCGCCGTCGGTCGACCAGGCTGGCAAAAGAGCGTCCTTGACGCCCTGCACCGTCCGTTTGTGCTTGTGCTGATCGAGGAGCACCAGGCGCTCGTTGGAATCCACAAATGCAATCGCGCCGCTTGCCGCGGGGCCCCAGCCGAACATCAGCCCGGGAGAGGGCGTGCGTTCATGAACTCGCTGACCGTCTCGCCGAGCAGCGTGAAGCGCCAGACCGTCACCTTTTGCTTCTGGTCGTTCCCCTTCGCAATGGTCTCGTTGTTGCCGACGTTGCCGCCGGTGGGGTTCACCTCGCAATCGAGCGCGCCGGCCTGACCAGTGCCGGCCTTGATCACTTCCAGCGTCTGTTTCGCGTGGCAATCATCATTGTCGGCCACCGCCGGGCGCCGAACGATCCGACTTGAACGACCGGTCCTCCGCCGCCCAGGCCGGTGGTCATGGCACCGCGCCGGTCGGAACACCACCGCCCACAGGAATCACGTAGTGATGCTGCTTTTCTGATGGGGGTGACCCTTCGGCCGTCTGAACGTAGAACTGCGTCCCGTCAGGAGACCACGCCCAGTTTTCGGAGCTCGCCCTTCCGTAAGCTTCCCCGTCAAGTAGACAGTGCAAAGAGAGACTGCCGGCTGATGAAGGCCTCGGCAGAAACGTGAGCGGCGGCACCCGGCCGAGGCTGTCGTGAGGCCGCTCGCTGTTGTAGATCCGCAACCAGGTATCGGTCAGCGCTCGCAGTTCTGCGACCGACTCGAAGAGATGCGCGTTGAGGACTTCGGTCCGGTAGCTGCGATTGAAGCGCTCGATGTAGGCGTTCTGATCGGGCTTGCCCGGCTGGATGTAGTGAATCGCCACGCCGTGCTCGGCGCACCAATCGACGAAGGTCTGCGCGGTGAATTCGGGGCCGTTGTCGACGCGGAACGCTGACGGACAGCCGTGGACGGCGACGAGCTCGTCGAGCACGCGAATCACGCGCCGGCTGGGCAGCGAGAGGCCCATCGCGATCTCCAAGCCTTCCCGATTCCCTTCATCGATCATCGTCAGCAAGCGCACGCGCCGGCCGTCGTAGAGCGTCTCGGTCATGAAGTCGAGCGCCCAGGTCTGATTCAGCAGCGGCGGCGCCGCCAGCGGTTGGCGCACCCGCCGCGGCACGCGCCGCGTCGTGCGTCGCGGCAGATTCAGCCGCAGCGCGCAGTACACGCGATGCACGTGCTTGTGATTCCACGCGACGGCCTTCCACGCGCATGCGGTCAAACAGCTTCCAGAAGCCCCATCGCGGATAGCGCGCCACGACATCCGTCAGCGCCGCGATCACCGCGGCATCGCGCCGACTCGCCGGCACCGGAGGCCGGTAATACGCCGCCCGCGACAGCCTCACCACGCGACAGGCTCGCTGCACCGGCAGGTGGTGCTCCTGCACCAGCACCTCGGCGATCTGTCGCTTCGCGAACGGCCTTACAGCTTTCGGTTCAGGACGTCCTTGATGGCGGCGTTCTCGAGCGCCAGGTCCGCATACATCCGTTTCAGCTTGGCGTTCTCGGCCTCGAGCTCGCGCAGCCGCTTCACATCCGACACCGACGCGCCGCCGTACTTGCTGCGCCATTTGAAGAACGTCGCTTTGCTGACGCCGTGCTTCCGGAGCAGGTCCGCGACCGGCACGCCGCTCTCGGCATCCTTCAGGATCCCGACGATCTGGGTCTCACTGAACTTCGACTTCCGCATGACCGCTCCTGACCCGGAGCAGTCTACCTTCCAGTGTCAATCGATCGGGGAAGCTTACGCTTCAACGTTCCCAGATCGAGTTCTGTGCCGATCGTTGGTGGGCCGATTTTGAGAGTCGACACGTCCATGGCGTCCAGCGCGATCAGCAGCAGCAACAGCATTGGCACCCTCCACTATCTCGATCGAGTCAGGATTCGTCGCCGAGCGGCCTCACCGCGATTACCGCAGCGGCCGCGCCGTGTAGATCACGCCCTGCTCATCTGAGAATAGCGCGAAGTGGCACGCGTCGACCGTGTCCTTGACGGAGAAACTGTACGTGGTCCCGTCCGTCGTCATCTGCGCGCGGAACCCGTCAGGCTCGGCGCCGATCCCCAGGTCCGCGATCCGGCCGTATCGCTGGTTCTGAGCCTGATAGCGGGTCTCGCCGTATTCACTTCCCGAGCGAACCGAACGGCGGTTTGGGCGCGCTGCGCGTCGCCAGGGCATCCTGACTCCTGCGAGCTGATCGATACACCGACGGCGCCGACAAGACCAACGGCCAGGGCATATTTCAGCATGGACTCCTCCTCATCTTTATCTTCGGACGTGCGCGGACGCGGGTCAGTCGGGGAATTTTGCCTCGATCGGCCGCCTCATGCCTTAGAAATCCCAGCGCACGCCAATCTCTGGTCGTGCCGCGAGAACGCGCGGCGCCAAGCCGCTGTCGTCGATGAATGACGGGAACGCTGTGACCCGCAGACGTGGAACGACAAACACCCGCTGTGAGATTCTGCATTCGACGTCGAACCGTGCCGCCGCCGCCAGGTAATTGCGCCACGATGTGTTCGCGTATCGGTCCACCTCGGTTCGCGATCCATCGGGCAGCAGCTCCGTCGTGACGCGGGCATAATGCTCGGGTCGATAGATGAAACCTCCCCCGACGAGACCAGTCACCGTTACGTGTCGATTGACGAGCATGTTGGCGCGATACAAGGCGACAAAATCGATAGAGCGACGGCGCGTCGTCTCAGCCGATTCGTAGAAGTGACCCTGTTGCTCGTATCCGAAGGACCGCCCCATGTACCTGGAATCGCCACGGCGTGTAGGTCTGCACGTGCCACTGCGGCACGTGAACATCGAATTCGGCGCCGAGATGCCCTGAATCGAAGCCGACCGCGATTCCGGATCCCCAAGTCGCGCCCGGCACGCCGTCATTCCTCGCGTCGTCCCAGTTCGGACCCATGGCGATATCGATAAATCTTCTATTGCCACGTACGCTATTGCTTACGACCGTCTGAGCGTATAGCGGTGCACTGGCGTGACAAACGAGAATTACGACGAAGAGGCGGCCAACGGTCAGCATGGTGATTCCTCGCTTCGTGTTCACGAGACACTGCGAGAAACGTCCGATGAGCGGCTCACTGTCCAGCCGTTCCGGAGGGCTGCAAGAAAACCTGGCTGGCTACTTTGATTTCAAAGCGGTAAAACTTCCGCCCTTACCATTAATCGTAAAGCGCCCCCTCATGCTGGTCCCGGTTTCGTTGACAGTGCCCGCGTACGTGACCTCCTTCATCTTCCAGCTGACACTCTGCCCCTTCAACTCGCCGGTTAGCTGGGCCGAGCCGCCTGAACAGGTGCCCGTCAACTGTTCACCGTCTTGCTTGATGGCACAATCGAAGCCGCCAGCTGAAAGACTGGTGTCGTCGAAATTGGCCTCCACCTCCCAGTTCCCTGTAAGGTCGAGCGTCGCTGTCAGAACAACCGCCGTCAGCCCTGTAAACAGCGCCAGGCAGAGTTTCTTCACAGCAGGTCCTCCTTCATTTCTATCCCACTCCCCCGCCGCGAGCAGCCCTTTCTAAGGAACGGGCGAATGGATTTCACAACGGGAAGCGTCGTCTTCGCCGTCGGTGCAGATCAGCCGGCCGGCGATGAGTACCAGGAAGAGGAGGGACTTCATGCCGATGTAGTGGCCGACTGGTGCAACGCGTGGTAGGCAACGCGGCCCGTTCATGAGCTTACTTCGTCGACAAGTCGGATGACGTCCTCGAGATTCTGGATCGTTTCCAGAGCCAGCGGGCTCGCCGCCGAGCCGAGGAGCACAGGACGCAGACCAGCATTCTGGGCCCCTACGACGTCCCATCGAGGATCGTCACCCACAAACACTGCGTCCGGCGGCGCCACTTCCAATAACGCCAGCGCTCTGTCGAAGGGCGCGCGGTGCGGTTTGCGCCATCCGACATCGACGCAGAACACCACTGCATCAACGCTTTCAAGCAGGCCGTGTCGAGCCAATTCTGTGCGCCACTCACTCGCCGGGCTGCCCCAAGGGGTATTCGAGACGGTGGCGGTCTTGACGCCGCGCCGGCGCAACGCCTTCAGCACTATCAGCGCCTGAGGACAGGGTCGCGCCAGTTCGAAGATCGGTTTCATGAAGGCCGCACCAAGACTGCCGAGAGCAATGTCATCCAGTCCCCCCTGCGGGTCGAACAGCTCTCGCAGTCGCTCGCCGAGAGCGCGCACCGCAAAGTCCGGTCGTTCCTGATTCAACTGGAGTGCGCGCGCGAACAACGCCTCCTCGCTACCAGCATCGCCTGACCAACCCCGCGCTTCCGAGCACCGACGCACACATCGGCGCAAGATGGGCGGAAACTCGGCCGACTCGTAGTAGCCGACGAGCGTGTTTCCAAGATCGAAGAGGACTGCCCTGATTGGCACGTTGTGCCCCACGCGGCGCCTAAAGCCCGCGTTCAGCCGCGCCGTGCGCGCAGCGCGAAGGCGTCGGCTGCAACGCGTGATTAGACCGCCACACGTGGTTGGCAGCCCGCCGGTTTGAAGATTCGTGTAGTTGATGCGGGGTGCTTGCGCAGCAATTCACCAGGGCGTGACGGGCGCCGCACGAGTTCACCGCCGCAGTTCGGGCACTTGAACCCCAGCTTAGATTGGGCGCAGGCAGCGCAGAACGTGCACTCAAAAGTGCAAATGAACGCTTCCGAGGACGTGGGCGGCAGATCGGTGTCGCAGCACTCGCAGCTTGGCCTGAGTTCGAGCATTCACTCTCCTTTGCGGTCTGACTAACTCCCAGCTCCGCCAACGCCAGCGGGAGCTGCACGCCTCCCACCAACAGTCCCTTACCCGACTCCCGCTTCAGCTGCTGAACGGCCTTCCCCAGATCTCCGCGGACGAGCTCCGCGTTCCAATCGACCCGTTCCAGGGTGCTCGACACGACGTACTTCTTTGCCGCGTCGATCGTCCGGGCGAACGGTTCCATCCAGTCAGGCCTCGCTCCCGTCCGCGCCGGCGGTCGAAACGCTGCCTCCATCATTTCGTAAGTCACCCGGCCAAAGAGGAGAGCATCGGCCTGGTCGAGGTTTTCCACCGCGTGACGATGTAAGTCTTCGTCCGCGAGAATTGCACGATGATCGCAGCACCCGTCCAATGTGACGTTGATGGAATACCTGAGGGGTCGCATCACGTAAGAGTACCGCCGATACGGTAGCAATATCGTGCTGCTAGGCAATAGCGCTCGTTGCTGAAATCACGGCATCGCAAGCATCCGTTCAAAACACGGACAGTCACCTCATGTTCCCCGTGTGACCAAGCGAATACCGTCCCGGCTGCGGCCACACGCACAACCCATGCGGCTCCCGCCCGACGGCAATACGATGCGTCAAGATGCCCGTCGCGGTGGCGAACACGTACACTTCATCGTCGTAGCGTCCGGACACCCAGAGCTCGCTTCCGTCGGCGGTGACATTACCCATATCGGGGCTTCCGCCCCCTGGGACAGGCCAGGTCTCCACGACCCTGCGCGTGGAGAAGTCGATCACGCTGATCGATCCCGGACCGTGGCGGCCGCCGGCGGTCGTGTTCCAGCCTCTGTTCGTCACGTAGAGTTTCGTGCCGTCGCGACTCGGATACAGTCCGTGCGGCCCAGTGCCGGTCTTGATGAAACCGACACGCGTGAACGCGATCGGATCGATCAGGACAACCCCGCCCCCGGTCATGTCCGCCACGTAGAACACCGTTCCATCCGGCGAAGACCGGATGTCCTGTGGCATCGGGCCAGCCGCATGGTTGCCATGGCGCTTACCGACAAGCAGGGTGAGCTTCTCGAGCGTGTTCGAGAGACTGTTACCAAGCGTCAGATAGCCGACCACGTCGCGTGTCGTCAGATCGATTTTCACGAGCTGACCTGAGAATTCACAGGTCGCAATCGCGTACCGCCCGTCCGCCGTGAACTCCATGTGGTCGACGCCCTCGCACGACAGGGAAAGCGATTGGAAGAGCTTCATATCGTGCGCGTCGCGAAAATCAATGTGATGTCGCCGTTCGGCGACGACCACGGCGAACCGGCCATCAGGCGTGAAGTAAAGGTTGTAGGGGTCATCGACTGGAACCCGCGTGCCGTCTTCGCCCGTCGCCGGATCGATGGGCGTCAGGCTGTTCCCTTCGTTGTTCGCCACCCAGAGCGTGCCAAGGTCGTAGGAGGGAACGACGTGCTGCGGCAACGTCCCCGTCGAAAACGTGCGAATCACCTGATAGGTGACCGGGTCGATCACCGTCACGCTGGCCGAGCGCGAATTCGGGACATAGACGAGCGGCCGCGCACGCGAGGCCGCCGGCGCCAATTGGTCCTTCCCGGTGGCCGCGTAGATGTTGGTCGGTGTCGTGCCCGCACCGCGACTCTGACGGGGCGCGTTCTCGATCTCGCACGCTGCGACGACCGCCAGAACGAAGGCGCTAACGGCCAGCCTGCGCATGGCCACGCCCCTCAGACGACGACAACCGGGTTGAGACGACCGTCGAGCCCGAAGCGCGTTCGAGAGGACGACGTGGTACTTCCGAAATCGCAAGACCGTGCGAGGGCGTCGGCATCACACTATTGTGACGCGCTCGACCCGATTTGACCGCTGTCGCAATTCACAGGTGGCAAGCCAACGAGCTTCCGTCGTTGCGCCTGCCCGATGGCTCACAGATCGCTTGACGAGGTCGGGGATAGGGCGCTTCGCGAACTCAGAAATCGAATCGACCGTGCCCTCTCCCATCTAGAATGAGCCCGAATGGTGCGCGCTTTGGGATCGGCTCCCTGACGTGTCAGACATCGTAGCGTTGCTCGAAGCCACGGAGTCATGTCGCCATTGAACTGCCCAAGGTGCGGCGCACCGAACTTCCGGTTTGCCTGTGAACGCTGCAGTCTCCTCGCGCCCGCGGCGGCACTCGCGGTGGCCTCCGTTCTCCGGACGGTCCCGGCGCCGATCACGATCGAGAAGGCGCGCGCTGCCCTCGAGCGGCGCGGAACCTTCGAGCCCGAAGACGTTGAGAGCATCCTGCACGTGATTCGCACAGCGCAACCCACGCAGGGGCTCAGCTTCCCCCTGTGGGACCGACTCCGAGCGATGTGGCGACGCAGGCGGCGATGACCCTGAATCGTCGCCGCATCAGGTGGAGCGACAGATGATTGAGATCATGCCTGCGTCCCACGTGGATTCCGCGGGTCTCGCGGGTTCTGTCGTTTTAACCGGTGACGCACGCCTTGGCGCCACCGTCGTCGGCCGCCTCCGTCCGCCGCACTACTTTCTCGTCCACCAGAAATACAGCACGTAGAACCAACCGCAAATCCCGTGGATGATGGCCCAAAGGATCGAGTGCCACCGGGACCATGAAATCGTGATCGCGAGGGCGCTGCCGAAGCCGATTCCGGTGGATGCGGCCGCATCTGCTTTGCTCATGCCGTCGAGGATACGCCCAGACGCCCGCGACTTGCGCTGGACTTGCGCGCGGCGAGCGCGTCGTTCGTCAGTGCTTGGCGAACACCGTCCTCTTGCCGTCCTTCGTGAACGCCATCGTCGTGAACGGCTGCCTGGACGATCCCTGCTCCATCCCCGGTGACCCGAGCGGCATGCCGGCCACGGCAATGCCGGCGATCGCCGGTTTTTCCTTCAGCATGCGGTGGATGTCTTCCGCCGGCACATGTCCCTCGACGATGTAGCCGCCGACCTTGGCGGTGTGGCACGACGTCAGATCGCCGGGCACGCCCGACTGGATCGCAATCACGCCGAGTTGTGAGTCGCTGACGTTGTTGGCTTCCACCTGAAAGCCTCGCGCCCGGACGTGCTCAATCCAGGCGCCGCAGCACCCTCACGTTGGAGACTTATAGACCACCATCGAAGGAGCGGCCGGTTTCGGTTGCGCTGGCGCCGCTGACCGCTGCCCGCCCGGATCCGATCGCGCGGCGCTCCCGGCCGACGCCGCGACGAATCCGACGGCGATCACCAGAAGAGCCGCGCCGGCGAGCGAGACAAAACGTGTGCGCATGTCAGTGGTCCTTAGGACTTGTTGATGGTAGCGGATAAGTCCGCGAGTCCGCAAAGGACAACTCGAACCGTATCGGTACGGGTCGGTGGCTGTCTAACTCAACGACATTTCCGGACGCCTGTGGGGCGTGATCCTGCTCGGCCTGCGGCAAAACATCCCCAAACTCATCTTGGCACCGGACCTGCTAGTGTGCGCCATCCGTGCACTGTCGCAGGAGCCAAGACGTGACGTGGCACACGTCCAGCGCCCTCGGATTGCTGGTCGTCGTGTCCGTTTCGGCGGTCGCCGCGGGCTGCGCGTCGTCCCCGGTCCTCTCGACGTCACCCTCGCCGACCAAGTGTCAGGTCGCGCTGTCGACGTCGACGCTGACTGTCGACGTTGCTGGCGCGACCGGATCCATCGCGGTCAACACGGAGCGGGAGTGCGCCTGGGAGGGCGCGGCGGCCGTCGACTGGATCGCCATCACGTCGTCACCCAACGGTCGCGGCACCGGTCAGCTTGATTTTCGCGTGCTGGCCAATCCGGACGGCCTCGCCAGGCAAGGTGCCATCACCATCAGCGATCAGCGACTCGAAATCAATCAGGGTGCCGCTCCATGCCGCGTGACCGTGGGGACGTCCGCCTTCACGCTCGGCGCTGATGGCGGGGACGAGACGGTCCCCGTGACCGCGCCGCGTGGCTGCAGCTGGACCGTTACGAGCGCGGCGAACTGGATCAGCGTGCCGGCTGACAGTGGCAGTGGCAGCGCACGGCTCGCCTTCACGGTGCAGGCGAACGCCGGGGCGCCTCGTTCGGCCAGACTCACGGTCGCCGATCAGACGATCACGATCGTGCAGTCGACGGGTGTGCCGGCGTGTTCGTACGCCATCAGTCCTGTGACCCAGGCCGTCACCGCCACCGGCGGCCCCGGAGCCGTCGCCGTCACAGCGGCGAGTGGATGTGCGTGGTCCGCGACGACCAACGCGTCCTGGATCAGCGTCCAGGCAGGATCGGCTGGAACGGGCAACGGGAACGTAACGTTCGCCGTCGCGCCGAACACCGGGCCGGCCCGATCGGGAACCGTATCGGTTGCCGGACAACTAGTCACGTTCAATCAGGCGGAAAGCGCACCCCAGCCGCCGCCGCAGCCGCTCTGCTCGTACACGATCAGCCCTGGCATCGCGTCGATTGCGGCAAGCGCCGGCGCGGCCACGGTCGCCGTCACTGCGCCGTCTGGCTGCAGCTGGACCGTGGCGAGCCAGGCCGCCTGGATTGTCGTCACCTCTGGAGCGAGCGGCGCTGGCAGCGCTGGCGTGACGGTTTCGATTTCCGCGAATCCCGGCGCGGCACGGTCGGGAATCGTCAGCATTGCCGGGCAGACGTTCACGGTCAATCAAAGTGCCAACTGCGCGTATTCAATCAACCCGGCAAATGCCGCGATCGGGGCCGGCGGAGGCGCGGGCCCGGCAATCGCGGTAACGGCGACGGCCGGCTGCTCATGGACGTCCACGAGCAATGCGGCGTGGATTTCGGTGACCTCAGGATCGGCGGGTGTCGGCAATGGATCCGTGTCCTTCACGACCACAGCCAACGGCGGCGGCAGCCGTTCTGGCACGGTGACGATCGGCGGACAGACGCTCACGGTGAATCAGGCCGCGAACTGCTCGTACTCGATCAGCCCGTCGAGCGCGTCGATAAAGGCGGACGGCGGAAACGGACCGGCCGTGACCGTGACCGCCACGGCTGGCTGCTCGTGGACGGCGGAAAGCAACGATGCCTGGATCACGGTGACCGCCGGCGCGAGCGGCACTGGCAACGGCAGCGTCGCCTTCAAAGTGTCCAAGAACGGCGGAGCGAGCGAACCGGCACACTGACCATTGCGGGACAGACCTTCACTGTCGCGCAGGAGAAACACTGATCCCGTGGCTGCCTACCGCATGATTGCTGGACGAAGATTCGTCGTGCCGATTCTGGCCGTCGCGATCCTTATCGTGTCCGCACCATCGGCGTTCGCTCAGCGAACGCTCAGTGACGTGCTCTCGTTCCTGCTGACCAATCGATCGATTCCGACAGACGACTTCGCGCGTGACGAGCAGGCCGCGGCAGCCACGCGCGATACGATTTCCCGCTTCCTGCTCCTGGAGCTGACGAGACTGCCCGTGAGTTCGTCGGCCGGCGGGTTCACGTATCGTCTGAATCCGCGCCTCGGAACGGTCGAGCGGTCGAGCGACAGCTTCGGTCCGTTCTTCACTGAGCGTGCGTTGACGGCAGGCGCCGGACACGGGTCGTTCGGACTCAACTACCAGATCGCAAGCTTTACCAGCATCGACGGGAGGAATCTGCGGGATGGGACCCTGGTCGCCACAGCCAGCAAGTTCCGCGACCAGTCACAACCGTTCGACGTGGAGACGTTGTCGCTCCGCGCTCGCGCCAGCATGGCGACGTTCATGGCCAATTATGGCGTCCTCGATCACCTCGACGTCGGCGTTGCGATTCCGTTCGTCACTTTGAGCATCGGCGGCGAACGCATCGACACGTATCGCGGCCGTCAGTTTCCGCAGGCGACGGCATCGGCATCCGCGTCCGGCTTGGGAGACATCGCGATCCGCGCGAAATACCATCTGGTCCGGAGCGGCGCCGGCGGAGTTGCCATCGGCGCCGAAGTGCGGACACCCACGGGCCGATCGGAGGACCTGCTGGGCGCCGGGACGGCGGCTTTGCAGTCTCTGATGATCGGTTCCTTCGATCGCGGTGCCGTCGCCGGCCACATGAATATTGGCTACACTATCGGCGGGTTATCCGACGAGCTCGACTACAGAGGCGCTCTGACCGTCGCCGGATCGCCCCGCTTGACCTGGGTCGCAGAACTCGCAGGACGACGGGTCAACGGGTTGGGAACGCTGACCGACACGGTGTCACCTCACCCGACCATTCCCGGAGTCGATACCATCCGGCTCACCAGCCTTCCTCATGCCGCGGAACAAGCCGCCGCCATCGCCGGCTTCAAGTGGAATCCGGCCACGACCTGGCTGGTCAGCTTCTATGTCGTTCGCGCACTTGCGACAGCCGGTCTGAACGCTCAGTGGGTGCCGACGGTATCAGTGGATTACTCTCTTGGACGCTGAATACGTGCTCGAAAGCGCAGACAGTCTTTCCGTCTTTGGCGCCGAGGATCCCGACTCCTTGGCGGCACGCGCCGCCGAGCGCCTGTCGGCACGGCAAATTGCCGATGCGCTCGATCTCTTTCCGTCCGAGGCCGAGGAAGTCGCGGCTGATGAATCCGTCTGGAGTTGCGGCGGCGCCGCGACCTCGCCGGATCTGCTGGCCGAGTCCGACCGCGACAGCGATGACGCGATCGGGGCGATCGAACGCGTTGTGCCCAGACGAGCGGCCGTGCGCATGCCATGGGCCCCGGCGCGGGTCGCCGTCATAGTGGCCTTCGCCGTGTTCATGCCGTCAACGCGTGCGGCGAAAAGCCACAGCAGCGACCGACCGATCGCACCGGCCCGATCAGCGACCATCGAACGCACGGACGTTCGATCGGAGGAACCACACGCGGCGCCCACCGATCGTCCGGCGCCAGCGGTCGTCATTGGTGTGGCCGACGCACGGCCAAAGATTCCCGCAACCATGGCGACGACGGGACGGTCCGCTTCGCGTCCTCGAGAGGATACGACGCGCACGCAGCCGAATCCTGTCCCGTTGAAGGCGGCCGCCTCCGAGCCATTGACCACCATTGCACCGACCGCGGTATCGGCGCCCTACGCGGCGCCGATCGACTCGCCTCCCCCGTTGCCGAGGACGCCACCGCCCGCGCACGTGGAGGTGGCGCCGTCAGTCACCGTCGCGCCGACTCCGGCCACCGTGCCTTCCGAGACGTCTGTCGTGAGAAGCGATACGGACGACGTTCGCGCCGTGCTCGATCGGTACCAAACCGCGTTCAGTCATCTCGACGCGAGCAAGGCAAAGGCGATCTGGCCTTCCGTCGACGAAAAAGCGCTGGGCCGTGCCTTCGGTCAACTCGAGCGACAGGAGGTCGTGCTCCAAGGGTGCGACGTGATGGTCGCTGGTCAACGTGCGGCGGCAGCCTGCCGAGGACGGGCCAGTTACGTCCCGCGCGTGGGCAACAAGGCCGCACGTGTCGAGGCCAGACGATGGGCGTTCACGCTGCGAAAGATCGGAGAGAGCTGGATCATCGAAGCCGTTGACCTCGCGTTGCGATAGTGGGACCTATCGAGCGGTCTGAGCCTTCCCTCCTTTCGCGGAGACCATCAGCTTCACCAACGCTTCAGTGACCTTCGGCTCCAGGCCTTCGGTGTGGCCTTTCTCGAGCCGCACGACGTCCGCGACCACGCGCCCGTCCTTGCATTTCGGATAGACGTACACGTCCGCCTGGCCTGGCCGAGGCAGCAGTCCCCATGGCGGGTTCGGCGGATCCTGACGCGTCCGGTCGTAGACATATCCCGCCTTGACGTCGACGATCTCTTCGACCTTGCGGCGCGGACCACAGCTATTTTTCTCCGCCCACTTCGAGCTCTCGGGCAGGCCCTTGTCGTCCATCTCTCGCTGGCCGGTTTCGAAGATGAACGAGAAGTCAGCTGGCGGGAAGTTCCGCCGGAACCGGCGGCAGGCCGGCCAGTCCCCCGCGCGCGGCCGCAGGCGCGCTGGCACGACCGGCGTCGGGTGCCGCCGCGCGACCTGCCGTCGGAGGACCGCCGCGGAGCAGCGAGCCGAAGTTCCCCCGGCCAGGACTGCCGCCAAGACGCCCGCCCGACAGACTGAGCCAGCCGTCGACCTTGTCCTTGAAGAAATCGGTTCGGACAATCCTGTTCGAGGTCATACCTCCCTGCGAGTGGCCGACGAGCCAGAACGCTTTGATGTTTTTCTTTCCGAGCTCGTCGTACACGAGCGTGACGATGTTCTGCAGGTACTCGTCATCGGTGGCCGTCCAGACGCGCGGCGGCGCATTCGGCGTCGCAATGACCAGCCGGTACTTGTCCTTGTAGTCGACGATCGGGAAATAGTGCCGCTGCCAGTTGCCGTACGAGCCGCCACCGTGCAGGCTCAGCACGAACGTCACCTTTTCGCCGCGCTTCAAGTCGCATGGGTAGTCGAGAAAGAACCTGCGACCGGTTCGTCGGTTCAACCGCCGGTCCCTGCTCGACGACGGTCGCGCCCGGGCAATCGCTGTCCGGACAGTGCAGCGGCGGCGGCGTCTCGCAGGTCACGCCGGCAATCCGAACCGGCGGCGCCGTCGCTCGCGCGACTTCCACTCGCAAGCACGACGATGGACGAGGCCAGGAGCCACAGCGCAATACGTTTCGGTTTCATGCGGTCCGATTATGCGCGAAGTACAATGTCGCGCAATCATCGAACGCGCCAACGGAGTGATTGTGTGCCTTCCGTCAGATCCGGGTCTTTGCGAGACATGCACGCACGTGCAGATCGTGCGCTCGTCGAAAGGCTCGTCGTTCGTGCTGTGCCGTCTGTCCGAGGTGGATCCGGCGTTCCGACGCTATCCCGCGCTGCCCGTGACTGCCTGTCCGGGCTACTCGCCGACAACAGAGCCGAAGCCGACGATCACGCCTAAAGCGTGATCGTCAGGACGTTGCCCGAGAAGCGCGTCGTGAACTGCCGCAGCGGCCGCGCCGCGGGCCCTTGGACAACGCCGCCCGTCGCGCTGAATTGAGACCCATGGCAGGGGCAGACGTAGGTACTGCCCGAAATGCCATTGATCGTGCACACCTCGTGCGTGCACACGGCGGTGACCGCCGCGAACGTGTCCTGCGCCGTGCGGGAGACCAGCACGTTTGCCGCGGAACTATTGACCAGCGCCGCGCTGCCGACCGCGGCGAGCGGCGATGCCGCATCAATCGTCAGCGACAGCGCCCCGGCGGCGGCCGTGGCGTTGATCGTCGGAAGGTTCGTGGCGTTGCTTGGCGACGTTGAATTCCCGCCGCACGCCGGCCACATCGCACCGGCGGCGACCAGCGACGCGGCCTGACAGGCGTGGACGCAGAATTCCCGTCGTGATGGTCGCAGAGTCCCAGTGTCCTCGATAGGGTGCATTCAACCTCCGTTTTCGGCGGTTGCAGCAACGGATGTGCCTGTTGGCGGCTCCTAGCCGTACGAATCCGTGTTTGACTGCTTACAGAAACGTTGCCCATGCTCCAAAACAGACTTCGATCGAGCAGAACTTCCCGCAGGTTCGCGTCTCGTCGTTGCACGCGGATTTCACCCGGAAGTGCTGTTGGCTCTTTCTGTTACGGCTACGACCCGCAAATGACCTAGACGGCGGCATCTTGCTTGCCATAGGGTGATCACCCAACGCCCGAGGAAAACGACCGCCGATCAAGGAATTCGCGATGTGGAACCTGTTCAATTGCTATCTCTCGGGACGTCACGAATTCAGCGCCTGGTGTGAACCAGGCTCGGTGTTCCTCCGCTGCATCCACTGCGGCAAGCGGTCGTCGGGCTGGGCACTCGACCAAAAGCCTCAACGCAAGACGGCGCCGGTCAAGGCGACGCACGTGCACGTGCCACGCGCGCGCGCGACGCGCGTGCTGCCGTTCCCTCGCGCCGCGTCCCGCTGACCCGCCTTCGCTGAACGGATAGGTGTTTCAGCTACGGCGTGGCAGGCCGCGCGATGTTGACACTGTCCGCGGCGCGCGATCACAATACAGGCGCGTGCCCGTCCTGCGGATCACCAAAGAAGACCTGAAACAGCGTCTCGACAGCGGCGCGCCGCCGGTTCTGGTCGACGCCCGACTCAAGTATCCCGTACGAGCACAGCACCGTCAAACTGCCGGGCGCGATCCGGCTGCCGCGACGGGATACCGCACGCTGATCTGCCGCGCGATCGCGACATCGTGGTCTACGACTCCGATCCCAACGAACTGGCCAGCTCGGGCGTTGCGGCCGGGTTGATCCGGCTCGGTTATCGCGCCGTGGCGCTCAAGGGCGGCATCGTCGACTGGCTCGCGGCGAACCTGCCGACGGAAACCAAGGAGGCGCCGAAGCAGGCGCCGCCCGAACCCGGCGCGCTGAAAGGCTAGCCGTCACCACCTCCCTCACCCGCACGCTCGCGCAGCTTGCAGCGCTCGCGATGATGCGGGGCGACGCCGCCGAAGAAGCGCTCCTCGAACGCGCCGCAGCCCTGGTCACGCAACACCGCATCGACTCGGACGACCAGCTCGGTCCGCTATTTCAGTCACCAGAGCCTGCCGATCCGGAGGTAATCCGGCGTCTCCGCCAGATGTTCGAAGCCGGCGGCTGGGTGCTCCTCGAGTCGGCCATTGCCGATCTGCCGGCGGATCTCCGGTGGCTGTTCGAATCGGGCGCCGTGACGCTGGAGCAGCTCACCGCGATCTATCGATCGCGCCGGGCGACCTCGGTTGCCGATCTGGCGGCTGCGGTCGCCGACGGCGCGCTCGGCGGCATCGACGGAGTGGGGCCGGACGTGGAGACGGCGGTCGCCGCGGCGTTGCCGATGCTGCGCGTGTCCATTCCGCGCATTCCGCTGGGCCGTGCGACGTCGATCGTCGAACCGTTTCTCGCGGCGCTGCGTGCGTCCGCCGGCATCAACTGGGCGTATCCCATCGGATCGCTCCGCCGGGGACAGGACACTGTCGGCGACATCGAGATTGTGGCGTCGTGCACCGATCCCGCGCCCATCGTCGAACAGCTGCTGGCGATCGGCGACGAAGGGCGATGCCTCCATCGGAGTGAGCGCCGCATTTACATCCTGTCGGACCGCGTGCAGGTAGGGATCCGGCTGCCTGCTCCCGAGAACGCCGGGGCCGAGCTCCTGTACCTGAGTGGATCGCCGCCGCATTTCGCGTTGGTCCAGAGGTTCGCAGCGGAGCGGGGATGGCAGCTGAAGCCAGGAGGCCTGTTCGCGCCAGACGGGCAGCTGCGGCCCGCCGCGAGGGAAGACGACATCTACGACACCCTCGGGCTGCCGCCGATTCCACCCGAGCTTCGAAACGGCGAGGACGAAGTCGACAAGGCGGCCGCAGGCGCGCTGCCGACGCTGGTCTGCCGGCGCGACATTCGAGGCGATCTCCACATGCACACCACGTGGAGCGACGGACGCGATTCGATTGACGCGATGGTCGAGGCTTCCCGCGCGCTCGGCTACCAGTACGTCGCCATCACCGATCACTCGCCTCATTCCGCGGCCACCAGAAACCTGACGATCGATGGCGTGAAGCGGCAGGCCGATGAAATCGCCGCCGCGCGCGAGCGATATCCGGAGATCGCGGTTCTTCACGGGTGTGAGGTCGATATCCTCCCCGATGGCCGCCTGGATTTTCCGGACCGCGTGCTCGAGCGATTCGACATCGTGCTGGCCTCGCTCCACGAACGGGTGGGACACTCGCCCGACCAACTGATGAAGCGGTATGCGAGCGCGATGCGGCATCCGCTGGTCACGCTGATCACACACCCGAGCAATCGGATGGTGCCCCACAAGCCCGGTTACGAGCTGGACTACGATCGGCTGTTCCAGATCGCCGTCGAGACCCGGACCGTCGTGGAAATCGACGGCTCGCCGTCGCATCTGGACCTCGACGGCGAGCTGGCGCGCCGCGCCATCGCCGCCGGGGCGATGGTCGCCATCGACAGCGATAGCCACCGCGCCGAGTGGCTCGACCGTCAGATGGCGCTGGGGCTCGTCATGGCGCGGCGGGGATGGGTGGAAGCCCGCCACGTGATCAACGCGCGGCCGCTCGATGAAGTCCGTGCCCTCATTGCCGCGAAACGCGCCTCGCGCTGACATCCTGGCGGTCGCCGCCGCCGTCTGCGTCGCCCTGGCCGCGTGGGCGCTCTATCGCGCGACGCTGCTCCCCGGCTTCGATTTCGGCGACACCGGATCGCTGCAGACGACCGTCGGCTCGACGCTGATCACGCCGCGAGTCGGCTATCCGCTCTACTTCGCCATCGCCAACCTGTGGCTGCATGTGGTTGGAGGCGACCCCGCGCGCGCCCTCAACCTGGCATCGGCGGTCGAGGCGGCGCTGGCGTGCGGGCTGAGCGTCCTGGTCGCCATCGAGCTCTCGGGATCGATCGCCGCGGCGATCGCGGCCGTGCTCCTGTTTGCGGTGTCGTACACCTACTGGAGCCAGTCGATCATCGCGGAAGTGTACGCCCTTCACATCGGGCTGGTCGCGCTGACGCTGCTCCTGCTGTTGCGGTGGGCGAATCGGCCGACAACCACGCGTCTCACGCTGTTCTTCCTCGCCTTTGCGGTCGGCTTCGGCAATCACCTGTCGATGGTCCTGCTGGTGCCGGCGTACACCCTGTTTCTCCTGCTCGGCGCGAAGGGCGGCTGGCGATCCATGCTCGCACCTCGTGTCGTGCTGCTGGCAACCACGTGCGCGGCGGTGGGGGCCGCCCAATACATCTGGAATCTGCGCGCGCTCTGGTACCAACCGCAGCCGCCTTCCGGGCTGCTCGAGGCGCTCGCCACGTTCTGGTTCGACGTGACGAAATCCGACTGGCGCGACACGATGGTGCTGCACGTGCCGCGCTCGATGCTCGGCGACCACGCGGCGATGTACTGGTTCGACCTGCGGCAACAGTTCGGCCCGATCGTGCCGCTGCTGGCGGTCGCGGGCCTCGCGCAGCTGGCCACGCAGGATGCGCGCCGCGCCGTGTTGATGGCCGTGCTCTTCGCGACGAACCTCGCCTTCGCCTTCAGCTACAACGTCGGCGACGCGCACGTCTTCTATCTGCCGTCGCATTTCATGGTCGCGCTGCTGGTCGCGCCCGGAGTGGTCCTGGCCGCGCGCCTGACGCCGCGGGCGATCCTGCCTGCAGCGGCGCTGACGATCGCGTATGCCGGCGCGAGGGCGTACCGCGATTTTCCGGCGCTGGACCGAAGCGGCGACACGCGGCCGGCTGATGTGATCGGCCATCTCACGGCCGGACTCGACGACCAGCGCGACATTCTGCTCACCGACCTGAACTGGCAGGTCGCCAATGGCCTGTCGTACTTCGCCAAAGTCCGGCAGCCGGCGATTGCCCACGCACGCGCTCCCGATCTGCTGCTGTATGCGCCGGCGCTCGTCACGGACAACCATGTCGTCGGACGAGCGATCGCGTTGACAGAGCGCGCGCGGTCCGAAATCGATGCCGCCTACGGCCCGCTGCTGCCGACGATGCCGGACCCGCGCGTCGTCGTGCCACCGCTGGCCGAACGCGTTGCCGGACTGCCGGCCGGAACGCCGTACGTCTTGTGCCTGCTCAAGCCCTCGCGCGACATGAGCCTCGACGAAGACGACCTCGCGGCAGCCCTGCGCGTGCTGTCGGGGACTTCCGTCCCCCGAGGCGACTACGCCGTCGTCGCCGGGCTGGCCGGCCGCCCGCCCGATCTCGCCTTCGGAGCAAACCTTCCGTTCACCAAGCAGGTCCAACTGAATGGGATGGGTGTCGAGGTCAGGATGGAGTCGTGGCTGTCGGCCGACACGATCCGACGGATGGGGTTCGGTCAGGTCGTCGCCGGACGCCATCACGCGTTGATTGTGGAGCGGGGTGTCAGCTTCGCGGCACTCGATCGAACGGGACGGGCGATCCGGACGGCGTACGCCGCGAACATCTTCTCCGCACAGCCGCGCTACCTCATCCGTACTGGTCGATAGGTTCTCGGCGAGTTCCGGGCGGCCTCTCGGACCTGCCGGCCGCCGCCAGCCCTAAAGGGCACGCTCCGTCACTCGCAACTGCTGTAAGGTTGAATGATGATCTGGTGGCTCGCAGCGTTGCTGACTCTCGTATCGGCCGATCCGACAGCGCCGGAGCTCGCCCAGGCGCTGCAGAAGAAATACGACACCGTGAAGGATTTCTCCGCCGACTTCACGCACACCTATGAAGGCGGCGTGCTGCGGAAGCAGATCACCGAGCGCGGGCGGCTGACCATCAAGAAACCCGGCAAGATGCGGTGGCAGTACACGTCTCCGGAGGAGAAGCTGTTCGTGTCCGACGGCGCGATGATGTATTCCTACATTCCGCAGGACAAGCAGGTCATCAGGTCCACCGTCCCACCCGACGACGAGGCGACGACGCCGGCGTTGTTTCTGGCCGGCAAGGGCAACCTGACCCGCGATTTCACCGCGTCTCTGGTCGAATTGCCCGCGGGAATGGCCGCCGGATCGAAGGCGCTGAAGCTCGTCCCAAAAACCCGCCAACAGGACTACGATTGGCTGGTGCTGGTGGTCGACCCGGCCACCCTCGAAATCCGCGGGCTGGTCACGGTCGACGCACAGGGCGGCAAATCGAGCTTTTCGTTCACAAATCTGAAGCAAAACGTCGGATTGGCCGATAAGGACTTCGCGTTCAAGATACCCCGCGGTGTTGATGTTGTCAGCGCGTCCCCCCGCTCCTGAAGTTCTCCGCCGCCACGGCCGGGCAGTGCTGGCGGTGGTTTGCCTGTTCGCAGGCGGCTGCGCGGCGACCGGGGCTCTCAACCGCGGCCGGTCGGCCGAGCTCCGTCAGGACTACGACATCGCCGTCGTCGAATACACGAAAGCGGTTCGCCTCCGTCCCAACGATAGCGACGCGCGTCTCGCGCTCGAACGCGCGAAGCTCCGCGCGGCGCAGGACCACTTCATGCGCGGGCGCCGTCTGGCGGCGACGGGCAAGCTCGATCGGGCGCTCGTCGAGTTCGAGCTCGCGTCCGAGCTGAATCCCAGCGGCGGCGACATCGACGACGAGCTGCGCAGCACACGCAACAAGCTGCGCGCGCAAATTGCCGTCGCGCGTGAGGGCAAGACCGAGCTGCAGACGATCATCGAACGGTCGCGCGATCTGCCGCCGCCCGGCATGGATCTGCCGGCCGGCGTCAAGATGCCGGCGTCGCTGACGTTCCGCGACGCGAGCAGCCGCGACGTGTTCATGACGATCGCGCGCTTCGCCAACATCAGCCTCATCTTCGACACGGCGTTTCGCGAGGCGCCGGTCAGCGTCGACCTGCGCAACGCGTCGCTCGAGGACGCGCTCAACACCGTGGCCGGCGCGACGCGCACGTTCTTCCGGGTCACCGCGCCGAAAACCATTGTCGTCATCCCCGACACGCCGGCGAAACGCCGCGAGTACCAGGAAGAGATCGTCCGCACGTTCTATCTGAGCAACGCGGATCTCAAAGAGACGATGGATCTGCTGCGAATGGTGCTGGACGCGCGGCGGATTTCGCCGACGACCGCCACCAATGCGCTGACGATCAAGGACACGCCCGAGCGCATCGCCGCGGCCGCGCGCGTCGTCTCGGCGATCGACAAAGCGCGTCCCGAGGTCATCATCGACGTCGAGCTGCTCGAAGTCGATCGGACGCGGCTGCAGGAGTACGGGCTGCAGTTCGCCTCGCCCGGCAACCCGCCCACCGGCATCAATGGCACGGTGTCCATCCCGACCGACAACGCCGGAACCATCAGCCTCGGGGCACTCAAGAACCTGACATCGTCGGACCTGCTGTTTTCAGGTCTGCCGACGCTGTATTACCGGCTGCTCAAGAGCGACACCAATACCCGCATCCTGGCCAACCCGCAGCTGCGCACCGCGGACGGCATGCCCGCCCATGCGGGATTCGGCCAGCAGGTGCCGGTGCCGGTCACGACGTTCGCACCGATCGCCACGGGCGGGACGCCGCAGCAGCCGATCACGTCGTTCAACTACCAGAACATCGGCGTCAACATCGACATCACGCCACGGACGCACCACGACGACGATGTGTCGCTGACGCTGAAGATCGCCGTCACGAGCATTTCTGGCAGCGGCTTCGGCGGACTGCCGACGTTCGGCAATCGCGAGGTCAGCACGATCATCCGCCTGCGCGACGGCGAGACGAACATGCTGGCGGGGTTGATTCGGGACGACGAGCGCCGCTCGCTCGATGGCATTCCCGGGTTGAGTGACATCCCGGTTCTCGGGCGCCTGTTCGCGCACAACGCGAAGACGACGGAACAGAGCGACATCATCCTGACGCTGACGCCGCACATCATCCGCGTGCTGGATCTGACCGAGGCCGACCTGCGTCCGTTCCGAGTCGGCCGCGATTCGGTGTCGCCGCTGGCGGAACTGCCGCTGCCCGTCGAGCCGCCCAAACCGCCGGAGCCGCCGAAGGAAGAACCGCCTCCGTCAAAAAACCTGGAGGCGGTCTGTAGGGCTTAGGGCGTAGGGCTTGGCGGATTAGGCAGCGCCAATCGCTAACCTAATCCCTAATCCCTAGTCCCTATCGCACGCTACGGCAGCTTCGCTACCTTCGCCCCAAGTCCCTGCAGCCGCTCCACCAACCGTCCGTACCCGCGTTCCACGGTCTCGAGCTTCGACAGCCGGCTCTGTCCATCCGCGGCGAGCGCCGCGGCAATGAGCGCCATTCCGGATCGCAGGTCGCGGCTGTCGAGCGGCCGCCCGCGCAGTTTCCTCGGCCCGGTGACGATGATGCGATGCGGGTCGCACAGGAACAGGTCCGCGCTCATCCCGCTCAACTGCTCGAGCGCGAACAAGCGCAGCTCGTACATCCAATCGTGCACGAGCGTCTGCCCTTCCGCTTGCGTCGCGAGGACCGTGACGAGGCTGACCAGGTCGCTCGGGAACCCCGGCCACAGACTGGTGGTGATCCGGCCGGCGGCGCGCAGCCGCGACTGCCTGACGTGGAAGACGTCGTCGTCCATCGAACAGTCGATCCCGAGCCGCGTCAGGACCGACGCGACGACTTCCATGTCTTCCGCCCGGGCGCCGTGGACATCGATGTCGCCGCCGGTGACGGCGGCCACGACCGCCCAGCTTCCGGCCTCGATGTAGTCGCCCCACAGCCTGTGTTCCGCGCCGCGAAGCTTCGCGCCTCCTTCGATGCGAATCGTCGACGTGCCCGCGCCCGAAATGCCGACGCCGAGCTGTTCCAGGAATGCGCACAGCTCGACCACATGCGGCTCGCACGCGGCATGGCGAATCTCTGTCGTGCCTGGCGCGCCGGCGGCGGCGAGCAACGCGGTCTCGGTCCCGGTGACCGACGCCTCGTACAGATAGAACGACGTCGGACGCAATCCGTTCGGAGCGGCCAGCGCGTGCCCGCTGCCTTCGATGCGGCGCGCACCCATCGCTTCCAGCGCTTCGAGATGCGTGTTGAGCGTGCGCCGCGCCGGAAAATCGCCGCCCGGCGACGCCAGGTGCGCGCGTCCGCGCCGCGCGAGCAGCGGGCCCAGCAGCAGCACCGAGCCGCGCAGGCGGCCGACCAGCGCCGGGTCGGGCTCGTCCTTGACGATGCTGGGACACCGCACGCGCAGCGTCGTGCTGCCGATGCCCTCGACCTCGCCGCCGAGATCGAGAATCAGCCGCGCCATCACCTCGACGTCGCTGATTCGGGGCACATTCGTGAGGACGCATTCGTCGGCGGTGAGCAGACAGGCCGCCAGCAGCGGCAGCGCGGCATTCTTGTTGCCTTCGACGTCGACGGATCCGGACAGGCGTTGACCGCCTTCGATCAGTAATGTGGACATGGATGGTCAGCAGTCGGCAGACGGCAGGCGAAGTCGGCGGTGAACACTCACTTGGTCACCGGCACGTGCGCCTTGAGCTCTTCGAACCAGTTGAGAACGATGTTGATGTGCTGAGCCGCACCGCCGGCATCGGCCGGCCTCGGCGCCGCGGAAACGACGACGAGCAGCTGCCGGCCGTCGGGAGTGACGTCGTAGTTCCGTTGCGCCAGCGGATGAATCGTTCCCTCGATGGGTAGCGGTGTTGGCCGTCCGAACGACAACGAGGGTTTCGTCTGTACGTCGACCACGAAGAAGCGGTTGGTCGCGGGCTCGTGATAGAAGAGCGCCTTCCCGTCCGGTGACCACCGCGGCGTGCGGCCGCCACCTGTCGACACCTGATATTTCGCGTCGGTGACAGGGAACGGCTGGACGAAGACCTCGGTGTTCACCGCGATGGTCGAGATGGGCGCGGCCATGTAGGCAATCCAATGGCCGTCGGGCGAAAACACCGAGTGTTTCTCGACCGTGTTTTCGGTCGAGTCGGCGAAGACAACGGGCTTCCGATCGCCATCAAGTGCAACAGTCCAGACGCCCTGGTTCGCGCCGCTGATGTTGTTGAACGATAGCGTCTTTCCATCCGGACTCCACGACTCGGGCTCGTGCTGCGCGCCGGCATCGGGTTTGGTGAGGCGTTCGGCGGCGCCGCTGCCGTTGGCCAGCTGCCGGAAGATCGCTCCATCGCCTTCCCGATCCGATTGGAAGGCGATGTATCGGCCATCAGGACTCCAAATCGGATAGCGATTGCGACCACCAAAGGTCAGCCGGCGCAGCGATGCGGCCGGGGTCTTCCGGTCGTACACCCAGACATTCGCGTCCCGGCCATCGTCAGTGCCGACGGCGATTTGCGTGCCGTCCGGCGACAGCCGCGGGTGCATGTACATCTGTGGCGGCAAGGCGATCGGTTGCGTCTTTCCGTCACGCTCGACGAACGACAACAGCTTGGCCCCGTCCGGGCCGTTCGCCGTGCCCGGAACGTAGGCGAGCGCTCCTGTCGCCGACGTTGCAAAATGCGCGATACCCATCTGGGTGGCGCTATTCGGCACTCGCAAAACCGATTCGACGACAGGAACCGGACCGCCCTTCGCCTCGCCCGTCTTGAGATCGAAAGGTATCGCCAGAACGGAACTGGCCAGCGCGTACACGATGTGCCCGGTCGGCAGATAGCGCGCATCGCTGCCGCCGCGCACCACCACGGTTCGCTGTCCCGAGCCGATGCGCTCGACCACGATCTGCGCCCTGTCCCAGCGGTCGAACCCCCGGCCTGCCTTGCTCACGGTATAGAGAACCGCTGTTCCGCGATCGATCAGCCGCGGACCGAACGCCGCTTCGTCGTTCGCCACTTGTGCGATCGTCTCGGGCTCGCCGCCATTGGCGGAGACCCGCATGATCCCCTTGATTGGTTGCGCGAACACGATGTGATCGCCTTGCCAGTCGGCGCCGGCGATCGGCTCCGCCTTGCACACGGTGAA
The DNA here is from genome assembly GCA_963792175.1 of uncultured Acidobacteriota bacterium. Lineage (GTDB taxonomy): Bacteria > Acidobacteriota > Vicinamibacteria > Vicinamibacterales > CAVVIG01 > CAWBVG01. The sequence continues at coordinate 127,731 of CAWBVG010000042.1, forward strand.
CGCCGCGCCGCCCGTGACGGCAATCTTCTTGATCGTCAAATCCTGAAACGCGAAGAACCCTATCCACTGCCCGTCTGGCGAGAAGAATGGACTGGTGACATCGAGCGCGGTTCCTGAAATCGGACGCGCGGTCATGTCGGACATCGACCGCACGAACAGCTGTCGATTCGCCGCGTAGACCAGCTTCGTGCCGTCTGGCGAGAGTGCGAGCGTCGGCGCCGGCAGGCGCAACAGCGACTGATCCTCGGGCAGCGCGATCGAAAAGCGGGCGACGACGGGCGCATCTGGCGGCTTGGTCGTCCACCGCGTCGCCGCGATCGCGACCGCCGCAACGACCGCGGCCGTCGCGATCAGTCATCGCGACGTTCGGCAGCCGCGATCGCGTCGTGCGGGCGTCGCAGGCGTGCTCGATCGATTCGCGAGCCCGCCCGGATCCGCCGCGATCGCCTCGAGCTCGAAGCGGACGTCGCCGATCGCCTGCCAGCGTCGTCTGGGGTTCTTGTCGAGACAGCGGCGCACGAGATCGACCAGCCTGGGATGAACATCCTTCGGCAGGGATTCCAGGTCCGGCTCGCGCAACAGTACGGCCGCCATCATTTCGCTCAGCGTGTCTGCCTGAAATGTCTGACGTGCCGTCAGCATCTCGAAGACGACGCATCCGAACGAGAAGATGTCGCTGCGCTGATCGGCGGGCAGCCCCTTCGCCTGTTCCGGCGACATGTAGGCCGCCGTGCCGAGGATCACTCCGGCGAAGGTGCCTGCCAGGCTGAGCGTCGGCGAGTGCGTCAGCTGCGACGCCGCCGGCGCCGACTCCAGCGCTTTCGCGAGACCGAAGTCGAGCACTTTGATGTTGCCGTCGGGCGAAATCTTGACGTTTGCCGGTTTCAGATCCCGATGGATCACCCCCTGCTCGTGCGCCGCTTCGAGCGCGTCGGCAATCTGACGCGCGGCTGTCACGACTTCCGCGACCGGCATCGGGCCGCGCTGCAGGCGATCGGCCAGGGTCTCGCCGTGAACCAGTTCGAGCACCAACGCTCGAACGCCGCCGGCATCCTCGAGGCCATGAATGGCCGCGATGTTCGGGTGATTCAAGCAGGCCAGCAGCTGCGCTTCCCGCTGAAAACGCGACAGGCGATCGGCGTCCTTCGCGAAAAGATCGGGGAGGACCTTCAGGGCGACGTCGCGTCCCAATCGCGTGTCGCGCGCGCGATAGACCTCGCCCATTCCGCCGGCGCCGACGAGCGCGATGATCTCGAACACGCCGAGGCGCGCAGCCGGGGATCAGGGTCATGGGGTGCCGGCGAATTCTCCCATATAAACAATCTCTTCGCGCAGCGTCACGCCGAAGCGCGCGGAGACTTCGGCGCGGCAGCGTTCGATGAGGCGCCGGATGTCGTCCGCGGTCGCCGTCCCGTCGTTGACGATGAAGTTGCCGTGAGTCGGCGAGACGCGGGCGCCGCCAATCGCGACGCCCTTCAACCCGGCGCGATCGACGAGGGCGCCCGCCGACCATGGGATACCGTCAGGCACGGCATCGCGTCCGGGCTCGGGATTTTGAAAGATGCAGCCGGCGCTTGGCGTGTCGAGCGGCTGCGTCCGTTTGCGAAACGCGAGCGATGTACGTGCGACCGCCCGCAGCGCCGGCGGATCGCCCATCGAAACGCGAAACACGGCGGACAGCAGAATTTCGCCGGTGTCCTGCAGGCGGCTGCGATCGTAGCCGAAGGCCATGTGATCGGCCGCGACGTCCGTGACCATGCCGTCGCGGGAGGCGAGTCGCACGGTGGTCACGAGCTCGCCGATGAGACGACCACTGAAGTGCGCGTTGCCGAATACTGCCCCGCCGACCGTGCCAGGCGTCCCGGCCCACGCTTCCAGTCCCGCGCGGCCGTGATTGATGGTCCAGCGGACCAGTCCGTTGATCGTGACGGCAGCATCCGCACGAACGCCGTCGTCGCCGGCGGGCACCACGTCGCCGCCGCGGGGACGGATGACCAGCCCGCGCACGCCGCGATCGGCCACCAGCACGTTCGATCCACCGCCCAGCATCGTCACCGGCACGCCGGCCGCGCGCGCGAATGTGAGCGCCGTCACCAGTTCGTCGCTGCTGCGCGTCTCGATCAACCATTCCGCCGCACCGCCGACGCGGAACGTCGTGAGCGGCGCCAGCGGCGCGTTCGGCCGCAGGCGATCGGCGCCGAATGCCTCCTGCATGCCGGCCACGAACCTGTTCACTGACGTCCCAACTCGAGGACCATCAGCGCGCGTTCCTGCGCGATCAGCGCCGCCATCGCCTCGCGCGGCGTGCACACGGAGAACGCGATCGTATCGCCCGGGCCGAGCTGCCCGGCGACGGCCATGTCCGCGGAGATCAGCGTCGCGATCTTCGGGTACCCACCCGTGGTCTGACGATCGGCCATCAGGAGAATCGGCTGACCGGAGGCCGGCACCTGCAGCACGCCAAGCGGCGTGGCGTCCGAAATGATGTCAGCGCCGCGCGCGTGTGTCAGGCGCGGCCCTTCGAGCCGGAAGCCCATGCGATCCGACTGCTGGCCGACCGTGTAGGGCGCCGATTGCAGCACGTCCAGCGCGTCACTCGTGAACGCGTCCGCCTGCGGACCCGGAAGCACACGGAGCCGTGCCGGCGGCGACGGCAGCTCCACCAGGCGATCCGCTGGCGGCGCGACTGTCGGCCGCGCCGCATCCGCCACGCCAAGGGCGATGCGATCGCCGGCCCTCAGCGGACGGCCGGCCATCCCGCCCATGGCGCTGATGACATGCGTCGAGCGGCTGCCGAGCACGGGCGGCACCGCCACTCCGCCGCGGATCGCCAGGTAGGCCCGCGAGCCGCGCCTCCGCTGCCCGAACCGGAGGTGCGATTCCTTCGCCACCAGGAAGGGCGTCCCGTGCGGCGCCGGACGGCCGTCCAACATGACTTCAAATTCGGCGCCGGTCACGGCGACCACGCGTTCGTCCTCGAATTCCAGTTCAGGTCCCAACAGCGTCACTTCGAGCGTCGCGGCGGTGCGTTCGTTGCCGACGAGCGCGTTGGCGAGGCGGTGGGACACGGGATCCATCGGCCCCGCTACCGGCACGCCGCGCGATTGATAGCCCCATCGGCCGGTGTCCTGGATGGTGGTGAGCATCCCACCGCGAATCACGCGCACGCCGCTCATGATGACGCTCGGCTTCCGCCTTCGCTAGGCGGCTTCGGCGGGACGAGCAAGCCTTCGCGGACAGTCGGGACGCTTGCAGAATCTGCACCCTCTCGGGCCGCGTGATCGCACTCGGGGTCAGACCCGGGTCTGACCCCTGTCGCGCGGCTTGTCGCTCCATGTCGAGAAAGCGATCGTGATCGATCGCATAGAACTGGACGGCGTCGCCGGCTGTGATGAGAAACGGCTCCGCGCGCGCCGGATCGAACGGCTTGAGCGGCGTGCGGCCAACCAGCTGCCAGCCGCCGGGGGTTTCCATGGGATAGATGCCGGTCTGCACGCCGGCGATGCCCACTGAACCGATCGGCACGCGAACGCGCGGCGTGTCGCGGCGAGGCATGGCGATGCGCTCCTCGACGGTGCCGAGGTACGCGAAGCCGGGGACGAAGCCGACCATGAAGGCCCGATAGGTACGCGCCGTATGCGCCGCGATCACGTCGGCCTCGCTCAGGTGCGAGAACGCGGCCACGGCAGCGAGGTCCGGGCCGAGCTCGCCGCCATAACACACCGGCACGCGGATGGCCGGCCGGCCGGTGTCCCGGTCGGACGACGGCTTCGCCGCTTCGGCCTCGACCCGTGCCAGAAGCGCGTCGCCGTTCGTGTGTAGAGGATCGAAATAGATCGCGACCGACCGGAAGGTCGGCACGACGTCGAGCACGCCCGGCACACGGGCGGCTTGCAGCGCCTCCGCCAGCTGGATCGCCCGGGCGTTGACCGCCGGATCGATCCGCGCCTCGAACTCCACGACGAGCGCGGCGTCGCCGGCCGGCACAATCCGAAAGGCGTTCACGCCAGACGCCCGCAGCAGCTTCTGATGGATGCCGCCGAAGCCGCCGTTCGACATCAGCACGACGAGGTCGCCAAACCGATGCTCGCCGACGACCACCGACACGATGTCGTCGATCGACGCGGCTTCGCGAGCCCGCTGACCGCGTGACTCGAGGTCGCGGACCAATTGCGGGATCGAGAGACGCTCGTCATCCGGCAGCGTCGATCGGAAGACGGGCGCCAGCAGCACTTCGTCCGCGCCCGCGAAGGCGCGCGCGAAATCGTCCTGGAACACCCGCCGGCACGAAGAAGCGGAGCGCGGCTCGAACACCGCCCAGATGCGCGCCTTCGGATTGGCGACGCGGAGCGCCGCGAGCGTTTCGGCCACTGCCGTCGGATGGTGCGCGAAATCGTCGTACACCGTGACGCCGTCGGCCACGCCGACGACTTCGAGCCGGCGTTTGACGCCGGCAAACGCGCGAAGCCCTTCCGCGATGCGATCGACGCTGACGCCGGTTTCGGTCGCGACGGCGATCGCGGCCAACGCGTTGCGCACGTTGTGCGCGCCGACCATGCGGCACCTCGAAGCTGCCGAACGGCGACCCGTGGCGGCGGACCTTGAACCGGGTCGTGTCGCAGGTGGGCTCGAGATCGTGCGCCTGCCAGTCGAGCGACGGCGTCGGGTCCGAGGTGCCGAACGTCTCCACCCGCGATTTCGCCGCGTCCGCCAGCGCGCGCGCGCCCGGGCTGTCGGCCCCGACCAGCAGGAGTCCACGCCGCGGCACCAGATTGATCAGCCGGCGGAACGCCAGCGTGACGGCCTCCAGATCCCTGTAGATATCCGCGTGGTCGAACTCGACGTTGTTGACGATGGCGATGTCCGGCAGGTACTTCAGGAACTTCGCGGTCTTGTCGAAGAACGCGCTGTCGTACTCGTCCCCCTCGATGACGAAGTCGCGTCCGAGGCCGAGGCGATAGCTCGATCCCTGCTCGCCGAAGTTCCGCACGATGCCGCCGACCAGGACGCTGGGATCCACGCCGCCGTGCGTCAACAGCCAGCCGATCATCGCGGTCGTGGTCGTCTTGCCATGTGTGCCCGCGACGACAATCGACCGCGCGCCCCACAGGAAGTGCTCGCGAATCGCCTCGGGCAGCGAGCAGTACCTGATCTTCCGATCGAGCACTTCCTCGAGCTCCGGGTTGCCGCGCGAGATGGCATTGCCCACGACGACGAGATCGAGGTCCGCGCTGATGTGTTCCGGGCGATAACCGACCAGCGCCGGGATCCCTTCGGCGTGGAGAAAATCGCTCATCGGCGGATAGACGTCCTGGTCCGACCCGCGAACGTTGAACCCCTTGCGCTTGAGCATCGCGGCCAGGGTCGCCATCGCGGTCCCGCAGATGCCGATGAGATGGATCGTCTGGCTCATTGGACGGCTGATTCCTCCACGATGACGCGCGGCTGCCGATCCGCGACCACGCGACAGGTGACGCCAAACGGCAGCGTCATGGCGGGCCCGACCGTGTGACCGGACGGAAACCCGATGACGACCGGACCGGGAAAATCGGCAAACAGGTCTGCCACCACCGCGCGTGCGGTCGGCTCGCCTCCGGGCTCGTCACAATTCGGCAACTCGCCGATGACGACCGCGCTGGCGCGCGCCAGCAGCCCGGACTGACGCAATTGCGTGACCATCCGGTCGAGCCGGTAGGGGCGCTCACCCACTTCATCCAGAAAGAGGACATATCCCTGAGGCGGCGCGAACGCGAACGGCGTGCCGAACGACGCCAGCAACTGCGTCAGCGTGCCGCCGAGCAGGATGCCGGCGGCTTCACCGTCGCGGATGGATTCGAGGGCTGGCGGCATCAGTTCCCCCATCGGCTCGCGGCGGCACAGGGCACGCGTGAATGAATCGACGTCGTAACCGTCGGCGCCGCGCGACAGCCGCCGGTCCAGCATCGGTCCGTGAAAGGCGACCAGATCGCATCCGAGCGTCAGAAACGTGAGGACAGCGGTGAGGTCGCTGTAGCCGATGAACGGCTTGCAGGCGCGCCGGGCCTCGTCGCGATCGAGAAGCGGCAGGACTTGCGCGCTGCCGTAGCCGCCGCGAACGCCGATCAGGCCCGCAATCGACGGATCGCGCCAGGCGGATCGAATGGCGGCCGCGCGAAGCTCGGGCGGACCGGAGACGTAGCGCTGACGCGCGAACACCGTGTCGTCGAAGACCGGCTCGAATCCCAGCCGGCGAATCTCCTCGATTCCGAGGTCGAACTCGTCGCGGTTGAAGGGGCTGGCAGGCGAGACGACGGCAAGGCGATCGCCGGGTCGGAGGGCCCGCGGCTTCTGCATCACAGAAAGCGCGCCATCTCGTCGGCGACCGCGCGATGCTCATCACGCCCGAGGGTCGATCGCAAGGCACGCGCCACGGGCGGCCGCGCCGCGACGGCCGCGGCAAGAAACCGCTCTTTCGCCCGCTGCTGGCGCCTCAACGCGTCCTCGACGCGCGACAGCGGCAGGCGTTCCTCCTCGACCGCGTGGACGAGCGCTTCGAGCGCGGCGGCCTGCGTATCGTGATCGCCGCTGCAGATGAGCGCGCCGTCGCAGCCGGCCTCGATCGCCATCACGGCGGCGGCAGGTACGGCGTACGCAGACGCGATCGCCTTCATCTCCAGATCGTCGCTGAAAATCACGCCATCGAACGGCAGCTCGCGGCGCAACACATCGGTGACAATGCGCCGGGACAGCGTCGCCGGTCGAACCTCGTCCAGCGCCGGCACGAAGACGTGCGCGGTCATGATGGCCGCGACGCCGGCGTCCGCAGCAGCCTTGAACGGTACCCACTCGACCTCACGCAGCCGTTCCGGCGGATGCTCGACCAGCGGCAGTTCGTGGTGCGAGTCGGCGGTTGTGTCGCCATGGCCCGGAAAATGTTTTCCGCACGCGGCGATGCCTGCTTCCTGCAGCGTACGGATGATCGTGGCGCCGAGACGGGCGACGTCCTTCGGGTTGTCGGCGAGCGCACGATCGCCAATGACGGTGTTCTTCGGGTTGGTCTGGACGTCGAGCACGGGTGCGTAGTCGAGCGTGAAGCCGACCGCTTTGAGCTCGGCCGCGAGCGCGCGCGCGAACCGTTCCGCCAGCCGGCTGTCACCGCTCCGGCCCAGCGTCGCCATCGGCGGCCATTCGGTAAACGGGGCCTTCAGTCGGGCCACGCGGCCGCCCTCCTGGTCGACGGAGACCCACGGCGGAAGGTCCGGCGTCAGGCGCGAAGCCTCGAAGCACACCTCGGCGACCTGCTCCGGCTCGCCGACATTGCGCGCGAAGAGAATGATGCCGCCGAGTCCGAACTCCCTCGCCAGCGACCGCAGCTCGGGCGGAATCTGATGGCCGTTGAATCCGGCGACGAGCAGCTGACCGATCTGGCGCCGCAGCGCCGCGGGTGACATCGGACGATTCTAACCGACCACGACCAACGGTTTCGGGGGTGGCGCCGTCAAACCGGACGTGTTCGACCGATGGAGGACCGCTCTCCGATCCCTGGCCCATCGCCGGGGGCTGGCGTCGATGGTCGTGTGCACACTCGCGCTCGGGATCGGCGCGAACAGCGCCATCTTCTCCGCCGTCGACGCGATTCTGTTGAAGCCATTGCCCTACCCGGCCGCGGATCGGCTCGTGTCGGTCTACGAACGGAACGCCGGCCTCCGTCAGGCGACGCAGCTCGTCGCGCCCGGCCGACTCGAGGAGTGGAACGCGCAGAACCGGACGTTCGAGGCGCTTGGCGCCAGCTATTTCGAGAACATCACGGACACCTCGGGCCCGGTGCCGGAGCGCGTGGCCGCGATGAACACGTCGCCGCGCTTCTTCCAGGTTCTGGACGTTGCGCCGGCGCTCGGCCGTCTTCCGACGCCGCAGGAAGAACGGTTCGGCGGGCCGCCGGTCATCGTCATCAGCGACGCGTTCTGGCGGCGCCGCTTCGGCGCCGATCCGTCCGTCCTCGGCCGCGCGCTCACGCTCGGCGGCACCAGCCGTTCGATTGTTGGCGTCATGCCGCCGTCTTTCCGCTACCCAACGGCGGCGACGGACGTCTGGTCGCCGACGCGCGCCCAGCCGTCGTTTCTGGCAGTGCGAACCGCCCGCTTGTACACGACCGTCGGCAGGCTGAAGCCCGGCGTCACCCTGGTGCAGGCGCTCGACGATCTCAACGCGATTCAGGCGCGCCTCGGGGAGCAATATCCGAGCACGGACCAGGGCTGGGGTGCATCACTGGTTCCGTTGAAGGAGGAGCAGATCGGCGGGGTGCGCCGGTCTTATGGCTCCTCCTCGGCGCGGTGGGTCTCGTCCTGCTGGCCGCCTGCGGCAACGTCGCCTGCCTGCTGCTCGCGGATGCCACTCGGCGCGAGCACGAGATGGCCATTCGTCTTGCGCTCGGTGCCGATCGGCGGCGTGTTGTCGCCGAACTGATCCGCGAAGGGCTGCTGCTCGCCCTGATCGGTTCGCTGTGCGGCCTGCTGCTCGCACGCTGGGGCCTCTCGGCGCTCCGCTCTCTGGCGACGGAGCTGCCACGCGTCGCCGAGGTGACGGTCGACCTGCGGCTGATTCTGTTCACGTTCGCCGTCGGCGCGACGACAACGCTGCTGTTCGCCCTGGCGCCGGCGCTGCAGGCGGCGCGCAGCGCGCCGGCTGACGCCCTGTCACGTGGCGGCCGCGGCCACACCGGCGGCCGTCAGCTCCTGCAGCGCCTGCTGGTCGGTACGCAGGTCGCCCTCGCCATCGTGCTGCTGTTCGGCGCGGGATTGATGATCCGCAGCTTCATGCGCACGCAGGATGTGTCTCTCGGGCTCGATCCCGATCGCGTGGTGACGTTCCGCATGAGCGCCCAGTGGAGCGAGCGTTTCGACGCCGTGGTGCAGCGGCAGGCGCGGACCGTCGCGCGGCTGAGCGCAATCCCCGGTGTCGAGGCTGCCGCCTTCAGTCAGCTGGTTCCGGCAGGGACTGATGTGCCGCCGAATGAGTTTCAGATCCGCGGACGTCCGCCTTCGCTCGCCGGCAACACGCCGAGCTCCGGCGGGACAGGCGACATGCGAGAAAAGACGTTCGCGATTTCGCGTTCGGTCAGCTCCGGCTACTTCCGGACGCTCCACATTCCCGTGCTGAGGGGCGATACGTGCAGCAGCGATCCGGCGTACCGGTCTTCTCGAGCGCCCTCGTCACGCGGCGTTCGCCGATCGTACTTTCGTCGAGGATCCGATCGGCCACGAGTTCGTCTCGCCCGGCCAGCTGGCGAATCGAACGACGAAAATCGTCGGTGTCGTGGGCGACGTCCGCGAAGCGGCTTCCTCAAGCAAGCGGAGCCGCTCATCTACTGGTGCGGGTACAACCCGTACTGGCCGGATCAGCGTTTCCTCGTGCGGACAGCTCGGATCGGCACGTCTCGATGACGGCCGTCCGCGAGGCGCTCAAAGAGATTGAACCGGCCCGCGCCGTCTACGCCGACCAGTCGCTCACCGAACTGCTGGCGGCATCGCTGTCGCCGCAGCGCGTGAACGCGATCCTGCTGGCGCTATTCGCTGCGACTGCTCTCCTGCTCGCGGCGATCGGCCTCTACGGTGTGCTGTCGCAACTGGTATCGTCGCGGCGCCGCGAGATTGGCGTTCGCATGGCGCTCGGTGCGCGCCCGTCGCGCATCCTGTCAGCCGTCGTCGCGCAGGCGGCCGCGCTCACGGGGCTCGGGATCGCGGCAGGCCTGTGCGCGTCGCTGGTCCTCGCGCGGTTCATGGCGACGCTGGTGTTCGGCGTCTCGGTGCGCGATCCGCTGACGTTTGTCCTCGTGCCTCTCGTGCTCGCCGTGGTCGCCGCCCTCGCGGCGATCATCCCCGCGCGACGCGCCGGCCGCGTGGATCCGATGGAGGTTCTTCGGGACTGACTCGGGAATCGGGATCGGGATTCGGGTTCGAGATTTGTATCGGCGACGGATGAAGCCGACCGAAGCCAGTCCCAACGTCATCAAAGTGAGGCTGCCGGGTTCAGGGACGCTGGATCCAGGGACGTCAGCGTCAGGAACTGAACATTGAAGCTGCCGCCCCCAGATCCAAGTCGAAGGGATCGCCGATTGCGGCAAAGACGGCAGTCTCGCCGAAACCCGTGCTGGCTGTGGCGAAATAGTCGTAGCCGAACTCCAAACTCTCGCCGGGTCGAACAGCGCCATAAGAGAAATCCTTGAGCACAGGCAACAACCGAAAGCCGAACGAGCCGTCGGGCTCGTCAAAGCGCGACAGGTTCCCCAGAGCGTCGTCGGTCGGGACGGCAAGGAGCACGCCGACGATGGGAGCTCGCAGAGTGTGCATACCGTAGTCGAAGAGGACGGTCTCCACCACACTGCCATCTGCATGGGTGAGTTTGGACGTTAGCCTGATGTCGACACTAGCCGTGGCATCCAGGTCCGGGTTCGCGCCAACGGGAAAGGAATTGCCCACGCCGAAGAATCGTATGGTCGGTGCCGGGACGGAGATGGTCGCGCTCGACACCTGGGTGACGTGGAGTTATTGGTCAGGGTCTGTGTCCAGCTCCCCGACGCAAAGTAGCGGTTCGGGGGAAGGGAATTCTCGAAAATGGAATCCGTTCACGCCCACGCCAAAGACGCCGCCGACAACGCGCCGCAGAGGACGCGAATCCTGCGTTCTGGCTGTTGGGCTGATTGGGAAAGGGGAGCCCATCGATGACCAGGGCTTGCGCTGCCTGGAGAAGCTCGTCGGGTGGTGCGGTCTTGACATCGAAATCGCTCTTCTCCGGCATAACCCGTTGCGAGCTGAAGGTGGCACGGGCGGTGATCCTCACGTCGGATAGAACAATAGTGCCCGCGCGAACCGACACCGGTGCCATCACAGCGGCGAGCAAGGAAACAGCAATTCCGATCCGATTGAGGGTGCCTCTGATCTCGAACACGTGCATGTAGACCTCATCTGAGATCGCGTCAACGGAATCGAGAACTGGACACGGCTGCGACATTTCCTCTGCCCAACCTCAGCAATGGCTTCCGCGGCCGGTTCAGCGCGCGAGCGCTATGATTCGCCGGTGACACCGGTGTTCGTCGGTGTTGCCCCATGATGCCCGATGGTCAGGTCACGCAATGGCTCGCACGATGGCGCGCAGGCGATCGTGAAGCGCCGGAGCGAGTCGTACCGCTCGTCTATGACGAGCTGCGGCAAGTTGCGCGACGACAGCTCCACCGCGAATCGGCCGGCCATACACTCTCCGCGACTGCGCTCGTCCACGAGGTCTACCTTCGGCTCGTGCAGCAGCGTCAGCTCGTGGCTACCGATCGCGATGCCTTCCTCGCGATCGCCGCGCAGACGATGCGGCGCATTCTGGTCGACCACGCGCGGGCCCGCTCGCGTCTGAAGCGTGGCGGTGACGACCGCCCTATCCGACTCGAGATTGGCGACGAGGTGCCGCTCCTCACCGACCGGGAGGTCGATGAGGTTCTGGCGATTGACGAGGCCCTCGAACATCTCGCGCTGGTTGACGAACGCGCTCGTCGCGTGATCGAGTGCCGGATCTTTGCGGGCCTCACCCTCGTGGAAACCGCGCAGGCTCTGGGCATTTCGACCAAGTCCGTGCAGCGGACATGGACGACCGCTCGGGCATGGCTTCGCAAGGAGATTGGCGGGGCTTGACGCCATCGCTCTAAAGAAAGCGCAGGAGACGGAAGGTCATGGAATCCATGCGATGGCAACGCGTCGAGGAGCTGTTCGAGCTCGCCAACGCCCAGCCCATCGACACGCGGCGACGATTCCTGGCGCAGGCATGCGGGGATGACGTGCCGTTGCGTGACGAGCTCGAAGCCATGCTGGCCGCCGCGAGCGACGAGCACGCACTCTCCGTCGAACGATTCATCGTCGATTGGGACACGGACGCCGCGGCTGCCGACTCGTGGCTGGGCACGTGTCTCGGGCGGTGGCGCCTCGTGAGCGTGCTAGGGCGTGGCGGGATGGCCACCGTGTATCGCGCCGAACGCGCCGACGGTCAGTATCGGCAGGGAGTGGCGGTCAAGGTCATGCGTTCGGGACCACGCGACCCGTATGCCATCGAACGCTTTCGCACCGAACGCCAGGTGCTCGCCCGCTTGATCCACCCCAACATCGCCAGCTTGCTCGACGGCGGGTTCGTGCCCGACGGAACGCCCTATCTCGTGATGGAGCTCGTCGATGGCATGCCCATCACCGAGTGGTGCGCGGCCGAGCATCTGTCGCTCGAGGCGCGGCTGCGGCTGTTTCGCGAGGTGTGCGAGGCAGTGCAGCACGCGCATCGCGCCCTTGTGGTGCATCGTGATCTCAAGCCGTCGAATATCTTCGTCTCGCGATCCGGGGCGGTGAAACTGCTCGATTTCGGCATCGCGAAGCTCCTCGACCCGGAGGGCTGGGAGGTTGAGTCAACGGCGACGCGCGTCGACAGGCGCCTGATCACGCCTGAATACAGTGCGCCGGAACAGCGGCAGGACGGCCCCACGACGACTTCGACCGATGTGTATGCGCTCGGCGTCGTGCTGTACGAGCTGCTGACGGGCCTCAGGCCGCATGCATTCCGCCCGACCGGCGCGGCGCCGGACCTGCGCGACGAGATGGCCTCTCCAGTCACGCCGCCGAGCGAGGCGGTGCGGCGACTCGCGAGCGCACGCGCGGCGGACGGAGTACACGCGCCGAATTCCGGAGCTGACAACGCCCCCGTCGGAGATCCGCGCAAGCTCGTTCGACGGATTCGCGGCGATCTCGATCGGATTGTCCTGAAAGCACTACGTCACGAACCCGAGCGCCGCTACGCATCGGCCGGCCAGCTGGCTGAAGATATTGAACGGTTCCTCGACGGACGCGCGGTGCTCGCCCAGGCCGACACCCTGCGTTACCGTGCGCGCAAGTTCGTGGGCCGGAACCGCCTCGCGGTCACGGCGGCCGCCGTGTTCATCTCGTGTATCACGGCCTTCGGCATCGTCGCGACTCTGCAGGGACGTGCGCTCGCAGAGCGGAGTCGCGTCGCACGCTTGGAGCAGGACAAGGCTGAACAGGTCGTCCGAGTGCTCGTGGACCTGTTCGAGACCACTAATCCGGCGATTCGCCCGGACGGCGATCGGATGCCCATTGGCGAGTTCCTCACGGGGGCCGAGGCTCGAGCCCTGACACAGTTGAGCGGTGCGCCCCTGGTCAAGGCGAAGCTGAAACAGGTATTTGGACTCATCCACTACGAGCGCGGCGAGTACACCCAGCGCGTGAAGCGCTCGAGGAGGCGTTAACAGAGCAGCGTCGTCTGGTGGGTCCCGATCACCCTGATGCCTTGGAGTCGCTGCACGCCCTCGGACAGGTCCTCTATGAAGCGGACGACGAGTCACGGGCCCGCGTCCTCCTCGAGGAGTCCCTCGAACGGCATCGCCGTCTGTACGGCGCCGAACACGAGAAGACCGCGCGGGCGATGTTCGCGGTCGCTCCGCTTCTGGCTTCCGCGGATGTCAACGCGGCCGGGGCTCTGCTCTCGCATGCCCTCGAGATTCGACGGCGCGTGCTGGCACCGAACGACCCGGATCTGGCCCTCACGCTCGGAGCGCTTGCCGAGTACCACTGGAAACGCGGCGACCGCGAACGGGCTCGGGCGCTGTACCAGGAGGCGTTGGCCGTCTTCCAGAATCCCAGCGAGCGCCACCATCCAAGGGCCGTCACCCTGATGAACGACTACGCCACTCTGCTTGGCGACATGAACGCGCATGCAGAGGCGGAAGCCATGCAGCGGGAGGCCATCGCGGTGGGCCGGCAGGTGCTTGGGCCAGACACCATGACGGTGGCGAATCTCACGAACAACCTTGCGGTCACGCTGACATCGCTCGGCCGGCTTGCCGACGCCGAACGTGCCTTCCGTGAGGCGTTCGATCAGCATGTCGCGCTGCTTGGCCACGACCATTGGCGTGTCAGGAACCTCGCGCGCAACGTCGGCCGTATTCTGGCCCTGCAAGGCCGCTACGACGAGGCCCTGCCCTGGATGGATCGGGCCGTCGCGACGCGCAGGAACCCGAACACGTCCGAAGACCCGGGCCTCGAGGGGATTCGCGCACAGCGCGCCTGGATCCTGTTCCGCCTGGGCCGGCAACACGAGGCCCTTGGCCAGGCCGCCGGCGCCGTCTCCGCCCTCGAACGCATGAAGGATCCCGATGCCGAGTACCCGCTGGCTTTCTCCCGTGTGCTCCTCGCACGCATGTTGAACGGGATCGGGCGACCCGAGGAGGCTGCCTCTCTTGGACGTGCCGCCGTGGAGTGGTTCGAACGGCGGTATCCGGACGACCCCAAGCGAGCCGAGGCGGCATGCGAGGTGGGCCGTGCGCAGGTGCTGGAGCGAATGACCGCCGAGGGACGTGCGGCGCTCGAGCGCTGCCTGCCGATCTACCGCGCCTGGGGTCAGGCCGAAGGCGACGTCGTCGCGTCCCTCGAGCGCGTGCTCGCGGATTCCGCGCGTCGGCACTCGCGATTAGGGATTCAGGATTCGGGATTCGTATAATCCCTCAGTGCGAATCGTTTCGTCTGCGCCGACCCGCATCGATCTGGCGGGCGGCACCATTGACATCTGGCCCCTCTATCTCTTCCACGACGGCGCGACGACGGTGAACGCGGCGATCAGCTTGCGCGCGCACGCGCAGCTGGAATCGCGAACGGACGGCCGGGTCGAGATCCGATCGATCGACACCGATCGCATCGTAATCGCCGAGCGCTCGGCCGCGCTGGATGGCGGCGGCGAGCTGTCGCTGCTGGCGCTGCTGGCCCGCCACTACGGCCTCGAGAACGCCACCCTCACCACGCGCGGCGAATCACCGGCGGGCGCCGGCATCGCCGGCTCGTCGGCGCTGACGATCGCGGTGTGTGGCGCGCTGGCGCGGTGGCAGGGTCACTCCGGCGACGCCGATGCGCTTCTGCAGGTCGCGATGAACGTGGAGTGCCAGGCGATCCGCGTGCCGACCGGCGTCCAGGACTATCGGCCGGCGCTGTACGGCGGCGTCGCGGCGATCGAGCTCCGGGTGGAAGGGATCAAGCGCGTCGGAATTGACGTCGACGCGATCGAGCTCGAGCGCCGCATCGTGCTCGCCTACACCGGCGCGCCACGACACTCGGGCACCAACAACTGGGAGATCACCCAGCGCCACATCGACGGCGACCGGCACATCTTCGATTGCTTCGAGCGGATCCGCGACACCGCGGTGGCGATGCGCGGCGCGCTGCAGCGCGGCGACTGGGACGAAGTCGGCAGGCAGATTGCCATCGAATGGGACAACCGGAAGCGGCTGGCGCCCGGCGTCACCACCACGCCATCGAGGATCTCATCGCTCGCGCCACCGCGGCCGGCGCCACCGGAGCGAAAGTCTGCGGCGCCGGGGGAGGCGGCTGTCTGTTCTGCTACGGCCCCCCGGCGGCGCGAGCGGCGATCGCCGAAGCGCTCGCCGCCGGCGGCGCGCGTCTTCTGGACTTCCGGGTCGAGGCTGAAGGTTTGCGGCTTGGATAACCAGGCGATTGCGCGCATCCTCCGGGAAACCGCCGACCTCCTGGAGATCAAGGACGACAACCCGTTCAAGATCCGCGCCTACCGGAATGGCGCGGACATCGCGTCCAATCACCCACACGATCTCGCCCGCCTGGACGAAACCGGCCTGCGGGAAATTCCCGGCATCGGCAAGGACCTCGCGGCGCGGATCGTCGAAATCGCGCAGACCGGCGACACCGCGTACCACCGCGAGCTCGTCGCCGAATTCCCGCCGACGATTCTCGACCTGCTCCATCTGCAGGGTGTCGGGCCCAAGACGGTGGCGACCTTGTATCGCGAACTGGGCATCCGTACGCTCGACGACCTCGAACGCGCGTGCGCCGACGGCCGCATCCGATCGCTCCGCGGGATGGGATCGAAGAAAGAAGCGCTGATCCTGAAGGCGCTCGACGAGCGGAAGCGGTTCGAGGGACGCCACCTGCTGCCGGACTCGCACGACGCGGCGGCTGCGCTCGTCTCATTTCTGCACGCTCGCGCGCCCGAAGCCGTCATCGAGGCGGTCGGCAGCCTGCGCCGCGGCTGCGACACGTGCGGGGATCTGGATCTGCTGGCGTCGGGGGCGCCGGCGTCGCTGATGGACGAATTCGTGGCCTATCCGGAAGTCGAGCGCGTGCTCGGGCATGGCGACACCAAGTCGAGCATCCTGATTCGCGGCGGCTTCCAGGCAGATTTGCGTCTGGTCGCCGCCGACAGTCGCGGCGCCGCGCTGCAGTATTTCACCGGGTCCAAGCCGCACAACATCGCGCTTCGCGATCGGGCGATCGGCCTCGGGTTCAAACTCAACGAATACGGAGTGTTCCGGATCGCGGACGATACGAAGGTTGCCGGCGAGCGCGAGGAAGACATTTACGCGGCGCTCGGTCTCGAGTGGGTCGCTCCCGAGCTGCGCGAGCTTCGCGGCGAGATCGAGGCGGCCGAGTCGAACACCCTGCCGCATCTCATCGATCGGGGGGATCTGCGCGGCGATCTGCACACGCACACCACCGAAAGCGACGGGAAGGACGAGCTGCGCGCGATGGCGGCCGCGGCGCGCGACGCCGGCCTCGAGTACATCGCGATCACCGACCACAGTCAGTCGCTGGCCATGGCCAATGGTCTCGACGAGCGACGGGCGCTGGCCCACGCCGCCCGCGTCCGCGCTCTCGACGCCGAGGGGATCGGGATACGGCTCCTCGCCGGGATCGAATGCGATATCCGATCCGACGGGTCGATGGATCTGGCGGACGACTGCCTGGCGGCGCTCGACATCGTCGTCGCCTCGGTGCATTCCGGGTTCAATCAGGACCGCGCCGAGATGACCGACCGGATCCTGAAGGCCCTGCCAACCCCCACGTCGATATCCTGGGCCACCCCACGGGCAGAAAGCTCCTGAAGCGGCCGCCCTATCCGGTCGACATGGAAGCGATCGTCGACGCGGCGGCCCGGCACGGGGTGGCGATCGAGATCAATTGTCAGGTGAATCGCCTGGACGTCAACGACGTACACGCCAAGCTGGCGCGCGACCGGGGCGTGCCGTTGGTGATTTCGAGCGACGCCCATTCCAGGGATGCGTTCGCGCGGCTGCGGTGGGGCGTCATCGTCGCGCGGCGCGCGTGGCTGGAACCGGCGCAGGTGCTGAACACGCGGCCGCTCGAACAGTTCAAGCGGGCCCTGAGGCGGCACCGGTGAAGCTACCCATGCTCTCGGCGGATGACAAGCTGGCCGAGATCCGCCGTCTGTACTTCAAGACGACGCGTCAGACGATCCAAGAGGATCTCGCACGGGCGCTCGATCTGCTCAAGTCCATGCACAGCGAAGAGGAACGCGAGCGCGCCACGGTCTACATGGAAGGCCTGGCGCAGATGCGGTCGGACTGGAGTCGGGGTCAAAAAGGGAAAAGTAGAAAGGCAAAAGGCAAAAGCAAGAGGAAGCTCTGATGCGCGGCGACAGGCAGCCATCGCTCGTGATAGAACCTCCCCCGAGGAGGGCGCCATGAATCTGATAGTTGGAGCGACCGGAATCCTGGGCAGCGAGATCTGTCGAGTGCTTGCCGAGAAAGGAGAGCCCGTCAGGGCGCTCGTCCGGAGCACGTCGAATCCGGACAAAGTGGCGCAGCTGAAGGCTCTCAAGGCCGACGTCGTCATCGGGGACCTGAAGGACAGGCGCTCACTGGACGCTGCATGCCGCGGCGTGCGTGCGGTCATCTCGACTGCGTCGTCGACCCTGTCGCGCCAGGAGGGTGATTCCATCGAGAGCGTCGACCAGGAGGGACAACTGAACCTCGTCGACGCCGCCGAGGCCGCGGGCGTCAAGCACTTCGTCCTGATCTCGTTTCCGAACGTCAACATCGACTTCCCGCTGCAGCGCGCAAAGCGGGCGGTCGAAGGACCGGGTGCAGCGAAGCGGGATGTCGTACACGATCCTGCAGCCGACGTTTTTCACGGAAGTGTGGTTGAGCCCCGCGCTGGGTTTCGACCCGAGAGAACGCGAAGGCACAGATTTACGGCAGCGGAACCACAAAATCAGCTGTATTTCGTTCCAGGACGTCGCGAGGTTCGCGGTCGCTGCGCTGGATCCCGCCTCGCGCCGAAACGCGAGCCATCAAGCTGGGCGGTCCGGAGGCCTTGAGTCCACTCGAGGCCGTGCGGGTGGCGGAACAGGTCGTCGGCAAGCCGATCGAGGTCCAGCACGTGCCGGAAGAAGCCCTGCGCGCGCAGCACAGCGCGGCAACCGACTCCCTGCAACAATCGTTTGCGGGATTGATGCTCTACTACGCGGGCGGCGATGTCATCGAGATGGCGGACACGCTTCGCATGTTTCCGATCCAGCCATTGAAGTCAGTTCGTGCGCATTTCCAGGGCGTCGTCTGAGGCCTGATGAAACCGCTGCCGTTTCGCGCGCCACTCGAGGACTACGAACGGCAGGCGCGCGAGCTGGTCGAGGGACATCGCACCGGCGACGCCGACGCGATTCGGATCATCCACGAGAACCACCCGCGCTTCCTGGACGAGACGATCACGTGGCGGCCGAAATTCATGTCCAGCGCCGACATTCAGCAGGCGTCCTTCGATCACGACGACGCGCGGCTCGCGCTCGCGCGCTGGTATACGTTTGCGGACTGGACGGCTCTCAAAGAATACGTCGACGCCGTCAGCGTCGATGGCCCGGTCTTCTGGTTCGAGTCGGCGGTCGAGGCCGTCGTCAACGGCGAGCCTCGCCACTCTTCGAACGCTCCTGCGTGACCACCCGGAGCTGATTCGGGCGCGATCGACGCGCAGAACGCCTCACGATCCGCCCGTGCATGGCGCGACCTTGCTTCACTACGTCGCCGCCAACGGCGTCGAGGGCCACCGGCAGAAGACGCCGGCGAACGCCGTCGACATCGCGCGGACCTTGCTCGAGGCTGGCGCCGAGGTCGATGCCACGGCCGGGATGTACGGCGGGCAATACGCGACGATGAGCATGCTGGTGTCGAGCGCGCATCCGGCGATTGCCGGTCTGCAGCCCCGGCTGGCGGAACTCCTGCTCGATTCTGGAGCGGCGATCGAAGGCCTCGGCTCCGAACAATGGAAATCGCCGCTGATGACGGCGATGGCCTTTGGCTATCTCGATACCGCCGAAGCGCTGGTTCGCCGCGGCGCGCGGGTTTCGACGGTGGCGGCTGCGGCCGGATTGGGACGCCTCGCCGATGCGGCCCGCCTTCTTCCTCAAGCGGATGCGCTGGACCGCCATCGGGCGATCGCGCTCGCCGCGCAACTCGGGCACGTCGAGATCGTGCGGCTGCTGCTCGATGCCGGACAAGACCCGAACCGTTACAATCCCGACGGCAATCACGGTCACTCGACGCCGCTCCATCAGGCCGCGTTCGCGGGTCACGACGATGTCGTCCGCCTGCTGGTCGAGCGAGGCGCGCGGCTCGACATCAAAGACACTGTCTGGCACGGCACTCCGCTGGGCTGGGCTCTTCACAGCGGGAAACCCAAACAGCTCGCGATCGCCGCGTACCTTCGAGAGCACGGGGCGAGCGACTAGACGCTTTCTTCACCATGCCTCTTCTCTTCTCCTACGGCACGCTGCAGCAGGAAGCCGTTCAGCTGTCGACGTTCGGCCGGCTGCTCGACGGACAGCCGGACCAGCTCGTCGGATTCGAGCAATCGCTACTGAAGATCGAAGATCCCGAGTTCGTCGCAACCAGCGGCACGGCGCATCACGCCATCGTTCGCTTCAATGGGAAGACCGAGAGTCGGGTGAGCGGCACGGTGTTCGAGCTGTCCGAAGGCGAGCTCGCCAGCGCCGACCGCTACGAACCCGCGGGTTACAAGCGGATCTCGACGAAGCTGGCGTCAGGCAAGCAGGCATGGGTCTACGCGGCCGCGCCGAACGTCCAGCAAGCGGTCCCGTTCTTCAACGTGACCGACATCGAGGCGTCCCTGCGCTTCTACGTCGACGGCCTCGGGTTCGCGATGACCATGCGGTGGGCGCCCGAGGGACGCGTCCGCTGGTGCTGGCTCCAACTCGGCGAAGCTGCGGTCATGCTCCAGGAGTACTGGCGCGATGGACGCCCAGCGGGAGCGCCGGCGGGACCGCTCGGTCAGGGCGTGTCGGTCTGTTTCATGTGCGCCGACGCGATCGCGATCTACCACGAGGTCACGTCGCGCGGGATTTCCGCGGCTCGCCCGTTCGTCGGCAATGGCTTGTGGGTGACCACCGTGCACGATCCTGACGGCTATCGCCTGGAGTTCGAGAGTCCGACGGACGTTCCGGAGGAGACGGAGTACACGGGGTAGATCAACCCCGAGTATTTGCGACGACCCGCTTGCGGGCGGCCACGCGCAGGGGTTCGGGCACGTTCCGATCGACCGACAGCATCTGCAGGTCGCGGCTGCTCAGGCGCGGCATGAAGTTCAGGGTCAACGCCAGCGGCGTCTTCGGATTCTTGGTGAGGCCGAGGATCACGTTGTAGTTCTTCGTCCACGCACGGTTGCTGCCGATGATGCGGAGGATCTCGTCGGAGATGCTTGCCATTCGCGCGAACGCTTCGACCTCGGGCTCGCTCAACTTCGGACTGCTCAGCACAGCGGCGGCGATCATCTTGTTCGGGTCGCGGATCAGGAGGGCCCGCATTTCCCTCGAGCCGCGGACGGCCGCCTTCAGACGGTCCGAAAAACCCATCTTCGCCAGCTTCTGAGTGGCGGTCTCGCGATCCTCGTCCTCGTCGCCGAAGTCTTCCTGCACCGTCGGGGCGACGAGCGGCTGCTTCGGCATCGACGACCACCGGCGCGATCTCGTCGGGAAAGATCCCCCGGTCGCCGAAGAACTCGCGCAGATCGAGCGGCGTGTCCGAGCGCCCGAGGAATGCTGCGACGGTCTCGCGCGGAATACGGCTCAACGTCTCTTCCGCGGCGTCGCGGATCTCCCGGTCGGGATCCTCGACGAGCAGCGCGAGGATGGCGATCTGTTCGTAGGCGCGCGTCATCAGCGCGCCCTGCGCCGCCTCGAGGCGCACCTCGCGCTCGACCTCGCCGCGCTTGAATTGATCGAGGAGCGGAGTCGGGCCGATCACCGGACGAGGTAATCCCGGAAGTTGTTCGGGGTGACGTGTGTCGTGACGACTTCGCCGGCCTTGCCGAGCGGTCTGGCGGCGGCGCCATTCAGCGTCATCGAGATGGCGGACGCGTCGCCGACGGTCAGGACCATCTCGCGTCGCACCACAATTTTCTGCTGCTCGCCGGCCTGCAGCAGACGGTCGAGCATTTTTCGCCCATCAATCGTCGCCGTCACCCAGCAGGGCTGCTTCACCGTCAAGGCAACAGTCAGCTCGTCACGCTCGGGAGCCGATGCCGGGGCAGCTGGCGCGGGCGTGTCGGCCGGCAGAGCGGTGGTCGGGACGACCGTGGGCGTCGATGGCACTGGCAGCGAACCTGGTTCGATGGCGCGTTGCGCCGGTGCCGGCCTCGCCGTCACGAGCGCAGGCGGAGGCGCCTCCCGCACGCCGCGGCCGGTGCCCACCCACAGCATCGCGCCCGCGATGGGAATGCTGATGGCGACCAGCGAGAGATACGTGCCCGCCCGCCGGCGATCGCTCTCGAGCAGCTCGAAGTCGTCGTTTCGTTCCGAGGTCGGGTGGCCGGCGGTCACCGAGTCGTTCGGAAAGGTGGTCATGAAGTCCCGGATGGTCGTTTCGGGATCGAGGCCGACTTCGACGGCGTACGATCGCACGAACGCGCGGCCGAAAATGCCGCCGGGCAGGCGCGAGATGTCGTTGCGCTCGAGTGCTTCGAGCACGCCGACTGAAATCTTCGTCGCGTTGGCGATTTGACGCAGCGTAATACCGCGCCGTTCCCGCGCTTCACGCAGTCTGCTGCCGAAGTCGCCGGGCGTTCGATCTGCAGACATGACCGCGATAGGCCGTCGACTATGTTAGGGAGCCGGTCTGAGGCTGTCAATCGGGAGGAACAGCCCGATGCCCGCCACGCCCGCAGCGCCAGCCGCGGCCACGTCGTCGAACCGGTCGGCGGTGACGCCGCCAATCGCCAGAACGGGCGCTCGCGACTCTCGAACAATCGCTCGCAAGCCTTCGATGCCCAGCACCGCAGCACCGGCCGCTTTCGATCGCGACGGAAACACCGTGCCGGCAATCAGATAGTCGCAGCCTTCGGCCGCCGACGCCTCGCCGGGTGTGTGCACGGAGCGTCCAATCAGAAACCCGGTGGGAACGATGCGGCGCGCGTCGGCTGGAAGGATCGAGTCAGCGCGCAGATGGACACCGTCTGCGCCGCACCCCAGCGCCACGTCCAAGCCGATCGTTGACGACGATTCGCGACGTCGTGCCGCGGGCAACTGCCAGGGCGGCCTCGACGAGCCCGGCGAGTTGGCCGGCCTCGAGATCGCGCTCTCGCACCTGAATGAAATCGACGCCGCATTGAACGGCGTTCTCGAGCTGGGCCAGCAGGAGGCGACGAGCGTGATCGAACGACGCGCCAGCTCCCGCGAGCCGCCGTCGATCCGTCACGAGGCACTGGATCACTGCGGCGTGCCCTGATCGCGGATCGAGAGATCGTCTCTTGCGGCCGTCGGCGAACTCCGGGCGTGCGGGCGGAAGTGCGGGGCGGCCGGCGAATACGATCGCGAGGTCGGCAAAACCGGCGTAGAGATTGACGAGACCGAGGCCCGTGACGGCGCCTCTGACGAAATTGTTCGTCAGCAGATCGCGCAGCGCCGGCCAGGTCATGGCGAAGTAATTCCTCTCCCAGAAGCCCGACCACGGCAGGACGACGAGCAGCAGACCGACCTCGAGGAAGAACGCTACGTAGAGAAGACGGCGGGCCAACTACCCTCCCGTTCCACGCTTCTTCGGCGGCGGTGGTGTCGCGCTGTCCTCGAGCATCAGGCTCAGATCCAGTTCCACTTCGCTCTCGTGTTCGGTCTCGGCGTGTGCGGCCGGCGACGCCGCCGGCGAATCCAGATCGCCGAGGATGCTGTCGAGATCGATGGCGTTCGCGCTCAGCTGGAACTGGTGGGCCTCGAGCGGGTGGCGCTTCGGTTGGGCCTTGGGTGGCTTCTTGACGGGCGGCTCTTCGACGACGGGCTCTTCGACGACGGGCTCCTCGACGTTCACTTCCAGGACCGGCTCCTCATCTGTCTTCGCGTCGACGGGCGGCTCGAACAGCTGCGAATCGCCGGCGAGCAGGAGGTCGGTGCTGGTGAACGGCGACTCGCCGCTCAACCGGCTGGCGATCAACGCGTCGGGGTCGGGCTCGCCGCTCAGTTCGAGCGCACGCCGGAACCGCTCGATGTTCGAGTTGTCCCAAGGCTCGCGCGCCACGAGGTCCTCGGCGATGAACAAGGCCTCGGTCGCGGCGCCGGCGGCGATATAGGCATCGGCCAACTGCGACTGGGCGCTGTACATCGTCGCTTCGAGCCCGCCGTCGACGCAGATTTCGACGAGGCGCATCAACGCGGGAATGTGGTTGGGCACGCGCGTCACGAATTCCTGGAGCGCGGCGGCGGCCGCGCCCCAGTCGTTCTCGCCGACCGCGGTATCCGCGGCGAGTTCGACGGCTTTGAAGCCGGCCTCGGGGGCGTGTTCCGCAATCGTCCAGCCGAGCTGAGCGACGCGATCGCGCCGCGTTCGATCCTGTTCGATCAGCCGCCGCGCAATCGACAGCCCTTCGTCAACCGACTCCGCGTCCCCGCGCAGCCTCATGTCGGCGACCGTCAGCAACAGGTCCGGATCGTCGCCCGCGGTCTCGACCGTCAGGTACTGTGCGGCGGTCTCCAGGTCGCCCTTCGCGACGAACGCGCGCGCCAGCTCCGCCTTCAGCTCGGTGTCGCCGTCGTTCAGCGCCACCGCGCTCCGAAGGGTTTCGAGCGCTTCTTCCGTGTTTCCCTGCGCTTCGAACGCCGCGGCCACGCTTCGGAACTGATCGACCGTCGTCGCGTGCTCGCGCGCGCGCGGCAGTTCGCCGCCGGCGAGGTAGATGTCGAACAGCTGTTCCTTGACCTCGTCGTCGTCCGGGTTGAGAGTGGCGGCTTCGCGAAGGACGTCGATGGCCTGGGCCTGGCGTCCTTTGTCGGCGGCGAGCTCCGCGGCGATTTCCTTGAGATCGCGCAGAGCGCCGGCCTTGTCGCCCATTTCGACGCGGGCACGGGCCGCTTCGAGACGCGCGTCGTAGTCTTCCGGGTCGAGCGATCCGAGGCGCACCTTGGCATGGAGGGCGCCGCGCGTGTCGCCTTTCCCCTTGCGAAGCTCGATCAGCGTATTGAGGTGCGTCCGCGCGTCGGCGTAGAGCTTCTGATTGGCCAGAATCTCGGCGACCTGCAGCAGCGCCCGCTCGTGATCGGGCTTGAGCTTGAGGATCTTCTTGAAGATCGCGCCCGCCTTGGCGCTCGAGCCCTCCTCGCTCAGGTTGTCGGCGATCTCGGTGAACTGCTCGATCGCCTTCTCGGTCTGGCCGGCGCGCGCGTACAGATCGCCGAGCGTGTTCTTGGCGTTCCAGTCGCCGGGCGAGTCTTCGACAATGCGCACGTATTCCGCGATGCCGGCATCGAGCTTTCCCTGCCGGATCAGCTTTTCGGCGTTGCGCAGCGTCAGAGCGCGATCGATCGGCACTTAGTCCATCGTATCAAAGAGGGATGGAGGGCGGAACGAGCGGCGATGCACTTCCGAGTAGCCAAAGCGTGCAACGGCGTCGAGATGATCGGCGGTCGCATATCCTTTGTGGCGATCGAAGCCGTAGCGCGGGTCGCGGCCGTGCAGTTCCAGCATCTGGCGATCGCGCGTCACTTTGGCGACGATCGACGCGGCGGCAATCGCCGAGCAGCGGCGGTCGCCGTGCGGGACGCCGCGCTGCGCCATCGGCAGCTCCGGTACGCGGAATGCGTCGACGAGCACGATGTCGGGCAGCGGCGACAACGCCAGAATGGCGCGCTGCATGGCGCGCAGCGACGCCTGATGAATGTTGATGCGATCGATTTCCGCCGGGTCGGCCGCGGCGACCGCCCAGGCCACGGCATGCTTGAGAATCCGTTCGTAAAGCCGCTCGCGCTCGGGCGCCGGCACGGCCTTCGAATCGCAGACCCCGGGGATGTGCTTGTCTGGATGCAGCACGACGGCGGCCGCGACAACCGGACCGGCCAGACAGCCCCGCCCCACTTCGTCGACTCCCGCGACGTGCACGAACCCGACGCGGCGCAACGCGTTCTCGAGCGTGCGCATCGCAGGAACCCGGGTCATGCTTCTAAAGTTAAAACTTAAAAGGTAAAAGTCAAAACCAGGAAGACTGGCGTTTCTGGTTTTGACTCCAGGAAGACTGGCATTTCTGGTTTTAACTTTTGACTTTTAACTTTTAACTTTTAACAGTGTCCTTCATGCGCGCGGCCTTGCCCTTCAGATCGCGCAGGTAGTAGAGCTTCGCGCGGCGGACGCGCGCCGAACGCATCACTTCCACCTTCTGAATCGTCGGCGAATGCAGCGGGAAGATCCGTTCGACCCCCTGCCCGAACGACACCTTGCGCACCGTGAAGGACGCGCGGGTGCCGCCGCGATGCAGCCCGATGACGACGCCTTCGAATACCTGAATGCGTTCCTTGTCGCCTTCGCGAACCTTGACGTGCACGCGCACGGTATCGCCCGCTTTCATCGCCGGCCGCTCGGCCAACTGCGACTTTTCCACCAGCTCAATCGCGCTCATGTCGAAGCTCCTTCAAAATCTCTTGTTCTTCTTCGTCCAAACTCGCGCCGGTCAATAGATCCGGCCGCCGTTCGAGCGTCCGTTCCAGCGCCGCCCGCTTCCGCCAGCGCCGGATTTCCGCGTGGTTGCCCGACAACAGCACGTCGGGCACCCGCAGGTCGCCAATCGCCGGCGGCCGCGTGAACTGCGGAAAGTCGAGCAGCCCGCGGCTGAACGAGTCGTCCGCCACCGACTGTTCATCTCCCACCACGCCCGGCACCAGCCGCGCCACGGTGTCGACAACGACCAGCGCCGGCAACTCGCCGCCGGTGAGCACGTAATCGCCGATCGAGAGCTCCTCGGTCACCCGCTCCCGCACGCGGTCGTCGAAGCCCTCGTATCGCCCGCACAGCAGCACCAGGTGCGGCAGCTCGCACAAGCGCTGCGCTTCGGCCTGCGTGAACCGCCGCCCCTGCGGCGACGTCAGCACGACCGCGAGCGGCCGGCCGCGCTCGGCTTCGATCGCGTCGAGCGCCCGGAAGATCGGGTCCGGCTTCAACACCATCCCCGGTCCGCCGCCATACGGCACATCGTCGACGACCCGATGGCGGTCGGTCGTGAAGTCGCGCAAGTCGCGGATCTTCACGTCGATGAGACGACTGGCCACCGCGCGACCGATGATCCCGGCAGCCAACGACTGCTCGATCATCGCCGGAAAGATCGTGACGATGTCGAAAGTAGGCATGGGCTTGCGGTCTTAGCGGCCGCTGCGTGCTCGTTCCCGGTTCAGCTCCAGTAAACCGTCCGGCGGCGCGACCACGATCCGTTTGGCCGCCGGGTCGACCGCCGTGCAAATCTCCGCGACCAGCGGAATCAGAATCTCGCCGCGATCGCCCTGCACCACCAGCCGGCTTCCCTCGACCGTGCCCTCGACATCCTCCACCACGCCGACGGTCTCACCCGACGCCGTCTCGACGCGACAGCCGATCAGGTCGTGCCGGTAGAACGTCCCCGCCGGCAGCGGTGCGAGCCACTCGAGCGGAACCCGCAGCTCACGTCCCGCCAGCGCCTCGGCCGCGTTCATCGTGTCGACGCCATCGATCGCAATCACCGGCCGCCCCTGCTGAAATCGAACGGACGACAGCCGGAGGGTCTCCACGACACCGTTACGTTCGATGAACAGCTCGCCGCCGGGTTGAAACCGCGCTTCCGGGAAATCGGTTTCGAGATTCACGATCACCTGGCCACGAATGCCGTGCGCGCGGGCGATCCGGCCCACCACGGCCAGTTCGGACCAATTCACCGACTCTCTCGAATCTCCAACGTGACGGTCTTGCCTTCGCGCTCGCCGGCGGTCGACGCCAGCGTGCGCAGCGCGGCGGCCGTCCGCCCCTGCCGCCCGATGACCTTGCCCAGATCGTCGGGCGCCACCGACAACTCGATGACCGTCATGTGCTTGTGCTGCGACTCGGTCACACGAACCGCGTCGGGACGATCGGTCAGCGCCCGCGCCATCACTTCGACCACCGCGCGGACCCCGGTCTCGGCGCTCACTTCGCCTCGGCGGCCGCCACCGGCGCGGCCGGAGCGGGCGTCAGATGGCGCGCGATCAGCGTGCGGACCGAGTCCGACGGCTGGGCGCCCTTCTTGATCCAGAAATCGACGCGCTCCTTGTCGACCTGCACGACGGCCGGCTTGGTGCGCGGGTTGTAGTGTCCGAGGATTTCGACGAACGAGCTGTCGCGCGCGGCGCGCGAATCGGTGACGACGACGCGAAAGAAGGGGCGTTTCTTGGAACCGGCGCGACGCAAACGAATGGCGACCATCTGACTCTCCTGTATGACGTCCGGGGCTCGTCCCGATCGTCTGTTTCGCTGTGCTGGCAGCCGCTAAAGGGCTGCGCTACGAGTTTGGCGACGCCGAACGTTCCGCACTCGTAGCGCAGGCCTTCAGGCCTGCCATTCGAGCACCGTCTACCGACGGTTGCGCAGCATCTGCATGGCCTGGCGGCGCGCTTTCTTGCCGCCGCCGCCCATTCCGGCCAATCCACCGAGCGACTTCAACATCTTCTGCATCTGCACGAACTGCTTCAGCAGACGATTCACTTCTTCGACCGACGTCCCACTGCCCTTCGCGATCCGCTTCCGCCGGCTGCCGTTGATGATGTGCTGCTTGCGCCGCTCGTCGGGCGTCATCGAGCTGATCATCGCCTCGATCCGCGCCAGCTGCTTGTCGTCCGGCTTGTTCTCCGTCAGCGCCTTGAGGTTGCCCATCCCGGGCAGCATCCCGACGATCTGCTCGAGCGGCCCCATCTTCTTGATCGTCCGCAGCTGGTCGCGAAAATCCTCGAGCGTGAACTCGTTCGCCCGCAGCTTCTGCTCGAGCTTCTCCGCGTCCTCGACGTCGATCGCCGCCTCGGCGCGTTCGATGAGCGACAGCACGTCGCCCATGCCCAGCACCCGCGAGACCACGCGCTCGGGATGGAACGGCTCGAGATCCTCGAGTCGTTCGCCGCTGCCGGCAAACGCAATCGGGACGCCGACCACCGACACGACCGACAGCGCCGCGCCGCCGCGCGCATCGCCATCGAGCTTCGTCATCACCACGCCGGTCACCCCGACGCGGGCGTTGAACTCGCCGGCGCTCTTGATGGCGTCCTGCCCGGTCATCGCGTCGGCGACGAACAGCAGGTCCGATGGATCGGTCGCGCTCTTGATCGCGACCAGTTCCGTCATCAGCTCGTCGTCGATGTGCAGACGTCCGGCGGTGTCGACAATCACCGTGTCGAAGCCGAGCGTGCCGGCTTCGGCCACCGCACCTTTCGCGCGCGCCACCGGATCCATCAGCGCCGCCGGATCGTGCACGCGCAGCGACGCTTTCTGCGCGACGACGTTCAGCTGCTGAATCGCCGCCGGCCGCTTCACGTCGGTCGACACCAGCAGCGGATGGCGTCCCTGCTTCGCGAGCCACTTTCCGAGCTTCGCGGCGGTGGTCGTCTTCCCGGCGCCCTGCAGGCCGAGCAGCAGGATCACCCGCGGCCGCTTGCTCGACGGCTGGAGTCCCCCTTCGGCATTGCCGAAGAGCGCCACCATCTCGTCCCGGACGATCCGGACCACCTCCTGGGACGGCGCCAGACCTCTCACGACGCTGCTGTCTGCCGCCGCGTCCATCGCCCGGTCCCGGACGCGATCGATGAACGCTTTGACGACTTTGAAATTGACGTCGGCTTCGAGCAGCGCCAGCCGGATTTCGCGGAGAGCCGCCTCGATGTTCTCGGGCGTCAGCCGCGACTCTCCGCGAAGGCCTTTGAAAACGTCCTGGAGTCGTGTGCTGAGGGACTCGAACATGACCGCTAACCCACTCTACCGCAAACCCTTATCGTAGCGGACGAGCCAGCGGACTGTCAACGACGAGGCGGTCGCCTGGCGCGCCGCCGCATCCGAACGGCGGCATTCGCGCCGCGGGGCGGCTTACTTGGACTGGGCGATCTCGGTCCGAAGCGTCTGCATGCGGCCGATCGCGTTGCGCACCGCCGCCAGCACCGCGCTGGCCGCTTCGTCCTGCTCCAGCTCGGCGGCGGCGCGTGTCATCACGCCGAGGGTCGTTTCGACCTCCGACGTCGTCACGTTTTCCGACTGCCGCGCGAGATGCTCGACGAGATCGAGGCAGGCGCGCATGAGCCTCTCGGCCTGCTGGTTGGGTGTCGAACCGCGCGCCGCGGCCCGCATCCCCGCCATCAGGAAATCGCGACTGGCATTGAGCTGACCCTTGATACTCATCGTCGGAACGGATCCTCGTTAGCTAGACGCTGGACAGCTTGTGGCCCAGCTTTTCTTTCTTCGTCTTGAGATATCGGCGCGTCGAGTCCGACGCCGGAATCTCGAGCGGCAGCCATTCGGTGACCGACAAGCCGTACCCTTCGATGCCGACCAGCTTACGAGGATTATTGCTCAAGAGCCGCATCGAGCGGATGCCGAGCTCCCGCAGGATCTGCACGCCCATTCCGTAATCGCGCTGATCCGCCTTGAATCCGAGCCTTTCGTTCGCCTCGACCGTGTCGAAGCCCTCGTCCTGCAGCTCGTAGGCGCGAATCTTGTTCGCGATGCCGATACCGCGGCCTTCCTGATTGAGATACAGGAGCACGCCGCGCCCTTCCCTGGCGATCCGCTGCAACGCCACGTCGAGCTGCGCGCCGCAGTCGCAGCGGATGGAGTGGAGCACGTCGCCCGTGAGACACGACGAGTGGACCCTGACCAGCACGTCCTTGCCGCTCGAGATGTCGCCGCAGACGAGCGCGACGTGCGTCTGGTTGTCCACCTGGGTGTCGAAGACGTGCACGTGAAACTCGCCGTAGGTCGTGGGCAGTTTCGCGGACGCCGCGCGGCGCACGAGCGATTCGGTGCGCGTCCGGTGGCGGATCAGGTCGGCAACCGTCACCATCAGCAGCCCGTGCCGTTTCGCGAACCGTCGCAGCTGCGGCACACGCGCCATCGTGCCGTCGTCGTTCATGATTTCGCAGATCACGCCGGCGGGATACAGCCCGGCGATCCGCGCGAGATCGACCGCGGCCTCCGTCTGGCCCGCCCGGACCATGACACCGCCGTCGCGCGCGCGCAGCGGGGACATGTGACCCGGCCGGGCGAGATCGGCCGGCTTCGTCGCCGGATCGATCGCGGCCAGCACGGTCGCGGCGCGGTCGGCCGCGGAAATGCCGGTCGTGACGCGATGCTTCGCGTCGATCGGCACGCAGAAGGCGGTGCCGAGCGGCGTCGTGTTCGCATGGACCGCCAGCGGGATATCGAGCTCGTCGAGCCGCGCCCCCGTCATGGACAGGCAGATCTGTCCGCGGCCGTAACGCGCCATGAAGTTGATGGCGTCCGGCGTCACCTTCTCGGCGGCGATCGTCAGGTCGCCTTCGTTCTCGCGGTCCGGATCGTCGACGACAATCACCATCCGTCCCTCGCGGATCGCCTCGACGGCATCCTCGATACGGGCAAACGGCGACTGGTCCTTCGCCAACGCGAGCGGAGCCCGCGACTGCGCCGCTCTTCTTGTCTTCGATCCTTTGCCCTTCACCGTAGTCCCCTAGTCCCCTAGTCCCCGTAGCTAGCCCCTAGCCCCTAGCCCCGACGTCCGTGATCAGTGCGTGACTTCCCCAGGCCGCACGCCGTTCAACGTCAATCCCGCCAGTTCCGCGGCGCGGACCACGTACTTGCCGATCATGTCGCATTCGAGATTCACGCGATCGCGGATCTGCACGCGGCTCAGATTCGTGTGCGTCATCGTGTACGGCACCAGCTGAATGTCGAAGCGATCGGTCCCGAGCCCGGCGATCGTGAGGCTGATGCCGTCCACCGCAATCGATCCTTTGTGGACGATCAGCGGCGCCAGGTGCGAAGGGTAGCTCACGGTCATCCAGTGAAACTCTTCGTCCTCGCGAAAATCCTCGACATAGCCGACGGCGTCGACGTGCCCCTGAACAAAGTGTCCACCGAACCTGCTGTCGGCGCGCAGCGGTCGCTCCAGGTTCAGCACGGAGCCGCGAGGCAGCGATCCGAGCGTGGTCACCCGCACCGTCTCAGGCCCCACGTCGGCGTGAATCTCGAGGTTCTCCGCCAGGATGACGGTCAGGCAGACGCCGTTGACCGCCAGGCTATCGCCCGTCGCAACCTCGGGCGCCAGCGCCGACGCGATCCGCAGGCGAAAACCGCCGCTCGTCGGCTTGCGCTCGACCAGCTCGCCAACCGCTTCAACGAGACCTGTGAACATAGCCCTCTATCAGCACATCGGGACCCAGTTGCTCGACACGCCGCTCCCCGAGCTCCGCGGACCTGAATCCCCGATCGAGCAGCAGCGGCACGCCCGCGGATCCCAGCACCTGCGGCGTCACGTACAGCCTGACGAAATCGACCAGGCCCTCGTCCCACGCGCCCGCGTGCAGCGCGGCCCCGCCTTCGAGCAGTAACGATCCCACGCCGCGGGCGCCGAGCCGATCCAGCGCCGACCGGAACGTCTCCTGCGCGACATCGATCTCCGCACCTGAATCCTCGAGGGGCTTGCGCAGGTCCGCCCGCTCCGCCGCCTGCGCGGTGGTCACGATGATGACAGGCCCGGCGTCGCGTGTCGAGAGGACACGCGCGCGCGGCGGAGTGCGAAGGCGGCGGTCGAAAATGACACGCGTCAGCGGGCGCTCGCGGAACGCGCCGCGCGCTGTCAGCAGGGGATCGTCGCTCACGATCGTTCCAATCCCGACGCCGATGGCATCCACTTCGGCGCGCATCACGTGTGCGTGGCGGTTGGCGGGCGCCGATGTCAGGAGGGTGCGCCGCCCTGGCGCGGCGGCGATGTAGCCGTCGAGGCTGGTCGCGGCCTTCAGCACGACGAAGGGACGCCGCTGCTGCATCAGCGTGAAGAATGGCTGATTGAGTGCGACCGCGCGCTGCGCGCCCAGTCCGACGTCGACCGTCACGCCGTGCTCGTGCAGAAACGCGATGCCCCTGCCGCTCACCAGGGGATTCGGATCCTCCGCGGCCGCCACCACCCGCGTCACCCCCGCCTCGACGATCCGGGTGACGCAGGGACCCGTGCGTCCCTGATGACAGCAGGGCTCGAGCGAACAGTACAGCGTGGCGCCCTGGGCCTGCGACCCCGCTTCCGCCAGCGCGCGAATCTCGGCGTGCGGTTCCCCGGCGCGTTCGTGATAGCCCTGACCGACAATCACACCCGCCGGCGTGACGACGACGGCGCCGACGAGCGGATTCGGGCTGGTGCGTCCGCGGCCGCGCGCCGCGTGAAAAAACGCGCGGTCCATGAACTGCTGATCGGTATTCACCACTTCACTTCGAACAAGCCGTCGACATACTCCTCGGCCGAGAAGGGGACGAGATCGTCAATCCCTTCGCCGACGCCGACGTAGCGGATCGGGATCTTGAGGTCGTGGGCGATCGCGACCGCCACGCCGCCCTTGGCCGTTCCGTCGAGCTTCGTCAGCACGATGCCATTCACGCCCGCGACGCCCATGAACTCGCGCGCCTGCGTGACGCCGTTCTGCCCGACGGTGGCATCGAGCACGAGGAGCACCTCCTGGGGGGCGCCCGGTACTTCGCGCGCGGCGATCCGCCGGATTTTCTCGAGCTCGTTCATCAGGTTCACGCGCGTGTGCAGCCGGCCGGCGGTGTCGACCAGAATCGGGTCGCGGCCTTTCGCTTTCGCCGGAAGAAATGGCGTCGAACACGACGGCCGCCGGATCGGCGCCTTCTCGCGCGCGCACCATCTCGACACCGGCGCGCCGCGCCCAGATCTCGAGCTGTTCGACGGCGGCGGCGCGAAAGGTATCAGCGGCGCAGATGAGCGGCCGGCGCCCTTCGGTCTTGAGCAGGTTCGCCAGCTTCCCCACCGTCGTCGTCTTGCCGGTGCCGTTGACGCCGACGACCAGCGTGACCCGTGGCGGCGTCGGCACGACGACCGGCGTGTCCACGGCCGCGAAGACGGCTCGAATCTCCTGCTTGACCAGGTCGCGCAGGCTGGCGCCATCGCGCGATTTGGTGCTGATGGCGGCGATGATCCGCTCGGTTGCGGCAACGCCGATGTCGGCGGAGATCAGCAGCTCCTCGAGCGCCTCGACCGTCTCGACATCGACCGGCCGCGCGCGACGCTCGGGTTCGTCGGCGCGGCGCGCGATTTCGTCGAACCGGTCGACGATCTGCTGCGTCGTGCGCGACAGCCCCTCACGGATCCGTTGGAAGAAACTCACAGGAGGATTTGGTAATTGAGTGATTGGGTAATTGGGTAATTGATAGCTGATTGGTACGATCAGCAGATTACCAGATTACCGCAATTCAGTCCCGTCACGTCAGTTCCCGTCACGCGGTCTCCGCTTCGGCGCGCTGCGGCCGCAGCATGAGCGCGCTGATCGCCGAGCGGACATCCGCGCGGCCCGCGAGCACTTCGCCCATCTGCGTCGCGATCGGCAGCTCGACGCCGTGACGAGAGCCCAGGGCGAGTGCCGCGCCGGTCGTGCGCACGCCCTCGGCGACCATTCGCGTGGCCGCCAGGATGTCCTGCAGCGACCGGCCTTTCGCCAGCTCCAGTCCGACGCGCCGATTCCGGCTGAGGTCGCCGGTGCAGGTCAGGACGAGATCGCCAAGGCCGCTCAAACCCGCCAGCGTTTCGCGCCGCGCGCCGGCGGCGCACGCCAGGCGTGACACCTCGGCCAGGCCGCGCGTGATCAGCGCCGACAGCGCGTTGTGTCCGAGCCCCAGGCCCTCCACGACACCGGCGGCAATCGCGATGATGTTCTTCATCGCGCCGCCAATCTCCACGCCAACGACGTCGTCGCTGCCGTACAGCCGAAAGTAGGGACCGCGGAATTCCGACTGCACGAGCTCCGTCGCGGCGGCGTTGGACGACGCGGCCAGAATCGCCGTCGGCAGCTGGCGCGCGACCTCCACGGCGAAACTGGGACCTGACAGGACGACGACCGGGCGCGCCGGTCCCACTTCCTGCGCGATCACTTGTGACATCCGCAGGAGTGTGTCGGCCTCGAGGCCCTTTGTCGCGCTGACGAGCACGGCGCTCGCCGCCGCATGCCTGGCGGCTTCGCGAATCACGACCCGGCACCCGTGGGACGGGATCGCCGACACGATCAGATCGCGGCCGGCGACCGCGTCGGCCACGTGTGGCGTGATCGAGACGGTCTCGGGCAGGATGACACCCGGCAGATACACGTCGTTCACGCGGCTGGCGCGCATTTCGTCGACGAGCGCCCCATCACGCGCCCACAGGCACACGTCGTGATCGAGACGACCGAGGTGCACGGACAGCGCCGTCCCCCAGCTGCCGGCGCCCAGCACCGCAATCTTTTTCACGCTCGCGCTCCCACTCGCGGCTCGGTGCGGGCGCGGAGCCGGGTCATATTGGATCGATGACGGAAGATGATGAGCGTCGCCGCCACGCTGGCGGCGGCGACCACCGCGCGCTGGACTGCCGGTGAGATAGGCGAGCGGCGGCAGTGCCAGTGACGCGAGGACCGATCCCAGCGAGATGTACTTCGTCAGCCAGGCGACGGCGATGAAAATGGCGAGCGCCGGCGGCACCGCCAACGGCGTCAGCAGCGAGAAGACGCCGCACGCCGTCGCAACGCCCTTGCCCCCGCGGAATCGCAGCCACACCGGATAGATGTGGCCCACGATTGCGGCGACACCGGCGGCAGCCGGCGCGACCGTGCTGGTGGTGAAACGCTCGGCAAGCCACACGCTGGCCGCGCCTTTGGTCATGTCGAGCAGCGCAACCAGGATTCCTGCCGTCACCCCCGAGGCGCGCATGACGTTGGCCGCGCCAAGGTTGCCGCTGCCGACCAGGCGCAGGTCGGCGACGTGCCATCGCCGCGCCAGCAGCAGGGCAAACGGGATCGAGCCGATCAGGTAGGCAAGGCCGACGATGAGCGCCATCTGTCTAGTGGTTAGGGATTAGGGCTTGGGGATTAGGGATTAGGCCGCTGCGCTACTAATCCCTAAGCCCTATGCCCTAATCCCTACGCCGTCAGCGTAGCATGCGCCAGCGCCGTGTAGGCCGGTCCCGACGAAGACAGCCGGCTCTGGTACAACGTCGCGCGCGTGACGCTGACGCACGCGATCCGATCCGATCCGTCGAGCGCGGCAAGGTCGCGCCGCAGCCGTTCCGGCGCGCTGCGCCGAACCGCGGCGGGCCGCCTGCGCTCGGCGCCGCGCCATCGCCCGACCGTCAGGTGGGGATGGAATGGGCGATCGTCGAACGCGATGCCGGCGGCGCGGACTCTCTCCGCGATCTCGTGCTGCAGCCGTTCGAGCTGGGCCGCACCGTCCGCTATGCCAATCCACAGCACCCGCGGCGCGCCGCGCGGCGGAAACACGCCGACGCCGCCGAACGTCACGTCGAACGGGGCCATGCTGGCAGGCGCGCTCATCGACTCGACGATCGCCGGCACGGCGCCCCTCTCGAGCCTCTCCGATGAAAAGAAGCGTGAGGTGCATCCGCGAGGGCTCGACCAGTTTCAGCCCGTCCCTGGATTTCGAGAGCGGGCCGGTCCACAGTTTCTGACGGACGGCGATCGCCTGCCTGGCTTCGTCGGGAAGATCGACCGCGACGAAGAGCCGCATCGGCTCACCGGCGCTCGGCCCACTCGCGCGGCCCCTGGATCTTCATGACCGCCAGCCGCGTCATGTTGAGCGCGGCCTGCGCCGCCTGGAACTTGACCATGTCGCGGCCGCCGATGAACTGAAACGTCCGCACGCGCGTTTCATCGTCGACGATCACGGCGACGGACACCGTGCCGACCGGTTTCTCTGGCGTCCCTCCGCCAGGTCCTGCGATGCCCGTGATGCCGATCCCGATATTGGTTCCGGCCCGGCTCCGAATCCCCTCCGCCAGTGCCGTCGCGACCGGCTCGCTCACGGCTCCGTGTTCCGCGATCAGGGCCGCCGGCACACCCGCCAGCTCGGTCTTCGATCGGTTGCTGTAACAGACGACGCCGCGCTCGACGTAGTCCGAACTGCCGGGCACGTCCGTCAGTCGTGACGCCAGCAGTCCGCCCGTGCACGATTCGGCAACCGCGATCGTCAGCGCGTGCTGGCGCAGGAGATCGCCCACCACGCCCTCCAGCGAACGGCCGTCGGTGCTGTAGACCGACGGGCCGAGCACGTGCTGCATCTCCAGGACCGCAGCATCCAACGCAGCGTGGGCAGCGTCAGGGCTGGCAGCCTGCGCGGTCAAGTGCAGTTCGATCTGCCCGAGCACCGCCAGAATGGTCGTGCTGATGGGAACGGGATTGGACGTCCACTTCGCGTAGGTCGGCTGGGCCTGGGCGTCGACGTCCGATTCGGCGCGGCCGGTGATCTTGAGCACGCGACGAAAGAGACCCGCGGTTCCCGATCGGGGCGCCAGGCGATCGCGAACGACGCCTTCCAGCATCGGCTTCATTTCGCGCGGCGGACCCGGCAGCAGGACGATCGCCGTCCGGCCGCGCTCGATCCACAGCCCCGGGGCGGTGCCGTTGGGATTCTCGAGGACGACCGCGCCTCGCGGCACCATCGCCTGCCGTCGATTGATGTCCGGCATCGTCATGCCGCGCCGCGCGAACCGATCGCGAATCCGATCGACGATCGCCTCGTCGACTTCGAGCGGCATGTCGTACACGCGCGCGACCGCGTCTCGGGTCACGTCGTCTTCGGTCGGCCCGAGCCCGCCGGTGATCACGATGAGATCGGCCCAGACGCCGGCGGCGCGCAGCACCTCGGCCAGCTCGTCGACATCGTCTCCGACGACGGCCTTCAACCGGATGTCGTAGCCGATGGCGTTCAGCCGCTCGGTGATGAACAGCGAGTTCGTATCGACGCGAAACGGCGTCAACATCTCACTGCCGATCGCCAGGATGCAGGCCCTCACGGATCTCGTGGATCTGGGAATTGGGTGATTGGGGAATTGGGTAATGGCATCGGCCTATCGAGCAATCCGATTACCAGATTACCCGATTATCCAGTTACCCAATGCGAGCGTGCCACGCAATGCGAGTGTGACCCGTAGCGCCAGGTTCGCGTAAACCGCCGCCATCGCGTCGTCGGCCATGACGCCGGCTCCGCCGTGCAGACGCTCGAGACGATTGGCGGGATACGGTTTCACGATGTCGGCCGCGCGAAACAGGAGGAAGCCCCACAACGCGCCGCCCCATCCGACGGGATTCAAGAACAGCGTGATGAGCATGCCCATCACTTCGTCGATGACGACCTGTCCAGGATCCGCGCGGCCGAAATGCCGTTCCGCGACGCTGGCGCTCCAGGATCCGCCGACGAACAGCGCGACGATCGTGAGGGCCTGCACACCGGGCGATGCCGGGAGCAGCGCCCAGAGCAAGAGGCCTGCGGCCGATCCGAAGGTGCCGGGAGCGAATGGGATGTAGCCGACGCCAAGCGCCGTGGACAGGAGCAGCGCTGGGATTCCGGATTCGGTACCGGGACTCGGGATTGAGGATTCGGGGTTTGAGGCCCGAATCCCGCATCCCGACTCCCGTCCGTCATGCAGTAGCGCGGACGACGCGCGTGCCGGCGAAACGATCGTGGAGGCCGCGATAGTCGCGGCTGAACAGCGCCGTCACGAAACCGAGGCCCGCCGGCACGGCCAGCAGGAACCACATCAGCTCCCGCAGGAACGCGCGGCCGAGATCGAGCGACGCCGATTCGGTCGGCACCACGCGGATGCCCGCGGCCATCTTGCCAAGCGTCTGGCCGCCGGCGGTGAACGCGACGAGGTAACCGCCGTTCTGGACGAGGAGGAACGCGAGCAGTGGACCCTTCGGCAGGATGCCCAGATCTTCGAGCGTCACGCCGCAGATCTGCATCGTGAAGTAGATGACGATCGCGTCGATCGCCGCGAGGAGCAGCAGATCGATGGCCACGGCGAGGACGCGCGCGATGACCGTGGCGTTCTCCTCGTGGTCTTCCGGCTGCTCCGATCGTGGCGTCGGCCACGTCATCCTGCCAGCGCGCCGACCGGGCGTGAGTACGCCGGACGGCGCCTCAGGCTCGCCGTCGAGCGCCAGTTCCAGGGTTTGCGCGCGAGGCTGTTCGTTCCGCAGCCGCGGCACTTCCGGTGTCGCCCGGCGGACGGCCAGCGGGGCCCTCGGGGCGGAGGCATGCTTGATGAGCGGCTCGTCGTCGGGCGCCTCGATCAGCATCCGCTCGGCACGCGATTCACGGGTGACGTGTCTCGCGGCCACCCTGGAATCGCCAAGCAGCCGATCGAGATCCGGACTGGCGTCCGCCATGGCGATGGCCGGCGGCGCCGCCGTGGCGGCGTCGACGAGCGACAGGTCGTCGAGCGGCGCCAGTTCCCGGTCGCCGGAGCGGAGGGTCAAATCGGGGACGGTGACCGTGGACGTCAGCGAGAAGTCGTATCCGCAATTGCGGCAGCGTTCGACGCGCTCGAACCCCAGATAGCCGCACTTGGGGCACTTCATGGAATGTGGCGATCTTCGTGTGGCGCCGCCGCGGGAACTGCCGGCAGGGTCGCGAGGGCGATCAACTGTTGCTGGATTTCGGCGCGGAGCCGATCGGCGTCGCCGCGCTGGGGATCGGTCGGGCGGACCGTGTCGAGCGCCGTCAACGCCTCGCGGTAGTGGCCACCGGCCATCAGCGCCCGGGCATTGGTCAGGATCATTTCGCCGCGGCGCGGAAGGACCAGGGTGACCTCGCGCGCGACCGCCGTCGGCGCCGGCGTTTCCGGCGACGCGAACTCTCCAGTGAGGGCCAGGACCGATCGGATACCGAAGACGGATCGGAGGTCGACACCGCTCCGCGAGGCCGCGAACGCGCCGGCCGCGAGGAGCGCGGACAGCGCCGCCACACCCAGCAGCGCACGCCAGATCGGCGAGCGGCGGGCGACGGCGCCCGACAGCGTGGCGCCGGCCCTCGGCAGGCGGTCGAAGCGCTTTGCCGTTGCGGGCGAGGCCGCGGTCTCGAGTCGATTCAGGCGTTCCAGGACCGCGAGCGCCTCCTCGGATGGCGCGCCGCCGTCGATCGCGGCCTGGAGCAGGCGACGGGCCTCGTCCGACTCGCCGCGTTGGAAGGCCGCGACCCCGTTCTGAAGCAGCTCTTCGGATTCGCGCTGTCGCTCGGCCAGCGCGCTCCGCGCGCGGTCGATGTAGGCGCGCGCGCGCGGGTGGCTGCGATCGATGAACAGCGCTCGCGTCCAGACGTTGATGGCGAGCTCGTAGCGGGCCGCGAAGTAGTGATCGAGACCGAGGAGCAGCAGTTGTTCGATCTTGGCGTCGCGATCGACGGGAGACGGCGCATCGTCGGCGTGTCCGATGTCGTGTCGATGCGCTTCTGACATGAAATCGGCGGCCAGTATAGCAAAGGCGATCGCGGAAGTACAGCAAGAGTCATCACATCCCTGATATCCTGCCCTCAGAATGCTCATCGAGTGCGTGCCGAATGTGAGCGAAGGACGCCGTGCCGACGTCATCGCCGCAATGGTCGAGGCGATGGGACGCGTTCCAGGCGTGCGCCTGCTCGACCATTCATCCGATTCCTCGCATAACCGATCGGTATTCACCCTCGTCGGCGACTCAACAGGCGTGGAGCAGGCGGTGCTGGCGCTTTTCGAGCGGGCGGTCGCCGCCATCGATCTCCGCACGCACACAGGCGAGCACCCGCGCCTCGGCGCAGTGGATGTGGTCCCGTTCATTCCGATCGAGGGGGCCACGATGGCCGACTGCGTCGCACTCGCGAAGCGCGTCGGCGCCGAAGTCGCCGCACGATTCGGTGTGCCGGTGTACTTATACGAAGAAGCCTCGACCAACCCGGCGCGGAAGAACCTCGAAGACATCCGTCGCGGCGAGTTCGAGGGTCTGGCGGCCAGAATGGCGACCGCTGACTGGGCTCCGGATTTCGGCCCCGCTGCACCGCATCCGAGCGCCGGCGCCTCGGTCGTCGGCGCGCGGATGCCGCTCATTGCGTACAACATCAACCTCGCGACCGACCGCCTCGACGTCGCCAAGAAGATTGCGGCCGCCATCCGCCACAGCAGCGGAGGTTTCCGCTACGTCAAGGCGGCCGGATTCAAGCTCGAAGACCGCGGCATCGTGCAGGTGTCGATGAACCTGACGAACTACGAGAAGACGCCGATTTTTCGGGTGTTCGAAACAGTGAAGCGCGAGGCCGAGCGCTACGGCGTGTCGATTCTGGAAAGCGAGATCGTCGGGCTCGTCCCAGCCGCGGCGCTCAACGCCGCCGCCGAGTTCTACCTGCAGATCGGCGGCTTCAAACCCGATCAGATACTCGAACACAAACTGAGAACTGAGAACTGACAAACTGGAACTCCGTCGTTCTGAGTTCTAGTTTCAGTTCACCGCCTTCGGGTTCTTCCTCGCCGCGGCGGGACGGCGCGATCCCGAACGCCTTCATCTTCCGATAGAGGTTGCTGCGCTCGACGCCGAGGACCTCCGCGGTTCGCGACATGTTGCCCTGCTGGGCCGCGAGCGTTCGCAGGATGAGCTCCCGTTCGAATTGATCGCGCGCTTCGTGCAAGGTGCGGCGTTCGCCGAGCACCTCCGGCGCGGCCGGCCTCGACAGTCCGGTCGGATCGAGAAAGCTCAGGTCCGACGAGGAAATCACGTCGCCCGGGACCATGATCATCAGCCGCTCGATGACGTTGCGGAGCTCGCGGACGTTGCCCGGCCACGGGTAGTGCTGCAGGACCGAACGCGCGCCCGACTCGAAACTCTTCAACCGTCGCCCGTATTCGCGCGCGAAATCGGCCATGAAATGGTCGGCCAGCAGCGGAATGTCCTCCTGGCGGTCCCGCAGCGCCGGCACGAAGATCGGAATCACGTTGAGGCGGAAGTAGAGATCCTCGCGGAAGCGCCCGCCCCTGATTTCCGCCTGCAGATCCTTGTTGGTGGCGGCGAGGACGCGGGCATCGACTTTGATCCGGGTCGTTCCGCCGACCGCCTCCATCGTCTGTTCCTGCAGAACGCGCAGCACTTTGGCCTGCGTCTTCAGGCTCATGTCGCCGATCTCGTCGAGGAAGATCGTGCCGCCGTCGGCGACCTCGAACTTGCCGCGCCGATCGGCGACGGCGCCGGTGAACGCGCCGCGCACGTGGCCGAACAGCTCGCTTTCGATCAGCTCTTCCGGGATGGCCGCGCAGTTGACCTCGACGAAGGCCGAGCTCCGGCGCCGGCTCAACGCGTGGATCGTCCGCGCGACGAGCTCTTTGCCGGTGCCGTTTTCGCCGTAAATCAGCACGCGGCCGTTGGTCGGCGCGGCCATGGCGACCTGCTCGCGGAGCTGCCGCATGGCATAGCTCTCGCCAACCATGGTCTGGTGTCGATCGACCTTCGCGCGCAAGGCGCGGTTCTCCGCTTCGAGCGTGCGCTGCCGGAGGGCGTTGCCGACGACCAGCATCGTCCGGTCGTGTTGAGCGGCTTTTCGAGAAAGTCGAACGCGCCGAGCTTGATGCCGCGCACGGCGGACTCGATGTCGCCGTGACCCGAGATCAGCACGACCTGGGAATCGACCTGGCGTTCGCGCAGCCTGGTGAGCGTCGCCAGGCCGTCCATGCCCGGCAGCCAGACATCGAGGACGATCAAGTCGATCGGGCCGCGGGTGAGACGCTCGAGGCACTCTTCCCCGCTGGACACCGACTCGACGATGTACCCCTCGTCGCGCAGGTCGTCGCCGAGCGCCTTTCGAACGCCAGGCTCGTCGTCGACGATGAGGACGGTGGGTGTCATGTGCGGATGCAGCGAGACGGATTCTCACGAAGGCTCGAAGAGTACGAAGGCCACGAGGAATCTTGTCCATCAATGACCGTTCGTCCGCTTCGTGTCTTCGTGATAAGCGTCCCGGGCCTTTCAACACGGTAGCTCGATTGTAAACCGCGTGCCGCGCGGCGTGTTGTCGCCGACCTCGATGCTCCCGCCATGCTCGGCGATGATCCGGCGCACGATCGCGAGGCCGAGCCCGCTGCCGCGCCGCTTGGTCGAGTAGTACGGCAGGAACAGTTTCTCGCGCTCGGCCGGCGGGATGCCCGGTCCGTCGTCGGCGACGACGACCCGCACCAGGTTGTTGCCGGGGTCGAGCTGCGTTTCAACCACGATGTCGCCCCGGCGCTCCATCGCTTCGATCGCGTTGTCGATCAGGTTGATGATGACGCGCCGAATCTGTTCGACGTCCAACCGCACCAGCGGCACGCCGGGCGCAAAGCGCTGGGCGATGCGGACATCGCTGAAAATCCCATTGTACAGCGCCACCGTGTCGGTGATGAGCTGGCCGATATCGGTCGGGACAGTACGCGGCGACGGCATCCGCGCGAACTGCGAGAACTC
The DNA here is from genome assembly GCA_963792175.1 of uncultured Acidobacteriota bacterium. Classification (GTDB taxonomy): domain Bacteria; phylum Acidobacteriota; class Vicinamibacteria; order Vicinamibacterales; family CAVVIG01; genus CAWBVG01. The sequence goes on from CAWBVG010000042.1 coordinate 170,295, forward strand.
GTCGACCAGCCCCTTCAACGACTCGACTTCGCCGACGATCGTCGCCGTGCACTCGTCGACGAGTGTCTTGGACTGCAGCGGCGCGCCCGAGAAATGCCGCCGCATGCGTTCGGCCGAGAGCTGAATCGGCGTGAGCGGGTTCTTGATCTCGTGGGCCAGCCGCCGCGCCACCTCCCGCCATGCGGCCACTTTCTGCGCGCGAATCAGTGGGGTGACGTCATCGAGCACCATGACGACCCCTTCGGGCGTGCCGGCATCGCCGACGAGGGCCGTCGCGACTGCCGCCAGGTGTACTTCCTGCCCGTCGCGTGCCAGCACGATGTCGTGGGCGGCCGGTTCCACTCTTCCGGGCGCGGCGCCGGACAGGACCTTACCGATGGCCTGCAGATCGGGGCGATCGAAAATCGCCAGCGCCGGCTGTCCGACGATCTGCCGGTTCAGACTCAATAACCTGGCGGCCGCGCTGTTGATGGTGGCAATCACGCCGGACGCGTCCACCGAGACGACTCCCGTGGTGATGCGCTCGAGAATCGTCTCGATATATCGGCGGCGGGCTTCGACCTCGACGTGCTTGCGCTCCAGATCGATCGTCCCGCGTTCGACCCGGCGGCGGCTGGTGGCCAGCTCTTTCGCCATCGCGTTGAACGCTTCGACGAGCGAGCCGAACTCGTCGTTGCTCTGCGGTTCGACCCGCTGATCCAGCCGGCCGGCGCCGATTTCCTTCGCGGCCGCCGCCAGCATCTGGACCGGGCGGGTAATCCGCTTCGCCATGTACAGGCCCATCCAGGTCGCGCCGACGAGAATCATGAGCGTGACCATCAGGAAGAACGAGAGGTAGACGCCGGTCAGCGGCCGCTTCAGGACGCGCAACTGCGTGTAGTTCTCGTAGGCCTGCGTCATGCGGCGCGACCGCGCCGCCATTTCGCCAGTCAGATAGTCGGTCGCGACGACGACGCCTTTGGGTTTGCCGTCGGCGGAACGGACCACCGCCGCAGCGTGCAGGAAGTCGCCGCCGCCGCCGACGGTTTCGATCGAGGACTGCGCCAAGCCGCCAAACGCCTGGGCCGCCAGTCGATCGGCGGCAGCGCGGCTGTAGCCTGGCGGCATCGACGGCGCCGCGACGTCGAGCACGGGTTCGAGCCCCGGCAGCGAGCCCGACAAGGCGCCGGCCGTTCCTGGCGCCACGACGCGGTACACCTCGACGATCTGCACGCGCTGCAGCGTCACGTCCGGCGCCAGCAGATCGCGGAGCGGCCGGACGTCGCTTTTCGTCAGATCGACTGCGGACAACGAGCGCGCCATCCGCGCGGCGTGCTCGCTGACCAGCAGCTGCCGCTCGTGATAGTAGTCGCTCGCAATCTTGTTGGCCGACGACAGGATCTCGTCCATCGGCGCGTTGAACCAGCGGTCAACGCTCGCGCCAATCAGCTCGCTGCCAACGATCAGCACGAGTACCGCCGGAACGAAGGTCATGGCCAGCAGCAGGACGACCAGCTTGGCGCGGAAGCGCGCGAACGGCAGCGCCTTCCGCCGTTCGACGACCAGCTTCACGATGTTGCGCGCCAGCACGAAGACGAGCGCGACCAGCATCGTCAGATCGGCCGCCGAGAGCGCGTAGAGCACGAACTCGCTCAGGAAATCTGGCGACAGCCGTGACGTGCCGCGGGCAATGGCGAGCAGCGCGATCAGGACGCCAACGAGAATGGCGATGCCGGCGAGAATCAGCCGCGGGTTGTCCCTGAAGGGACGGCGCGGCGATTGCGGCGTCCGCGCGGGGCCACCGGCGCGTCTCGGCGTGATCGACGTCACGGTGGCTGGCATGGGGCTTCTCGTAGTGGCTCGGGGCTAGGGGCTAGCTACTAGCTGCCACCCTTACGATGTTCACTCCTTCGGATTCAGAAGATCCTTCAACTCGTTCGCGAACTCGTTGATGTCGCGGAAATGACGATACACCGACGCGAAGCGCACGTAGGCGACCTTGTCCAGCTTTTTGAGCTCCTCCATGACGAAGGCTCCGATGTCGTTGGTGGAGATCTCCTTCTCCTGGCGGTCCTGAAGCGTCGCTTCGACCCGATCCGCGATCGCTTCGAGCGCCGCGACACTGACGGGACGCTTCTCACACGCTTTCAACAGGCCGGCCACCAGTTTCTGGCGCTCGAACCGTTCGCGGCTGCCGTCCTTCTTCACCACCATGTACGGGATCTCGTCGATCCGTTCGTAGCTGGTGAATCGCTTGCCGCATTCGAGGCACTCGCGCCGCCGCCGGATGACCTCGCCTTCCTTCGATTCGCGCGAGTCGACCACCTTGTCGCCGAGGTGGGCGCAATAAGGACACTTCATACAGCGGCGAACGCGCACGGCTCAACGCTCGCCGTCGCGATGAGCGTTGAAAGTTGAAAGTTGAGACTTGAGCAGAGTCTCATACGGTATGCCCCTGCTCCGCCTGATTCGCTAGCCGCCTCACGCCGGCGAGGTTGAGGCCTTCCTGGGCGGCAAAGAACAAGCCGAGCAGAAGCGCGGGGCCGATCGAGAACAGGTGCAGCACGATCGCCGCCCCCACCGCGGCATCGTCAGGAGCGCCGTAGAACATCGTCGTGCCGGCGCGGAACGCTTCGTGGAACCCGCCGATCGCGCCGGGCGTCGGCACGGCGACGCCGAGGACCAGCAGCGACAGCAGCAGGAACGAGCCGGTAAACGGCACGTCGAAACGAAACGCCACCGCGACCGACCAGATGCCGAGACAGATGCACAGCCACAACGGAAACGACCACGCCAGCGCGATGAGCACGCGGCTCGGCCGGCGGATCGCACCGAGGCCGCGAACGAACTTCTCCGCGATCTTCGCGACCAGGCCCGCGAACGCCGAGGGCATCGCGCGCTCGAGTCGGCGCATGGCGCGACCCAGGCGCTCGGGCTGTCCCGCAAGCACGAAGAGCACGATCAGCACCGACGTCGAAACCGCCGCCGCGCTCGCGCCCGCCCACTTGACGATGGCGAAGCCTGTTGGATTGGCGGTGGCCAGATTCTTGCCGAACACGAACACAAAGGACGCCAGCAGGACCAGCACCGTCAGGGTGTCGAGCAGGCGCTCGAGAATGATCGTCGCAAAGGCGCCGGTCGCGGACATCCGCTCCGACGCGTCCTGCCGCCCGCCCGCTTGACGGGCCAGGAAATACGGGCGAATGACCTCGCCCGCGCGCGCCGGCAATACGCTGCTCGCCGCGAAGCCGACGGCCGTCGCCCGGAACGAGTCGGCAAAACTCGTGTGACCGAGCGGTTCCAGCAGGTACTGCCAGCGGAGCGCTCGAATCGCGAGATTGACCACCATCGTCACCAGCGAAAGCGCCAGCCATTCCGGACGGGCCCGGACGATTTCCGCGCCAACGCGCCAGAGATCGACGTTGTGGAGAAACAACGCCACCAGTCCGACCGCGATGGCCAGCACGACGATGGTGCGAACGTGCGATCGCATGCGTCTCACGTGCCTTCTTACTATAGCGCTCCTTCGACTGCCGCCCGGTCGCGGCGCCACTACATGTTGTTGTTGTCAGACCGTGAAGCGCCCTGTAAGATTCACACCTTCTCCAGCAGCCAGGATCGTTCGTGTCGCTCTCCTCACCGATTCTTCAAACGACGATTGCCGGCCGGCCGCCCGATCGTCAGGGCAAAGTCCGCGACATCTACGAGTTCGGCGACCGCCTGCTCATCGTCGCGAGCGATCGCATCTCGGCCTTCGACTACGTGCTCGGTTCCGGCATTCCCGACAAAGGCAAAGTCCTGACGCAGATCTCGTCCTTCTGGTTCAACCGGACCCGATCGATCGTCCCGAACCACGTGGTGGCCACCGATCCCGCGCAGTACCCGGCCGGAGCGCGGGACGCCGGCGACTATTTGCGCGGACGATCGATGCTGGTCACTGGTACAGAGCCGCTGCCGATCGAGTGTGTCGCTCGCGGGTATCTCTCCGGCTCGGGCTGGAAGGACTATGCGGCGACTGGCGAAGTGTGCGGCATCCGCCTGCCGCCGAATCTCCACGAATCGGATCGCCTGCCGGAACCGCTCTTCACGCCCGCCACCAAGGCCCAGAGCGGCCACGACATCAACATCAGCGAAAAGGACGCCGCTGCGCTCGTCGGGCCATCGGTACTCGACGCGGTTCGCGATCTCACGCTGCGGCTCTACGCCGCCGGCGCTGCCCACGCTGAATCGTGCGGCATCATCGTCGCCGACACGAAGTTCGAGTTCGGCACGCTGCCGAGCGGCGACATCATCCTGATCGACGAAGTGCTGACGCCCGATTCGTCGCGTTTCTGGCCGCGCGACGGCTATGCCCCCGGCGGCGCGCAGAAAAGCTTCGACAAGCAGTTCGTCCGCGACTACCTGGAACGCATCCGCTGGAACAAGCAGCCGCCGGTCCCCGCATTGCCGGACGATGTGGTGGAAAAGACCCGCGAGAAGTACGTCGAGGCGTTCCGCCGCCTCACCGGGCAGGACCTGCAGTGATCTCGCGAACGCCTCGAACGACTCGTCGAGGAAATGGTCGACAAAGGCGTCCAGTTCGACGATGCCGTTCACGAGTTCGAAAAGCGTTTCATCGCGCGCGTCCTCGGACAGTGCTCGGGCAGCCTCACGAAGACCGCCGGTGCGCTGGGGATGCACCGCAATACGCTGACTCGGAAGATGGGGAAGTACAAGATCAAGCGTCGGGCAGGATAGGCGGCGTGGGCGGGAAACACACCGCGTTCCCGCCAGATTCAGCCCGCCCTGCCCGTCCAGCGCCTTCCGCCCTTCTCTAGCAGTCGCCCCTTGACAGTGCCAATGACTCCCATATAATTAGCAGTCGACCTCAACGACTGCTAAGCCACAGAGGGTCGCCACTTTCTTCACAAGACGGAGCACAACGCATGAACGTCAGACCGTTGCACGACCGGATCATTGTCCAGCGCATCGAAGAGGGGGAGCAGAAAGTCGGCGGGATCATCATCCCCGATTCCGCCAAAGAGAAGCCCCAGCAGGGGAAAGTCATCGCCGCCGGCAGCGGCAAGTCGAAGGACGATGGCAAGCGCGTCCCGCTTGACGTCAAGGCAGGCGACCTGATCCTTTTCGGCAAGTACTCAGGCCAGGAAATCAAACTCGATGGCGACGAGTACCTGATCATGCGCGAGGACGAGGTGCTCGGCGTCATCGAAGGCAGCAGCGATGGCAAGGGCGCCGACGCCAAGAAAAAGAAGTAGCTGACAGCCACGCGCTGAAAGCTGAGAGCAAAGAGCTGATCGCTACAGGAGAACAGAGAACATGGCAAAACAGATTGTGTACGGCGAGGAGTCTCGCCAGGCCATCTTGCAGGGCGTCAACAAGCTTGCCGACGCCGTCAAGGTGACCCTCGGGCCGAAGGGCCGCAACGTCGTCCTCGACAAGAAGTTCGGATCGCCCACCATCACCAAGGACGGCGTGACGGTGGCGAAGGAAATCGACCTCAAGGATCCGCTGCAGAACATGGGCGCGCAGATGGTCCGCGAAGTCGCGAGCAAGACCTCGGATACCGCCGGCGACGGCACCACCACCGCCACCGTGCTCGCACAGGCCATCTATCGCGAAGGCGCCAAGAACGTGGTCGCCGGCGCGAACCCGATGGATATCAAGCGCGGAATCGAGAAGGCCGTCGAGGCTATCACCGCCGAACTGAAGAAGATGTCGCAGAAGGTGACCGGCAACATGGTCGCGCAGGTCGGCACGATCTCCGCGAACAACGACGAGACGATCGGCAAGATCATCGCGGAAGCGATGGACAAGGTCGGCAAGGACGGCGTCATCACCGTCGAAGAAGCGAAAACGCTCGAGACCTCGCTCGAGGTTGTCGAGGGTATGCAGTTCGACCGCGGTTATCTCTCACCGTACTTCGTGACCGATCCCGAGCGGATGGAGGTCGCGCTCGAGAACCCGGTCATCCTGATTCACGAGAAAAAGATCAGCTCGATGAAGGACCTGCTCCCGGTGCTCGAGCAGGTGGCGCGGCTCGGACGCCCGCTGCTGATCATCGCGGAGGACATCGAAGGCGAGGCCCTCGCAACCCTGGTCGTCAACAAGCTGCGCGGCACCCTGCAGGCGGCGGCGGTCAAGGCCCCGGGATTCGGCGATCGTCGCAAGGCGATGCTCGAGGACATCGCGACCCTCACCGGCGGTCGCGCGATTACGGAAGACCTCGGCATCAAGCTCGAGAACATCAAGCTCGAGGACCTCGGCAAGGCCAAGAAGGTGACCATCGACAAGGACAACACGACGATTGTCGAAGGCGCCGGTTCCTCGCAGGCCATTGAGGGGCGCGTGAAGCAGATTCGCGCGCAAATCGAAGACACCACCTCGGATTACGACCGTGAAAAGCTGCAGGAGCGGCTCGCGAAGCTGGTCGGCGGCGTCGCGGTGATCAAGGTCGGCGCGGCGACCGAAACCGAGATGAAAGAGAAGAAGGCGCGCGTCGAGGACGCCATGCACGCGACCAAGGCGGCCGTGGAAGAGGGCATCGTGCCCGGCGGCGGCGTCGCGCTCATCCGTTCCGCGCGGGCGCTCGACAACCTCAAGCTCGGCGGCGATCAGCAGATCGGCGTCAATATCGTCAAACGGGCGATCGAGGAACCGATGCGCTGGATCGCCACCAACGCGGGCCACGAAGGCTCCATCGTCGTGCAGAAAGTGCGCGACATGAAGGACACCGAGGGCTTCAACGCGCTGACCGACACCTACGAGGATCTCGTCAAGGCCGGCGTCATCGACCCCGCAAAGGTCGTGCGCTCGGCGCTGCAGAACTCGTCGTCGATCGCCAGCCTGTTGCTGACCACCGAGGCGCTCATTTCGGAAATCCCGGAAGAGAAGAAGGAAGCGGCCGGCGGACCCGGCGGTCCCGGCGGCATGGGCGGGATGTACGTAAAGTTAAAAGCTTGAAGTTAAAAGTTAAAAGTTAAGTTAAAGTTGAAAGACTTGGGCCCGGCAGGAGCAATCCTGACCGGGCCTTTTCTTTTGGTCTTAACTTGTCACTTGTCACTTGTAAGTTGTGACTTGTGACTTGTAAGTTGTGACTTCCGGTTCCGGTCCTGGTTACCGGAGCGTGAACGTCAGCTCGATGGTGACCAGGACCGGAACCGGCTCGCCGAGGCGCGTGCCCGGCGCGAAACGCCACTGTTTCGCGGCTTTGATGGCTTCCTGATCGAGGCCGAAGACGCCGTCGAGCGATCGCAGAATCTGCACGTCGCCCACTGAACCGTCAGGGCGGACGACGCACTCGAGGAGCACCGTGCCCTGGACCTTCGCACGCATCGCGTCGGAGGTGTATTGCGGCTTCACCTCGCGCAGGACACGCGGGATCGTGACGCCGTTGCCAGGACGGTAGGTGCCGCCCCCTGTTCCACCGCCACTGCCCGGCCCAAGACCCGATCCTGTTCCCGGACCGATGCCGGTGCCAGTGCCGGTTCCCGCGCCGCCGCCAGCGCCCGACCCTTGAGAGAGCGTCGGCGGTCCCGGCGGGGCCTCAATCGCGCCTGGAAGCGTATCCGTCGACGCGGCGGTCAGCTTCGCAGGAATGTTGAACTGCTCGATCGGCGGCGGCTCGTTTTTGGCCTGCTTCGCCTCGATTTTCGGGGGTTTCGCGACTGGAACGGTGATCTTGTCCTTGCCGGGCAGCTCGGCCTTCCGGGGCGGCTCCTTCATCTTGTTGCCGCCACCGCCACCGCCGCCACCCGGACCCGGTTGGCTGAGCCAGATGATGTTCTGGTTCGGCTGGTCCGGAAGGAGTGCGGCGGTCGACACCGAATGCGGCGCGTAACGAATGAAGAGCACAATCGCGACGACGATGAGGACGTGAGAGATGAACGAGGCCAGCGCGGCGGGGGCGATGCGCTTCGCCGGCTGTTCGAACATGAACGGGACGTCGACCGGATGCTGCCCTTCGACGTGGACGGACAGATGCCCGGCGGTCGCGTTAGCGCGGACTTCGGCCGTGTGGGAAGGCTCGCTCATCTGCTGTGGTAATGGGCCCGTTGAGATATTCTCGCGCACGTGTCTTGGGTGAGGCAACTGCAAAAGCAGTGCCTCAAACCTCGTGCGTATTTGCTGGCGAGAATGTCAGAGGGGTGAGCGGCTGTCCTCAGACTCGGCCGGACCAGGCTCCAATGGCTGCATTGCCGCCGCCGTAGGAATGAAACAGCGCGAGGGCATCGGCCGCGCGGGGCTCGCTGCGGACAGCCACGAGGATGCCGCCGCGTCCGACCAGTGTTTCGAAGATCCGGCCGTCGTGCGCCTGAAAGCCAACGCGCCGCATGGCGCCGGCGAGGCCGATCGTCGGCAGATCGACGCGGGGTCCCTGCAACGCAGCGACGAGCGGCCCGTGCGCCACCGCCGCGCCAATCGCGGCGAGCTCCAATCGATCGCCCGGTCGTCCGAAGGTCTTTTCAATCAAGGCCGCGGCGTCGTCGGTGACCTTCGCGAGAATGGTCGTTCCGTCGTGCGAGAAACCGGCCTGCTTCAGGGCCTCGAGTGCCTTCGTGGCCCAGGCGACATCTTGAAACACGGCGACGGTGAAGAGCCCGGTCTGTGTGTCGATCACTGCAATCCTCGGGGCTCGGCGCTCGCAGCAACGCGACCTCGAGCCAACGGCGGTAATGTATCACGGTGGACATCGCGATTGTCGGCGCCGGACCGGCGGGCGCGCGGGCGGCGTGGGTCCTCGCCCGCCAGGGCGCGCGGGTCACGATCTTCGACGCGTCGCATCCGCGCGAGAAACCGTGTGGCGGCGGCGTCACCGGCCGCGCGCTCGCGTTGGTGGCCGACGCAATCGACGCGACGTCATGCGCGCGGACACCGATCCACAGCGCGCGGTTCGTCCGCCTTCGCGCCTGCGGCGCTTCGGCGGGACAGGTCCGCCTTCCTGACTGCGGCGCTTCGGCGGGACAGGTCCGCCTTCCTGGCGGCGCTTCGGCGGGACAGGCGCTCGATCCCATCGCCCTGACCATCGGGGAATCGGCGACCGTCGACCTCGATCGCGGTGCGCTCGTGGTCGCCAGCCGCGCGGAATTCGACGCCGCGCTCCTTCACGCGGCGCAGCAGGCGGGCGCCGTGCTGGAACCTGCGCGGGTGACTGATGTCCGCGTCGATGCGGATGGCGTGACGCTGGAGACGCGCCGCGGTCATCGCCGGGCCGACGTCGTGATTGGCGCCGACGGCGCCAACAGTCTCGTTCGCCGTCGCGTCGCGCGGCCGTTCCGGCGCGATCAGCTCTCGATCGCGACCGGCTTCTTCGCGCACGGCGTCACGAGCACGGAGATCGTGATCGCGTTCGTCGCCGATCCGCCTGGCTATATCTGGTCGTTTCCGCGCCCGGGACACCTGGCGATCGGCATCTGCGCCGAGGCGACTGCGGGACACTCCTCGGAAGCGCTTCGCGCGCGGACGGCCGAGTGGATTCGCGCGACCGGCATCGCGCGCGGCGCGCGGCTCGAGCCATACGCATGGCCGATTCCCTCGCTGGCCGCGCGTGACGCCAACGCAGTTGACGGTGTCCGGATCCCGATGGCTGCTGGCCGGCGACGCCGCGGGGCTCGTCGACCCGATTACGCGCGAGGGCATCTACTTCGCGCTCGCGTCCGGTCAGTGGGCCGCCGACTCGCTGCTGCGCGACAGCTTCGCGTCCACCTATGCGTCGCGCGTCGCAGCGGAGGCAGGACGCGAGCTGGGCCGCGCGGCGCGCTTCAAGGCCGGTTTCTTCCGTCCTGCTTTCATCAACGTCCTGATGCGCGCGCTGCAGCAGAGCGCGGGGGTGCGCGCGGTGATGGCGGACCTGATCGCCGGGCAGCAGGGTTACGCCGATCTCAAATGGCGGCTGCTGAAGACGTTCGAGATCGGGCTGGCGTGGCGGGCGCTCACTTCGAGTAGTAGCCGTCCCGCGCTCTGACGCGCACACCTGGGCGATTCACGACGACCTCAATCGAGTGCCACGACGGCTCGGCGGCGACCGCGCGCGCTGGCGTGTAGCCGAGGAGGTATTGCGATCGCAGCTCGTTCGCGATCGACGTCAACGTCGCCGACAGCTCTCGGGGATCAGTCTGAAAGAACGATCGGCCGCCGCTGGCGGTCGCGAGTTCGGCGAACACCGCTGGCCGTTGCGAGCCGATCGCCACCGGGTAGACCAGCACGTCGCGGCGCCTGACCTGTTCCACCAGGACGGCGGCACTGGTGTCGCTGTAGCGATCGCTGCCGTCCGACAACACGACCAGCGCCCGGCGTCCTTTCGCCGACTGAATCGCGTCGAGCGCGCCCGCCATGGCGTCATACAGCGGCGTGGTGCCCCATGCGTCCAGCCGGTCGATCGCGGCGAGCGCGGCCTCGTGCTTCGTCGACAGCGGTGCGACGACCGCCGTCTCGCTGCCAATCGCGATCACCATCACCTGATCCGCTGGTTTCAGCGCCTCGATGAACGCGCGCGCGGCGCTCTTCGCCGTGTCGAGCCGCGAGCTGCGGCCGGCGCCCATGCTGAAGCTGCGGTCCAGCCCGATGGCGACGGCAAGCGGGAACTCGCCGGCGGTAAATGCGGAGATCGTCTGGGGCGATCCATCCTCGCGGATGCGAACATCGGCGGCCGTCAGGTCCTTCACCGGCGCGCCGCGTTGATCCGTCACGGTCACGTACACTTCGACGAGGTTCACGCCGGACGTAAATTGCGCATAAGTGCCTGCCGGCAAGCGCCAGCACGATTACTAGTGGTACAATCCCAGCTTCAAGGAGCACTGCCATGGGTCGTCTCGGACTGCCAGAGCTGCTGATCATTCTGGCGATCATCATCGTGATTTTCGGAGCAAACCGCTTGCCGGGACTCGGCCGCGGCATCGGCAGCGCGATCAAGAATTTCAAGGACGAGTTCAAGGAAAAAGAGGACGACAAGGAGAAAGACGAGGACAAGCGCAACCGGCGCGCGTCATAGCACGACGCGCGTATCGCCCATCCGCCGCGTCACCCGTTCGCGGTCGAGATATTCCAGCAGCGGAATCGCAAATTTTCGCGTCACGCCGAATCGCTCCTTGAACGTGGCGACATCGATGCGCGCCGCGCCGCCCGCCGACACCTTCAACCCCGCGACTTCGTCTTTCAAACGCCGCAGCGTCTCGTCGTGAAAGACCAGCACGTCGACCCGCACCAGTACTTTCTGGCGCAGCAGCAACTTCATCACGCGATCGGCGACCGCCGGAGCAATGCCGGCGGCAGCGGCGATCGCCGCCGCGTCGGACGGCGTAAGACCGGCGTCGCGGTACGCGCGCTCGATCGCGGCGCGCGCGCGATCCTCTTCCGGCGAGAGCTCGAGCCGGTGGCTGGCGAGCGCGACGCGTTCGCGCACGGCTATGGTTCCGGCCTTTGCGAGATCGGCCAGCACGCGCTCGAACACCGATGCGTGGCCGTGGCCGAACAGCTGCTCGCGCAGCTCTTCGCGGGGAATCCCTTCAGACAGCGGCTGGGCCCGATGGTGCGCGGTGAGCGTGGACACAATCGCGTCCTTCAGGCGCGCCACGATCGGCGGGGACACCAGGACCTCCCCAGCGCGCACGGCCTCCCCCGCCGTCACCAGCGCGTCGACCCGCGAATCGAGCGCCGCCGGATCGACGCCGACGCGCGACACCATCGCCGCGAGTGACAGCGCGGCCTGGCCGGCATCGCCAATCATGACGGCGGCCGCGCGCTGCTCCGCCGCGGCGCGATCGTCCGCGGCCGGATCGAACAGCAGCGCCTGCACGCGCTCGAGCGCGGCCCGGCTCCGGATCGCGCTTCGCGGCGGGCGCGGGTCGAGAATCAGTCCGCCGGCGATCGTGGTCGGCGGCGAATAGGCGCGCAGGATGTACCGGTCGCCGCGCGCCAGCACCGCGGGCGCTTCGAGGCGCAGCCGGACGACGGCCTGCGAGCCGGCGGCGATTTCTGGAATGACCCGGTCCTGAAGAGGACCGATGACGGCCACGCGGCCGAGAATCTCGGCGGTGCCCTGATGAAAACGCACGCGCGCGCCGTGCTTGAGCGGCCTGGCGCCGGCAATGACTTCGACCATGGCGTCGGCGAGCCGCGTCTCCTCGAACGCGCCAGGCGTCACGAGCGCCTGTCCGCGCTGCAGGTCGCTCACCTCGACGCCCGCCAGGTTGACCGCGGTGCGCTGACCGGCGATCGCTTCGGCCTCGCGCCGGCCGTGGACCTGCAGCCCGCGGACTTTGACGCGCCGCGTCCCAGGCGCCGCCACCAGCTCGTCGTCGGTTCCGAGCCGGCCCGCAACCAGCGTGCCGGTGACGACCGTGCCGAATCCCTTCATCGAGAACACGCGATCGATCGGAAGTCGGGTCACCGACTGCACGGCACGATCTCGAGTCCGGCGGCTGACCTCCACTAACGTCGCGCGGAGGACGTCGAGCCCTGCGCCCGTGCGCGCCGACACGGGTACGATCGGGGCGCCGTCGAGAAACGAGCCGGCGACCAGCTCCTGGATTTCGAGGCGCGCGACCTCGATGGTGTCCGCGTCGACGAGATCGGACTTGGTCAGGGCAACGAGGCCGGCGCGGACGCGCAGCAGGCGGCAGATGTCGAAGTGCTCCCGGGTCTGCGGCTTCACCGACTCGTCGGCGGCGACCACCAGCACGACCAGGTCGATGCCGCCGACCCCGGCCAGCATGTTCTTGACGAATCGCTCGTGTCCCGGCACATCGACGAAGGCGAAGTTGACCCCGTCGATCTCCTGATGCGCGAACCCGAGGTCGATGGTGATCCCGCGGGCCTTCTCTTCCTTCAGCCGATCAGGGTCGGTTCCGGTCAGCGCCAGCACGAGCGCGCTCTTCCCGTGATCGATATGCCCCGCCGTGCCGACGACGATCGATGTCATGGCCACAGAGGCACAGAGGCACAGAGGCAACCGGACGCAGAGTCCGCGAAGACGGCAAAGCCTGCTGCCAGCGATTCGGTTCGATGACCGGCCCGCTTCGCGGGCCGGCTGGCGCGGCCGGATCGGATCGATCCACGAACGGTGGCGGATCGATTTAGTTCGTGATCGATCCGACTCCGGCCACGCGCGCCGCGTTGCGGCGCCATCGAACCGAATCGGCACGGCGATCTCTGTGACTCTGTGTCTCTGTGGCCACTTCTGCTTCGTGTCTTCGCGTCTTCGTGATTACCGTCGTGCGTCCGGCCTTGCGCTGTCGTCGCTCGTTGCGCCCGGGCCGCTGCTTGCGCTTCTTTTCGAACTTCGGCGAGGCCTTGCTCCGGCGCGGGCCGCGCTCGCCTTCCCGCACGCGCTCCAGGATCTCGACCAGCCCGAGGTCGACCTGCCGCAACTCCATGTTGACGCGGATCACCTGCACCTTCACCTTGTCGCCGAGCCGGTAGACCTTGTGGGTGTTCTCACCCCTCAGCAGATGCGCGGTCTCGATGTACCGGTAGTAGTCGTCCGCCATCGTCGACACGTGAACCATACCCTCGACAAAGTGTTCGACCAGCTCGATGAACAGGCCGAATGCGGCCACGCCCGTGACGTAGCCTTCGAATTCATCGCCGACCTTGTCGGCCATGAACTTGACCTTCTTCCACTGCAGCAGCTCCCGCTCCGCATCGTCGGCCCGCCGCTCCATTTCCGAGGTGTGACGCGCGATCTCCGGCAGCTCCTCCCGCCACTCCTCGCGCTCCTCGGCCGTCAGCAGCGTGCGACGCGCGTCACGCAGCGCGCGATGGACGACGAGATCCGGATAGCGCCGGATCGGCGACGTGAAGTGCGTGTAGCTGGGCGCCGCGAGGCCGAAGTGGCCCAGGTTTTCCGGCGCGTAGCGCGCCTTCTGCATCGTCCGCAGCATCAGCATCGCGATCGGCTTTTCTTCGGGCTTTCCGTGGATCTTCTCGAGCAGCTTCTGGAAATGGCGCGGCCGCAGCGTATTGGCGGGCGCGGCCAGACTGTAGCCGAATCCCGAAATGAATTCCTCGAACTTCGCGACCTTGAGGATGTCGGGCTCTTCGTGAATGCGGTAGAGCGCCGGCGCCTCCTGGCTTTCGAGGAACGACGCCACCGTCTCGTTGGCGAGGAGCATGAACTCCTCGATCAACCGGTGGGCCACGTTGCGCTGCAGCGCGATGATCGCCTCGACCACGCCGCCCTCGTCGATGATGACCTCCGCCTCGTTCAAATCGAAATCGATCGACCCGCGGCGCCGCCGCGCGTCGTTGAGGATCTGGAACAGCTCGCGCATCTGCTCGAACATCGGCACCAGCGCCGCGTACTGCGCCAGCAGCGCGGGATCGCGATCCGTCAGGATGCCGTTTACGGCGGTGTAGGTCATGCGCTCGTCGCTGTTGATGACGCCGTCGTGAAATTCGTAGCGGACCACCTGGCCGTGCCGATCGATTTCCATCAGACAGGACTGCACCAGCCGGTCCACGTGCGGATTGAGGCTGCAGAGACCGGTGGCGAGCTCCGACGGAAACATGTGGACCGCGCGCTCGGGGAAATACACGGACGTGCCGCGGTCGTAGGCTTCGCGATCGAGCGCGCTGCCGTCGTGCACATAGTGCGAGACGTCCGCAATGTGCACGCCGAGCCAGAAGTTGCCGTTCGCCAGCCGCTCGATCGTGATCGCATCGTCGAAATCCCGCGCGTGCTCGCCGTCGATCGTCACCGTGGGCACGCGGCGGAAGTCGGTACGCCCGCGGATGTCCTTTTCCGAGACGGTGGTTCCCAGCCGGACGGCCTCGGCGACCGCGTCGGCTGAATGCGCGTCGGGAATCGCCCACTTGCGGATGATGATCTCGGTGTCGACGCCCGGTGCGTCGATGTCGCCGAGCACATCGGCGACCCGGCCGATCGCGCCCCGGGTGGCGGTCGGCCAGCGCGTCAGCTCGACGATCACCATCTCTCCAGGCGATGCGCCGCCTTCCTGGCCCGGCGGCACGACGATGTCCATCAGCACGCGGCGATCGAATGGCGCGACGTGGCCCATGCCGCTGTCGTCGCGGTCGTAGCGGCCGACCAGCGAGCTGTTGCGGCGCTCGAGCACCCGGATGACGCGCCCTTCGGCGCGGCCGCCCTCCTTGATGCGCTCGATGCGAACCACGACGCGGTCGCCGTGCATCGCCTCGTTGAGATGCGGGTTGGAAATGTAGATGTCGCCGCCGCCGGATTCGAGCGGCCGCTCCGGCGTCACGAACCCGTAACCCGCAGGGTGCGTCTGCAGGCGGCCGACGTAGAGATCCATCTTCTCGGGCAGACCGAAACGCTCGCCTCGAATCTGAATGAGATCCCCCGAGGCGACGAGCGATTTGATGTGCCGCTTGAACGACGTGCGGTCGTCCTTCGGCACCTTGAGTACTTGCAGCAGCTCGCGCATGCCGGCGGGATGATGCACCCGCTCGCGCATGAGTGCGAGCACCTGATCACGTGAAAACATTGAATTTAGGCTAACAGAATTACTTGCAGGTCGCCGACGTTGGTGCCGGTCGGACCGGTGTGGATGAGATCGCCCAGCGCGTGAAAGAACGCGTAGGCGTTGTTGTCAGAAAGAAACCGATCGGGCGTCAGGCCGGCGGCCGAGCGCCCGCGCCAGAGTCGTTCGATCGACGATCGCGCCCGCTGCGTCGGTCGGCCCGTCGACGCCGTCCGTTCCCGCGCTCGCCAGCGCCACCGGCGCGTCGACGGCCGCCAGCAGCGGCGACGCCGCGAGCGCGAATTCCTGATTGCGTCCGCCCTTTCCCGATCCGGTCACGTGCACAGTCGTCTCGCCGCTCGAGATGATGCAGACCGGACGTGGACCGCTGTCAGCCCGCGCCAGCGCGTGCTGGAGGTGCGTCACTGCCACCGATCGCGCTTCGCCCGTCACCGCGTCGTCGATGCGAACGACGCGGTAGCCACGGCGCGCGGCTTCTTCCGCGGCGCCGGTCATGGCCTCGCGCCGCGATCCGATGACGGTGGTGGTCGTTCGCGAGAGCCGGGGATCGCCGGGCGACGGCGTGTCGGCGATCGCGCCGGCGGCGCCGCGTTGCAGACGCTCGACGACGGCCGCCGGAAAGGCCGCCGTGCCTCCGAACCGGTGCAAGACGGCGAGCGCGTCGTCGAACGTGCTGGCGTCCGCAACCGTCGGCCCGGAGGCGATCACACTCAAGTCGTCGCCGACCACATCGGAAATGACCAGCGTGCGGCACAATCCTTTGGTCCGGGCAGCCAGCCATCCACCTTTGATCGCCGACAGGTGCTTGCGGACGGTATTGAGCGCGTAGATGTCCGCGCCAGCCCGCAGCAGCTGATTCGTCGTCCGTCGCTTGTCGTCGAGCGTCACGCCGTCCGCGGGCACGGCGAGCAACGCCGACGCGCCGCCCGAAACCAGGACGAGGAGCGTCTCGTCGGGGCGAACGGAATCGGCGAGCGCCAGCGCCCGGCGTCCGGCGTCTTCGCTCGCCGCCGTCGGCAACGGATGGCCGCTGACCACGGTTTCGAATGGGGGCGGAATCTGTTCAGCCCACGACCGTCCCAGGTCGGCCCCGACGACGAGTCCGGCGCGGATCGACGCGCCTTCCCACCTTGACGCCGCAACGGCCATCGCCGGCGCTGCCTTGCCAGCTGCGACGACCGAGATGGGGTTGTGCCCCGTTACCGGCGGGTCACCTTTCGAACGGAGGTCCGGCCCCACTTCGGCGAGGGCGCGCTCGACGAGCGCGCCGGCGTCGACCGCAGCAATGCCGGCCCGGACGATAGCCAGGAGATCGTGTCGAAGATTTGCGTCGGAACGGGTCAGTGTGACTGCTTGGGATCAGACCAGGCCGAAAGCCCGGTTACGACGTCGAATTTTCTGAGGAGTGAGCTGACGACTTGCGGGGCGTTGTCTTGGGTGGATAACTGTTCGAGCTGCGCCAGGATTTTCGAGAGCGCGGCCTCGACGTCGGTAATCGCGCTCTCTGAGTAATAAGGGCGCTGCTGCTGGAGACAGCGGTGGTGTTTGACAAATTCTTCCCGGTAGAACTCTGCGATCGGGTGCTGCGCGCTGATCGGCCGCGAATCGGTGACGAAGCGTGGCATGCAGGGCCTCGAGATGAATTGTAATTGTTAAGGATCGAGTGTAGCGCCGCCGTAAAACCGCTGTCAAGATTCCGTAAGCCGGGCGGCCACCAGACCGCCCACGCACCCGACCGCCATGCCCCCCAGAACGACCAGAAAACAGAGCCCGACCGGCAGGAAGTTGAGCGACGAGAGGCTGAGCGCCGACGCCAGCGGCGTCAGATACCGCGCGCGCACGGCAAAAAACAGCACGCCGAGCAGGATCAGGGCGACCAGGGCGCCCAGACCGCCCTGCAGCACGCCTTCCATGACGAACGGACCGCGAATATACGCCTGGGGCGCCCCGACCAGCTGCATGATTTCCAGCTCGTCGCGCCTGGTATAGAGACCCAGCCGCACGACGTTCGCCACCGTCAGCGCGGCCGCAAACGTCAGGATCGCGGCCAGGGCCACTCCGACACCGCGAATGACCCCCACGGCAGCGAGCAGACGGTTGAGCCACTGCCGGTCGTAGCGCACGTCCGCGACGCCCGGCATGCCGCGCACCCGTGTGCTGAGCGCATCCACCGACGCCGAGGCGCCCGCGTCAGGACGCAGTCGAACCTCGATTGACGCCGGCAGCGGGTTGTCGCCGAGGCCATCGATCGTCGACGCCAGATCGCCGAACGTCTGCTTGAAGCGCGACAGCGCGTCGCTCTTCGACACGTATTCGCGCGACGCGATGAGATCGCCCGGCGCCAACGCGCCTTCGATCGCCCGCCGCTGATCCAGCGACACGTCGTCGGTGAGGTAGACCGACAGTTCGGCCGAACGGCTCCATTCGGCGCCGAGGCGGTCGAGATTGGTGGTCACCAGCAGGAAGGCGCCGAGAACGAACAACGCCAGCGCGATCGTGGCCGTCGAGAGCAGCCCGGAGTGGCGGCCACGCCACAGGCTGGACAGGGCTTCGTCGAGCGAGTACCTGCAGCGCCTTCACTCAGGACACCTCGACGATGCGGCCGGCTTCCAACGTGATCGAGCGGCGGCCGACGCGGCGGATCAACTCGCGGTCGTGTGTCGCGACGACGACCGTGGTGCCGCGGGCATTGACCTCGCGGAAGAGATTCATGATTTCGAGCGAGAGATCGGGGTCGAGATTGCCGGTGGGCTCGTCTGCGAGCACGAGCTGCGGGTCGTTGACGAGCGCTCTCGCGATCGCGACGCGCTGCTGCTCCCCGCCCGACAGCTCTTCAGGGAACGAGTTCATGCGATGCTGCAGACCGACCCACTTCAGCACTTGAAACGTCTTGCGCTGTTGCGTCGCCAGCGGCAGGCCGAGGACACGCATCACGAAGGCGACGTTCTGAAACACCGAGAACCGGGGGATCAGCCGAAAATCCTGGAAGACAAAGCCGACGCTGCGGCGGAACGCCTGGACCTGCGCCGGGCGGAGCGCGCGCAGGTCGCGGCCCAGCACTTTCAGATCGCCTTCACTCGGGAGCTCCTCACGGAGGAGCAAACGGAGGAACGTCGACTTGCCGGCGCCGCTGGGGCCGGTCAGAAAGATGAACTCGCCTTTGTCGATGGTGAGGGAGAGGTCGCGGAGAGCGTAAACGCCGCGCTTGTAGAGCTTCGACAGATGTGACGTCTCAATCAAGACCGTTCACGCTGCCTGTGCACCAGAGCCAAATTGTCGTCAGGAGACCATCAGTATACCACGCGCGCTGCGCCGGCTGTCGATGCGATGCGCCGGCTCATGCCATCAGCCCCTGGGACTAGGGCATGTCGAGCACGCGTTTGAGCAGTTCGTTCACGCGCTTTGGATTCGCCTTGCCGCCCGCGGCCTTCATCACCTGGCCGACCAGGAAACCAAACGCATTCGATTTGCCGCCGCGATACTGCGCGACGGCGCTCGCGTTCTTCGCGAGGACCTCGGCGACGAGACGGGCAATCTGACCTTCGTCGTCAATCTGCGCCAGATCTTCCGCGGCGACGATCTCCTCCGCCGTCCTTCCCGAGGCGATCATCGTGTCGAACACCGTCTTCGCGATTGAGCCGCTGATGACGTTCTTCTCGACCAGCGCGAGCAGGCCGGCTGAAGCGTTCGATCGACAGCGACGATCCCGCGATGTTGATGATCCAGTTGCCGGCGACCTTCGGCGACGCGCCGGCCGCGACCGCCGCCTCGAAGTAGTCCGACACCTCGCGGGACTGGGTCAACTGCGCCGCATCGTACTCGGGCAACGCGTATCGATCGACGAAGCGGCGCCGGCGTGCCTCGGGCAATTCCGGCATGTCGGCGCGAATGCGCTCCACGCGCGCGGCGTCGACCGTCAGCGGCGGCAGATCCGGTTCGGGGAAATAACGGTAGTCGTGCGCCTCCTCCTTGCTGCGCATCGACACGGTGTGCCCCGCCGCCGGATCCCACAAGCGGGTTTCCTGGACCACGCGCGCGCCGGAGGCGACGATCTCGATTTGCCGCTCGATCTCGTGGTCCAGCGCCTTCTCGAGAAAGCGGAAGGAGTTCAGGTTCTTGACCTCGGCCTTGGTGCCGAGCGCCGTTTCACCCGCGCGACGCACCGAGACGTTGGCGTCGCAGCGCAGGCTGCCCTCTTCCATGTTGCCGTCGTTGACGCCGAGCCACACCAGGATCTCGCGGAGCCGGCTGAAGAAGGCCGCCGCGTCGGCCGCCGACCGCAGATCGGGTTCGGTGACGATCTCGATGAGCGGGACGCCGCTGCGGTTGAAGTCGACGTAGGTCTTGCGATCCGAATCCGCAAATCCCTCGTGGATCGATTTCCCGGCGTCCTCCTCCATGTGGACGCGCGTGATGCCGACCCGCGTCAAGGCGCCGCCGGTCGCCAGCGGGCGTTCGTACTGAGAGATTTGATAGCCCTTCGGCAGATCGGGATAGAAGTAGTTCTTGCGGGCGAACACGGAAGACTCGTTGATCCGGCAACCCAGTGCGAGCGCCGCGCGAACGGCGAGGTCCACGGCCTCGCGGTTCAGCACCGGGAGCGGACCCGGCAGACCGAGACACACCGGGCACACCTGCGTGTTGGGCGCCGCGCCGAACGCCGTGCTGCAGCTGCAGAAAATCTTCGAGGCGGTCAGGAGCTGCGCGTGAATCTCGAGGCCGATGACGGCCTCGAATTCAGGCATTCGGTCCGGCGGCGCGCACCTTGGCGTCGACGGTCGCTTCGAAGGTCTTGAAGTTGTCGGCGAACATGCGCGCGAGTTTGGCTGCCTGCGCGTCGTAGGCCGCGGCGTCAGACCAGGTGCTGCGGGGGTTCAGCACCTCGGGCGGCACACCGGGACAGCTTTGCGGAATGTCGAGGTTGAAGACCGCGTCCTTCTGGTAGCTCGCGGTGTCGAGGGCACCGGACAAGGCCGCGCGAATCATCGCGCGGGTGTAGGCGATCTGCATGCGGCGTCCGACGCCGTACGGACCGCCGGTCCAGCCGGTATTCAGCAGCCAGACGCGGGCCCCGTGCTTGGTGATTCGCTCCCCGAGCATCCTGGCGTACCGGCTCGGGTCCAGCGGCAGGAACGGGGCGCCGAAACAGGTGCTGAAGGTCGCCTTCGGCTCGGTGACGCCTTTTTCAGTGCCGGCGACCTTCGCGGTGTAACCCGACAGGAAGTGATACATCGCCGCCTCGAGACTGAGACGGGAAATCGGCGGCAGGACGCCGAACGCGTCGGCGGTCAGCATCACGACGTTGGTCGGGTGGCCGGCACGGCCCGACGACACCGCGTTGTCGACGAAGGAAATCGGATAGGCGGCGCGCGTGTTCTCCGTCAGGCGATCGTCGTCGAGGTCGAGCTGCCGCGTCTCGGCATCCACGACCACGTTCTCCAGCACCGTGCCGAAGCGTCGGGTCGTCGCGTAAATCTGCGGCTCGGCTTCGGCCGACAGGCGGATGGTCTTGGCGTAACAGCCGCCTTCGAAATTGAACACGCCGTTGTCGCTCCAGCCGTGCTCGTCGTCGCCAATCAGCTGCCGCTCGGGGTCGCTCGAGAGCGTCGTCTTCCCGGTGCCGGACAGGCCGAAGAAGAGCGCCACGTCGCCGCGGGCGCCGACGTTGGCCGAACAATGCATCGGCATCACGTTTCGGAGTGGCAGCACGTAGTTGAGAACCGTGAAAATCGACTTCTTCATTTCGCCGGCATAGCTCGAGCCGCCGATGAGGACGAGGCGCTTGGCGAAGTTGAGCGCGATGACCACATCGGAATTCGTCCCGTGGCGGTCCGGGTCGGCCTTGAAGCTCGGCGAATCGATGATCGTGAACGCAGGGGCGCCGGCATCCGCTGCCCGCGGATCGTCGATGAACAGGTTGCGGCAGAAGAGGTTGTGCCAGGCAAACTCGTTGATGATGCGCACCGGCAGCCGGTACGCCGGGTCGGCGCACGCGTAGCAGTCGAGCACGAACAGTTCCTTGCCGGCCAGCGACTTCAGGAGATCGCGATGCAGTACGTCGAACGTCGCCGGCTCCATCGGCCGATTGATCTTGCCCCAGACGATTTCCGCCTCGCTCGACGGCTCGCGGACCACGAACTTGTCGTTCGGGGAGCGGCCGGTGTGCTGCCCGGTCTTGCAGGCCAGGGGACCGTCGGCCGCAATCACCGCTTCGTTTCGGCGGACGGCCTCTTCGTAGAGCGCCGCCACGGAGAGGTTCCATCGGACGCGATCGGTTTCGATACCGTCGCGCTCGAGGGCCCGTGCGCGCTCGACGCCAGTACTCATTCAACGACTCCTAACATATGCAGGGGCAGCAACATACACGAAAAACACGAATTATACGTTAAACTGGTAAACACCCGCCGATACGGATCGTAATGCCTTTATGAGTGGTGACTTGCGGCCTGTCGCTGATCGTACCGATCGACGCCGCCGGCGGTCCCGAGCCGTCCGGCCGCGGACGCGCCGCTGCTGTCCCGCCCCTTTCGGACGACACGCGGCTGGCGGTCGTCATCCGCGGCCTGGTCGAGCGCGGCGAGATGGACGAGGCGCGCGAGCGGTTCACGGATCTCGTCACGCAGCACCAGCGCCGTGCGTCGCGCATCGCCTATCAATACCTGCGAGATGCCGCCGAAGCCGACGAGGCCGTCCAGGACGCCTTCGTCAAGGTCTTCAGTCACATTACCTCGTATCGCGAAGCCTGGCCATTCGAGGTCTGGTTTACAAGAATTCTCATCAACGGCTGCCTGGATCGACGGAAGGCGCAATTGCGGCGCGACCGTTGGATGGCGGGCGCCGAAGTCTCGAGCGCGGACGAGGCCCGCGTCTCGGCTGCCAACCCCGGCAACGACCCGGAGCATCGCCTGCTCGCGCGCGAGCGCCGCGCGCGCATCGCGTCGGCGATCGATCGGCTCGACGGCCGGCAGCGGACGGTTTTCATGCTGTCGCATTACGGCGATTGCTCGCCGCGCGAGATCAGCGCGATGACCGGTCTGAAGGAATCGACCGTTCGCGTCCACCTGTTCCGCGCCGTACGCAAGCTGCGCGGCCTGCTGGGGGCCAAAACATGAAGGCGCTCGAATCACTGTCGCGGCATCTCCCGGACGAGCGCTTGCTCGACGCCTGTCTGGCGGTACGGCAGGGCGAACGACCGGATCCTCCCGTGGCCGACCACCTGGCGGACTGCGGCGCGTGCCGCGTCCGATACGAGGAACTGGTGCAGGTGATGGACTTGGTGCGCCAGGAAGGCGAGACCGAAGCGGACGCTGTCTTCACACCCGAGCGACTGCGTCAGCAGCAACTGCAGATCGCCCGCCGGCTCGAGCACGTCGGCCGCGCAGCGCGGGTCATCAGCTTTCCCGGCCGCTTCGTCCATCGCACGATGACCGCGTCTTCTGTGCCATCGGCACCGCGTTGGGTTGCCGCCGCGGCCGCCGCCGGCCTCTTCGTCGGCGCCGCGCTCGGCGCGTCATACGGGTGGGGCGCACGCGGCGGCTTCACCGTGGCGGGCGACCGGCGGATGACGCCTGTCGCGACGCGGGGCACCTCGCCTGGAGAGGTCGCCGCGGACGATGCGTTCCTGTCGGAGCTCGAGCTCGCGCTCGAACGCCCCCACACGCGCGAGCTGCGCGCCTTCGATGCGCTGACACCCCACGTGCGCGATCCGGGACGCCAGTAAGGTGCTGAGTGTGTGGTGCTCGTGCCAGGTGCCGAGTGCTGAGTGCTCGTGCTGCGTGCCATCGGCACCAGGCACAAGCACAGCACCAGGCAGCACCAGCAGCCGGCGCACCCGAGCACCGGCACAGCACTCAGCACCCAGCACCCAGCACTGCCCTCGTCTGCATACTTCCGCAAAGGCCTCGACCTGAAGCATGCCGTCGCAGGCATGCTGGCCGACAACTACCACAGCAGCATCGTCGAGCGCATCAAGGCAGAGGACTTCACGTTCCGCTCGGACCGGCTCACCGTGCACCTCGCGCGCGAATTCGGCTTCTGCTACGGCGTCGACCGCGCGGTCGACTACGCATACCAGACGCGCGAACGGTTTCCCGACCGCCAGGTGTTTCTGACCGGCGAGATCATCCACAACCCTCACGTCAACGACCAGCTGCGCGCCATGAGCATCCGCTTTCTCACCGACCCAGGAGAAAGCATCGACCACTTGAGCGCGACCGACGTCGTCATCCTGCCGGCGTTTGGCGTGACGGTGGCGATGCTGCAGAAGCTCGACGAGCGCGGATGCACCCTCATCGATACGACGTGCGGCTCGGTGCTGAACGTCTGGAAGAACGTGCGGCGGTATGCCGAGGGCGGCTATACCTCGGTGATTCACGGCAAGGTGTGGCACGAAGAGACTCAGGCGACCGCGTCACAAACCGCCAGCTACGGCGGCAAATACCTCGTCGTGTTCGATCAGAAGGAGACCGAGTCGGTCTGCGAGCACATCCGGCATGGCGGAAACGCGGACGCGTTCCTGGATCGCTTCCGCAACGCCGTGTCCCCTGGATTCGATCCGGATCGCGATCTCCAGCGCATCGGCCTCGCCAATCAGACGACGATGTTAATGACCGAATCGCTGCAGATTGGCGAGATGATCCGCAAGGCCATGATCGATCGCTACGGTGAACACGAGCTGAGCGATCGCTACCAGGCCTTCGATACCATCTGCAGCGCGACGCAGGATCGACAGGATGCGGTGGTCGCGCTACTCCGCGAACACGCCGTCGATTTGATGATCGTGATCGGCGGCTACAACAGCAGCAATACCGCCAACCTCGCCCGTATCTGCGCAGCGTCCCGGCCCACGTTCCACATTGCCGATCCGGACTGTCTGGTGTCGCCCGAAGAGATTCGTCACCGCCCGGTGGGCTCCAAAACGGAAGTGACCGCCACCGGATGGTTACCTCGCACCGGTCGCTTGGCCATCGGCCTGACGTCCGGCGCTTCGACACCCGACAACCTGGTCGGCGCCGCGGTCGCGCGGCTGGAAACGTTCTGCCGCTCGACCGTCTGCTGACCCAGGCCCATCACATAAAGCAGCAACGCCAGCAGCACCCACGCCGCGAAGAAGGGAGCCACGCTTCCTGAAGGAGCAACGGCGGTGCCACGGAGGCCATTGGTGCATTCGGAGCAACGGGGCGCCCCCGGAGGTGCTGACGGTCGTAAAAAGTTGTCTTTTCATAAACACCTGACGATCGGCCGTCGTATTCCGTCAAGTAACGGTATTTCAGAGGTTTACGCATGAGATCGACATGGAGTCGGTGGTGGCTGGCCGTGGGCGTGCTGCTGGCACTCGCGGCCCCGCTTCACGCACAATCGTTCGGGTTCTCATGGTGGAAGGACGCCCAGTTTCAACGCGACCTCGGGCTCACCGCTGACCAGACGGCAAAGATCGACGCCATCTTCCAATCGACGATCTCCCTGCTCCGCCAGAAGAAAGCGGACCTCGACCGGCAGGAGGACGAGCTCTCGAGCATGATTGCCGCGGGAGCCGATGAGTCGCTGGTGACCCGCCAGGTCGACAAGGTCGAGTCGACACGGGCCAGCATGAACAAGATGCGGACGCTGATGCTGCTCCACGAGCGGCAGGTGCTGACGCCGGATCAACGCGTGCGGCTGAACAAGCTCCACGAACAGATGTTCAAGGACCGCGGTAAGTCGCCTGACAACCGCAGACGTTAGGGGCAAGAGGCTGGGAGCCAGGAATTCGGGGCCAGGCATCAGGGATTAGAGCAATAGGGAGAGAGGCAGATGACACGCAACGGAACGATCTGGATTTTCACCGCCGCGCTGGCGTTCGCGGCACTTCCGACGCCCGGGTTGGCACAGCAGGTCTCCGACACGCGTCTTCGCGAGCTGATGGCCGAGGCGGCCAAGCGCGTCGCGAATGGCGATCTCGACGTCCAGCAGACGACACGGGCGCCCGGCGAGACCACGCCAACGCTGCGCCTCACGCTTGACGACGCGGTGAAGTTCGCGCTCGATCGCAACCTCGACATCGCGGTCCAGCGCCTCAACCCGCAGATCAACGACATCGCCGTGCTGAGCGTGAAGTCGGTGTACAACCCGACGCTGACGTCAACGGTCGGCCCGCAGTCCGCCACGATTCTGCCCTCGAGTCAGACGCAGCTTGGCGTCGGTGGGGCGGCGGTCACGGAGACGATGACGTTCAACGGTGGAATCGCGCAAAGCCTGCCATGGGGCGGCGGCAATTTCGCGGCATCGCTGAACAATTTTCGGCGCAGCAGCACGAGCAACAACTCGCTGTTCAACCCGCTCTTTCAATCGGCGTGGTCGTTCTCCTATAACCAGCCGATTATGCGCAACTTCTCGATCGACTCGACGCGGCAGCAGCTCGCGGTCTCGAAGGTGAATCGCGACGTCTCTGACGTGCAGCTGCGGGCGACCATCACCAATACGCTGTCGAACGTGCGCAACGCGTACTGGGACTACGTCTTCGCCGTCCAGGCGGTCGACGTCGCGCAGAAGTCGGTGGATCTCGCGGTGAAGCTGGTTCAGGACAATCAGACGCGCGTCGAAGTGGGGACGATGGCGCCGATCGACGTCGTGCAGGCGCAGTCGCAGGCCGCGACCGCTCGCCAGAACCTCGCCGCCGCCCAGCAGACCATGCGGACGGCGGAGCTCGTGCTGAAGCGTCTCATCGTCTCCGGCACGGAGGATCCGAACTGGAGCGTCAGGCTGGATCCGGTGGATCGGCCGGACTTCGTGGCGCAACCCATCGACCTCGAGGCGGCCATCCGCAACGCCCTCAGCCAGCGGACGGACCTGGAGATCGCCAAGAAGACGATGCAGGCAAACGATGTCACGCTCCGGTTCCTCCGCGACCAGCTGAAGCCGCAGGCCGACCTGTCGCTCGCCTACGTTCCGCAGGGACTGGGCGGGGCGCAGCTCAACCGTCAATCGAACGGCACGCTCGGCAGCAACGTGGTCAGCACAATTCCCGGCGGTATTGGCGATGCGTTCAGCTCGCTGTTCCACAACAACTATCCGCAGTGGACGGCGCAGGTGAACTTCTCGTATCCGCTGGGGACCAGTTCCCAGGAGGCCTCGGTCGCTCGCGCCCGCGTTCAGGTGAGTCAGGTGCAGGCCCAGGTCAAGCAAGTGGAACTGCAAATCGCCACCGACGTGACCAACGCGGCGGTAAGCGCCCGCAGCAACGTCGAGCGGGTGCAGGCTGCGCAGGCAGCCCGTGAGCTCGCGGAGAAGCAGCTCGAAGCGGAGCAAAGCAAGTTCGAAGTCGGCATGTCGACGAACTACAACGTCATTCAGTCGCAGCGCGATCTGGCCACCGCGCAGAACAACGAACTGCAGGCGGTGCTCAACTATCGGAAGGCTCTCGTCGAATTCGAGCGGTTGCAGCAGACCACGCTCCAGAGCCTCAACGTGACCCTGATTGGCGCGGGCGGCGGCGGCGGCGCGACAACAACGACGACGACGGCGACGACGGCGGTTCGCGCCGGCGGGCAATAAACTCAGACGGAGTGACATGAAACGCGCAATCATCGGCCTGTTGATCGTCGTCGCCGTCGGAGCGGGCGTCGGAGCGATCTACGTACGCCGCGGCGGCCCCGAAGTTCAGGTGCAAACCTCGCCGATCACACGCGGCGACATCGTCGACACGGTCGGCGCCACCGGAACGTTGCAGGCCGTCACGACGGTCCAGGTCGGCAGTCAGGTGTCGGGCAACATCCAGATGCTCGGCGCCGACTTCAATTCGATCGTCAAGAAGGGTCAGGTCATCGCGAAGCTCGACCCGTCGCTGTTCGATGCGCAGTTGCAGCAGGCGCGCGCCAACCTGAATCAGACGCGCGCCAACCTGGCCAAGGCGCAGAGCGACCTCGATCGGACGAAGGTGCAGCTGACCGACGCGCAGCAGAAATACACGCGCGCGAAGGAACTGGCCGCGAAGGGACTGGTGCCGCAGAGCGAGCTCGACGCCGCGAAGATCGCGGTCGACACGGCGCAGGCCGGGCTGGCATCGCAGGAGGCGACGGTCAACCAGACGCAGGCGGCGGTGACGCAGTCGCAGGCGTCGGTCAACCAGAACCAGGTCAATCTCGATCACACGATCATCACCGCGCCGATCGACGGCATCGTGACGCAGCGGAGCGTCGACGTCGGCCAGACGGTCGCCGCCAGCATGCAGGCGCCGACGCTGTTCATCATCGCCGCCGACCTGACGAAGATGCAGGTCAACGCCAACATCGACGAAGCCGATGTCGGCCGCATCCGGCCGGGTCAGCACGTCACGTTTCGCGTCGACGCCTACCCGACCGACAACTTCGACGGCACCGTCTCGCAAATCCGCCTGCAGCCGGTGGTCGTCTCGAACGTGACCACCTACGGCACGGTCATCGACGTGCCGAACCCGCAGCTGAAGCTCAAGCCGGGGATGACGGCGAACGTCAAGGTCGAGATCGCCAAGCGGTCCGACACGCTGCGCGTGCCGAATTCCGCGCTGCGATTCCGGCCGACGCCGGAGTTGTTCGCGGCGCTGAATCAGGCGGTGCCACCCGAAGCCACGCCGGGCGGCGGACGTGGACGCGGCCAGGGTGGCGGCGGCCGCAGAAACGCGGACGCCGGAAGCGCCGACGACCGGCGCGCCGGCGGCGGCGCCCCAGACGTCCGCCAGTCAGCAGAGCGGGGTTTCGCCTCAGGGCCGCGGGACGACGGGCTCGGGACAAGCTCCCTCCGCAGGCGCCAGGACAAGCCGCGTCGGCTGGCTCAGGCCAGGACTCTTCCGCGGGCTCAGGAGGCGGCGGCGAAAGGCGAGGTGGCGGTCGCGGGTTCGATCCGGCTCGCATGATGGAACGCTTCAAGACGATGTCGCCAGAGGAACAGCAGCAGTTCATCGCCCGCATGAAGGATCGAGGCCAGGACACCAGCGTCTTCGAGGCGGCCGCGGCAAAGCCGGCCGCTCCGTCCGCCCCGTCCTTGCGGCCGAAGTACGGCACGGCGGCCCCCGCGCAGACGATTGACGCCTTGTTCGCCCCGCTGCCGACCGTGGAATCGCGAGGCCGCGCGTGGGTGTTCATGGGGAAGGAGCTGAAACCGGTCAACCTGCGGCTGGGGATCTCCGACGGAACGAACACGGAGCTGTTGAGCGGCGAGATGCAGCAGGGGATGGAAGTCGTCACCGGCGTGTCGGGTCTGGGCACGACGCGCGCGCTGCCAGGCCAGGGCGGCTCGGGCAATCCGCTCATGCCGGGAGGCGGACGTGGTCCGGGCGGCTTTGGCGGCCCCGGTGGACGCGGCCGCTGACGCGGCCGCGAACTTAGAACTTAGAACTCAGAACTGAACCGAGAACGAACCAAGAACCCGGAACCCGAACCCGATGTCGACGGTCATCTCAGTCAAGAGCCTCATGAAGACCTACGTGGTCGGTGAGGTCGAGGTGCGCGCGCTGCGAGGCGTGAATCTCGAGGTGCCGCGCGGCGAGTTCCTGGCCGTCACCGGTCCGTCGGGGTCCGGCAAGTCGACCTTCATGCACATCGTCGGCTGCCTCGATCGACCGACGTCGGGCCAGTACTTCCTCGACGGCCAGGACGTGTCGCGCATGTCGAAGGACGCGCTGGCCGCCGTGCGAAACCGCAAGATCGGCTTCGTGTTCCAGGGGTTCAATCTGCTGTCACGCACGTCGGCGCTCGACAACGTCGAGCTGCCGTTGCTCTACGGCGGCGGACTGAAGACCGCCGAACGTCACAAGCGCGCGCTGGAGGTGCTCAATCTGGTGGGGCTCGGCAACCGGACGGACCACCACCCGAACCAGTTGTCGGGCGGACAGCAGCAGCGCGTCGCGATTGCCCGCGCGCTGATCAACAACCCGTCGATCCTGCTCGCGGACGAGCCCACCGGGAACCTCGACACCAGGACCAGCATCGAAGTGATGGGGATCTTCCAGCGTTTGAACAAGGAGCGCGGGATCACCGTGGTCCTGATCACGCACGAGATGGACATCGCCGAGTACGGCACTCGCATCGTGACGTTCCGTGACGGGCAGGTCGTCACGGATCGTCCGGTGCGCGAGCAGCGGATCGCGGAGGACGAGCTCCTGGCGTGGGACTCGCTGCGCGCGGAGCGGGCCGACGACGGTCCGACCGCGGAACCCTCGGCCGGGCCGGTATAAGGAGCCGTCGATGTCGTTCGTCATGATTGTCCGGATCGCCGTCAAGGCGCTGAACCGCAACAAGATGCGAACGGCGCTCACGATGCTCGGCATGATCATCGGCGTCGCGGCCGTCATCACGATGGTGGCGCTCGGCAGCGGGGCGCAGACCTCGATCGAGGCGCAGATCCAGTCGGCCGGGACCAACATGATCATCGTGTCCGCCGGAAATTTCTCTCAGGGCGGCGTCCGGCAGGGCCAGGGTAACGCCAGCACATTGACGCCGGACGACGCGGCCGCGATCACGCGGTTGCCCGGCGTGCAGTACGCCGCGGCCGGATCCAATACCCGCGGCCAAATCGTCGCCGGCAATCAGAACTGGAACACCCAGGTGCAGGGCACGGACGTGGACCTGCCGCTGATCCGGTCGTGGCAGGTGAAGGAAGGCGGTTTCTTCACGCCGCAGGACGTCACGACCGCCGCGAAGGTCGCCGTGCTCGGCAGCGTCGTTCGCGATCAGCTCTTTCAGCCCGATGCCGATCCGATCGGCCAGATCATCCGGGTCTCGCACCAGCCGTTCACCGTCGTCGGTGTGATGTCGAGCAAGGGCCAGTCCGGGATGGGTCAGGATCAGGACGACACGATCTTCGTGCCGTTCACGACCGTGATGAAGAAGCTCCGCGGCATCACGTTCATCCAGCAGGTGACCGTGTCGGCGGCGTCTGCCGGAGAGACGACGACGAGTGGCCGACAGCATCGCCACGGTGCTTCGCACGCGCCACAAGATTCAGACCGGCGATCCCGACGACTTCATGGTGCGCACCATGGAGGAGATGGCCAGCGTCCGGAAGGAAGCGACGCAGACGATGACGGCGCTGCTCGCGAGCATCGCCGGCGTGTCGCTGCTCGTCGGCGGCATCGGCATCATGAACATCATGCTGGTGTCGGTCACGGAGCGGACGCGCGAGATCGGCCTGCGCATGGCCATCGGCGCGCGCGGGCGGGACGTCCTGCTGCAGTTCCTCGTCGAGGCCGTCGTGCTCAGCTTGTTCGGCGGCGGCATCGGCATCGCGCTCGGCTTCGCGCTGGCGCAAGGCGTGACGTTGTGGCAGGGATGGCCGACGGCCGTGTCACCCAACGCCGTGGCGCTCGCCTTCGGCTTCGCCGCGATGACCGGCGTGTTTTTCGGTTTCTATCCGGCGCGGAAGGCGGCCGCGCTGGATCCCATCGACGCCCTGCGATTCGAGTGATCAGAATGCTGATTGCCTGAGCTCTCGTGTCTTTCTCGCGTAGCGCTGACGCCAGGCCTCCTTGCCGCGGCGCTCGCGTTGTTGACGGATTGACGCTGCTCCGGAGGCGAGGCCAAACAGACGACGCCCGCACCATCGGGCCGCGGTGGTGGCCAGGGAGGCCCGGTTCCGGTCACGACCGCCGTCGTCTCTGAAAAATCGATGCCGCTGGACGTCCGTACCATTGGCACGGTCATCGCCGCGTCCACCGTCTCGGTCCACGCCCAGATCACGGGCGAGATGACCTCGGTGCATTTCAAGGAAGGCGAAGACGTCGAGGAGGGACAGGTGCTCGTCCGCCTCGATCGCCGGCCGCTCGAAGCGGCGCTGCACCAGGCCGAGGCCGCGCTGGCGCGCGATCAGGCGCAGTCCGCCAACGCGCGGGCGCAAGCGACGCGCTACCAGGACCTGGCGCAGCGCGGCATCGCGACGAAAGAGCAGGTCGAGCAGATGCTGACCAACGCGGCGGCGCTCGAGGCGACCCTCGGCGCCGATCGCGCGACGGTGGAAAACGCGAAGGTCCAGTTGGACTACGCGACGATCACCGCGCCGTTCGCCGGACGCACTGGTCTTCTGCAGGTGCACCCAGGCAACCTCGTGCGGGCCAACGACACGGCCCCGATCGTGACGATCAACCGCATCACGCCGGTCTACGTCTCGTTCGCGGTGCCCGAAGCGCTGCTCACGGATTTCAAGCGCTACATGGGGCAGGGGACGCTCAATGTCGAGGCGGTCGCACCCAACGACGAGCGGCCGCCGTCGCTGGGCCGAATCAACTTCATCGACAACGCCGTCGATCCAACCACCGGCACCATCAAGGTGAAAGGCACGTTCCCGAACTCCGATCGCCGGCTCTGGCCCGGCCAGTTCGTCAACGTGAAGGTGACGTTGACGTCGAACCCGCGCGCGGTCGTCGTCCCGTCGACCGCCGTGCAGGCCGGCCAACAGGGGACGTTCGTGTTCGTCGTCAAGAAGGATCAGACCGTCGAGCTCCGCCCGGTGACGGTCGAACGAACGCGCGGCGACGAGTCGGTGATGAAGACCGGTGTTCAGCCCGGAGAAACCGTGGTGACCGACGGCCAGATTCGCCTCGTGCCCGGCAGCCGCGTCAGCGTCAAGTCGGGCCCGGGCGCGTCCGCGCCAAAGGCGGCGTCATGAACCTCTCCGAGATCTTCATCAAGCGGCCCGTCACGACGACGCTGATCATCCTCGGGATCATGGTGTTCGGCGTCATGTCGTACCGGCTGCTGCCGGTGAGCGACCTGCCGGCCATCGACTTCCCCACCATCCAGGTCGGCGCGGGCCTGCCCGGCGCGAGTCCCGAAACGATGGCGTCCGCGGTGGCGCTGCCGCTCGAAAAACAGTTCGCGACGATCGCCGGCGTCACCTCGATCAACTCGACGAGCTCGCTCGGCAGCACGAACGTCACGCTGCAATTCGACCTGAGCCGGAACATCGACGCCGCCGCGCAGGACGTGCAGGCGATGATCGCGAAGACGGCCCGCCAGCTGCCGCCGCAGATGCCGGCGCCGCCGTCCTACCAGAAGGTCAACCCCGGCGATCAGCCGGTCATGTTCCTGGTCCTGCACTCGGCCTCGCTGCCGCTCTCGGCCGTCAACGAATACGCGGAGTCCACGATCGCGCAGCGGATCTCGATGGTCAACGGCGTGGCGCAGGTCAACATCTTCGGCGCCGCGCGATACGCGGTGCGCGTCGACGTCGACCCGCGCAAGCTGGCCGCGCACGGCCTGGGCATTGACGAAGTGGCCGGCGCGATCTCGAACGCAAACGTCAATCTGCCGACCGGCACGATGTACGGCACGCGACAAGACCATGGTCGTCCAGGCCAACGGTCAGCTGCTGCGCGCCGCCGCCTACAGCCCGACGATCATCGCCTACCGGAACGGCAACCCGGTGCGCCTCGGCGACGTCGCGCACGTCTACGAAGGCGTCGAAAACGACAAGAACGCGGCCTGGTATCGCGGCGAGCGGACGATCTACCTCGCCATCCAGAAGCAGCCGGGCACCAACGTCGTCGCCGTCTGCGATGCGGTCAAGCAACTGCTCCCGACTTTCGCCGAGCAGCTGCCGGCGTCCGTGACCCTGGACGTCCGCACCGACCGTTCGATTCCGATCCGCGAGTCGGTGCACGACGTGAAGTTCACGCTCGTGCTCACCGTCGTGCCTCGTGGTGATCGTGATTTTCATCTTCCTCGGAACATCTCGGCGACCATCATCCCGAGCCTCGCGCTGCCGGCCTCGATCGTCGCGACCTTCGCGGTGATGTATCTGCTCGACTACAGCCTCGACAACCTCTCGCTGATGGCGCTGACGCTGTCGGTCGGCTTCGTCGTGGACGACGCCATCGTCATGCTGGAGAACATCGTCCGGCATATGGAGATGGGCAAGCCGCCGATGCGCGCGGCGTACGAGGGGTCGAAGGAAATCTCGTTCACGATTCTGTCGATGACGCTGTCGTTGACCGCCGTGTTCATTCCGGTCCTCTTCATGGGCGGCGTCGTCGGGCGGCTGCTGCACGAGTTCGCGGTCACCATCGGCGTGGCGATTCTGGTCTCGGGGTTCGTGTCGATCAGCCTGACGCCGATGCTGTGCAGCCGGTTCCTGAAGCCGCCGCACACCCAGAAGCACGGCTGGATGTACAACGCCATCGAGAGCGTGTTCACCGGCTGGCTGCAAGCTCTACGACTGGACGCTGCGGCTTGAGCCTCCGCTACCACGTCGTGACGTTCGCGATGTCCATCGCGCTGATGATCGGCACCGGTTATCTGTTCACGCTCGTGCCGAAAGGGTTCCTGCCGAGCGAGGATCAGGGGCGGTTCAACATCAGCACCGAAGGCGATGCAGGGCATCGGCTTCGAGGAGATGGTTCGCCACCAGGAGCAGGTCGCTGCGATCGTCGCGAAGGAGCCGGACATCGCAGGCTACAGCAACAACCTCGGTGGGTTCGGGCCCGGCGGCGGCGGACTGAATACGGGCGCATCTCGATCGACCTCAAGCCGCGCGCCGAGCGAACGCGCAGCGTGGATCAGATCATCGCCGACCTCCGCCCGAAGCTGGCGCAGGTGCCGGGCATGCGCGTCTTTCTGATCAATCAACCACCGATCAATCTCGGCGGCCAGCAGGGCGCGCGCAGCCTGTATCAGTTCACGCTGCAGGATACGGACACCGCCGAGCTCTATCACTGGGCGCCGATCTTCGAAACCAAGGTCCGCGAAATACCCGGCTTCGAAGACGTGAGCAGCGATCTGCAGGTGAAGAACCCGCAGGTCCAGGTGGCGATGGACCGCGACAAGATTTCGG
Organism: uncultured Acidobacteriota bacterium; assembly: GCA_963792175.1. Taxonomy (GTDB): domain Bacteria; phylum Acidobacteriota; class Vicinamibacteria; order Vicinamibacterales; family CAVVIG01; genus CAWBVG01. The sequence goes on from CAWBVG010000042.1 coordinate 204,509, forward strand.
CGCTCGGCCTGACCGTGAATCAGGTGGAGACGGCGCTGTACAACGCCTACGGCACGCGTCAGGTGTCGCAGATCTACGCGCCGAACAACCAGTATCAGGTGATTCTGCAGGTGGCGCCGGAGTTCCAGCAGGATCCGGCCGCGATGTCGATGCTGTACGTCCGCGTCCTCGGCCGGCAGCCTCATTCCGTTGAACACGCTGGCCACGATGACGACCGACGCCGGGCCTCTCACCGTGAGCCACACCGGGCAGCTGCCGTCTGTGACGATTTCGTTCAACCTGAGGCCCGGCTACGCGCTCGGCGACGCGGTCAACGAAATCAAGACGGTCGGCGGCCTCGACGCTGCCGTCGGCGATCTCGACCTCGTTCCAGGGCACGGCGCAGGCGTTCCAGGATTCGTTGAACGGCCTCGGGCTGATCCTGATCATGGCGATCGTCGTGATCTACATCGTGCTGGGCATCCTCTACGAAAGCTTCACGCACCCGCTCACGATTCTGTCGGGCCTGCCGTCGGCCGGTTTCGGCGCGCTGATCACGCTCGTGCTGTTCAAGACCGAGTTGAGCCTGTATGCGTTCGTCGGCATCATCATGCTGGTCGGGCTGGTCAAGAAGAACGGCATCATGATGGTGGACTTCGCCGTCGAGGCGCAGCGCGAGCACGGCAAGACGCCGCGCGAAGCGATTCACGAAGCGTGTCTCGTCCGCTTCCGTCCGATCATGATGACCACGATGGCCGCGCTGGTCGGCACGCTGCCGATCGCGCTCGGCCTCGGCGCCGGCGCGGAATCGCGGCGGCCGCTCGGCCTCGCGGTCGTCGGCGGATTGCTGGTGTCGCAGCTGCTGACGCTGTACATCACGCCGGTGTACTACGTGTACATCGAGGGTGCGCGCATGCGACTGAGCCGTCGCCGCGCGACCCCGGTTACCGAGGGTCGTCCGGCGGCCGTGCAAGCGTAGACGCGGTCAAGGCGGAGAGCGTGACGGAGTAGGCCGTCGAAGGGACGGAGTAAGATCGTGTGCTCACGGCGTAAAGGAACCCTAAAAAGTGCATAGAAGTTTCATCGTGATCGCCGCGCTCTCGGTGAGCGCCGCCGCTTGTCAAAACACCAACGGGCAAGCCGCGGGCGGGGGCCAGGGCCGTGGCGGGCGTGGAGGCCGCGGCGGCGCCGCCGTCGCGACCCAGACGACGCATGTGCAGCGGATGTCGGTGCAGCGCGAGGTGGAGCTCTCCGGGAACGCTGATGTCGCCCGACATGGCCAAGATCAGCAGCGAGGTCGCCGGCGTCGTCCGCGAAGTCCGAGTGCAGCTCGGCACGGAGGTCAGAGCTGGTGACGTCCTGGTCCGACTGGAACCGAGCGAGCTGAAGCTTGCCGTCGACCGCGCCGAAAGCGCGCTGCGCCAGGTGGAGGCGCAGCTGGGCATCGATCGCGGTCAGGACAAGCAGCCGCCGGCGGACGAGCAGATCGCATCGGTCCGCCAGCAGATTGCCAATCGAGACGACGCGCGAGCGGCGTTCGAGCGCGCGCAGCAGCTGAGCGGACGCGGATTGCTGACGAAGGCCGACCGCGACACGGCGGAGACGCGCGTCAAGGTGAGCGAGGCGAACCTGCAAGCCGCGCTCGACAACGTGCGCAGCCTGAAAGCGAGCCTCCAGGACCGTCGCGCGTCCTACGAGCTCGCGCAGAAAAAACTCGCGGACGCCACCATCAAGGCGCCGGTGGCGGGCGCGGTTTCCGAACGCCTCGTGCAGCCCGGTGAATACATCCGGGAGAACACGCCGGTCGTCAGCATCGTCCAGGTGAACCCGCTGAAGTTGAAGACGGCGATTCAGGAAAAACACGCGAGCGTGATCCGGCCCGGTCAAGGCGTCGAATTCAACGTCGAGGCGTTCCTGAACCGGACGTTCAAAGGAAAGATTGCCTACGTGAGCCCGGCGGTCGATCAGGCGACGCGGACGTTTCCTGTCGAGGCGCTCGTCGAGAACACCGACCGCGTCCTGAAGCCCGGATTCTTCGCGAAGGGCGTCGTTCACACCAAGATCGACGAGAACGTGCTGGCGGTCCCCGAAGACGCGGTCTCGACGCTGGCCGGTGTCTCCACGGTGTACGTCATCGAGAACGGCAAGGCGCGGCAGCAGCAGGTGACGCTCGGCGCGCGGCAGAACAAGCTCGTGGAGGTGACGACGGGCCTCAAGGGCGACGAAACGCTGGCGACGAGCAATCTGAGCCAGCTCGCGACCGGGGTGTCCGTGCGGACCGATACCGGCGAAGAGAATGCGCCGAGCGGGCAGGCCGGCGGCGGACGGCGCGGCGAAGGCGGCGGTCGTAGAGGAGCGCGGCAATGAAAATCGCTGAAGTCAGCGTCAACCGTCCGGTCTTCGCCATCATGATGACGGCGGCCCTGATCGTGCTGGGGGCGGCCTCCTACGAATCGCTGGGCCTCGACCTGATGCCGAAAACCGATGCGCCGGTCGTCTCGGTGCAGGCCAACCTGCCGGGCGCCAGCGCGGAAGAGATTGAAACCACGATCACCAAGCGCATCGAGGAGGCGGTCAACACCATCAGCGGCATCGACGAGCTGCGTGCGTCCTCGGACCAAGGCAACTCGCGGGTCACGATCACGTTCACGCTGGAGCGCGAAATCGAAGTCCGCGACCCAGGACGTGCGCGACAAGCTCGCCCAGATCGTGAATCAGTTCCCGCGCGACACGCGGCCCTTGCAAATCACCAAGATGGATCCCGACGCGCAGCCGATCTTCGGCTTCGCCGTCTTCGGTCCCCGCGCGGCGAAGGAAATCACGGAAATCGCCGACAAGCGCGTGAAGCAGGAGCTCGAGACCGTCAAGGACGTCGGCTCCATCGGCTTCATGGGCGAACGCAAGCGCGAGATCCAGCTGCTCCTCAACGCCGACCGTCTGAACGCCTACGGCCTCACCGTGGATCAGGTCCGCAACGCGGTGCAGCGGCAGAACGTCGAGATTCCGGGCGGACAGTTCACCGCAGGCCCGGCCGAGGTCGCCGTCCGCACGATGGGCCGCATCCGCAACGTCGAGGACTTCAACAAGATCGTCATCTCGTATCGCGCGGATGGTTCGGTCATCACGTTCGGCGACGTTGGGCGTGTGCAGGACAGCGTGCAGGAAATCCGTTTCGCCAGCCGGCTGAACGGCGTTCCCTCGGTCAATCTGATGGTCCGCAAGCAGTCGGGAACCAACACCGTCGAAGTGGTCGACCGCGTGCAGGAGAAGCTGACGAATGTCCAGCGGCAACTGCCCCAGGACATCGAGATCAGCGTCGGCAACGATCAGTCGCGGTTCATCCGGCGCTCGTTCGAGGACATCAAGCTGCATCTGATCCTCGGCGGCCTGCTCGCCAGCGTCGTCGTGTTCCTGTTCATCCGCAACCTTCGGGTCACCTTCATCGCCGCGCTTGCGATTCCGACGTCGATCATCGGCACCTTCACGTTCATGAAGATGGCCGGCTTCACGCTGAACAACATGACGATGCTCGCGCTGTCGCTGGCGACCGGCATCGTCATCGACGACGCGATCGTGGTGCTCGAAAACATCTTCAGGTTACGTTGAAGAGAAAGGCGTCACGCCCAAGGAAGCCGCGGCCGACGCCACCCAGGAGATTGGCCTCGCGGTCATGGCGACGACGCTGTCGCTGGTCGTCATCTTCGTGCCGGTCGCCTTCATGACCGGACAGATCGGCCGCTACTTCTACAGCTTCGGCCTCACGTCGGCAGCGGCCATCATGATTTCGATGTTCGTGTCGTTCACGCTGACGCCGGCGCTGTGCGCGATGTGGCTGAAGCCGGAAGACGCGAAGGCGGATCACTCGAACACCAAGAGCGGCGGGTTCTACGCCAAGCTGGATGCCGTCTACGGAAAGATGCTGGTGTGGTCGCTCCACCACCGGGCGGTGATGATGGGCATCGCCGGCGCCGTCGTCGCCTCCGCCGCGTTCCTGTATCCGTACGTCGGCAAGGAGCTCGTGCCCGACGACGACCAGGGCGAGTTCAGCATCAACGTGCGCCTGCCGCGCGGCACGAGCTACGCCAGGACCGAGGAGTTCATCAAGCCGATCGAAAAGGAAATCCTGGCGCTGCCGGCGCTGCACCGCGTCACGCAGAACGTCGGCGGCGGCAACGCCAACTTCAACATCATGATGGTCCCGCTCGAGGAGCGGAAGATCTCGCAGCAGCAGCTGATGATTCAGGCGCGGCAGATGCTGCGCAAGTACCAGGGCGCGCGCATCAGCGTGTCGGGCGGCACGGACATCTCGGGCGCGTCGAGCGGCGGCGGTGGCGGCGGCGGCGGGCGCGGCGGTCCGGGCGGGGGCGGCGGCGGTTTCAACCGCCTGAACGTGCTGATCCAGGGTCCCGACATCGAGCAGCTGCAGCTGTACACCGTCGACCTGATGGCGAAGATTCGCGAGATTCCCGGGGTGGTCGACGTCGACACCAACTTCGAGCCGACGCAGCCCGAACTGCGCATCAACATCGACCGCGCCCGGGCCGCCGACCTCGGGGTCAACATCGACACGCTGGCGAACAACCTCCGCACGCTCGTCGGCGGCGAGGAAGTGTCGGAGTTCAAGGACGGCGACGATCAGTTCAAGGTCCTGCTGCGGCTTGACGAGCCCTATCGCAATCTCCTGACGATGGGCGACCTGCTGGTCGCGGCCGGGCCGGGCCAGGGCGCGCCGGGCGCCGCCGGAGCGGGTGCGGGCGGCGGGGGCGGCGGCCGCGTGAAGGTCAGCGACGTTGCGCAGCTCAAGAACGACTACGGCCCGGCGTCAATCGACCGCTACAACCGGCAGCGCCAGATCTCGGTGAACGCCAACCTGCAAGGCGTGCCGCTCGGCGAAGTGCTTGCCAACGCGCGCGCGAAGGTCGAAGAACTACATCTCAAGCCGGGCTACCAGGCGGTGTTCGGCGGCAGCGCGCGGACGCTGGCCGAAGCATCGACCAACTTCACGATCGCGCTGGTCCTGGCGGTCATCTTCATCTACATGGTGCTGGCGTCGCAGTTCAACAGCTTCATCCACCCGCTGACGATCATGACCTCCCTGCCGCTCAGCCTGCCAGCCGGCCTGCTGGCGCTCATGGCGTTCGGGATGACGATCAACGTCTACAGCGCGATCGGGTTGATGATGCTGTTCGGCATCGTGAAGAAGAACTCGATTCTGCAGGTGGACTATACGAACACGCTCCGCGAACAGGGGATGGAACGTCACGAAGCCCTGATTGCCGCCAACCACGTCCGTTTGCGGCCGATTCTGATGACCACCATCGCCATCGTGGCCGGCATGATTCCCATCGCCTTCGGGAAGGGGGCCGGGGCGGGGTCCAGGGCCTCCATGGCGGTGACGATTCTGGGCGGCCAGGTGCTGTGCCTCCTGCTGACCCTGCTGGTCACTCCGGTGGTGTATTCCTACTTCGACGACCTGCGGGAATGGAGCCCGGCAAAGGCGTTCAGGCGCCTGAGCGGCCGGTCCGACGCGGGCGAGGCGGCCGCAGAGCGCCTGTAGACGCCCTGTCGGGGCTAGGGACTGGGGGCTAGCTGCCAGCCCCAGTGACAGCTAGCCCCTAGCCCCAAGCCCCGACTCCGCTCCTGACAGCTAGCCCCTAGCCCCCAGCCCCGACGAGTAGCCACCCCTGTCAACCATCCACTAAGCTGAGCCCGTCCAATCGGTTGTAAGTGGCCGGAATGTGACGACTTTGGCAGTAATGGCGCTGAGCGGCGATACCGCGGTTCGAAGCGGCATGAACGAGGACGTAGCCCTGGCGGCCGCCGGGGATGCCTCCGCCTTCGAACGGGTCTACCGCACGCACGTGGCAAAAATCCACAGCCTGACCCGGCGCATGCTGGGCAGCCACGAGGCCGACGAGGTCACGCAGGACATCTTCGTCCGCACGTGGCAGAAACTGGGTCAGTTCCGGGGCGACTCGGCGTTTTCGACCTGGCTGCATCGCCTGGCGGTGAACGTCGTCATCGAACGGCGGCGGTCGTTTGCGATTCAGCGCGAACGGATGACGGACGACCCGGCGGCGCTGGACTTCGTGACCGTGGCGCCGGCTCGCGCCGACCTGACGGTCGACTTCGAGCAGGCGATCGCGCAGCTGCCGCCGGGCGCGCGGGAGATTTTCGTGCTGCACGACGTGGAAGGCTACAAACACCGCGAGATTGCGGTGATGCTTCACATCACGTCGGGCACGTCGAAGCGGCAGTTGCATCGGGCGCGGATGCTGATGCGGAAACACCTGGACGGGTTATGAAGATGCACACCGAGTGGACGGACAAGCTGTCGGATTACCTCGACGACGAGCTGGAGGCGGCCGAACGCGCGGCGGTGGACGCGCATCTTCGGGAATGCGCGGACTGCTCGGCGGTGCTCAACGACCTCCGGCGGGTGATCGCGCTGGCACAGGCGGCCGCGGCCGACGCGCGCCCTCCTCAGACGGATCTCTGGACGGGCGTCGCCGGACGCATTGATCGGATTCGTCAGCCCCGGCGCGTCAGTCTCACGGTCACGCAGCTTGCCGCGGCCGCGGTGCTGGTGGCGGCCGTGTCCGCGTGGACTGGTCTGGCAGTTCGGCGGCTCGAACGGGCTGCGTGACCAGACGTCGGCGCCCGATGACGTCGCACAGGCCTTCCCTGCCTCGCCGGAGCGCGGAACGCGCGACGGTGGCCGTGGCCGACGGAGCGTCGCTGCGGCGCGGAGAGCGCAGTGGTGATGTCGGCGTCAGCCTCGCCGACGACCAGTACGACGCGGCGGTGGCGGATCTCGAGCGGGCGCTGAAGCAGGGGCGCGGCAAGCTCGATAAGGCGACGATTGCCGTGGTCGAACAGAACCTGCAGACCATCGACCAGGCGATCGCGCAGGCGCGCGAAGCGCTCGCCTCCGACCCGGCGAACTCGTATCTGAGCGGCCACCTGGTCGAAGCGCGGCGGCGGAAACTGGATCTCCTGCGCCGGGCGACGGCGCTGACGGACATGGACTGAGAACTTGACGGGGCTAGGGGCTAGGGGCTAGGGGCTAGCCGCCAGGGACTAGGGGCGAGCCGCAAGGACAAAAGGGACAGAGGACGAACATGCTCGCAGAAATCGTGTTCTCGATGATGGTGCTGACGCCGACGGACCAGACGGTCAACGTCACGAAGGGCACCAAGCTGGACGTGAACAACTTCGCCGGCGACATCAACATCAAGGTGTGGGACAAGGACGCCGTGCGCGTCGAAGTCAATCACTCCGACCGCGAGGCGGTGGACATCAAGCAGGGTGAACAGACGCTCACCGTGCGCTCGCGCTCGCTGCGCGGTGGGCCGCCCCGTTCGCTGGACTACGTCATCACCGTCCCGAAGTGGATGGCGATCAACGTCGGCGGCACCTACGCCGACGTGACGATGGACGGCGTCGGCGCGGATGTGACGGTCGAGACCACTCGCGGCGACATCAACCTGACGGGAGGCTCCGGGGTCATCACGCTGAAATCGATTCAGGGCGAAGTGACGGTGCAGAAGGCGAAGGGCCGCATCGAGGTCCGCGCGGTCAACGAGGGCATGCGCCTCTCCGACATCAGCGGCGATCTCTCGGCCGAGACGACCAACGGCAGCATCATCCTCGACCGGATTGATTCGGGCAATGTGGATTGCTACGCCGTCAACGGCAATATCTCGTTCGACGGCCCGATCAAGGACAAGGGCCTCTATCGGCTGACGACGCACAACGGGCTGGTGGCGATGGCGGTGCCGGAGAAAGCGAACGTCACGATGACGGTGCGGACCTACAACGGCGGCTTCAAGTCGACGTTCCAGGTTCCTGGCGACACCGGCGAACGCCGGAAGCGATTTACGATGACGCTCGGCAACGGCAGCGCGCACGTGGAGCTCGAGTCGTTCGGCGGGACCATCTCGCTGCGACGGCCGGGCGAGCCGCGGCCCGAGACGGAACGGCGGCGGAACCGCGACAAGGCGAACCTGAAACTGGATTTGAAGGAACTCGCGCACGTGGACATCGATCAGACCGTGCGCGAGGCGATGGCGGAAGCCCGGGCGGCGATGCCGGAAGCGCTGGCCGAGGCACAGGCGGCCATCCCGCAGGCGATCGCTGAAGCGCAGGCCGCGATCCCGCAGGCGATCGACGAAGCGCTGGCGTCGATCCCCCAGGCGATGGAAGAGGCGATGCGCGAACTCGACTGGGCATTTCCGTTCGCGCACCCGAATCCGCGCCCGAATCCCAATCCCCGCCCGAATCCGCAACCCGAATCCGCGGATCCGATAACGGAGACGACGGAGAGAACGGGATCACCACGGAGAAACGGAGCAACGGAGAAGAACAGAGGACGGCGGTTCGACGGGCGTCGCGAAGCGACGCTGCGCAAACGGATCGGATCGTGAAAACGAACACCGCGCGCTCATAGGTGCTCGTTTTCACGATCCGATCCGTTTGCGCAGTCGCTCGCGACCCGTCGAACCGCTCTGTTCGTCTCTGTTGCTCCGTGTCTCCGTGTGATCCCGTTCGCTCCGTCCTCTCCGTTCCGCTCGGCGGGTCAGGCGGCACCCAGCTCCCGTAGCAGATCGGCGACCGATCGACCCGACACCGGATCGCGCAGATCCGGGGCGATGCTGGCCAGCGGCTCGAGCACGAAGCGCCGCTGCCGGAATCGCGGGTGCGGCAGAATCAGCCCCGGTTCGGCGCTCGTGTGATCCCCGAACAGAATCAGATCGAGATCCAGCGATCGCGGGGCGTTCGCGTACGGACGGTCGCGACCTTGCTCGTCCTCGATCGCCATCAGGGCCTCGAGCAGCGCCCGCGCCGTCAGCGTCGTCTCCCCCACCGCCGCGGCGTTGAGATACATCGGCTGAGGTCCGGAGACGCCGACCGGTTTGGTGTCGTAGTAGCGGGAGATCCTGAGGCCGGCGAGCAGGCCGTGCAGCTTCGCGGCTGCGAAGTCGAGATGTGCGCGACGATCGCCCAGGTTGCTACCGAGCGCGACGGCCGCGGTTACTCGATCCACCGGGACGCCAGCACCTCGCCATGGGACGGCCCGAGCGTTTCACCGCGCTTGCCGAGCAGGTCGGTGCGGCCGGCGAGTGCCTGCTCGAAGAAGCGCTTGGCCTCGAGCTCTTCACCAAGAATGACGCCGAGCATTTTCGCGTGGCGGGCATTGGCCATCGTGCCGATGCGCGGCCGCCAGCGGTCCACGAACGCCTGCGCCGCGCGGCCGTCTTCGTCAATCACCGCGCGGGCGGCGTCGGCGCCCTTGCCGGCTGGCGCGCGGTCGACGGCGGCCGCGTCAGCCGGCACGGCGCCGCCGAGCTCTTCGATCGCTTTGGCCAGCCACGACAGCTGGACCTCTTCACGGTTGATGACGTACTGGTAGGTGTTGTTGGCGTCGTATTGGGACACGAGCCGGGCCGCCGCCTGGTGCCGCATCAGCGAGCCCAGTTTCTCCCGGGCGAAGTCCTGAAGCAGCGCGACGACGTCGGTCACGAGGCCTGTTTTTCCTTGCAGGTGATGCAGACGCGCGTCCACGGAATCGCCCGCAGCCGCGCCGGCGCAATCGGCTCGCCACAGTCGCGGCACACGCCGTAGGTACCCTTCTCGATCCGCCACAGCGCTTCTTCGATGGCCTGCAGAATCTTCGCGTCGGTCTGCTTCAATTTCAGCTGGATGTGGACTTCGTTGTTGCCGCTGGCCTGATCGGCCATATCGCCCTGGCGCGTGTTGTTCTCCATCGACGCCTGCAGCGGCTTGATCCCGCCCGTACCCAGGATTTCAGTGCGCTTCTTGAGCAGCTGGTCCTTGTATGTGGTCTCTTCCATGGTGTCTCTCGTAACTTCAAATCATAGCACTACGACTGCGCTGGCGTCCCTGCAGGCGGCGCGCCGACCCGTCTTGGCCACAGAGTCACAGAGTCACAGAGCTGCTCGATTGACGGCGAGGGCCTGCGCAGCAGGCCCACAGATCGGCCGCACGGATCGTGTCGACGAGCCGGCGGAGTTGGTCGTCCGGTTCGTCGGCACGATCCGTTACGGCCGGTCACGCCGCTTCGCGGCGTCGCCGTCGAATCGATCGTCGGCGTGCGCGCCCACAGCGAGATCCGCTCTTCTCTGTGTCTCTGTGTCTCTGTGGCCGAATTTCGTGGACGTGAACGCCGCGTCGCGGCGACGCGCCCTTACTCCGCGCGCAGCGTGGCGAGCGGTTTGTTGCGGAGGACGTCGAGGCTGGAAAACACGCCAATCGCGGCGACGAGAATCGCCGTCAGGACAACGCCGGCGACGTGCTCCGTGATGAAGATCCGCCATGGGATCTCCAGCGCATAGCGGCTCACGGCCCACGTGAGCACCACCGCGCCGAGCGAGCCGATCACGCCGGCCAGCGACCCGAGCACGCCGTATTCGAAGAACAGCATGCGGGCGATCGCGCGGGTGTTGGCCCCCAGCGTCTTGAACACCGCCGCCTCGTAGACGCGCTGGAACTTGGTCATCGCCACGGCACCGATCAGAATGAGGGCGCCGCTGAAGAGCACCAGTCCGCCGACGACCGTGATCGCGAGCGTCACCTTCGACATCACGTCACGGATGCGTTCGACGACGTCGCGGAAATCGATCACCGACACGTTCGGAAAGCGCTCGACGAGGTCGTGCTGGAACTGGCCGCGCGCCACCGGATCGGGCGGGCCCTTCAACGGCGACACGTAGGTCTGCGGCGCCTGATCCAGCGGACCCGGCCGGAAGACGAACACGAAGCCGCCGTTGCGCGACTCGCGCCACTCGACGTTGCGAATGCTGGTGATGCGCGGCTCGATCGTCCGCCCCAGGATGTCGAATCGCATGGTGTCGCCGACGTGCAGCCGGGCGCGTTCGGCAATCTGGCGCTCGACCGACACTTCGGGCTCCGTCGACGGCGAGTTCCAGAAGGCGCCCTCGATCACCTTCTCGTTCGGCTCGAGGTGATCGCGATACGTCAGCGTGAACTCGCGGCCGAGCGACACGCCCTTCTCGCGCACCTCATCCGCTCCGCTCAGGTTCTGTTCCCGGCCGGAAACCCCGACCACGCGCGCCCGCAGCACCGGGATCAGCTGGAACGGCCCGGTGCCGTGCGACGGGTCGCCGAGAAACGCGCGCACCGCGTCCGCCTGTCCGCGCTGAATGTCCAGGAGGAACATGTCGGGGGAAGCGTCCGACGACTGGATCGAGAACTCCTGGAGCAGGCTCGCCTGCAGCGAGCGGATGCCGACGATGAAGAACGCGCCGAGACCCACCGCCAGCAGGATGACGCGCGTCTGGTTCCCCGGCCGGGACAGGTGCAAGACGGCGTGCCGGAGCGGAAACGATTTGGCGTTCGCGAGCGGCGCGACCGCCGCGACGAGTCCCCGGCCCGCCAGCTGCAGCACGAACGCCAGTCCGGCAAAACCGGCGCACACCACGATGCCCACGTTGAGTGACGAGGCCTGCCACGCCGTGACCGCGACCAGCGCCAGCGAAACGACGACGAGCGCGACAATCCCGAGCCAGTCCCTGCGGCGCCGCGCGGTCTCGTCCCGGAGCAGGAGCGACGGCTTGATGAACCGCACCTGCAGCAGCGGCACGACCGAGAACAGCAGCGAGACCAGGACACCGATCGCGATCCCCTGCAGCGCGGCGCTCCAGGTGACGCCGTAATGCGCCTCGGTCAGAATCGACGTCGAGGACGACGCCAGCGCCAGCGGGATGGCGGCCACCGCGGCGCGGGCGATCGCGACGCCCAGCAGGCTGCCGGCCAGACCGAGGACCAGCACCTGCAGGATGTACACGGTGATGATCTGCGCGCTGCGCGCGCCGATGCACTTGAGGACGGCGATGCTGCGGATCTTCTGCAGGATGAAGACGCGCGTGACGCTCGACACCGCGATGCCGCCGAGGATGACGATGACGAGCCCCACCAGGCTCAGGTAGTCCTCGGCGCGATCGAAATCGCGGCCGACCTGGTCCTCGCGCGAGCGGTACGACCGCGAGTTGATGAAGTCCTCCCGGAGGTCCCGACGGAGCGCGGTCATCAGGTCCGCGACCCGATTGTCCGGCACGCGAACGAACATCAATCGCTGGGCGCGGCTGCCAAACGACAGCAGACCCGTGGACGCCAGGTCGGCATAATCGATGTAGATCCGCGGGCCGAGGCTGAATCCGCCGGGTCCGCCGCCAGGCTCTCTCGCAATCACGCCGCGGATGGTGAACATCGTCTGGCCGACGGCAATCTGGTCGCCCACCTTGAGCTGAAGCGCGGAGAGCAGTTCCGGACGCACGAGCGCACCGTGCTGCTCCAGCAGCGAATGCGAATAGGTCTGGCCGCCCTGCAGCAGGATGGTGCCGTAGAGCGGATAGGCCGCCTGCACGGCGCGCAGTTCCGCCACCTTGGCAATGCGCGTCGCCGGGTCGGCTGGCCGCACCATGGTCGGCGTCTCGGTCGTTTCCGTGCGCGCGAACGCGCCGGCGGTGGCGAGATGGCCTTCGATCTTCTGTCGGGCCGCGTCGGGCCAGTCGCGGGTGGTGCTGATCACGACGTCGGCGCCGACGAGCGCTCGCGCTTCCGAATTGACGACACCGCGAACGCTCTGGATGACCGACCGGAGCGCGACGATGGCCGCCACGCCGACCGCGATGCAGACGAAGAAGAACAGCAGCCGCCGCCACGACGCGCGCGTTTCGCGGACGGCCATGCGAAGGACGAACATCATCGGACCGGCCGCGGCAGGCGCTCATCTGCAGGCTCTCGCCCCTCGACGTCGCTCGGGGCGACCCTGAGCGTGTCGAAGGGTCGACGAATGAGCGTGTTCTCGGTGACGCGGCCGTCGCGCAGCACCAGGCGCGCGTCGGCCATCCCCGCCAGCTCCGCGTCGTGCGTGACCAGCACGATGGTCGTCCCTCTGGCGGAGTGGATCGATCGCAGCAGATCCATGATGTGTCGGCCGTTCGCGCTGTCGAGGTTGCCGGTCGGCTCGTCGGCGAGCACGATCGGCGGGTTGTTCGCCAGCGCGCGGGCGAGCGCCACGCGCTGCTGCTCGCCACCGGACAGCTGCGATGGATAGTGGTGGGAGCGCCCGGTCAGGCCGACCTCTTCGAGCAGCCGCTCGGTGCGCGGGCGGACGTCCGATACGCCGGCAATCTCCATCGGCACGGCGACGTTCTCGTAGGCGGTGAGCGAGGGAATCAGATGGAAAAACTGGAAGACGAAGCCGATCTTCTCCCCGCGCAGCTTCGCCAGCGCGTCTTCGTCGAGTCTGGTGATGTCCACGTTGTCGATCAGCACGGAGCCGGACGAAGGCGCGTCCAGACCGGCGATCAGGCCGAGGAGCGTCGACTTGCCACTGCCCGACGGTCCGACGATCGCCACGAACTGGCCGTGCGGGATCTGCAGCGTGAGCGGGTGAAGAATGGTCAGCGGCTCGCTGCCGCTGGTCACCGTTTTGGAAACATCTCGCAGCTCGATCATGATCCGGGCCGTCCCAACCGCCTGGCGATGGGCTCGAGCGCCGTCCAGACGTTGTCGGCCACGATGCGCGCGCCGGTGGCTGTCGGGTGGATGCCGTCGGGCTGATTCAGCTTCTCCGTTCCCGCGACTCCCTGCAGCAGGAACGGCACGAGCGTCACGCCATACGTTTGCGCCAGCGCCGGATACACCTTGTGAAAGGAGACGATGTAGTCGCGCCCGTAGTTCGGGGGCGCCTCCATGCCGCCGAGGACGACTTCGATGTGACGGGCTTGTGCACGCTCGATGATCCGCGCCAGATTCTGCTGAAGCTGCTCCGCCGGCAGGCCGCGCAGACCATCGTTGCCGCCAAGCGCCACGATCAGGATGCGCACGTCGCCTTCGAGCGCCCAATCGAGCCGCGACAGCCCGCCTGACGACGTGTCGCCCGAGACCCCCGCGTTGACGACCTCGAAGTTCAAACCCTCACCCTTGAGACGCTCCTGAAGCAGCGACGGGTACGACTCGCGCGGCGCCAGCCCGAGGCCGGCTGTGAGGCTGTCGCCGAGCACGACAATTCTGGGACGGGCCTCCGCGGCGGGTTTCGCCGCCGTGACAGCCGGCGTCGCGCGCGAACGCGCGTCGTCACGATCTTCCGAACGTGAGCCACAGGCGATCGCGAGCGGAAGCGCCACGACCGCGATGGTCGCCGGAAGCCCGATGCGAGTGCGGCATCCGATCAGCCATCACCCGAGCTGCTGCTCCAACGCCGCGATCGCGTCCTTCAGCATCTTTGTGTGCGCGGGTGTGCGCGCGGCGGCCAGATCGGCGCGGGCCCGAGCGAGAGCGAGCTCGATCGTTCGACGCCGGTCGTGCGCCACGCGCTCCTCGGCGGTGAGCGCGCGCCCCAGGGTTTTCGCGCGCTCGGCTTCGGCCTGCTGGTACTCGACGTCCTTACTTTCGAATCCGCGCGCCATCTCTAAGCTATTCTACAGAGATGCTCGACGTGTCCGCCAAGCGCGCCCGCATGCATGAAAGCCTGCGTCTCTCGCCGGGGCGAATCGGAGATGCGATTCAGACAGTCTCGGACGCTGCCGAGCGCGCCGCAGCCGGCATCTGGCGGCGAGAGCCGTCGGTGTGGAGCACCGATCCGGCCGTCCAACAAAAGATTGCGAACCGGCTGGGGTGGGTGACATCCCCGGCGTTGATGGCCGACGCAGTCCCGCGGCTGCTCGAGTTCGCGGATCGCGTCAAGCGCGACGGCTTCACCGACGTCGTGCTGCTGGGCATGGGCGGTTCGAGCCTGGCCCCCGAGACCCTGCGTGGCGTGCTCGGGGTCGCCCCGGGCTGGCCGCGCTTTCACGTGCTCGATTCCACCGATCCCGCTGCGGTGCTGGCGGCGTCCACACCGCCGCGCACGACGCTGTACCTCCTGGCCAGCAAGTCGGGGACGACGATTGAGCCCAACTCGATGGCCGCCTATTTTCGACGCCGGCTGGAGGAATCGGTCGTGCCGCGCTGGGCCGATCACTTCGTGGCGATTACCGACGCGGGCACCGAGCTCGAAAGCGCGCGCGCGCGCGGAAGGCTTCCGCGATCTCTTCATCAATCCCTCCGACATCGGCGGGCGCTACTCCGCGGTGTCGTATTTCGGCCTCGTGCCGGCGGCGCTGATGGGCCTGCATGTGGCGGCGATCGTCGCGTGGGCACAGGCGATGCTGGCCGCCGCCGAACCGGGGTTCGGGACGGCCGCCGCGAATCCCGCCGTCGCGCTGGGCCTGGCCATGGGCGCGGCCGCGCGCGCCGGCCGCGACAAGTTGACGCTGATCGTGCCGCCCGCGCTCGAGCCATTCGGCTTGTGGGTGGAACAGCTGGTGGCCGAGAGCACAGGGAAAAACGGCACCGGCATCGTGCCGATCGCCGGCGAGCCGCTCGCCGAGCCGGAGACGTACGGAACGGACCGTCTGTTCGTGCGCATCCGGTTGCACGGGTCGTTCGACGAGGAGATGCGCGACGCGGAGGTCCGCGCGCTGCGGGAGTCGGGCGCCCCGGTCGTCGAAATCGACCTCGCGGAGCCGTCGGCGCTCGGGGCCGAATTCGTGCGCTGGGAAATCGCGACCGCGGTCGCCGGCGCGATCCTGCGGATCAACCCGTTCGACGAGCCGAACGTGCAGCAGGCCAAGGACGCCACACGCGCCATTCTGCAGAGTTACATGACGACGCATCAATTGGCGATGCCGGCGCCGGATCGCATCCTGCCCGGAGAGATCGCGCTGACGCTGAGCGACGCGGCCCGCGACACCCTGCACGGCCAGGGCGCCGACGCGCTGTTGACGCTGCTTCGTCAGGGCGACTACTTCGGCCTCCTCGCGTACCTGGGGCCAGACGCGGAACTGGCTGCGGTGCTGCAGGAATTCAGACGCGCTGTCCGCGATCGAACCGGCGCCGCCACGATGTTTGGATACGGACCACGCTATCTGCACTCGACCGGCCAGCTGCACAAGGGTGGGCCGAACACCGGCGTGTTCCTGTTGATCACCGCGTCGCCTCGACAGGACGTCCCGATTCCCGGTGACCCGTTCTCGTTCGGCACGCTGGAACAGGCCCAGGCGTTGGGAGACTTCGCGTCGCTCGGAGCCGAGAAGCGGCGGGCGCTGCACGCCCACCTGCCGGCGCCGGATCGCGCGCTGGCGCGGCAGCTCGCAGAGGCATTGCTCGCGCGGCTGCAGCCCGACAGCGCACGTGGAAGTACTTCAGCAACAAGGAGCGTCGATGCAACTTGGCTTCGTCGGACTCGGTCGGATGGGCCTCAACATGGTGACGCGCCTGGCGCGCGCCGGCCACGCGGTGGTCGCTTACGACCGCAGCCCGGAGGCGGTGACCCGCGCCGAGGCGGCGGGCGCCCAGGGCGCGGCCTCCCTCGAAGCGCTGGCCTCGACGCTGGCGGCGCCGAAAGCCATCTGGCTGATGGTGCCCGCGGGCGACGCCACCGAATCGACGGTGAACGCGCTCGCCGCGCTGCTCTCGGCCGGCGATATCGTCATCGACGGCGGCAACTCCAACTTTCACGACGACGTGCGGCGGGCGCAGTCACTCGCAACCAAGGGGATTCGCTACGTCGACGCCGGAACGAGCGGCGGGATCTGGGGCCTCGAGGAAGGCTATTGCCTCATGGTCGGCGGCGACGGCGAGGTCTGCCGGCACCTGGAGCCGATCTTTCTGACGCTCGCACCGAAGGATGGCTACCTCCGCGTTGGCGATCACGGCGCCGGCCACTTCGTGAAGATGGTCCACAACGGGATCGAATACGGCCTCATGCAGGCGTTCGCCGAAGGGTTCGAGCTGATGCACGCGAGCCCGTACAAGCTCGATCTCGGCGCCATCGCATCCCTGTGGAGGCACGGCAGCGTCGTGCGCTCGTGGCTGCTCGACCTGACGGCTCGCGCGCTGGCCGAGGACCACGACCTGTCGACGCTGAAGGGCTACGTCGACGACTCGGGCGAAGGGCGTTGGACGATTCAGGAAGCGATCGAACGCGCGGTGCCGCTTCCCGTCATCACGGCGGCGGTGTTCACGCGCTTCCGATCGCGCGAGGACAACCCGTTTGCGGAGCGGCTGCTGGCGGCGCTTCGCAATCAGTTCGGCGGACATGCCGTGAAGAAGGCATGAAGCGGCCGGCGGCTGTCACCATCGTCATCTTCGGCGGCAGCGGCGACCTGGCGCACCGCAAGCTGCTGCCCGCCCTCTACAATCTGCACGTCGATCACCTCCTGCCGCCGAAGTTCGCCGTCGTCGGCGTCGGCCGCAAGGAGATGAGCGACGACGACTACCGCGCGTTCGCGAAAGACGGCGTGACGCAGTTTTCGCGGCGGCCGATCGACGAGGCCGCGTGGGAGACGTTCGCCAGGACGCTGTCTTTCGTCAACATGTCGCTCGACGACGAGCGGGGGTTTGCCACCCTCGGGGCGCGGCTGGACAGCGTGGAGCACGCCGGCGGGCTGACCGGCGATCGGATCTATTACCTGGCCGTCCCGCCGGCGCTGTTTGCGCCGACCGTGAAACAGCTGGCGCGGTCGCGGCTGGTGGCGCGCGAGTCGCAGCGCCGCGAACCGTTCGCGCGCATCATCATCGAGAAACCGATCGGCCGCGACCTGGAGAGCGCACGGGCGATCAACGATGCGCTCGCCGAAGTCTTCGACGAGGAGCAGATCTACCGCATCGATCACTACCTCGGGAAGGAGACCGTCCAGAACATCCTGGTGCTGCGGTTCGCCAACAGCATCTTCGAGCCGCTGTTCAACCTGAAGTTCATCGACCACGTGCAAATCACCGTCGCCGAAGCCGAGGGCGTCGGCACACGAGCCGGATATTACGAGCAGGCCGGCGCGCTGCGCGACATGATCCAGAACCACCTCTTGCAGCTGCTGGCGCTGATCGCGATGGAACCGCCACACTCGCTGCGACCCGAGGTCGTCCGGGACGAGAAACTCGAGATCCTGCAGTCACTGCGGCCGATGGACCCTCGCGCCGTCGACAGCTGCATGGTGCGTGCGCAGTACGCGAGTTATGTGAAGGAGCCTGGCGTCGATCCCGGATCGCGGACCGAAACGTTCGTGGCGTTGCAGCTGTTCATCGACAACTGGCGATGGGCCGGCGTGCCGTTCTTTCTCCGCACCGGCAAGAAGCTGGCGAAGCGCGCCAGCGAGATCGCGATCCAGCTCAAGGACATCCCGCCCATTCTCTTCAACGCCGACCCGGCACACCGGCTCACGCCGAACGTGCTCTCCATCCGCATTCAACCGGACGAGGGCTTCTCGATCGAGATCAGCTCGAAAGAGCCCGGACCGCAGGTCCACATCGAGGCGGTGAAGATGGACTTCCACTACAACACCGAATTCCCGACCTCGTCACCTGAAGCCTACGAGCGCCTGCTCCTCGACGTGATGACCGGGGATCAAACACTGTTCATGCGGCGCGACGCCGTCGAGGCGGCGTGGCGATGGGTCATGCCGATCCTCGAACACTGGTCCGAGGTCAGCCAGACAGCCTCTACCCACCTATCCCGACGGCAGCTGGGGGCCGGCGGAGGCCGACACCCTCATCGAAGCCATGGGCCGGCAGTGGCGTAAGCTGTAGACATGCGCTACCTCGTCACCGCGAGGATCAAGCCTGGCCGCGCGGCCGCTCTCGCCGACGCGATCGACGAAGGCACGCTCGGACAGCGGCTCGGTGGCCGGTGACGAGTACCTGCGCAACATGTCCGAGGCGCGACAACTCGAAGATGGGTGCGTGAAATGGGTGGAGGTCTGCTACTGCCCGACGCCGCTTCAGGAAGAGCGCGAGTACTGGGAAGAGTATTTCGTGCTCGAGAAGGTTCAGGACGCGCACGCCCGGAGCCGCTGCAAAGACTTGAACGGCACCGAGCCATGGTCGTGCGGCGACTGCGACTGCACCGCGCGCCTCGAAGCGCACCTCGCGCGTAAGGGTGTCGCCGTTCCGCTAGCGCCGGCCGGGCGCCAGCCGTTTGATCTCGTCGAACCAGTTCTTCACGACGACCAGTGACCCGGGGCTCGTTCCCTGGCTCTCCTTGATGACCAGAAAACGGCCGTCTGGCGCCTGATCGAAATTGCGCGGCCCGGCCAGGCCCGGGAACGACAGAGTACGACGCCTCGAAGAGCAGCGTTGGGCTGCCCCAATGGAATGTCGGCTGCGACGTGTCGACCGGGATCGACATGATGCCGCGTGCCGAGACGTAGAACAGTTCTTTGCCGTCCCGCGACCAGAGCGGCCACTTCGCGCCCTTGGTCACCAGTTGCCACTTGCCATCCGCCACGTTCGGAAATGGCCGCACGTAGATCTCGCCGGCCTCGCTCGCGTGGTACGCGAGCCATCGGCCGTCCGGCGAGATGACCGCATTCGCCTGATCGCCAGGCTCGACGACGAGCGGCTGCGGCTTCTCCTTGCCCTCGACATCGACCATCCACAGATCGCGGGCCGTGTTCTGGCTGATCTGTGCGTAGATGATCTTCCTGCCGTCCGGCGTCACCGCAT
Organism: uncultured Acidobacteriota bacterium; assembly: GCA_963792175.1. Taxonomy (GTDB): domain Bacteria; phylum Acidobacteriota; class Vicinamibacteria; order Vicinamibacterales; family CAVVIG01; genus CAWBVG01. The sequence continues at coordinate 224,018 of CAWBVG010000042.1, forward strand.
GGACCGATCCGTCGCCCGCGACCGGCGTGACGCGCTCGATCGATCCACCGCCGTCACTGCTCTTCCGATAGATCGCGGGACCGTCGACGTCGGATCGAAAGAGCACCCACTTCCCATCCGCGCTCCACATCGGTCGGATGCTCGGCGACTTGCCGAACGTCAGGCGCACCTGGTTATGGCGCCGCAAGTCGACGACGATCACATCGGGCGTGTCGGCGTCCAGGTGCGCCGCGATGCGGCCGCCGTCCGGCGACACGCGGGGGACGGCAAACGGCGCGGTCGGCGTGTCGATCCGCTCCTCGTGCCCGGTACGGTCCAGCCACGCGAGCGATCGCTCCGCCGCGTTCATGCCGGCGCCCGGCACGTACGCAAGCGTGCCGTCGCCCGAGATCGACGCGTTGACGGCGCCGAGGCTGCTGACCGTAATCCGATCGGGCACGGGCACCGGGTCGCCGCGAATCTCGAGGCGGTCCGCGTCGAACGGCACGACGCGCATCGATCCGCCGGCCGAATAGAGCAGGTGGCCCGACGGTAGATACATGGCGTTCGTTCCACCACGGAGAAGGTTTTTCCGGGCGCCAGTCTGCAGATCGAGCGCGGCGATCTGAGCATTGGCGACACCGCTGCCCGAGAGCACGGTGAACAGCACGACGCGACCACCCGGGAGCGCTTCCGGCCACACGTGATCGAGCTCGCCCGCCTTCTGATCCGGTACCGTGAGTGGTTTCGCCTCGCCTCCTGAGCTCGACACCTGCAGAAGCCCCGTCGCGGCGGCGGTTGTCGCGAACACGATCGAGTTGTCAGGCAACCAGGTCGCGCCACGCGAGACACCTACCGATCTCGTGACGGGGATCGTCGGGCCGCCCGCGACCGGCATGCGGAACATCTCGCTGGTCCCGACGGCAAAAAAGCCGACCGAACTGCCATCGGCCGAGAAGAACGGGGCATTGGGCAGCCCCGTCTCCAGCAGCGGCACCACGTCCAGACGGTCGAGGGTGCGCATCATCAGCCGGCCGTCGACTGACACATAGAGAATGCGCCGTCCATCCGGAGAAATGGCGATGGTCCGGAGATAGACGGTCGCCCCGAGGGCGGCATTCGCCGGGGGCACGATCGCAAAGCGCTCAGGAGCGCGCGCTGGCACCGCTTCCCACGATCGCGACACCAGCAGAAGCGCCGTCGCCGCCAGGGCGCCGATGGCCAGCCCCGCCAGGACGACCCCGAGCGAACGCCGGCGCGGCCGGACGTCCGGACCCGACGCCTGGCCGGCGTCTGCCCCACCAGCGATGTCGTTCAGATCGAGAGAGGCGTCGCCGACGTCGCGCAGGCGGCGCGTGCGATCCTTTTCGAGACACCGCCGCAACAGGCGGCGAATGGCGGTCGGCGTCTCCTTCGGCAGCGCATCCCAGTCGACGTCGCGCGTGATGACGAACGCCAGCGTGTCGGACACCTCGTCGCTGCTGAACGCACGACGTCCGGCGAGCATCTCGTAGAGCACGCAGCCAAACGCCCACACGTCGGTCCGCTTGTCCACCGCCTTGCCACGCGCCTGTTCCGGACTCATGTAGGCGGCCGTTCCGAGAATGACGCCCGCATGCGTGGCGCCCAGACTCAGGGTGGGCGAGTTGAACGGCTCGCTGGCGCCCGACTCGTCGGCGAACACCTTGGCCAGTCCGAAATCCAGCACTTTGACCGTGCCATCGGGCCGCAGCTTGATGTTGGCCGGCTTCAGGTCGCGATGGATGACGCCATGGTCGTGCGCCGCGGCGAGCGCGTCGGCGATCTGCCGGGCGATGGCAATCGCCTCGTCGAGCGGAATCGGTCCACGCGCGATGCGATCGGCCAGCGTCGGTCCGTCGACGAGCTCGAGGACGAGCGCTCCAGACTCGCCGACGTCCTCGACACCGTAGATCGCGCCGATGTGCGGATGATTGAGCGACGCCAGCACTTGCGCTTCGCGCCGGAACCGCGCCACGCGATCCGGTCCGCCGGCGGCGAGGTCACGTACAATTTTGATCGCCACATCGCGCTGCAGCCGGGCGTCACGCGCGCGATACACCTCGCCCATGCCGCCGGCGCCCAGCAGCGTGACGATTTCGTACTGTCCAATCCGGGTGCCAGGAACCAGCGGCATCGCGTGCTGTTGTGCGGTGCCGGGATTATACTCGCGTCGTGCCGTCGTCTTCGCTGCAGGCGCTGCTCACGCGCGCCGGCGCCGCGCTGCTGCGCGGCCGTGGCGCCGAGGCCGCGCAGTTGCTGGCGCCCGCTTTCCGCTCCACGACGCTGACGCGCGACGAAGAGCTCGCCGTCCGCTCGATGATGGCCGAAGCGACGCTGCTCCAGGACGATCTCGACCAGGCGGCAGCGGCCCTCGGCCGTCCGCCCGATACCTTTCGCGATACGGTGCCGTCGCGCCGCCTCTCGACATTGTGGCGGCTGCACGGCCGTCTTGCGTCGGCGCGCGGCGATCAGTCGCGCGCCATCGGCCTGCTCGTCCGCGCGCTGAAGCACGCGGAGACCGCCCACGACTCGACCGCCATCGGCCTGGCCCATTACGAGCTCGGCCAGTGCTATCGGCAGGTCGGCGATCTCGCGATCCTGCGCGAGCACATCACCAAAGCGGCCTCCGCGCTGCATGCCGCCGGCGATCGCCGTCACCTCGCGCTGGTGCACTCGTTGTCGGGCGTGTCGCTCGCCCAGTTGGGCCGCAATGAGGAAGCGATGGCCGCGCTGCGGCAGGCCGAACGCCTCGCGGCCATGGTGCAGGCGGACGACGTGCTCGCCATCGTCTGCGGGAACCAGGCGAACGTCACGATGCTGCAGCACCACTACGAGCAGGCGCTGGCGCTCGCCGAGCGCAGCGTCGCGCTGCACGAAGCGCATGGCTCGGGCCACGGGCTCGCGGTGGCGCTCGCGACGCTCGGACAGATCTGCGTCCGCCTCGGGGATCTCGGCCGTGCCGAAGAGGCGCTGCACCGGGCGCTCGACGTCCGCAGCCCGATTCAGTTTCACGAGACGACCGGCGCCGTCTTCGACACGCTGGCCCAGATTCACCTGATCCGCGGACGCTACGACACCGCCAGCGATTTTCTCCAGCGCGCCGGCGATGCGTACGGCGCCTACGGGCGGCAGACCAGCAAGTGGTACGAATGGTCGGTGCGGGTGCTTGGCGCGCGACTCGCGCTGAGGCGGGCGACGCTGGACGAGGCCGTGGCACGAGCCGACGAGATCGTGCAGGCCGGCGCACCGCCGTTCGACTCTCTCCAGGCGACGCTGATTGCCGTCGAGGCGCTGACCGCCGCCAATCGGCTCGAAGAGGCCGAGCAGCGGCTTGCCGTGGCGGCCGATGCGCTCGACCCGCGGATCGCCCCCGCGGCGTGGGGCGAATACCTCCGGCTGCGAGGCGCGGTGCAGGCGAAGGCTGGAAACGCGGCCGACGCGTACCACGACCTTTCGCAGAGCGCGGCGCTGCTGGACCTGCTGGGCGAGCGCTACCAGGCGGCGCTCAGTCACCTGGCCCTCGGCCGGCTCGTCGCCGAAACCGGCGCGCGGTCGGTGGCCGAGCGGCACCTCAATCGGGCGATCGCGATTTTCTCGCAGCTCGGAGCGGAACGGGATCTCGAGGATACCCACGCCGCGCAGGCGCTGCTGACATCGGTTGGCACCGGCCAGTACGTGATCTCACCAGCGGATGCGGACGATGCCATCGTGCGCCGGATCGTCGACGCCGCGGCCCTGCCCGAATTGCTCGGGCGCGAGACCGCCGCAGCGCTGCTCGAGGCTGCCGCGGCCGACTGCAGCGTGGTCTTTGTCGAGCTGGCCGGTGGCGACGTGCGCGTGATCGCCTCCGCCGGCTGCGAAACCGACGCCGCGCGGACCATCGCTCGCGCCGCGTCGCACGGCAACGCCTACGGGCGAGGGACCGTCTTCGTGGAACCGCTCGGCCGCGACGACGAGGGACCGCGCTTCGGCCTCGTCGCATCGCCCCGGCCCATCGGTCATCCGGTGATGCGGCGTTTGCGGATGATTGCCGCGGTCGCCCGCCAGGGCTTCGCGCTGTGCGCCGCGCGCGACCGCCACACGGCGGTGACCGACCTCGCGGTCGATCGATCGCTCGAGCCGCTGTTGCCGGGGTTCCTGTCCGCCAGCGCCGCCATGAACCGCATCATGGAGCAGATCCAGCGGATGCAGGGGAACGACCTCAACGTCCTGATCACCGGCGAAAGCGGAACCGGCAAAGAGCTCGTGGCGCGCGCCATCCACGTCGGATCGCATCGAAGCGCGGCGACGTTTCTGCCCTACAACTGCACGACGACGGGCCGCGACCTCGCCGACAGTCAGCTGTTCGGGCACAAGCGCGGCAGCTTCACGGGAGCGGTGTCGGATCAGCCGGGCCTGGTGCGCACCGCCGCCGGCGGCACCCTGTTCCTCGACGAAATCGGCGACCTGCCGCTCGACGTCCAGCCCAAATTGCTGCGGTTTCTCGAGCAGCAGGAGATCATGCCGATTGGCGAGACCAAGCCGCAGAAGGTGGACGTACGCGTGCTCGCGGCGACCAACGCCGATCTCGAACAGCGCGTCGCAGAAGGCAAGTTCCGGGAGGACCTGTACTATCGGCTGAGCGTCATCCGAATCCTGGTGCCGCCGTTGCGCGAACGGCGCGAGGAGATTCCGCATCTCAGCACCTACTTCCTGCGCGAAGCGTCCGAGCGGCTCGGGAAGCCCGACATCCATCTGAGCTCCGAGAGCCTGGACGCCTTCTCGCAATACTGGTGGCCTGGCAACGTGCGGCAGTTGAAGAACGAGATCCAGCGGGCGGTCGCCCTCAGCGCGCCGGGCGGCATCGTCGAGCCGTCACACCTGTCGCCCGAGATCAGCCACACCCGGCTCCCGTCGATGTCGCAGCCGGCGCCGACACGGCAGTCCCGCTCGGCCCCGGACCTGGCCTCGGCCGTCGAGCAGGTCGAGCGCGACATGATTCAAACGGCGCTGGACCGGGCCGGCGGCAACATCTCCGAAACCGCGCGCTTGCTGGGGCTGACTCGAAGGGGTCTCTATCTGAAGCTACGACGGCTCGGGCTGGATTCCCGGCCGGAGATGGATACCCACTAGGGGCCAGGCGGCACGAAGGTGGATACTGACTACTCAGTTTCCACCTTGCATGGATACCAAGTATCCGAATTGCACGGTGTTTCATCCACGTTGCACACTTCTTTAAGTTTTGACGTGGCAACCATTTAACCTCGAATGCGGCCCGCTGAGCTGATGGCGTTTTGCCGCGGGCGTACGCCTTGTAGTGTCTGAGGCATCCGACCATCACTCTGGGGGGCTCCGTGAAGCACATTTGGACTGACCAGAATCCAAAACCGGCCGACAAGAACATGCGCTCCGTCGAGCGCCGTCCCGTCGCGCTGCCTGCACGGCTCACATGGAAGGATCAGCGGGGCGCGACGCGCTTCGCCACCGTCGTCGCGCGCAACGTCAGCGACTTCGGCGTCTACGTCGAATGTCAATCGCCGGTGTCGATTCCGCTGTACCGTCTCGTGCAGTTCCAGCTCGAACGAGACGTGTACGACGGCAATCTGCCCGGTTCCCTCAGACAGCCCGGTCGCGTGCTCTCGGCCGTCTATCGTGTGTCTCCGCCCTCGTCGTCGCGGCCTCAGGGTCTGGCGTTGCGGCTGATGATCGACCCGGCGCGGATGGCGGCGATGGATTCGGTGGCCACGAGGGCGACCGCGTAACGCTCTTCAGCGACGTCCCTCAGTCCCGGTCCTCAGGTTTCCGTTCCACGGTCGGGGTGTGCGCTAGCCCTTAGCCTGCTGCCCCGACTGCCTTCTTCCTCCAATACCGGGCGAGCCCTCGCCAGTTGAGATCGAAGCGTCCCGCCACTTCGTAGGCTTGGGCGTCCACCTCGCCGTGCCGCTTGCGCAGCTCGCGCCGGATTTCCTCGGTAAACCACGCTTCCCGATCCTGGTCCGTCCCCTCGCGGCCGAGCGACGCCCTGGCCAGGCCGGCCGTCAGATCCAGGTTCTCCGCCATCTCCGTCAGGTGCGCCGCCGCCGGCGCGTGCGGCCCGAAATGCGTGACGAACAGCGTCGCAGGACTCCACCGTCCGATTCGCGCCAGGCTGTCGCGCCACAGCTCGAGGTCGATGTCGGGCGGCGGCGTCGGCGGCAGCACGAATCCGCGCTCGGCGCGTCGGATGCCGGCGGTGTCGCCGACGAACGCCACGCCGCTGTCGGCGTTGTAGTAGCTGACGTGATGCGACGCGTGTCCCGGCGTATACGCGACGTCGAGATCCCGGGCGCCGGCGGTGAAGCGCTCCCCGCCGCGAAGGATCGTGAGGGCGTGCTCGGGCACCGGCCGGAATTCGCCCCACAGCCGATCCATCTCGTCGCCCCACAGGCGTGTCGCGCTGGCGATCAGCCGCTCGGGGGCCACCAGGTGCGGCGCGCCCTTCTCGTGCACGTACACGCGCAGCCCCGGATTCTGGTGCACGAGCGTGCCGGTGGCGCCGGCGTGGTCGAGATGAATGTGCGTCAGCAGAATCGCGCGAAGATCGGCCATCGCGATCCCCGCCTGCTCGAGCGCCGCGCGAAGCGCGGGCAGCGTGCTCGACGGCCCGGGATCGATGAGGGCCACGCCCCCGGGACCGTGCAGCACGACGGTCGCGATGATGCGCGGCACGCCAAGGAAGTTGAGATCGACATACGACAAGCCAGCGGCAAGCACATTCATTTGGTGAGTTAGTGAGTTGGTGATTTGGTGTTTGAGCGCCAGCGCGCGATGAGCGCGACGATGATCACGAGGACGAGCGCCACGAGGCCGGTGCGGCCAATCCAGCGCTCCAGCGTATCCCAGCTGTTGGCCAGCGCGTAACCGGCCGCCGCCACGGCGGTGCACCACACCACGGCGCCGGTGGCGTTGTAGAACAAGAACGTCGGCCAGCGCAGACCGCTGGCGCCGGCGAGGATGGCGCCGACCACGCGCAGGCCGGTAATGAACCGCGCGACAAACACGGTTTTTGCCCCGTGGCGATCGAAGAAGCGATCGAAGTCGGAGAGTCGCGCGGTCGTGACGCCCAGGCGGGAACCGTACCGCTCCAGCAGCCAGCGTCCGCCCCGGCGACCGATGAAGAAACCCAGGTTGTCGCCGAGAATCGCTGCGACGATCGCGGTGACGATGACGTGCCAGAGCGACAGCCGCCCGAAGTGCGCGAGCGCGGCCCCGGCGAGCAGCGCCGTCTCGCCCGGCACCGGCAGTCCCGTGTTTTCCAGGAAGACGCCCGCGAACACGACGGCGTAGCCGTAGCGGGCGAACAGATCGACTATCCACTCGGGCAAAATCGCGGCTACCGGCTACCGACGCCACGAAGCGGCCGTCCCGGCCGCTCGGAAGTAATGATCCCGTCGGCGACGACGCGACGACCGTTGACCAATACGTGCTTGACGCCTATCGAATAGTGCTTCGGATCCTCGAACGTCGCGACGTCGCGGATCGTCGCCGGATCGAAGATCGTGATGTCGGCGGCCATGCCCGGGCGCAGCAGCCCCGCGATCCGACAGGTGGACGCGCGCGGCCGCCTTCGACGTCATCTTGCGAATCGCTTCCTCGAGCGTCAGCAGATGCTCGTCCCGGACGTAGCGTCCAAGAATGCGCGGGAACGATCCCCAGGCGCGTGGATGCGACGTCGATTCGGCCAATCGGCCATCTTCGGCCTTCGCCGCGGAGTCCGTACCGACGCCGACCAGCGGGTGTTTGAGCGCGGTCCGGACGTCGTCTTCGCTCATGATGGCGGTGATGACGGAGCTCTCGCCGCGGTCCGCGATCACGAGGTCGATCACCGCGTCCCGTGGATCCTTCCCCATCGCCTTGCCGATTTGCGTCAGGGTCATCCCCTCGTACTTGCGAAGATCGTCGTTCAGCACCGACGACAGCATGACGCCGTCGCCGCCGTTGGCGCCGTACCACTGGTTCTCCCACGCGACGGCGTTGGCGTCGTCCATGTCTTTCTTGATCCGCTCGCGTGTGGCGGGGTCTTTCAAGCGGCCGAGCGTTTTCTCGAGACCGCCTTCCCGAGCCCACAACGGCAGGCACGAATCCAGCCCGTTCGACGCGCGCGTGTACGGATACTGATTCGCCGTGACGTCCAGGCCGCGGGCGCGAGCCGCCTCGATCCGTTTCAGCACGTCCGGCATCTTGCCGAAGTTGGCTTTGTACGCGGTCTTCAGGTGCCAGATCTCGGCAGGAATCGCGGCGCGTTCCGCAATCGCGAACACTTCGTCGAGCGACTCGAAGATGCGCGCGCTCTCCGACCGTTGATGCGTGAAGTACACGCCGCCGTAGCGCGCGGCGACTTTGGCCAGCTCGACGATCTCGTCGGTCGACGCGAACCGATCGGGAACGTATTGCAGCGACGTGCTCAGGCCGAGTGCTCCCTCCTGCATCGCTTCGGCGACCAGCTGCTTCATGCGCTCCAGTTCCGCCGGTGTCGCGGGACGATCGTCCTTTCCGATGACGTAGTTGCGAATGCTGCCGGCGCCCACGAACGTGCCGACGTTAATCGCGGGACGCGACCGCATTGTCGAGCCGCCGGAGATAGTCGCCGAGGGTGCGCCAATCGATGACGACACCGAAGTGCGTCGCGCTCGGGGTCGCCTCGCCAATCATCCGGTCGTTCACGGGCGCGATCGACGAGCCCTCGCCGGTGACCTCGGTGGTCACGCCCTGGAGCAGCTTGCTCGCCGCGCGGCCGTCGACGAGGACGTTGAACTCGGACTGACCGAGGAGATCGATGAATCCAGGCGCGACGACGAGGCCGGCTGCATCGATGGTCGTGCCGGCCGGCGCGTCCTTGAGCGCGCCAATCGCCGCAATCCGATCGCCGACGATGCCGACGTCGCCGCGAAACCATGGCGCACCGGTGCCGTCGACGATGCGGCCGTTGATGAGCAGGACGTCGAAACGCCGCGGCTGTTGCGCAGCGGTGACAATCGCCAGGACAGTGGCCGCCAAAAGTGACACCAGGAACGACACACGCATGATGGCGAAATGCTACCAGACCGGGCGCGGATGACGTTTATGTAAACGCATGACCGAAAGTGAACGCGCGTTCGTGTCATGAGATCGGTCACCGTTGGCCCTGTAAACGATACATGGCATTACATGTTGTCATCGATGACGACATTAAACCTTTGCATACGGAACTGGTCCAAGCCATGCAGTGACGGGCTCCGCCAGCTGCATGCGACCACGACGATTCGGGCGGCTTCTGACCGCAATTGCACTCGCTGTCATCGCCGTCGCCCGCCCCTCGTCGGCAGCCACGCTCGCCACCTCCGGCGACGCGACGATCTCCCATGAAACCGATGGCACCTGGATTCTCGCGGCGGGCGGCGCCGCGCTGACACTCGCCGCGGACTCTTCGCGCGACTTCGCCGTTCTGCGGTTGCTGTCGCCGTCCGGAAAAAGCATCGCGCAGACCGGGGTGTCGGACTCGCTGATCCAGGTCAACGGCAGCGCGGTGCCGTTCGGCCGGCGGTCCGCCGGGTTCACGTTCGAGAACGTGAACGTCGAAACCCTGGGCAGCAAACTCCAGTTGAGCGCGTCGTTCACGCTCACGAGCGCGCGGCTGCGCGTGACACGCCATTACGCGATGGTGCCGGGCTCGCCGACCTTCGAGGTCTGGAACACCTACGTCCCCATCGGCGGCGACGTCGTGCTGTCGGATCTCAACGCGCTGCAGCTCACGGTCGGCGCGGGAACGGTCCGCTATCTGTCCGGCCTGCTCGGCGATTCGGCGGATGTCGCTGGCGACAATCCCTTCACGCTTCGGGAGCAACAGCTGACCAACGGTCAGCACTTCGCGATCGGCGCGCAAGGCCGCGCCTCGGAGCAGAACGTGCCGTGGTTCGCCATCGACGGCGTCCAGGACGAATTCTATGCGGCGCTGATGTGGTCCGGCGCGTGGTCGCTCGTCATCGACAGGAATTCGACGGGCCTCGCCTTCTCGTTCGGCCTCGCGACGATGAAGACGACGACCAGCGAGGCGATCGACGGTCCGCACGCCGTGTTCGGCGTCGTGCCCGGCGGCCTCACCGAGGCGACGTCAGCCCTGCGCTCGTACGTGCTCGAAGGCATTCGCGCCGGCCGGCCGCTGGCGTCGCTGGTCACCTACAACACCTGGTTTGCGTTCGGCACCGAGATCGACGAGTCGTCGCTGCTCGCCGAAATGGAGCGTGCCGCCGCACTCGGGGTCGAGCTGTTCGTCCTCGACGCCGGTTGGTACGAAGGGGCCGGCGCCGCCGGTCCGATGGATTTCGATTCGGGACTCGGCTCGTGGACGGCGGATCCGGTCCGCTTCCCGAACGGGCTGAAGCCGCTGCGCGACACGGCACACCAGCTCGGCATGCAGTTCGGCCTCTGGGTGGAGCCGGAACGCGTCAACCGGTCGGTCGCCGGCCTGGCCGGCGTCGACGAGCGGTGGCTCGCGACGCACGGCGGCGAGTACGGATCCGAGTACACGGCACAAATCTGTCTGGCGACAGCGGCCGCCCGCCAGTGGCTGCTGGAGCAGTTGTCCGCGCTGATCGACGACGTGCAGCCGGACTACGTCAAGTGGGACAACAACCTCTGGGTCAACTGCGACCGCGATGGACACGGCCACGGATCGGCTGACGGCAACTTCGCGCACGTCCGCGGGCTCTACAGCATGCTGTCCGAGCTGCGGACACGCTACCCCGACCTGCAGATCGAAAACGTCTCGGGCGGAGGAAACCGTCTCGACGTCGGCATGCTGCGATACACCGACGTGGCCTGGATGGACGATCGCACGGCGCCGTCGGCCCATGTCCGGCACAACATCGAAGGACTGAGCGCGGTGTTCCCACCCGCCTACCTGCTCTCGTTCGTGACCGACCACGACGGCGAGCCGCTGCACGACGCGCCCGATCTGTCGCTCTACTTCAGGAGCCGGATGGTCGGGGCGCTCGGCCTGTGCTTCCGGACCGCGGATTTCCGCGAGGGCGAGTCCGCGAGCATCGCGCACGAAATTGCGATCTACAAGACGATGCGCGAGACGCTGTCCTCCGCGTCGGGGGCGCTGCTGACGGAGCAGGCCCAGGCAGCCGACGGACCGGCGTGGGACGTCCTGCAGGAGGCCGGGCCGGGCAATCACCAGTTGCTCCTCAGCGCGTTCCAGACCGACCAGGGCGTGCACACGATCAACATCAAGCCGACGGGGCTCGACGAATCGACCCTGTACCAGGTGCGATCGGTGGACACCGGCGTGCTCGGGACCGCCACGGGCGCTGCCCTGATGGCCAACGGCGTCGACGTCCTGCAATCCCCCAACACCGCGGCGCACATCCTGATCCTCAGGGCCCAGGATCAGTAGCCTTTTTTTTCCTCTTGACAAACCGACGCGGCTTCCCTGACAGTAGTAGTGTGCTATGTCACTAGTACACTTACTCGAAAGGAGAGCTCACATGCGTCTACACAGTCGAACTCTGCTGCTCGGCGTCCTGCTCCTCACGCCCGCGCTCGATGGCGCAGGCCCAGGTCCGCCGATCCGTCCGGCCACTGGGAAGGCACGCTGAAGGTGCCGCAGATGGAACTGAAGGTCGAAATCGACCTCGCCAGAGACAGCCGGGGAGTCTTCGCTGGCACGTTCGGTGAACCCGCACAAGGCGTGAAGGGCCTGCCGCTTTCATCCGTCACCGTCGAGGCGTCCGCGGTCCGCTTCGTCGTCAAAGGCGGACCGGAGCCAGCGACCTTCGACGGCGCGCTCTCGGCGGACGGCACGTCGATCGCCGGCACCGTCACGCAGAACGGCTTCACCATTCCGATGAATCTGTCGCGGACGGGCGACGCGAGAATTGCTCGGGTGCCAAAGAGCGCTCCGATTGCGAAGGAGCTGGAAGGCACCTGGAACGGCACGCTCGACGTCAACGGTGTACCGATGCGGCTGGTTGTGAAAATGGCCAATCAGCCGGATGGCACGGCCTCCGGCACCGTGATCAGCCAGGATGGCAGCGGCGTCGAAATCGCGATCGGCATCGTTCAACAGGCCTCCAATGTCACGATCGACGTTCCGTCCGTCGGCGCCTCTTATGTCGGCAGTCCTCAACGCGGCAGGGACGGAGCTGGCCGGCACCTGGACCCAGGGCCCAGCGGCATTTCCACTGACGCTCAGGGCCGCCAGGTAGGAGAGGTCCATGTTCTCGAGTCGAACGGTCATCGGTCACCTGATGCGCGGCGGAATCGCGGCGGCCTTGATCGGGTGGGCGCTCCTCCACCAGGCCGCTGATCCGGTATTCGCGGCGATCGCGGTCGTCCTCGCCGTCGTGGCGATGCGCGGCTGCCCGATGTGCTGGACCATCGGCCTCGTGGAAACCATCAGCAACCGGCTCAGGCCATCGGGCCACTAATGCTGTTTCGTCCCAATCCCGCCTCGGGTGTGCCGATTTACCTGCAGCTGATGGAGCAGGTGAAGCACAGCGTCGAGACGGGAGCGCTGCGTCCGGGCGACCAGCTGCCCGGCATTCGTCCGCTCGCGGAGGAGCTCGTGATCAATCCCAATACGGTGGCCAAGGCATATCGCGAGCTCGAGCACGAAGGGATCATCGAGCTCCGTCAGGGCGCCGGCGCCTTCGTGTCCGGCAACGCGCGCGCGAAAGAGTTGACCGACAAGGTCCGCGCCGGCCAGACGGTCATCGCGGCGGCCGTGGACAAGCTGCGCGCACGCGGCGTCACCGACGAGGAGATCCGGCGGCTGTTCGAGGCGGAGTTGGCGGGCCTGCGCAAGACTGGAGAGCGCCGTGGCTGACGGGTTCGTCATCGAGACCGCCGACCTGCGGAAAACCTACGACGGCGTCGAGGCGCTGCGCGGGTTGAACCTGCAGGTTCCGGCGGGATCCATCTGCGGATTCCTCGGACGCAATGGCGCCGGGAAGACCACGACCATCAAGATCCTGCTGGGCATGGCTCGCCCCACCAGCGGTCGGGCGCGCGTCTTCGGATTGCCGGCGGATCGACCGGAGCCGAGTGTCGACATCCGCCGCCGCACCGGCTTCGTCAGCGAGGACAAGGATCTCTACGACGGGATGACCGTCGACGAGATGATCCGCTACACGCGGGCCTTCTATCCGCGCTGGCGCGTGGACCTCGAACAGCGCTACCGGCGCGCCTTCGACCTGCCGGCGGGCCGGAAGGTCAAGGCGCTGTCGCGCGGCATGCGCACCAAGCTCGCGTTGCTCCTGGCGTTCTCCCGCGGCGCCGATCTGCTGATTCTCGACGAGCCGACGTCGGGCCTCGATCCGGTCGTCACCGAAGAAGTCCTGCAGGCGATTGTCAGCCACGTCGCGCGCGCGGAGATGAGCGTGTTTTTCTCGTCGCATCAGATCGCTGAAGTCGATCAGGTTGCCGATCATGTGGCGATCGTCGAACGCGGCCAGGTGGCGGTTGCCGGCGGCCTCGACGATCTGCGGGAGCGATATTGCCGGATTCAGCTGGTATTCGATCGCGACGCGCCGGAGCCAGCGCTGCGTACGCCCGGCGTCGTGAGGATTCGTCGCGACGGCCGTGTCCTGAGCGTGCTGTCGAGCGCCGGGGCCGCGGGCATCCTCGACGAAGCGCGCACGCTCGGCCCGCTGTCAACCGAAGTCGTCCCCGTCACGCTGAAAGAGATCTTCCTCGAAACCGTGAAAGCAGAGGACTGAGATGATCTGGTACAAGTCGTGGCTCGACACCCGGTCGCGTTTTCTGGTGGGCCTGGTGCTGCTGGTGCTCTCCGCCTGCGGCACGGTCTTCTACTATCCGCAGGTCCTGAAGCTGATGCCGATGGCGAGCACCATCGAGGCCAGCGGCGAGCTTGGCCGCCGGATCAGGGAAGGCGTCGCGCTCGCCAGCAGCTACCGCGGCTATGTCTGGTCGCAGTGGATGCGCCAGGCGATGACGAATCTGGCGACCCTCTTCGCGGTGCTGCTGGGAGCGGGCGGCCTGTTCTCGCGAGCGTCAGGAGACTCTGCGCTCTTCGCGCTGTCGATGCCGGTGTCCCGCGACCGCGTGCTCGGCGTGCGAGCCGTCACCGGCCTTGGGGAACTCGCCGCGATGACGCTGGTCCCGGTGCTCCTGCTGCCGCTGCTGTCGCCGGGCGTCGGCGAACGCTACTCACCTGTCGACGCGCTGGCGCACGGCGCCTGCCTCTTTGTCGCCGCAGCCACATTCTTCAGCCTGGCGCTCCTGCTCTCGACGGTCTTCACCGACTTGTGGCGGCCGTTGTTGATCGCCTGCGGCGTCGCGATCGCGCTTTCCCTCTATGAGTCGGCGCTTCGCGGTCAATCGAGCTACGGGATCTTCCGGGTCATGAGCGGCGAGGACTACTTCAGAACCGGCCGCCTGCCATGGTTGGGACTCTTCGCCAGTGCGACCGCATCGGCGGCGATGCTTTACACCGCGACCCGGACGCTCGCGCGCCAGGACTTCTGAGGCCGTCATGAACTGTTTTACCCACAGTCGAACGCCGGCGGTCGGTCTGTGCGTCGTCTGCCAGAAAGGCGTCTGCCACGACTGCGTCGCTCGCCAGGCGCCTCGGCTCGTCTGCCGGACGTGTTCGACGGCGGCCGCCCCGGTCGGATTCGGCTGGAGCGGCTGGTACGGCTACGGTTACGAGTACAAGTCGTCGACGACGATCGCGGGGTGGCCGCTCGTCCACGTCTGTTCCGGCATCGATCCGGTCACGATGCGTCTGCGAGTGGCCAGAGGCATTGTCGCCATCGGCAATATTGCCGTCGGCGTTCTGGCGATCGGCGGCGTGGCGATTGGCCTGCTGACCGTGGGTGGCGGATCGATCGGCATCCTGATGGCCATCGGCGGCGCCGCGCTGGGGCTTGGCGTATCAGTCGGTGGATTCGCGCTCGGCTCCGTCGCCATCGGCGGAGCCGCCGTGGGCTTCATTTACGCGATCGGCGGCGGAGCCGTCGGACCGGCGGTGATCGATGGCATGCGATGCGACGACGCCGCACGGGAGTTTACGCGTCGATGGCTGAACATGGTCCCGCCGAGCTGTCGATAATCAGGAGCTCTTCGGGAAGACTGTTTTCCCTCCGACGACCGTCCGGTTGACCTTGATGTTCATGATCTGATCCGGATCGACCGCGTGCGGGTCCTTCTCCAGGAACACGAAGTCGGCGAGCTTGCCGGCCGTGATCGAGCCCTTGTGCTGCTCTTCTGACGATGCAAACGCGCCGTTGATGGTTCCGATTGTCAACGCCTCGTCGACGGTCACTTTCTGATTCGGCCCCCAGACGCGTCCCTTGTAGTCCTTGCGCGTCACCATGCTCTGGATCGCCATCAGCGGCTCGAACGGTCCCGGGTTGTAGTCCGACGCTCCCGGCACGGGAATACCCGCGTCGAGGAACGACCGGTGCGCGAACATCCACCGCACCTTGTCGTCCCCGTACTGCGTCCACTTCTCGCCGTGGTAATAGACGTAGGTCCAGAACGGCGTCGGGATCACGCCGCTGGCCTTGATGCGCGCGATCAGATCCGGGTTGACGAGGGTGCAGTGCTCGATGCGATGCCGCCGGTTGGCGTCCGGCCATTTCTGGAGCGCCCGCTCGTAGGCCTTCAGCACCATGTCGATGGTCACGTCGCCGTTGGCGTGCACGCCGACCTGAAACCCGTGGCTGTGCGCGTCGTCTATCGCTTCGTAGAGCTGATCCTGCGTCAGCGTGAGGATGCCGTAATCGTTCGGTGCCGACGTACGGCGTGCTCATCCGCATCGTGCGCTCGGACGCCGAGCCGTCGGCGACGAACTTGAAGCCGCCGATGCGAATCCATTCGTCGCCGAAGCCGGTGTAGATGTTTGCCGTCTTCATCGCCGTCTGCACCTGCGGCGCGCGGATCATCATGTAGGCGCGGTGCGTCAGCTCGCCGTTCTTGCGACAGTCTTCGTAGGCAAGGATGTGATCCGCGCTGGTGCCGGCGTTGTGGACCGACGTGAGCCCGCAGGCGTTGAACAGCTGCGACATGTGCCGCATGCCGTTACGACCGCGTTCGCGCCGCTGCTCGGGCGTGAAGGTTTCCCTCTTGCCGACGCGGCTGAACACGCCGCGTGCGTTCTCGGCGACGCGTCCGTTCAGCTCGCCGTTCTCCTTGAAGAATCGGCCATCCTCCGGATCCGGCGTCTGCGCCGTGATGCCGGCGAGTTCGAACGCCTTGCTGTTGTAAAAGTTCGTGTGGCCGCCGCGATGCGCCACCGATACCGGGTGCTCGGTCGTGGCTTCGTCGAGGTCCTTTCGCGTCAGCGGCCGATCGAGCTTGGTGTCGTCGAACTGGAAGCCGGTGACCCAGAAGCCCGGCGGCGTGTCGTCCGCCTTCTTCTTGATAGCGGCCTGAATCTCCCGGACGGTCCGAAGGTTGGTATTGACGCCGTACAACTCCTCGACGCCGCTCGGATGGCAGTGCGCATCGATGAAGCCGGCCGTCACCGTCATCTGCTGCGCGTCGAGAATCTGGGTCCGCGAGGTGGCGAGGTTGCGGATGTCGCGCGTCGAGCCCACCGCGACGAACCGTCCGCTCTTCACCGCGAACGCCTCGGCCCGCGGCTGCGCCCGGTCGGACGTGTAGACGACGCCGTTGATCACGATGAGGTCGGGTTCGAGCCCGGCCAGGCGCCGGCGTCTGCGCGTGCAGCGGACTGCGCTGCGTGCGCAGGGGGTCGAGCGTGAAGGCGCCGGCAAGCGCAGCGCCGAAGCCGAGAAATTCTCCGCGGGTGTACTTAGCCGTAGCCGCCTCCTTCAGAGCCGGATCTGTCGATCCATCCGCCGTCACTCGTATGTAACACATCCGAGCTTCGGCGGACAGGCTGGTAGTATCGCGTAAAATGCACGAAATTCCATCAAGTATGCCTGCCGAACGCGGATGGACTGAATTGCACGAGGCCGCCAAACGCGGAGACCTGGATGCCGTCCGTCTGCTGCTCGAACACGGCGCCGATCCGAACGCGCGCGAACCCGGAGACAACACCACCCCGCTGCACTGGGCGGCAGCCCACGGCCACGTCGACGTGGTACGTGCGCTGCTCGACGCCGGCGCCGACGTCCACGGCCTCGGCGATCTGCACGAAGGCGACGTCATCGGCTGGGCGACACTTGGGGTCCAGAGGTGATCCACGGGACGTCGTGACGCTGCTGCTCGAGCGCGGCGCGCGTCATCACGTCTTCTCGGCGATTGCCGTCGGCGACCTGGATCTGATTCGCAGGCTGGCGAAGGACAACCCGGTGGCGCTCGACCGTCGCCGGTCGCGTTTCGAGCATCGTCAGACGGCGCTGCATTTCGCGATCAGCCGCCGGCGCTATGACATCGTCGATCTGTTGATCGAGCTTGGCGCCAATCTGGAAGCCGAAGACCTGCACGGCGAAACGCCGCTCGCCTTCGCGATGCTGCGCGGCGATCGAGAGGCGATGAGCCGCCTGCACGCGGCCGGCGCCAGGCCGCCGAAGACAGTCGAGACGTCGCACTTCAGCGAGAAGATGGCCGGACTGGCAGGTTCGGTCAAGAAGAGTGTCACCATGATCATGGTGCCCGACGTCGCGCGCGCCCTGACATGGTACACGTCGATCGGCTTCCGCGAAATCGCGCGATACGCAGACGACGGCTACGTGAATTTCGGCATGGTGTCGTTCGGCGAGGCCGAGCTGATGCTGAATATGCACGGCAGGCCCGGCGTCCACGACGCATCGCTCTGGTTCTACACCGACCGGATCGACGATCTGTACCAGCTGCTGAAGTCGAGGCGCCTCGAGGCCGCGCGCTCGCAGCTCACCGGTCAACCGGACGACAATGAAGGCATCGTGTTCGAACAGGACATCGAGGACATGTTTTACGGCGCACGGCAGTTCGGGATTCGCGATCCGAACGGCTACATCCTGTATTTCATCCAGCCGACGGCGGCCGACGAATGATTCTGCATCAGTTCTACCTGAACTGCCTGGCGCACGCGTCGTATCTCGTCGGCGACGAACGCTCGCACATTGCTGCCGTCGTCGACCCGCAGCGCGACATCGATCAGTATCTGGCGTTCGCGCGCGAACACGACCTGCGGATCGCGCACGTGCTGCTGACCCACCTTCATGCCGATTTCATCGCGGGTCATCTCGAGCTGCGGGATCGCGTCGGCGCCACGATCTATCTGGGCGCCGCGGCCAAAGCGGAATATGCGTTCACGCCGCTCGCTGACGGCGATGGCATCGAGTTCGGCGCGGTACGGCTGCAGGCGCTCGAGACCCCTGGACACACGCCGGAGTCGATCTCCATTCTGGTCTTCGATCGCGATCGCAGCGGGACGGACCCGTACGCCGTCCTCACCGGTGACACGCTGTTTGTCGGCGACGTCGGCCGGCCCGATCTCCGCGTGGCGCTCGGCTGGTCCGCGGCCGACCTCGGCGGCATGCTGTACGAATCGCTCACGAAGAAACTGCTGCGGCTGCCGGATGCGAGCCTGGTGTACCCGGCGCACGGCGCCGGCTCGCTCTGCGGCAAGGCGATCAGCAAGGAAACCGTGTCGACCATCGGCGAGCAGCGACAGGTGAACTACGCGCTGCAGCCGATGACCAAGGGCGCGTTCGTGGAGCTCGTCACAGCCGATCAGCCGGACGCGCCGCCCTATTTCACCTACGACGCCGTCCTGAACAGCAAGGAGCGGCCGACTCTCGACGAGACGCTCGCGCGCGAGTTGAATCCGATGACGCTCGATCAGGTGCTGGCGCTGCAGGACGTCGGCGGCCAACTGCTCGACACCCGCGATCCGGCCGAATTCGCGGCCGCGCATCTGCGAGGAAGCATCAACATCGGCCTCGTCGGCCAGTACGCCACCTGGGCGGGAACCATCCTGAGCCGCGAGCGGCCGATCGTGATCATTGCCGACCCCGGGCGCGAGGGCGAATCGGCGGTTCGGCTCGGCCGCATCGGCTTCGATCACGTCGTCGGCTACCTGAAGGGCGGCCTGCATAGCGTCGGATCGCGCGCCGATCTGACGGCGACGACCGAGCGTGTCAGTGCGCCGGTGGCCGCCGAACGCGTCGCGCACGGAGAGGCGATTCTCGTCGACGTGCGGGCGCCCGGCGAGCGGGAACAGAAGCACATCGCCGGCAGCGTCGCGCTGCCGCTCAACCACCTCGCGGAGCGCGCGGGGGAACTGCCACGCGATCGTCCCCTGCTGGTTCACTGTGCCGGCGGCTACCGCTCGTCGATTGCGGCCAGCCTTCTGCAGCGCCTCGGCTTCGCGCGGGTCAGCGAGATGGCGGGCGGTCTGGCGGCGTGGGAAGCTGCGAAACTTCCGCTGGAGCCTAACCCCCGCTGATTACAGCCGCGCGCTGAGACGCGCGTAGCCGGCGCGGCTGACCGGCAGCTTTCGACCATCGGACAGCACGGCGAGCCGGTTCTCGCGCTCGTCGGTCTCGACTCGCGCGAGCCGGTCGAGGTTCAGTAAATACGAGCGGTGAATCCGCACGAACTTCGCCGGATCGAGCGCCGCTTCCGCTTGCGCCAGCGTCTGATCCTTCAAGTAGTCCCTGCCGTCGCAGCGAAACGACACGTAGTCGTCCTGTGCCTGCACGTAGTCGATTTTCTCCATCGACAGGACGTGCACCCGCGAGCCGTCCCGGACCAGCACTCGGCCGGCCTGGCCCGCGTGCGCCCGCGCCTCGCTGACGATCTCGTGCGTCGGCAGCCGTTCGCCGCGCTGCAATCGCTCGCGCGTGCGCGCCAGCGCCTCGGCAAGCCGTTCGGCGCTGAACGGCTTCAGCAGGTAGTCGACCGCGTGGACCTCGAAGGCGCGGAGGGCGTACTGATCGTACGCGGTCGTGAACACGACCGCGACGTCGCGGCCGACCAGCTCGAGCACCTCGAACCCATCAAGCTTGGGCATCTGGACGTCGAGAAACAGCAGATCAGGATGGAGCTCCGAGACCACCTTCACCGCCTCGAAGCCGTTCTGGCATTCGGCGACGATGTCGACGTCGGCTGACGCGGTCAGATACTCGCGCAACACGGAGCGCGCCAGCGCCTCGTCGTCCACGATCGCGACACGGAGACGGGACGAAGGCGCTTCAGTCATCGGTGAGGCAGGGCATCGCCAGCTCGACGCGGTAGCACGTGTCATCGGCGCGGGTGTCGAGGCGGGCATCGGCGCCGAACATGGCTATCAGCCGCTGGCGGACGTTCTCGAGGCCGACGCCCCGGTGCCCGGACCGTGGCGAGTCGGTATCGCGCGGGTTCTCGATGGCAATCGACAGGTGCCGGTCACGGCGCGAGACATCGAGCCGAATGACACCGCCCTCCAGCAATCCGGCAATGCCGTGCGTCACCGCGTTCTCGACGAGCGGTTGCAGCAGCAGCGGCGGGACACGGCATTGCGCGGCGGCGCCGTCGACATGGCGCTCGACCCGCAGCCGATCGCCGAACCGCACCTGCTCGATGCCGAGGAAGCGGTCGGTCAGCGCGAGTTCCTCGACGAGCGGAATCCGGTCGCGGGAGCTGATGTTCAACGTGTCACGCAGGAAATCGGCGAGGAGCACGCACATCCGGCGCGCGCCCGCGGGATCGACCGCGGTCAGCGCGCTGATGGAGTTCAGGCTGTTGAACAGGAAATGCGGGTCGAGTTGCGCGCGCAACGCCCGGAGCTCGGCTTCGCGCGCGAGGACCTCCATCCGCAGTTGCCGCTGCTCCGCTTGCCGCGCGAGCTCGAACGCGAGCAGCAGGTAGTGCACCGTCAGCGCGAGCAGGAACAGCAGCACGCCGGCGGCGAACAGAAGCGGGTCGTGGCCGGCGTAGCGGTCCGCCGATTCGGCGAAGAACGGAATCGCGACCAGCGCCGAGACCCACAGGCGCATCAGTTCGACCCACAATCCGCTCGCGATGACGGCGGCGAGGGCCGACGACGACAGCACGCGCAGCACGCCACTGCCGCCTCCGCCCGCACGGCCTTGAGGGCCGGGCTTCGGCGGGCCAGGCGAAGTCAGCGGCGTGGCGCGGCAGACATACCAGGCGGACAGACACGCGAAGCCATAGACCAGGCACATCGGCAGAAGCAGCGCGAGCGCCTCCAGCCAGCTGAGGCCCTGGCGCGTCAGCGCCGCGGCGAGCAGAACGGCGACGATCAGCCAGGCGGCAAGATACGTCGTCAGCCGTTCGGCGCGCGCGAGAATCGGATGCATCGATTAGTTGCGCACTTCGAGTCCGCCCATCATCACGAATCCGCGCAGGCGGAGGCGCGGCGCGGACGGGTCGGCCGGATGGCGCGTCTTGTCCTCGTATCCTCCCATAAGCGGGACCACGTCGACGATGACGTGCCACGTCTCGGGCGTGACGATCTCGAAGCCGCCCATGACCGCGAGGATGTCGACGACCGCTTCCGGCCCGGACATCTTGGCCTCGCGCAAATCGAGCTTCCCGCCGCCCATGAACGCGGTGATGTCGGCGCCCTGGAATCCCTCCGCTGTGACCCGTCGATCCACGCCGCCCAGCACCGCCAGGGCCGACAGACGAGCCGAGGAATCTGTCACGCCGGACGGTCCCGCCGCGGTCATGGACCGCACCATGATCCAGACGCCGACCGCGACCAGCAACAGCGGCCAGAAGCGGAGGCCACTGGAGATGAGGTGCAGCCGCTCGCCGAGCAGCACGCTGCCGAACACGATCCAGATCGATCCGCCAATCATGGTGCCGATCGAGCGCGCCTGTACCAACTGCGAGATACCAATCACCAGGAAGATCGCCGGCCAGTAGCGCAGCACCTCGCGCGCGCGCAGGATCTGCAGGTTGTCGAGCGTGAAGAGCACACCGAGCGCCGCGAGCAGCAGCCCCGCGAACAGCTGCGACGTCAGCCTGATCCGCGGCGCCGAAGATTCAGTGATGGTCATGGTTCACCCGAAGTGTCAGAGATACCGCAGGACCGCCGCCAGCACGTGCGCGACGGCACTCGCCATCGCCTCCAGGACCGGCATCAGGTCCCTGTCGCTGACCGCACCCGCCACGGTCAGCGGCTGAGTCAGGAGCAGCCACGTGATGAACGCCGCGGCGGCCGACGTCCCGAGGGCCACCAGCGAAGAAACCGTCAACACCGTCTCGCCTGTTCGTGTCATGGCGCGCGCTCCGTTCCGTCCGACCACGCATGACAATACGGGACCGGACGCGCGCCGGACGGGGCCTTTCGGTGAACGGGGGGTATTTCCCGGTCAAAGGTGGAAAACCCGGACCGAGGCGGCGAGTGGGGTGCTTGGGGACGGAGGTCTCTAGCGGGGACGGAGGTCGTCGGCGCTCAGCGCCGCGGCAGCGTGGACTTGCGGATCTTGGCGACGACGGTGAAATTTGGATCGACGACGTTGGCGATTTCGTACTCAGTGGCCTGCCCCATGAACGCCTGCGCGCCGCGTTCGGTGAAGCCATAGTCGGCCATCAGCCACCGCTGCAGTTCGCTCGTCGCGTGCTGGAAGGCCTCGAGCAGCGGACGGGCGCTGCCGAGGACCATGATGTGGGTGTCCTGCTCGAGCCGAGGCCAGCCAATCGCCTTCTTCTTGATCAAGTCGACGGTGAACTCGACGTCCAGCGACGTCTCGAGCCCGGTGCCCGCCACTTCCCCTTCGCCTTGACGGGCATGGCCGTCGCCGAGAAACAACAGCGCGCCAGGCTCGTTGACCGGCAGCATCAGCTTCACGCCGGCGCCCATGAACGCGTAGTCCATGTTGCCGCCGAACGCGCCAGGCGCGGCGGTCGAAATCGCTTCCTTGCGCGCCGGCGCGACGCCGACGCAACCAAGCATCGGCCGCAGCGGCAGCTCGATGCCGCCCGGCTGCACGTCCGTCTGATCCAGCCGCGCGACGGCGCGCGCCTTGTCGATGGTCCAGGTCAGGCGCTTCGCGTCCCGGTCGACACGCGCGGCAATCGCTGCCGGATCGACGGTGTAGGGCGAGAGCAGGCTCCCGGAATACGCGATCGCCCGATTCGTTTCCAGCTTCTCGATCGAGACGACCAGCACATCACCCGGCTCGGCGCCGTCGATATAGAACGGTCCGGTCTGCGGATTCGGTCCGGTGCCGACCTGCTTGCCGTTCCAGTCGACGCCCGCGGCGTCAATCGTCTTGGTGACGACGCGATCGCCGGGCTTGACGTGGAGCGCGGGCGGATGCGCGAACGAGTATGTGTTGTAGAACTGCTGCGGGACGAAGCGATGCGTCTCGGCGGCGACGCGGACGGACGCCCCGACCGACAGAGCGATGACGATCAGGGACAGACGATTCATCGCGATCTCCCGCCACAGCGGGGTCAGATCTTGATTCTCAGCACAATGCATCAAATCAAGATCTGACCCCGTCTCGGCTTCTTTCAGGTGCGCGCTGCGAACGGGTTTTCGTCGGCGCTCGGACCGTAGATCGACGGAACGGCCACGTCGAGCAGCCGCAGGTACACCGACAACTGCCCGCGGTGATGAATCCAGTGATTCATGATCAGCACCCGCGTCAACGCCGACTTCGGCATCGTCATCAGCGTGTTGCCGCCGGCCTTGGCGGTCCACGTGCCCTGCAGCCCCTCGTCGCCCAGCTTGCCGAGCGTCTCCTTCACCGTCTGCACGCCCGCGTCATGCGCCGCCAGGATGTCGGCGGTCGAGGCAGGGGCCGGCGGTTTCTCGCCAGTGAAGGTGGTCTCGCCCTGCGCGCACCACCCGGCGATCACCCCAGGGCTCGCGGCGACGTGCAGCGCCAGATCTCCGAGCGACATCGATTTGGGATGCGGCTTCCACGACAACTTGTCGGTCGGTACACGTTCGAGCACACGGCGCGTCGTGCCGGCCTCGTTGTCGAATTCCTGAAGAACGGCGGAACACATGGACATGACGGAACCTCCTGACTTTGGAACCTCAGATACTACCTTACGACTTCGGCTTCACGGCAAACGGACCCACCGTCGGCTTCGGCTGCGTGTTGGCGAGCGCACCGAGTTCGTCCTTCACGCCGCGCGCAATCGCGGCCGTCTCGCTGCCCGCCTGGAAGCAGGTGAAGTCGGGACGGTCGCGCCACGCGAACGGCCCGCACAACCGCACCTTGGCCTTGATGGCCGCGTCGTGCACGATGTTGATCGCGCGCTCGTAGTCGGGCGTGCCCTGACGGAAGCCCGAGAAGTTGCCGAGATCGCCGCTGGCCGCGAACACCGCCGTCACGCCCGGCACCTTCGCGATCTCGTCGGCGTTCTTCAGGCCTTCGAGCGTCTCGATCATGAGAATCAGCACGACGTTGTCGTTGATCGTCTGCCGATAGCCGCCGGGCACGCCGCCCCACATATTGCCGTCGAACGCCTGCCCGCCGCCGTTGCTGCGCTTGCCAAGCGGCGGGAAGTAGGTCCAGTTGCGCGCCTCGATGGCTTCTTCAAGGGTGTCCACGGTCGGGACGACGACGACCAGCGCGCCGGCGTCGAGCGCGTGCTGGATTTCGCGCTCGTCGGTGTACGCGACCCGCACCCCCGGCACCGCGGTCGCGTTCGGACAGGTGCGCCACATCCGCGCCGCGGCGCCCCAGTCGCGGTCGTTGTGCTGCATCTCGGTCCAGATGAAGTCGTAGCCGGCGTTCGCCATCGCGCAGTAGGTCGCCGGATCGGTCGCGCTGAAGACCGTGCCGCCGGTGACCTTGCCACCCTGCATCATCTTCAGTTTGACCGGATTCCAGATCTGCGACCCGGCGGGCGGATCGAATGCGGGTCCGTACTTCCAGTTCGCCATATTGAACACACCCTGGTTCATCGCCCCGGCGGGCGCGACGTTGCGGGCGTTGCTGTCGCGGCCGGCGGGCGCGGCGAGTGGAAACTGCAAGGTGCCGGCGTTCGCGTTGTTCGCGTACGGATCGGCGGTCGGCGGCGGCTGTTGCGGCGGCGGTTGCGGATTCTGTGTCTGGGCGCCGAAGGTGACGACACCCAGCAGCACGAACAGCACGGCGTAGAAACGCAGATGCTTCACGGTCAACCTCCCTTTAGAGACTGCGCACGAGTTCGAAGATCGATGGTTCCACGGGAATTCCCTGTTCCAGGTTCTGCCGTCGCGTCTCCAGCGTGCGTTGGCCGGGGTAGCGCGTCTGCAGATCCTCGAGTATGGCGTCCACGGTGCCGGGCGCTGTCGCCGGCGCGTCCAGCCGCGACAGGTCGGCGGCGATGAACACCTGTGACAGCCCGGTCTCCTGCTCCGGATGCGCCGGAATCTGATGCGTGGCCCGGCCACCCGAGAGCAGCGCCGCCATCATATCCAGCATCAGGGCCAGTCCGGAACCTTTCCAGAACCCAATCGGCAGCGGCCGGTGCGACGCTTCGATGGCCGCCGGATCGGTGGTCAGCTCACCGGCGGCGTCGTAGCCGCCGGGAACGGGCAGCGCCTCGCCGCGGCGGCGATACGAGGCGAGCGCCCCATAAGAAAACTGTGACATCGCCATGTCGAGGACGACGTGCGCGCCCGAGCTGCCCGTGCGCGGAACCGCGATGACCAGCGGATTGTTGCCCACACGAGGCACGCTGGAGCCCCACGGCGGCAGATTCGGCAGGGTGTTCGTCCAGCACAGACCGATGACGCCGGCTTCGGCCGCTTGCCACCCATACGCGCCGCCGCGCATCCAGTGATGGGTGTTCGCCAGCGCCACGCAGCCGATCCCGTGCACGCGCGCGAGCGCGATGGCGGCCTCCATGCTGGCATGCGCGTTCAGATTGCCGATGCCGCGCTGTCCATCCCAACGCTCGAGGGCGCCGGCGGCGGAAACGCGAACCGGCCGGGCGTGCACGTCCACGACCCCCGCACGGATCATCGCGATCAGCCGCGGAAAGAGGTTCAGGCCGTGCGACGGCACGCCGTCGCGGCTCGCGTCGGCAACCAGCCGCGCGCACAGACGAGCGCGATCGTCGTCGAGGCCGGTCTTGCGGAGTCACTCGAACGAATGCGTCGAACAGTTCCTGATAAGAGATTCTCATCGCGCAGACGTCGGGCTGGGGCTCGGGGCTAGCTGTTAGCTGGGGGCTGCCACAGTCAAGTCGGCTAGCCCCTAGCCCCCAGCCCCAAGCCGCGGTAATAATACCCGCGCCTTGGAGATTCACGCGCCGCACAAGCCCGTGCACTCGCTGCGCGAGATGCTCACCCACCTGGTGCTGGTGACGCTGGGCGTGCTGATTGCGCTGTCGTTCGAAGGCATCGGGTCGTGGCGCGAGCATCGCGCGCTCCTGCACGAGGCCCGGGCGAACATCCTCAGCGAGCTTCGCGACAATCAGAAAGAGCTCGCACACCGTCTTACCGAAATCCCGAAAGAACGCGACAATCTCACGGCCGCGATCGACGTGGCGCAGAAGCTGATGGACAGCGAAGAAGCTCGAGGGCCAGGTGCAGTTGGGCTTCTCGAACGCAGACCTTCGGGACGCCAGCCGCACGACGGCGACCGTCACCGGCGCGTTCGGTCTGATGGATTACAGCGAAGTCAAAACATACGCGACCGTGTACGGACATCAGGAGCTGTTCCTGCGAGCGCAGACGACCGTCATCGAAAACGTCACGCGCACGATGGCGGCGATCCACCTGTTGCAGCACTCGGACAAGGCGACGGCCCGCGAGCTGGAGGACTGGAAGATGAGTCTTCGGCTGACGCTTGCGTCGCTGGCCGTCGAGGAAGGACTCGGTGAGGGCCTGGTGAAGGAGTACGAACGCGTGCTGAAAGGACAGGAGCCGTGACCGAGCGCGTCGCCGTTGTCTTCGGATTCGTTGCGTCCGTCGTCGTTGCCTGCCGCGCGGCCCAGCAAACCGCGCCGCCCGCGCCGCCGATTCTGCAGGAGCCGCAGACGATTATGTTGTGGCCCGGCGGCGCGCCGGGAGCGCAAGGCGCCGAGGATCGCGACAAGCCGGCGCTCACCATCTACATGCCGCCGAATACCACCGGACCGATGACCGCGGTCATCGTCGCCCCCGGCGGCGGCTATCGGCACGCTGTCGATGAACCTCGAAGGGCGTGCGCCCGCCAACTACTTCAATACGCTCGGTGTCGCCGCCTTCGTCCTGCGGTACCGGCTCGGACCGCAATACCACCATCCGATCGAGCTCGGCGACGCGCAGCGTGCCGTCCGGATGGTGCGCGCTCGCGCGGCGGAATGGCACATCGCCCCCGACCGCATCGGGTTCATGGGCTTCTCGGCCGGCGGCCATCTCGCGTCCACCGTGTCGACCCATTTCGACAACGGCAACGCGAGCGCAGCCGATCCCATCGATCGCGTGAGCAGCCGGCCCGACTTCGCCATCCTCGGCTATCCGGTCATTTCGCTCATCGAACAGTGGACCCACCAGGGGTCGAAGCGAAACCTGCTCGGGCGAGGCTCCCGATCCCGCGCTGGCGCGCAGCCTCTCCACCGACACACGCGTCACGGCCACGACGCCTCCCACGTTCATCTATCAGACCGACGCCGACACGAGCGTGCCGGCCGAGAATGCGGTGAGCTACTACCTGGCACTGCGCAAGGCTGGCGTGCCGGGCGAGCTGCACATCTTCAAGGACGGCCGGCACGGCACCGGCCTTGGCGTGGCCCATCCGGCGCTGTCGGAATGGCCGAAACTGCTCGCGAACTGGCTGCGCGCCAGCGGGTTCTTGAAGTAACGATGATCGCCACCGTGTTTGGCGTGCGGCAGATGAGCGTCCGTTGATCCGCATCGATCGCACGCGCACGCCGCGCGATCTGCTGCCGAAGATTGCGCGCCTCTTCGAGCTCTCGGGGCACAAGATCCTCGCCATCGAAGAGAGCTGGCGGCCGCAGGATGGCGCGCCGGTCTTCACCGTGCAGGGCCGTTATCAGGCGCGCGGCTGGACCGAGTGGACGCAGGGCTTTCAGTTCGGTTCCGCGCTCCTGCAGTTCGACGCGACCGGCGATGCGCGGTTTCTCGAGATCGGCCGCAGCCGTACCGTCGAGCGCATGGCCGCCCACCTGACACACATGGGCGTCCACGATCACGGGTTCAACAACGTCAGCACCTACGGCAACTTGTGGCGGCTCGCGCGCGAGGGACGCACCAACGCGACCGACTGGGAGCGGCGGTTCTACGAGCTCGCCTTGAAAGCCAGCGGCGCCGTCCAGGCGCGCCGGTGGACGACGATCGCCGATGGCGGTTACATCTACTCGTTCAACGGCGCCCACTCCCTGTTCGTGGACACGATCCGCTCGCTGCGATCGCTGGCGCTCGGCCACCTCCTCGGTCAACGGCTGATCGAGGAACAGGATCGGAGTGCGAGCCTGCTCGAGCGCCTCGTGCAGCACGCGCGGGCCACCGCGACGTTCAACGTCTATTTCGGTCGAGGCCGCGATCGCTTCGACGTGCGAGGGCGGGTCGCGCACGAGAGCCTCTTCAACGTCGCCAACGGCACCTATCGCGGCCCGAGCACGCAACAGGGCTACTCGCCGTTCACGACGTGGACGCGCGGACTGGCGTGGGCGATGCTCGGCTTCGCCGAGCAGCTCGAATTCATCGCGACAGTGCCAGACGAGGCGTGCGCGTCGTGCGGCGGCCGGCCGTCAATCGACGGCATGCTGCTCGATGCCGCGCGCGCGACCTGCGATCACTACCTCGATGTCGCCGCCGCCGACGGCGTGCCCTACTGGGATGCGGGCGCGCCGGGGCTGGCGGCGCTCGACGGCTGGCGCGACCGTCCGGCCGATCCGTTCAACCCGCTCGAACCGGTCGACAGCTCCGCGGCGGCGATTGCCGCGCAGGGTCTGCTTCGGCTGGCGCGCGTCCTCGAGCGGCGAGGATCAGATGCCGACGCGGACCGCTACCGCCAGGCTGGACTCCTCGTTCTCGACACGCTGTTCGACGAGCCTTACCTGAGCGTGGACGGCACCCATCAGGGTCTGGTGCGGCACTCGGTCTATCACTGGCCGAATGGCTGGGACTACGTGCCGCCGGGCGCCACAACGCCGCGCGGCGAGTCCAGCCAGTGGGGCGACTACCACGCGCGCGAGGCGGCGTTGTACGTGAAGCGCCTGGCCGAGGGCGCGCCCTATCTCACGTTCTTCGGCCCAGAGATCGCGGAGAAGACGGAGCGAACGGGATGACCACAGAGACACGGAGCAACGGAGACGCGCAGAGGGCGCGGTCACGGGTTCGACGGGCGTCGCGAAGCGACGCTGCGCGAACGGAACGGATCGCGAAAACGAGCACTCCACGCGATCTTCGAGTGTTCGTTTTCGCGATCCGATTCCGCTCGCGCGAGTCGGCCTGCGCCGCAGGCCGACCCGTCGAACCCGGCGCATCCGTTTTCCCTCCGTTCCTCCGTTGCTCTGTGGTTATGCCGTTCGCCCCGTGTCCTCCGTTCCCTCCAACACCCATGACACGCGTGGCGCTCGTCACCGGCGGCACCCGCGGCATCGGGCTCGGCATCGCGCGCGCGCTCGCGGCGGACGGCTGGAGCCTCGCGCTCTGCGGCGTGCGTCCCGCCGCCGAGATCGGCGGCGTCGTCTCCGAGCTGCAGAAGAGCGGCGGCGGCGTCCACTACATCGCCGCAGATCTCGCCGATCGGAAGGACCGCGCTCGTCTCGTCGACGAGGTGCGCACGCGTTTCGGCGCCGTCCACGCGCTGGTCAACAATGCCGGCCGCGCGCCGCGCGTGCGGCCGGACCTGCTCGAGGCGAGCGAAGAAAGCTTTGAAGAGATCGTGCGCACGAACCTCCAGGGTCCGTATTTCCTGACGCAGGCGATCGCCCGCGATCAGGTCGCGCGCCGCGCCGCCGATCCGGCCTTCCAGGCCGCCATCGTCTTCATCACGTCGGTGTCGGCGGAGCTCGCGTCGATCAATCGCGGCGAATACTGCGTGAGCAAGGCAGGCGCCTCGATGGCGGCCCGGCTCTTCGCGCTGCGGCTGGCCGAGCACCAGATCCCGGTCTACGAGGTGCGCCCGGGGATTATCGCCACCGACATGACGGCGCCGAACAAGGAGGCGTACGACAAGCGCCTGGCCGATGGCCTGGCGCCCGAACGCCGCTGGGGTCAACCCGAGGACGTCGGCCGGGTCGTCGCCGCCCTGGTGCGCGGCGACCTGCCCTATGCCACGGGCAGCGTGATCAACGTGGACGGCGGCCTGTCGATACCGCGTCTCTGACCTAACCCACAACAGAGATCGCCAGACGGTGTCGCTCGTCTGCAGCTAGTCTGGCTGGACGTCGGCGCTGATGCCGCCGTTGCGCTCGGCGCCGAGAAAGAATCGCATCCGATCCAGTTCCGCCTCCAGCGCGCGCCCGAACGTCCGGTCGCGCGGCGGCCGCGCCGCCACGTATCCGACGTCGGCCTGCAGTTCGCCGTTCTTCATCGAGAGATTCGCCCAGCCAATCACGTGGTCCCGCCACAGCAGCGGCAGCGCGTAGTACCCGAGCTTGCGCTTGACCGCCGGCGTGTACGCCTCGAAGCGGTACTGCCAGCCCCAGAGCCGCTCGAAGCGCAGGCGATCCCACACAATTGGGTCGAACGGCGCCAGCAGACGGACCGCCTCCTCACGCTCGTCCAGACGCGGCCGGCGGATCGGACGCTCGCCGGCCGGCCAGTACCAGTCCATGCCATCGACCTGGGCGTGCGCGAGGCGATGCCGCGCGCGCTGCAGCGCCTTCCCCAGCTCGCCGTGCCACTGCGGCGCCGCGTAGCGCAGCCGCCGCACGAGCAACGAGAGGGTCAGCGCCGGCAGCGGCGCGTAGATGCGGACGGCCACGTCGACGAGCGCGTCGATCCCGCCTTCGCTCGATGGAATCTCGCCGAGCTTCGGCGCGGCAGGCTCGGCCTCACGTTGACGGCGTCCGTCGAGCTTCGGCGCGGCAGGCACGGCGTCACGCTGACGACGTCGGTCGGGTTTTGGGGCGGTCAGCACGTCGCCGCGCTCGTGCAGGCCGTAGATGCGGATGCCGGCCTCGCGGCGCACGACGCGCAGCAGCCCGCCATAGTGCATCAGCTCCATCAGATGGGTGGTGGCGCTCGAAGAGCCGCCCCAATAGTTCGTCACCCGGCCGTGGGAGAAATGCCGATCCACCTCGCGCGGGTGCACCGAGCCCCGCTCGCGCACGAACTCCAGGAGCAGATGCGCGCGCTGCCGGCGCCCGGGCGGCCAGCGCGACGCCAGCCCGCGCGGGTGCATCAGCGCTTCGACGGCGCTCGACACGAAGCCGTAGTTGACGAACACATCCTCGTGGATGCCCAGCGTCGTGAAGCGGCGTTCGAGGTCGCCGGCGCGGTAATCCTTGACGCGATGGCGCAGCGTCAGGTCCTGGGCGCGCGCGGGCGCGCGGATCGGGTCGGCCTGGACGAAGCCGAACGTGTCGATGGCGCGCTTCAGCGTGCTGGGTCCGAACAGGCTGCGGCCGACGGCGAAACTGCGCAGGTCGTCGAGGGTGATACGCCTATTTTATGCCGGCGCGCTCGCGAAGATAGAGGAACAGTGTCCTATACTCGCGCCGTGAGACCGATGCTGATTGTCGGACTGTTGCTGGCGGTCGGAAACCCGGCGATGGCGCAGCCGGCGGACAAGATCCGCCTGTTCGTCGAAGCCCGCAGCGAGGGTCAGGGTTCCCGCGACGAGTCGGCCGCACGCCTGCTTGCGGCGGTCCGCGGCGGACTCGAAGCCGTGCGCGATGTCGAAATGGTGCCCCGCGATCTTGCGCAGCGCATTATCTGGCTGATCGCTGGCCGCACCCCGGGCCCATACGCCGCTTCCGTGATGGTCACGGAGCGCTACGATCGCGAGACGCTGATGGTGCTCGGCATCGAAGACGACGACATGGCGGGCCGCATGATGGCGCTGCAGATCGTCAACGATCATCAGATCTTCACCGGCCTGGATCTCCAGGCGCTGGCCAAACGGATCGTGACGTCGATCGACGAAGGCGTGCTCGCGAAGCTGAGAACGACGATGCAGAAGCGTTGAGGAGTGGCGGGTTGAAGAAACAGGGTCTTTTCATCGCCCTCGCGGTGCTGAGTGCCGTGCCGGTGCGGGGCCAGGGCGGCGCCATCGCGGCGCCGTCGAGTCAGCCGGCCGCAGGGGTCATTGGCTCGTCCTCGCCGGCGCCGTCGCGCGGACGATCATCCCGGCCGTCACCGTCCACGTCGCGCCTTCCCTTCGCGGGCATGTTCCCGATGCGGGAAGCGACCCCGCGCGCATCGCACGGCGCGCGGCAGCTCTGGTTCGGACTCGTCAGCTTCGATCGCACGTGGGTGTGGACCCCGACTGTCGTCGGCGGCGCGTTCGACGACCCGAGGGCTTCCACACTGGAGCAGGGATTGTCTGGCGGTCTGCAGCTGGATATCGAACCGCGCCGGGCGCTCGTGTATGTGGACGGCTGGTACGCGGGCGTCGTGGACCAGTTCAGCGGCTATTACCACCACCTCGATGTCGCCGCCGGTCCGCACACGATCGAAATTCTCGCGACCGACTACGAGCCGCTTGCCTTCGACGTCGCGATCTCGCCCGGACGCACGACCACGTATCGCGCGTCACTGCAGCGGCAGGTTCTAGGCTCTGAGGCGGCGCAGCCTTCTCGCCGTAATGGTCAGCGCGGACGCCAGGAGGATAACGTCGCCGGTTCCGGATTTTGAGCCGGCTGCCTCAGCCGCAGGCGCCAAACCCTTCGCGGCAGCGTCTGCTCGAGGGGCGTTGTCCGGCTCCCGGCGGCGAATCAGATCGCCGAGCCCGGAAGATGAGGTTCGGCCAGCACGCCACCAAGAATGTTATTCGTCGTGTCGGTGACATCATTCAAGACGGTGTGCGTCGGCGCCTGCGACGGCTGAACCGTGGGAAGCTGGCCGGATCCGCGGTCTCCACCTGACAATGAAGAGTCGGCAGGAACTCCGCTACCGAGCGAGTCTGCGACCTCGCTCGACACCGCCAGAGTACTCGCCATCTCCCAGGTCAAGGAATGCGGTCGGCCCCGAGCACTTCTGCGGCCGCGGTGGCGCGATTGATCGTCGGGATGAGACTCAGTGCGCCTCCAGGGAAACCGAAGGCCGGCCACATGCCGGTCGTTCGGCGACCACGAACGCTCAATCCCAGACGATCGGCTGTCAGAGGCCGACACGGCGTTCGAGCCAGCCCTGCCGTCGACGCTCATATTGCCATCGTCGCTCTGACCGCCTGATCCTCCCGATCCCAAAAGCGTGATCAGAGAAGGGAGACGCGTCCGCGTTCGACGCTGGCAAACCAAGTCCAACGAGGGCGCAGAACAGGATGGCGAAGGGTCGAGGGCTCATGTGCACGCGGCATGCGCGGTGCAAGTCGAGTGCCCGCGCGAGTGACCTTTGCCGATTTACTGATAACGCCGCCGTGAATATCGCAGCTGAGGTCGGCGCGAGTGGACATCGGTTCCACACATGTGGAACCGACGGTTCTCGTGCGGGTGTTCGTCCTGTCCACCTGTGCGCTCGCGGCAGCCTTCTGCGCGCGCAACGACGACGCGCTGCGCGCCGAGCATCTGCGCAAAGGCGACCACTACCTCGCCCAGCACAAACCGCTCGAAGCGATCATCGAGTACCGGATCGCCGTGCAGCTCGGACCGTCGTCAGGCGAAACCAGAAAGAAGCTGGGTCGCGCGTATCTGCTGGTCAAGGACACGACCCACGCCCTCCCCGAGTTCGTGCGAGCCGCGGACCTTCTGCCCCGTGATCTGGAGGTGCAGCTGACCGCGGGCAAGCTCCTTCAACGGGCAGGACAGTTCGACGATGCGAAGGCGCGCGCCAAGCGGGTGCTGGAACTGGATCCGCGCAACGTAGACGCGGCGCTCCTTCTTGGATCTGCGCTCGTGGGACTCCAGGACCTCGATGGCGCAGTCGCGCAGATCCAGGACGCGATTACGATCGATCCGGGCCAGTCCCATACGTACTCCGTTCTCGGCGGCGCCGAGCTTTCCAGCCGCCAGGTCGCGGAAGCCGAAGCGGCGTTTCGCAAAGCCGTTGCGCTCGACCCGGCGTCGGCCCGCGCGCAGGTGGCGCTCGGGTACTACTTCTGGAGCACGCGCCGCATCCAGGAAGCCGAAGCCACGTTCAAGCAGGCGCTCCAGCTCGATCCCGCGAGCGAGCTCGTCAACCGGATTCTGGCGACGCTGATGCTGTTGACGAATCGCGTGCCGGACGCCGAACCGTACCTTCAGACGCTGGCGCGGTTACAGCCGACGACGCACGGGCTTGACGCTCGCTGACTACTATCTGGCCCAGCGCCGCCAGGCGGACAGCGAGCGCGTGCTGCGGTCGCTCGCCGCCGACGGCACGATAGCCACGCAGGTCAGCCTGCGGTTTGCGGCGCTCCGGCTGGCCCAGGGCCGTGTCCAGGAGGCGGACGAGACGATCGACGCGGTGCTGCTGCGGGAGCCTCGCAATCCCTCAGTGCTGCTCGCCAAGGCACAGACGCTGCTCGCCAGGCGCCAGGTGGCCGACGCGATGGCCAAGGCGCGCGCGGCTACCGAAGCGGACCCGCACGACGTGCGCGCCCACTACATGCTCGGCACGCTCTACATGCAGGCGAACGAGCCGAAGCCGGCCATCAGCGCCTTCCGTGAAGTGCTGCAGATCAATCCGCGAGCGGTCTCCGCCCAGGTCGAACTGGCCAAACTGTATCTGGCGATCGACGACACGAAGAATTCCGCCCGGGCGGCGGTCGAGGCCCTGAAGGCCGATCCGGAAAACCCCGAGCTCCGGATTCTGCTGGCGCGCGGCCTTCTCGGTTCGGGCGAGGTGGAGCGGGCGGCGTCGGAGATTCGCTCGCTGCTGAAACAGTATCCACGGTCGTCTCCTGTTCAAACACTCGCGGGCACGATGTACGCGAATGAACACGATCTGCCGGCGGCGAAACACGCCTTCGAGCAGGCGCTCGAACTCGACCGCGACAATCTCGATGCCCTCACCGGGCTGGTCACGCTGTATGCGCGCACCGACCGCGCTCGCCGAGGCGCACCGGCTGATCGACAGCCGGCTGGCGGCCAGCCCCAACGCGACCGGCTTGCTGGAACTCGCCGCCCGCACCTACGCGACGTCCGGCGACTTCCCCAAGGCGGAGAAGATCCTGAAACAACTCATCGCGCAGGACGCCACCAATCTTTCAGCGTATGGCATGCTCGGGCAGATCTACATCTCCGAGCATCGCCTCGACGCCGCCCTGGCTCGAATACGAGAAGGCGGCCGCGAACGATCCCGCCTCGGTCGCCGCCCATACCATCGTCGCCATGATCCTCGAGGCGCAGAACAAGATCGACGAAGCCAGAAAGCGGTATCAAAAGGTCCTCGACATCGATCCCAATGCGGTGGTGGCCGCGAACAACCTGGCCTGGTCGTTCGCTCAGCAGGATCAGAACCTCGATGTCGCGCTCCAACTCGCGCAACGCGCGAAGCAGCATCTCGCGTCGGAGGCGCGGATCGACGACACGCTCGGGTGGATCTACTACAAGAAGAAGCTGCTCCCGCAGGCGATCGCCTCGCTCGAAGAAAGCGTGGCGCGCGACCCGAAGAACCCGCTCCATCACTATCACCTGGGGATGGCGTATCTCCAGTCGGGCGACTGGCCGCGAGCGCGTCAAGCGCTCGAGCGCGCGCTCAAGCAGCCTGGTTTCGCGGGCGCGGCGGACGCCAGGAAAGCGCTGACGACGATCGGCGGCTGACGCTCGCGCACGACACGCCTGAGTTGCCCGCGCGGCGCGCGTCTGTCTCATCGCGCCATTACCTGTTCTCAGTAAGGATTACATCGTTCACGGTTTCGTTCCTCAGCCGTAATCGACACGCGCGGCGCAAACCTCCAAAAATCCTCGCAATCTTTCGTGCACGCACTTTTTTCGATCGGATTCGAAACAGGCACGACGCTTGCGGAGCGAGCGGACGTTTCCCCAGCACTGCGCTCCGACGACAAGACTGAAGCGGACGATCGCGACGATTGACGCGATGCGCCTCGCGGATCCGTTTGTCCCGTCGCGACGATTGAATCCTGCCAGCACGTCACGACGCCGGAGGTGTGTTCGCGAACCCGCTCGATGACCGTCGACCCATGACAGAGCTGAGGAGAATCCATGGAGAAGAACACTCGAGGACTGAGAGACGTCGTGAGACGTACGGCGCTCATGGGATCGCTGTCCTTCCTGCTGCCGCTCGCAACGATCGGGTTCGTCTACTTTGGAGCGGAGACGGTCTCTTCACAGACCGGTCGCGTCTTGCGCGCGCAGGATCCGGGCGTGCGCGGCGGGACCGGCGCCGCCGGCGGGCCGCTCGCTGGCATCACCGATCACGAGAACGAATACTTCCTGGCCGGCAAGGCGGAGTTCGAGGAGGCGGAGGAGGTCTCCGAGGGACTTGGCCCGACCTTGAATCTCGATAGTTGCGGCGGCTGCCATTCGCAACCGGCGATCGGCGGCACGAGTCCCGCGATCAATCCGCAGGTCGCTTTCGCGACGGCCAGCGGCGGCCGGGACCTCGTCCCGCCGTTCCTGTCCGCGGACGGCCCCGTGCGCGAGGCGCGATTCATCAGGAATCCCGATGGCACCCCGGATGGCGGTGTTCACGCCTTGTTCACGATCACCGGACGCGACGGTGCGGGCGCGTGCCGGATCTCGCAGCCGGATTTCGCCAGGGAGGTCGCGAACAGGAATGTGATCTTCAGGATTCCCACGCCGACGTTCGGCCTGGGCCTGGTCGAACAGATTCCGGACTCGGCCATTCTGGCGAACATGGCCGCCAACGGCGGCGCCAAGAGCCGTTCTGGGCATCCGCGGCCGGGCGAACTTCGCCGTCGACGGCCGAACCATCAGCGGACAGACGAACCGCAACGGCAACGACGGCACCATCGCGCGGTTTGGCTGGAAAGCGCAGAACAAGTCGCTGCTGATCTTCTCGGGCGAGGCCTACAACGTCGAAATGGGCATCAGCAACGAGCTGTTCCAGAACGAACGCGACGAGACGGCGAATTGCCTGATCGCGAGTCACCCCAACAGCGTCACGAATACCGAGGCGGCGGCGACGATCGACGCGCTGAGCGCCATCGAGAAGTTCGCGTTCTTCATGCGCCTGCTGGCGCCGCCGGCGCCATCGCCGGACACGCCGGGCGGAGCGCCGTCGATCGCCAACGGCAAGAATGTGTTCAATTCCGTCGGGTGCGCCTTCTGCCACACGCCGAGCTTCACGACCGGCAACTCGGCGGTCGCCGCCTTGCGCAATCAGCCGGTGCGGCTGTATTCGGACCTGCTGGTGCACGACATGGGCCTGGGACTCGCCGACGGTGTCAGTCAGGGACAGGCGGGCCCGAGGGAATTCCGGACCGCGCCGCTCTGGGGGCTCGGTCAGCGGATCTTCTTCCTGCACGATGGCCGGACGTCGGATCTGGCGGCGGCGATCCGCGCGCATCAGAGCATCGGCTCGGAGGCCAACGGGGTCGTCCAGAATTTCCTGGGCCTGACCGAAAACCAGAAGCAGGATCTGTACAACTTCCTGCGATCGCTGTAGCTGTGACGGGCTGATTCAGCGCCGCGTCGCGAGGGGGAAACCGCGCCGCGGGCGGATGGGTTCGTCCACTGGGAACGGAGGCGTGGCTCTTCTGGCAGGGAGAGTCACGCCTTCGTGACCAGCGCGCCGGTCTTCAGGAACGCTGCCACGAAGAGGAGGCCGAGCAGGCAGTCCGGCACGGCCGTGGATGCCTCGGCTGGCGAGATGCGGCCGTGACTGTACAGCACGGCGACGGTGATCACGTATCCGGCCTTCTCGACGATGGTCGGGATCATCAACGGCCTGAAGCGCGCCGGGTTCGACCCGATCACGAGAAACGCGATCTGCCACGCCATCGTCACCGAGAGAAAGCCGTAGAAGAAATGCGGATACAGCGTCGGGGCCGCATAGGGCTGCCCCGTCACGTCGTGCAGGAAGTAGAGCGGCGTGACGACGACGATGCCCCACACGCCAGCGATCACGAACACGATCTTGGCAAATTTCATCGCATCACCGCGCTGTGGATACCCGACCTGATCGCCGGCCGAACCGAACGGCTTCGGCGCAATCCGGAAGATAGAGATCCAGTCGACGGCCGCGAACTTTCGGGCCGGTATCCATGACCGAGGTCGTCCTGTTGTATCGGGCGTCAAGGCCGGCCAACCTGATCACCGTTCCAAGCGGCAAGACATTCGGGTCAGCGGCGACGACACCTTAGGCAACCTCGTCCCTGCCGCCGGTGATCCGGCGAATGCAGACGCGGTGATCGTGAAGGGCGTGGGTGTAGCCAGCAAAGCCGCGCGCCGCGGCGGCTGTCGTGGCCGAGGGTTTCGCGCACAACCAACGGCGATCAATAGAGCGCCGATCGCAAGGCTCCCGGCAAAAAACGCGTCGTAACCCCCCGAAAGGATACCAGACATGCTCGTCAGTCCTCCACTCACCGCTACAATCTCCAGCCATGAGCGGAGCGATCGTCGGCGGCGGACGCGACTGGTCTTTCGCGCCAACTCGACTTGGGCCGCCGGATCGCTGGAGCAGCGCTGGCCGTCATCGGCGCCGCGATCGCCTTGCAACTGGTTCGTGCGATCGCAGCCAACAGAGCGTCGACCCACGCCGACTGGCGCGCCTATCTCCCGGTCGTGTTCGTGTTCGGCACCGTGGCGCTGGCGTTTCTGCTGCCCGGCACGCTGATACTGCTCTATCGCCGCGAGGTGCGCGTCGATCCCGAGAATCGGCAGGTCGTCGAGCGGCAGACGTATCTCGGGTTTGGCCGGACGCGCTCCCATGCCTTATCGAGCTTCAAGAAGATCGTGCTCGCTCGCCGCCTGATCAAGCGCCGCCGGAGCGGGCGCAGCGTCGGAAGCTCGCACGCTCGCCGATCCTATCCATTCTTCGTCGTGGAGCTCGCGCCGGCTGGCGGCAAGCCGGTCAGGATCGTGACGGAACAGAGGGAAGAGCCGGCGCGTGAAGCGGCCGTCAAGCTGGCGGCGTTGACGCGTCTCGCGGTCGACGACGAGGTCGAACGTGAGCGCGCACGCGAGGCCGCCGGGTTGGACGGCGAAGACGACGACGCGTTATGACCGCAGAGCCTTGATCGGATCCAGCGTGGCCGCCCGTCGCGCTGGAGTGATAGTCGCGATGGCAGTGACGACGAGGAGTAGTGCCGTCACACCGGCAAACGTCACGAGATCGTGAGAGGTCACACCAAACAGGAGTCCCTGCAACGCGCGCGTCAGCCACATCGACGCCAGCACACCAACGCTGACTCCGGTCAGCGCGATGCCCATCGATTGCTTCAGCACGAGCCCGACGATGTCCACCGCGCGAGCACCAAGTGCCGTGCGCACACCGATCTCGCGGGCGCGCAACGCGACCGTGTAGGACAACACGCCAAACAAGCCGACGCCCGCAATCGTGAGTGCGAACACCCCAAAGGTCGTCAACAACACGGCGTATAGACGCGGACGCGACAAGGTCGTCGCCACCTTGTCCTCCATCGTCATGACTCCTTCGACGACGGCGGTTGGCGCCGCTGTTTGCGCGGCGCCACGCACCAATCGGATCAACGCGTGCGGATCGGCGGCTGTTCGCAGCACGAGGGAGATCTGTTCGGCGTGAAGCCCTTGATTGCCTGCGAGCACGAAGATTTCAGGTTCCGGCGTGTCGGTGACGCTTTGCCGGACGGTGTCGTCGGCGACGCCGATGATGCGCCGATGAATCTCGGGACGGCCCGGTTGATTGTCATCGTCCGGGACGGTCCAACCGAGCGCGCGGCCGTCGAGAAAACGCCTGGAGAACTCACGGTTGACGATGACGATGGTCGCACCGCTGCCGGCGTCACTGTCCGCGAATTCGCGCCCTTCGACGACGCGCTGCCCCAGCGCGGCGAAATAACCCGCGCTGACGTGCCTGATGCCGGTCTGCACCGACTGCGTGCCGCCGTCGTGTTTGCGCAGCGGCAACGACGACAGCGCAATCACCGAACTAAATGGCGTTGACGGTCGTGTAGGCCGCCCGCGTCACCCGGTACCGCGAGCACCCTTGCCACGACCTCGTCGACAACCTGCGCGCGACGCTGCGGTGAAAAGTCGCCGCCTGGCAGGATGACGGTCGCCGTCAGCACGTTCGTCGCGTCGTAGCCGACGTCAGCGTGCAGCATCGCGAGAAAACTGCGACAGAGCAGCACCGACGCAATGAGCAGAATCGATGCGATCGCCACCTGTCCGGTCATGATCGCCGCCCGCACGCGCGCGACGGCCGACCGCAAGCCGCCGCCGACCGGCGCCAGGGCATCTTCAACCAGCCCGGCCACCACGTTCGCGCGCGCGGCATTCCATGCCGGCAGCAGGCCGCACCCGACGCCGACCAGCACGGACACCAGAACCGCAAACGCCTGAATCCGAACGTCGAACGCAATCTCCGTCACGCGCGGAAAATTGACGGCAGAAACCGCGGCAGCGCCTGATGCATCACCGCAGCCAGCGCGATTCCAGCAACGCCACCGAGGAGACCGAACAAGACGTTCTCCGTGAGCGCCTGCCGGACGAGCTGACCTTTCCCCGCACCGATGGCGGCGCGGATCGCGAGCTCGCGACGACGCGCGGTGGCGCGCGCGAGTTGCAGGCTCGCCGCGTTCGCCGTCGCTGTCGCCAGCAACAGGAATACGGCCACGAGCAGAATGAGAATCGCCGGCTTCACGTCGCCCGTCAGCGCCTCGCGCAGCGGAATGGCGGTGACCTCTACCGGCCCATTGCTGCCGAACACCGCCAGCGCAACTTCAGGTTGCGATGGACCGCCTCGCGCAAGGGCGGTCGCCTCCGACGCCGCCTGCGCCGGCGTCACACCCGGTTTCAGCCGTCCGATGGCCTGGAACATCACGAGCGAGAAGCCGGACGGGCTAATGACAGGCGGCACGTAGAGCGTGATCCACATCCGCGTGGACGAGTCCGGGAACGCAAACGCCGGCGGCATCACCCCGACGATCGTGTGCGTCTTCGCGTTGATTCTGATCGTTTGACCGACGATGTCAGTGCGGCCGCCGTAGCGTTCCTGCCAGAAGCCGTGAGAGATCAGGACCATCGGCGCACGCGCCGGCTCGTCGTCGCCGGGAAGGAACAAGCGACCTTTGAGCGGCACCGCTTCGAGGAGCGTCAGCAAGCTGGGCGTCAACGCCGTTGCGCGGATGCGCTCCGGCCGTTCGTCGCCCACTGGAACGAGGTTCGTCGACCATGCGCCAATCGCGTCGAGCGTGCGCGATCCCTTTGCCACTCGAGGTACGCCAGGTTCGTCATCACCGGTGGTGTCCGCCGCGTGCTCCCCTGCCGGGTTTCGTAGAACCGCACCAGTCGCGGTGCGTTCGCCCATGGCAGCGGCTTCAACAGGACACCGTACGCCACGCTGCCGAGCAGGGTGGTTGCGGCGATCCCGAGGGCCATCGTCGCGATCAGGAGGGCGGCGTATCCCGGCTGCCGCTTGATCACACGCCACGCGTATCGAACGTCCTGCCGCACTGCGGCGATGTGATTCGTCACTGGAACCGGCGGTATGACCGCCGGCACGGCCTTGGGCCGGCGACGCAGTGAGGCGGCGTTGTCGACCCACGCCTGCACGCCTCCGTCCCAGTACGCCTCGCCTTCGATGCGTACCGCGGCAAACGCGGGCGGCAGCGCAGCAGACGCCATCACGTGGTCGATGCGAAGAGGAGCGTCGCGACTGTCGAAATACTTCAGTTCGCCACTTCGCACGGCCACCGCGCCCATCGTCAATCGCGTCTTCGCTTCCCTGAGGACCTTCAAGTCCACCAGCGACTCGAGCGTCCGCTTCAGCGGCTCGGTGGAATAGTAGGAGGCCTGATCGAGGCCGACGAGGGCAAGCGGTCCCGCCCAGGCAGCTGCCCGCGGACTGAAAGAAGCTGGGGATACCTTGAAACAGCGGGGCCCACCTGTGGCGGGCCCTTTTCCAGACGCAGCCAGAAGTCGTGAAGTCGCGCAAGACGGTTGCTCGGCGCGTTTCCGGCGATCAGCGCGCCATTGATCGCACCGATCGACGTGCCGATCACCCAATCGGCGCGATGCCCGCATTGCAGAGCGCCTCGAATACGCCGGCCTGGTACGCGCCCAAAGCGCCGCCGCCCTGCAGGACCAGGACAATCTGCCCGGGAAACTTTTGCTGTTTCGTCTTCATGTGCAGACCGATCTGCCAAGGCAATGATAAGCGCCACCTGTTCGCAGACGCGCCGCCACTGATGAGCAGGCGGTGCAGCACAATGCTGTCACCCGATCGGAGGTCAACATGGCATCACGCAGCCGCCCCTGGCTCGAGCGTGCGGAGTTCTCTGCGAAATGAGCGCCTGGCTCGGAATTGCGTACGCGCTGATCCAGTTGCTCGGCCTGCTGGCCGCCGGCAAGGCCGTGATGGAGGCACGCACCGCCCAGGGAGCGACGGCGTGGGCGGTGGCCCTGGTTGCGTTCCCGCTGCTGGCCTTGCCGCTGTTCCTGGTGTTCGGCCAGCACCGCTTCCACGACTATGTCGCGGCGCGGCGCAAGCACCTCGCCGCCTACCGGGCGGCGCAGCAGCGCATGCGGGCCGTCTTGCGGCGGCGCGGCCTGCTCGTTGCGAGCCGCTACACGCAGCCGCTGAGCGGCTCTCCGGGCTTCCTTTCACTGACGGCAACAGCGCCGCGTTGCTGGTCGACGGTGCTGCCACCTTCGGGTCGATCTTCGAGGGCATCGCCGCGGCCCGCCATTACGTTCTGGTCCAGTTCTACATCCTGCGCGACGACGGCTTGGGCCGGGAGCTGCGCGCGCGGCTGCTGGAGCGCGCCGCCGCCGGCGTGCGGGTGCACCTGCTGTACGACAAGGTCGGCAGCTACGGCCTGACGCGCGACTATGTCGACGGGCTGCGGGCCGCCGGCGTCTTGGTGCAGGCGTCCGTCGGCCGCGGCCTCAACCGGCTGCATCTGAACTTCCGCAACCACCGCAAGATCGTGGTGGTGGACGGCCGGCGCGCCTGGGTCGGCGGCCTCAACGTCGGCGACGAATACCTGGGGCGCGACCCGCGCGTCGGGGAGTGGCGCGACACGCACCTGTGCGTCGAGGGGCCGGTCGTGCAGTGCGTGCAGGTTTCGTTCGTCGAGGACTGGCACTGGGCGGCGGGCGAGCCCTTGCGCCTGCGCTGGCGCCCCGCCCCGGCGGCGGCCGGCGGGCACCCCGTGCTGTGCCTGCCCAGCGGCCCGGCCGACGAGCTGGAGACCTGCACGCTGTTCTTCATCGCCGCGATCGGCCAGGCGCGCACGCGCTTGTGGATCGCGAGTCCGTACTTCGTCCCCGACGA
Source organism: uncultured Acidobacteriota bacterium (assembly GCA_963792175.1). GTDB lineage: Bacteria > Acidobacteriota > Vicinamibacteria > Vicinamibacterales > CAVVIG01 > CAWBVG01. Next base: position 267,333 of record CAWBVG010000042.1, read on the forward strand.
ACAGTTCGTCACCGCGCTGCAACTGGCCGCCCTGCGCGGAGTGGATGTGCGCGTCCTGGTGCCCGAGCATTCCGACAGCCTGCTGGTGAACCTCTCCGGCTGGTCCTATGTCGAGGCGCTGGAGCAGGCCGGGGTGGCGATGTACCGCTACCAGAGTGGCTTCATGCACCAGAAGGTCACGCTGATCGACGACGACTTGTGCACCGTCGGGACGGCCAACTTCGACAACCGGTCGTTCCGCCTGAATTTCGAGGTCACGATGGCGGTGCTGGACCGGGGCCTGGCGGCGGATGTGCGCAGGATGCTCGAAGACGACTTCACGCGGTCGCGGCGCGTACTGCAGCCGATCTCAAGGCGCGGTCGCCGGTGTTTCGCTTTGCGGTGCGCCTGGCGCGGCTGTCGGCGCCGGTGCAGTGATTTGTCATGCGTGATTGGGTCATGCCCGGACGCGACTCCGGCTGTCATGCCGGACTGATCCCATCATGCGCGCCAACATGGATCCCGGGTCAAGCCCGGGATGACATCCAGCTCACCATCGTGTCCAGCAACTCCTCGCGAACCTGCTCGTCGGTTCTGCCCGATCGCGCCAGCACATGGAACGAGTGATCGGCGCCATCGACGACATGCAGGGTGGCGCGGTCTTCCAGCTTCGCGGTCATGTCCCGGATGAGATCGAGGTCGGCCAGCGTGTCGCGCGTCCCCTGCAGGAAGAGCATCGGCACCTGGACATCGGCCAGATGCCCCGCGCGCTCGATGGAGGGCTTGCCGGCAGGATGGAGCGGAAAGCCCACGAAGACGATGCCCCGCACATGCGGCAGCGCTTGGGCGGCTTGCGCCTGGGAAGTCATTCGCCCGCCGAAGGACTTGCCACCGGCAAAAAGAGGCAGTCCGGGCAATCGCGTCGCCGCCTCCTGAACAGCCGCCCGAACGGCGCCATGGGCGACTTTCGGCAGATCCGGCCGCTTCGAGCCTTGCTCCATGTAGGGGAACTGGAAACGCAAGGTCGCTACGCCGCGCTCGGCCAGCCCGCCCGCAATGGCCGACATGAATGCGTGGTCCATGCCGGCGCCGGCGCCGTGGGCGAACACATAGCAGGCCTGCGGATCGGCCGGCACGTCGAGCAGGCCGGAGGTCGTGCCGCCGGCGGCCAGCGGAATCGTCAGTCGTTCCATCAGATATGCAACGCGTGCCCCAGCGCCCGCAATGCCGTTTCCTGTACGGCTTCGCCCAAGGTCGGATGCGCGTGGATCGTGCCGCCGACATCCTCCAGCCGCGCGCCCATCTCGATCGATTGCGAAAACGCCGCGCTCAGCTCGGCAACGCCGCGGCCCACGGCCTGCCAGCCCACGATCAGGTGGTTGTCGCGCCGCGCCACCACGCGCACGAAACCATCGGTGGACTCGATGCTCATGGCGCGCCCGTTCGCCGCGAATGGAAACACCGCCGTGATGCAGTCGAGCCCGCCTTTCTCGGCTTCCTGCGGCGACTGGCCGACGACCACGACCTCGGGATCGGTGAAGCAGATCGCGGGGATCGCGGCCGGAGCGAAGCGCCTCTTGTGGCCGGCGATGAGTTCGGCCACCATCTCGCCTTGCGCCATGGCGCGGTGGGCCAGCATCGGTTCGCCGGCCACGTCGCCGATGGCCCAGACGTTGCGCATCGAAGTGCGGCATTGCTCGTCGATCTTGATGGCGCGTCCCGCCATGTCCAGTTGCAGCGACTCCAGCCCGAAGCCTTCGGTGCGCGGCTTGCGCCCGACGGCGACCAGCACACGGTCCGCCGGCAGCGCGAACTCATCGGCATTGGCGCTGCGCACGCGCACGGCCGCGCCGTTGTCGGTGAGGCCCTGCACGCTGCAGCCAGGTGCAGCACCACGCCCAGGCGCTTGAGCGTCGCCACCACCGGCCGGGTGAGTCGCATCGTCGTAGCTGGGCAGAATGCGCTCGGTGGCCTCCACTACGGCGACTTCCGCGCCGAGCTTGCGATAGGCGATACCCAGTTCCAGCCCTATATAGCCGGCGCCGACGACGACCAGCCTCTTGGGCAAATCCGCGGGCGCCAGCGCTTCGGTCGAAGAGATGACATTGCCGCCGAAAGGCATGGAGGGCAGTTCCACCGGCACCGAGCCGGTGGCGAGCAGCAGGTGTTCGCATTGCAGGCGCAGCGGCTCGGCCTGCCGATGGCTGCACGTCCAGGTCTTGCCATCGACCAACGTGGCCCAACCCTCGACGACCTGCACGCCGTTTTGGAGCAGGGCCGCGACGCCGCCGGTGAGCTTGCCGACGATGCCGTCCTTCCAGCGACCGTCTGCGGCAGATCGATCTCCGGCGCCTTCACCCGGATGCCCAGGCCGATGCGTTGGCGTAGTGCCGGGCCTTCTCGAATTGGCGGCGGCATGGATCAGCGCCTTGGAAGGGATGCAGCCGCGGAACAGGCAGGTGCCGCCCGGCCGTCGCCTTCGACCAGCGACGGTGTCGAGGCCGAGCTGCCCGCCGCGGATCGCCGCGACATAGCCGCCCGGCCCGCCGCCGATCGACCAGGAGCTTGTGTGGATGTTCAGCCATCATGCTATCAATCCGAGGAAGAGCAGCGCCGGGTTCTCCAGCAGCGCTTGATGCGCTGGATGAACTCGGCGGCGTCGAAGCCGTCGACCACGCGGTGATCGAACGACGAGGACAGGTTCATCATCTTGCGCACCACGATCTGGCCGTCGCGCACCACCGGCCGGTCGAGATGCGGTTGGCGCCGATGATCGCGACCTCCGGATGGTTGATCACCGGCGTGGTGGCGAGGCCGCCCAGCGCGCCGAGGCTGGTGATGGTGATCGTCGAGCCGGACAGCTCGTCCTTCGTCGCCTTGCCTCTGCGCGCGCCGCCGCGAGGCGCGCAGATCTCGCGCCGCGCTGTCCCACAGGTCGTGCGCCTCGGCATGATGCACCACCGGCACCATAAGCCCGGCATCCGTCTGGGTCGCGATGCCGATAATGCACGGCGCCGTGGCGGTCACCACGCCGCCTCGTCGTCGTAGCGGGCGTTGATCTGCGGAAGTCGCGCAGCGCCGGCACCAAGCGCGCGCCAGGAATGGCAGCAAGGTCAGCTTGCCGCGTTCGTCCGCGTAGCTCGCGTTGAGCTGCGCGCGCAATTTTTCCACGCGGTGACGTCGAATTCCTCGACATAGGTGAAATGCGGGATCCGCCGCTTGGA
>CAWBVG010000043.1:0-110146 GCA_963792175.1 uncultured Acidobacteriota bacterium
ATCACGTAAATAAGGAGTTCTGTCATGTTTCTGCGTAAAAGCCTGGCGCGGCTTTTCGCCTGCCTTTTCCTGCTCGTGCCGGTGCTTGGCTCAGGAATACTCGCGCAATCTACTGGAAACAAAGCAGTTGGCGCTGCCTCTGCCGTTCAGGACGATCCGGACTTTGCGCGAGCCGTCAAGGAATGGACCACGAGGCCCGAGTTCATCAGCCCGCTGGTCGATCACCTGCCCAAAGTGGCCGGCATCCCCTCCCCCAAGGACATCCTGGGGCATCACATCGGCGAACCCAAGAAGTTGACCTACTACGCGGACATCCTCAAGTACTACCGGGCGCTCGCCGCCGCGACGCCGCGCGTGAAGGTCGTCACCATCGGCAAGAGCAACGAAGGACGCGACCTGGTGGTGGTGTTCGTCGGCGGAGACGAATCGATCAGGAACCTCGAGACCTATCGAGGCTACCTGGCGCAGCTCGCCGACCCGCGCACCGTCACCGATGCGCAGGCGAAGGACGTGATCGCCAAGGCGAAGCCGATCTATCACCTCTCAGGCGGGCTGCACAGCGGCGAGGTCGGGCCGTCCGAGATGCTCATGGAGCTGGCCTACCGTCTCGCCACTGAAGACTCCGCCTTGATCAAGCAGATCCGCGACACCGTCATCGTCTCGATCACGCCGGTCGCCGATCCGGATGGACGCGATCGCAACGTGGACTGGTACTACAAGTACGGCATCAACGAAACCGAAGGGCGCACGACCGGCGCCGGCGTGCCGTACTGGGGCAAGTACGTGTTCCACGACGACAACCGCGACATCAACTACTCGCAGGTCGAGATGCGCGCGCTCCTCGACTGGTATCTGCAGTGGCACCCGCCCATCATGCACGACCTGCATCAGGCGCAGACGCTGCTCTACACGTTCAGCGGCCAGGCGCCGCAGAATCCGAACCTGGATCCGATCCTGTACGGCGAACTGCCGGCGATGGCGAACTTCGAGATGTCGCAGATGACGAAGTACGGCATGCCGGGCGTCTGGACGCACGGGTTCGTGGACATGTGGTCGCCGGGCTACCTCGCGTTCATGTCCTCGAACCACAACGGCATGATTCGGATGTACGAGATCCAGGGGTTCAGCGGCGCGAACACGCAGAAGATGCGGCTCGGGAATCCCAACGGCACGGGCGCCAATGGCGTCGGCGGCCCGGCGCCGGCTGGAGGCGGCAGAGGCGCGGGCGCTCCGGCCGATGCAGCGGCGGCGGTCGCCGGCCGGGGCAGCCAGGCCACACGCGACTGGTTCCGGCCACTCCCGGCCACCGGCGAGTTCGACTGGTCGATTCGCAACAACACGAACTACGGCGAGACCGGCGTCCTGACGGCGCTGCAGTACACGTCGCAGTTCCCGAAAATCATCCTCGAGAACTTCTACGTCAAGTCGCGCAACTCCGTGGAGACGGGGCGGAAGGAAACGGTCGCCGGCTATGTCATCCCGGCGGGGCAGCGTGACATGACGCGCGTCGAGCGGCTGATCAACCTGCTGCGTCTGCAGGGCATCGAGATCGGCCGCGCCTCGGCGGAGGTCAAGCTCACCGAAGGCACCTTCCCCGCCGGCTCGTTCATCGTCAAACGCGATCAGCCGTACAGCCGGTTGGCGAAGACGCTGCTCGAGAAGCAGGTCTACCCGGATCCCACCCTGCGCACCTACGACGACACCTCGTGGACGATGGGGCTGATGAGCCATGCGGAGGTGAAGGAGATCGCGGACAAGACAATCCTCGATCTGGCGGTCGAACCGATCAAGACCGCCGAGATTCATCTGGCCGGCGCGCTGAGCGGCAGCGGGTCGACCATCGCGGTCGCGCACAACGGCTCGAACAACATGATCACGCTGCGGTACCGGCTGAAGGATCTGACCGTTCAGGCGGCGGAGAAGGAGTTCAAGCAGGGCGACGTCACGTTCCCGGCGGGATCGTTCGTCATCAACGGCGATGCGGCGCGCGTGAGGACCGAGGTGGAGAAGCTCGGGCTGACCGCCGTCGCGCTGCCGTCCGCGCCGCAGGTGCCGCTGCACGCTCTCGATCTGCCGCGACTGGCGATCTACAGCATCTGGGGCAACACGCAGGAGATCGGCTGGGTACGGTATGCCCTTGATCGGTTCGAGGTGCCGTACGAACTGATCTTCAAGGAGCGCGTGAAGAAGGGCGACCTGAGAGGTTCTTACGATCTCATCCTGCTGCCGAACCAGGGCGGCAGCGGCAAGCGGCTCGTCTTCGACATCGAGAATCGCGGGCAGCCGATCGTGTACAAGAAGAGCGATCAGTTCAAGAACCTCGGCATGTACGGCGAGTCGGACGACATCACCGGCGGCATGGGCCTCGAAGGCGTCGCCGAATTCGAGAAGTTCGTGAAGGGGGGCGGCGTGCTCGTGACGCTGGGGACCGCCAGCTACTTCCCGGCGGAGTTCGGGCTCGCGCCGAAAGTGGACGCCGCGCGGACGTCCGCGCAGTTCTATGCGCCTGGACCGATCGTCAACGCCGAGATTCTCAAGCCGGAGCATCCGATCTTCTACGGATACGACAAGAAGATGGTGCCGGTCCGGTATGCGAACGGGCCGCTGCTGAGCGTGCAGACCGGCGTCAACCCGTTCGCGGATGGCCCGCCGCCGCCGGGGCCGCCGCCGACGCCGCAGAGCGTGCTGATGCGCTATCCGGGCGGCGACGATCAGGTGTTGAGCGGCCTGATGCGGGGCGCCGCCGAGATTCGCAACCGGGCCGCGATTGTCGACGAGCCGTCAGGAAAGGGGCGGGTGATCCTGTTCGCCGGGAATCCGTGCTACCGCTGGCAGAACTTCGGTGAGTTCAACATGCTGTTCAACACGGTGTTGAACTTCAACGACATCAAGACCGAGGCGCCGAAGCCAGCGACGACGGACACCCCCGCGAGATAAGGGTGTCAGAGCAGTGCCAGAGTGGGGTCAGAGCCGGTGTCTGACCCCGCCCTGCGATCTGGGCGGCGCGAGTGCGCTGCAAATTCTGCGACGTCTCGAGCGTCCTCATCGACGTTTCCTTCGACATTTCAGCTGATCTCGCTCAGCACGAGGTTTGCGTCGGGCGCATTCACGGTGCCTCGACGTCCGCGCATCTTCATCGCCGGCATGAGCCAGCACGTTTATCAGCGTGGCCACAACAAGGTGTCGGATCTTCGCGAGCGACTGCGACTACCGTCGCTTCCTGGCGCTCGCGCGCGCGTCGATGGTCGACGCTGGAGTCGATGTTCACGCGTTCGCGCTGATGAAGAACCACTATCATTTCGTCGCGACCCCGCAAACGCCATCATCGCTACCGAACGCGATGCAGCACCTCCTCTCGGAATACACCAAGCTACTTCAATCGCCGGTATGGCCGCAGCGGCACTCTCTGGAACGGTAGATATCGATCGAAAACGATCGACGACGAACGCTACTGGCTGAACTGTGTGCGATACGTCGAAGCCAATCCTGTTGAAGCCAAGATCGTCGAAACGCCAGAAACCTACCGAGTGGACCAGTTATCGCGTTCACGCCGCTGGCGAGATCAGCGACTGGCTCGTCCCGCATCCCTTGTATCTGAGATTGGGAAAAACACCGGACGAACGGCAGATGGCTTATCGAGCGCTTTGGGAGCGCGACCCTGTGCCTGACTGGTGGGCCTTTCTGACTGGCGATTAGGTGGGGGTCAGAGAGGGGTCAGAGCGGTGTCTGACCCCGGGGTGCGATCGGATGCGCTGCAGACGTGGCAGATTCTGCGTCGCTCGCCAATCGTCAATGCCGAAGCTGTGCGACGGTGCCGGCCGGCGAGCCCGCGAACGCGATCAGTGTCAGCAACCCCTGGATGACCAGCATGGATCCGAGGACGAGTGCGTAGCCCTCGAAGTGCGGACCCGTCACCGTGCTGTAGATGGACGACGCGCCGAGCGCGGCGATCGCCGCTCCGCCTGCCGCGGCCGCGTATCGCAAACCTTTGGGGCTGCCCGCGCGCATCGCGACGAGCGTGAGCGCGCCTTGCACGATGATGGCGCTGGCGACGAGCGCCCATCGCTGGTAGTTCGCGCGAGAGGGCTGCAGGATCAGCAGCGACGCGCTCAGGTAGAGCGTCGCGGACAGCGTCAACAGGCAGTTGGCGGCCAGTGCTGTCTTCAGCATGGCCGCCATCATACGTGGCCTTTCTTTGCTATGTAAAGTTCTTTCTGCATGGTCGGTCTTTCCGACCTCATGGGTCATGGCGGCCCGCGATCCGCCCCTGTACAATGTCGCCGCGATGAGACGCCTTCTCGCAACGCTACTCCTCGTTCCAGCGCTCGTGTCCGCCCAGACGCGTCCCCGGAAGATCTTCATCTCCGTCGACATGGAGGGCATCTCGGGCGTCGTCGACCCGGCGCAGCTCGGGCCGGACGGGTTCGAGTATCAGCGCGCGCGCGAATGGATGACCGGCGAGGTCAACGCCGCCATTACCGCGATCCGCGCCGCCGGTCCGGCCGAGATCGTCGTTTGCGACTCGCACGGCAACGGCCAGAGCGTCCTCATCGACAAGCTCCCGGACGACGTGCGCATCGTGCGCGGGTTTCCGCGGCCGCTCGAGATGATGCAGGGGATCGACGAGACGTTTGCCGCGGCGGTCTTCATCGGCTACCACGCGAGCGAATGGACCGTCGACGCGGTGCGCGGCCACACGATTTCCAGCGCGCGGCTGCTGGGCGTGAAGCTGAATGGCATGGAGGTGTCCGAGGGCATCTTCAACGCCGCGCTGGCAGGCCAGTTCGGCGTGCCGGTGGCGTTCGTGTCGGGCGACCGGTTAGCCGTCGCGCAAATCCAGAAGATCGCGCCGGGCGTCGAAGGCGCCATCGTCAAGGAGCCGTACGGCTATCATTCGGCGTCGACGGTGACGCCGGCACGCGGGCAGTTGCTGATCGGCGACGGCGTCAAGCGCGCGATGGCGAAGCTGGGATCGCTCCAGCCCTATCGCGTGACGGCGCCCGTGGCGCTCGAGGTCGGCTTCAAGCTGACGATCGACGCCGAGCGCGCCGCCTACGTGCCCGGCCTGTCGCGCGCCGACGCGCACAACGTGAAGGGCACCTTCAAGGACATGGTCGAAGTGACCAGGCTGCTGCAGGTGCTGACGAGCTTCCAATGACCGAGGGCTAGACCCCCGCGGCCATGTACTTCTTCACCGCCGCCACCGTCTTCTCGACGTCGGCGTGCGTGTTGTAGAAGTGCGGCGAGAACCTCAGCCCGGCGCGGTCCTGACCGCCGCGCGTCGCGCACCCGATCCGGTCCTTTTGATACAGCGCCGCCGACAGCTTGCGGACGTCGAGATTGCCCGGCTGGAACGACAACACCGCCGCGCGACGCGAGGCGTCCGGGCTCGTCCAGATCTTGACCCCGTTGATCTTCTGCAGGCCCTCGATCAGCGCCGTCGTCAACTCGCGCGAGCGCTTCTCGATCTGCGCCCGCCCGATCGTCGTCTGCAGCTTCAGCGCTTCGCCGAACGCAATCATCGCCGGTTCGTCGCGCTGCCCGAATCCCTCGAACGTCCGTGACACACCGACACGGCCCGGATACGCGCTGAAGATGCTCGCCCAGATCTTCGGCTGGGCGCTCTTGTTGATGTACAGCACGCCGTTCTCTTTCGGACCGCACGGCCACTTGTGCGCGCTGCCGCTGTAGAAGTCCGGCTGGATGTCGCCCAAGTCGACGTCGAGCAAGCCAAACGACTGGGCGCCATCCACCAGGGTGAGGATGCCGCGCTCGCGGGCCAGCTTGCAGATTTCCTTCGCGGGAAACAGATCGCCGACGGTGCTCGTCAGGTGCGTGAACGAGATGACCTTCGTCTGCGGCGTGATCATCTTCCGGAACGCCTCGACGTAGTGGTCGAACCCCGGGTGCGGGTTGGGCACCGGCACATCGATGACCTTGAACCCGAACCGCTTCGCTTTTTCCTGCCACGCGGTGTGATTGCTGGGATGGTTGTCGGCGGTGAGCAGCACCTCGTCGCCCGGCTTGAGATCGAGGCCAGTGGACACGAGGTTGTTGGACTCGCTGGTATTCCGCGTGATGACGATCTCTTCCGGCGTCACGTGCAGGAACTCCGCGAGGAGCTTGCGCGTGTTCTCGCGGCCGTCGCCCAGCTTCGCGCGGTTGTCCGCGGACGGGTCCTGATCCATGTCCTTCGTCACCTTGTACAGGGTCTCGAGCACGGGACCCGACGACGGGCACAGGTTGGCCGCGTTCAACATCGTCAGCTCTTTCGGCATGACGAACTGCTCGCGGACGCTGAGCCAGAATTTCTCGTCGGGCGATGCGGGCGTCGGTGGCAGCTTCGGGGTCGCGCCGCGCGCCCAGGCCAGATCCGGCGTAACGAACGGGACGGCGCCACCGATGGCGAGAATCCGGGCGAATTCGCGACGGTTCATGAAATGCCTCCTAAACGGTGGCGGTTTGAGCGGTCTGGCGGAGCCGGCGGATGCGCCAGCCGTCGACCAGCCGATCTCTTAACACAATTGCGCCGTACATCGCGGCACAAAATGCAGCGCAGGCGACGACCACGCCCCAGAGTGGCAGCCGGCCGCGAATCAACCAGGTCGCGTAGCCGTAGACCAGCTCCACGTGGATCCAGTAGATGAACAGCGAGCTGCGTCCCAGCCGAGCCAACGGCGCTTGCCACGAAAACACGAAAACACGAAGAAAAAGATTTGGATTTCGTGATTTCGTGTCGTCGTGGCGGAACAGCGACAAGGCGAAGACCGCCGACACGGCGACCATCAGGATCCCGACGCGGATCGCGAACCACGTCGGCGAGCTGGTCCAGAACGACGAGACACGGTAGATCGACGGCCGGCCTGCCGTGTAGAACCCGAACGCGATGAGGACCGCGCCGAATGCGCCCAGGATGAGGTGCAGCCTCTGCTCCGCGCGCTCGTCCCTCGTCGCCGCGAGCAACGCGCCAGCCGCACCGCCGGCGAAGACGAATCCCGCCCACGGAAACAACGTAAAGATGGTCAGGTCGCCGGCTGGTCGCAGGTACCACTGCAGCCAGATGGGAAGCGCGCCGACCAGACTCGACGCCCGCACGATTGGCGTCAGCATGCCGATCGCGGCTGCCGCGACCGCGCACGACACGACACGGGCGACGACGGTCCTTCCGGCACCCCAGAGCAGACCGACGCCCACCATCGCCGGTCCCATGATGTTCAGGACGTCAACGCGGAACAGCGTCACCGGTGGACCGCCCGGCGTGACGATGAACCCCTGCAGGCGAAACAGAAAGGCGAGGATGAAGATCTCGAGGCCGCGCCGGCAGGCCGCCTCGACGCCGCGCGCGCGGCCGCTGCTCCGGCGCGCGGGCGCCGCTGCCGGATCGGGACGCTCCGCTGCTCGTGTCGCCGCCAGGACGACGGCGAGTCCCGCCAGCCACAGAAAGAGCGGCGCCGCAAACCCACCGAGGATTGCGGCGTCGCGATACGCGACGCCATGACGATCGGCTGCGCGCGTCCACGCGTCCATCGTGTGCGCCCAGATCATGAGCAGCACCGCGATGCCGCGCGCCCAGTCGATGTATACGCGACGTGACACGCCCGAATTGTAACCGGGCACGATCCATGCGGCAGATTTGCTCCATGCGGCGAGTGATTGCGTTTCTATTGCTGTGCTGTGCCTCATCCGGCTCAATTCATGCGGCTGAACCGGTTGCCACTCGGATGCGCCATGTCGTCTTTCACCTCGGCAAGGGGATCGAAATGCGAGTGGACGACCTGAACGGCCGCCTCGTCAGCGCCGGATCGGGCCCGCCAGTGTTCGACAACGTGAACTCCTACGTTGTCGACATCCAGTACGCCGCGTGTCGCTGACCGCCGACAGCCTGACGAACCTGCTGAACAACTACGTCTTCGCGGGACCGGATGCGCCGCTCAGGAAGTTGAAGATCGAAATCGAAGGGAACGAGCTGAAACAGTCGGGCGTCCTCGTCAAGGCCGTGCCGGTGCCGTTTCACCTGCGTGCGGCGATCAGCGCGACGCCCGACGGAAAGATTCGCGTGCACCCGACGTCGATGAAGGCGGCCGGCTTTCTGTCGAAGCGCGTCTTCGCTTCGGCAAGCTGACGATGGTGGACACCGACCTGGTGCTGGTGGATGCGGATCAGAAGGATCCGTTCGACTTCTCACCGGAGGAGTACAACGATCAGCTGGTGGCCGGCTACTCGAAGAACACGCGCAGCCACGGTCTCGTCGTCTACATGCCGGACCTGTCTGATCTCTCGCACCGTTCGGCGCAGTCCACGGCGGAAGCTCCGAAGGCGGTCAGCTCCCGATCGTCCACGTCACGGTGAGCTCGACGTCCTGGCGCATGGAGTGCCAGACAGAGCAGTACTTCTCGCGCGATAAGGCGATCGCCCGCTCGATGCTGTCGTCAGTCACGTCCCCTTCGACGGTGAAATGCAGCGCCACGGCAAGGATGCGATGCGGATCGTCGTCCGCGCGCTTCGCCTCGAGGTGCGCGCGCAACGCGCGATACGGGCAGCGTCCTTTCGAGAGGATGTGCGCCAGATCCATCGCCATGCACCCGGCGAGCGCGAAAGCCAGCGCCTGCACGGGCGATGGGCCGGCGACGCCCGCGCTGTCGAGCGTGATCGATGCGCGATCGCTCGTGCCGGAGAACTTGAGATCGCCGATCCAGGTGAGATCGAGAACCGTCGGCGGCTTCGGCACAGCCTAGCTGCCTATCGAACGGCGGAGTGCGAATGCCGTGGGGTCGAGGTATCGGGCAGGCTCTGTGAAGCCGGACGGACCGACGGCGCCGCCGGCAAGAAGACCGGCCGCTTCGAGAACACCGCCTTCAGCAGCAGCCAGCCGAGCGGAAGGATGACCAGCAGGTAGGTCAGCAGGTGACCGAACGGACTGTCGGGTCCCCACGATTCGGTTCGCTCGTGAATGATCGGGCTGAACGGCAGATAGTTCTGTTCCGCCATTTCGTGCGTCCCGCGGATCAGGAGCTGGACGACGAACACGAACAGGAAGATCGCGGTCACCTGGAAGAACAGCGCGAGGTTGATCCGGTGGCCGAAGCGCGACCACAGCCACGCGATGCCGGCGGCGCCCGCGATGCCAGCCGTCGCACCGAGCGCGAGGTACAGCGTGCCGCGCAGCTGCATCAGCAGCAACGCGCTCTCCATCCCTTCCCGGCTCACCATCAAGACGGTGAAGAGGAAGACGCCCGTGAACGCGGCGGTCCCCGGCTTCACGCTGGACAATTGCAGGCGGCCTTCGATATCGCCCTTCATCCGGCGTCCGGCGCGCCACATGTGGACGATCATCCAGGTCACCGAGGCGGCGGCGACGATGGCGAGCGGCCCGTCGAGCAGCTCTTGATTGGGCGCATTGAACAACGCGTAGCCGCCGAGCAGGCTGGCGCCAATCGCCGCGGCGATCCCCCAGTGGACGGCGGGGATCAGGCGGGCGCGACCCGACTTGCGCAGGTAGGCCAGGCTGATGGCGACGATGAGGAACGCTTCGAACCCTTCACGGAGGGTGATGACGAGGGCCTGAAAGAACGCCTGGACCATGGAATAAGGCCGACTTCTAAAAAGTGAGATTCAATCTCACAATCCAAGACCAGTCTACTTCGCGATATCCGACCGGTCAAGTCGGCTATGGTAGCTGAAGCGCGCGCGAAAACTGCCCTGCTTAGGAGGATGTGGGCGCCCGAAACCCTCGCCGAAAATCGGATGCTCACGTGCGGCCGACGGCCACGTGCATGCGCCGCAGTCCTGCAACATAGTCACGCTGCGCACACGATTGGGTTCCGCTAAACACTGCGCGACGACACGCGACGTAACTGGTTCGCGTCAGCCGATGACTCCACCGTCAGCGTTGTGACCAGACGGCGCGCGAGTGCGCCTCGGCCGACCAGCGTGGGCAGGGAGGATTACTTCTCGCGAACGATCGTAAACGAGCCAGGTCGTGTCGCCGGCTGCACGACCCATCCCGGGTTCAGCGTAACGGTCCAGCCCTCTCCCTGTAGGGTGGTCCCTTCGAGTGGTCCGGTAACCGGTACGGACAGTGTGGCCCCATCGGCAGCGCGCAAGACGCCGCCGCTGGCGTCAAGACGGCCCCATCGACCGGACTGCGTGAAATTGCGAAAGAACACGGTACCGGCCCCCGGAATGCCGACGCTGCCGGTGGTGTCGCTGGTCCCGCTGCCCACGGCAGGCATCGTCAGCACGGGCCCATCAACGAAGCGTCGACGCAACTCGGCGACGCGGACCTGCTGCGCCCGATCGCGCGCCTCCTCCGCCGTTCGCAGCGTTGCCGCATCGTAGCGCGCCGCTGCCACGGCAACATCCGTCGTCGGTGGCCTGTTGATTCCGGAGGCGAGCAAGTCGCCAAGGTCCGAGGTGCCACGAACCTGTCGGCGCCATCCCGGCAGGAGATCGTCCAGCAGCACACCGTAGGCGGGTCCGGACGCGGCTTCGAAATTTCCGACGAAGGACGGCTGCGATTCGCCTCCTGCGAGTTCTGACGCTGCGGCACGGTGGGCATCCGCGGGCGAATTGGCCCAGGCCGCGATGCCGGTGTAGGAGGCAAGCCCTTCACGAATCTCTTCGCGCCGTTCGTTGTCCGCCGCGCCGGGAAACCGGCGGCGGCGTTCGCGTCTGAAGGCCAGCGCATCGGCGATCGCCTCGGCCCGATCGCTCCCGCTCGATTCGACCGCCCGGCGGAGCGCTCGCCATTCGAGCTGCATCCAGACGCGCCCTTCGAGCGTATCGAGATGCTCGTTGAAGCCGTCGTCCGTTATGAACCCCAGCTCGGGCTGAATGCGATGGAACAGCCCGTGAAGCATCACTTGCTGGCGTACATCGGCATCGTTCTCCGGGAGCATGGACAAGGGGAAGCTGAACCACCGCAACCCGCCCCAGGAGACTGGGCCGTCCGCGAAACCCGAAAAGCGGGGTGGCGGCCCCTCCGGTTCCGGCTGGCTTGTGGCACGCGTTCCGGTCGCCTGGTCAACGATCACCATCGGACCACAGAGCGACACACCCCACAGCCGGCCCGCGTCTCGCTCGCAGAGCTTCGTGGCTTCCTCGAAATAGCGCTTGGCCAGCTCTGGTTGGACCTGTGCATCCGCGGCCGCTGCGGCGCCAAGCAGCCCGAGCAGGAACAGCATGGTGAGATGGTCCCGGACGATCATCGGCCTCTCTCCCTCGCCCGAAGCCTACCTCAAACCATCGGCGCAAGTCTTCGGAGTCCAGCGGCCATGCCTGACCGTGTTCGATCACCCGCAAAGCAGGGCAGTTTTCGCGCCCACTGCCTCCTATCCCGTCAAGTCGGCTATGGTAGCTGCGCGCGAAACTGCCCTGTTTACGTCCGCCGTTTCAGTTGTCCACCGTGCGGAGGCCAACGATGTATCGCTGCACCCTCGGCGTTGTCTTCTGTCTAGCCAGCATCACGACCGTGATCGCGCAGCAGAAACCCGATTTCTCGGGCGAGTGGAAGTTGAACCGGCAAGCCTCCACGCTGAGCCCGAACGTCGCAGCGGCCGCGCAGAGTGGTTCTCTGCGAATCGAGCACCACGAACCGAAGTTCGCGGCCCATCAGACAATCGTGCTCGACGGCAAGCCGTTCGAGTCGAAGTTCGAGCTGATGTCGGACGGACGTGAAGTTGTCACCACGGATGACCGCGGACGCCGGACCGTGTCCACGCTGCGCTGGGACGCGGACGCGTTAGTCGTCACGTGGCGAGTCCAGGGTTCAGAAATGAGATGACCATCTCCTTTCGGTATGAACTGCAGGACGGCGGGCGCCGGCTTCGAGCGGCGGAACAGATCCGCGGTGGTGGCCGAGACCAGGAGAATGTGTGGGTATTCGAGCGGTCATGAGCGGAATCACCATCGTCGCCCTCGGCGATTCGACGACGGCGGGCACGCCGGGATTCAAGTCGCCGCTCGAAGTCGCCGCCGAACGGCGCCGGGAACATCGAGAGTCAGTACGCCTACTGGCTGACGCAGACGCACGCGGACTGGCAGGTCCTCAACCGCGGCGTCAACGGCGAGCGCAGCGATCAGATTCGCGCGCGGTTCGATCGCGACGTCCTCGGCGCGGAGCCGGCAGTCGTCGTGATCATCGCCGGCGTCAACGACATCTACCAGGGACGCGCGCCGGACGCGGTCGAGCGCGAGCTCGAAGCGATGTACGTGGCGGCGCGCGCCGCGCGCATCCAGGTCGTCGCCGGCACGCATCATCCCGTACAACACCGCGACGCCGGACCAGAACGCCCGGATGCACGCGGTCAACGCCTGGATCCG
Organism: uncultured Acidobacteriota bacterium; assembly: GCA_963792175.1. Classification (GTDB taxonomy): domain Bacteria; phylum Acidobacteriota; class Vicinamibacteria; order Vicinamibacterales; family CAVVIG01; genus CAWBVG01. The sequence continues at coordinate 12,322 of CAWBVG010000043.1, forward strand.
CGAGTACGCGGCGCGCCACGACGGCGTGACCTTCTGCGATACGCGCGCGGCGGTCGGCGCGCCGGGGCAGCCGGACCGCCTCGTGTCCTCCCCAGATGGCCTCCACCCGTCTCCTGAGGGCTACAGGCGGATGGCGGCGGCGCTCGAACCGGCGATAAGGGCCGCGCTCGCGAAGGCACGGTCGTTGCGGTAAGCTCATTGTCATGGGTTGTTGGACACGGGTGGCGACGGCGAGCGCGTTCGCGGCGGTGTCGTCGGCGGCGGCGCTGGCCGCCCAGCAGCCGCAGGGACCGACCTTCAAGGCCGGCACGCAGGTGGTGTCGCTGTTCGTCACGGTGGCCGACGCGCAGAAGCGCCTCGTGCCGGACCTGACGAAGGAAGACTTCGAGGTCTTCGACAACGAGAAGCCGCAGCCGATCATCTACTTCGACAACAGCATCCACCCGATCACCGTCGTCGTCATGCTCGACACCAGCGGCAGCATGACGCTGACGCATCGATCTGCTGAAGCAGGCCGCGGAGCAGTTCCTGATCCGGCTGCTGCCGGACGACAAGGCGCAAGGTCGGCGCGTTCAACGACAAGATCGCAGATCAGCGCGCGCTTCACGCAACAACCGCGATCAGCTGATCAGCGACGTGAAGGATCTCGACTACGGCAACGGCACGCGGCTCTGGGACGCGGTGGCGATGAGCCTCGACGAGCTGAAGGGCATCGACGGGCGCAAGCGTGATTCTGGTCTTCACCGACGGCGACGACACGGCGAGCAAAGTCGGGCTGGGCACGCGTGATCGATCGCGCGCGCGCGGAAGAAGTGATGGTCTACGCGATCGGCCTCGAGAGCCAGTTACTTCAACGGCCAGCGCAGGTGCGGACAAGCCGGACGGCGGGCTGCGCAAGATCGCCGACGAAACCGGCGGCGGCTACTTCGAGCTGAAGAAGACCGCCGACCTCGCGCCGACGTTCACGCAAAGTGGCGCAGGAGCTGCACAGCCAGTACGTGATCGGCTTCACGCCGACGCAGCTCGATAACCGCGTGCACAAGCTGGCGGTGAAGATGAAGCAGCCGGGAATGACGGCGCGCGCGCGCCGGAGCTACGTGGCCAGCGCCGACAAGATCACCGGAGTCAGTAGGAAGAGGCGGGGTGCGGGCCCGTCGTTCCGAGCCCGCTTAGACGAAGAGCGCCGCGACGATCACGACCACCAGCAACGCACCCACGACCCACTCCGCCGACGCCGAAAAGCTCGCATTCCCGCATGTTCGTTCCACCTGTCCCTTCACATCAGAGTTAGACGGCTGGACCCCGGCAAAGGTTTAATAGGGCCATGACCGCGCTATCTGAGCAGGAATTCCGCGTAAAAAGCGACGAAGCGCTCGAATCCGCACGCCGTGCGCTGTTGCCGCTGGCGGACAGCGACGGCTTCGAAGTGGAGCTGCAGAACGGCGTGCTGAACCTCGTGTTCGAGGAGCCGGCGGACACGAAGTTCGTCGTGTCTCCAAACGCGCCCGTGCGGCAGATCTGGGTGTCGGCGATGGCAAGAAGCTATAAACTCTCGTGGGCGTCGGACGCCGGTGCCTTCGCGCTCGACGGCGAAACGCTGCCGCAGCTGCTCGAACGCCTGGCGCGCACGTTTCTCGCCGGGTCCGGCTAACGTCTCGGAGGGTGTATGAAACGTGCTGCCGCCGTCATCTCCGCCGTGGTGCTGGTCGCCATCGCGACGCTCGCGCCATCGGCCGCTCAGTCCCCGAATGCGTTCGGCGTGCCGTCTGCCGAGCAGCCGCAGCCCGGCGCCGCGATCAAGGCGGTGCCGGGTTCGCGCGCGCAAGGCTGGCTGGCGCAGGGACGGTCCGAGGTCCTCGCCCGCCACGGCATGGTCGCCACCAGCGATCCGCTCGCCGCCGAGGCGGGGCTCGAGATCCTGCGGCGGGGCGGCAACGCCATCGACGCCGCGGTCGCGACCGGCGCGGTGCTGGACGTCACGTCGCAGAACGACACCGGCATCGGCGGCGATCTGTTCGCGCTGGTCTACATCGCGAAGGACAAGAAGCTCTACGCGCTGAATTCCGGCGGCTGGGCGCCCGCCGGCTGGACGCCGGATTTCTTCACGACCAAGCTTGGCGTCAAGACCGTGCCGAACAACGGCGTGAACTCGGCGACGGTGCCGGGCGCGATCTCCGGGCTACGACGCGCTGCTGAAACGGTTCGGCACGCTCGGCTTCAAGGAAACGTTCGAGCGCGCGGCGCGGCTCGCCGACGAGGGCTGGGGCCTCGCCGAGCGGCGCCATTCGGATCTGAAGAACGCGACCAACGGCCTCCGCAACGATCCCGATTCGAAGGAGACGTTCCTCGTCAACGGGGAGACGCCGGCGCTCTACAGCATCATCCGCAATCCGGCCTCGCGAAGGCGCTGCGGCTGATCCAGACGCAGGGCCGCGACGCGTTCTACCGCGGCGCGATTGCCGACGCGATCGTCGCGAAGGTGCACGGCCAACGGCGGCGTGATGACGAAGGCCGACCTCGGCGGAATTCCAGTCCGAGTGGACCGAGCCGATCTCGACCAACTACCACGGCTACGACGTCTTCGAACTGCCGCCGCCCGGCCAGGGCTTCGCGGCGCTCGAAATGCTGAACATCCTCGAAGTGTGCGTGCCGAAGTTCGGCACCAGCCTCGCCGCGCTCGGCCCGGCCGATCCGCAGTACTGGCACTACATGGTCGAGGCGAAGAAGCTGGCCTACTCGGATCTGCAGGCGAAGAACGCCGACCCGAAGTTCGCCAACGTGCCGGTCAAGGAGCTGCTCTCGAAGGAGCACGCCGCATCGCTGTGCGGCCGCATCGATCCGAACGTCGCGTCGAAGCCGGCGGTCAAGGGCGGCACCGAAGGCGGCACGATCTATCTGACGACGGCCGATCGCTGGGGCAACATGGTGTCGCTCATTCACAGCGTGTTCAGCGTCTACGGCAGCCGGGCGACCGTCGCGCCGTACGGCTTCGTGCTGCACAACCGCGGCGGCGGCGTTCTCGCTCGACCCGGCGAGCCCCAACATCGTCGCGCCGCACAAGCGTCCGTTCCACACGATCATCGCCGGCTTCGTCATGAAGGACGGCGCGCCGCTGATGACGTTCGGCAACATGGGCGGCAGCGTCCAGCCCGAGACGCACGCGCAGCACATGGTCAACCTGATCGACCTCGGGATGAACGTGCAGATGACGACCGACGCCGCGCGCTTCACGCACAATCAGAACTCGAACGTGCTGTCGCTCGAGGCCAACCTGTTCAACCTGGTCGGCGCGCGCGCTCAAGGCGAAGGGACACGAGGTGCGATCGGTGACCGGCGGATCGGTCGGCGGCTATCAGGGCATCCTGTTCACGCGCGATCCGCGGATGCCGGAGCCGATCTTCGATCAGCGCGCCGCAACGGAGGATCTGCCGGTCAACGGCGTGTATCGCGGCGGATCGGATCACCGCAAGGACGGGCAGGCGGTCGGCTGGTGAGATACGGGCTGCCGTATCAGATCCGAAATCCGTTCTTCAGCGGATCGTCGTCGTCCACGAGAAACGTGTGCTCGCCGGTAATCCACGCCGACCCCTCGATCTCCGGCACGATCGCTTCCAGCTCGCCGACGACGGTCCGCGCCGACACGCGGCCGGTGAATCGCGTGCCGATCAGGCTTTCGTGCACGAACGGCTTCGTGTCCGAGAGCAAGCCCATCGCGTCGACCACCGCCATCACCGCTGCGGTGCCGGTGCCGCACGGCGAGCGATCCACTTCGGCATCGGCGAACACCGTGACGTTCCGCAGATCCGCACCCTCGTCGCTCGGCGGACCGGTGAAGATCGTGCCGTAGATGCCGTGCAAGCCGCGCTCGAGCGGGTGCGCGATGTCGTGGACCGACTCGATCGCGTCCTTGATCTCCATGCCGACCCGGCGCAGTTCCGGCAGATGCGCCGCATCGATCGGCAGGCCCACCGCCTCGCTGTCGACGATGGCGTAGAACGCGCCGCCGAACGCGACGTCGGCGCGAATCTGTCGCGACGCCAGCTTCACGCTCAGCCCGCCGTGCAGCACGAACGACGGCACGTTGACGAACGACACGCTCTCGACGCGAGCGGCCGCAGCCCCTGCCCCTGCCACCTTCGCGCTCGCGCTTCCACTTCGCGCCCGGCGCACGGCGGACAAGTCGGTGGGCAAGCCTGCCTCTCCCGCCACCGCGCCCGCGCGCGAATCGTCCCGGCCGGCGAGTCGTAGACCACCGCGTCACCGTCCTGTCCGGGCATGATCAGGCCGCGCTCCAGCGCAATCGTCGTCACCGCAATGACGCCGTGCCCGCACATCGTGCTGTAGCCCTCGTTGTGCATGAACAGCACGCCGGCGTGCGAGCCCGGCGTCACCGGCTCGGTGAGGATCGCGCCGTACATGTCGGCATGACCGCGCGGCTCCAGCATCAGCGCCCGCCGCAGATGGTCCGCGTGCGCGGCTCACCCACTGCGCGCTTCTCGAGCATCGTCTTGCCGCGCGGCGAGGGAAAGCCGTCGACGATCAGCCGCAGCGGCTCGCCGGCCGCGTGCGCGTCGATTGTCTTGAGCGTCAGCATTGCGATAAAACTGTAGCACTCTGGCACCGACCGGTGCACCGCACCTGGCACTCATGAAGGCGTTCTACTCCGACACCTTCGTGCTGCCGTTGCCCGACCACCATCGATTTCCGATGGCGAAGTACCGCCTGCTGCGCGAACGGCTCGTCGCCGAGGGAATTCTGACCGCCGCCGATCTCGAGATTCCCGAATCGATCTCATGGGACGACCTGCGGCTGGTCCACGACGCCGGCTACGTCGACGCGGTCGGCGCCGGCACCTTGTCCGCCGAGGCGCAGCGCCGCATCGGCTTTCCCTGGTCGCCGATGATGGTCGAACGGTCGCGACGATCGGTTGGCGCGACGCTGGCGGCGGCGCGGGATCGATCGGACGTAGAGCGGCCTTTCGGCGCCACGGTCGCGGGCCTGCCGCCTTCGCGGCTTCACCGCTCGGCGAGCTCGCCGAGCTCGCGGAACTCTGGCGAGCGGAGGCGGGAAAGGCCCGCGCTACACGCCAGTTGCAATCTCGCCGGCGGCACGCACCACGCCTTCCGCGATCGCGGCGAGGGCTACTGCGTCTTCAACGACGTCGCGGTCGCCGCCGCCGTGCTGCTGCGCGACGGCGCCATCGCACGCGCCGCGGTCGTCGACTGCGATGTCCATCAGGGCAACGGCACCGCGGCGATCTTCCGCGACGAGCCGTCGGTGTTCACGTTCTCGATGCACGGCGCGAACAACTTCCCGTTCCGGAAGGAAACCAGCGATCTCGACGTCACGTTCGACGACGGCGCCGGCGACGACGAGTATCTGGCGGCGCTGGCACGGCATCTGCCCGGCGTGCTCGACGGTCATCGGCCGGACATCGTGTTTTACCTGGCGGGCGCCGATCCGTACGAAGGCGATCGGCTCGGCCGCCTCAAGCTGACCATCGACGGCCTGCGGGCGCGCGATCGCCTGGTCTTCGACGCGTGCCGCGAGCGCGGTCTGCCGGTTGCCATCACGATGAGCGGCGGCTATGCCCCGACGTCGACGCCATCGTCACCATCCACACCAACACGATCCGGGAAGCGGTCCATTCATGTCGATCCGTTTTCGCCTGCTGACCGAAGCCGACGTCAAGGCCGTCCTGACAATGGACGATCTGATCGAGACCATGAGCGCCGCGCTGCAGCGTATTCGAGCGGCGGCGTCACGCAGCCGGTCCGCACGGTGATCCCGATGGACGGCGATCACGCGTTCTTCGGCCTCATGCCCGCCTTCGTTCGCGGACACGGCGCGAACTTCGGCGAGGCCGTCCGCCTCGTCGGCGACGCGCGAGCGGGCCTCGGCGCGAAGCTCGTCACGGTCGTTCGGCAGCAACGCCGCGCGGGGGCTGCCCAGCCATCTCGCGTCGATCGTCCTGCTGGATCCCGAGACGGGCGCGTTGCAGGCGCTGCTGGACGGACGCTACATCACCGAGGCGCGGACGGCGGCGGTGTCCGCGGTGTCCTCGCGGCTGCTCGCGCGGAAAACGGCGAAGTCGCTCGCCATCATCGGGTCGGGCGTCCAGGCGCGGAGCCACCTGGAGGCGCTGTCGCGAGTCCATACACTGCGGCAGGTGACGGTGTGGAGTCCGAACCAACGGCACCGCGACGCGTTCGTCGAGGAGGCAAAACTTCAACGGGGTCTGACCCGGGTCTGACCCCGCCGAACATCTGCGCGGTCGATCACGCCGGCGAAGCGGTGGTCGGCGCGGACATCATCGTCCTGGTCACGTCGTCGCCGACGCCGGTCCTCGAGGACGGCTGGGTCAAGCCGGGCGCGCACGTCATCTCGGTCGGCGCCTGCCGGCCGACTCAGCGCGAGATGGATCCGGCGCTCGTCGCCCGCGCGCGCCTGTTCGTGGACTCGCGCGGCGCCGCGCTCGTCGAATCGGGCGACGTCGTGCTCGGGATTCAGGAAGGACGTTTCGGGCCGGATCACATCGTCGCCGAGCTCGGGCAGCTGGTTGCCGGCGCGGCCGGGCGGCGAAGCGACAGCGAGGTCACGATCTTCAAGTCGCTTGGTCTGGCCGTGGAGGACGTGACCGCGGCGCAGCTCGCCTACCGGCGAGCCGTGGAGCGCGGGATCGGCCAGGAGCTCTCGCTCTGAAGTCTGAGTCTCGGTCTCGAGCTAGCTTGACTACGGAGCGGCCGGAGTCGTTGTCGCGGGCCGCAGTTCCTTCTCCTGATCGTCGAACCACTTCTGATAATCCGCGGCGGACTGCACCGTGACGAAGCCGCGCATCCGGAAGTGGCCCAGGCCGCACAGCTGCGAGCAGGCGATTTCGTACTCGCCGATGCGGTTCGGGATGAACCAGACCGGGATCGTCATGCCGGGAATCGCGTCCTGCTTCACCCGCATCTCGATCAGCCCGAAGCTGTGGATGACGTCCTTGCTCGAGAGGTGCACGAGCACCGGACGATCGACCGGCAGATTCATCTGGTTGATCGTGGTGATGTCGTCCTTGGCATCCGGATCCCTGCGATCGAGACCGAGCGGATTGTCGGCGCTCACCAGCTTGATATCGGTGCGGCCGAACTTGCCGTCCGGGCCTGGATAGTGCACGTTCCAGGCGAACTGCTCGCCGACGAGCCGGACGACCACGGCTTCGCTTTCCGACGGAAACGCCTTCACGCGCATCGCCCACGCCGGAATCGCGTAGCCGACGAGCAGCACGACCTCGATGACGGCGACGGCGATTTCGGTGGACTTCGCGAACTTGCCTTTGGCGCCAGCGTAGTCGGCGCGCGGGTTCGCGCCTTGCCTGAAGCGGAACAGCACGAAGATGAAGAACGCGCCCCACCCGACGAACAGCACCAGCATCAGCCAGTGCACGAGCACCGTCATCTGATCGATCTGCGCGGCGTGGGTCGACGCCTGGAGCGGCATCCCGAGCCACTTCTCCATCATTGAGCGGTCCCTTCAGAAGCTTCTTTGGCCGCGACGAGCTTGGCGCGGCGCATCAGGTAGATGAAGAACGACGCGAACGCACCGAGCACGCCGGCGACGACGACGAGCATGGCGATGATGCCCAGGTTCATGGCGATCGCCATCGGCGAATCGTTCTGGCCGAAGCAGACCGGGCAGGCGAGCGCGACGCGCGGCGCCGCAAGAACCAGCCACGAAAACACGAAAACACGAAACAGCACATTTCTGCTGGTTTCGCCGCTCACGACGTCAACCCCTTGGTTTTCCGCTGAAACTTCGCGCCGTACACCGCGAGCCCCGCGGCGCTGCACAGCGACAGCGACGCCGACGACGACGTAGATCGGTCTGATGGCCGGCGCGATACTGCCCGCCCGCCCACGCGGCGAAGAACGCCGCCAGGACCACCGAGAGCGCGATGAAGAACAGGTGAAAGGCGCGCAGCGACATGTTCAGTGCCCCGTGTGCTCCGCGGTCGCCGCGCCGCCGATCGCCGGCACGTGCGTGCCGATCGTGTCCATTGATCGTGAAGATCGGAACGGTCATCAGAATGAGAAACCCCAGGACCGTCAGGATCAGCGCGCCGTAGATCCACTTCTTCTCGTGGCTGAGGTGCATGAAGATCGACGCGACCATCGACCCCTTCATCGTCGCGATGATCAGCGCGACGGTGACCGCGACCGGCACGCCGAAGTGGAACTGGTTCGCGCCGACCGTGATGGCGGTGAACACCAGCAGCGCTGCGCCCACCATCATGTAGGTGCGAACCGATTTCTTGACGCGGCCGAATCCGAATGCATTCGTCTCTCCTACAACAGGTACAGGATCGGGAACAGGAAAATCCACACCAGGTCCACGAAGTGCCAGTAGAGCCCGGTGTACTCGATGCGGTTGGTGAACTGATCCGGGTTTTTCTTCCAGAGCTTCGCGCCCGGCCCGAGCAAATACAGCATCACGACCATGCCGCCGAGGATGTGGATGCCGTGCAGGCCGGTCAGCGTGAAGTAGATCGCCATGAAGGTGCTGTGCGCCGGCGCTTCGCCCTTGTCGAAGTGATCCTTGTATTCGAAGTACTTGTTGACGAGGAACACGCCGGCCAGCAGGAACGTGGCGATCAGGTACAGCCGGTGCTTCGCCAAGTCCTTCAGCTTCAACGACGCCCACGCCATCACCATCGTCACCGACGACGTGATCAGGATGACGGTGTTGATCGCGCCGAGCATGATGTTCAGCTCGCCGTGCGGCCACTCCGGCGCGCCGGTGCGCAGGATGATGTAGGTGGAGAACAGCGCGCCGAACAGCATGACTTCGGACGCGAGGAACAGCCAGATCCCGAGCTTGCCGTTGGTCAGGCCGGTGTCGGGCCGCTCCTTGACGGTATACGGAATATTCATGGACTACGCCTTCTCCGGCTCGAATTGGGGGCTGAAGTCCTTCGCGGCGCCCGGCACGCTGTATTCGTACGGCGCGCGGTAGACGATCGGCTCGGTGAGGAAGTTGCCGTGTCCCGGCGGCGACGGCGCCGACCACTCGAGCGTCGTCGCTTCCCACGGGTTCTTGTCCACCGTCTTGCCCCAGTAGATGCTCGTGAAGAAGTTGACGATGAACGGCAGCTGGAACAGTCCCAGCGTCCAGGCCGCCATGCCGATGACGACGTTCAGCTTCAGCGGCAGGCCGGCGTTGTAGCTGTACTGCGCGCCGCCGTCATACATGCGGCGGTTCATCCCGGCCAGCCCCTGGATGAACATCGGCATGAACACGATGTTGATGCAGATGAACGATCCCCAGAAGTGGATGGCTCCGAGCGTGTCGTTCATCTTCCGGCCGGTCGCCTTCGGGAACCAGTAGTAGACGCCCGCGAACAGCGCGAAGATCGTCCCCGGCGCGACGACGTAGTGGAAGTGGCCGATGACGTAGTAGGTGTCGTGCAGGTGGATGTCCGACGGCGCCAGGCCGAGCGGCAGACCGGTGAGCCCGCCGATGCCGAACATCGGCAGGAACGCCAGCGCGAACAGCATCGGCGTCGTGAACCGGATCGACGCGCCCCACAGCGACAGCAGCAGCGCCGTCAGGATGACCACCGACGGGATCGAGATGATCATCGTCGTCGTCTGGAAGAACGCGCTCATCGTGGTGCCCATGCCCGTCATGAACATGTGGTGCGCCCAGACGATGAACGACATGAAGCCGAGGAACGTCACGGAGTAGACCAGCGCCTTGTAGCCCCAGAGCGGTTTCCGCGTGTTGTTCGCGATGATCTCGGCGACGATGCCCATCGCCGGCAGAATCAGCACGTACACCTCGGGATGCGCCAGGAACCAGAACAGGTGCTGCCACAGCAGCGGGATTGCCGTTGCCGGAAATCGTGAGCGCCTTGCCCGACACGACGAGGCCGCTCGGCATGAAGAAGCTCGTGCCGGCGACGCGGTCCATCAACTGCAGCACGCCCGCCGCCTCGAGCGGAGGAAACGCCAGCAGCAGCAGGAACGACGTGACGAACTGCGCCCACACGAAGAACGGCAGGCGCATGTAGCTGAGGCCCTTCGCGCGCAGCTGCACGATCGTCACGATGAAGTTGATCGAGCCGAGCAGCGACGACGTGATCAGGAAGATCATGCCGATCAGCCACATCGTCTGGCCGTCGTTGATGACGGCGAGCGGCGGATACGACGTCCACCCGGACTGCGCGGCGCCGCCCTTCTGGAAGAAGCTGGCGAGCATCGTGACGCCGCCGACGAAGTACACCCAGTAGCTCAACATGTTGAGCTTGGGGAACGCCATGTCGGGCGCGCCGATCTGCAGCGGCATCACGAAGTTGCCGAAGCCGCCGACGGCGAGCGGCACGACGCCCATGAACACCATGATGGTGCCGTGCATCGCGCCCAGCTGGTTGTAGAACTCGGGCAGCATGATGCCCATCGGCGCGCGCGCCTGCCCCAGCCACATGCCGATCAGCGGGATCGGCCGGCCGGGATACGCCAGCTGCCACCGCATGATCATCATCAGCGTGAAGCCGAAGAGCAGGAACAGCAGGCCGGTAATCGCGTACTGAATGCCGATCACCTTGTGATCGACCGAGAACACGTATTTCCGCCAGAAGCCGAGCTCGTCGTGATGGGGATCGTGGCCGTGCGCAACCGCCTGCACACCTTCGCCGCCGGGGTGAATGCCCGTCTTGTCCATAAGCGAGAGGGATTGTATGCAAGACGCACAAGCGGGCGCAAGGTGGTGCCACAGCGTAAGATCGGGAGATGAAGGCGCTGCGGGGCTCCCGCGCCTTGGCCAGCGCCGTCCTGATCGCCGCCGTCGCGGCGCCGGCGGGTGCCAATCCGGCGTCGGTCGCCCTTCGGGCGAAGGCGGCGGCCGCAACGTACAACCTCGATCACGACGTCGCGATGGCCACGTTCAAGGAGGCCGTCGCCGCGGATCCGAACGACTCGGCCGCCTACCGCGGCCTCGCGACGTCGCTGTGGCTGAGCATCACGTTCCGCCGCGGCAACATGACCGTGGACGACTACCTGGGCCGCCCGAACAAGCCGACCTCCTCTCCCCTCCCTCCCCGCCCCCCGAGACGGTCACGGCCTTCCGGAATGCCATCGAGACGGCGATCGGGATCGCGCGAAAGGCGATCGCGGCGAATCCGCGCGACGTCGATGCGCACTACCAGCTCGGCGCGGCGGTGGGGTTACGCGCGTCCTATACGGCCACGGTCGAGGGCAGCGTGCTGGGCGCGTTCCGAGCCGCGCGCGAGGCGTATGACGAACACGAAAAGGTCCTGTCGCTGGCGCCGCAACGGAAGGATGCCGGTCTGGTCGTCGGCACCTACCGGTACATCGTCGCGACGCTGTCGCTGCCGGCCCGGTGGGTTGCGTACATCGCGGGATTCGGCGGCGGTCGCGAGCGCGGTCTGCAGCTGGTGGAAGAGGCCGCGGCGTATGCCGGCGAGAATCAGACCGACGCGCGCTTCGCCCTCATGCTGCTGTACAACCGCGAGAAACGGTACGACGACGCCCTGAAGCAGCTGGCGGCGCTCAGGGAGGCCTATCCGCGCAATCGGCTGGTGTGGCTCGAGAACGGCTCGACGCTGCTTCGTGCCAGCCGGCCGGCGGACGCTCTGCGAATCCTCAACGACGGATTCGCGCGCTTCGCGGACGACCGGCGTCCGCGCATGTTCGGCGAGCTCGCCTTGTGGCACTACAAGCGCGGCGCCGCGCTCGCCGCGCTGGGCCGCGCGGAGGCGGCCGCCGAGTTGAAGCAGGCGATTGCCAACGAGGGGCGCAAATGGGTGCATGGGCGCGCGCACGTCGAGCTCGGAAAGCTCGCGCTCAAGGCGGGCAACCGCGCCGCGGCGCGTGAGGAATTCCAGGCCGCCATTCCGTTGTGCGAGAGCGATAATGACCAGGCGTGGGCGGATGAAGCGAGACGCCTGATGCCATGATGCCGGATTCGTCCGATCGACCGCCGCGGAACACCCGGAGAACCTGGGTCTCCGTCTTGATCGCGTCGGTCATCATCGTCGGCGTCCTCGCGATCGCCGTCGTCGGCGGGACCGCCTACTTCTTCTACCGCCACGTCAACGCGTCGTTCACGCCTCCCGAAGACGCCGACACCGAGTTCGCGCAGGCGCGCGCGCGCTTCGCCGGACAGAAGCCGCTCATCGAGATCCGGAAAGACGACGAACCGATTCTCCATCGCGAAGGCGCGACCAGGCGCGAGGCGTCGGGACCGCAACTGGTCTCGCTGCGCGTGCTGGCCTACGACAACCACGCGCGAAAGCTCGTGCGCGTCACGATTCCCTTCTGGCTGCTGCGGCTCGCGCCCGCCGGCAAGAAGGTCTCGTTCCTCAACGACAACGGCATCGATTTCGATTCCGATCGCGTCCACCTGACCCTGGAAGACCTCGAACGCCGCGGCCCGGGACTGGTGCTCGACCAGGCCGATCGCCGCGGCTCGCAAGTCCTCGTGTGGACGGAGTAGTCGCGCAGGGCGATCCCGGCACCGATCCCGGCACCGTCGGTCCTACCTGACCCACCCGGCCCGACCGCAACCGTCCCCATCAGAGGACGACATAAAGGAAGAACGCATGATTTCGGCCTGAAATCGTGCGGCTTGCCTGGCATGTCGCTTGTAGTTTTGACAGGTGGACGGAGGGCACACATGTTCAGGGCACATCGATACTTCCCCGCACTTCTGCTCGTGGCCGGAGTTGCAGTTGCGGCGCCGGCGTGCGCGGCGCAGACCTACGGGTATGGCTACCCGACGCGCGGCGTGTACGGCCGGGACATCGAGCGGCGCGCCTACGATTACGGCTATCGCGAGGGTCTCGAGCAGGGAAACAACGACGCGCGGCGAAACCGGAGCTTCTCACCCGAGAGTCACAGCGAGTTCCGCAACGCTGACGACGGGTACAGCCGGAACGACGGCGACCGTTCGTTCTACCGGCAGAATTACCGTCAGGGATTCCAGGTCGGCTACCGCGAAAGCTTCGACCGTATCGCGCGCTCGAGCGTCTACGGCAACCGGGGCGGCGTCTACGGCGGTCCGGTCGTCACACCGCGCGTTGGCGTCGGCGTCGGCGGCTATGCGGCTCAGGTCGGCTATCGCGACGGATTCGACGCCGGCCGCAACGACGCTCGCGACCGCAATCGCTTCGACCCGGTCCGGTCCAAGCGCTACCGTGACGGCGACCACGACTACAACAACCGGTACGGCGATCGCGAACTCTACAAGCGCGACTATCGCGCGGCGTTCGAACAGGGATATCGCGAGGGATACGGCACGCGCTGAATGACGCGCGTGAATCGGTAATTGGGTAATTGGGTAATTGGGTAATTGATTGCAAGATTGATCAATCCAATTACCCAATTACCAGATTCCCCAATTACCACATCTCAGAATGCGAGCATGTGGGTGTACTTCACGATCAGCCCGCGTCCGGCGTTGACCGGCGTCGGCACATCCGTCAGGCGCTGCTCGTTGTAGACGACGAACAGGTCGCTCAGCGGACGGTGGATCAGGTCGAATCGGATGTTGGCGCTGAACTGCTTCAAGTCCGTGTTGTACTGCAGCAGCGTGTCGAGGAAGGTTCGCGTGTTGAACGCGTAACCGATGCGTGACGTCACCAGGTTGGTCACGAAGTCGTGCATCGGCTGCGGCAGCGTGATGTCGCTGCGCTGCAGCGCGATGTCGAACGTCAACTGATACGACGGCCGGTAGACGACCCCGCCTTTGATCGTGTTCTGCGTCCCGTTCCAGAAACCACCCGTGGTAATCAGCGCCGATCCAGACACCTTCCGGCTGTGGTTCGTCTCGAGCTCGAGGGCGTATTCGTTCCAGGTGTAGCTGCCGATCGCGAACGACTGATCCGTCCGGACCTTGAACGGCACCACGATGCGCTCGAAGCGAGGGTTCCACTGGACTTCCATGTAGCCGCCGCGCTCGAAGAACCAGGCCATCGCCACATGATTGGTGTGCGACACCTTCGCGTTGGACTGGTCCGTGTAGATGTTGTAGCGCGTGTGCGGATGCAGCTCGCGAATCCCGAATTTCCGCCACCACTCGGGCCGGAAGCGGATGCCGAAGTCGACGAAGTGCTTGCGGATGCCCTGTCGCTTGATGAACCCCACGTCGTCGCGAAAGTTGTCGCCGACGCTGAGCAGCGAGTACTGCGTGTGGAGGAAGTTGTCGTTCCAGACGATCGAGCCCTTTCCGGCCATCTCGCCGCCCGCGACGCCGGGCGTGAACGACTTGGCGAGAAACCCGTTGATGCTGAGCGCTTTGACGAACCGGAAGTTCGCGTCGACGCCGGCGACCTGGTTGCGATCGCTCGACAACCCCGAGGACAGCCGCGACAGAAAGATGGCGCCGATGTCCGAGTTCCGCAGGACGTCGCGCCGCGCGCGGAGCACGGTGTAGTTGTCTCCATCGCGCGCGCCTTCCTGTTGTGTCTGAATCGTCATCAGGCCGACGCCGGTGCGGCCGACCCTGCCGGTCAGCCGGCCGCCGGCGGCAATCGGGATCTCCTGACCCGTGTCGGTCAGCCCGATCCGCCGCGAGAAGAACAGCAGCATTTCTTCCTCGGGCGGCGCGAACCGCGCGTTGCCGAGTCGTGATTCACGCGGGATGTCGCCGAAATAGAACATGCCGGAGTTCTCGAGAAAGAACTCGCGCTTCTCCGGGAAGAAAAGACTGAACTGCGTGAGGTTGACCTGTTGCTCGTCCGCCTCGGCTTGCGCGAAGTCCGGCTTGACGGTCACGTCGAGCGTCAGCGACGGCGTGACGCCGTACTTCACGTCGAGGCCGACATGCGACGCGGGATCGAACTCGCCGCCGCCGACCGCGCGCGTCGAGTTTCCCGCCACCCACGGCTTGATTCGGAGGTTGTGTCCCTGGCTGACATCGCCGAGTCCCGTCAGCGTCCCGGCCAGACCGGCGCGATACAGGTTGTAGACGCGCGGCACCGGCGACCAGTAATCGACCTCGTTCTTGCGGCGGATACGGCGGCTGAAATTCGCGCCCCAGATGCGCCCTTCGCCGCGCTCGAAGCGCAGCGTCTTGAACGGAATCCGCATTTCGGCGGACCAGCCGTTGGCATCCACCTTCGTCGCCACCGACCACACGGCATCCCAGCTCGTGTTGACGTCGCGCCCTTCGTTGGCAATCTGCGTGTCGGACTTCGCCCCGGCCGGGTTGGTGGCAAAGACGAAGCCGTTGCGGCGATCCGCGAACGTGTCGAGGAGCAGTTCGAACGTATCCTGTTCCCCGGGCGTGAAGTCCTTGCGGATGTCGTTGACGATCAGCGCCGAGGCCATCGCGTCGTCGCAGCGGACGCCGACGTACAGCGCGTCGCGGTCGAACAGGAGACGCACCGTCGTGCGCTCGGTCGCGGCCTGCCCTTCGTGCGGCTCGGCCTGAACGAAGTCGGTGGCGGGCTCCGCGGAGATCCACGCCTCGTCGTCGAGGACGCCGTCGAGCGTGATCGGCAGCCGCGTTTCGACGGCCGTGACGATGCGCGGATCCGCGGCGGCGGCCGTCCGGGCCGCGAACGCGCAGAGCGCGGCATACAGGACAAGCCGCGGCCGGCGGCCGAAGCTCGAACGACGCAGGATCTCTCCGGGAAATGGCACGTTCGCGGGGCGGATCATGATGGCGACCACGCGCCGTGATTGTCAAACATCAGCCGCGCTGCGAACTTGCGCGACCCTGGGCGAGCGTTTATCGTAGCCCTCGCATGACCACTGGATGGTCCGCGCGGCTGGCCGCGGCGCGGGCCGGCGATGACGCCGCATTCTCGGAGGCCTTCGCAGCCACCTACGAAGAGCTGCGGCGCCTCGCCCGCCGTCAGCTGCGAGCCTTGCGTCCCGGCGAGACCCTGGCCACGACGGCCCTGGTCAACGAGGCATACCTCAAGCTGGTACGGCGGCCGGTCGACTATCAGGACAAGACACACTTCTTCGCGCTCGCGGCCCGCGCGATGCGACAGATTCTGGTCGACTACGCCCGCGAGCGCCACGCGAAGAAACGCGGCGGCGATCGGCGACAGACGACGCTGGACGACGCGGCGCTGTCGGTGGAAGCGATCGCCGACGAGATGATTGCCCTCGATCGCGCGCTCAGCCGTCTCGAAGGGGTGGACGAATGGCTCGCCCGGCTCGTCGAGTGGCGCTTCTTTGGCGGGATGACGGAAGACGAAATCGCCAGCGCGGAACAGATCACGAGCCGAACCGTGCGGCGCGACTGGCAGAAGGCGCGCGCCTTTCTCTATCGGGAACTGAACTCCGCGAAGCGGTGAGCGCCGATGGATCAGACCGCCGATCGGCAGCGGTGGCTGCGCATCGCGCCCATCCTCGATGCGGTCCTCGAGCTGCCTCCCTCCGAGCGGCGAACGTTCCTGGATCGGGCCTGCGACGGCGACGCCGCGCTCGCGCGCGAGCTCGAGGAACTCCTGGCCGAAGCCTCCGCGCCGGACGGCTTTCTCGACACGCCCGCGATCGAGCGCGCGGCGCCGCTGATCCTCGACATCGAGCGCGACGTCGAGCGCGCGCCCGCCAACGCCCTGCACGGCCACATCGTCGGCCGCTACCGTCTGCTGACGGAGCTCGGCGAAGGCGGCATGGGCGTGGTCTACCTCGCCGAGCGCATCGACGGTCAGTTCGACCAGCAGGTCGCGATCAAGCTGGTCAAGCAGGGCGTGCTCGACGAAGAGGCCCGCCGGCGCTTCCTGCAGGAACGTCAGATCCTGGCTCGCCTGCAGCATCCGGCGATCGCGCGTCTCCTCGACGGCGGCGTGTCGTCTGACGGCACGCCGTTCTTCGTGATGGAGCGGGTGGACGGCCGGCCGGTCACCGCGTACTGCTCGGAGCGCAGGCTGACGACCGACGAACGGCTGCGCATCTTCCTCGAGATCTGCGAGGCGGTGCAGCACGCACACCGCAATCTGATCGTGCATCGCGATCTGAAGCCTTCCAACATCCTGGTGGACGACGGCGGCCGCGTGAAGCTGCTGGACTTCGGCATCGCCAAGCTGCTGGGCGACAGCGAATCGGCGCTCGCCGGACCGTGCGCAAACAGTCGTGCGCGCGCTGACGCTCGACTACGCGGCGCCCGAGCAGCTGCGCGGCGAGTCGGTCAGCACATCGGCCGACGTCTACGCCCTCGGCGTGCTGCTCTACGAGCTGCTGACCGGAACCCGGCCCTACCGCACGGGTCTCGCCGGCAGCGAGCTCGAGCGCGCGATCCTGGAGGAGGAGCCGGAGAGTCCGAGCGCCCGCGTCGAAGCCGGCGACCTTCGGCGACGACTGCGGGGCGATCTCGATCGGATCGCGCTCAAGGCGCTTCAGAAGTCCCCGGAGCGCCGGTACTCGTCGGTGGAGGCGTTCACAAGCGATGTGCGCCGGCATCTCGCGGGATTGCCGGTCGCCGCGCGAGGGGACGCGCTGTCGTACCGAGCGCGGAAGTTCCTCGCGCGCCATCGCGCCGCCACGGGCGCAGCCGCCCTGGTCCTCCTGACGCTGGTGGCGGGCCTCTTCGCGACGGCGTGGCAGGCACAGCGCGCCGCGCGCGAGGCGCGCAAGGCCGAGGCGGTCAAGGAATTCCTCAAGACGCTCCTCTCCGCAGCCGATCCAACGTTGGCCAAGGGCCGCGAGCCTTCCGTCCGGCAGCTGCTGGACGCCGGCGCCGGACGCATCGAGACGGAGTTGCGCGATCAGCCGGACGTCCAGTCCGAAGTGGCCAGTCTCGTCGCCAGCGTGTACCACTCGCTCGGCGAGTACAACCGGGCCTTGCCGCTCCTGCGTGCGGACCTCGAACGCCGTAAGAGACGCGACGGCCCGCGCAGCGTTGCGGCCGCCGAGGCGATGACGCAAATCGCCGATGCGCTCTACGAACAGGGCCGATACGACGAAGCGGGCCCGTTGCACGAGGAAGCGCTCGCGATCCAGCGGGAAAGGCGAGGCGAGCGCAGCCTGCAGGTCGCGGAGCTGCTGTGGGACATCGGGGGTGAGCGGCGCAATCGTGGCGACCTCACCGGTGCCGAGGCCTTCGACAAGCAAGCGCTGGCCATCTACGTGGCGTTGAAGGGCGATGATTCCGCAGATGCCGCCGCCGTGCGGGAGAGTCTGGGGATTGTCTACAGTCAGCTCGCCCGGTTTACCGAAGCGGCAGCCCTGCAACGGCCCGTCGTGCTCTGGCGCGAGCGCCACCTCGGCGCCGATCACCCCCACACGCTGACCGCGCGCTACAACCTGGCGTTCTACCTGCAGGCGCTCGGACACTTCGACGACGCGGTCGCCATGACCGAAGACGTCGTCACTGCGACAGCGACGCGTGCTGGGGGACCGGCACGACGGGTTGGCCGTCACACTGCGCCTGCGGGCGCGGGCGCTCGACGCCGCCGGCCGGGCGGAGGACGGCCCTGCCGCTCGTCGCCGAGGCGTTGTCGATTCACATCGAGCGATTCGGCGCCGACGACCTGCAGGTGGCACACGATCGCGTCTGGCAGGCGGTCGTCGAGGCGCACACCGGTCGTCTCGCCGAAGCGGAGCGCGACTGTCGCGAGGCACAGCGGATCTTCGACTCGCAACGGAGCTCCGCCGCGCGCCGACCTGCCGAACCTGCGGATGTGGATCGGGATCGTGCTGGCTGAGGCCGGTCAGACTCGACCAGGCCGATGTGGTGATCGCTCGAGCCGTGTCGGATCTGCGATCGTCGCGGCAGGAAGGGCCGTTCCTCGGTCTGGCGCTCGACGCCCTCGGCGACGTGGCGCGCCGGCGGGGACAGCCGGCGCGCGCTCGGGACCTGGCCCGCGAGGCGCTCCCGCTCGTGGAGCGCGGCCTGGGCGAGTGACCACGCGGCGACCGCAGTGGCGAGAGTTCATGCCGGCGCCGCGGAGTGGTCCTCCGGAGCGCCTGCGGTGGGCGAACCGGTCATACGTGCGGGTCTTGCCCGGCTGGAGAAGCACTTCCCCGGCGGGCATGCAGATCTCGCGTCAGCGAGGTTCATGCTGGGCGATGCGCTCAGACGTGCCGGCCGCGCCGGCGAGGCGCGTCCGCTAATCCAGAGCGCCATGGCCTGGCGTCAGACACATTTCGGGCCCGCCGACCCGCGAACGATCGAGGCGCGGCAGGCGCTCGAGGCCACGACTACCGTAAGTCAACATCAGACCTGTCCGCCTTTTCCTCCGGTTTCCGTTTCTCCAGATCACCGGGGGAATCTTATGAGGCGTCTCAGCTTCGCCGTCGCGCTGTTCGCCGCCGTTGCGGTGATCGGCTGCGTCAAGGACACCAGCGACCGATCAGAAGGACACGGCCGTCAAACGGCCCGCGAAGCCGGGCGAGCTGGCCGACTCACCCCGGCGAGCGATCGCAAGCCCGCGGGCCGCGACCAGCCGCGAGTGGCTGCCACCGAAGCCCCGGACGTGTGCGCGCTGCTCTCGGCGAAAGAGATCGAAGAGATTGCCGGCGTGCCGATCGAACGCGCGGAAAAGAAGCCGAACGGATGCGAGTGGTACGCGAATGCCGCCGCGCAGCAGCAAAAAGGCGCCGACACTGCCCGCGGCACCTTCGCGAGTCTCATGAAAGAGGAGCCAAAGTCGGCTCAGGACGGCGTCAAGACCATGCGAAAACCTGATGAAGGGCCTCGGTGGCGCGGTCGCGCCGAACAAGCCGCTGTTCGCCGTTCTGGTTCAGCGGGAGAACGCCGATGCGGCGGAGGCCATGCTGAAGACGACCGTAGCAGTCAACGGCGGCGGCGGCCGGCGGAGGGCTCGAACCGATCGAAGGCCTGGGCGACCGCGCATTCATCGGTGCCATGGGGGCGATCTTCTACGTTCGAAAGGGCAACACGCCTCATCACGTTGGGAAGCATGACGACGCGCGAGCAGGCGATCGCGCTCGCGCGGCGCCTCGTACCGAGAATCGAGTGATCGTCGATGACCACACAAGGAGCAACACGATGCGGAAGGCGATCGTCATAGCGCGGCATGCTGCTCGGTGGCGCAAGTATCGCTGCGGCAGTCAGCGCGGGCGGCGCGCCGGCCGCTTCCTCGACACAAAGCACGCCCGGGCCTTTCGATGCCTGCGCGCTGATGACGAAGCAAGAGGCGGCGATCGCGGTCGGAGAAGCTGTGGGCGAGCCGAAGCCGACGAACCCTCCTCAGTCAGCCATGCCGGGAGTGAGCGTCGCTGCCTGTGAGTTCGTGTCGGCGGCGAGGAACTCCCTGCCAGCTCACTGTCTGGCGCCCTTCCGGCGATTCTGCAGGCATGTTCCTGCAGATCTACAAGGCCGAGTGCCTGAAGAAGGAACAATTGCCCGGCCTCGGCGATCTCGCGTGCTGGTACAGACAAGGATCACAAGGAGCTGCAGGTGCTCAAAGGCTCGACACTCCTCACATTCGAGATCAACCGCAGCGGCAATGCCACGGAAGCGCTCACGACGGTCGCGAAGAAGGCGGTGGCCCGGCTGAAGTAGAGCGCGTCTGGACATGCACCGAGGATCGCGAGGAACCCATGAGCCCTGAAATGATGGAGCTGCGCGCGCGCTCGAGGCACTGGAGCGGGCGCTCGCCGCGGCGACCAACACGAATCGTGCTGATGAGCGGCGGCGCTGCATGAACGTGGCGGTATGCGCCGTCGCGTCGGCAGCGGTCGCGGTCGCACTGGTCTTCGTCGCTGTGCCGACCCCGCTCCGCGCAGCCGGCCCCACGCACGCTCACCGCGCCGTTTACGTCGTCGACGACAGCGGGCGCCTGCTCATGAGAGTCATGGACGTCGCGAATCGCGGCGCGGTCGTCAGCTTGTACAACGCAAACGCGCGTGGAGTCGTCGAGATCGGCGCGAGCCCGAGCGGCTGCTGTGGCACCGTGCGCATCTACGACGGCGCCGACAATGCGAAGCCCAAGGCCATGATCGGCGTCAACGAGGAGCGACACGGGCGGACTGCACCTGGCAGGTCTTGGGAACGGCGTCACGCAAGTCAGCGGAAAGGGCGTGGTCATCGCGAACACCGAGAGAAAACCTGTGGTGGTGTTGCGGCAGGATGCGGACGGCGGCTACGTCCAGCTGCGCAACGACTCCGGCACGATCAGGCGCGGACCTCTGGGCCTCCGCCACCGGTGGCATCCTCGAGATGAACGACCCATCCGGCAATCAGGCGGCGAGAATCGATGCTGCCGGCGGTCCCGGCAAGATGACCATCTTTGGTGGCGGCGCCGCGAAAACAACCATCGGCGTGTCCGCGGAGAACGCCGGACTCCTCGCCTCGAGAGCGCCCGCGGGAATTCAGTGCTGCTGCATGGCATCGGCGCCCTGAAGACCATGAACCATGTCGGCCACGAGGTCGTTGACATCGGCGTCGACGATCATGGCAGTGGCATCGTCGACGTGCGTCACAGCGCCGGAGTCGGCGGCGTGCGCCTCGACGTCTCGGAGACCGGCGCCGGCAATCTGAAGATCCACTCGCCGCCATTCGAAATCATGGCGCAGATGGGATTGAAAGAAGGCGGCAGAGGGGACGTTTGCGTGATGGGCAGGAAAGGGCTCCTGTGTCTGAGCGGCGTCGCGGCCAAGAGCCTGATTCCCTGGTAGCAAGCTGTCGGGAGTGCATCAGTGATGAACAAGGCAACACTCATCGCGTTGGCGATCGTGCTGTCTGGCGTCGTGGCGTGCGGCGACAAAGGAACGGCTGGCACAAAAAGCACGGCCTCGCCGCGCGGCCGGCGGCCGGCGACACAACAGCCATCGCCCGACCACAAGCGGGGAAGCCGCCGGATCGCAGGAAGGGCGCCGACGACTCGGATCTCCTTCAGAACATCAAGTGATTGAGGATGCGCCTCCGTCGCGCGCTGCCGGCGGCGTTCTCGATTGTCGCGCTCGCGATGGCCGGAGGCTATGCGTTCATCCACCTCCATCGCACGGGTGAAGTTGCCACACCATCGTCTGTGCCGGTCGCCCGAGGCTCCCCTCCCGCCTCTACGGCACCCGTCGCGCCGACGCCCAGCGCTCCCAACGCAGTGGTCGATGTCGCCCACACGCCATCGGCAAATCCGGAGGCGGCAGGTGCCAACATCGCGCTCGACGACAACGGCGGTGCTGTCGAAAGCATCACCGGTGAGGAGGTTCCCGGACCAGAGGGCCGCCGGCTGATCGATAGCAGATCCGATCAGACATGGTCGTGGCGCGGATCGGCCCTCCGGGAACTCCCGCTCGACATCGTTCTCTCCTTCTATAAGCACGACTCCGCCCTCGTCACAGCCGTCGCAATCGACCTGCCGCCGCCCGACGCAACGGGAGCGCCGAACGGCAACGCGCCGAAGGATGTGGAGGTGTGGGCCTCCATGCGGGGCGCCGATGTCGGGTTCGAGCGCGTGGCCGCTGCGACGCTGGAACCGGCCACATCGCCGCAAACGATCTCGTTTCCGTCTGTCGAAGCGCGGTACATCAAGCTGCGGGTGCTCGCCGTGCGAGGGCCGCTCTGGGCGCTCAGCAAAGTCGAGATCGGCAAGATTCGCGTGCTCGAAGCGCAGCGGCCCGGCTACCAGGCGCTCGTCGCGCGTCATCCAGATCTTCCAGACTGGAAAAACAGCCCTCGTCACGCGGCGCAGCGAGGCATCGACTGGCTGCAGCCTGCCGCCATCCAATGGCAAAAGGACCACGGCTGCTTCGGCTGCCACATTCAGGCGCAAGCGGTCATGGGCCTCGCCGTCGCACAGAAGAACGAC
Source organism: uncultured Acidobacteriota bacterium (assembly GCA_963792175.1). Classification (GTDB taxonomy): domain Bacteria; phylum Acidobacteriota; class Vicinamibacteria; order Vicinamibacterales; family CAVVIG01; genus CAWBVG01. The sequence continues at coordinate 35,054 of CAWBVG010000043.1, forward strand.
TACGTCGTCAGCGATCGAATCCTGAAGGAACTCAACGAGTTCACCGAATCGCAGCAGAAGCCGGACGGCACCTTCGTCCGCGAGGACACCGGAGAACCGTCGACGCCGTTCGCCGCGATGGGTTTCGCCTATTGGGACGACCTCAAAGGCGTGACGCGGAATCCGAGACTGCTCAAGGCCGCCGACTGGCTCCTGACAAGGCAGCGGCCCGCCGGAGACGTGCCGTACCGCGATTGGTTGTCCTGCGGCGTGCGAACCGTCGAGCAGGGATCGATGATGACGACGGTCAACAGTCTGGTGGCGTTCGAGCGAGCGTTCGTCGAGACACACGACGCACGGTACCGCACAGCCGCCGACCACGCACGCAGCTGGATTGCCTCAGCCGAACCGGTGACGACGCAGGACAAGGTGTTCAAGATTCTGGCGCTCGCGCGGTTCGACCGTGATGAAGCGCTGATGGAACGGATCGTCGAACAGCTGATTGTTGAGCAGCACCCGAGCGGCGGGTGGCGGGAATGCCTGGACCCGTCCACGAAGGAGGCGAATCCGTTCTCGACCGGCCAGGTCCTCTACGCGTTCAAGCAGGCGGGCGTCAGCATCAGCTCGGCGCCGTTCGTCAAAGGCGTGAGGTACCTGCTCGCCGCCCAGAACGCTGACGGTTCCTGGCCCGCCGACCCGCGCGCCTTTCACACCGGCGGCTCACCGCACGCCGCGTCGATGTGGGCGATCATCGGGCTCGCCGGATCGTCGGGGAAATCACGAGTGGCAGCCTGCAAGTGACGACCGAGCTGTCGCCTGAGCAGGCCGCCGCGCGGCGCAACATCGAAATCATCCTGGACCTCTCAGGATCGATGAAGCTACCGCTTGGCCAATCGACTCGGATTGCCACCGCTCGAGCCGTGTTGCGCGACGTGCTGGCGCGCATTCCGGACGACTTCTCCGTCGGTCTTCGAGTTTACGCACACCGCTACAGCGCCCGTCAGAAGGAGACGTGCACTGACACCGAGCTGGTCAGCAAGATCGCACCGCTCGACCGTCAGCGGATCCTCTCGATCGTCGATCGCCTGCAGCCGCGCGGCGAAACGCCGTTGGTGTATTCGATCCTCCAGGCACCGGCCGACCTCAAGGCGGTCGGAGGCGGTTCGCTTGTCGTCATCACCGATGGTGAAGAAACGTGCGGAGGCAATCTCGTGGAGGCGGCGCAGCAGCTCAAGAGCGCCGGTCTGCCGATCCTCCTGAATATCGTCGGCTTTACGGTGACCGGCAAGAACGTCGAACAGGACCTGACGACATTGGCCGAGGCGACCGGCGGCCGCTATTACGGCGCGCAGGACGGACAGGCTCTCGGCCGCGCCGTGACGCAGGCGGCGCTCACACGCATTCCGTACGCCGTGTTCGACGAGAAAGGGACGAAGGTGGCTGGCGGCTTCGCCGGACCGTTGGCCCAGGAGCTGCCTCCCGGCACGTACAAGGTTGTCGTGGAAGCCGGCGCCCACCCGCTAACAAAGAACGTCACGATCACACCCGGCGTTGATGCGGCGGTGAAGGTGTCGGTGCGGGCCGGCTTGTTCGAATTGCGTTAGGCGCTGGGCCTTGGCCACGGTGGAATCAGGAGCCGACAGGTAGTTGGGAAAAGGACATTGACATCTCGATCGATTCGCTCCGAAATGGCACCAACCCTCGATGAAAAAACTCGCCATCGGCTGCGGGGTCGTCGCGCTCGTCCTGGTCGTGGGCGTCAGCGTCGTGCTCTACATCGCGGCCAGCAAGGCGCGGTCGTATCTGCGCGAATCCGGGGTCGCCGAATCGCTTCAGACGCTCTCGAAAGGCGTGAACAACACCAGCCCGTTCACGCCGCCCGCCAACGGTGATCTCACCTCCGATACAGTCAGGCGATTCGTCGCGGTCCACGACGCGATGGTCGCCAAACTCGGCCCACGTTTCAAAGAGATTGCGGCGATGCAGGATGATATGCTGCGTCGCGAACAGGCCGAGCACCGCAAGTCCACATCGGCCGAGGACTTCAAGAACGTGACGGCGATGATGGGATTCATCCTGCAAGCGCAGGGCGCCTGGGTCGATGGGCTCAACCAGCAGCGGTTCTCGATGGACGAATACCAGTGGGTCCGCGGCCATGTCTACGCGGCCGCCGGACTGAACGTGGTGGAGCTGGTCGATCGGAATTTCTCGGGCAACGGACAGACGGATCGCGTCGTGACGCGACCGATCCCGGGATCGGCGGACCCCGTCTCGCAGCGCAACAAGGCGATCGTGGCGCCCTTTCTCCCGAAGCTGAAGGAGTCGGCAGCGCTCGCATTTTTCGGGCTGTAGGATCGGCCGTCTCGAAACTCGAACTGGAGGCGCACATGGTCGACGTGGGACAACCAACCGGCGAACAGCCGCCGAAAGATCTCATCGGGTTCCTCGACTTCTACCTGGTGAAGAAAGCGCCGATTCAACTTCCCGATAACGCGAAGGAATGGATCGTCCAGTACGGGCCGTGGATCACGCTTGTCATACTCGTGCTCACGCTCCCGCTGCTGCTCGCCGTGCTCGGAATCGGCACGGTGCTGATGCCTTTTGCCGGCGTCGGCTACGCGACCGGGTTCGGCTTCGTCGCCATCGGACTGATCATCGAGATCGGGTTGACGGTGATGGCGCTGCCCGGATTGTTCGCGCGCAAGATGTCCGGCTGGACGCTCCTCTTCTACGCGCGGCTCGTGAGCCTCGTCGCCAATGTGCTTTCCGGTGCGGTCGTCTCAGCGCTGCTGGTCGCCCTGATTTCGCTGTACGTGCTGTTCCAGGTGCGGCCGTTGTACAAGGCCTAGCACGGTCGCGCTGGCGCCGTGACCCTACGAGGCGCGTATGACGACGCGCGAACCCAGCGACTCGCGCACGCGGGACAACAAGGTGTGGGCCGTGAAGGGCTTCTCCATGAGGTCGCACCCGTCGGGCAGCGCTTCTTCGACCGACGGGTCGGCATAACCCGACATGAAGATCACGCGCAGGTTCGGCCGTCCGGGCGCCAGGTGTCGCGCGAGCTGACCGCCATCCATTCCCGACAGCATCACGTCCGTCAACAGGAGGTCGAGCGGGCCGTCGTAGGCGGAGAGCTGCGTCAGCGCCTGCTCGCTCGATTCCGCTTCGAGCACGTGGTAGCCGTATCGAACGAGTACGGTCCGCGCGAACGATCGCACCCCTGACTCGTCCTCGACCAGCAGGATTGTTTCCTTCCCGATCGGCGGCGTGTTGCGCCCGAGGCGCGGCGCCCCCGAGACGGGCGGCGCGACGGTCCGCGGGAGGTAGATCGTGAAGCTCGAGCCTCGCCCCGGCTCGCTCTCCACCCAGATGTTGCCCCCCAGCTGCTTGACGATGCCGTAGACCGCTCGCGAGCCCGAGCCCGGTGCCGCGGCCGCGCTCCTTGGTGGTGTAGAACGGCTCGAAGATCCGGCGCTGGACCTCGGGCGTCATGCCGACGCCCGTGTCCGAGACAGTGATGACGGCGTACTCGCCTTCGACCGCTCCGGGAAGCCGCGCCAGGTCGGTGGCGCCCAGGGTGGTATTGCCGGTCTTGATCGTGAGCGTGCCGCCGTCGGGCATCGCGTCGCGGGCATTCACGACCAGGTTCATCAACACCTGTTCCAGCTTGCGTCTTGTCCGCGAGCACGACGTAGGTCTGGCGATCCAGGTCGGTCTGGATGGACACATTGCGCGGAAATCAGGCGCCGGAGCATCGGCTCGAGTGTCTCGACGACCGCGTTGAGCGAGAGCGCCACCGGCTTGATCGTCTGCTTGCGGCTGAACGCCAGCAGTTGGCGCGTCAGCGACGTGGCGCGCTGCGCGGCGGTCACGATCTCCTGCAAGTCGGCGCCGATCGGTTTGTCCGGGCCGATCTGTTCCGTCAACAGCTCGGCATAGCCGAGAATCGCCGTGAGCATGTTGTTGAAGTCGTGCGCGATGCCGCCCGCCAGCTGGCCAATCGCCTCCATCTTTTGCGCGTGCCGCAGCTGCTCTTCGAGCGCCTGCGCGCTCGCGGGCACGTTCGCGCCGTAACTCGATTTCGCGCCGTTCGCGCTCGATCGCGGGAAGGAGTCGCGCCAGCCGTCCCTTGACCAGGAAGTCGCAGGCGCCTGCCTTGAGCGACTCCACGGCGGTCTCTTCGCCGATCGTTCCGGACACGATGATGAACGGAAGGTCGCGGCCCGTCTCGCGAAGCACCATCAGGGCCTCGGGGGCGGAGAATTTCGGCAGGCTGTAGTCGGAGATGACGACGTCCCAGGCGTCGGTCTTGAGCGCCGACCGCATGGCGTCGGCGGTTTCCACGCGGGTCGCGGCGACTTCGTAGCCACCGTGTTCGAGCTCGTGGATCAACAGCTCCGCATCGGCCGGCGAGTCCTCGACCATGAGGACGCGGAGGGGCTTCGGCGAAGCCGGGCCCGATGCTGGAGGCATCGATAGAAGGCTATCGACCGAGGGCCGTTGCTCGACTAGATGCTCACGGGAAGGTGCACGGCACTGCGCGGATTTGCGCTCGCGCCGGCGCCGATTCGCAGCAGTCCTTCCGGAACGCGGACGGTCGGCGCGGCGACCGGCCGATAGACATGAGTGGTTCGTATGCGCGCCAGCGACGCACATCTGACGCCGGGCCAGACGCCCGCACACTACTCGCTGCGGTGGCGGCTCCCGCTTGTGATGGCGGCCTCGACGGGATTGGTGATCGCGGCCGTCGTCGCGGTCGGCTATCGCGAGGTGAAGGCCAACCTCATCCAGGCCGCCGGGAATCCGCGCCCAGGCCACCGCCGACCAGCTCGCCGGACTGTTCGTCCAGATCGACCCAACAGCGGATGAACGAGCTTCAGCGGATTGCGAACCATCCGAGTCTGCGCCAGCTGTTCGAGCATCCCGACAACGACACTCGCGACGCGGCGCGCGCGCGCCTGGAGCCAGATTCGCAGCCCAGGCCCTCAGGTTCTGGAAGTGTGGAACGCCGCCGGCGAATGCCTGCTGACGATGGCAACGCCGCCCGGCGCCGCCGACGTGCTGCCGCCTGGCTCGATGCCGGCAGCGCACGGGTGTCGCGCCGCTGCAGCGTCGTGGCGAGCAGGTCGTCGGTGAGAGCGTCGCCGAGATCGCGGCCGACGCCGGCGACGGCGACAACGGCAACAGGACCGCGCGGACACGACTCGGTTTGCTCGTCGTGCGCCGTCCGGTGAATGGCGCGCCGACCGCGGAGTTGTTGAATCGGCTCGTCGGTCAGGGCGCGGTCATCTCCCTCGGCAACAAGGCCGGCGATGTCTGGACGGACCTGGTCAAAGCGATCGCGCCGCCGCCGATCGATCGCTTTCATCCGGGCATCGCGGAGTACGCCGGACCGAACGGTCAATCGCGTCGGTGCGCTGACCGACATCCGGGGCACGCCGTGGTCGGTGTGGGTCGAGTTCCCGCAGGCGGTCATCCTGGCGCCGGCGCGTGCGTTCCTCGAGCGCATGTCGCTCATCGCGCTGGGATTCGTGGTGCTGTCGGCGCTCGGGATCCGGATGATCGCGGCGCGCATCACGACGCCGCTGCAGGAATTGACGCTGGCGTCCGAAGCCGTGGCGTCTGGAGACTACGCGCGGCGCGTCACGATTCTCCGACGCGATGAACTGGGACGGCTGAGCGTCGCGTTCAACGCGATGACTCAGCAAGGTCGAGAGCGCGCATCGCGACCTCGAAGAGCGCGTTCGTCAGCGAACCGCGAAACTCGAAGAAGCGCGCCTTCTCCTGGAGCGCCACAACGAGGAGCTCGACGCCGTCAATCGCGAGCTGGAATCGTTCAGCTATTCGGTGTCGCACGACCTGCGCGCGCCGCTGCGGCACATCACCGGCTTCGCGACGATGCTGCGCGGAGTCGCGCGGCGGCGACGCTGGACGGCGAGGGGCAGCGGCTATCTGCAGACGATCGCCGACGCGGCGCACGCGCATGGGCCGGCTGATCGACGACCTGCTGGCGTTCTCGCGCATCGGCCGCGCCCAGCTGCGCCCGCTCGCCCGTCGATCTGAATCAGTTGGTGCAGCGACGCGCAGCAGGAAGTGTCGCGCCGGACATCAACGGCCGCGCACGTCGAGCTGGCAGGTGCAGGACCTGCCGACGGTCGAAGGCGATCCCGCGACTGCTGCGGCACGTCTTCGTCAACCTGCTGTCGAACGCGCTCAAGTATACGCGCGACGCGCCCGCAGACGCGAGATCGAGGTCGGCGTCATGCCGCGAGCGCGACCGACGACGGTCGTCTTCGTGCGCGACAACGGCGTCGGCTTCGACATGCAGTACGCGGACAAGCTGTTCGGCGTCTTCCAGCGGCTGCACCGCACCGACGAGTTCGAGGGCACCGGCATCGGACTGGCGAACGTGCGGCGCATCGTCCAGCGCCACGGCGGCCGCACCTGGGCCGAGGGCGCGTCGACCGCGGCGCCACGTTCTACTTCTCGCTGCCGAACGAAAGGGCGGGCGACTCACTGATGACGAGACTGCGACGACATCCTGCTGGCCGAAGACAACGCGAACGACGTCGAGCTGACGCTCGCGGCGCTGCAAGACCAATCGCGTGCTGAACGAGGTCGACGGTCGACGCGCGACGGCGCCGAGGCGCTCGACTACCTGTGGCGGCGCAACGCGTACGCGGACCGCGACGCGCGGCAATCCGGTGCTCATGCTGCTCGATCTGAAGATGCCGAAGGTCGACGGCCTCGAGGTGCTGCGGCAGATCAAGAGCGATCCGAACAGCTCAAGACGATTCCGGTCGTGGTCCTGACCTCGTCGCGCGAAGAGCAGGACCTCGTGCGCAGCTACGACTGCGGCGTGAACGCCTACGTCGTCAAGCCGGTCGACTTCCACGACTTCGTCGACGCCGTGAAGCTGCTCGGCGGCTTCTGGGCCGTCGTCAACGAGCCGCCGCCCGCTCGCTGACTCCCTCTCATGTAGCGCATCTCTTTAGAGCGCGTTTCAGAATTGAACGTCACGCAGCCCTTCAGGGCTGCTGATCATTCCACCACGGCGCGCTGCCCGCCGACAAAGGTCGCCCTGGCGCATGATTCTGATGCGCGTTCAGGAGCGTTCGCGCACGAATCCGCGGGCGCGCCACTGGTCCCGTTCTTGCGATTCCTCGTCACGTGGCCGCAACTGTAATTTCCCCTGCCACACGGTTCGAAGTGCTCATCGGACGGTCGCTGGCGATGTGCCTTCATCCGTACGCCGCCTGGCGCACGCATTCAACGGCAGCGCGGCTGTTCATCCTCTTCGCCTACGCCGCCGCCAGCTACGCCGTGATGCTCGGCGTGCTGCTCACCTCGTTCTAATCCAGCGCCGCCGACTGCGAAGCCCATGGAAACGGCAGGAGAAGTAAGAAGTTGGTAAAGCTCATCCGGCCTGGACTCCGACGTTCTACTATCAATCTAAGTGACGTGGGTGAGGCCACGCCGCGGACGAGGTAATCGCCCGGCTTGAGTGGTGACACGGTCTTGGTCCCTGCTCGACAAGGCGCCACCGGTATATGACAGCGCAATCTGATCACGCTGGCGTCTGGTTTCCTCCGCCGTTCTGGTATGCGTTCGCGGTACTCGGCGGCGTTCTGCTCGATCGTCGCTGGCCGTTGCCCATCGCCGGAGGTCGGCTCATCACCGTCATCGGGGCAGTCTGTGTGCTTGGATGGATGGCCCTCGCGTTCGACAGCATCGATCGATTTCGCCGCTCGAAGACCACCATCGTCCCGATTCGCCCGGCGGAAGCGTTGGTGCTGTCTGGCCCCTACCGCTACACGCGAAATCCGATGTATGTCAGTCTGGCGCTTCTCACGATCGCATGTGGACTGCTCCTGGCCACATGGTGGCCCGTCGTGCTGCTCCTACCAACGCTGGTGATCGTCCAGTTGTTCGTGATCCTTCCAGAGGAGCGCTATCTCCGGCGGCGGTTCGGCACTGCCTATGAGGCGTATACGCGCCGCGTCCGTCGGTGGCTGTGACGAGCCGGAGCGATCGTCGGTGACAAATGCTCGTGATCGCAACGATCAGGCTCGCCGTAAGCACAGCCGTGTTCATGACCGAAAGCGCCCACGGGCCGGCGACTTCGGGTGATTAATCGAATGACTTGAGTCGCGGGTCGGCGGGTCTACCGTTTGCAACCGTGCCGCGGGACCCAGCATGACGACGCCCGCCAAGCCATCAAGCGCCTCTTACGTCCTGCAGCGCCCGCGGTTCAGGACGTGTCTCCTGGCGGCCGGGCTGGCGCTCGCGGTGCCGCTTGCTGCGTGCGGCCTGTTCCACTCGGATTTCGATATGGCCGTCGGCAACCGGACCGCAAACACGGTGTCGGTCTTTGCGAACGGTCAAAAGATCGGAGAACTCGGTTCAAATCTGACCACAAGCTTTACTCTGGAAGAGTCCCCGACCGGACACACGACGATCGATTCCACGGGGGGCCCAACCTCTCCGATACCGGTTGCTCAAGTGACCGTCTCCGTTCAAGACATGACAACGGGCGTGTTATCCGTGGAGTGGCCGCCACACTGGTCAAAGGCGTCACAACCTATGTTGATGTAGCGCCGTGTGTCGTCATCGGCGGGGGATCGGCACCGCCTTGTGTCTCGGTTTCAGGCGTGACGACCGGTTCGCAGCAGCCATGCACGTTCTCGCTTTCAGGGTCCGATCGGTCGTTTAACGCAACTGGTGGAACCGGGAACATAACCGTGAACACATCGAGCGCTTGCGCATGGAGCGCGACCAGCAACGAGAACTGGCTGACCCTGGTCAGTGGGGCCTCCGGAATTGGCAGCGGTGTTGTCGTGTTCCAGGTCGCAGCGAATACCACCGGGCAGGCGCGAGCCGCTTCCGTGTCCGTCGGGGGCCAGACGTTCACAGTCAATCAGACTGCCTGAGTTAGGGTCAACGAGGCTTGCCAGCCGAAGCTCGCGAGGTCCGCCTTCGCTCTTCGAGCTTCGGCGCGACAGCCTTCGCGTGAATCGCGAGCGAAGGCTGGCTGGTAGCGGTACGGGGAATCGAACCCCGATTTGATGGTTGAGAACCATCCGTCCTAACCGTTAGACGATACCGCCCCGACTGTTACGAACCTCAAATTTTAACAAACTTGTATTATTGAGTCCATGTTCCGCTGGCTCTTCGGTCTGCTGCTGATCCTCGCGCTTGCGGCCGGCGTCACGTATGTCGTGGCCGGTCGCGGGGCGCCGCCGCGTCTCACCATCAACAAACCGGATCGCCCGGTCGGACAAGCGGGGACGCTGGATGTCACCGCAGAGGCGCCGAACACCAAATTCACGACGCTGACGATCGCGCTCGAACAGAACGGCAAGAGCGTGCCGCTCTTCGCCCTCGACGCCTCGGCCGGCGCCGCCAGCGCGACCGCCAGCAAGGATGCGAGCGTCACCGCCATCGATCGCAATCAGATTCGCATTTCGCGACCGCTCGGCAAACAGAGCGTTCCCGAACTGCAATCCGGCGCCGCGCGCATTGTCGTCACCGCGACACGGCCGTCGTTTCTGAATCTGCGGCCCCTGACGAGCACGGCGTCAAAGGATTTCCAGGTGCGTCTCGAACCGCCGCGCATCGCGGTCCTGTCGACGCATCATCACATCAACCACGGCGGCGCCGAGATGGTCGTCTACCGCGCGACACCGGCGGACGTCGCGTCGGGCGTGCGGGTCGGTGACGTCGAGTATCCAGGCTATCCCCTGTCGGGCGATCTCAAGGCCGCGTTCTTCGCGCTCCTCTACGACCAGGATCTCAACACGCGCATCCAGGCGTTCGCGCGTGATGAAGCCGGCAACGAGGCGAAGGCGACGTTCATCGACAACGTGTTCGAGAAGCCCCAGCACAAGAGCCGCATCGAGCTCGACGACAAGTTCCTCAACCGCGTCGTGCCGGATATCCTCGAGCACGCGCCGGAGCTGAAGATGACGCCGCCGCCCGAGGGGTCCGACATGATGCCGGCGTTCCTGAGGATCAACGGCGAGTTGCGGAAGATCAACGCCGATCAGATTGCCGCGCTGGCCAAGAAATCCTCACCCACGCGGCAGTGGGACGGCCCGTTCGTTCAGTTGGGCAACTCGAAGGTCGAGGCGTCGTTTGCCGACCATCGCACCTACTTCTACAAGGGCAAGGAAGTGGACCGTCAGGTCCACCTGGGGTTCGACCTCGCGGTCACCGCGCATGTGCCGGTCATCGCCGCCCACGCCGGCACCGTGGTCTACGCAGATTGGCTTGGCATCTACGGCAACTGCATCGTCATCGACCACGGCATGGGCGTGCAGTCGCTGTACGGCCATCTGATGTCGTTCGACGTCAAGGTCGGCGACCACGTGACGCGTGGGCAGACGATTGGCCGCAGCGATTCCACCGGCCTCGCCGGCGGCGATCACGTCCATTTCACGATGCTGGTCGGCGGCCACATGGTCAATCCGGTCGAGTGGTGGGACAAGAAATGGATGACCGACCGGGTCGAGCGGAAGCTTCAGGAAGCAAGGTAGAATGAGGGGTTCATCCGTCGCTTTCGGCTCTCAGCTCTCAGCTGTCAGCCTGAAAGATGAAGGCCGAGAGCCGATTGCTGATAGCTGAAAGCTTTTTAGAGGAGAGAGGTCTCAATGCGTCTACGAAATGCCTGGGTCGTGCTGCTCCCGTTGGCGGCGTTCGCGTGTGGCGGAAGTCAGGAAACATCGAACAAGTCGGCTGAGCCGTCGTCTCCGGCCGCGACGCCTGGCGCCCTGAAAGTCGACACCGCCGTCGCCGGCACCGTCAAGGGCGTCGTGAACTTCGAGGGCACCGCGCCGAAGAACGAGCCGATCAAGATGAACGCCGATCCGGTCTGCGTGAAGCAGAACAAGGATCCGCAGTTCCAGGAAACCTGGATGGTTTCTGACGACGGCAAGACCCTCGGCAACGTGTTCGTGTACGTGAAGGACGGACTCGGCAATTACATCTTCGACACGCCGACCACTCCGGCGAAGATCGACCAGCAGAACTGCCGCTATCATCCGCACGTCTTCGGCATTCGCGTCAACCAGCCGCTCGAAATCGTCAACAGCGACCCGACGCTCCACAACATCCACGCGATGCCGAAGGGCAACGCCGAGTTCAACAACGGCCAGCCGATCCAGGGCATGAAGATGACGCACACCTTCACCGCGAAGGAAGTCATGGTGCCGTTCAAGTGCGACGTGCACGGCTGGATGAACGCCTACGTCGGCGTGCTCGATCACCCGTACTTCGCGACGACGGAGAAGGACGGCAAGTTCGAGCTGAAAGACCTGCCGCCGGGCACCTATACGATCGAGGCGTGGCACGAGAAGCTCGGACCGCAGACCGCCACCGTCACGCTGGGCCAGAAAGAAACCAAGGACGTCAACTTCACGTTCAAAGCGCCAGCGGCGGCCACGAACTAGGCAGGAGGCGGCAGGAAGGGCTGGATAGGCAGGCAGGAGGGTCGACGCGGCCGGCTCCAGCCCGTCCTGCCCATGCCCAGCCCGTCCAGCGCGCGAGATGCTTCACAAGTTCTCGCGTTACGTCGCCGCCAGCACCGTCCTGCTGATCCTCGCCGGTAGTTTCGTCACCAGCACCGATTCGGGCCTGTCCGTCCCCGACTGGCCGACCACGTATGGCTGGAACATGTTCACGTTCCCGCCCTCGAAGTGGGTCGGCGGCATCTTCTACGAACACGGCCACCGGCTCATCGCCAGCACGGTCGGCTTTCTGACGATCATCCTTGCCGCGTGGATCTGGTTCGCGGACTCGCGGCGATGGCTGCGCTGGTTCGGCGTGGGCGCCCTCGCGTCGGTCGTGGCGCAGGGGATCCTCGGCGGACTGACCGTGATTTACCTCCTGCCCGCGGCGGTATCAACCGCACACGCCGGCCTGGCCGAGATCTTTTTCTGCATGACCGTGGCGATCGCGCTCTTCACGTCGCCCGGCTGGATCGAGGGCTACGGCGACACCGGTGTGGAGGATGGCACGCTCCGGCGCGCCGCCACGACGTCGACCGTCGTCATCTTCACGCAGATTCTCGTCGGCGCCGCGATGCGGCACACCGGCGCCGGCCTGGCGATTCCTGACTTCCCGTGGATGTTCGGCCACGTCATCCCGGATCACTGGAGCGCCGCGATCGCGGTCCACTTCGCGCACCGCCTCGGCGCGCTGATCGTCATCGCGATGGTATTCGCGACATCGCTGTACGTGTGGCGGCGGCACCAGGACCGACCCGAGCTGGCGCGGCCGGCGACGCTCATCATGTTTCTCGTCATCATCCAGGTGACGCTCGGGGCGCTGACGGTGATCAGCCGCCGCGACCCGCTGGTCAACAGCCTGCACGTGGTGGTCGGCGCACTGGTGTTGACGACGTCGCTGCTGCTGACACTGAGATCCTGGCGCGTGCGATTCGCCGCTGACAGACGGGAACCGCAGCGCTCACTGAGTACGCACAGCGACGAACGCATGGCCTCCGCGGCCTCCGCGCGCCCGGCGGTTAAACGTGGCGAGGCGCGCGCATGAAGGACGTCGTCTCAGCCCCGCTGGCGATCGAACGCCGTTCCGGCAGCCTGGTGGCGGACTACATCCAGCTGGCCAAGCCGCGGCTGAACCTGTTGGTGGTGGCGACCAGCGCGGCGGGGTATTACCTTGGCGGACCACCATCGACCGACCTGGGGCTGATGGCGCAGGCGGTGGCGGGGACGGCGCTGGTCGCGGGCGGCGCGGCGGTGCTGAATCAACTCTACGAGCGCGACACCGACGCGTTGATGCGGCGAACGCGGCTTCGACCGCTGCCGGACGGCCGCGTGTCGCCCGCCGATGCGCGCCTCTTCGGGCTGGGACTGACGATTGCCGGCCTGTTGCTGCTCGCCGCGCGGGCCAACCTGCTGGCGGCAGTGCTCGCCTTCGCGACGGTCTTCATCTACCTGATCATTTACACACCGATGAAGCTGCTCACGCCCGCATCGACGCTCGTCGGCGCCGTGCCTGGCGCGCTGCCCGCGCTCATCGGCTGGACCGCGTCGCACGGGAGTGTCGGAGCGGGCGGCCTGACGTTGTTCGCCATCGTGTTCCTCTGGCAGATCCCGCATTTCATGGCGATCGCCTGGCTGTATCGCGACGACTACCGCAAGGCTGGCTTCCCGATGCTGTCGGTCATCGATCCGAGCGGCGTGCGATCCGGACATCAGGCGGCGCTGTTCGCCGCGATGCTCGTCCCGATCACTCTCGTCGCGAGCACGTCGGCCGTGTCGTTTTCGGTGATCCTTGCGCTCGGCCTGGCTCAGTTCGCCCTCGCTCTACGGTTTGCGATGGCGCGCGGCGACGGCTCGGCACGCGCGCTGTTCGTCGGATCGATCACCTATCTGCCTCTCCTGTGGACGGTGATGATTCTCGGTAAACGCTGATAGCTATCAGCTCTCAGCTTCAGCTGACGACGACTGCAGACGCTGAGAGCTGATAGCCGAGAGCTGAAAGCTGTCATGTCCGTCACCGATCTACCCGCTGTCAACGCGACGCTGAATGCCATCTCCGGCATCCTGCTCCTGATCGCGTACATGCACATCCGCGCCCGCCGCATCCAGCAACATCGCCGGTTCATGATCGCGGCGTTCGCGACCTCGTCGTTGTTCCTGGTGTGTTATCTCGTCTACCACGCGCAGGTGGGGTCCGTGCCGTTTACCCGTCAGGGATTCGTGCGGCCGCTCTACTTCACGATCCTGATCACGCACGTCACCCTCGCGGCGACCGTCGTGCCGCTGGCGCTCGTCACGCTGTCGCGCGGTCTCAAGGCGCGATACCCCCAGCATCGGCGAATCGCGCGCTGGACGTTTCCGGTGTGGATGTACGTGTCGGTGACCGGCGTGCTCGTCTACGTTCTTCTGTATCAACCCACTTGGGATTCTCTGATTGGTGATCGTCGGATGATTGCGGATTGCCCCATTGGTAATTGATTGAAGCGCCCCAATTATGAAATGTAATCCCCAATCACCACAATCACCCAATCACTGAATACCCAATCACCAGATAGAATCCTCGCGTGTCCGCCCCCCGTTCCCAGCATCGCCGCGAGGTCTCCCGTATCGAGGGCTTCAGCGACGCGGTGTTCGCGTTCGCGGTCACCCTTCTCGTCGTGTCGCTGGAGGTGCCGCACACCTTCACCGAGCTGTGGGCGGCGATGCGGCAGTTCTTCGCGTTCGCGATCTGCTTCGCACTGCTCTTCCAGGTCTGGTGGCGCCACTTCAATTTTTTCCGCCGCTATGGGCTGGAGGACGTGCCGACGATTGTCCTGACCGGCATCCTGCTGTTCGTGGTGCTGTTCTACGTCTACCCGCTGAAGTTCGTCTTCACGCTGGTCGTGAACCAGATCATCGGCGTTCCTCCCGCGCACGATGAGACCGGCGTAACGGTGCTGCGATCCGCCGACACACCGCGTCTGATGCAGATCTACAGCGGCGGCGTCGTTGCCGTCTTCTCGATGTTCGCGCTGATGTACGCCAACGCGTTCCGACAGCGCGAGCGGCTCGGGCTGGACGCCCGGCAGCAGCTCGAGGCACGCCTCGCCATCATCGACAATGCGGGCATCGCGCTCATCGGCGTCGCGTCGATCCTCGTCGCCACTGTCGGCGGGCCGGTGGCGGCGGCCGCCATCGCGGGACCGATGTACTTCCTGATCGGCCCCTTCAAGTGGGGGCTCGGCTGGTACTCCGCGAACGCCTACAAGCGGCTCGAGGCGACAAAGTTCTAGGCCGGTGAGGCACGCGCGATCCGAAACGCGCGGTCCGCCCAGGCGGCAGGCAACTGGCTCAGAAGCTGATGTTGAACGTGCCGTTCATGATGGGCAGCGTCGCACGTCCCTGGTAGAGTTGCTCGCGTCTTTCCACCACAAAGTCATAGGTTCCGGGATCCAGGTTCGCGATGTAGTATTTTCCGTCGTCTCCGGTCAGCGATCGACCCTTCTCGCGGCCATTCAGGCTGATGATGACCCAGACGGACCGGGCGGGCTTCCCCGCCGATGTGACCGTTCCCTTGACGAACGTGCGGGTGACCGGTTGCGCGTCCGCCAGTCCGGGGGACACGGCCGCGATCAACGCTATCGGAACCGTTAGTCGCAACAAATCTTTCATTGCCGTTCCCCTACATCCTGAGCCCGTCTAGAGCTAGTGCAGAATGCGGTATTTCACCTTGGCGCCGATCACTTGCACCTCGCCGCCGGGATCATCAAGCAGTCCCTTCCCACTCCTGCCGTTTGACGAATCCCGGACGACGATGGAGTAGACACCGGACGGGACGCCCTGAAACGTAAACTTGCCAGCATCATCGGTCGTGGCTGCCAGCAGGTTGTTGCCCTCTGCCAGCAGGTAGACGTCGCATCCCGTCAGTAACCGGGCCCCGTCGTCGCTTCTGACAGTCCCACTGATGATCAGCGTCTTCTTCGTGTCGAGTCTGGGTTCATCGGAGCCGCTGGTCCCGACGGCGCCGGCCCTTTCCTTGAAACCTTCGAAGTCTTTCCTGAGCTGCGCCAATTCCTGCTTATCACCGCTGCGGAGCTGCGGGACAATGCCAATGAAGGACACCCCGATCGTCGTCACCGCCGTGATCACAGCCGTCCCAAGCAGCAATTTCGGGTTTTGCGCGGATGAAGTGGGTCCTTCTTCACTCATCGCCGTTGTCCTCGTCAGAGGAAAAGTGCCACGAACAGTCAGTGACGGTCGTTGCCAAAGGAGTGCCAGGCCGAGCGGTGTCCGTCGGTGCTCGGCAGCGTAACAACTGGCGTTTTTACCAGCAGTGACATTCCTCGCCGAGGGCCGATTCGGCACAGCCGGTGCGAGTTCAGATCGAGAGCTTCGGGTACATCAGGCAGATCGGCGACGAGAACATCGAAGCCATCGACTTCGACGCGGAATGCGATGTGGTCGCGCTGCTCTTAGTACAGCAGATACTTCGCGCGTGTGAGGCGCCACTTCCCTTCGTCTGCCGCCCATGCCGCGGCAATCGTGGCGGGATCGACGCCGGCGCGGACCTTCTCGAGCATCGCCTTCGACCCGAACAGGTACGCGGCATCGTCCAGCTTGAACTGATCGCCGTGGCGCCTGGTCAGCGCCGCGGCAATCTCGAGGCCGACGCGGACCGGCTTCAACCGATCGCGGTCCGTGACGATCACGAAAATGCCGTGACACGCCTGGCCGCCGAGCTTCGCGCCGGCCGACGGCGTGAACGTGACCGGATAGAAGCGAATGCCGGGCAGATCCCGCGCGTTGAGCGCGGCCGCCAGCGCAGGGCCGTCGATCCACGGCGCCCCGAGCTGCTCGAACGGCGTGTCGGTGCCCCTGCCCACTGAAACGTTCGTCCCTTCGAGCGCGCCAACGCCCGGGTAGACGGTCGCCGCCACCATGTTTCGCATGTTCGGGGACGGGTTGGCCCACGCCAGGCCGGTGGCGTCGAACCAGTCGTCGCGGCGCCAGTTCTTCATCGGCACGACGGTGAGGTCCGCGCCGATCGACTTCTCGCTGTTGAACAGCCGCGCCAGCTCGCCGAGCGTCAGGCCATGCCGAATCGGCATCGGCACGTAGCCATTGAATCCGATGGACGAGGCATCCTGCATCGGACCCTCGATATCGAAGCCGTCGATCGGATTCGGCCGGTCGAGCACGACCACGCGGATGCGTCGCTTGGCGGCCTCTTCGAGCACGTACGCGGTCGTGGCGGGATACGTGTAGAAACGGGCGCCGATGTCCTGGAGGTCGACCACGAGCGTGTCGATGCCGGTCAACATCGCGTCGGTCGGCCGGCGGGTCGCGTCGTAGAGCGAATGAATCGTCAACCCCGTCGTGTCGTCCTTCGACGAAGCGACCCGCTCGTCCAGCTGGCCGCGGATGCCGTGCTCAGGACTGAAGAGCGACACCAGCGTGACGTCCTTCGCCTTCATCAGCAGATCGATCGTGCTGACGCCCTGCCGTGAGCGCCCGGTCTGGTTCGTGAGCAGACCGACGCGCCGGCCTCGCAGCGAGGCAAAGCCGTCCGCCTCGAGCACGTCGATTCCGGCGAGGACTGGCGCATGGGGCTGCGACGCCTTCGCGCGCGTCCGCGCTTCGGCGCGTCCGCCGTCGCTCGCCGAGATGATCGCGGCGGAGGCTGAAAAGCCCCGCGCTACGCCAGCGCGGACGTCTTCAGGCGTCAGCAGCGCCGCCGCCGCCACGGTCGCCACTCTGCCGCGAAGCGCGTTCACGTCGCCTTTGCCATCCGGGTGGACGCGATTCGACAGGAACACGACGTAGCTGCCGCTCGCCGGATCGATCCACAACGATGTTCCCGTGAAGCCCGTGTGTCCGAACGATCCGATGGGAAACAGCTCGCCGCGGTTCGTGGAATACGACGAGTCGAGGTCCCAACCAAGGCCGCGCACATCGCGCATGCCGGCCGGCGTGGATGGCGCGATCATCCGCGCGACCGTGGCGGCCGACAGCACGCGCACGCCGTCGAGACGCCCACCGCCCAGCAGCATCCGGCAGAATCGCGACAGGTCCGCGGCCGTGCTGAACACGCCGGCGTGCCCGGCCACGCCGTCCATGCGCCGCGCCGTCGGATCGTGGACGACACCGCGCAGGAACGGCACCTCCGCACCCTTTCGGTCCCGAGCGACGTCGAGGGGCCGCACGGCCAGGCGAGCGTCCGGCACCGTTCCGTCGGCGCAATCCGCGCGCGCAACGGCTCCGCCGGCAGGAAGCCCGTGTCCTTCATGCCGAGCGGATCGAACACCTGTGTCTTGACGTAGCGATCGAGCCGCTCGCCGCTGACGCGGCGGACGATATCGCCGAGCAGGAAGAAGTTGATGTCGCTGTAGATGAACCGTTCGCCGGGAGGCGACGCGGGTACTTCTTCCACCGCGCGCCGAATCGCTTCCTCGGCGCCGGAAAACTCGACCTCGAGCTCGAGATCCGGACGCAGTCCCGACGTATGCGTCAGCAAGTGGCTGATCGTGATGCCGGCCTTTCCGTACTTGCCGAACTCCGGAATGAACATCGTCACCGGATCGTTCAACCGGATTCGCCCCTCCTCCATCAGCTTCATCACGCTCGTCGTCGTCGCGACGACCTTGGTGAGCGAGGCGAGGTCGAAGATGGTGTCTTCGGTCATCGCCTCGGCAGCCGGGCCGACGGCGCGCTGACCGAACGCGCGGCGATACACCACGGTGTCGCCGCGTCCGACGAGGACGACCGCCCCGGGCAGATCGTGTCTGGCGATGGCGGCTTCGACGAGCGGCGCAATCGGCGAGAATCCCGCGGTGGACTCGACTCGCGGCGCCGGCGCCTGCGCCGAGGACACGACCGCTGCGAGCGCGA
Source organism: uncultured Acidobacteriota bacterium (assembly GCA_963792175.1). Classification (GTDB taxonomy): domain Bacteria; phylum Acidobacteriota; class Vicinamibacteria; order Vicinamibacterales; family CAVVIG01; genus CAWBVG01. Next base: position 53,401 of record CAWBVG010000043.1, read on the forward strand.
GCGGCGCGAAACGTGCTTTCACTCGATTCAATATATACTGGTTTTTTTAGGGGGTTTCGAGCATGCGTCAGGGTCTTCATCTAGTTCGAGGCGTGCTGGTTGCGGCCTGTCTGGCAGCGTTGGCCGGCAGCGCCTTCGCCCAAACCGGCCGCGTCGGCGGCATCGTGAAAGACGAAGCCAGTCAGCCGATCAAGGGCGCGACGGTCACCGCCGAAAATCCGGGCGCGTCGCCGAGCAGCTTCACCGCGACGACCGACGACAAAGGGCGGTTCTCGATCATCGGACTGAAGACCGGTCCCTGGACGTTCACCGCGCAGGCGCCGGGCTTTGCGCCCGAGACGGGCCGCCTGCAGGTCGCGACAATCGGTGCGCCGAATCCGCCGCTCACGTTCACGCTGAAGAAGGGCGGCGGAGCTGCCGCGGGCGGCGGTGCGCTCGGCGGTATGGCCGCGAAGGATCTGCAGGCCGACCTCGCGGCGGCTGACGCCCTCTTCAACGGTCAGAAGTGGGACGAATCGATCGCCGCCTATCGCGGCATCATGGCCAAGGCGCCGTCGCTCAGCGTCATCAACCTCCAGATCGCCGCCGCGTACCGGAACAAGAAGGATTACGACAACGCGATCGCCGCCTACAACGAGCTGCTGAAAGCCGACCCGAAAAACGAGAAGGCGATCGTCGGCGTCGGTATGACGAATCTCGAAAAGGGCGATTTGAAAGCCGCCGAGGACACGCTGACCAAGGCCGCCGAAGGCACGAGCCCGACGCGCGAAGTGTTCTACAACCTGGGCGAGGTGAAGTTCGCCAAGGGACAGGCGGACGATGCGGCGAAGTGGTACCAGAAGGCGGTCGATGCCGATGCCACGTGGGGCAAACCTCTTCTGAAGCTGGCGTTCGTGGCGCTCAACAAAGGCGACAACGCCGGGGCGCTCAAGTTGTCGGAAAAAGTCGTGGCGGTCGATCCGACGTCGCCCGAGGCGGCGGCCGCAAAGCAGCTCATTGACCAGCTGAAGAAATAGGGCATAGGGATTTGGGATTGGGGATTAGGCTGAGCAGCGCGCCGGAACTAATCCCTATTCCCTAAGACCTAATCCCTGTCGAGCAACACCTGTGTCCCGTCCCATCCGCTTCACCTTCATCCTCTTTCTGGCGGGACTCTGTACAGCGCTGGCCGCGGTCGGCGGGTGGCGCTACGCGCGCGCGTCGGCGCCGCTCAGCGGACCGATCATCCTGATTTCCATCGACACGCTGCGCGCCGATCACCTGCCACCCTACGGCTACACCCACGTCAAGACGCCAGCCATCGCGGCGCTCGCGGCGGACGGCGTCGTGTTCGAGCGGGCGTACTCGCACTCGCCGCAGACGCTGCCGGCGCACGCCGCGCTGCTGTCAGGAAAGCTGCCGTCCGAGAACGGCGTGCGCGTGGACGAAGGCGCAGCCGTCAAGCCGGGCGAGCGGCTCTTGCCGCAGATGCTCCGCGATCGCGGCTACACCACGGCCGGCGTGGTCTCGAGCGCCTTGCTCGGGAAAGACACCGGCATCGGCCAGGGGTTCGAGTTCTTCGAATCGCCTTCGCTCGCTGGATCGCGGGACGGCGACGAATCAGAACGAATTGCGGAGCGTTGGCTCGCGTCGCACTCGACCCGCGCCTTCATGTTCCTGCATCTCGACGAGCCGCACGCGCCGTACGAGCCGCCGGACCGCTTCGCCGAGTTCGCGGCCTACGACGGCGAAATCGCCTACGCTGACGAAATCGTCGGCCGGCTGGTGAAGTATCTGAAGTCGCATCAGCTGTACGACCGCTCGACGATCGTGCTGCTGTCCGATCACGGCGAGGGCCTCGGCGAGCACGGCGAAGACGAACACGGATTGTTCGTCAACCAGGAAGCGGTTCACGTGCCGCTGATCATCAAGCAGGAAAGCAACACCAGCCCCGGCCGCCGCGTCAGGGATGTGGTGCAGCACATCGATCTCGTGCCGACGATTCTCGACCTCGTCAAGGCACCGCTGCCGTGGGGACTGCGCGGCCGGTCGCTCAAGCCGCTGCTCGAAGGCACCGGCCGGCCGGCGCCGGTGTCGGTGTACTCGGAGTCGCTGTACGGCCGCGCGCATTTCGGCTGGAGCGCCATCACGGCACTGACCGGCGACCGCACGCCGGCTCCGGTGCGTCGCGGAGCCGATCGAGGACGCGGCGAAAAAGAGCGAGATCGTCAACAGCTACCGCCGCGCCCTCGCCCTCGCCGCTGATAGCCGATGGCGAGAGGCGATCCCCATTCTGCAGGCGATCCTCCGCCAGGACGTGGAGATGGCGGAAGTCTGGCGGCTGCTCGGTACCGTGGCGGCGCGGATCGACCGGTACGACGATGTCCTGAACGCGTCCTGGTACTGGATTGGGTTGAAACCCGAGGATCCCAACGCGTATCTCGCCGCCGCCGCCGCGCTCGTGAAGTTGAAGCGAGTGGACGAGGCACGCGAGCAGGCGGCGGTGGCGCTGACGGTCGCGTCTGAAAAGGATCGGCGGCCGCGCGCAGCCGCACACGAACTGCTGGCGCGTCTCGCCCTGGCAAAGCACGACGCCGAGGCGGCGCGCGAAGAGGCTGCGCTGGCGCTGAAGGCCGATCCCGCATTCCCGATGCCGCAGTACGTGGACGCACGCCTGCTGTACGACCAGGGCAATTACGACGAGGCGCTGGCACTGTTCGAGCGGGCAGCCGCAGCGCTCGAGAAGCCCGGTGCGCCGCCGATCGCCGAGCTGCACTTCTACATGGGGGACATCCTGATCCGCCAGGAGCGGACGGCCGAAGCGGAAGCTGCGCTCCTCGAAGAACTGCGGGCGTTTCCGCAGAACCTGCGCGCTCGCGGCGCGCTCGCCCTGCTCTACCACGCCGGCGGCCGGTCCGACGAGGCCTCGGACGCCGTCAGCGACCTGATTCGCGCGATCCCGACGCCTGACGGCTACGCGGCGGCCGCCCGCCTGCTCACAACCTTCGGCGATCGGAAGCAGGCGGAGACAGTCCGCGCCGAAGGCCGGCGCGTCTTCGCCGAGACCTCGAAGCTCACGCGCGCACGCTGATACCCGCCGACGTTTGAACGCAGAGCGCGCAGAGCTCGCAAAGATTTCTTTACGTCTAGAACACCAACCGGAAACCGAGGCGGGCGATGCGGGGATTCATGATCTCCAGCACCTGACCGAACGGCAGCACACCTGTCATCCGCGCGTCGTACTGCCTGCCCAGCACCGTGTCCGAGTTCAGCGCGTTGAAGACATCGAAGTCGATCGCAATCTTCGCGCTGCCAAAGACGAACTTCTTTTCGAGGCGGGCGTTGAGCAGCGCGACCTGCGGCAGGCGGAAGGTATCGACGGCCGGCGTCAGGAGCACCGTCTTGAGGCCCAGCGGATCGCCGGTGTCCACGTTGCTGCGAAAGAACGGCTCGGCGTAGCCCGGGCGCGTGAGGAAGCTGCCGGCGACATCGAATCCGAAGGGCAGGTTGAGCATGCCGTCGATCGCCAGCTGGTACTTCGGCGCCACCATGAAGACGCTGCTCTGTCCCGTGCCATCGGCGAGCTGCACGACTGCACCGCCGTCGACCTGCGGACCGGCGAACGGCCGCAGCGCTGACGGTGCCGGCGCCTTCGTCGGATCGACAATCGACGCCAGGGGATCGTCGAAGTACTCGCGCCAGCTGTTCGCCGAGAACGCGGCGTGGGCCATCCAGTGATTGGACAGCCGCTTGGTCACGCCGAGCTCGAAGCCGACGTATCGCTGGTCGTAACCCGTCCGGTTCACCGATTCGAGTCCGCCGCCGACCGGCACGAACGCCGGCCGGAGCGCAAACAGCGGGACGCTGAACGATCCGCCCTCTGGCAGCGTGCCGGTCAGCGTGCCTGCCGGAGCGTACTGCGGGGCGCGGACGCCAATCAGCGGCGACCAGAGCTGGTCGAGCATCTTTCGATGCGTGAGCGTGGCGGTCACAGAGACGTTGCCGGGCAGGTCGGCGTCGACGCCCGCCGTCCACTCGTGCGTCAGGGGCGCGTGCGTGTCGCCCACGCGGTTCACCGGTGTCGTGCTCGACGGGTTCCTGACATCGAAGCCCGCGCTGCTCTGGATCCCGCTCGAGAGCGCCAGCTCGCTCGCCTGCGCGACGCCGTCGTTGTTGGCATCGACTGCGTTATAGGCGACGAATGCCGGTTGAATCGGCGACGCAAAGGCGGCCTGCGCGCCTGGAAGCTGCGACGCGAACAGCGAATAGCTGCCGCGCGCCGTTACTGGATGCGTGCTGCCGAACGCGTAGGCCACGGCGGCTCGCGGCGTGAGGTTGGTCCACAGGTAGACGTCGCTCCGCGCCGCGGCGGTCACCGCCGGCAGCAGCGTCTCGAAGCCGGCAACCGCCGGCACCGTCGCCGCCTTCAGCGACGACGACTGGCGTTCCAGGCGGACGCCGCCGGTGACGGTCAGCCGATCGTACGAGAACGTATCTCTCGCGAAGCCGCTGATATAGCGGGCATTGGTGTTCTGCTGCACGTCGCGCGACACCTGGGCGATGACGTTGGGATGTCCGTTCCAGATCGTCACGATGTGACTGGCCGGATACGTGGTCAGGTTGTCGATCGGTGTCTGTCGATACGAGAAGCCGGCTTCAATGGCGTGGTGCCCCGCGATCGCGGTCGTATCGCCCGCGAAGTACCGCTGCGGGCGGGTGGTCTGGAACTCGTAGAACGAGTTGTGCGCGGCGCCGGTGTCGTCGAGGTAGTAGTCCGTCGTCAGGCCGCCCGCCGGCGTCATCGTGAAGGCGTCGGTGATGTAGGCACCGCGCGCCGTCGCGACCCACCTGGGACCGAAGATGAAACGCCCTTCGCCTTTGTAGTACCGGGCAGGATCCGCGACGTTCCACGCCGACTCCGCGGTGCGCAACACGCCGGCGCCGCGGCCGTTTTCCGTGCGGGCGTCCTCGAAGAACGTGAAGTTGCCACGAATCGTGTCCGTCAGGATGCCGTCGGCCTTCAGCGCATAGTTGTGCGCCTGCACCTGGTCGGTCAGATCGTTGAACGTGAGCGCGGTCGACGTTGGTCTTGTTGACCGTCCCCCACACCCAGACGTGGTTTTCAAGGAGCGGCCCGCCCAGATCGAATCCGTACTCGGTGTAGGTGTCGATGCGATTGGAATTGCCGGTCGGCGAGCCCAGCGCCAGCGCGAGTTCGTCGGAGATATTGACGGTCTGCAGATGGTCGTCTTCGAAGTAGAAGCGGCCGCCGCCGTGCGGCTGGGTGCCGCCGCTCTTGAGCACGACCTGCGCCTGCACGCCGGGGGTCGCGTTGCGGACGTCCGCGCCGCCGGTCGTCACGGCGAATTCGGCGGGACTGTCGACGTCGTAGAAGAATGGCGACGTGCCGGGACTGCCCATGTCCGTCACCGGTACGCCGTCGAGCGACCACGCGTTGTCACTCGGCGGTGCGCCCTTCGCGATGAACAGCGACTGGTGCCCGGATTCCGCCGAGCCGACGTTGACGCGATCCGTGAAGACCGTCGCCACGGTCGGCAGCCAGGTCCAGAGGTCGCGCGAATGGGGAATATCCTGGAACTGCAGCGGCTTCAGCCTGGTCGTGATCGTCGCACGCCCGGCGTCGACCATGACGGATGCCGCCGGCGGCGTCGCTTCCAGGGGAGTGGCGGGCGGCCGCATCGTCACGGCCACGGTCGTCGCCGCGCCGGCCACCACCGGGACGTCGGCCGTCGTCGTCGTCGCGAACCCTGTCAGCGTTGCGGTGATCACGTACGACTGAACGGGGAGGTTGAGGAAGTGCGCCTCGCCTCCGTCGTCAGAGGTCTGCACCGCATCGTAAGGCGCGCTGATCGTGACCGTGACGCCGGGCAAGGCGCGGCCCGTCGTATCCTTCACGATGACGTCGATCCGGCCGAGAAAGATCTGGCCCGACGCCCGCGGGACCCCGCCGCACAGCACCAGCGCCAGCACGAGCGCGGCGCGCTTTCCGATCGAACTGCCCATCCGTCGACGCCTCCAGCCCCCCATCATAGCCCGCGGCCGGGGGTCGCAGGGGTCAGCGTCTGGATGACGCTTTCTTGAGGTCCTCTTTGAACTGGGGATTCACGCGGAGTCCGCTCTTCTCGGCGAGCTTCATTTCGCGGTCCGCGTCGTCGAGGCGACCCGCCTGCAGATAGACCACCGCGAGATTGTTGTGCGCCTCGCCCAGCTTCGGGTCGGCGGTCACCGCCGCCTGCCACTGCTCGGTCGCCCCTTCGGTGTTCCCACCGCGAAACAGCGCGCTGCCGAGCGCCAGCAGGACGGCCGCGGGCGGTTGATAGGGACCTTCGAGCGTCGTTTTCTGCCGTTCGAGATCGCGGAGGCGTCCTTCGGCCTGAACCGCGCGGAGGCCCTGGCCAGCCTGGGTGAGGCTGCGGATCGTCTCGCGCAGCTCACGCATCTCGTCGTCGCGCTGCTGTTCGACCTCGAACCGATGAGTCACCTGAAGGCCATGGAGCGCCCGGAATGCCTCGAGGCACCCGCTGTACGACTTGACCGCGCTCGCGTATCGCCGCAACGCCATGTACGCCTGCCCCGCGCCGTAGTGCGCCCGCGTCAACAGGGGATCTTTGGCAAGGGCTCGGGAGAACTGCTCCGCCGCCTTCTCGAACTCCTCGCGCGACATCAGCTCCATGCCGATGCGATAGACCTGGAGCGCTTCCCGGCGATTCCGTTCAGTCGCGAGCTGGGGGCCGGCGTCGGCGATTCCGGCGTTGACGAGCGTTGTGAAGGCTAACGACGACACGACTACGGCTGCGCGGCGGATCATCGGCATCCTCCAGACGTCCGCCTTCGCTCCGTCGCCGTCCATCGAGCTTCGGCGAGACAGGTGGTGCAGCTCTTGCGGGCTGCCCGGACTGCAAAAAAAAGGGGGCCACGAATGTGGCCCCCAGATAGTAGCGCAGTCCAGCTGAACTGCAAGGACGAAAAACGGAGTAGCGCAGCCCTTCAGGGCTGCCCGATCAGAACGACAGCCTCACGCCGACGCGCGCCTGTCGCGGCGTCTGAAACTGCGGCGGATTGCCCGCAAACACGCTCGACGTGGCCAGGCCGGCATTCGGATTCGCGCCAGCGCCGAACGTCAGCTCGGTGAAGTTGTCGTAATCGAGGACCGTCTGCTGGTTGAACAGGTTGAAGATGTCAGCCATCAGCGACACCTTGCGAGACCCTCCGAACTTGAAGTCGTAGGCCGCCTGGAAGTCCAGCTGACTCTGGAACGGCGTTCGGGTCTTGAAGCCGTCGACGGTCTGGATGCCCGATCCTCGCGCCGCGACCGGGATTTCGCCGCCGTTCGAGTAGTTCGGATTCGGCGCCAGCGGCGTCAGCGGTTTGCCCGACGACGCGTTGAAACCGAGGCCCAGGTTCAGTCCAAACGGGAAGGCGTAGTTGCCGAACAGTTTTCCCTGATGCGGGCGATCGAGCGGCAGAATCCCGTTCGCGGCGCCGAGGAAGCGAATGTCGCCGGAGGCCGCGCCGCCGCCGTAGTACGGCACGTAGGTCGGATCGTTGGTCGGGAAGTCGTAGAGCGACGAGATGCCCGGATCCGATTGACCGTTGTCGTCCCGATAGAACCCCTCGAAGTTCCCGCGCAGGCGCGAGTACCGGTACGACGCCATCGCCGACCAGTTGTTCGACATCCGCCGGTTCACCGTGAACTCGACCGCGTCGTACTTGTGGACCGGGTCGTCGAACTTCACGCTGCTGAACTGCGGAGCGACCGCGAGCAGAGCCGGATTGATCGGTGTCGCGCTCGTTGGATTCGTCAGAATGTATTCCACACTTCCGCAAGCGGCCGACGTCGCCGACGAGAACTCGTACGCCACCATCGGACAATTCGCGACGTCCTCGAGGACGCGCGGAATCCGCTTGTTGATGTAGCGCACACCGACTGTGGTGTTCGCCATCACTTCGCGCTCGATGCCGACCACGAACTCGCGAACATACGACAGCTTCGCGTTGGGATCGATCGTGTCGGCGCCGACGCCGGCAGTCAGATAGTGGTTGGTGACGCCTCCGGCCGCCGTGCCGTTGGGAATCGGGCGGGTCAGGTTGGCGTCGAAGTAGTCGGCGCGCGACATGCCGTCATCGGCCGAGAGCGCCCGCGCCGCCAGGTCGTTCGGAATGCGCGAATAGAAGATGCCGAAGTTCCCGAACGCTTTCGTCTTGCCGTCGCCCGTCAGGTCGTAGGTCGCACCCAGACGCGGCGCCCAGTTGTTCTTCAACTGGAAGTCCGTGATGATCGACCCGGCCATCTTCTCCTGCTCGTAACGGATGCCCGGATTGATCGTCAGGCGATCGAGCCGCCACGAGTCTTGCGCGAAGAACGTGGCGTATTTCTGGGTCGTGGTCCGTGCGCTGTTGAAGTTCGCGCGCGTCACCCGGTAGATCTTCCCGAACGTCGGATCGGCGATGACGTCGATGCTCGCGCCGGTCGCGGTCTGGCGGCCATCTGGAGCCGTGAAGGTCGGGCCGGTGCGCTGGTTGATGTTGCTGTAGGTGACGTCGTCGAACTGGACACCGTACTTCACCTGATGGTTGCCGATGACATTCGTCAGCTTCCCCGAGAACTGGTTGTTCAGGCTGTGGTTGCCGGCTTCATAGAACCCGATGCCGCCGGAAATGGCGTTCGGGGTCACCGTGCGATCGGTCACGCGCCAGGTGTTGACCGATGGAACTTCGTTGATGTCGTTCAGCGCGCGCGCCCAGAATCCCTCGACCAGGAAGTTGTTGGACAGGACACCGTCGTAGCGGACGGTCTGATTGTGGCCGCCGTAGGTGAGCGAGCTGAAGCTGGACGTGTCTTTGTTGAGCAGCGCGCTCCCGCGCTGCGGCCCGTTTTCGCCCTTCGACGGGTCGCCGAAGAACGAGGCGTCGAACCGGTGCGAGTTACTCAACTGATACGTGGCCTTTGCCGAGTACAGACGTCGTCCGCCGATTCCGGTCGAGTCCGTCCGGATACGTGCTGAGGAGCGGGAAGTCCGCGGGGGCACGAGCGACGTCCGGGTTTCCCACGACGGGTCGATCGCTCCGAAGAAGAACAGCCGGTTCTTGATGATCGGACCGCCAGCCTCGCCGCCGACATCGCTGACCTGCGTCGATTTGGTGTTGATGGTGCCGTTCGGCGATGTGATCTGCGTCCACTCGCCTTCGATCTTCGACGGTCGCGCGTAGCCAAACACCGACCCGTGCATCGCGTTGGTGCCGCTCTTGGTCAGCACGTTGACCACGCCGCCGGTGGCCTGGCCGTACTCGGCCTCGTAGCCGCCGGTCTTCACCTGGACTTCTTTCACGAAATCGAACGGCGTCGCGTTGCCGAGCGACCCGAACACGATCGAGTAGGAGCCGAGTGCGCCATACCCCTGGTTCGTGACGTTGACGCCGTCGATGACGTACTGATTCTCCAGGCCGCTCGCGCCGGAAATCGACGGGTTCGCGGACCCGACACTGCCGCCCGTGCTGACGCCTGGCGCCATGTACAGCGTGTCGCTGACTCGCCGGCCAACCGGAACGCGATTGATCATTTCGGCGTCGAGGACCGCTCCGGTCGTGGTCGACGTCGTGTCGACAATCGGCGACGCGCCGGTCACTTGCACGGTCTCAGTCAGGCCGCCGACCTCCATCTTCAACGACAGATCGACGTTCTGCCCGAGACTGACCGTCACGTTCGGCTGCTCGACCGCCTTGAACCCGGCGAGCTCCGCGCGAACGACGTAGGCGCCGGGTGTCAGAAATGGGACACTGAATCGGCCCTCGGCGTCGGTCACGACCGTTTTCGCACCCTGCGGTCCTGTTACGGTGACGGTCACGCCCGGCACCGCCAACCCTTGTGCGTCGGCGATGCGCCCGGCGATCGCACCGGTGGTCCCCTGTGCGAACGCGGTCATCGTCCAGGCGAACGCTGCCACGAAAATGAAAAAGAAGAATGCCGATATACCGAACCTTCGATTACTCCCTGTCATGTGGTCACGCTCCTACGCGTTTCTCGTATCATTTGGGAAACGCTTTGACTCATCCTTGCACCGAGCTACTCAGTGACACCAAAATGTTGGAGCCACCTTCCGATGATATCTCGCGAGACTTTTGTCAACTCGTTTGAGTACAAGCGATCCCGGTTCCGTTTAAGCGAGAATCCAAATTTCAAGATGGATCGACCGGAAATGGTCCCGCTTAGGCGTGCGCAAATACTCGAGCTTGCGATGATTCTTGTGAATCGCTGCTCGCTAAACGCGTCGTTTTCTACTCGCAAGCGCGGCCGTAATTGCGGTTCAGCTCGGCTGTACGCGAATCAATCCTGAAGAGCTCAGCGCGCAGCATCCCGGCGCGCCGGTGATCCTGATCTCGATCGACACGCTGCGTGCCGATCGGCTGCCGATCTACGGCTACCGAAAAGGATCGACACCGGTGATGGATCGCCTCGCGCGCGAAGGGATCGTGTTCGACGACGTATACAGCCACGCGCCGCTGACGCTGCCGTCGCATGCCTCGCTGTTCACCGGGCTCCTTCCCACGCGCCACGGCGTCCGCGACAACATCGGCTACACCTTGACCGCCGAAGAGCGGCACGCTCGCGTCGCGCTTCAAAGCCGCCGGCTACGCGACCGGCGCGGCGGTGTCCGCGTACGTGCTGCGTCATCAGACCGGTATCGCCGACGGATTCGATTTCTTCGACGATGCGATCGAGGTGGCGGGCGCTGGCGACTTGCTGGCGGATACCCAGCGCGACGGCCGGCTGACCGTCGATGCACTGGCCGCGTGGCTCGATCGTCAGGGCGACTCGAAGGTGTTCGCGTTCCTTCATCTCTACGAGCCGCACACACCCTATTCACCACCGCCGGCCTATCGCACCGGCGACCCCTACGATGGCGAGATTGCGTATGCCGACGAACTCGTCGGGCGGCTGCTCGATCGGATCAAGACGCGTGGCTGGCTCGACCGCGCCATCGTCGCGATCGTGTCCGACCACGGCGAGGGGCTCGGCGATCATGGCGAGTCCGAGCACGGGATCCTGCTGTACCGTGAAGCGCTGCAGGTGCCGTTGATCCTGCGGCTGCCGGGCGGCGGCGGTGCCGGACGGCACGTCGCCGGTACGCTGGGCCTCGTCGATGTCGCGGCGACGCTGCTCGATCTGGCTGGCCTCGATGCCGGTTCGCTCGATGGCCAGACCGTTCGACCCGCGCTCGCGACGAAGGCGCGGGTCGATCGCAGCGTGTACTCCGAAACCTTCTATCCGCGGCTGCATCTCGGCTGGAGCGATCTCGCGTCCGCGACCGAACAGCACTTCCGGTTCATCAAGGCGCCCCTTCCCGAGCTGTACGATCTCTCGAACGACCCGGGTGAGCGCCGGAACCTGGCCGCGTCACGAGCGCAAACGGCGAGCGCGATGGGCAGCTGGATCGCACGGACGACGGACGGCGCGAAACCGAAAGAGCCGGACGCCGTGCCGGCGGATGTCCGCGCCCGTCTGAAATCGCTTGGATACCTCGCGTCGTCCGGCGCGCCGCTGTCGTCGGCCCCGGCGGCGCTGCCCGATCCCAAGGATCGCATCGGGGCGTTCGAGGCGCTCAAGCGCGCGCTGGCCGTCGAGCGAGCCGGCCGCGCGGCGGAAGCGATCCAGCAGTATCGCGAGATCCTGGCGGCGAATCCGCGAATGGTGGACGGCTGGGAATCGCTGGCCAAAGCGCTCGTCGCGGCCGGCCGGATGCCGGAAGCGATCGTCGCGTTTGGAAAGGCGATCGAGGTGGATCCGCTTCGTTCCGAACCGCACCTCGCGCTGGCACGCATCTACGGCCTCGAGCGGAATGCATCGCTGGCACGGCAGCACGCCGAGCTCGGCATACGAGGCGACCCGGGACAAGCCTACGAGATCCTCGCCGAGCTGATGATGGACGCCGGCCGTCTGGACGATGCGGCCGCGAACGCACGGCGGAGCCTGCAGGCAGATGCCTCTCGCTACATGAGCCGTTTCCTGCTCGGCGTCATCGCCCAGCAGCGTGGACGGTGCGACGAGGCGATCGGGCATTTCGAAGGAGCGATTGAGGGCAAACGGCTCGAGCCGCACGCGGTCGTCCGGAAGCTCCACTCCGGGTTGGCGGACTGCCTCGCCCGGGCCGGCCGCGAAGCCGATGCCGAGCGGGAGTACAAGGCCGAGCTCGCGGCGATCGTCGATTCAGCGGAGGCGAGAGTCGGTCTCGCGACGCTGTACAAGGCGCAGGGACGAGCAGCCGACGCGCGCGCGGTGATGGCCGATCTCGTGGCGCGCACGCCGCAGCCGACGGCCGAGACGTACTGGACGGTCGTCCACACACTCACCGTGCTCGGAGATGCCGACGGCGCGCGCGAGTGGACGTCGCGCGGCCGCGAAAAATTCCCGCGCGACGCGCGCTTCCGTTAACGGAGGGTACGGAGAGAACGGATAAACCACAGAGCAACAGAGTCACGGAGATTGAACGGAGCTGCATCAGCCGGTTCGACGGGTCGGCCTGCGAAGCAGGCCGACTGAGCACGGACGGATCGAATCGTGAAAACGAACACCACGCGATCCAGGGTGCTCGTTTTCACGTTCGATTCGTTCGTGCGGCGTCGCTTCGCGACGCCCGTCGAACCGTCTCAGGCTCCTCCGTTTAATCTCTGTTGCTCCGTTCCTCCGTGTGATCCCGTTCGCTCCGTCGCCTCCGTTAGCTGGAGCTCTCGGTCAGCGCCTTTGCCTCGCGCCGGCATCGCGCGGCGTCCGCTGGCTGGCCGGCGGCGTCGAATCCCGCGGCCAGCGCTTCCCAGACGACCGGGCGGCGCGGGCGGATCGCGACGCGCGCTGCAGGTACTCGAGGCCCTGCGCGCGCTGACCGTCGCGAATCAGCGCGTGCCGAGCACCGCCATCGCCCACGGATGGCCCGGGTTGCGGCGCAGCGCCTCGGTCGCCGCGTCGCGCGCCTCCGCGACGCGATTCGCCTGCGAGATACGCGCGCGCCAGCTCGATGAACGGCTCGGGATCGGACGCCGGCCGTCGCCTGCTCGAAGTGACGCCAGCGCCTCCGGCACGCGGTCCTGCGCCAGCAGCAGCCGGCCTTTCGCGCCGAGCGCCTCCGGGTTCTTCGGCTCGCTTCGCCAGCACGGCGACAGCGAGCGTCTCGGCTTCGGCCGTCTTCTTCAGCGCGACGAGCGTCTCCGCCAGATTCACGCGCGTGCGCGAGTCGTCATCCGACGTCTGCGCGAGCGCGATCCGCAGCTCGCGCTCGGACTCGGCGTAGCGCCCGAGCTCGCGCAGCAGCTTGCCGTAGTTCTGGCGGACGCCGGGTCGATCGGGATCGAGCTCGAGCGCCCGCGCGAACGCCTGCGCCGCCATCGGCAGGCTGCCGTGGCGATAGGCCATCGACGCGAGCGTGCCGAACGCGAACGGATTGTCCGGGTCGATTCGCGTGATCTCCTGCACGTCCTCGAACGCGCGCGCCAGCGCCGGGCCCTGGGCCGCCGTCGCCGCCTGCAGGCGGTCGTACAGCTCGACGTGCGTGCGCGGATCGGGCAGCCGCGGATCGTCGAGCGGCCCGCTGCCGCCCGAGCCGGCGGTGTAGCCGAGGCTGCGCAGCCGCTGCTTCCTGCTCGGGCGTCGCGGCGTTCGGCTGCGCGCGATCGCCCTGCGGCGCGAGCCGCTGCAGCGCGCGCTGCAGCTCGTCGGTCATCCGTCGACACGCGGTCGGGCTCCTGCCGCCGCCAGATCGTGGCTCTCCTGCGGATCGTCGCGCGAGGTTGTACAGCTCCGGCTCGGCGCCGACGATCAGCTTCCAGTCGTCCTTCACCCAGCTGCGCAGCGACGCCCAGTGGCAGTTCAGGCGGCCGAACAGGCTCTCCTGGTACAGCGGATCGGCGAGGCACGGCTGCGTCCGTCATCAGCGGGCGCAGATCGCGGCCCGAGCAGCGCAGGATCGGCGCGAGGCCGAGCAGGCCGAGCGCGGTCGGCACGACGTCGATCGTCGCCGCGCGCGGCCGCACGACGGCGCCCGGCGGGCACGCCGGGGCCGCTCATCATCAACGGCACCCGCATCGTCGACTGATAGATGAGGACGGCGTGCGTCAGCTCGTCGTGATCGCCGAGGCCCTTCGCCGTGATCGGCGAGCAGCATGACGACGGTGTCGCGCGTCGTGGCCGCGACGAGCGCAGCCACTCGAGCACGCGGCCGATCTGCGCGTCGGTGAACGCGATTTCGCCGTCGTACGGATGGCCGCGAACCGATCGCGGTACGGCGCCGGCGGTGAGTACGGCGCGTGCGGGTCGTAGAAATGCAGCCACGCGAAAAACGGACGGCCGCCCGCGCCAGCTGCGCCGGCCGACGATTCGAGCCAGCGAAGCGCCGCGTCGGCCACTTCGTTCGCGCGCCGTTCGGCGCCCGGACTCGCCGGCGCTTGTCTCGTGGAACTCCTCGTCGAAGGTGTCGAAGCCCTGGCTGAAGCCGAAGGCCGCCGCCACCGGATACGCGCCGACGAACGCGCGCCGTCCGATAGCCCTGCCGCTTCAACACGCGTCGCGAGCGTCGGGTACTTGGACCCGAGCGTGAAGACGACGTTGCCGCGGACGCCGTGCGCGGCGGGTACTGGCCGGTGAGGATCGTCGCGTGCGACGGGCCGGTGAGCGGCACGGCGGTCTGCGACCTGATCGAACCGCACGCCGCGTGCGGCGAGCGCGTCGAGCGCCGGCGTCGCGCCGGTCGTCGCGCCGTAGGCGCCGACGTGATCGGCGCGCAGCGTGTCGATGGTGATGAGCAGCAGGTTCGGACGGTGCGCCGCCGTGCGATCCGCAGCCACCACCAGCGCGCCGCGCCACCAGAAACGCTGCGACGGCAACGGACCGCAGCCGGCGACAACGCGCCTTCTGTCGACATCCCCAGCGATTCTATCCGCAAAAAAGAAACGCCCCGGGAGCCGATGCCCCGGGGCGTGTCGAGAACAGCGCCGTCAGCTGCGATCGCGCGAATCAGAACTTGAACTTGACTCGCCTGATCCGCAGAATCCGCGGCGAGAGGATCTCGTTGAGCTGTCCGAACGCCGCCGAGTTGAGCTGCCGCGTGCGCCCGAGCTCGGTGTCCGAGTTCATCACGTTGAACGAGATCGGCCGCGACGTTGAACACCAGCGGTGCCGGCTGATCTTGATGTCCTTGGCGACGCGCAAGATCGAGGTCCCACAGATTCGGATACCGAGTGTCGTCGACATTTGGCGTCGCCAGCGCCCGCAGCGCCGACCGTCGGCGCCGGCGCTCAACTGGAGGAAGAACGGGCGCGCGTAGCCCTGGCGCCCGAACAGGTTGGCGCCGACGTCGAACCCATCGGGCAGCTGATAGAGCCCGTTGGCGTTGAACTGCCACTTCGCGTTGTAGAAGATGTCGCCCTTCCCGAGCCGCCCGATCGCGGCGCGTATTGACCGCCGTCGACCTGCGGACCGGCCAGCGCCAGCGACCCGTTGACGGCGTCGGTGCGCGTCGGATTCTGGACCGCGCCCGGCCCCCGGATGCTCGACGTAGTTGTTATACGAGAACGCGACGCGCGCGAACCACCGGTCCGCGAGCCGTTTGTTCAGGCTGAACTCGAGCCCGTTGTAGGTCGTGTGGTAGTCCGGCCGGTTCGCCAGGATGCGCGCGCCGTTGGTGGCATCGACCTTCGCCGCGTTCGGGCTGAACGCCCTCGCCGCTGTAGCCGAGCGCCGACGTCGACCGGACCGCGGTGTAGTCGGCGGACGTCAACCCGATGCGCGGATTCCAGCCCGGAATGTCGTAGCTGCGTGTGGAGCGTGTACGCCACGTCGAACCCGAGGTTCGGCATCAGCTCGCGATCGAAGCCGAGGATGAACTCGTTGTCGTGGTTGGCGTGTAGTTCGACGCGATCGTGCTGCGGCGGCGCAGCGCCGACCCCGGGTTCGTGATGATCGATGCCGCGTGCCCGCAGTAGAGCGGCGCGAGGTTGGTCAGGACCTCGTTTTTCTGCGCGAGGTGATCGCCGTTCAGGTCGACCCACTTGTATGCGATGTAGCGTGTAGTAGCTGCCGACCGGACTGGCCAGCGTCACCTCGCCGGGTTCAGCTGACCCGCGTAGCGCGCGTACGACGCGCGGACGATCGTCTTCCTGGCCTCGTCGAGCGCGAAGGTCGCGCTGACGCGCGGCGAGATGTCGTTCCAGTCGATCGTCGGGCCGCTGCCGTCGTAGTGACCGCCGGCAGCAGGTTCGGGAACGTCGGGATTGGCCGGCGCGACGCTCGGCGAGGTTCTTCGCCGTCTGCTTGTCCCACCGGACGCCGCGCGTTGACCGTCAACGCGCCCTTGCTGAACGTGTCGCCGAAGTACAGGTCGGTGTATTGGCCGATCGACGACACGACGCGATCGCGCTAGACCTGCGCGACCTCGTCGCCGGGGCCGTTGATGTAGTCGCGAACATCCGAATCGCCGCTGTAGTGCGTCAGCGAATCGTTCGGCCTGCCGGTTGTAGCCGAAGCCGAACTTGAACTCGTGGCTGCCGCCGCCGGTCGTCGCGAACGCGCTGCCGCTGACGTCGAGGAGGTGCCAGGCCTTCGTGTACTTGGCGGTGACGTACGAACCGTAGGCGACTCGAGTTGTCGAGAGTCGACGCCGCCGTTGTTCGCCGCGCCGCCGATCGGGTCGAAGCCGTAGCCCCAGCCGTACCACGCGTACTTCCGTTGACGAAGAGGTTCGACCCGAACGTGTGGTTGTCCTCGACCTTCCACAGGCCGTGCAGCGGGTGCAGGACGCCGTCCTCAGGATAGAAGTTGCCCTGGTTCCAGAGGAACGACGTCGGCTCGTTGGCGACATAGCCCTGGCGACGCGGCCGAACTTCTCCTTCGCGCCGTTGAAGTAGAAGCCCGAGAACTGATCGTTCGTCGTCGGCGCCCAGTTGATCTTCGCGTTCGTGTTCGTCAGCACCGTCTTGTCGGTCGTCTGCTTGAGCCGGACGATGTCGATGTTCTGCTTGCCCCACGACACCCAGAACCAGAGCCTTGTCCTTGACGATCGGGCCGCCGATGTCGAAGCCGCGGTTCAGGATACTGTCGGTGTGGTTCGCCTTGTCGGCGAAACCGCCGCCGGGCAGCGCCAGCCGGCTGTCTTTTGCCAGCTCGCTCGGCAGGTTGGTCGACTCCATCTGGTGGTTGTTGTCCGCGCACGTAGACGTTGCCCTTGAACTTGTTCGTGCCGCGGCGCGTGACGAAGTTGATGCCGATGCCGCCGGTCTGCTGCCGCAGATCGTTGCCGCCGGTCGAGATGTTCACTTCGTCGAACGCGTCGAAGTCGTAGTACGACGACGAGGCGCCGCCCGAGTTCGACGTCGGTGATGACGACGCCGTCGAGGTTCCACATCGTGTCGGTGACCGGTCGTGCCCTTGCCGACGAAGCCCGACTGCTGGCCGCTTTCGTTGCCGCCGACGTTGACGCGGTCGACGATCACGCCGGGCACGGTCTTCAGCACCGCCCACGGATCCTTCGACTGCGGCGTCCCTTCGAGCTCGGCCTGGTCAGCGTGGTCGACGTGCCCGTCTTCTTCACGTCGACGACCGGCGAGGCGCCGGTGACCATGACCGTTTCCGCGAGGCCGCCGACCGCCAGCGTGAACGGGATCTGGACGTTCACGCCGGTATTGACGATGACGTCGCGCGCCTGTTTCGTGAAGCCGGGCAGTTCCACCGTCACGGTGTAGGTCGCGGCGTCCAGGTTGAGGAAACGGAATTGACCGCCGGTGTCCGTCACGGTCGTCCGTGGCTGACCGCCGATCGACTTCGCCACGACTGAAACCGTCGCGCCCGGCAGCACGCCGCCTTGCGCATCGGCGACGGTTCCGTAGATGTTTCCCGACGCGATCTGGGCGCCGCCGGCTGAGGCAACGCCAAGGCACAGCGTGGCAATCAGCAGGACGAACCAGCGTTTCATGGAAGGCTCCTCTCGTAACTGTCCGTTAGCGAGACGACTGCTCACGGACGGACGATGTTCGCAAACGAGGGGAGAGTGTAACCAAATTTCACCAAGCTGAACACAACTACAACGATGAAGTATCATTTTTGCGACATCTTGATGCGGTTTTTTGGACAGGCGCTCAGCGGTTGAGCCAAATCCGGACACGTGCCCGGTCTTTTTCGTCCGACCCGGGGGGGACCTCGCGCAGGTAAGACGCCCAATACGTCCGGGCCTCTCCTGGACGGCCAAGACGAATCAGCACGTCGCCGAGGTTATAAAGCGCCTGATGATCGTGCGGATCAAGCGCGACCGCCTGCTTCCAATGTTGGGCGGCCTCTTCGAAGGCTCCGCGTTGCGCGGCGACAACACCCAGGCCGTTATGCGCGCGAGCGAGCGTCGCATCGATCGTCAATGCCTCGTTGAACGCCGCCGCCGCTTTGTCTCCGGCACCGGCCATCAGGTACAGCATGCCGATGTTGGTCAGCGGCAGGCCGCTCGTACGGTCGAGCGCCCGCGCGCGCTCGAAGGCCGCCAGCGCTTCCGCACCTCTTCCGGTCGAGGCCAGCGCGACACCGTACGCGATGAGCACGTCGAGATCCGGCTGCGGCGCCCGCGTGTAAGGCTCCAGACGAGCGACCGCTTCCTTCGCGAGTCCGGCGTCCGTCAAGTACGCGCCGAGCAACGCCGCGACATCGGCCGCGGCGGGGTTCAACTCGAGCGCGCGGTTGGCGGTGCGCGCGGCGCGGGCGTGGTCGCCAGCCTCGCTGTACAGGAAGGCGAGATGCGTCAGCGACACCGCCATGTCGGGCCGCTGACCGACGATCTTTTCGCCGAGCGCGATCGCTCCCCGAAGGTCGCCGCTTTGATACCGCGTGATGACCTCGTCGATCTCGCGGTCGAGCGCCACCAGGCGCTTTGGATCGTCCGCCTCGGTGTAGCTCGACTTCGGCGCCGCCGTGCCGGAGAGATAACCGAGGCTGCCGAGACGCTTGCGGGTTTCGGCGCTCTCCGACGTCCTGCGCCGCACCGCGATCGGACGCGCGGAGCTGTCGGAGGAGTGTCTGCAACTGCCGCACATCCTCCGGGCGCGACGGCGCGAGGTTCCGCGCCTCCGCCGGATCGGCGGCGACATCGTACAGCTCGGGAATCGGCAGATCGATGTACTTGAGCGGTCCGCGGGCGACACCGTACAGAGGCGCCCATCCCCGGTTGAGTGACGCGGACAAGGCCTCGAAATACGACGGCGCGTCGGTACGCCCACCCGGTTTCCATCGCGGCAAGGAGGCTCGCGCCATCCAGCCCTTGCGGCGGAGCGAGCCCCATCGCGTCGAGCACGGTTGGCAGAATGTCGACGTGGCGCACGGGATCGTTGACGACACGCGACGCGAAGAGCCGCGGCTGATAGACGATCAGCGGCACACGCAGCGTCGCGTCGTACGCAAACAGTCCGTGGGTCTGTTCGCCGTGGTCGCCGAGCGATTCGCCATGGTCGCCGGTGACGACGACGAGCGTGCGGCCGTTTCCGCCCTGCTCCAGAATCGGCGCAAGGAGCGGCGCCAGCGCCGCATCGGCCGCCGAGACCTCGCCGAGATACGGGGCGGCGCGGTACCGCGTCGCATAGGGCTCCGGCGGCGCGTATGGGAAGTGCGGCTCGTAGAGGTGGACCCAGGCGAACCACGGCGTCGGGGACTGGGGGCTGGGGGACTGCCAGCTGATCCAGGCGGCGGCCGCGGCAACGGTCGCGGTTCCGGCGCGCTCCGGCTCGCGGAACGCCGCGCGCTCGGCGCCCTTGCCGTAACGGTCGTCGTAGACGTCGAACCCGCGCGCGAGGCCAAAGCGGACATCGAGGGGAAAGGCGCTGACAAAGGCCCCGGTCCGATAGCCCTGCGCTTTCAACACCGTCGCCAGCGTGTCCACGTTGTCCGGGAACCTGAACCCGGAATTCTCGCGCACACCGTGCGCGAATGGATACCGGCCGGACAGGATGTTGGCGTGAGACGGCAGCGTGACGACCGTTTGCGCGAGAGCCCGCGAAAAGCGGACGCCGCCGGCCGACAGCCGGTCCAGCAATGGCGTCGATACCGTCGAGTTGCCATACGCCCCGAGCGCGTCGGCCCGGAGTGTGTCGATGGTGATCAGCAGCACGTTCAGGCCCGGCTCACGCCGGATCGTCGGTGTCTGGCACCCAATCGTCACGGCGATGGCGATGACTGCCGCCGTGGCAACGCGCAGGCTCGACAGGCTCGATGTCACGCTCATCAGCCTACGTCAAACGCACACACTGACCGAACTGCTCGAAATTGGGACGTCGTGTCGGAGGCGGACTCCCGCAACAAATTCCCGGATCCCTCTTCCCGAATTCTTCCGGTGCTGTTTCTTCTCTCAGTTTTTTTATGGGCCAGTGCAACTAGTATGTCGTCCATTGTTTACATCGGAGGAGCCATGAGATCGAAAGCAGTGTGGATCATGATGGTCGCGATCCTCGGGGGGATCGGCACATCTTCGGCGTTCGCGCAGATCGGCCAGGGCCGTCTGGCCGGTATCGTGACCGACTCGCAGGGCGCGGTGCTGCCGGGTGTGATGGTGACGGCGTCGTCGCCGGCACTGATCGGCGTTCGCACTGCGGTGACCGAGGGTGACGGAAAGTACCTGTTCCCCGGCATGCCGTCGGGCACGTACAAGCTCGTGTTCGATCTTCCAGGCTTCAAAAAGGTCGAACGCGACAACATTGTCGTGGTCCTCGGTCAGACGATCTCCACCGACGCGCAGATGCAGGTTGGCGGCGTGGCGGAGAGCCTCACCGTCACCGCTGACTCGCCGGTCGTCGATGTGACGACGACGAGAGTGGGGACGAGCCTCAAAGGCGAAGCGCTGATCGCGGTTCCCAGCTCGACGGACATCTGGGCTGCGCTGTCGGAAACGCCTGGCGTCCGGATGTCGGGATTCGACGTCGGCGGCAGCCACAAGAGCCAGCAGTCCGGTTACGAGAGCTTCGGCATTCAGAATCAGGCGAAGGTCGTCTCCGACGGGATCGATCACACCGAAGGGGTGGGCGGCACCGGGTTCTACGAGGACTTCTACGCGAACGAAGAGGTGTCGGTCGGCTCGCTCGGCAGCGACGTCGAAATGAATTCGCCGGGCGCGGCGGTCGTGACGACCATCAAGAGCGGCGGCAATACGTTCAAGGGGCTCGAACACATCTCGTACGAGCCTGGCAGCTTCGTCGGCAGCAACGGCGCGACGAGTGACATCGCCGCACGCGGCTACGTGTGTCCCCCCAACGGCGCAGGCGTGCAGCAGTGCAACAACCCGAACCTGTTGTTCTGGGAGGGACACGCCGATCTCGGCGGCCCGATCGCGAAGGACAAGGTCTGGTTCTACGGTGCGTACAACCATTTCAAGATCAACAAGCAGGTGTCCGGAGTGGCGCAGAGCGTCGCCACCGATCTCGGGATCTTCAACAACTACACGGCGAAGGGGACCGGGAAGATCAACAAGAACAACACGCTGATCGGCTACATTCAGGCCGGCCACAAGCAGAAGCCGTTCCGCAATCTGTCGACGCTCGTCCCCGCCGAATCGATTCTGGCGCAGGACAGCTGGTCGAGAATGTACAAGGGCGAGTGGCAGTCGGTGTTGAGCAATCGGGCGTTCCTGACGGTGAACGTCGGTCGCTTCACGCTCGACTGGCCGATGGTGCCGGCGGTCGATCCGGCCTCCCGAGTGCCGTCCGATCTATCGATCCGTCCCGGGTCTTCAGACCGGCGCCGGGTGGAACGCGTTCACGAGTGGACGCTCGAAGCCGCAAGTGAAGGCGCAGATGACGTACTACCTGCCCGAAAAGGGCGGCAGCCACGACTTCAAGTTCGGCTTCGAGGACATCAAGGACTGGTACCGGCTCGGCATCAATGGGCAGTCCGGACCGTATCGCCTCTCATATGCGACCCCAACCTCGGCGACAGCCGACCGCATCCGGTTCGTCGACACCGGCGTGACGGGAGATTTCGCCAGCGGCTGGGTGACGTCAGCCAACGTCGATCAGCACTACAGCGGGTTCGTTCAGGATCGCTGGGCGCCGAACAACCGCCTGACGATTACGGCCGGCGTGCGCTTCGACTACCAGAACCTGACGTACACGGACGGTATCCGGAAGCCGCAGATCGCCGACTCGACCGCCGGCGTGCAGGCGGCTGTCTGTCCGGCCTCCGCTGGTCTGGCTCCCGGTTGTGATGGCCGCGCCATTTTCCAGCCGTCTACGACGATTGCCGGCGCGTCACTGCTGAAGAACACGGACGTCGCGGCGCGCATCGGGTTCAGCGCCAACCTCGACGGCGTCGGGAAGACGGTCTTGAAGGGCTTCTACGGCCGGTACTACAACAACCTCGCCGACACGTTCTCTGCGGCGAACCCGGGCGGCACCAGCTACAACGAGTACAACTTCAACGACCTGAATCGCAACGGGAAGTACGACGGCGTCGCGGAGCTGGGCTCCTGGCGCACGCGCATCGGCGGCGCCGACGCACCGGTGAACCCCGACGCGTTTACGCCGTACACCGACGAGATCAGCGCAACCGTCGAGCGTCAGTTGTGGGGCGAGTCGTCGATCCGGGCCACGTATGTCCGCAAGATGCAGAATGGGTTCATCCCGTTCTACTACACGCCGATCGTCACGGGGTGGCAGGGACAGGTGACGGTGCCGAAGACGCGGGTCGTCAACGGCGTCACCTACAGCCTGCTGGACGTGCCTGACTCGCTCGCCGGTGCGACCGGCACCGAGTACACCAATGCTCCGGACAGCAAGTTCACGTACGACACCATCGAGGTGGCGTTCCACAAGCGGTTTGGCGGCAAGTTCTTCGTTCAGGCGGCCGCCGACTACCAGTGGCGCGACGAGCTGCGATCGGCCGACATTCCAGACGTCGGTTCGACGAGCCCGCTGAGCACCGATCCGATCGGCGTCTTCCCGCAGATCTCGGTCAACCCGAACGCCCCGAATCGTCAGAAGACGAGTGGGTACGGAGCGCAGCTTTCGGGTCGCTATAACTTCAAGTACGACGTCGGCCTCGCCGTGAACTACCGGTTCCAGAGCGGCTTCCCGTACTCGCTGGTGGTCCCGGATGGCACTGTGGATCTCAACGTCTGCAACTTCAACTGCGCGTTCTTCGCGCAGAACCTTGATCAGAACCGATCGGAGGCCGTCAACCTGCTCAACTTCCGGGTCGACAAGTCGATACCGATCGGCCGTTTCAAGGCGTCCGTGATGCTCGACATCTACAACCTCCTGAACGCGGATCCGGTGACCAACTTCAACCTGTCGGTGGGTGCGCCGAGAACGGTGATCGCGGTTCTCGATCCGCGCGTGTTCCAGGTGGGCTTCAGGGTGGAGTTCTAGAAAGTTAAAAGGTTAAAAGTTAAAAGTTAAAACCAGGAAGACTGAGGGCGGCTCCGAACGCGGGGCCGCCCTTTTTTTATCGCGCAGCGCGCTCGAGGTTGTACCGGGCGTCGGCGAAGTCCGGACGAAGGGCGAGCGCTTTCCGCCACTGCTCCACCGCGCGATCCATCTGTCCCTGTCTGGCGTAGGCGACGCCCAGACCGTTGTAGGCCGTGGCGAGCTCGGGATTGATCGTGACGGCGCGCAACAGCGCTTCGATGGCGTCCGCGGCGCGGTTCTCAGTCAAATACAGCGCCCCCAGATTGTTCCAGGTCGCTGCGCCGTTCGGCGACGCGGCCAGCACCCGCCTGAACATGGCTTCGGCCTGCGGACCGCGTCCCATCCTCGCGTAGGTCTGGCCGAGCGCGTCGCTCGACTCGAGATCCGCCGCGTCTTCTCGCACCAGCGGTTCGAGGACCGCGGCAGACCGACGGAGATCGCCAGCGTCGCGCAGCATGGAGCCGAGCGAGCGCAGCAAGGGGCGATCGGCATGGCCGGCGCGCGCCGCGTCGTCGAGCACACCGACGGCATCGCCGACGCGCCCCGACGCGCGCAGCATGAACGCGAGACGATCGTAGGCGACGGTTAGATCCGGCCGTTCCCGAACGACGGCCTGCAGTGTGGCAATGGCGCCAGCGCCGTCGCCCCGCGACCACATCGCGCTGGCGTCGTCGAGTGCTTGATTCAGATGCGCCAGTCGCTTGGGATCGTCAGCCGGTGTGTACGTCCGCGACGGGTTGTGCCCCGATCCGACAACGTATCCCAGCGAGCGGAGTCGCGCCGCCGCCGCTGGGTCGACTGTTGCCGGCGCCGGCGAAGCGGCGCCCGTGGTCACGCGATCGAGGCGCGCTTCAACGTCGCGCGCCTCTGCGCGCCTGGAGGCGTACAGGTTGTTCGTTTCTCCAGGGTCGACCGTCACGTCGTACAGCTCGGGAATCGGCAGATCGATCACCTTCCACCTGTCGTGGACCATGCCCTTCAACGGCGCCCAGCTACGCGTCAGGTTGGCGTTCAAGGCTTCGAAATACGTGCCGGGGTCGTCGGCCGGCCCGGCACGATCGGGGACGGTGCGAAGGCTTCGACCGTTCATGCCCGGCGGCACGGACACGCCGACAAGATCCAGAATCGTCGGCATGAGGTCCACCAACCGCGACGGGGCGTGTGAGACTGCGGGCCGCAGCGCGCCTTTCGCCCAGAAGATCACAGGCACACGCAATGTGGCGTCGTACGCAAACAGCCCATGCGTGCGCTCGCCGTGCTCGCCGAGGGACTCCCCATGATCCGAGGCGATGACAAGAAGCGTGTGCTCGAGTGCTCCTGAGGCGCGGAGACGATCGAGGAAGGCGCCGAGGGCCGCATCCGTGTAGGCGATTTCGCCGGCGTACGGGTCGGTCGGGTAACGCGAGCGAAATGGCTCCGGCGGAGCGTAGGGTTCGTGCGGGTCGTAGAGATGGACCCACGCAAACCACGGCGCCGGGGCTTGGGGCTGGGGGCTACTGGCGGCGCGTCGGGGCTTGGGACTGGGGACTTGGGGACTGGGGACTTGGGGCCGGTGCCTGGGGCCTGCACGGTTCACGATCCAATCGTGCGCGGGCGCGAGGACTTGCTCGGCCGTCCGCTGAACCACTTCCAAGTTCGATCCGCTGCCGAGCATCCGATCGTCGTACAACTCGAAGCCGGCGTTGAGACCAAACCGTCCGTCGAGGACGAAGGCGCCGACGAAAGCCGCGGTCGAGTAGCCCGCTTGCTTCAATGTGCCAGCCAACGTGGGATGCGAACCGTCGAAACGGAACGAACCATTGTCGCGGACACCGTTGGCGAACGGATATCGCCCGGTCATGACCGTCGCGTGAGACGGCAGCGTCAGCGGCACGTGCGCGCGGGCAATCTCGTAGCGCAACCCTTCGGCGGCCAGGCGATCCAGCGTCGGCGTGATTCCAAGCGGGCTGCCGTACGCACCAACACGGTCCGCCCTGAGCGTGTCGATCGTGACGAGGAGCACGTTTGCGCCTCGCAGGACTCCCGCGGCCGGCGGCGCGACCTCGCCCGGCCCGCCTCGGCCGCAGGTGACTCCCACACATGTCAGGAGCACGACCGCTGCGCGTCTCGCGCGTATCATCGGGGCTTTCTCTCCAGACGTGCGTCGTACGGCGCGACTCACACACAACTCTATAATGCGATCTGTGTTGACGTCATTCGCCCTGCTACTGGCTCTCGCGCTCGGTGCGGCCGACTCGCCTGTGCAGACCGGCGCCAGCCGCGTGTCGCTCGCGGTCGTCACCGACCCGCGCAACCGGCCAATCGTCGACATCGGCGCCGACGACTTCGTCATCCAGGAAGCCGGTGCGGCACGCGAGGTGTTGTCGGTCCGGCCCGCCGACTATCCAATCGTGATTCTCTTCGATACCAGCGCCGGCGCCCGCGACGATGTCGCCACGATTCGCAAGGCGGTCGAGCGGTTCATCGATCGCATCGGCGATCGGCCGGTCGCGGTCGGCACGTTCGGTGACACGCCGGTCATGATCGCGACGTTCGAAGACGATCGCAGCGCGCTCTGGCCAAAACTCGACGCCGCCATCGCCAACCCGCACGGCCAAAGCGTGCTGACGCGCGGCGCCGCACTCGGCGGTCAGACGATCCGCGCCGTTCAGCCGCTCTTCGCCGCAATCGTCATCGTGTCGGCGGCGCCGCTCGGACGAGATGCCGGATACGTCGGAAGAGGTGCTCGCCCCCATCATCGACAGCGGCGCTGTCGTCCATGTGATTGCGAACCGCGCTGGCACTGGAGCTGGGGCGGCGGCGCAGGCCGTGACCGCCATCCGGTCGCTGGCGGAACAGACGCACGGAGACTTCACGTCGATTTACACGGCGGCATCGTACCAGTCGGCCCTGGACCGTCTCGCGGACCGCCTGTCGACTGAAATGATGATCGAGTACCTGGTGCCCAACGGGTCGAAGCCAATCGACGTGAAGGTCGGCGTCAGGATCCCAGGCGCGCGCGTCCGCGGCTTAGGCGTCGCTCCGCGTTAGCAGCCCCCAGCCGACGGCATCGCACGACCACCACTACGACGATGGCCGCGCGTTTCACCGACCCAGCCGCGCAAGTGCGGAACGGACGCGCACGATGTCGTCAGCGTAGCGGGGGCGTGGAGCTTCCCGAACGAACCGCTGGAGATACGGAATCGCATCGGCCGGAGCGTCGCCGTCGGCCAGCAGCATGCCGAGATTGAACAGCAGATCGTAGTTGTGCGGAAGGAGCGGCTCGGCGTGGCGCCACGCGTCGGCCGCCAATCGGCGGTCGGTGCCCACGAGCGCCGAACCGAGCGCGTACCAGGCGTCGCCGTACGACGGCTCGATCTCGACCGCTCGCCGAAATGCCACCACCGCGTCGGCCTGCCGGCGGTTCTGCAGTTCGAACAACCCGAGGTTGAACCACGTCGTCGCACTCGCCGGGGCGCGCTCCAGCAGCACCTTGAACAGTCTGCGTGCATCCGCGGTCCGTCCCAGGCCGGCATAGGTGACGGCGAGATCGTTCAGCAACTCTGGATTCTGGTTGTCGGCCTGCTGGGCGCGTTCGAACGCGGCCGCCGCGCCCTTGAGATCGCCTGTCTCGCGCAATGCAGCGCCGAGTTTCGCCAGCAGCTCGCCAGAATCGGCCTGGTCTGGTGGCGCTTCGCGCAGCAGACGCAGGGCCTCCGAGCCCCGTCCACGCGTCAGCAGAATCGTGGCAGCGCTTGTCCGGGCGCTGATGAAATCCGGCCGCGTCTGAAGGATGGAGAGGAACGCCGACAGGGCCTCCTCGGATCGGCCGAGATCGAACGCCGTCAATGCGGCGGTAAACCGTTCGTTCAGGGCAACCAGCCGTTTCGGATCGTCGGCCGCGGTTGTTGCCCTGTGTGGCGCCGCCGATCCAGCCGTGTAGCCGAGAGACCGCAAACGTGCTGCCGCATCCGAGTCCCGCGGTGCCGCAGGCGCCGATCGTTCTGACCCGGCTGCAAGCCGCAACGAGCCCTTCAGCGCTTCGGCGCGCGGATCGCTGCCGGCGCGATTGCGCAACTCGCCAGGGTCGGCCGCGAGGTCGTAAAGCTCGGCGTCCGGCAGGTCGATGAACTTCCAGCCGTTCTGGATCACGCCGACGAGCGGCGCCCAGCCTCGAGTCAGCGAGGCGTCGAGGGCCTCGAAATAGATCGATCGGTCGCGCGCCGGAGCTCGCACCAGCGACCGACCGTCCAGGTTGTCCGGGAATCGGGCTGCCCAACAGATCGAGAATCGTCGGCATCAGATCGGCGTGTGCGACTGGTTCATCAACCTCGCCTGGCGCGAGCCCCGGACCGTTGACGATGAGCGGCACCGCGAGCGTGGCATTGTAGGCAAACAAGCCGTGGGTGGTCTCGCCGTGCTCGCCCAGCGATTCACCGTGGTCGGCGGTGACCACAACGAGCGTGCGGTCGAGAGCGCCGGCGGCGCGCAAACGGTCGAGGAATTGGCCCAGCATCGCGTCCGTATACGCGACCTCCGCATCGTAAGGTGCGAGATCCGCGCGCGCTCCGGCCGGCGCGTCGTAAGGAGCGTGCGGGTCGAAAAGATGGACCCACGCAAACCACGGGCGCCGGGTGGAGGTGGAAGTACTGCGCGTGTCCGCGCCTTCAGCGAGAATCCAGCTGCCGGCCGCCGCGACGACCTCACTGGCACGACGCTCGGCAATGTGGAACGTTGGACGGGCGGGGTGGCCAAGACGATCGTTGTACTCGTCGAAGCCGCGGCTGAGTCCAAAACGGCCGTCGAGCACGAACGCGCCGACGAACGCGCCCGTCCGGTACCCGGCACTCTTGAGCGCCGTTGCCAGTGTGGGAACGCGCTCGTCGAGTCTGAAGGTCGTGTTGTTTCGCACCCCGTGATGGCGCGGCGTCAGGCCAGTCAGGATCGATGTGTGGGCCGGCAGCGTCATCGGCACGTGCGAAAACGCGTGTGTGTAGCGGATTCCGCCGGCGGCGAGCCGATCGAGCGTCGGCGTCAGGCCGCGGCGATCCCCGAAGGCTCCCACGCGATCTCTACGCAGCGTATCGATCGTGACGAGCAGCACGTTGGCGCCTTGCGCCTGACCGGCTGTGAGCGGCGTTTGCGGTTGACTGCGGCCACACGCCAGGGCCATCGTCAGCAGAACCGCGACGCCTGCACCCCTGAGGGTCACCGCCGCAGCGGCTCGAGTTGCTTCAGCCGCTCCTGCGCAAGCTTGAAGTACGGATCCGCCGGCGGCACTTGCTTCAGCAGCGCTCGCGCTTCGTCGACACGCCGTTGGCCGAGGCGTGCGAGCGCCAGCAGAAACCTCACCGAAGGTTGATCGGGCTCGAGCCCCATGCTGATCTGCAACGCATCGGCAGCGGGATCGAATCTGTCGCTGAGCAATTGCACCAACCCCAGATCGCGCTGAATCGCCGCATCGTCTTCGTGCAGACGCGCGCGCGCGGCGAACTCCGCGCCGACGAACCGGAAGCGCGCGGAGTCGCCGGGGCCGAGCGGCTCGCCACGGCTGTTGATCAGCGACACGATCGCGGCCATCCGAACGACGCTCTGTGGATCGCTCAGCGCGGCGAGGATGGCCTTTCGCGGCTCAGCTGTTTCGGTGGTCAGCTGCCGACCGAGGCTCGAGATCGCCGCTGACCGAATCGCTGGATGCGGCGCCTTTGCGGCGGCAAGAAGCGCCGTCGTCGCCCGCGGATCCGCGTATCGCCCCAGGTAACCGGCCGCGTTCGCCTGTACGAGAGGGCCTTGACGTTCATCGGCCACGATCGCCGTCAGGCGATCCAGCGCCTCGGGGCGGTTCGCGCGCGCGGCGGTGAACGCTTCGGCCCGGGCGATCAGTTTCGCGCGACGGCCGCGCGGCCACCATTGTTCGAGCGTGCTGACCGCCCACGCCGCCTGCTTGTCGGTATGGCACTCGGTGCACGCGTTGGGGATCCCGAAGGCGACGGTGTTTTCCGGCGCCGGCACGCCGATCGTGTGATCGCGCATCGTCGCCTTGATGCTGACGACGGTCTTCGGCATGTGACATTCGACGCAGGAACTGCCGGCGCTGTCGGCCTTGTGCCGCGTGTGTGCGGTCAGCTGGACGCCGAGCTCCTGGTGACAACTGGTGCACAGGGCATTGTTCGCCGGCGCCAGCTGTGCGTTCTTCTCGATATTGGGGATGTGCGGATCGCGATGGCAGCTCGTGCAGGTCGCGCCGCCGCGCAGAAAGCACTCACTCTGCCAGAGGCCCAACGCATCGTTCGAGAAACGGCGCGGGCGGCCGTCGGCCCAGTAGGTCGGATCCTGTTCCTTGCGCGGTCCGTACTCGAGCACCGGCTGGAAGAAGTCGTAGTAGTTCGCGCCAGCCGTGTATCCAGGAGCGACGATGTCGCGCAGGGAGTGACACTGCGCGCAAATCATGCTGCTCGTCGTGGGATCGAGGCGCGTCGGCCTCACGATCGTGTGCTCGCCAGCGGCGCGACCGCTCGCGCCACGCGCGTACGCCTGGACGTGAGCGCTCCCTGGGCCGTGACACCGCTCGCACGACGTGCCGAAGTCGGTCCACTCCGTCTTGTAGGTGCGGTCCGCCGCCCGGTAGTTGTTGTCCTGCTGGCTGACGTGACACCCGACGCAGTTCTTGTTCCACTGCTGGACCGGCTTCTGATCGTTCTCGTCCGGCCGGACGATGTCCATGTTGTCGAACCACTCGCCTCGCTGGACGTCCCAGCTGGGCGGCAGCACGATGATCGATCCACGCTCGATCGTGGTCAGGTAATGCTGGATGCGCCGGCTGCCGAGTGTGAGCTCGACCTTGTGTTCCTGTTCTTTGCCCGTGAGGTACGACTCGGAGATGAAGTATTCGCCGTTGGCGACGCGCAGCCGGTAGCGCTTTCCCTTGAGGGTCACACTGTCTTTCGAGAAGTCGCCGACTACGCTGCCGGCGTCGCCGGCTGAATCATCTTGCTGTGCCGGGCGCCTTTCCAGTCGGCGTGGATCTGCTGATGGCACGTCGCGCACGCCTGTGCGCCGACGAACGTCGGTGCCGGATCGGGACTGCGAGTGGGTGCGGATCGACCAGGCGAGCGCGAGCAGCAGGAGACCGTGACTCAGAGAAACGGCCCCGCGACATGATCGGCGCTTATATCCAACGTGTCCTTTGTATCACGTGCGTTTACGTCGCTTTGGGTCCTTCTTATGCCAGACGGACCCTGAACGGATAGAACCGCCGGCTCATCCCGTTCCCCGCCATCACCGACGAACACGTAACGCCGGCGACGTTTCCGACGCCCCCACGCCCTGGATCCATTGCGCGAGCCGATCCTTGCGCTCGAGGTCCTCGACTCTCAGCTCGAGGGCCGAGATGTTCAGCCGGCGAACGGCGAATCGGAGCTCTCGCCGCTCGGCCTTATCGTCGAGGAAGATGGCCTGATTGGCGATCATGATCGCGCCAGGCTCCCAGTTCGGCAGGTTGCAGAGAACGCGTTCAATCTCGGACAGGGTCGGGATGTTTTCGCGCGAGCCCTTCGCCATCCGCAACTGGCCGTTCGTGACGACCTCCGCGAAGGCGGTCAGCTCGATCGGTCCGTGAGGAGTGCCCGATGAATATGCCATGCGAATAGCCCTGGCCGAGCGCCGGCACGCCCGAGCCGAGCATCCAGGCGAGTGCGAGTGACAGCGCGATCGTGTGGAGCACGTGCACTCCTTCACCGTCGATAGAAAAAGGCCGGGTGGTGTGACCCGCCTACGCTCACATGGTCACTCCATGAGAGCTTCGGCGCGGCTGGCCCACCCGGCCTGTCAGAAGTCCTGAAGCTGGTCCAGCACCCGGCTGACAGTCGTCGGCTTCCAGCGCTAGAAGATCACCCGGAAGCCGAGACGCATCGTTCGCGGACCGAGGATCGCCGTCGGCTGCAGGTACCCCGTGCCGGTCGACACGGTGATCGTCTCGGCCGCGTACGCGTTCGCGATGTTGAACACGTCGAGGAACAGCCGGACTGCGCGGCTCGCTGCCGAGATTCACGGTCTTCTCGACGCGGATGTCGAGGACCGAGATGTTGTCCTGCTTGTTGTCGCGTACTCGTCGGCGTAGACCGTCGTGTTCGTCGAGCTGCCGCCGCGTGCCGCACTGAACGGCAGGCGCAGGAAGCGGGGGCCGACGACCGAGAGCGTGCGCGCGAAGTTCACGCCCGCCTGGAACCGGTAGACCGGGCTGATGCTGATGCCGCACGGCGCTTTGTAGATGCCGTTGAGCCTTGAAGCTCGAAGCCGCGGTAGTCGTAGTCGAACGGCCCGTTCGGCGTGTTCGGGAACGTCAGCGGGAAGTCGTGCTGCCAGGTGTAGCCGAAGCCGGCGCTGAGCGAGTAGTTGTGGCTCTGCCGCTTGTTCACCGAGAGCTCGAACGTCTTGTAGGTGCCGTTCTGCGCCGCGTTCTGCAGATCTGCGTCGTCGGGATACACGCAGGTCGGCGTCGGCGAGGTGACGGTCGCCGTGCAACCGATCATCAGCGCGTCGGGATGCCGTAGAACGTCAGCGTCTGATCGTCCGCCGTTGCCGGCGACGTTGTCCGGCCCGTTGTCGACGAACGTGAACGGCACCGTGTAGGCGCTGACGCCGGACGCTGCGGCTGATACGTGTTGGTCTGGTCGTTACCGTGTTGTAGACGAAGCCGACGCGCGCGCCGACGCCTTCGGTGAGCTGCCGCTCGACGAGACGGTCGCCTGCGTGCGAGTCCGGCTGCTTGATGTTCGGATCGACGCTGCATCGCTGCCCGCGAGCGCGCTCGCGGTCAATCGCACCCTGCTCGCCACTCGCTTGTCACCCGCGATGCAGGTCGGCGCACCGTCGTGTCGGTCCAGCTGTAGGTGATGCTCTTGGTCGCCTGGTTCGGGTTGGCGTTCGCCGCGACGCCGACGCCCGGGTTGAACCGGTAGAGGCCGTAGTTCGCCTTCAACACGGTCTTGCCGTTGCCCGTGAGGTCGTAGCTGACGCCGAGGCGCGGCACGACCGAGTTCCATTTCAGGTAGTGCGTCTCGGCAAACGTCTGCGCCGGGATGCTCGACGCCGGTCGGGAACGTGTACGCCAGCTGGTGCTGCTCCGGCGTGAACACGTCGTAGCGGTCGAACCGCAGGCCGAGGTTGAACGTCGCGCGGCCGATCGCCCACTGGTCGGTCACGAAGAACGTCGATCGTGTTCGAGCTTCGCGACGCTCAGCAGGTTGCCGTTCGGCCCGTCGCCGAGGCTGCCGACGCTGCGTGGCGGTCGGCGCAGCCGAAGATCACCGACGTCGCCGCGCCGTTGCTGTCGATGTTCTCGCGGATGTTGCCGCCGACGCGACCTGCGTGTAGCCGTACCAGCCGTCTCCTTCAGCAGTTCGCCGCCGAACTTGAAGGTGTGCGAGCTGCCCTGCAGCTGTCCTTGAAGTAGGTCAGCGCGCCGGTGGCCTGACGCCGCTGCGCGGTCGGTCTGTTCCTTCTGGTCGCGCCCCGAAGTACTGCGCGAGCTGGTTGTCGACCTGCTCGTGCGCAGCGGCTGTCGGTGTTGGTGAGCAGCGGGAAGTAGTAGCCGAAGTCGCCGTAGCGCGCTTCGAGGTACATGCTTGTCGCTGACCGTGCCGTTCCATTCACCCTTGTAGACCCAGCTGCCCGAGATCTGCTTGTAGCGTCTGCTCCGGCGACGTGTAGGTGTAGGTCGCCGACGGCAGGCGGTTCGGCTGCTCCTTCTGGCCCCACTGGTAGTAGCCAATCAACTTGTTCTTCTGGTTGATCTGGTAGGTGGCCTTGCCGACCGCGTTCCACAGCTTCGTGTCGAAAGCGTCTTGTCGAACCGTGAAGTTCGGCTGCGCCACCGCGTTGAACTGCTTGCGGAGGTGCCGAAATACCACCACGCTTGTCCTTCTTGATCGGGCCGCCGGCGTTGATGTCGTGGTCGTAGTACTTCAGCGATCTCGTTGCTGTGCTCGCGGATCGCGCTGCGCAGTTGGTCCTTGAACGCCGTCGGCGCGAGATACGTCGTCGGGCATGTTCGAGCCCTGCAGCGCGTTGTTGTACCAGTCGAGGTAGATACTCGCCCTGGAACTGGTTGCCGCCCGACTTGCGCGATGAACTGGCTCTGCACGCCGGGGTTCGGCATCTCGGCGCGACTGGCCGATCGTGCCGAGGAACGCTTCTTCGAGCGACGCGTAGTCGAAGTAGAAGCCGGCGCCGCCGGTGCCTTCGGTGGTGTTGATGCCTTCGATCAGCACGCGCACCTGGCCGCTGAAGCCGTAGGCGGTGTAGCCGGTCTGCGTGCCGGCGCGGTTGCCGCCGACGTCGATGCGGTCCATCTCCACCGCCGGCGTCACGGCGAGCAGCGCCCACATGTCGCGGCCGTTCGGGATCGACTGCAGCTGCTCCATCTTGAAGTTCTGCTGCACGCGCGGTCGTGGTCGTGTCGATGACCGGCGACGCGCCGCTGACGGTCACGGTCTCCTGCAGCGTCGCCAGCGCGAGCTCGACGTTGACGCTTGGCGGTGAAGCCGAGCGAGATCGACGATGCCTCGCGCTTCAGCGTGTTGAAGCCGGCAAGCTCGAAGGTCACGGTGTAGGTGCCGGGAGGCACCGCCGGGAAACGGTAGTTGCCGCTCGGCATCGGTCACCGTCGTCTGCGACGCCGAGCATCGACGGGCTGGTGGCGGTCACGGTGACGCCGGGCAGCACGCCGCCCTGCGTCGGCCACCTTGCCCTTGATCGTGCCGGTGCTGCTGGCGCCGCCGCCCTGTGCGAACGCGGTCGTCGCGAGCAGGCATGCAGCCAGCACCGCGACGGCCAGATTGGAACCCTCGACGTTTCATGAACGCCCTCCTCCTTCAGTCACGCAAAACAGCCAATGATCGCTGGTGTAAGACGACGAGCGACGCAAACACCGTGCTGGATACGGAAGGGGCGAAGCTTAGCATCGAACCCTTGGGCGGGCAATTAGTTACCACCGATGCCCGACGGTGAATCTGCTCAGGATTCTTCACGGAAATCCAACTTTTTGGTGATGAAGAATCCGTTGCAGCGAATCCGGGACGGTGGGCGGAAGCGAAAGCAGGGGAACTGGACGACAGGAAAGCGTGCTGGACGGCAGGATGGGTCGGAGGCGCCGGAACGGGAACGACGAGGAAGGGCGGATGGGCTCGGGAACGTCCCGTCCTGCCCCTCCAGCCCTTCCCGCCTTCCTGCCTCAGAACGGGACGACGAAGAAGAGAATCAGCGCGATCAGCAGCACGTAGATGACGAGCGACTCGATGAGCACCAGACCCAGAATCAGGTTGCCGCGGATCTCGCCCGCGGCGCTCGGGTTCCGCGCGATGCCTTCGACGGCCGCGCTGAGGCCCTTGGCCTGACCGAGCGCGCCGAACGCGGCGGCGAAGGCCAGCGCAAAGCCGCCGGTGATGATCGACCACTGGGCGACCACGTTTCTGGCGGCCGGCGCTCCTGCCGCTGCCGCTTCCTGCGCGTGCAGGGGGGACGCCAACGCCACCGCTGCCAGGGTCACCATCGCGAAGACAAAAAGCTTTCTACTCACATCGCCTCCTGAAAAATCGCCAATTCGCCAATTCGCTGATTCGCCAATGTCGGGTCTCTAGACTTCCCCTGCGGCCATTTCCCCGTGTTCGTGCTGCTCGTGCTCCGTTGCCACGGCCCCGCCCAGGTAAATCGTCGTGAGCAGCACGAAGATGAATGCCTGCAGCGACGCGGTGATGAGGCCGAGGAACATCATCGGCAGCGGCACGAGAAAGGGAATGATGCTGAAGAGGATCAGGATGACCAGATCCTCGCCGAAGATGTTGCCGAACAGCCGCAGCGACAACGACAGCACGCGCGAGAGATGGCTGATGATCTCGATCGGCAGCATGATCGGCGCGAGAAAGATCGGCGCGCCGGGCGGCGCGGCAAAGTGCTTCAGGTAATGTCCGAGGCCCTGCTCTTTCACGCCCTGCAGGTGGTAATAGACGGCGACGGTCAGCGCGCAGCCGAGCGTCACGTTGATGTTGGCGGTCGGCGACTTCAGGCCTGGAATCAGGCCCATCAGGTTCCCCGTCAGGATGAAGACGAACATCGTCGTGACGATGGCGAGATAGCGCGGACCCTTGTGGCCGACGTAGTCGTGCAGCATGCCCTGCATCGCGGCGACGCCGTCTTCGAGCACGATCTGCAGTTTTCCGGGGTTGTCGACGCTGAGGCTGCGCCGCGCGACGAGACACAGCACGGTGACCGCGAGCACGATCAGCGCCGACATCACGAGGTAGTCGGGGATGATGTCGCCGTGCGCCGGCACGGGACGGCCGAGCGCGCGGAGCAGCGCCGCCGCCATGGGGCCGAACGCAGCATTCACGGCCTGGACGATCCAGAGTTCGTGCTCTAACTTTTCCATTGAATTCCGCGCACGGCTTCGACCGCGACCGCGACGACCAGCGAGGACGCGCCGGCAAAGACCGCCAGAGGCGGCAGGCGCAAACGCGCCATTATCACGTACGCGGCGACGGCGAGTATAGCGTACCTTGTGAAAAACTTCACCAGCCCGATCGCCATCCTGACGCCCGTGCCGGCGCCCTCCGCCCCGGTCAACGCGTCGATGCCCGCCCTTGATCCCGCGGTACGAAATCCACGCCAGCGCGCCGCCGCCGAACACCCCGAGCGGCGCCTGAACATGCCCCCGCGCCACGGCCCAGGCCGCCGCGGCAATGGCCGCGCAGGCGATCAGCGCATCGCGCTCCACGCGCCGCAGGGCCGGATGGGATTCAGGCACGATCCGGAGGCTTGGAGTGCGCTTGCGAGCCTCTGCCAAGCGTCTTGGTGACAGCGTGCGGTACACGTTGAGCACGCCCGCCACGAACCCGAGCCCGGTAAACAGCCAGGTCAACCACGGGGCCGTCCCGAACCACGCATCCAGCACGCGCCCGAACCACCAGCCAAGCGCGAGCGCCACGACGAACGACAGCATGCCCGCGCTCAGCTCCCACGCCGTGCGCACCATGTTCGCGTCGGATTTGTTGAAGCCGGTCATTCACGGCCTTTCACGAAGCCTCGAAGAACACGAAGATACACGAAGCATACAGAAAGGTCTTCGTGGTCTTCGTGTTGCTTCGGTCTTCGTGATGAGTCGTGGGACTCAGCGCAGCGCGGCGGCGACAGCGGCGGCGCCCAGCGTCCGCGCCGACAGCTCCGCCACCTCGAACAACAGCCGCGGATAGACGCCGATGACGAGCGTGCCGAGTACGGCGACGCCCAGCACGACCGCCAGCGCCGGGCTGGTCGTCGGCTGCGATCCGATCGTCTCCTTCTTCAGGTACATGAAGACGACGATGCGGATGTAGTAGTAGAGGGAGATCGCGCTGTTGAGGACGCCGATGACGCGCCAGCCCGTAGTAGCTGCGCGTCAATCGCCGCGCTGAACAGCCAGAACTTGCCCATGAAGCCGGCGGTCGGCGGGATGCCGCCGAGCGACAGCATGAACAGCAGCATCGCAAACGCGGCGAACGGATTCCGGAAAGCCAGCCCGCTGAAGTCCTTCAGCTCGTCGCCGACCACGTCCTGCGCGGCGCAGCATGACGACGACGGCGAAGGCGCCGAGCTGCATGAAGGAGTAGACCAGCAGGTAGATCAGCGCCGCCGTGATGCCGCGCGGGTTCGTCGGCGTCCACGCCACGATGCCGATCAGGATGTAACCCGCATGGGCGATCGACGAATACGCCAGCATGCGCTTGATGTTCGTCTGCGTCACCGCGGCGACGTTGCCGACGGTCATCGTCACGATCGCCAGCACCTCGAAGAGCAGCCGCCAGTCGGCGTTCATCGACGGCAGCCCTTCCACGAAGATCCGGATCAGCATCGCGAACGACGCCGCTTTCGAGCCGACCGACAGGAACGCCGTGATCGGCGTCGGCGCCCCTTCGTACACGTCGGGCGCCCACATGTGGAACGGCACCGCGGCGATCTTGAACCCGACGCCGGCCACGACCAGAATCACGGCGAGCACCAGACGCGGATCCTGCTCCTGCCCGGTGAACACCGTCGCCATCGTCCGCAGGTTCGTCGTCCCCGAGAGTCCGTACATCAACGACATCCCGTACAGCAGGATGCCGAGCGAGAACGCACCGAGGAGGAAGTACTTGACCGCCGCCTCGTTCGATCGCTGGTTCGGCTTGATGAATCCCGCCAGGATGTAGAACGACACCGCCATCGTCTCGAGGCCGATGAAGATGGTGATGAGATCGATGCCGCCGGCCATCACGAACATGCCGAGCGTGGCGCACAGGATGAGGAAGTAGTACTCGCCGGGCGAAGCCCCTTCGACCGCCAGGTAGCGTACCGACATCAGGACGGTGATCGCGGCCGCGAAGAGGAAGACGACCTTGAAGAAGAGCGCGAACTGATCGACCGCCATCAGCCCGTGCGCGACCTCCACGCGCGTCGATGTGAACGGCAACAGCGACAGCGCCGTCGCGCCGAGCGCCAGCAGCGTCACCCAGGCGAGCGCGGCGCGCTGCGACTTCGGCAGCGCGACGTCAGCAATGAGGACGAGCAGCGCGCCGACCGTGAGCACGAGCTCCGGCAGGATGTAATAGAAGTCGGTGAGCGAGATTCCCGGCGGCATCAGCGCTTTTCAGGCAACGGATTGCCGTTGGCGTCGCACGGCGCCGCCGCCAGGAACTGGGCGGCCGGGTTCTGCGCCACCACCGCGGCCGTCACCGGTTTGGGCGTCGGATCGCAATTGGCGAGATAAGCCTGCGCGTACTGCGGACTCACCCGTTCGACGATGTGCTGCACCGATTTCTCGAGCCGGCGCAGGAACGGCGCCGGATAGATGCCCATCCACACCGCGAGGATCAACAGCGGCGCGAAGGTGGCGAACTCGCGCTGTCCCATGTCGAGCAGCCGCTCGTTTTTCGGGTTCTCGATCTTGCCGAACATCGTGCGCTGATACAGGTAGAGCATGTAGGCCGCGCCCAGCACGACGCCGCTGGCCGCGAACGCCGCCCACACCTTGCTGGCGACGAACACGCCCTGCAGGATCAGGAACTCGCCGATGAATCCGTTCAGCGTCGGCAGTCCGATCGACGACATCGTCATGACCAGGAACACGGCGGCGTAGACCGGCATCACCTTCGACAGGCCGCCGTACTCCGAGATCTCCCGCGTGTGCCGCCGCTCGTAGACGACGCCGACCAGCAGGAAGAGTGCGCCGGTCGAGATGCCGTGATTGAGCTGCTGGACGATGCTGCCGGTGATCCCGACCGGGTTCAGCGCGAACATGCCGAGCATCACGACCGCCATGTGGCTGACCGACGAGTAGGCGACCAGCCGCTTCCAGTCCTTCTGCGCCAGCGCGACCAGCGCGCCGTAGACGATGCCGATGATCGACAGCAGCACCATCATCGGCACGAAATGGCGCGACGCGTCGGGCAGGATCGGCAGGCTGAACCGCAGGAAGCCGTAGGTCCCCATCTTCAGGAGGACGGCGGCCAGAATCACCGAGCCGGCCGTCGGCGCATCGGTATGCGCGTCAGGCAGCCAGGTGTGGAACGGGAACATCGGCACCTTGATCGCGAACCCGAGGAAGAAGGCGAGGAAGACCCACCACTGCAGATTGAACGGCACCGCGAGCTTGTGGAATTGCGTGATGTCGAACGTGTACACGCCGGTCAGCGTGTGGTTGTAGAAGTAGAGCGCCAGGATCCCCAGCAGCATGACGACGCTGCCGACGAGCGTGTAGAGGAAGAACTTGATCGCCGAGTACAGCCGGTTGGCGCTGCCCCAGATGCCGATCAGGAAATACATCGGCACCAGCATCACTTCCCAGAACAGGAAGAACAGCAGGAAGTCGAGCGCCATGAAGGCGCCGAGCATGCCGGTCTGCAGCAGCAGCAGGAAGATGTCGTACTCCTTGACCCGCTCGGTGATGGCCGTCCACGACGACAGCACCGCGATGGTCCCCATCATCGTCGTCAGCAGGATCAGCAGCGTGCTCAGGCCGTCGACGCCGAGGAAGTACTCGGCGCCGACCGACGGAATCCACGCCGCGCGCTCGACGAACTGGAAGTCGGCGGCGTTCGGATCGAACCAGAACCACAGCGGCACCGAGACGAGGAAGCCGGCGAAGGCGGTGAGGTTCGCCACCCACTTGATGGCGTTCTCGTTCTGCTTG
Organism: uncultured Acidobacteriota bacterium; assembly: GCA_963792175.1. GTDB lineage: Bacteria > Acidobacteriota > Vicinamibacteria > Vicinamibacterales > CAVVIG01 > CAWBVG01. Next base: position 92,990 of record CAWBVG010000043.1, read on the forward strand.
TTCAGCAGCAGGATCACGAGCGCCCCGACCGCCGGCGTGAAGAGAATGATCGAAAGGTAGTGATTCATAACGTTGCTCGGAGTCGGCCGTCGCCCTGCACTCGCGACGCAACAGATTAGAACAGCTCACGAACGCGAAAATGCCGAACAGCATCAGCAGCGCGTAGTTCTGCACCAGCCCGGTCTGGAGGCGCCGGAACGCGAGACTCGACTCGCGCACGATCCATCCCACCAGGTTGACGAGGCCGTCGACCACCGTCCGATCGGTGAGCCCCGACAGCCACGCGCTGATCACCGTGACCCAGCCGGTCCCGTTCACGGCGCCGTCGACGACGCGGCGATCGAACGTCCAGAGCCGGCGCGCCGCGGCGAACGTCCCCGCGATCGCCGTGGCGCCGTACAGCTCGTCCACGTCGTACTTGTTCAGCAGCAGGCGATGCAGCCCGGAAAACCGCGACGCCAGCCCTTCCGAGATCTCCGGCTGGGCGACGTAGAAGCGGTGCGCGAGGCCGATGCCGAGCGCGGCGATGAGCACGGATAGTCCCATCAGGCCGAGCTCGACGGCGGTCGACGGGTGTGCCTCGGCGCCCTCGTGCTCGGTCGCCGCCGCGCCATGCTCCGCCGGCGCTCCGCCTTCGGCGTGCGAGGACACGGTGAAACTCGGCTCGAGGAAATGCTCGATGGCGTTGCCGCCGCCAAGCGCCGTGGGAATGCCGACGAAGCCTGCGACAATCGCGCCGACCGCCAGGATCTGGAGCGGCAGCGTCATCGGCTTCGGCGATTCGTGCGGTCCATGCCAGGGTCCGTGACCGTGGCCGCCATGCGCATCGTCGGCGTGTGCCGCATGATGGCCAGGCCCCGACGAGTCGTGCAGTTCGGCGGGCCCGTGGCTGACTTCGTGGTTCTTCTTGTGCGCCTGGCCGTGCGCGTGGGGATCGGCAGGATGCGACACGCCGTGGATTGCGGCGGTGGCCACGTCCGCGCGGCTGTGCGTCTCCCACGCCGGGCCGCGATACGTTCCGAAGAAGGTCATCGCCATCAGGCGGAACATGTAGAACGCGGTCATCAGCGCCGTGGCGCCGCCAGGACCCAGATGATCTTGTTCGCCATGAACGCGCGGAAGAGGATCTCGTCCTTGCTGAAGAACCCCGCGAACGGCGGAATGCCGGCAATCGCCAGCGTGCCGATCATCATCGTCGCGAACGTGACCGGCAGGTGCTTCTTCAGCGCGCCCATGCGCCGCATGTCCTGCTCGCCGGCCATCGCGTGGATGACCGATCCGCTCCCGAGGAAGAGGAGCGCCTTGAAGAAGGCGTGCGTCATCAGGTGGAACGCGCCGGCCGAAAACGCGCCGACGCCCATCGCCGTAAACATGTACCCGAGCTGCGACACCGTCGAGTACGCGAGGACGCGCTTGATGTCGTACTGGACCAGGCCGATCGACGCGGCCATCAACGCCGTCAGCACGCCGACGATCGCGACAATCGTCATCACCTCGGGCGCGTGCGTGAACAGCACGGCATTGCGGCCGAGCATGTAGACACCGGCGGTGACCATCGTCGCCGCGTGGATCAGCGCCGACACCGGCGTCGGACCTTCCATGGCGTCCGGCAGCCAGACGTAGAGGGGAATCTGCGCGCTCTTGCCGGTGGCGCCGACGAACAGGAACAGGCAGATCAACGACAGGACGCCGAAATGGCCGGTCTCGATCGGCATCGCCCCCGCGGCATTCTGGACGGCGCGGAAATCGAGCGTGCCGAAGGTGTAGTAGACGAGAAAGATGCCGAGGATGAAGCCCCAGTCGCCGATGCGGTTGGTGATGAACGCTTTCTTCCCGGCGTCCGACGCGCTCTTCTTCTCGTACCAGTAGCCAATCAGCAGGTACGAGCACAGGCCCACGCCTTCCCAGCCGACGAACATGACCAGGAAGTTGTTGCCCAGCACGAGCATGAGCATGAAGAAGCAGAACAGGTTCAGGTAGCAGAAGAAGCGCGCGACGCCGCCGCGCGGCTCGTCGGCCATGTAGGCGGTCGAATAGACGTGAATCAGCGTCCCGATCCCGGTGACGACGAGCAGCATCATCCCCGACAGCGGATCGAGCCGGAATCCCCACGGCACTTCGAAGTTGCCGAAGCCGTCATGGGTCGCGAGCGGAATCTTCGGAATCCACGACGCGACATTCACGTCGTAGGCGCGCGCGTCCGCGGGCAACCCGAGCAGCTGCCAGAACGCGACAAACGCCAGCGCAAGCGCCGCCGTCATCGACGCGCAGGCGACGAGCCCGGCGGTCTTGCGGGAGAACGAACGAATCCCCACGAGACCGTTGATGGCGGCCCCGGCGCCGGGGAGAAGCGGAATGAGCCAGATGTAGCGCATATCAGACTGGCGGGATGGGCGGGATGGGCCGATGGGCAAACGTTCCTGCCCTTCCCGCCTTTCCTGCCCCATCACCATCTCATCAAGTTCATTTCATCGATGTTGATCGTCTCTTTGTTCCGATAGAACGCGAGGATGATGCCGAGACCCACCGCCGCTTCGGCCGCGGCGACAGCGATGACGAACACCGCGAACACCTGACCGATGGCGTTGTGCAGTTCGGCCGAGAACGCGATCAGGTTGATGTTGACCGCGTTCAGAATCAACTCGATCGACATGAAAATGATGATGATGTTGCGGCGGACCATCACGCCGATCACCCCGATCATGAACAGCGCCGCGGACAACAACATGTAATGGGTAGGAGTAATCATGACACGTCCGCATCTGGGAATCTGGTGCTGAGTGCTGGTGCAAGTGCCGGTGCCGAATTGGACGCGATTCCCGCACATGCACTTGGCACCCAGCACCTGGCACCCAGCACTAGCACCACACTAGCACCAGCTCTCGCAGCTGTTCACAGTTCCCTCTTCGCGAGAATGATGGCGCCGATCATCGCGACCAGCAGCAGCATCGACGCGATCTCGAACGGGATCAGGTAGCTCGTATACAACAGCCACCCGACTTCTTCCGTGTTGCCGCTGACCGGCAGCGCGGCGCTGGCGGCTGCCAGCGCCGGCGCCGGCCGGACATACTCCCGGGTGGCCACGATCGCGAGCTCCACCAGCACGGCGACCGACAGCGCAAATCCCCACTGCGTCTTTCGCCGTGGATCCGAATGCGCCTCCGGCGGCCGCTTCAGGTTCACCAGCATGACGACGAACAGATACAGCACGACGATGCCGCCGGCGTAGACGAGGATCTGGATCGCGGCCAGGAACGGCGCGCCGAGCAGGACGTAGAGCGCCGCGACGAACAGAAAGTCGAGCACCAGGAACAGCACGCTGTGCACCGTGTCCTTCGTCGTGACGACGAGCACGGCGAACCCGAGGATGCACGCGGCGATGAAGTAGAAGGCGATCGCTTCGCCCATTACAGGAACATCACTTTCACGATGCCGGTCACTACCAGGTTGGCGATTGCCAGCGGTATCAGCACTTTCCACCCGAGCCGCATCAGCTGGTCGTAGCGATAGCGCGGCAGCGTCGCGCGCACCCAGATGAAGATGTAGAGGAACATGAACGATTTGATCAGGAACCAGGTCCAGGCCGGGATGAAATCGAGAAACGCCAGCGCCGCGACGTTCGGAAACGGCCGCAGCCAGCCACCGAGGAACAGCGTCGTCGCCACCGACGACACGACGATCATGTTCGCGTATTCGGCCAGGAAGAACAGCGCGAAGCGCATGCCGCTGTACTCGGTGTGGAAACCGCCGGTCAGCTCCTGCTCCGCTTCGGGCATGTCGAACGGCGCGCGATTGGTTTCGGCGAGCCCGCCGATGAAGAAAATGACGAAGGCCAGCGGCTGCGCGAACGCGTACCACACGTGGCCGCTCTCCTGCGCGCGGACGATGCTGACCATGCTGAGCGAGCCGGCCATCAGGATCACGCTGACCAGCGTCAGGGTCACCGCGACTTCGTACGAAATCAGCTGCGCCGATGCGCGCAGGCTGGCGAGCAGCGGGTACTTGCTGTTCGACGCGTAGCCCGCCAGGATGATCCCGTAGACGCCGACCGACGCCACCGACACGACGTACAGCAGGCCGACGTTGATGTCGGTGATGTAGAGATTCACCTGCCGGCCGAACAGGCTGACCGTCGGGCCGAACGGAATGACGGCGTAGACGATCAGCGCCGGCACCATCGAGATGATCGGCGCCGCGGTGAAGACCCACCGGTCGGCTTTCACCGGCGTGATGTCTTCCTTGATCATCAGCTTCACGGCGTCGGCGACCGGCTGCAGGATCCCGTAAGGGCCGACGCGCATCGGTCCGAGCCGCGATTGCGCCCAGGCGATCACCTTGCGCTCGAGCAGCACCATGTAGGTGACCGCGACCAGCGTCGCGTTCAACACGATCAGGATCTTGAGGAGCGGGATGACGAAGCCGTCGATCACCGGTCGACTTCTCCGAGCACGACGTCGAGCGAGCCGATCAGCGCGACGACGTCAGCCACCAGGTGCCCGCGAATCAGCGTCCGCAGTCCCTGCAGGTTGCAGAACGACGGCGGCCGGACGCGGAACCGGTACGGGTTGGTCGACTTGCCGTCGCTCACGATGAAGTATCCGAGCTCGCCCTTGGGCGATTCGATGGCGTGGTAGGTCTCCCCCGCCGGCGGCTTGATGAGACGCGGCACTTTGCCGACAATCGGGCCCTCGGGAATCCCCTCGGTGGCCTGCCGGATGATGCGGAGCGACTGCCGGAATTCCTCGAGCCGGACCAGATAACGGTCGTAGGTGTCGCCGGCGGTCCCAATCGGCACGTCGAATTCCATCTCGTCGTACGCCGCGTAGGGCTCGTCCTTGCGGATGTCGCGCGGCACGCCCGAGCCGCGCAGCGGCGGCCCGCTCAATCCGAGCGCCACGGCGTCGGCGCCGGAGATCACGCCGATGTTCTTGGTGCGCTCGAGCCAGATGCGGTTGTGCGTCAGCAGCTCCTCGTACTCGTCGACCTTGGAGCTCATGATGGTGCAGAACTCGAGCACCTTCTTGTCCCAGCCGGGCGGAATGTCGAGCGGCAGCCCGCCGATGCGCATGGAGTTGTAGGTGAGCCGGGCGCCGCAGAACTCTTCGAAGAGATCGAGGATCAGCTCGCGCTCGCGGAACGCGTACAGGAACACCGTCATCGCCCCGATGTCCATCGCGTGCGTGCCGATCCACAGGCAGTGGCTCGCGATCCGCTGCAGCTCGCAGAGGATCGTGCGCACGTAGCGCGCCCGCCGCGGCACTTCCAGCGACATCAGCTTCTCGACCGTCTCGCAGTAGCCGACGTTGTTGGTGGCGGCGGCCACGTAATCCATCCGGTCGGTGAGCAGGATGATCTGCGTCCAGTTGCGGTTCTCGCTCAGTTTCTCGATGCCACGATGCAGGTAGCCGATCACGACATCCGCGTCGACCACCTTCTCGCCGTCGAGACGCAGCACGACCCGCAGCACGCCGTGCGTGCTCGGGTGCTGGGGTCCCATGTTCAACACCAGCTCGTTGGTGTCGAACATCGCGCCGTGGTGGACTACTGGTGTCTCCATCGAAAGCTCGTCCCTGAATCTGCCGGGATTCGGAGTCTCGGGGCTCGCGGCGTTCGACAAGTCTTGCTCAGCTACCCCTAGCCCCGAGTCCCTGAGCCGGCGGACGGTTCTACTCGATATCCGCCTCGTCCCGTGCCTGGCGCAGCTTCAGCCAGTCGATCGGATTCTCCATCAGCAGCTCGCCGGGACCTTCAAGCGGATAGTCCTTCCGCTGCGGAAACCCCTGCCAGTCCTCCGGCATCAGAATCCGCCGGCGATCCGGGTGTCCCGTGAAATTCACGCCAAAGAGATCCCACACCTCGCGCTCCAGCCAGTCGGCCGCCGGCCACACGGGCGTCGCGGACGGAATCGGCTGATCCTCCGCGACCCTGACCTTCACGCGGATTCGATGTCGCAGCCTGGTCGAGTAGAGACAGGTACACGACATCGAAGCGCGCCTCCTTGCGCGGCGGCCAGTCGCTGGCCGTCACGTCGGAGCAGAAATCGAACGCCGCGTCCGGCGCGTCGCGCAGGTGCCGTGTGACGGCGGCGATCTGTGCCACCGGCACGATGATCGTCCAGTCGCCGACGAAGTAGCTGATCTGCGAGACGCTGCCTGGAATCGCCGCCTGTAGCGAAGCAATAAACGCCGGGGGCTCGACACCGGCCGGTGGCGGCGGGTCGGTAGGGCCGCTTGGCGGCGCCGCGACCGGCGGATGCGCAGCCGCCGGCTTTGGGGCCGCTGCGGCGGGCTTGGCTGCCGTAGCGGCGGTAGCTGCGGCGGCGGGCTTTGCCGCTCCGGCAGCTGCCGGCGCAGGGGCGGCCGGCTTCGCCGCCGCGCTCGCCGCAGGTGTCGCCGGCGTCGCTGATCGGTCGCGGGCTTGCCCACCGAAGGCGCATCAGCGGCGGAGGCGGGCTTGTCCGCCGTAGCCGCATCAGCGGCGGAGGCGGGCACAGCCGTTGCAGCAGCCGGTTCGTCAGCCGACGGTGGCTGAGCCGCGGGGGCCGGCGGCTTGTTATCAGACGGCGGAGGTGCTTCAGCCACTTACGCCCATTCCAGCGCGCCCTTTTGCCAGGCGTAGTAGTAGCCGACGACCAGAATGAAGATGAACACGAGCATTTCGATGAGGCCGAACAACAACAGCTTGTTGAAGATCACGGCCCACGGAAACATGAAGACCGTCTCGACGTCGAAAATAACGAAGAGCATCGCCACCAGGTAGTAGCGGATGCTGTAGCGGTCGCGGGCGTCCGTGACCGGCTCGATGCCGCACTCGTAGGGCTCGAGCTTCACCTTGTTGTACTTCTCCGAATGCAACAGGCTCGAAAAAACCAGCGTGAACAGCGCGAAGCCGGTCGCAACGGCGACGAAAATGGCGATGGGGATGTAGGCTGAAAGCATTGGGATGATGGGTCGCGCGAGAACAATCGCGACGGAAAAGCCGTTGGTTTATAGCACGCGACCTGAGGGGTGTCAAATTCCCCGCAACTTACAGAATTCAAAACCTTTTTGACCTATACTGACGAAATGACTACAGCTCGCCTTTTGCTCGGCGCCCTCGTCGTCGCGGCCCTTGCCGTGACGTGGCCGGGACGCCTGTCGGCCCAGGCCGCGCGGAAGGCCATGTACGTCAGCGTCGTCAACGACGCGGGCGCGCCGGTGATGGACCTCGACGTCGCCAACTTCATCATCCGCGAAGACAACGTCGCGCGCGAAGTCCTCCACGTCGAACCGGCGCTGGACCCGATGCAGATCGCGATTCTCGTCGACAACAGCACCGCCGCGCGCAACAACATCTCTCATATGAGAACGGCGCTGCCATCGTTCGTCGGGGCGCTCACCGACGGGCTCGAAGGGCAGAAGAACCAGGTCTCGATTATCGCGATCGGCGAACGGCCAACCGTCCTCGCCGACTACACCACCAGCCGAGCTGCCCTCCAGAAGGGCATCGATCGCATCTGGTCGGTCCGCGACACCGGGGCGTATCTGCTGGACGGGATTCCCGAGGTCTGCCAGGGATTCAAGAAGCGCGAGGCGATGCGTCCGGTCATCGTCGCGCTCACCGCCGAAGGGCCCGAGTTCAGCAACCGCCAGCACGACCAGGTCATCGAACCGCTCAAGGCGACCGGCGCGGCGTTCAACGCCCTCGTCATCGGACGCCCGTCCAGCAGCCTCAGCTCCGAGGCCCGCGAGCGCAACATGGTGCTCGACGAGGGGCCGCGCGTCACGGGCGGCGCGCGGATGGACATCCTCGCCGTCGAAGGGCTCGACATGCGGCTCAAGCAGCTCGCGGATCAGCTGATGCACCAGTACAAGGTCACTTACGCGCGGCCGCAGTCGCTCATCCCGCCGGAGCGGTTCGCGGTCTCGACGAACAAGCCGGGATTGACCGCGCGCGGCACGTTGGTCAGAGAGACCAAGAACAAGTCGTAAAGAGACCAAGAACAAGTAGGGTTCCGTGATTCATCCAGCGCTTCGCCGTTTTCATTGGCGCCTCGCACTCGTCGGCGCCGGCTTCATCGCCGCCACCGTCCAGATCGGCCGCGCCCAGCAGCAACCGCCGCCGCCGGCTGGCCAGCCGCCGCAGACCCCGTTTCGCAGCGCGGTCGATCTCGTGTCGCTCAACGTGACCGTCACCGAGGGCACGGGGAAATACGTGACCGACCTGAGCGCCCAGGACTTCGCGGTCTTCGAAGACGGCGTCAAGCAGGACGTCACGTTCTTCACCCGCACGAACCTCCCGATCGCGCTCGCGCTCCTGATCGACACCAGCGCGAGCATGGAGAACAAGCTGCCGACCGCGCAGGAGGCGGCCATCGGCTTCGCCAAGCGGCTCCGGCCGCAGGACCTCGCGGAAGTGGTGGACTTCGACAGCCGGGTCGTCGTCCTCCAGAGCTTTTCCAATAGCCTGGTCGAGCTCGAACAGGCGATCCGCAAGACGTCGGCCGGCGGGTCGACGTCGTTGTACAACGCCGTCTATATCGCGCTCAAGGATCTGAAGAAGGTCGTCGCGAAGAGCAGCGACGAGATTCGCCGTCAGGCCATCGTCGTGCTGTCGGACGGCGAGGACACCTCGAGCCTGCTGCCGTTCGAGGAAGTGCTGGATCTCGCGAAACGGTCCGAGACCGCGATTTATTCAATCGGGCTTCGCGCGGGCGAAGGCACATCGGGCGTCTCGGCCAAGGGTTTCAAGGAAGCCGAATTCGTGATGCGGCAGTTCTCCCAGGAAACCGGCGGACGGTCGTTCTTCCCGAACCAGCTCTCCGATCTCGCCGGCATCTACGGACAGATTTCCGACGAGCTGTCGAGCCAGTACACCGTGGGCTACACCTCGAAGAACCCGAAGCGTGACGGAAGCTGGCGGCGCGTGGTGGTCCGGGCCACGCGTCCGAATCTCACCGCGCGCACCAAGCTCGGGTACTTCGCCCCGACACCGCGCTCATGATCAACGCGGTACCGCTGGCGCTCTATGCGGGAGCGCTCGTGGCCTACGCGTGGCATTTCGCGCAGCGCAACCCGATCGTCGGCCGATCCGCGAGCACGCTCCTGATTGCGGCCGCGCTCGCCCACACCTTCGTCATCGGCATGCAGACGATGGAAGCGGGACACGTGCCGGTGGGCGGTGCGACATCGGCCATCTCGACGTTCGTCTGGCTGCTCGCGCTCGCCTATCTCTACACGGAGATGACGACCGACGAACGGGCGATGGGCGTCTTCATTCTGCCGCTGCTGGTTGCGCTGCAGGCGATTCCAGCCATCAGACCCGGCGTGGAAGACCGCGCCGCCGTCCTGCAGGGTCCGCTCTTCGGTGTGCACGTGTCGTCGCTGCTCTTCGCCTACGCGAGCTTCGCGCTCGCCTGCGTGATCGGCATCACCTACGTGCTGCTGTTCAAGGAGATCAAGGCGAAGCACCTCGGGTTTTTCTACGCGCGGCTGCCGTCGCTGCAGGTGCTGGACCGGATGAACCAGCGCGCCATCGTGATCGGCTGGGTGTTTCTGACGATTGGCATGATCGTCGGCGCGATCTGGGCGCTGCAGGCGCGCGGCGGCTACGCGGCGGGCGATCCGCGGGTGCAGGCGATGTCGCTGCAGGATCCCAAGATCTTCGTCGCCCTGGTGTGCTGGTTCGTGTATTCGTTCGAGCTGTTCGCGGCGCGGCGGATCGGGTGGGGCGGGCGTCGTGCGGCCTATCTCTCGGCGCTCGGGTTCGCGATCGTGCTGTTGAATTTCGTGCCGATCAGCTATTTCCTGACGAAGAGCCACAATTTCTGAACGGAGGATCTGGTGATCGAGTGATCTGGTGATTGGGTGATCGTCGGTGATTGACAGATTGGGCGGTTTAATGATTTCCAATCAATCAATCCCTCAATGACCCAATCCCGCAACAATCACTCAATCACCAGATCACCCGATCACCAGATGAATCTGCTGCTGGTCGGAATCAGTCACCGGACGGCGCCGGTCGACCTGCGCGAGCGGGTGGACTTCCAGGTGCGGGGTGTGACTGACGCGCTGCGGTCCGTGGCCGGTCGCGGATCGACGCGCGAAGCGGTCGTGGTGTCGACCTGCAATCGTGCGGAGCTCTACGTCGCCTGCGACGATGCCGCGGCAACGCGGGCGGATCTCGTCGCGTTTCTGTCGGAGTTCCACGGCGTTCAGGCATCGGATCTCGCTCCGCACGTCTACGACGTCCACGGCCTGGACGCGGCGCGGCATCTGTTCCGTGTCGCCGGCGGGCTCGACTCGCTGGTCGTCGGCGAGCCGCAGATCCTCGGCCAGGTGAAGGACGCGCACACGGCGGCCGCCGAAGCGCAGACGGTCGGCCCGGTGCTGAATCGCCTCTTCCACTCGTCGTTCGCCGTCGGCAAACGCGTCCGCACGGAAACCGGACTCGGCTCGGGAGCGGTCTCCGTCAGCTATGCCGCGGCGTCGCTCGCGAAGAAGATCTTCGGCGATCTGCGCGGGCGGAGCGTCGCGGTGGTCGGCGCCGGCGAGATGGGCAAGCTCACCGCGCTGCACATGAAATCGCACGGCGTCCACGCGGTGACGATCGTCAGCCGGACCATGGCGCACGCCGCGAGAACGGCGGAAGCCATCGGCGGCGCCAGCGCGTCCCCCTGGGACGAGCTGGACACGGTGCTCGGCGCGGCCGACATCGTCATCACCGCCACCGGCGCCGCGACGCCGATCCTGACCCGGTCCCACGTCGAAGCGGTGATGCGCCCGCGAAGGAACCGGCCGCTGTTCATCATCGATATCGCCGTGCCGCGCGACGTCGATCCGGCGGCGGGAGAAATCGAGCAGGTCTTTCTCTACAACATCGACGATCTCCAGGCGACCGTGCGCGAGAACCTGGCGCGCCGCTCGAGCGAGGTCGCGCGCGCCGAAGCGATTGTCGGCGAAGAAGTCGAGCGGTTCGGCGCGTGGTTCCGATCGCGCGGCGCGATTCCCACCGTCGTCGCGCTCCGCCAGCGGTTCGAAGACATCCGCCGGGCCGAGCTCGAGCGGCTGGACTTCAAGCTGTCGACGCTGACGCCCGACGCCCGTGCGCGCGTGGACGAAATCACGCATCTGATTGTCGAGAAGCTGCTGCTCACGCCGACCGAGCAGCTGAAGTCGATCGGCGATTCGGACACCGTCGAGGCCTACGCCGAGGCGCTGTCGCGTCTGTTCGACCTCGCCGAGCCGACCGCCGCGCGCGGCACGCAGCCCGGCGGAGCCTCGGGGAGGCAAAGTCGAGGCGTTCCCTCGCAATCGTTCCCGATCGCCACGCTGACGCCGTGGATCAGGAACTTCGACTCGGCACTCGAGGCAGCCAGCTCGCGCTGTGGCAGGCGAATACCGTGGCGGCGCGCATCGCCGCCGCCGGCGGGCCGCCCTGCCGGATCGTGGTCATCCGCACGACCGGCGATCGCCTGCACGACGCGCCGTTGTCCGAGGTCGGCGGCAAGCGGCTGTTCGTCAAGGAAATCGAGGACGCCCTTCTTCGCGACGAGATCGATCTCGCGGTGCACAGCAGCAAGGACATGCCGGCGGTGCTGCCGGACGGCCTTGCGATCGGCGCCGTCCTGCCGCGAGAAGATCCGGCCGACGCCGTCGTATTACCCGCGATGGCCGAGCGCGAGGGGCCCACGGCGACGATCGAGGATCTGGTGGCTCGGCTCGGGAGGTCGCCATCGATCGGCACCGGCAGCGTCCGGCGTATTGCCCAGCTGACGCGACTGTTCCCCGGCGCCGCGTTCCAGCCGATTCGCGGCAATCTGGATACGCGGTTGCGCAAGCTCGATGAAGGCGCGCATCATGCTCTGGTGCTGGCGGCGGCCGGCCTGCGCCGCCTGGGATTCGCCGCGCGCATCTCGTTCGCGCTTCCGGTTGAGGTCTGCGTGCCGGCGCCCGGACAAGGGATCGTGGCCGTCGAGGTCCGCGCGGCCGACACGCCGTTGCAACGCCTGCTCGGTACGATCAACGACGAAGGGTCAGCGGCGGCGCTGACGGCCGAACGGGCCTTGGTGCAGGCGCTCGGCGGCGGTTGTCAGACGCCCGTGGGAGCGCTGGCGTCGCCCGCGGACGGGCGAAACGCTGTCGCTCGTGGCGGTGGTCGTGGCGCTGGACGGAAGCCGCGCGGTCCGCGGGCACGCGCACGGCCCGCGCGCGGAGGCCGCCGACCTCGGCGCACGACTCGGCGCACAGTTGATCGCCGACGGCGCCGACGAGATTCTCGCTGAGGCGAGCCGGGCGCAGGGGGCGGTGGAAGGGATACAACCGTAGTCGTCAGTCGTCCGTCGTCAGTCATCAGTCGCGAGTCGTGCAGTCCAGCCAGTACGGTCTTCAGACCAGACTGAGCTGACGACCGAGTCGACGACTGAAGACTGACGACTGACGACTGACGACTGATGACTGACGACTGAAGACTTCTGATGTCTATCGTCTACTTAATCGGCGCCGGCCCCGGGGATCCCGGATTGATGACCGTGCGGGGACTGCAGTACCTCGCGGCGGCGGATGTCGTCCTCTACGATCACATCGTGCCGGCGCGTCTGCTGCGTCACGCGCGTCCGGACGCCGAAAAGATCGACGTCGGCCTCGCCGCGCCGCAGCCGCTCGAACAGGAAGCGATCTGCTACCTGCTGGCGGAAAAGGCCCGCGAGGGCAAGACGGTTGCGCGTCTGAAATGGGGCGATCCGTTCGTGTTCGATCGCGGCGGGCCCGAAGCGCTCTTCCTGCACGAACAGGGCGTGCGCTTCGAGGTGGTGCCGGGCATCCCGGCCGGCGTGGCTGTCCCCAGCTACGCGGGCATCCCGACGACATACCCCGGCGGCGGCGACACGCTGACCTTCGTGCGCGGCCACGAAGACGACGGCAAGGCGCCGACGTCGGTCGACTGGACGAGCCTCGCGCACCTCGACGGCACCATCGTCTGCTACGCCGGCCCGCAGCAGCTGCCGCAGATGCTGGCGGCGCTCATCTCGCACGGCCGCCCGCCTGAAGATGCGGCGGCCATCGTCTACGACGGGACGTTGCCGACGCAGGAAACGATCGTCGGCACGATCGAGGAGCTGGTCGCGGCCGTCAAACAGTCGACCGATCGCCGCCCCGCGATTCTCGTGGTCGGGCGCGTCGCGGCGCTGCGCGAACACCTGCGGTGGTTCGACTCGCGTCCCCTCTTCGGCAAGCGCATCCTGGTCACGCGGCCGCGGGAGCAGTCCGGCGGACTCGTCGAGGGGCTGGAAGCGATGGGCGCCGACGCGATCGAAGCCCCGATGATCCGCATCCTGCCGCCGGACGACTACGGCCCGCTCGATGACGCCTGCGCGCATGCCGGCGGAATTCGACTGGATCGTGTTCTCGAGCGCGAACGCCGTCGACGCCTTCGTCGATCGGCTGCTCGCGGGTCCGCAGGACCTGCGCGAACTGAAAGGCGTGCGGCTCTGCGTCGTCGGACCCGCGACGGCCGAGCGACTCGCGCGCCACGGACTGAAGGTCGATCTGACGCCGGCGGAATACCGCGCGGAGGCGGTGGTGCGAGCGATGATCGGAACCGGCGACCTGCGGGGCCGCAAGGTGCTGCTGCCGCGCGCCGACATCGGACGCGATCTGGTCGCCGACGAACTGCGCAAACAGGGCGCCGACGTCACGGAGGTGGTCGCCTACCGAACGGTCATCGTCGAGTCGGAGCGCGAAGGCGAGCCCGACATCTACCGGATGCTGCTGGAGCGGCGGATCGACGTGGTGACGTTCACGAGCCCGTCCGCGGTCCGCAACTTCGTCCGGGTGCTGGGCGCCGAGCCGGCGGCCGATCTGCTGCGCACGACGGTCGTCGCGGCCATCGGTCCGGTCACCGCGGAAGCCGCCGCGCAGTGCAACATCCCGACGACGATCATGCCGGCCAGCTACACGGTTCCGGCGCTGATCGACGCGATCGTGAAACACTTTTCCACCACCTGAGGGGACATGCCTTCCATCCACACGCAGACATCGTTGAAGCTGACGCGCCGGCTGCGGCGGCTGCGGCGCTCGCCGTCGATGCGCGCGCTGGTGCGCGAGACGCGGCTCTCGCCCGAGATGTTCGTGCTGCCGTTGTTCGTCTGCGAGGGCGAGGGCGTCCGCCGCGAAGTGCCCTCGATGCCGGGCGTCTGCAACCTGTCGGTCGATGAAGCGGTCAAGGAAGCCGCGGCGGCGCAGGCCGACGGCATCCACAGCGTCCTGCTCTTCGGCATTCCCGACGACAAGGACAACATCGGATCGCACGCCTACGATCCCGAAGCGCCGGTGCAGTCGGCGATCCGCGCCATCAAGCGTCAGCTGCCCGACCTGCTCGTGATCACCGACGTCTGCCTCTGCGAGTACACGGACCACGGGCATTGCGGCATCGTGATCGACGGCGAGATCGTGAACGACGCGACCGTCGATCAACTGGTCCGCACCGCCATCTCGCACGCCGCCGCCGGCGCCGACATCGTGGCGCCCTCGGACATGATGGACGGCCGGGTCGGCGCGATTCGTCAGGCGCTCGACGAGCGCGGCTTCGAGCAGACCGCGATCATGGCCTACGCGGCGAAGTACTGTTCCGCGTTCTACGGACCGTTTCGCGAGGCCGCGGCGTCGGCGCCGGCATTCGGCGACCGGCGATCCCACCAGATGGACCCGGCCAACGCCGCCGAAGCGCTGCGCGAAGTCGAGCAGGACATCGCGGAGGGAGCCGACATCATCATGGTGAAACCGGCGATGACCTATCTCGACGTCATCGCGCGCGTGAAGGAGAGATTCGCCTATCCGACCGCGGCGTATCACGTCAGCGGCGAGTACGCGATGCTGAAGGCGGCGGCGCGAAACGGCTGGATCGACGAGCCGCGCGCCATGCTCGAGACGCTGACCTCGATTCGGCGCGCCGGCGCGGACATCATCATCACCTACTACGCGCGCGAGGCCGCGCGCGCGCTCGCGTAGCAGCGGATGATCACGGAGCCACGAAGAAATACGAAGCTCACGAAGAAGCTTTTGACGGAGCGTTGATTCGTGATCTGCGTAGTCTTCGGTCTCGTGCTAAAGCGTTGGATGCGGCATGTACGGTCACGGCTGAAGGCTGTAATTCGGCCGCGTGAAGATACTCGTTCTTCGCTGCTGGTCGCGGCGGCGAGCCTCGCGCTGCTCGCGGCCGCGCAGCAGCCCGGCCGGCCCTTCGACCTCCTCATCACCAACGCTCGCATCGTTGATGGCACCGGCGGACCGTCGGTCACCGGCTCGGTGGCGGTTCGCGACGGACGCATCGCGGGTGTCGGCCGGGTCAGCGGCGCCGCGACGCGAACGATCGACGCGGGCGGGAAGGTGGTGGCGCCCGGCTTCATCGATCCGCATTCGCATTCGGACTTCTCGCTGCTCGTCGACGGCAACGCGGAGAGCAAGATCCGCCAGGGCGTCACGACCGAAGTGATCGGCGAAAGCGGGTCGGTCGCGCCTCAGAAACCGACCGCCGAGCGAAGCTGGAGCGACTTTGCCGGCTACTTCGCCGCCATCGAGCGGTCGAAGACGGCGGTCAACCTGCTGTCGTACGTCGGGCTCGGCCAGGTGCGCGAGTACGTGATGGGCAACGACGAACGCGCGCCGAAGACGACCGAGCTGGAGCAGATGTCGCGGCTCGTCGCTGACGCCATGAAGCAGGGCGCCTACGGCGTGTCCACCGGACTGATCTACTCGCCGAACGCCTACGCCAAGACCGACGAGCTCGTCGCGCTGGCGCGGCCCGCCAGCGCCGCCGGCGGCTTCTACGCGTCGCACCTGCGCTACGACGGCGAGAAGCTGCAAGCGAAGGCATCGAGGAGGCGATCGCGATCGGCGAGCAGGCGCGCATCCCCGTCCACGTCTTCCACCTGAAGGTGACCGGCGCGAGGAACTTCGGCCGGATGAAAGAGGTGATCGCGCTGGTCGAGGCCGCGCAGAAGCGCGGCGTCGAGTTCTCCGCCGACCAGTACCCGTACGTCGCCAGCAGCACCGGACTCTCACAGACCATGCCGCCGTGGGCGCACGAAGGCGGCGGCGCGAAGCTGGCCGAGCGGCTGAAAGATCCGGAGACGCGCGCGAAGATTCGCAAGGAGATGGACGACCCGCACCCGACGTGGGAGAACCGCCTCATCTCCGCCGGCACCTGGCACAACGTTCAGCTGGCGTCGATTCGCAGAGGCGTCGGCTACAAGAAATACGAAGGGATGCGCATCGACGAAGCGGCGAAGGCCGCCGGGAAGGATCCGTACGACTTCGTCTTCGAAATCCTCATCGCGCAACCGCGGCAGCGTCAGCTGCGTCTGGTTCATCATCGACGAAAACGATCTGAAGCTCGCGATGAAGCAGCCGTGGGTGTCGGTCGGATCCGACGGCTCGGCGCTGGCGACCAGCGGGCCGCTGCGCAACGGCGTTCCGCACCCGCGCAACTTCGGGACGTTCCCGCGCGTGCTGGGCAAGTACGTTCGCGAGGAAAAAGTGATTCCGCTGGAACAGGCCGTCCACAAGATGAGCGGCCTGACCGCGAAGCAGCTGCACATCACGGATCGCGGGCTGATCAAGGACGGGCTGGCGGCGGACCTCGTGATCTTCGATCCGGCGACGGTCATCGATCGCGCAACCTTCACCGATCCGTTTCAGTATCCGCTCGGCATCCCGACCGTCATCGTCAACGGCCGCGTCGTCCTCGACAACGGCCGGCATACTGGAGAGCGGCCAGGCGTGGTCATCCGCGGTCGCGGAACGGCCGCGTCGCACTGAGGCGGGAGGGGCTGAATGGGCGGGAGGGGAAAGATCGGAAAGATCGGAATGACACTGCTCGTGTGCGCGATTCTTTCCGTTCTTGCCCTTCCTGCCCTTCCCACCTTCGCGCGTCGCGCTTCGGTGGGCAAGCCTGCCCTTCTCGCCATTCCTGCCCTTCTCGCTCAACCGCTCGATCGTCTCTCCGGCAGGGTCCTCAGCGATCGCGGCGACGTCATCAAAGACGCCGACGTGCGCGTCGAAGCGCTGTTCGGCTTCGCCGGCGGCGCCTACCTGGGCCAACGCACGTTCGCGACGAAAAGCGACGCGAAGGGCAACTGGGCGCTCCTGGGGTTCAAGTCGGGCATCTGGGTCTTCGATGCAT
>CAWBVG010000044.1:0-28974 GCA_963792175.1 uncultured Acidobacteriota bacterium
GACTTTGAACCAGACGTCGTGATGGACCGCACTCTCTCACGGTTTGCGCTCGCGGGTTTCGTGACCGCGATCGTCGATGGCCTGTTCTCCAGTGTGCTGAGCGTGGCGTTCTATCACTCGACGGTGACGCGCCTCTTTCAAGGCGTGGCAAGCGTGCTGCTCGGTCCGTCAGCACTCGATGGTGGAACACGCACAGCGGCGATCGGTGTCCTCATGCATCTCGGCGTGGCGTTCGGCTGGTCGGCCGTGTTCCTGCTGCTCGCCACGCGCTCGGCCTGGATCCGGACCCTGCTCAGAAGAAGGTCTGGGGTCGTCACGGCGGCCTCCCTGTACGGACCAGTCGTCTGGATGGCGATGTCGCTGGCGATCATTCCATTGCTCGTCCATCGGCCGCCGACGATCAACATCCGCTGGTGGGTGCAGTTTGTCGGCCACGCGCCGTTCGTCGGGCTGCCAATCGCCGTATCACTTGCCCCAGCCGTTCGCCCTCGCTTCGATCCGGGCATGAGATGACCAGCATCGTTGACTCCATTCGGGCCGAGTATGTTCGGTACAAAGCGCTCGCCGAGGCGGCGATCGATCAACTGAGCGACGCCGAGCTGTCGGCGGAGGGACCGAACGGCGGAAATTCCATCGCCGTCATCTGCTGGCACCTTTCTGGAAACTTCCGCTCACGTTTCACGGAATTCCTGACCGCTGATGGGGAGAAGCCGTGGCGGCAACGCGAAGAGGAGTTCCAGCCTCGAACCGTGTCCAAGGCAACCCTGTTTGCGAACTGGAACGAGGGATGGGACGTGCTGCTGGAGGCATTGTCGGCGCTCTCAGACGATCAGCTGCACCGTACCGTCACCATTCGTCGTCAGCCGCTGGAGGTCATCGAGGCGCTGCAGCGCTCGCTCGCGCACTCCAGCTACCACGTGGGCCAGATCGTGGTACATCGCGAAATCGTTGCGCGGCGACCACTGGAGGTACCTCAGCATCCCTCCAGGCAAGTCGGACGCCTACAACCAGGCTCCGGAAAACGAAAGGGCGGGTTCGCACGCGGCCGCGCTGTCCAAGCCTGCAACTCGAGCGTAGATGTTCACTCCGTACGTCGATATGTTCGTGGAGCGGAGATTATTCGAGCGCCTTTTGAGGTTCCTGGGACTTCGGCGTGGGCATCGACCGCCTGGAGGACGACGGAGCGATCCTTATGCGTGGCGACCGGTGCCACGCCGGTCACCGCCGAAGAGCCGCAGCGGCGCAGTGGCCGTCGCGGAGCCGGACGAGTAGGATTCCGCGTGATGAACCGTCGCGAGGCGCTCAAAGCCGGATTGGTCGCTCTCAGCGCGCTGCGGGCGCACGCCGGCAGGGGCGTCGGTCTCGACCCTCATCGGCACGGGTTCGCCGGGCTACTCCGATCGCGAAGTCAACAACCCGTACGGCTTGGTGATCGGGCCCGATCGGGCGCTGTACTTCTGCGATTTGGACAATCAGCGGATCCGTCGCCTCGATCCGGTTTCGCGTCAGACCAGGACGATCGCGGGCGACGGCCGGAAGGCCTACAGCGGCGATGGCGGTCCGGCGACGGCGGCATCGCTGAACATGCCGCATGAAATTCAGTTCGACGCGGCCGGTCATCTGTACATCGCCGAGCGCGACAACCATGTCATCCGGAAAGTCGATGGCCGGACCGGTATCATCTCGACGTTCGCGGGTACGGGCGTCGCCGGGTTCTCGGGTGACGGCGGGCCGGCGGCGAGCGCGCAGCTGCGCCAGCCTCACAGCATCGCCATCGATTCGAAAGGGCACCTGCTGATCTGCGACATTGGCAATCATCGAATCCGGAGCGTCGATCTCTCGACAGCTCGGATCGAGACGTTCGGTGGCACCGGCGAACGGCAGCCGACGCCTGACGGCGCACCGCTGAGCGGCACACCGTTGAACGGGCCGCGAACCATTGCCGTCGACGCGGATGGTCACCTGTTCCTCGCGCTTCGCGAAGGGAACGCCATCTACCGCATCGATCGCGACAGCGGTCGCATTCGTCACGTCGCGGGCACGGGTCAGCAGGGCTACTCCGGTGACGGCGGCCCCGGCCCGCGCGCGGCGTTGGCCGGTCCAAAAGGGCTGGCCTGCGCCAGCGGCAGCGTCTACGTGGCGGACACCGAAAACCACGTCGTTCGACGAATCGACCTCGGCAGCGGCATCATCACGACGGTGCTCGGCACCGGCCGTCGGGGTGACGGTCCGGAGCCGGATCCGCTGCAGTGCGCATTGTCCAGGCCGCACGGTGTCCTTGCCGCCGGCGGCATCCTCTACGTCGGCGACAGCGAGGCACACCGTATTCGCGTCTTGAGCTGATGGAGGCCTCCATGACTCATCGTCTCCTGAACGTCGGCGTCGCGGCGATCGCCATCGTCGGCGCGATCGTCCCGCTTTCCGTGAGCGCGCAGCAGCCGGAAATCGCCATCGCCGTCGCCTTCACCGAAGGCCCAACGGTCGATCGGGACGGGAACGTCTACTTCACCGAGATGGTGACGCAGCGCATCATGAAACTGAGCGCCAAAGGCGTCCTGACCACGTTTCGCGAGAACAGCAACGGGGCGAATGGTTTGCTGATCGACCCGCAGGGCCGTCTCGTCGCCTGTGAAGGGGCCGAATCGCAGCGGACCGGGGTGCTGATCAAGAACAAGCCGCAGGTGACGCGCACGGACCTGCAGACGGGAAAGGTGGAGGTCCTCGCTGACAACTACCAGGGCAAGCCGTTCGTCGGCCCGAACGATGTGACGATCGACGGCAAAGGCCGTCTGTACTTTACCGATCTGACGGGAGGAGCCGTCTACCGGATTGACGGTCCCGGCCAGCTCACGCGCATTCTCACGACCCCTGACATCCAGCGCCCGAACGGCATTCAGATTTCACCGGACGACAAACAGTTGTATCTGATCGAGGCGAACGGCGCAGCGGGCGGCGCCCGCATGATTCGCGCCTACGACCTGCGTCCCGACGGGACGGTCGGCAACATGCGGGTGCACTACAACTTCTCTCCCGGGCGCAGCGCCGACGGCATGAGCATCGACACGCAGGGCAACCTGTATGCGTCCGCCGGTATGAACCAGCTGCGAGGAACCTCGGAAACGCTCGACACCAAAACCGGCGTCTATGTGATCTCGCCTCAGGGCAAGCTGCTCAAGTTCATCCCGATTCCCGAAGACTTCATCACCAACAACGCGTTCGGCGGTCCGGACATGAAGACGCTGTACGTGACGGCCGGCAAGACGCTCTACAAGGTGCGGACGGACGTCGCCGGACTTCCACGTTAGACCGCGTTCCGGTTCGTGATAAGGTCTCGCCGAATCACCGGGCATGATACGCGCGCCTCGACGCCTCGCCGTTCTGGTTCTCGCCGGTCTGCTCGTGGCCGCCGCTGCCACGGCCGACGAGATCAAGGTCGTCACCTCTGGCGCCTTTACCGCGGCGTATCTGGAACTCGTTCCGCAATTCGAGCGCGCAACCGGCCACAAGGTCGTGACGGCGTTCGGCCCGTCGATGGGCAGCTCGCCTGACGCGATTCCCAATCGGCTGCGGCGCGGCGATCCGATTGACGTCGTGATCCTCGCGGCGTCGGCGCTCGACGGACTGATCGCGGACGGCAAGGTCGCCCCTGGCAGCCGCCTCGACCTCGTTCGCTCGAGCATCGGCATGGCGGTGCGATCCGGCGCACCGAAGCCCGACATCAGCACGCTCGAGGCGTTCACGAAGACAGTGATGGCGGCACGATCGATCGCGTTCTCATCGAGCGCGAGCGGCGTCTACTTCTTTTCGGAGCTGTTTCCCCGGCTCGGCATCACCGACGCGATTCGCGCCAAGAGCAGAATGGTCGACAGCGGACCCGCCGGCGCGCTCGTCGCGCGCGGCGAAGCCGAGATCGCCTTCCAGCAGATCAGCGAGCTACTGCCGGTCGCGGGCATCGATTACGTCGGGCCGTTGCCAAGGGAGGCTCAGCGCGTGACCGTATTTGCCGCAGGGATCGTCGTGGGCGCGCGGGCTTCCGCCGCCGCCACAGCGCTCCTCGAGTTCCTGGCGTCTCCAGCCGCCGACGGCGCGATCAGGAAAAGCGGCCTGGAGCCGGCCCGAGGTGGCACGGTGTCGGAGTTCGTGTTCGAGCGCGCGCCGTTTGCCAGCGCGCACGCGTCGACGATCGTGGAGACCCGGGAAGGACTCGCCGCCGCATGGTTTGGCGGAACGCGCGAAGGCGCGGCCGACGTCGGCATCTGGGTCTCGCGGCGCCTCGGCAGCCTGCCTCGCCGAAGCGGCCTGGCCGCGGAGGCGGGCCGAGGCGGTTCTACCGCGGAGGCGGGCCGAAGCCCCGAAACGGCGGAGGCCGGGTGGACCACTCCGATTGAGGTTGCAACAGGCGTCCAGGCCGATGGCACCCGGCACCCCTGCTGGAATCCGGTGCTGTTCCGGATGCCCGATGCTTCACTCGCTCTGTTCTACAAGGTCGGCCCGTCGCCGCAAACCTGGTGGGGAATGGTGCGGACGTCTCGTGATGACGGGCACACCTGGAGCGAGGCGGTCCGGCTGCCGGACGCCATTCTCGGGCCGATCAAGAACAAACCCGTGCGGCTTGCCGACGGCGTCATTCTCGCGCCCAGCAGTACCGAATCCCCCGATCGTCCGAGCCGCTGGCGCGTGCACTTCGAGCGCAGCGTAGACGGTGGCCGCACCTGGACCACGTCGTCGGCGGGCGGTCTCGCTGACGGCCGCGACATCGACGCGATCCAACCGAGCATCCTCCTCCAGCCCGGTGGGCGGCTGGAGGCGGTCGGCCGCACCCGTTCGGGACGCGTGTTCGAAACCTGGTCGGCCGACGCCGGAAAAACCTGGACGCCGATGACGCTGGCCGCGCTGCCGAATCCGAACTCGGGGATCGACGCAGTGACGTTGCGCGACGGACGCCAGTTGATCGTGTACAACCACACCGATCGTGGCCGGTCGCCGCTCAACGTCGCTCTGTCGCTCGACGGCAAAACCTGGCAGGCGGCGCTCGTGCTCGAGAGCGAGCCGGGCGAATACTCATACCCGGCGGTTATTCAGACGTCGGATGGCCTCGTGCACATCACCTACACCTGGCAGCGGCAGCGCATCAAGCACGTCGTCATCGACCCGGCGGCTCTGAAGTCCGAGCCGATGGCGAACGGGAAATGGCCGGAGGCCATCCGCTGATAGTCGCGGAAGGCTTCGGTCCACGAACGCTCGTGTCGCTGGACGCGTGTAAGATGTCGCCGTGCGTTTTGCAGTTTCCTGCTCTGTCGCTGTTCTGAGCGCGATTGCGCTCTCTGTTTCTCTCGCCAGTCAACCGGCGCCCGTGCGTGCATCGGGCCCGATCGCCATTGTCGGCGCACGCCTCATCGACGGCACCGGCGGTGCGCCCCTCGACGATTCCGTGGTCGTCGTTGAAGGCGATCGGATTCGTCGCGCGGGACCTCGTGCGCGTGTTGCTGTTCCGAACGGCGTCGAGAGCGTGGACGCCCGCGGCAAGGTCCTCCTGCCGGGACTGGTCGACGTGCACTGCCATATCAACCAGCCGCCGGAGGACATGAAGCGGTACTGGATCGCGCAGCTGCGGTGGGGCGTGACGACGATGCGGTCGGCGGGCAACGACAAGCCGGAGACGGTTCCGCTGTTTCGTCAGACTCGAAGCAAGGCGTTCCTTTCGCCGCGTGCTTACACTGCCGGCCAGGGCTTCAACGTGAGCGGTCCCTATCCAGGCGCGCCGACGTTCAAGCCGACGACCCCAGACGAAGCGCGCGCAAACGTCCGGAACCTGAAGGCGCAGCAGGTCGACTTCATCAAGATCTGGATGACCGACCCGAAGTTTCCGCCGGATGTGATCGCCGCGATTGTCGACGAGGGAATGAAGCAGGGGATATCCGTCGTCTCGCATGTCACCGACGTCGCCAGCCTGCACCAGCTCGCCGACCTGGGCGTGACCGACTTCCTCCATAATCCGATCGATCAGCCGGTCAGCGCCGAGATGATCGCGTATGCAAAGGCAAAGAAGCTGACCTTCGCTCCGACGCTGGCCAACATCGAGTCGCGCTGGTTCTATTACGAGCACCCGGACATCCTCAAGCTGCCCGTGCTGCAGGACGCCCTCTATCCACGAGGCCGGCAGATGCTGGCGGACGCGGACCGGAAGGCGCAGACCCTGTCCGCCGCTGATTTCGCGCAGCGGAAGGCGCGGATGCGCGAACAGAGCTATCCCTTCATCAAGGCGATGTCCGACGCCGGTGTGCGAGTCGTCACCGGAACCGATTGTGGCGCCGAAGCATCGCAAGTGACTCCCTTCGGGCACGCCACCCATCGCGAAATCCAGATGTTCGTCGAGGCGGGCATGGCGCCGCTGGCGGCGATCCGCGCCGCGACGCTCGATGCAGCGCGCGTGCTGACCAGGTCGGAGGATCCGGAGTACGGGTCGATTCGCGAGGGCAAGGCGGCGGATCTCTGCTGCTCGATGCCGACCCGACGGCCGACATCAACAACACGATCGCGATCAACAAAGTGATGCGCGCCGGGCAGTGGGTATACTGACCCGGGTGTTCGCGGTGATCCTGTTCACGTGGAAACGATGAAGCGCCGCACGTTTCTGGCGGGACTGGCCGGCGCGGCAGCCGTGGCGCGCCAGCCGCTCGCCTCCGCCCCAGGCCATCAGGCGCCCGACGCCAATCGGCGTGCGGCCGCGCCGGCGTTCATGTACGTCGGCAGCTTCACCGCGAAGGACGGAGGCCGCGGCGAAGGGCTGAGCGTCTATCAGCGGAACCCCAAGACACAGACGTGGACACTGATTCAGCTGCTGAAGGACATCGCCGACCCGTCGTTTCTCATCCTCGATCGCGCCGGTCGGCACGTCTACTCCGCGCACGGCGATGGCACCCAGGTTACGGCCTACCGGATCGATCAGCGCACAGGCCGGCTGACTGTGCTGAATCGACAACCAACCGGCGGCACCAACGGCGTGCACCTGGCGATCGATGGCACCGACCGTTTTCTCGCGCTCGCGAATTACGCGACCGGCAGCCTCGCGTTGTTTCCAGTCAACCCGGACGGCTCGCTTGGCGTGCTCGCCGACCTGGCCACGATGAAAGGCGAGCCCGGTCCGCACCGGACGCAGCAGGAGAGTGCGCATCCTCACGACTGTCCGTTCGATCGCACCGGCCGCCACATCGTGGTGCCGGACAAGGGGCTCGATCGCATCTTCCTCTACCGGCTCGACGCCGCTCGAGGCAAGCTGACGCCGGCCGACCCGCCGCACGTGGCCGCACGCGCCGGAGCGGCGCCCCGTCATGCGGCGTTTCATCCGACGCGGCCCTTCGCGTACGTGATCAACGAGCTCGATTCGACGATGGCGACCTACGAGTTCGAGCCGGACAAGGGCGTGCTGAAGCCGCTGCAAATCCTGCCGACGACCCCATCCAGCTACACCGGCAACAACACCGGCGCCGAGGTAGTGGTCGCGCCGTCAGGAAGATTCGTCTATGGATCGAACCGTGGCCACAACAGCATCGCGATCTTTGCGATCGACGACGAGACCGGCCTGTTGAGCAGCGTCGGGTGGGAACCGACGCAGGGCAGCACGCCGCGGTTTTTCGCGCTCGATCCGTCCGGCGCCCAGCTCTACGCCGCGAATCAGGGCACCGACACCATCGTCGTGTTCGACGTCAATCAGGCCACGGGCAAGCTGACGCCGACGGGCGAAACCGTCAAGGCGATGACACCAACTTCGATAGCCTTCAAATGAGCGTCCATGAAAGTGCTCCCTGTGACAACGGCGGCGGTTCTCATCTGCGGTCACCTGGCGATGGCGCAGACGCCTGAACTGTGGACGTTCGATCGGCTCGATGCCATCGGCGGCCACCCGACGACGGTTCTCGGCAGTCCGCGCCTGATCGACACGCCGCTGGGTAAAGCGGTCGAGTTCAACGGCGTTGACTCCGCGCTGGTTGTCGATGTCCACCCGCTGGCGGGCGCGGCGACCTACACCTGGGAGGCGATCTTTCGGCCCGACGGCGGGGAGCAAGCGCAGCGCTGGCTGCATCTCCAGGAAAACGGCACCGAGAACCGCATGCTGTTCGAGCTCCGCATCGTCGACAACCAGTGGTACTTCGACAGCTTCGTCTACAGCGGCACGTCCAGCAAGGCCCTGATCGATCCGAAACGTCTTCACCCGCTGGGCGCGTGGTATCACGTGGCGGGAGTCTACGACGGCCGGGAATTCAGAAACTACGTCAATGGTGTGCAGGAAGGCGCGGCCGAGATCCACTTCGATCCGCAAGGTGCGGGCCGCACCTCCGTCGGCGTCCGCATGAACCTCGTCAACTACTTCAAGGGCGCCATCCGCGTCGCGCGGTTCACCCGCCGCGCGCTCTCGCCGGCCGAGTTCCTGCCAGTTCCAGCGCGCTAAGCGTCACGCTGCGATCCCGATCACGAAATTGGCCACAGAGGCACAGAGGCACAGAGACTTCGAACGCGAAGGTTGAAGGCCGCAGACGAGCTGCTGACCGATTCGACGGGTTGGCCGGCGTAGCCGGCCGACAATCGTGCGGAGGCGGAACGCCGAAAACGAGTCGCACCGGATCGAGAGCGATTCGTTTTCGGTGTTCCGCCTCCGCACGATGCGGCGCTTCGCGCCGCCCGTCGAATCTCAGCTCTCGCTCTCTGTGTCTCGGTGTCTCTGTGGTTGGTTTGCGGCCTTACTGCGCGGCGGTGATCCCTGATCGGCCAGCATGCGGGCCACCCGCTGCTCGCGGACGAAGGTCGGCGCGAGACGTCTCGAAAACGAACAAGACGCGGGATGCGTTGCTTCGCGGAAACAAGAAGGGGCGTGTCTGAGGCTAAGACTTGTGTTTTCGTGCTTTCGCGCTGTCCCGGCTGGCCGCCGCCGTCACCGAAGGTTTCCGCTCGCGCCACTCGGACGCCGTCAGCGCGTCGAAGTTCCCCGAGATCTCCGACAGGCCGTACTGGACGTGCGCGCGCATCGCGGCGTCGGCCGCGTTGGGATCGCCCGACACCAGCGCATCCACCAGCCGGGTGTGAAAGTGGCGGGGCAGCGGCGTGCGGCGCGCGCCGACGTCGAACAGCCAGTTCAGGATCAATACGTGGTTCCGCTCGATCATCTCGCCGAGCAGCCGGCTGCGCGCGTGCTGGGCGATGAACATGTGGAACCGCACATGCTGGCTGTGCACCCGGAAGCGGAAGTCCGGATCGTCGCAGGCCGGCAACCGGCTGAACAGCGTGTCCACTTGACCGGCGAGCACCTTGAGCTCCAGCCGCTCGGCCGGCGTTGCCTTGCGGGCGAAGAGCCGCGCCGCCTGGGTCTCGAGCGCCTCGCGGAGCTCGTAGAGGGCGTGAATGTCGGCGTCGCTGGGCACGCGCACGCGGGTGCCCGCGCGCGCGCGGCTCTCGACCAGGCCGTCGACTTCCAGCCGCCGCAGCGCGTCGGTCACCGGCAGCACGCTCATCCCGAGCTCGCGGGCGAGCCTGCGGCGCGACAGGGGCATGCCCGGCCGAAGTTGGCCCCGCAGGATTTCCTCCCGAATCGCCGCGTACGCCCGGTCCGACAGGCTGACGGGCGCGGCCGCGCCCGCTGCGCGCCGGCTCAAACGCAGCGGCACGAACAGGCGGGATGATGTCGACGGAACACTTGACTGCTGGGTCTGGCGCATGTACCGTTCACTGAAATTTCAGTCAGTATAGACCGTTTTGTCGCCGCGGCAAGCGGCCCGATCGGGCCTGGGGAGATTGTATGAAACGACGGATCGTCCTCGCACTTTGCCTCACCGGGCTGCTCAGCAGTCCCGCGCTCGCACAGACCGGACAAATCAACGGCGTCGTCACGGACAACACCGGCGCTGTCGTCCCAGGCGTCACCGTCAAGGCGCAGGAAGTCGCGACCGGGTTGTCGAGAGATACCGTGAGCGGCGTCGACGGCCGCTACACGTTCACCTCGCTGCGTCCGACGACCTACGACATCACCGCGGAGCTGCAGGGGTTCAGGACATCCCAGCGCAAAGGTTTGCTGCTGCAGGCGAACGAGAACCTCACCGTGAATTTCGCCATCGAGGTCGGTTCGCTCTCTGAAACCCTGACGGTAACCGGCGAGTCGCCGACGGTCGACGTCACGTCGTCGGTCCTCAGCGAGGTCGTCGATCAGAAGCGCATTGTCGAATTGCCGCTGAACGGCCGCGACGCGGCCAAGCTGAGCACGCTGGTGGCCGGCATGGTGCTGACCGCGGTCGATCAGGAATCGGGGAAGACGATTCCCGGCGCGTTGCGGTTGTCGACCAACGGCACCGAGGCGCGGCAGGTGTCGTTCCGGCTCGATGGCACCAGCCATACCGATCCGTACTTCCAGCAGAATCAGCCGTTCCCGTTTCCCGACGCGCTTCAGGAGTTCAGCATCCAGACCAGTAACTACAGCGCGGCCCAGGGCAACAGCGCCGGCGCGGTGGTGAACGCCATCACGCGTTCGGGCACCAACGACTTCCACGGCGGCGGGTTCGGTTACCTCCGCGATCGGACGTTCAACGCGCGAAACTTCTTCTCGCCGGAAAAAGACTTCCTCAAGCGCCGCCAGGAAGGCGGATTCCTCGGCGGACCGATCCAGAAGAACAGAACGTTCTTCTTCGTCGGCTACCAGAACACCGACCTCCAGAACATGGGCACGACGAAGACGGCGACGGTCCCGACGGCCGAGCAGCGCGCCGGCAACTTCGGCAGCACGGTGGTGAGGGATCCGCTGACGGGCGTGGCGTTCCCGAATAATCAGATTCCGGTCTCGCGGTTCGATCCGGCCGCGGTGAACGTGTTGAAGTACATGCCGATTCCGGGCGCCGACGGGCGCATCCTCATTCCGCGCACTGTCGGACAGCAGGACAATCAGCTCGTCATCAAGGGCGATCACCGGCTGACCCAGAACGACCAGTTGAGCGTGCGCTACTTCTTCGACAACTTCCACAACAACCCGACCTACACGGAAGGCAACCTCCTCAGCTACAGCAACCCGACACTGGCGGCCGGCACGCGCATGCAGAACATCGTCGGAGGTTGGACGAAGACCTTCTCGAGCGCGCTGCTCAACGAAGCCCGTATCGGATACAACCACACGTTCTCGCGGCGATTCCCGCCCGACGCCGTGCCGTCGATGCAGGACCTCGGCGTCAGGCTGCCGATCTATCCGACACTGCCGTCGATCTCCGAGATCAACGCCAACAATTTCTTCAACATCGGCGACAACCTCGAGGCGTCGTTCTACCGGCCGGGCATCGAGATCAGCGATCGGATCACGTGGAACAAGGGGAAGCACAACTTGCAGTTCGGCGGCGAGCTGCAGCGCTACACCGTCGAGATCCGCAACCAGTTCCGCCGGGCGGGTCACTTCATGTTCGCAGGCAGCGCCACGACCGGCACAGGCAATACGCTCGCCGACTTCCTGCTCGGTCAGCTCAGTCAATTCGACCAGGGCACCGGCGAGTACAAGGACTATCTGGCGAATTACGGGTCGCTGTTCGTGCAGGACGATTTCCGCATCAACAACCGGCTGACGTTGAACCTTGGCGCCCGGCTCGAGTCGACACCGCCCTGGCACGAGAAGAACGGCCGCATCGAAGTGTTCTCGTTGGCTGACTACCAGAACAACGTGCACTCGACGGTGTTCCCGCTGGCGCCTCGCGGCGAAACGTTCCGCGGCGACCCGGGCGTCGCCGAGGACGGCACCGAAGCGTCGGTGTATAACTTCGGGCCCCGCGTCGGCTTCGCGTGGGACATCACCGGCGACGGCAAGACCAGCCTGCGCGGCGGCGGCGGTGCGTTCTACGATCAGCATCGCGACGGCGAATCCGGCAACGGCGCGGTCAACGCGGCGCCGTGGAACCTGCGCCTGTCAGTCGTCCGGCCGACCGGCCCGTTCTCGGACCCGTATCGCGGGCGGAACGACTTCAATCTGATTACCGACTCGACGATCGGCACGCCGCAGGCGCTGTTCCCGAAGCCGGTGCTGATTGAGACGCTGGACCAGCAGTACAAGACGCCGGTGACCTACAACTTCAACCTGACGTTCGAGCGTGAAGTGGCGCAGGGCATCATGGCGCGCGCCGCCTACGTGGGATCGCGGAATCGGAACGGACGCTTCACCGTCTCGTTGAATCCGGCGATCGCGACCATCCCCGGCGCGACCACCGGCAACACCGACGCGCGGCGGCAGTTCGCGGCGGACGGCATCGGCCAGGTCAACCTGCAGGTTCAGGATCGCCGGTCGAACTACAACGGTCTGCAGCTGGCGCTGACCAAGCGCTTCTCGCGCGGCTTCCAGGTCAGCAGCAACTACACGCTCTCGAAGGTCGTGGGCGACTTCGCCGGCGAGCGGCAGTTGACCGGCGGCGAGATCATCCCGTACTTCATGTATCAGGATCCCGCGCTGATGTGGGGGCCGCTCGATCAGGATCATCGTCACCGCTTCACGACGTCGTGGGTGATGGACCTGCCGGGCCAAAACCTCTCGGGACCGATACGCTTTGCGCTGGGCGGTTGGCAGTGGTCGGGCGTGATGCAGTACCAGACGGGCCGTCCGTTCACCGTCACCAGCGGCACCGACAACTCGCTCGACGGCATCGGCAACGATCGCGCAAAGCTGACCGGCGCCGACTACAACGCGGTCCCGACGACGCCGTGCCTCAATTGTGTCTGGTTCTTCAACCCGGCTGCCTTCGCAACGCAATGACCTTGGCACCTTCGGCAACGTCGGCAAGGGCGCGTACTACGGTCCATCGCTGCACAACTGGGACATGGCGGTCTCGAAGAACTTCCGCTTCAACGCCTCGTCGTACGTGCAAGCGCGCGTCGAGTTCTTCAACATTTTCAATCAAGTGAACTTCGACGTCCCGAATACGGCCGTCAACAATCAGGCGACGCTCGGACGGATCACCAGCACTGATCCAGGGTCGGGCGGTCCACGCATTCTGCAGTTCGGATTGAAGTTCGTCTTCTGAGCGAAGAGACCACCAATTTACACTCCGATTCCGGCGATGTTCGCGATAGCGACGGCGCCGGCGAGCGCGAGGTACGCCGTCGAAACCAGCAGCACGACGCGTAGCCGGTCGCGCTCGCTCCAGTCGGCAAAGGACAGCAGCCACGCGAGCAACGGCAGCACCAGGATGCCGTGCATCATGACCGCGTGCGTCGGTTTCAGCGCTCCGCCGGTCGCGTAGGCGGCCGCGGGATTGCCGGCGAACACCAGCATCATGCCTCGCGCGATCATCGTCGCGCCGGTCGCCATCGCGACGCACAGGGCCACGAACCCCACCTGGATCGCCGTCCGCAGGCTGATCGGCGCGGCCGGATTCCGGCGGAACGCCGTCGCCGTCAGCCCGACGATCACAACCACGAGCGCAATGCCGCCGACGGCCAGGGCTCGCGCGACCAACGCGTCGAACGCCGTTGCCACATTGAAGTGAGAGGGCACCCCGCGCCACGCCTGCAACGTGACCAACGCCGTCTCGACGACGCTCGCCGCGGTGAAGATCGTGAGGAGAGCGACGCGCGTCCGCTCGGCGAGCGGCAGAAACGAAGCGACCCACACAATGGTGACGAGGGTTATCCCGAACGACAAGCCAAAGACCGCCGGCTTGCGCAGAGAAAGCGGCCCCACCCAGGACGTTCCGGTGACAGCAAGAATCGCGATGTGAACGATGCCGCTGAAGCAGCAGTAGCGCGCCGATCAGATAGCCGGCACGTTCGATGCGGCGACCGCCGACCCAGAACGACCGCAGCGACATGGCCATCGACTCTCGCACAAGCATGACGACGGCAGTCTGGCAGCGAAAGATGAAGGAATTGTGAAGCTACCGACCGTTCAAGGCCTGGACGGGCTTATCTCATTGACCCGATTGGAACAACAGCGGCGCGATTTCATTCAGGTAGCGGCGCCAGACCATCCAGGTGTGCGCGCCCGTACTTTCGTGGAACGTATGACGGATCTGATGCTGCGTCAGAAACACCGAGAAGCTCTTTGACGCGTCGAAGATGCCATCCTCTTTGCCGCAGCCGACCCAGAGCAATCGGAGCTTCTGGTTTGACGTCTTGCCGTCGGCGATGAGGCTCGCGTAGGTCTTCGGGAAGGCGGCTGCGGGCCCACGGCTGCGCTGAACCCTCCAACGTGGCTGAACAACTCCAGGTGGTTCAGACCGATGGTCAGCGCTTCGCCTCCACCCATCGATAGCCCGACGAGAGCGCGATGATCGCGGTCGGCGATCGTGCGAAAGCGCGACTCGATGAGGGGGATCACATCGTCGATCAGATCCCGGCCGAACTTCGCGGTGTTCTCGCCGGGCTGCGCCGGCAGATTCGGCGGAACGCCGTAGCCGAACGGCATGACGACGATGAATGGTTTCGCGCGGCCACTGGCACGAAGGTTGTCGAGGATGAGATTGACGCGGCCCAGACGGTGCCACGCGGTTTCGTCGGCGTTGGCGCCGTGCAGCAGATACAGCACCGGGTAACGCGCCTGCGGGTCGCGGTCGTACTCGGGGGGCAGGTACACCGTCAGCCGCCGTTCAGTGCTGAGCGACTTTGATGTGTAGCGGAGGCTGCGCACCTCGCCGTGATCCGCGGTCTCGCGTCGTAGAACGCCGGCTGGTTCCCGCGAACCTCGAGATGCTCGAGATCGTGCTCGGCGTCGATCCGGTCTTCACGTCTGGATTGTTCGGATCGATCGTGCGGACGCCGTCGATCGTGACGTTGTAGTGATAGATCTCCGGCTCGAGCGGTCCGATCGTCAGCGTCCACAGGCCGTTGGCGTCCTTTTCGAACGGCTTGCTGCCTGGCATGAACTCGCCGGACAGCAGGATCTCGCGCGCCTGCGGCGCCGCCAGCCGGAACGTCACGCGGCGATCTCGCCGCCACCTCGGGCGACACGATGCGCGCGGCGGGCTGCTGGGCGAACGACGAGGCCGCGGTGAGCAGCAGGCCGAGCGCCGCCAAAGCTGGCCACAGAGACACAGAGACACCGAGCTGATCGATTCGACGGGCGCCGCGAAGCGGCGCGACACGGCCGACATGATTCGCGTTCACGAATCGCATCTGAGTGCTCTGGCGACTCGTGAACACGAATCATGCCGGCCGTCTGCTGGCCGGCTTTGCCGGCCACCCGTCGAATCGGTCCGTCTTCGCGTTCCGCTCGGCCTGCGGTCTTCTCTGTGACTCTGTGCCTCTGTGGTTCTGTGTCGCGCGCATGTTGACTCCTATCGGCGGTCGATCCGGACCATGCTGCGCGTGAGCGCCTTCAGGTTCGGCGCGCCGAGCGCGCCCATGTTCCTGCCGAGATCGCTCTGCAGCATTTCGACCACTGCCTGCACGCCGTCGGCGCCGTACGCGGCGAGCCCCCACATCACCGGCCGGGCAACCAGCACCGCCTGCGCGCCGAGGGCGAGCGCCTTCGCGATGTCGCTGCCGCGCCGGAACGCGCCGTCGACGAGCACCGCGCCTTTCCCCGCGACCGCGTCGGCGACGGCTGCAACCATCTCGATCGGCGACGGCCGGCCGGTCGCGGCACCGTGATCCGACACGATCACGCCACGAGCGCCTTCATTGAGGGCCGTGCGCGCGTCCTCGGCCGACATCACACCCTTGATCACCACCGGCGCGTCCAGTCCCTTCAGGATCGATGCGATCGTCTTCCAGGGAATCGCCGCTGCGGCCGGCGTCGCTGGACGCGCGATGCAGACCACCTGGCAGCCGGCGCCAATCGCACGGTCGATCTGCCCGCGCGCGTCGCCATCTGCGTAGGCGCTGAACCACAGCGGTGTCGTGGCCTGCGCGGCCAGGTCGGCCAGCGGCACGCTCGATCGACTGCTGACGACGATGGACGCGTGTGCGGCGGAGGCGCCGCGAACCGTCGCCAGCTCGCCGTCGGGATGAAAGCGGCGCTGCTCGCCGACCGGGCCGACGAGAATCGGCGCGACATGCGGCGCGCCGGGCAGATCGGCCGTCATGTCCAGATCGACCGTGGGCACGAGGTACGCGGACGGAATGTCATCCGGTCGAACGCCGCGCGATTGCCGCCGGCGATTGCGGAATACGCCTTCGCGTCGAGGACCTGCTGCGCCACCTCCTCGTACTCGAGCACGTTGACGAGATCCTGCCGCCGCGGCAGGCGCGGCTTCCGCGTTCCCCGTCTTGCCCCCCTGACGCGGTTACGCCCACGGAAAATTCGTCCTGACCGCCGTCCGATCGAGCGCCGCGAGCGTCGTGCGTCCGGTCCGCGCCATCGCGTCACGGACTTCCGCGTGCAGAATCTCGAGCAGCCGTTGCACGCCGGCCGGACCGAATGCGCCAAGGCCCCAGCGCGGGGCGCGCCCGAGGCAGACCGCGCTGGCGCCGAGCGCGATCGCCTTGACGATATCGGCGCCACGACGGAAGCCGCTGTCGACGAGGACCGGAATCTTGCCGCCGACGGCGTCGACGATCTCCGGCAGCACTTCGAGCGTCGACGGCACGTAGTCCATGGCGCGTCCACCGTGATTCGAGACGATGATGCCGTCGTATCCCCGCTCGACGCAGACTTTCGCATCCTCCGGGTTGATGATGCCCTTGATGAGCATCGGACCCTTGACGAACGGCCGGATGTCGTCGAGGTATTTCCAGCTGTACCACATCCGGCGCGGGTCGACGCGGTACTTGGCGGCGCCGCGTGTGCTCGCGGCAAACGGCTCCGCGCCTTCAACCCGCCGCGGGGTCGTGCTGCCGCCGAGATACCGATCGTGGAGGTCGCGTTCGTATCGCGATGTCTGCTGGTCGACGGTGACGACGATCGCTCTGGCGCCGTTGGCTTGAAACAGTTCGATTTGATCGCGAGCCGCGGTGAGGTTCTGGATCGGATAGAACTGCGACCAGCGCGGACCGGCGGCGCTCGTCGCCACCTTCTGAATCGGAATGCTCGAGCCGCTGGCGAGAATCATCGGCGTGCCGGTCGCGGTCGCGCCCTGGTACATGCCGGCGTCGCCGTCGGGATGTAAATCGCGCTGCCGCGTGCTGGGCGCGACGAAAATCGGATACTCCATCCTGATGCCGAGGACTTCGGTCGCCGGGTTGACGGCGTCGGGCGACGTTCCCGGCCGTTCGACGAGCTCGACCCAGTCGAACGCCTCGCGATTGCGGCGAAGCGTGAACTCCGAGTCGCTGCCGTGCGCCATGTAGTCGTAGCTGGCGAGCGGCATGTTCGCGAAGCAGATCGGCTCGAAGTCGAACGCGGTCATCATGTCGTCGATCGCGGGCACGCGACGGTGATCCTTGAGCGGACGGGGGTCGAGCTGCGCGCGCAGGAGCGGAGAGCCGGCGAGCATGCCGGCCAGGCTCAGCAAGGCTTCGCGGCGGGTCAGGCTGTGCCTCCAGCGATCGTCACGTCGGCTCAAGAATCCTCCGCGGCATTCGCGCGCCGCCATACTACAACCGTTAGGCAGCCTGACGCTGGATTGGGTCATTGGATAATTGGGAAATCTGGTAATCTCCCACCACCATGAAGATCAGACGTCGAGAGTTCTTCGGCACGGCGTCGGCGATGGTCGCTGGAATGGCGACGGCAAAGCTCGCCTCTTCGCAGGAAGGTTCGCCGGCAGCGAAGGTGCCGACACGCCCGGCCAAGGTCGAGCGGCTGTTCAAGGCGCCCGACATTCATCCCAACGCGTTGGAGGCCGCGCCGGACGGCCTGTGGATCGGCGATCAGGTCTCGGAGCGCGTCTTCCGGGTTGACTGGCAGACGGGCAAGGTGCTGCACGAAGTGCAGACCGAGTCGCACAACACCAGCGGCGTGGCGGTCGGCGCCGGTTACCTGTGGCTGGGCGCCAACGGCGGCGTGAGCGGCAGGCGTCCGCCGCGTCCCGCCGACAAGCCGTTCGGCGAAGTGATTCAGGCCGATCTGAAAACTGGCAAGACCGTCAAGATTCACCAGCTGCCCTGGGGCGGCGGCGTGCACGGCATCACGTTTGTCGCGCAGACCCAGACGCTGTGGGTCACGGCCCTGAGCATCGGCGCGGTGGCGGAGATGGATCCGAAAGACTTTCGCATCCTGCGCATGCGCCCCGCGAAAGGCGACCGGCCGCACGGGCTCGACTGGGACAACGGCGCGCTGTGGGTCCTGATCGCCGGCGATCACCTGGTGCAGAAGATCGATCCCGGACTCGGGCAAGGTGCTCGAGATCGTCACCATCTCCAGAACCGCCGATCCCGACCCCCACGGAATGTGTATCAAAGACGGATACATGTATTACTGCGATGCCGGCCTGACCGCACCCGGTCCAGGCAGCGAGCCGGCGCAGATCTGCCGGTTCAAGATCTGATGCCTACCAGACGCCGGCGTCTCGTCCTGCTTTGTCTCTCCATCGTCGCGACGATGGTCGTCGCCGGCTGGATGCGGGCTTCGGCGTTCCAGAACGACGACCTCGACGTGCTGAAAGTCATTCCCGAAAACTACAAGCTCGTGATCGACAACCCGTTCGTTCGTGTGCTCGAGGCCCACATTCCCGCGGGCACGGAAGAGAAGCCGCACCGGCACCTGCGCGGCATCAGTGTCTGCATGACCGAGTACACGCTCGAGTCGCGCATCCTGCCCGACGGCCAATGGACGCGCAACGAGCGCAAGCTCGGGACCGTGGTACTGGAGCGAGGCGAGCCTCCATCAGGTCCGCAACGTCGGCAAGACGATGAGTCATACGATCCGGATCGAACTCAAGTACGAAGTGTAGCGAGTGCGCTTCAGGCCCGAGCTGCTGGGCGTCGTCGAATCACCCCTCGTCCAAATCGCGACCGCCGCGGAAGCGATGCCCGGTGCCTTGAAGCTGTGCTACGGGGAGTCGGACATGCCGACGCCGGCATTCATCTGCCGCGCGGCCTACGACGCGTCGTTGGCCGGCCACACCTTCTACACGCACACTGCTGGAGCTCCCGAGCTGCGCGAAGCGATTGCCGCGAAGGTGTTCGAGCTCCACGGCGTGACCTGCCGGCCGACCGAAATCATCAGCACGGTTGGCGCGTCGATGGCCATCTACCTCGCCGTGCGCGCGTTCGTCGGCGCGGGCGACAACGCGGTCGTGATTTCGCCCGGTTACGCCATTTTCAGCAATGCCGTCATCATGGCGGGCGGCCTGCCGCGGCCGGTGCCGCTGACGCTCGAGGGACATCGATTCCGGCTGGACCTCGATCGCGTGCGTGCGGCGATCGATCCCGCGACGCGAATGGTCGTCGTCAACAGCCCGTCCAATCCCACCGGTTGGCTGATGACGGCGGGCGAACAACGGGCGCTCTACGACCTGGCCGAGCGCCACGACCTGATGATTCTCGCTGACGAGGTGTACGAACGACTGGTTTACGACGGACCAATCGCGCCGTCATTCGCGCGGCTCGCGCAGAACAGCGAGCGGCTGGTCGTCGTCAACAGCTTCTCGAAGACCTACAACATGACCGGATGGCGGCTCGGTTGGGCGCAGGGCAGCGAGCGCACGATCCGTCTGATGTACAAGGCCGCCGAGTTCATGACGTCCAACCCGGCGTCGATGGTGCAGCAGGCTGGCATCGTGGCGCTGCGCGACGGCGAGTCGTACGTGGGCGAGCTTCGCGATCACTACGCGAAGCGCCGCACGCAGGCGATGGACGCGCTGGCCGCCATTCCGGGTGTGTCAGTGCCCGAGGCGCAGGGCGCGTTCTATGCGTTTCCGCGGATTGACGGCCTCACCGACTCCACCGCCTTCACCGCCGATCTCCTGCGTCAGACCGGCGTGGCCCTCGCCCCGGGCGTCGCGTTCGGCGCCGCCGGCGCGAGTCACGTGCGGCTGTGCTTCGCGGCGACGGAGCAGACGCTGGCGACGGCGCTCTCTCGGTTGCGTCAATTCATGGCGGATCGTGTGAGCTGACCAGACCTGCCTCTTGGCAGCCGCGGGTCGGCACGCTGGCCGGTCTTCTGTCGCTGAGACGCGTGCTAGCATGCCCCGTCGGTCTCGAGGTCAACGCATGCTCGTCGGACATCTAGCCGTTGCGCTCGGAGCCAAGACGGCGGAACCGCGCGTGCCGCTCGGCGCCGCCGTCGCTGCGGCCTTCGGCCTCGATCTCCTGTGGCCGATCCTGCTGCTGCTCGGCTTCGAGTCCGTACGGGTCCATCCGGGCGATACGGCTTTCACCAACCTCGCCTTTGACTCGTATCCGTGGAGCCATAGTCTGCTGTTTGCGACCGTGTGGTCTGGCCTGGTCATGTTCGTCGCGCGGCGTCTGTACGGGTCATGGCGCCTCGGAGCCATCCTGGGAAGCCTGGTGCTGAGTCATTGGGTGCTCGACTTCATCACCCATCGTCCTGACTTGCCGCTGTGGCCGACGGGCCCCGCGGTGGGCGCTGGACTGTGGAACTCGATCGCGGGCACGCTCCTGGTCGAAGGAACTCTGTTTGGCGTTGGCGCCTGGCTGTACCTCCGCTCGAGTTCAGCCCGAGACGAAACCGGACGGTGGGCACTGGTGGCGCTTCTGGTGGTCGCCGGACTCGTTTGGGTGACCCAGCCGTGGTCGCCTCCGCCGCCCAGTGCAACGGCGGTGGCCTGGGGAGCGCTGATTCTCTGGGTGTTGCCGCCCTGGGCGCGATGGATTGAAGCCCACCGTGCGCCGGCGATTGTTGGAGTGCGTCATGGTTGACATGATGTCGAAAACGACTCGCGAATGAGGAAGCTGGAAGGAGCATCGGGAATGCGAATGCGAAACGTCAAGTCGATCGCCGCGGCCGCGGCCGTGCTGCTCACCGTCGCCATCGGCGCGACGCCGCTCGCTCAGGCACCGCCACGCACGACGGCATCCGCGTCGCTCGATGAAAAGCTGTCCTCGGCCGTCACTCGCGGGGACGTGCCCGGCGTCGTCGCCGTCGCCGCCACGCGCGACCGCATCCTGTATCAGGGAGCGTTCGGCAAAGCGGATGTCGCAGGCGGGCGTCCGATGAGCGCGGATGCGCTCTTCCGGATCGCCTCGATGACCAAGGCGGTGACATCAGTTGCGGCGATGCAACTGTTCGAACAAGGGCGCTTCACCCTCGACGATCCAGCCGAGCGGTACTTGCCTGAGTTAGCCAACCTGAAGGTGTTCGAGTCGTTCGATCAGGCGACCGGCGCATACAAGGTGCATCCGGCCGCCAGCAAGATCACGATCCGGCATCTCTTCACGCACACATCAGGTCTCGGATACGGGTTCACCAGTCCGATCGTTCGCGATTTCAAGCCGCGCGAGGGCGAAAGCTATCCAGCGGGCCCGTTGCTCTTCGAGCCGGGGACGCAGTGGATCTATGGGACGAGCGTCGATTGGCTCGGGCGGCTGGTCGAGAAGCTCTCCGGAAAAAATCTCGAGGAGTACTTCCGCGAACGCATCTTCACGCCGCTGAAAATGTCCGACACGTTCTACAACGTCCCCGAGGCCAAGCAGCCGCGGCTGGTGACGGTCCACCGGCGTCCAGATGGTCGCGCCGATGCGCCGCTCGTCGAGCAGCCCAATCAGCCGACGCGCCCGGCCACGTCCTTCAACGGCGGCGGCGGGCTGTCGTCGACCGCGAACGACTACATGCGCTTCGAGCGGATGATCCTGAACGGCGGCAGCCTCGATGGCGCGCGGATTCTTTCCAGCGACTCGGTGGCCCTCATGGGCAAGAACCAGATCGGCGACGTCGGCGTTGCCGCTCTGAAGACCGCACAGCCGGACCGCAGCATGGACTTCACGTTCGTAGACGACGGGAAGGACAAGTGGGGACTGGGATTCCTTCGCACGACGCGTCAGGTGCCGGGAAAGCGCTCGGCGGGGAGCCTCAGCTGGGGCGGCATCAACAACACCTATTTCTGGATCGATCCTTCGCGCGGTGTCGCCGGCGTGATCCTGATGCAGTTCCTGCCTTTTGCGGACACCAAGGCGCTCGCGATCTACGACACCTTCGAGCGCGGGGTGTATCAGCTGGCCGACGCGCCGCCCAGGTCGAATCGTTAGAAGGAGGGAGCATGCGGAGCACGAACGTACTGGCGCGCACGGCGATGGCGGGGCTGGCACTGCTCGGTCTCAGTGCCACCGCTGCCGCTCAGGGCCGCGTCGAAAAAGCGGCCATGGTGAGGTGGTTCGACGAGCATCTCCGCAGGGGTTCCTCCTCTTCGAATAAATGACACTGCAACAGCTGCTGGGTATTGAGTTGCCGATCTCTGATGGAATCAAGGCATGCAACCAGGCCCTGACCACACCGGGCTCGCCTGGCAGACCGGCGTCTGGGATGCCATGGCGCAGCGGTACGAGCGCGACGTGGACCGGCGCTTCGGATCCGTTGTTGACGGTGTCGTCCAACGAGCCGGCCTGCAACCGGGCGAGCAGGTGCTGGATCTCGGCACTGGGACTGGCCAGGTGGCCATCCGGGCGGCGTCACTGGTCGGTCCCGCCGGGCACGTCACTGGCGTGGACATCAGCGGCGAGATGCTGGCGCTCGCACGAGCGCGCGCAGTTGCCTTCGGACTACGGAACCTGCAATTTCGCGAGGGCCGCGCTGAGGCGATTCCTGGTGACTCGTCGTGCTGCGACGTCCTGCTGGCGTCGCTCAGCCTGATGTACGTCATTGACCGGGCGGCCGCCGCGCGCGAAATCGCGAGGCTGTTGCGCCCGGGCGGCCGGTTCGTGGCGGCAGTCTGGGCCGGCGCTGCGGACTGCGACATCGTGTGGTTTCAACAAATGGCCGGCAGCTTCGCGCCTCCGTCACCCGTCCCGGGTGTCGGCCCCGGGGCGCTTGCCGAGACCGGACCGTTCTTGAAGCAGTTAGCGGATGTCGGCGTCGATGCGCGTGTCGAGACCGAGGTGCTGGGATTCGATGTTGACGATTTCGCGTCGGCCTGGGACATTCTGGCCGGTGTGACGACCGCCGCGCTGGCGCCCGAGCGCCGCGAGGCGGCGAAAATGGCGGTGAGCGGCGCGATGTGGCCGAGCGGTGACGGACCACGCCATTTTCGCAACACGACGCTGTTTATCGTGGGCGCCTTGAAGTCCGCGTCTGCCACGTGAGGCCACCGATCACCGGAGGTTGAAGCCGTGCGGATCCTCTATGTCTTCCCGCACCCGGACGACGAGTCATTTGGACCGGCGCGCGCGATGGCGGCACAGCGGCGCCAGGGCCACGATGTCTACCTCTTGACGCTGACTCGGGGTGAAGCCACGAAGGTGCGGCACAAGTTCGGTTGGTCGCTGGAGGAGATGGGTGCGGCGCGCCATCGCGAGATGCAGGATGTGAAGGCGACGCTCGAGCTCGCGGACATGCGGATTCTCAATCTTCCAGACGGCCAATTGAAGGAGCTCGACCCCTGGAGCGTTGAGGACGCCATCCGCGAGGAAATGTTGCGCGTCAAACCGCACGTCGTTGTCACGTTCCCGATTCACGGGATCAGCGGATTCCACGACCATATCGTGACGCACGCGGCGGTCACGCGGGTCTACCTCGAATTGCGCGGTCCGGAGCACGCCTGGTTGCAGCGACTGGCGTTCTTCACGCTGGTCGTGGCGCCCGCCGTCTTTCCGTGGCATGTGAACGTCACGAAGCCGGAGGAGATCGATTGCGTCTTCGACGCCTCGGAAGCGGAC
Organism: uncultured Acidobacteriota bacterium; assembly: GCA_963792175.1. Classification (GTDB taxonomy): domain Bacteria; phylum Acidobacteriota; class Vicinamibacteria; order Vicinamibacterales; family CAVVIG01; genus CAWBVG01. The sequence continues at coordinate 23,659 of CAWBVG010000044.1, forward strand.
ATGGAACGGTTTCACAAGGCACTGGACTGTTACGTGACGTACGCGGACATCATTGCCGCGACGAAGATTCACGACGTCTTCGGTAAGGACGTCCATTTCGAAATTTACCGGGAGGATCACAAGCCACCGTTGCCGGACCTCTGCGATGGGCTCCGGGACCGCTGACGCGATGCGATCAGGTGACCCTGGAATTCATGGTTGATCCGGGCCGCCGCCGGGCATACGCTGCCTGATTGGCTGCCGTGACCCTTCCGGCTGACGCCGTGCGGGCGCAGCTGGCTCGCATCCTTGCGAGCGAGATATTCTCTCGCTCGGACCGCCTCACCACGTTTCTCACATTCATCGTCGAGCAGAGCCTGGACGGACGCGGCGTCGAGCTCAAGGAACACGTGCTGGCGATGGAGGTCTACGGCAAGACCTCGGATTTCGATGCCGGGCTCGATCCCATCGTGCGCGTCGATGCGCGCCGATTGCGCGACAAGCTCCGCGAGTACTACGCTTCCGCGCCGCACGACACGATCATCATTTCTGTTCCCAAGGGAAGCTACGCACCGGCATTCGAGACGAATGGGCACGCCACGCCGGCAGTAGTTGACGCGATCCGACCGGCGCGGACGTTCACATCACGGGTGTGGTCGGTCCGCGGCGCGATGGTGCTGCTCGGCGTGTGTGCATCGCTCGCGCTCGCGATCGGCTGGCGGAGCGTCGCCGCGAAACCGCCGTCGCTGCGAATTCTCACCGTGACGTCGTTTCCCGGCGCGGAAGGGATGCCGAGCCTGTCGCCCGATGGCAATTTCGTGGTGTTCACCTGGAGAGGCATCGATTCGACCGAGGCTGCCGACGTGTGGGTGAAAGCCGTCGATGGCGATGAACTCAAGCGGCTCACCAACACGCCGCAGTTCCACGAGGCGATGCCAGCCTGGTCGCCAGACGGACGGCAGATTGCCTACTACCGGCTGGAAGGTATCCAGAACGGCGGCGTGTTTCTGGTGTCGCCGCTCGGCGGGCCAGAACGAAAGATCGCCGATCTGGGCGGTGTCTCCCGCCTGGACACCGGATGGTCAGTCGCTCGTGATGACTGGAGCAACTGCTGACGGGCAGGGCATCTTTCAACAGGCTCTGGAGACCGGCGCACGCAGACGGTTGACGCAATCCCCGGCCGGCTTCACCGATGACTTCCCGAAAGTGTCTCCCGATGGCAAGACGGTCGCGTTCACGAGAGGGAAGTCTCCCCAGTCGGCTCTGTTCGTCGTGTCGATCACGGGAGGCGAGCCGACGCGACTGACGCAGTGGGGCGGGGAGATCGGCCGTCTCGACTGGACGCCTGACGGACGAGAGATTCTCTACCCGCAGCTGGACACGAGCGGCATGCGGATCTTTCGCATCGCTGCGGCCGCGAAGCAGACGCCCGCAGCGGTCGCCGGCTTGCCGATCGGCGTCAACATGCTCTCGGTTTCGCGGCCACGGGCCGGACGGACGTACCGTGTGGCGCTCGGGTATGGGCAACCCGACATCGGTCTTCGATTGATCGATCTCGAGTCGGCGGCGCAAACGCGAGTGTTCGCCACGGTCACGCCGTTCTGCGACTCGACCCGCGTCGACATGCCCGGGCGCTTCTCGAGAGATGGCCGCCATCTGGCGTTCGAGTCCGACCGCAATGGCGATGCGCAAATCTGGGTAGCCGGGCGTGATGGGTCCGATCTTCGCAGCGTCACGGCCCCGAAAACGTCGTTCGTGAATGTCGGGCTCGTGGTCGCCAGATGGACGCTATGTGGCGGTCGAGGGCATTGCGGACGGGAACTCCGAACATCTACATCGTCAGCGCCGACGGCGGTCCGCCAAAGCGCCTGACCAACGGACACGCGGTTGAGAACGATCCCGAATGGTCGCGCGATGGCATGTGGATTTACTACGCGTCGAACGCGTCAGGACGCTCGGAAATCTGGAAGATTCCCGCCGCCGGCGGCGCGCCAGTCCGTCTCACGACTCATGGCGGATTCGAGCCGCGGGAGTCGCCTGATGGCCGCACGATTTACTATGTCGATGCGCGCGTTGGCAATGGCTTGGTGCCCGCCGCCACGCTCAAGCAAATCCCGTCGGCTGGCGGCGCTGAAACAGTCGTCTTCGCCGGCGTGCCGCCAGGCGCGTGGGATCTGACGGACCGCAGCATCGTCTTTGTGACAGGCAACCCTGGAGTCAGATTGACGACACCCGGCGGCGAAGACGCCTTGGACGTTTTCAGCTTCGCCGATCGCCGCGTGCATCGTCTGGGCGTGCTTCCATTTCCGGTGGCGCGCTATGGGGTAAGGCGCCTGCTCACCGTGTCCGGCGATGGTCGCTGGGCCCTCGCCGCTCACATCGATCGGTGGGATCGGGACATCCTGGTCGCCGACAACTTCCGCTGAAAACGAGAACTCATCTCATAAATGCGGCGGCATTCGGCCGGCGATGCATCCCGCCTGGCGGCGTTGCTCCTTCCTCGCATATTGCCGATATTCTCGGTCGTCGCGCCTGGCCAGCCGGGCGCCTCGCCGCCCTCGGTGCTGCGCCGCATTTATGAGATGAGTTCTAGGTAAACCACCGTAAAGACCTGACGCCCAGGCCAGTTTGCTGCCAGCATCCGCCCCGACTCGTCGAGAAGGGCGGTCTGGGATGGTTGCGACGCTCGCGCTTGCGCTGTTGTTGAACGGACCGGCCGAGCCGCGGCTGACCGTCCATCTGAGCATCGACCAGAGTGGCGGACTCTCGGCGCGGCAACTGCAGCTGGCGGTCGACGAAGTGCGCAAGATCTGGAGCGATGCCCATGTGGCCGTCACATCGGGCGCGTACGGCGAGCCGAACGCGCCGGACGAGGCCACCATATCACTGCGAATTCTGCTGACGCTCCTGCCGGTCAAGGACGATGCCCAACGAACCCTTGGCTGGGTCACGACCGGCGCGGACGGGCGGTCAGCCCCGTTGCTGTTGATCTCTCTGCCGGCGGTGACCGAGGCGGTGTTGGCTACCGAGGCATTTGACATGCCTGTGAAGCGACTCCCGCGCGGGCTTCGAGACCGTCTGATCGCGCAGGCGATCGGGCGCGTCGCCGCTCACGAGCTGGGCCACTACCTGCTCCAGCATGCGGGACATCACGACCGTGGGTTGATGCGCCGCAGGTATGTGGCCGCCGAGCTCGTCGGCGACTGGCTCGACCCCTTCAAGATCGGCGTCGCGGAGCTCGTGGTGGTCCGTCAGGAGATCGCCGCGCTGGCTCGCCTTCAAGCCTCGATCGAGCAGTAATCAGTCCCTCACCGCCTGGAGCGGATCCGCTTTCGTTGCGGCACGTGCCGGGATCCAGCTCGCCGCCATGGCGACCAGACCCAGTACCGCCGCCGCTGAGGACGAACACCAGCGGCTCGGTCGCACTGACCTCGAATAACAACGAACGCAGCACCCGCGTCGCCGCGTAAGCACCGGCACAACCGAGGACGATTCCCACTGCCGCGAGCCGTCCGCCGTCGCGGACGATCAGCGTTCGCACCGACGCGGCCGGCGCTCCCAGCGCCATGCGGATGCCCATTTCGCGCGTCCGTCTGCTGACCGAGTAGCTCAGCACGCCGTAGATACCCACGGCGGCGAGCACGAGCGCGAGCAGCGCGAAGCTCGCGACCAGCAGCAGCGCGAATCGTTCCTGCGCCACGCCGGCGCCAATCACGTCGTCGAGCATCTTCGGTTCATACAGCACGAGCGACGGATCGATCCGCGCCAGCTCGCGGCGCGCCTCGGCGAGGAATGAACTCGATGCGCCGGCGTCGAGCGCGACGACCTGCATGAGTGCCCAGTTGCGATCGCCGGCGAACTGCGAATGGGAGTGATACACATACGGGCGAGCCGCCGCCCGCGGACCGAGCGCGACGTCGCCGGCGATGCCGATGATCTCGGGTTGCCCTCCCGCGACGCGGAGCCGTTTGCCGATCGGATCGTCGGACGGGAACAGCTGTCGTGCCAACTCCTGGCTGATCACCACGCGCCGCGGTGCCCTGGCATCGTCCTCTGGACCGAACGTGCGTCCGCGCAGCATCGGAATGCCAACGGCCTTGAAGTAATCGCCTTCGACGACGCGTTGCTGCGCCTGCACGCCACGAGCGTCAGGGGGCAGGTCGGCGTGCTGTGTGCCCCAGCTGTGATACGTGCCCGTGACCGGGAGTCGAGAGACCGCGGCTGCGGCGCGGACCCCCGGCCGCGCCGCGAGGCGAGCCTGGAAGTCGCGATGGAATTTGGCGCGCTGCTCGGCGTCGCCGTACCGGCCCATTGGTAGATGCACCGCGAACGTGAGGACGTTCGAGGCCTGCACGCCCAGGTCCACGGAGCGCAGCCGCTCGAACGTGCGCAGCAGCAGGCCCGCGCCGATCAGAAGGACGAGGGCCAGGGCGATCTGGCAGACCACCAGGACGTTGCGCGCGCGGGTCTGGCGCCGGCTCCCGCTGCTGCTTCGCCCCGATTCGCGCAGCATCGCTTCGAGGTCAGGCCGCGTCGCCTGAATCGCCGGAGCCACGCCGAACGCCATGCCGGCCACAACCGCGACGCCAAAACTGAATGCCAGGACCGATTGCTCGAGCGCTTCGCTGCCGACGCGCGCGACGGCGGCAGGCGCTGCCGCCAACAGCGCCCCGCTGACGATCCTGGCCATCAGCAAGCCGGCCATACCGCCCGTTAGCGAGAGCAGCACGCTCTCGACCAGCAGTTGCCGCACCAGTCGCCACCCCGAGCAGCCGAGCGCCGCGCGCACGGCAAGCTCTGTTTCGCGTGCCGCACCGCGAGCAAGAAAGAGGCTGGCGACGTTGACGCACGCGATGACCAGCAACAGGCCGACTGCGCCAAGAAGGACCCACAGCATCGGTCCCGCGCTGCCAATCGTGTCGGTCTGCAACGCGACGACGTTCGCGGACCAGAGGCTGGTCCCCGCCGGACGATCTGTTTGCATGCCGGCCGCGATCGTTGTCAAGCTCGGCTTTCGCCTGTTCCACGCTCGCGCCGGGCTTCAACCGGCCGATCGCGCTGAGGTAGTAGTTGTCGAACGAATTGGGGCCGCCGGGCTGAAGGTTTTGCGGCACCCAGACATCGACGCCCGACTCCAGCGGATCGTCAAACCCGTCGGGCAGGACGGCCACGACCTGGTAAGGCGTTCCATTGATCTGGAGGAGCCGTCCCGCGGCGTCAGATGCGCCGCCCAGGTACGTGCGCCAGATGCGCGCGCTCACGACAGCGAGGCGCACGTTCGGACGCTCGTCCGAGCGCGCGAACAGCTGACCGAGAATCGCGTGTACGCCGAGCACG
>CAWBVG010000045.1:0-46438 GCA_963792175.1 uncultured Acidobacteriota bacterium
TCTTGTCGGGATGGAACTTCATCGCGAGCTTGCGGTACGCGCTCTTGATTTCGACCTCGGTCGCGGTCCGCGCGACGCCGAGCACTTCGTAGTAGTCGCGCTTGCTCACGCCTTCGCCACCTTCACCATCGCGGGCCGCAGCAGCCGATCGCCGAGCATGTAGCCCTTGCGCAGCTCGCCGATCACCTCGCCTTCGCGATGATCGGGACTCGCCTCGTGCACCACCGCCTGGTGCACGTTGGGATCGAAGTCGGCGCCGAGCGCGTCGATCGGCTGCACGCCGTACTTGCGCGAGCAGGTCGTGCAGCTTGCGCGTGAATCAGCTCGACGCCCTTGCGGTACGCGGCGCCGCCGTCGCCGGCTGTCCACGGTCAGCGCGCGGTCGAAGTCGTCCACGACCAGCAGCAGCTCTTGCAGCAGATCGACCACGGCCTGGTCGGCCTGTTCGCGGCGCTCGCGCTCGATACGCTTGCGGTAGTTGTCGAATTCCGCGCTCTTGCGCATCCAGCGGTCGCGAAAATCGTCGCGTTCGCGCTGCAGATCGGCGATGTCCGGCGTCACCTCCACCGGATCGTTCACTGGTTCGTCGGCCATCGGTCAAAGCTCTCAGCTCTCGCCCGCCTCCAGCTCTCGCGGTCAGGCCACCGGTAGGCTGAAACGCGATCGCTGAAAGCTGATCTAATCGCCCATTTAATTAGGATCTCTCAGCACGCGAGAGACCGCCTGCGCCGCGCCTTCGACGACGGCAATCGCGCGGGAGTAGCGCATGCGCGTCGGGCCGAGACGCCGACCGTGCCGATGCCGGAGCCGCCATCGTCGTAGGTCGACAGGACGAGGCTGAACGGGCGCAGACTGGGGTCGAGGTGCTCGGCGCCGATGGCGACGGTCAGCCCGGGGCCGTCGATGTATTCGTTCAGCAGCTGCAGGAGCTTCTGCTTCTCATCGATCATCTGCAGGAGCGCCTGCAACGTGTTTACGGTCAGGCCCGTCGCGTCGTCCAGCAGGGATGAGGTGCCTTCGACGTAGATCAGCCGGTCGTCCGGCAAGTCGGAGAACGTGGACGAGGCCAGACGCATCGCTCGCCCTCCAACGCATCGTAGAGGAGCCGCTCTTCTTGATTCGTTCGACCACCGCCTCGCGCGCCCGTGCAGCGGAAGGCCCGAGAATTCCGCGTTCAGGTAGCTCGCCGCCCGACGCAGGTCGTCCCCCTCGATCGGCTCGCCGAGTCGATCACTTTCTGGATACGTGTCCGCCCCTCGCGACAATCACCACGAGGATGCGCCGCGCCCAGCGGCACGAACTCGACATGGTCGAACACCGCCGCCTCGTGCGCCGGTCGCAGCGCAAATCCCACGCTGCGCGAAGACTGCGAGAGCACGTGCGATACCTGGGGCAGAACCGAGTCCAGCAGGCGGTCGGGGCTGTCCCGCCGGAGCCGCGCTTCGACCGCATTGGCCGCGCGGCTTGGTCGCTTCGACTCGAGCAGCAGGTCCACGTAGAAGCGGTACCCGCGGTCGGTCGGGATGCGTCCGGCCGAGGTGTGCGGCTGCTGGACGAAGCCCTCTTCCTCGAGCCGCGCCAGGATGTTGCGGACCGTCGCAGACGACACACCCAGCCCGGCCGCGGTCACGAGCAGTGACGAGGCGACAGGTTCGCCAGAGGTGATGTATTCGCGGACGAGCGCCGCAAGAACGCGGCGGGACCGATCAGGAGCTTCCATTAGCACTCTAGTCTGGGGACTGCTAAGCCCATTATACATCGGCTCGTAGCCCAACCTCGTTCGCCCTAAGTGGCAATTCCAGAGTGTTTAGACAACCGGGTCACCGCGGCTAGCGGGCGCCCCATCCCTTCAGGTGGCAGGTCGTCGCCTGAATACAAACTCAATAAGTACGGCAGAAAGAATGCCAGTGCCGCCAAGAGGACGAGCGCGAACACGATCGCCAGCCGTTTCTTCAACCGCTGCTTCGGCCGGCGCCTCATAAACCTGCCCTCATCGCGAGATCGCGGGCGGCTGCCCGCGCAGTCAAGGCCACCTCCGCGCGATCGACCCTTACGGGCGAAGTCGTCGACCAGCAGCTCGCCATCGACGATGGTCGTCCGTACATCGCTGCCTCGAGCGGCATACACGAGCGTGGAGTATGGATCAGGTCCGGGCGCCAGGTGCGGCCGATCGCGATCGACCACAATCACATCCGCCTTCTTGCCGACCTCGAGTGAGCCAATGTCGTGTTCGAGCCCGAGCGTTCGGGCGCCCGCCCGCGTCGCCATCCACAGCACGTCGCGCGCGGGAAGGATCCCGGGCTGGCGGCGCATCGCCTGAAGCACGGCAGCCAGCCGCATCTCCTCGAACATGTCGAGCCGGTTGTTGCACGCCGCGCCGTCCGCGCCGAGCGAGACCGTGATACCGCGGGCACGCATCTCCGGTATGGGTGCGATACCCGATCCGAGCTTCAGATTCGATCCCGGGCAATGCATCACCTTGATGTCGTGCTCGGCCAGCAGCTGCTGATCGGCGTCGTCCACCCAGACACAATGCGCGGCGCACAAATGAGGTGACGCGAGGTGGACCGCCGACAGGTACTCGATGTTGGTACGCGAACCCGTACGTTCCTTGACGATGGCGATTTCATCGCGCGACTCGGACGCGTGGGTGTGGACGAGCGCCTGATGCTGCTCCGAAAGGGCCGCGACCGCCTCGAGCAGCTCGCGCGAGCATGAAACCGCGAACCGCGGCGCGAAGGCGGCCTGCAGACGCCCGCGCTCGGCGCCGTGCCACCGCGTGCGAATCGCGACGCTCTCGTCGATGGAGCGGCGCGTCTCCTCCTGCAGCCGCTGCGGCACCTGCGCGTCGAAGTCCATCATGCACTTGCCAATCGTGGCGCGCAGGCCGCTTTCGGCGACGCTTTCGAACACCACGTCGGTGTCGTGGACCGTTTCCATCGTGAGCACGGCAGTGGTGCCGCTCGCCAGCAGCTCGGTCGTCGCCAGGCGGGTTGCCGCGCGCAGCGTGGCAGGGGAGTGCGCCGCCTCCATCGGCCAGACGCGCGTCCGCAGCCACTCCATCAGCGGCAGGTCGTCGGCGAATCCACGGAAGAGCGTCTGACAGAGATGGATGTGTGTCTGGATGAAGCCAGGCAGGATGTAGCCGCCACGAGCGTCGACGACCCGGTCGTGGCGTTCAGCGATGTTCGAGCCGACGGCCGCGATGCGTCCGTCCTTGATCGAGACGTCACCCTCGACGACGTCGAACCGGTCGTTCATCGTCAGGATCGTGCCGCCCCGAACCAGCAGTGACATTCAAACTATGAGACTTGAGACTTGCGATAACTTGAGGAGGCGTCCACCTCATCGAGGTGGGATGTTCCTTGCCGTGCTTCACCGCGATCAGCTCCGCGAGGATGCTGACGGCGATCTCCTGCGGCGTGACGGCGCCGATGTCGAGGCCGATCGGCGCGTGGACACGTTTCAAGAGATCGGGCGGCATCTGGTCCTCGACGAGCGCCTCGTAGATGCGCGCCACCTTCGCACGGCTGCCGATCAGGCCGAGATAGCGGAGGTCGCGCGGCGCCAGCGCCCGCAGCGCCTCGAGGTCGTTGGTGTGGCCGCGCGTCACGATGACGACATAGGCGTGCGACGGAAGGCTGGCGCGCGCGATCCATGCGGGGATGTCGTCGACGACGACCTCGACGGCGGTCGGGAAGCGCTCGAGGTTCGCAAACTTCTCGCGGTCGTCGGCGACGTGGACCCTGAAGCCGACCTCGCCGGCGAGCCGCGCCAGATGGAAGCCGACATGCCCGGCGCCGACGATATAGAGCTCGGGCGACGGCTCGATCGGCTCGATGTAGACGTCCATCTGTCCGCCGCAGACGAGTCCCGTCTCCTGCGCGAAGTCGTCGGACAGCTCGTAGTGCACCATCTCGGGCCGTCGACTCAGGATCGCCTCGCGCGCCTTCCCGAAGGCGTCGTTCTCGTAGCAGCCGCCGCCGATGGTCCCGACGATCCGCCCGTCGCCGAAGACGAGCATCTTGGCGCCGACGCGCTGCGGCGTGGAGCCGGTGGTCGAGACGATCGTGACGAGCGCCGCCGGCTCGCCGCGGTCGAGGGCGGCCGCGACGGCGGCAAAGACTTCGCGGTTCACGGAATGATTATAGAGGGGTCGTGTGGGGCAGGTGGGTCACGTGGGCCGATGGGCGGGACCAGCGGCACTGTCCTCGACCTACTCGACCTCCTCAGACCCTCCTGCCTCACCGATGCACATCGCAGACCTGGTTCGGCTCGGTGCCGGCGATGAACGCCTCGTTGATGACCTTGGGACAGTACGGCGTCGCGATTTTTCCGGTCTCGGCGTCGATGTTCGTGAAGGCGAGCCCTTCGGGCACGTCGAACGGCACGCTCGCCCGGCCGGCGAGCGCGGCTTTCATGAACTGCGTCCAGATGGGCAGCGCCGCCTTGGCGCCGCTCAGGCCGACGGGCTGGTTGTCGTCGAACCCCACCCACACCACGGTCAGCAGCTCCGGCGTGAAGCCGACGAACCAGGCGTCGCGCAGGTCGTTGGTCGTGCCGGTTTTTCCCGCGGCGTCGAGCGTGAAGCCGGCGGACCGCGCCGACGCCCCCGTTCCCTCGTTCAACACGCTGCGCATCATGTTCGTGACGAGGTAGGTCGTCTGCGGCTTCGCGATGGCCTTCTGCGGCGGGGCGTCTTTCCGGGTGATGTCCTTGCCGCCGCGCGTGATCTGCAGAATCTCCTTCAGCGGCCGGATCCACCCGCCGTTCGGGAACAGCGTGTACGCCGTCGCAATCTCCAGCGGCGTCGCTTCGAAGACGCCGAGCGCGATCGACGGATAGGCTTTGGGCGGATTGCCGACGCCCAGGCTCTTCCACAGCGCGGCCACGCGGTCGTAGCCGGCCTGCTGCGCGACGTGGATGGTGCCCAGATTCCGCGAGTGCGCGAGGGCGTGGCGGTAGGTGATCGGCCCGTCGTAGGTGTGCTCGTAATTCTCCGGCGTCCACACCTGGTCGTCGAACTCGAACGTTTCCTGTTCGTCGAGCGTGATGGAGGCCGGCGTGACGTCATGACGTTCCTGCGCGAGCGCCTGCTCGAACGCCGCGAGGAACACGAACGGCTTGAAGACCGACCCCGGCTGGCGCCGCGACAGCACGGCGCGATCGTATTGCGACTGGTTGTACGAGCGGCCGCCGACGAACGCCAGGATCTCGCCGCTCCTCGGATCGACCGCGATGAGCGCGGCCTCGGCCTTGCCGCGCTTCCGCTTCGCCAGCTGGTTGTCGACGCCGATGAGGCCGTTGCGCACGGCGTCTTGCGCCACGCGCTGGAGGTGAAGGTCCAGCGTGGTGTACACCTCGACCGGCTGATCGGTCGTCGTGGTCAGGCCGGGGTATTGCTCGCCGAGAATCTGACCGACGAAGTCGACGAAGTACGGCGCCTCTGCTTCGAGCGCGCGCGGGACGATGGTGAGCGGTTCGTGCTGGGTGCGGGTCGCGACGTCGGCCGCTGATGTAGCCGGCGTCAGCCATCGCGCCGAGCACGACGTTGCGGCGATCCTTGCAGCGCGCCGGGTTGTTGAACGGCGACAGCGCCGACGGCGACTGGAAGACGCCGGCGATCGTCGCAGCCTCGGCCAGCGAGACGTTGCTGACGTCCTTTCCGAAGAACAGCCGCGAGGCCTCCGCGACGCCGACGATCCCGAACGATCCGCGCTGGCCGAGCGTCATGTCGTTCAGGTACATCTCGAAGATCTCGTCCTTCGAGGCGCGTGCCGTGATGATGAGCGACACCCACATCTCGAGCAGCTTGCGGCGCCACGACTTCTCCCGCGCGGCCTGGAGCGTCATCTCCGGAAACATCTTGGGAAGAAACACGTTGCGCGCCACCTGCTGCGTGATGGTGCTGCCGCCCGCGGTGTAGCCGCGCTTGCCGCGAATGTTCGAGATCACGGCACCGACAATCCCGATGGGATCGACGCCGGGATGCTCGAAGAAGCGGCGGTCCTCGATGGCGAGCACCGCCTGGCGCATGCGATCGGGAATCACGGAGAGCGCGACGGCACGCCGCTTTTCACGCTCCCCCTGGCCGAGCGACGTCAACACCGGCGCGTCGAGGATCAGCCGTTCCGTGATTTTCGATCCCAGCTCGAGCTGCAGGACGTGATCGGCGATCCGCGGCCGTGCCGGCGGTTTCTTGGGCGCCGCACGGCCCGGCGCCGGCGGACGCTCGAACAGGACGCGGACGATCTGCCCCTTGAAGCTCGGCGAGCGCGGCATGATGCTGACCTCGCCGGCGCCCACGGCGAACTCGCCGGGCTTCTCGATGTGCTCGCGGTGCGCGTACCCGAGATCGTTCAGCCGGTCGATCAGCCCCTGGTCGGTGAGCGCCTGGCCGCGGCGCAGCTCGAGAGGACGCGCGAAGACCTGCGGCAGCGTCGTGTCGCGCTCACCATGAAGGCGCGCGTCGATCAGACGGCCGAATGTGACGGCATAGTAGGTCGCGACGAAGCACAGGATGACGGTCGGCACCGCCGCGATGGCCGCTCCGACGCGCACCCAGCGCTTGCGCCAGATCGCCGCGACGCGGATACGGACCACCGCCGCTTTCGATCGGTTCGGCTTCGCTCGCGGGCCTTTCACCAGGATGGATCTCCAGGCAGGGTATCGGTCACAGACGGCTAGCCCCCAGTCCCTAGCCTCTAGCCCCTAGCCCCGACTTTTTCAGATAGTGACAACCCAGTGACGCCCCAGGTCGAGGGGCAGTTCCTCGTCCAGCCGGTCGACCAGCGCCGGGCCGTACTGGTTCAGGAACGACACGAAGCCGATCGTCCGTTCCTGCGCGTGGCCCCCGGGGAAGGCGAGGGCGCGTGCGTGGATGAACTGGCGGCGCAGCGTTTCGTCGCGCCGCTTGGCTGCCTGAATCATCTTGTTGTGCAGCGTCTGGAGGTCGCGCTGCATCCGTTCGAGCGTCGATCGCGCGGCGCCTTCGAGCGTCGGATCGAGCGCCGGGATCGCCTGCATCAGATGCGTCATCTGCGTCTCGATCGCGGACGACGCGGAGGTAAACGATTCTTCGACCGCCGGCGGAATCTGGGTCTTGAGCAGCTCGTTCAGCGCCGCCTCGTCCTGCGCCTGCAGCGCCTCGAGGGGCAGCTTGTACTTCGTCAGGAATCGCAGCGCCGCGGAATCGAGCAGCGTCGCGGTCGCCCGCGGGTAGAACAGCGGCATCGGCACGCCGAAATGCTGGTAGACACCGCGAAGCTGGCCGAGGTACGCCAGCTCGTTCGGCCCCGCGACGTAACAGATCGTCGGAAACAACGTGTCCTGCACGATCGGGCGCAGCAGCACGTTGGGGCTGAAGCCGTCCGGGCGCTCGGTGGCCTGCGAGACGAACGCCGGCGCCGCGAACTGCTGATCGCCGACCACGAAGTGGCCGTCCTGCTGGCGGATGGAGCGTCGCCCTTTATCGGCGCCGTCGAGGTGGAAGAGGGCGAGGGTATCGTCCTGCGCGTGCACCTGCGCGTGGTAGCCGCGCGCCGTGAGATCGGAACCAGCCAGAGCGGCCAGCTTGACCGTTTGCCCCGGCATCGACAGTTCGCGCGCGAAGACCTGGCTGACGAGCGGCTTCGATGCCGGATCGGACGAGTCGTAGACCACGAGCCCGCGCGGACCCAGAACCTCTTCGAGCCAGCGGCCGAACGCCTCGGCCATCCCGGTGCCCGGCGCGTAGGCGCGCCGCAGCGCCGTCAGCAGCGATTCCTTGAATTCAGTGGCCGGAAGAACCGCGCTCAGATCCGCGAGCGCTTTGTGAATGCTGTCATCGAGTCGGACGGTCGAGACCGGGACCGGGTCGGCGCCGGGGCGCGGAGGCAGCGACAGCGTGCGCGGCGTCAACTCGCTGTCGAACACCGAACACGATCGCACTTCCTCCCAGTCGTGGTCCTCCGCGTCGATCCAGAAGACGGCGACCGCTGGCACCTGATGGTCGCGCGCGACTTGTTCCGCCAATTTCAGCGCGGTGATGGCCTTGAGCAGGGTGAACAGCGGTCCGCCGAAGAGTCCCGCCTGCTGGCCGGTGACGACGGCCACCGTGTTTCGGTCGGCGAGGAGGCGCGCCGCCTCGCGTGCGCGCGGCGGGGCTTGTCGCCGCTCCTGCTGAGCTCTCAGGATCGTTGCAATCTCCGCGCGCCGGCGATCGTGGGACTGTGTTCGCGCGATCGCCTCCGCCCAGGCGGCGCGATCGGATGGATCGCCGGAAAAAAACGGCGCGACCGATCGAAAGTCGTACGCGTAGTCGGCGGCCAGGCGCCTGATCCACGGAAACCGGCGAACGTCGACCGGCATGCGCACGGAAGTATCGGGGTCAGACCGGGACTTCGGGTCTGACTCCGGCGTGGAAGTCTCCGCGGAGTTGACTTGCACCAGAACGCCTACTGTCTCAAACGCTTGCTCGGACTGTCAAGCAAACCGCGTCGCTATTCGATTGATCCAACAGCACTAAGACGCCGACAGGCACGCGTCGGTTGCGTCAATTTCGTGTTACCATTTCCTCGCCTTCCTCGCGAGGAGTTCATCACTGAACACGGAAGCTGCCGCCACAGCGCCTCCAGATGCGTTCGGACCGTTTCGTGTTCTTCATCAGATCGGTGCAGGGACTCTTGGACCGGTGTTCCGGGCGTACGATCCGGAACGCGAGCGGCTCGTCGCGATCAAGCTCTTCAAACTCGATCTGCCGCCTGAGCAGGTTCACCGGCTCGTCGGGGCGTTCGAACGTCTGATCGCCGCCGAGCTGACCCATCCGACCTTGTCGGCGCCGCGGGCCACCGGCATCGCGGACGTCGCCGCCTACCTCGTCCAGGATTACATCGGCGCTGAATCGCTCGACCGTCACCGTCCGGGAGCATGGCGCAGCGCCGCCAGCCGACGCGCTGCGCGTGGCGGTCCAACTCGCGGACGCACTCGACTGCGCCGCATCGGTCAACATCTTTCACGGCGCGCTGCATCCCCGCGACGTGCTGCTCTCGACCGACGACACGCGGCTGACCGGCGTCGGCGTCGCGCGGGCGCTCGAGCAGGTCGGCGTCACGGCTCCGGTCCGGCGTCCGTATACGGCGCCGGAGCGGATGGCTGGCGCGTTCTGGGATCGGCGCGCGGACGTGTTCAGCCTGGCGGCGCTGCTTCACGAATTGCTCTGGGCCCGCCGCGTGTCCGCCCTCGGCGCCGATGCGGGGGACGCGCTCACACCACTCGAGGGCGGCGACCCGGCCGCGCTGCGTGCCGCGTTCGGCCGTGCCCTCGCGGAGAATCCGGAAGAACGGTTCGCGACCGCTCGCGAATTCGCTGAGGCCCTGACTCGGGCGTTTCCTGGAGTCAGCGCCGACAGCGCGCCCGTCGCGGTTGCGCAACCAGCCACACGAGGGTCGCGCATGGAACATGAACCGCGATTACCGCTGTCTGTTTCTGAGAATGCTGCTGAAGACGCCGTTTCCGAAGACAAGGCGCTTTCCATCTTCGAGGACGACGCGGCGATTGAACCGTCGGTCGAGCGGTACGAGGACGTGGACCTCGAGCCGGTCGCCCGTGAACGTGACCTGTCTGTCGAAGAGGTGCCGGTGGCCGGTCCGGTCGGCTTGATCACGGGACACGACCCGGCCGCGCTGACACCGCTCGATCGCGCGCGCTCGGCCGTGTGGCCGCTGGTGCTGGCGCTGACCGTCGGCCTTGCGATGGGTTTCGCGGGCGGGTACGGCGTCGGCAGCCACGATCGCAGCCAAGCGGCCTCGTCCGCCGGTCGCGAGTTCACCGAAAACGCCGTCGCCGACGCGCCGAAGAAGGATGCGGACACGGCGCGCGGTCTCGGGCGCGCCGAAGCGCCGGCGGCGACACCAACGCCGGCAAAAGACAGTAGCGCGCCGGTTCGGCCCGCCCCGGCCCCGACGGCTTCCACGGGGCGAAAACCGGACACGACGCCCGCCGCGGCGACCGCCGCCGCCGCGCCGTCGGCCGCCGCATCCGGACGTCTGTTGATTCGCTCCACGCCCGACGGCGCGGCGGTCTCGGTCGACGGACGCGATTACGGCAAGACGCCGGCAACGGTTCGTGACCTTTCACACGGCCCGCATCAGGTCCGC
This sequence comes from uncultured Acidobacteriota bacterium, assembly GCA_963792175.1. Lineage (GTDB taxonomy): Bacteria > Acidobacteriota > Vicinamibacteria > Vicinamibacterales > CAVVIG01 > CAWBVG01. Next base: position 10,137 of record CAWBVG010000045.1, read on the forward strand.
GTCACCCGGGACGGGTATGCTGCTCAGGATCGGCGGGTCGTCCTCTCGTCGTCGCGGCCCTCTCAGTCGGTGAACGTCGCGATGGTGCGAACGCCGGCACCGCCGCCATCTCGAAGCGCCGCGGCGGCGCCAGCGCCGCCTGCGGGCACGCCGACGGCCGGCCGCTCGGCCGGGGCGCTGGCAGTCGACTCGCGGCCGACTGGCGCGAGGGTGTTCCTCGATGGCAAACCGGTCGGGACTACGCCGCTGATGGTGCCAACCGTGGCGGCCGGCGACCACGCCATACGCCTCGAGCTTGACGGATATCGGCCCTGGGCCTCGTCCGTCCGCATGGTCGCGGCCGAGAGCAATCGGGTCACGGCGTCTTTGGAGAGATAGGGTCGGGGCTCGGGGCTGGGGACTAGCCGTCGCTGCCTCCAAGTCAGCCTAGTCCCTAGCCCCTAGCCCCAACGGGAGTGTGATGGAAGCGATTCTGGCCCTCGAAGACGGCACGGTGTTCCACGGCCACGCCGCCGGCGCGGAAGGCGAGGCGCGCGGCGAGGTGGTGTTCAACACCAGCATGACCGGGTATCAGGAGGTGCTCACCGACCCCTCGTACTCCGGCCAGATTGTGACGATGACGTGTCCCGAGATCGGCAATTACGGCGTGTCGTCCGAGGACGTGGAATCACGGGCGCCGCAAGTGGCGGGATTCATCATCCGCGATGAATCGCCAGTGGCGAGCAACTGGCGGTCGGAACGCACGCTCCGCGACTATCTCGTCGACAACCGCATCGTCGCGATTTCCGACATCGACACGCGCGCCCTCACGCGGCAGCTGCGGTCGGGCGGCGTGATGCGCGGAGTCATCGGCACCGGCAACGGTCTGGATCCCAAAGCGCTCGTCGAGCGCGCGCGCTCGATCCCGCCGATGGAAGGATCCGATCTCGTCAGCGGCGTCACCACAACCGCGGCGTTCGACTGGGCCCAGGAAGATCCGGACGAGTTCGGCATCACCCCCGCCCGGCGCGCGAAGCGGCGGCTGAAAATCGCCGCCTACGATTTCGGCATGAAATGGAACATCATGCGGCGCCTCAGTGCGCACGGCTGCGACGTCCGGGTCTACCCGGCGAAAACGCCGGCGTCCGAGCTGCTCGCCACGAACCCCGACGGCGTGTTTCTGAGCAACGGCCCCGGCGACCCGGCGCCGCTGACCTACGCGATCGACAACGCGAAGACGCTGGTCGCGTCGAACGTGCCGGTGTTCGGCATCTGTCTCGGCCATCAGATTCTCGGCCTGGCGATGGGCGGCAGCACCTACAAGTTGAAGTTCGGGCACCGCGGCGCGAACCATCCGGTCAAGAAGCTCGCGACCGGAAAGGTGGAAATCACGTCGCAGAATCACGGTTTTGCGGTCGACCCGGCGACGCTGCCCGAGGACGTCGAGGTCACGCATCTCAATCTGTACGACAAGACCGTCGAAGGTCTGCGACACAAGACCCGGCCGGTGTTCTGCGTGCAGTATCATCCCGAGGCATCACCCGGTCCGCACGACGCGGACTATCTGTTCGACGATTTCTTGGAGCTCATAGAGGGGAATCGGGGCTAGGGACTCGGGCTAGCGTCCCTGACGTCTTACGGCTAGCCCAGCCCCAAGCCCCTACTCGAGATGCCCCGCAGAACCGACCTGAAACGCGTCCTCATCATCGGCTCCGGCCCGATCGTCATCGGTCAGGCGTGCGAGTTCGACTATTCCGGCAGCCAGGCATGCAAGGCGCTGCGCGCCGAGGGCCTGGAAGTCATTCTCGTCAACAGCAATCCCGCGACGATCATGACCGACCCGGAGCTGGCGGACCGGACCTACGTCGAGCCGCTGACGCCGGAAGTGCTGGCGCAGATCATCGAGCGCGAGCGTCCCGACGCGCTGCTCCCGACGGTCGGCGGCCAGACGGCGCTCAACCTGGCCGTGGACCTGGCGAATGCCGGCATGCTCGAAAAATTCAAGGTCGAGATGATCGGCGCGTCGATCAAGGCCATCAAGATCGCCGAGGATCGGCAGCTGTTCAAGGACGCGATGCGCGAAATCGGCCTCGATGTCCCGCAGAGCGGCCTGGCGCGGACGCCGGCGGAAGCCCTCGAGCTGGCGAAGACGCTCGGCTTCCCGCTGGTCATCCGTCCCTCGTTCACGCTCGGCGGCATCGGCGGCGGCATCGCCTACAACATCGAAGAGTTCCGCGATCTGTCGGAGCGTGGTCTCGAGCTCAGCCCGGTCCACGAGGTGCTGATCGAGGAGTCGGTCATCGGCTGGAAAGAGTTCGAGCTCGAGGTGATGCGCGACGTCGCCGACAACTTCGTCGTCATCTGCTCGATCGAGAACATCGATCCGATGGGCGTGCACACCGGCGACAGCATCACCGTCGCGCCGATCCTGACGCTGACCGACAAGGAATATCAGCGGATGCGCGATGCCGCGCGCAAGATCATCAGCAAGGTCGGCGTCGAGACCGGCGGATCCAACATCCAGTTCGCGGTCAACCCCGCCGACGGCCGGATGGTCGTGATCGAGATGAACCCCCGCGTCTCGCGATCGTCGGCGCTGGCGTCGAAGGCGACCGGGTTCCCGATCGCGAAGATCGCCGCCAAGCTGGCGCTCGGCTATCACCTCGACGAGATTCCCAACGACATCACGCGCCTGACGCCCGCCTCCTTCGAGCCGACCATCGACTACGTCGTCGTCAAGATCCCGCGGTGGAACTTCGAGAAGTTCCCGCAGGCCGATCGCACCCTGACGACGCAGATGAAGTCGGTCGGCGAAGCGATGGCGATCGGCCGGACGTTCAAGGAAGCGTTCATGAAGGGCGTGGCGTCGCTCGAGCTCGGGCGCAGCGGCCTGCTGTTCGCGCCCTCGTCGATCGACGACGAAGACGATGTGGCGCTGCGGAAGCGACTCGCGATCCCGAGCGATCGCCGGATGTGGGATCTGTTTCGCGCCGTCGATCGCGGGTGGACCGTCGAACAGCTGCACGACGCGACCCGAATCGATCCCTGGTTCCTGCGTCAGTTCATCGAGATCGCCGCGATGCGCAACAACGCCATGTCGCAGGGGCTCGACGGGCTCGATGCCGCGGAGCTGCGCCGGTTGAAGCGCGCCGGATTCGGCGATCAGGAGCTGGCCCTGGCGTTGAAGACGACCGAAACCGCGGTGCGCGAGCGCCGGCATGCGCTGGGCCTCAAGCCGGTCTACAAGCGCGTCGACACGTGCGCCGCCGAGTTCGAATCGTTCACGCCGTATATGTACAGCTCGTACGAGCCGACGTGCGAATCGAACCCGAACCCGCGAAACAAGGTGGTGATTCTCGGGAGCGGGCCGAACCGCATCGGCCAGGGCATCGAATTCGACTACTGCTGCTGTCACGCGGCCTTCGCGCTCCGCGAAGAAGGCCTCGAGACGGTGATGATCAACTGCAACCCGGAAACGGTGTCGACCGACTACGACACGGCGGATCGCCTCTACTTCCAGCCGCTCACGCTCGAGGACGTGATGGCGGTCATTGAAACGGAGCGGTCGGCGGGCGGAACCGTGTCGTGTCTGGTGCAGTTCGGGGGCCAGACACCGCTGAAGCTGGCGCTGGCGCTGCAGCACGCCGGCGTGCCGATTCTGGGCACGTCGCCCGATTCGATCGACCTCGCCGAGGATCGGAAGCGGTTCGCCGCGCTGTTGTCGAGCCTGGACATCACGCAGCCGGCCAGCGGCACCGCCACGTCGCGGCAGGAAGCGCGCGACGCCGCGGCCTCGATCGGGTTTCCGGTCGTCGTCCGGCCGTCGTACGTGCTCGGCGGACGCGGGATGGCCATCGTGTACGACGTCGGCACGCTCGATCGCTACATGACGCAGGCGGTGGACGTGTCGCCCGAACATCCGGTGCTGGTCGACAAGTTCCTCGAAGATGCGTTCGAGTTCGACGTCGACGCAATCGCCGACGCCGCCGGAGACGTCGTCATCGGCGGCATCATGGAGCATATCGAGGAAGCCGGCATCCACTCCGGCGACAGCTCCTGCGTCGTCCCGCCGTTCATCTGCCCGGAGCGTCACCTCGCGACGATTCGCGACTACACCCGCCGGATCGCGCGGGCGCTGAAAGTGGTCGGTCTGATGAACGTGCAGTACGCGACCAAGGACGACGTCGTGTACGTGCTCGAAGTGAATCCGCGCGCGTCGCGGACGGTGCCGTATCTGTCGAAGGCTGCCGGCCTCTCGCTGGCGAAGGTCGCCGCGAAGATCATGGCCGGGCGCACGTTGCGCGAACTCGGGTTGACCGAGGACATTCAGGTCGCGGGCGTGTTCGTGAAGAGTCCCGTGTTCCCGTTCGTCCGCTTCCCGGGCGTCGACACCATTCTCGGGCCGGAGATGAAGTCCACCGGCGAGGTGATGGGCGGTTCGACCAACTTCGGCGTGGCGTTCGCCAAGGCGCAGTTGGCGGTGGGGCAGCGGCTGCCGCAGCAAGGGACGGCGTTCGTCAGCGTCAACAACGACGACAAGGCGAACCTGCTGCCGATCGCGCGCGACCTGGCGGAGCTCGGCTTCCGTCTGACCGCGACCCGCGGCACGGCGGCCTATCTGCGTGCGTACGGTCTCGACGTCGACGTCGTCTACAAGGTCAACGAGGGGCGGCCGAACATCGCGGACGAGATCGTCAACCGCAAGGTCGATCTCGTGATCAACACGCCGCTCGGCCGCGAGTCGTTCTTCGACGATCGCACCGTCCGCCGCGCCGCGATGATGCACGAAGTGCCGTGCATCACCACGCTGACGGGCGCTGCCGCCGCGGTGAGCGCCATTCGCGGCCTCCGCCAGGAGGGGCTCGGCGTGCGGGCGCTGCAGGACTACTACGCAGAAACTGCCGCGCGGAGCGTTTAGTCCGCGGCAAAAACTGCGACACGCGCGCTCCGCGCGGCACAAAGGACACAGAGGAAAACGAAGGACACAGAGGGCGAACCGCTGTGGCCTCTGTGCTTTGTGTCCTCTGTTCCCCTTTGTGTCCTCTGTGGCGGCGGCGCGGTGACCTGTTTGCACGCGGCGCGGCGCATGCGCGCCATCGCCGCCGATCCCGGCCGCCGGGCTTCTCGCGGGCGCCGCCGCCGGTCTGTTCGTCCCTGACGTTCCTCGTCCTCTCCTCTGGCGCTCTCCTGATCGGCGGCGGCGCGCTCGCGTGGCGCGCGTGGCATGTCGCCGACGCACGCCTCCTGGCGATCGCCGTCGTGTCGGTGTTCGTCGCGGGAGGCGCGCTCCTCGCCGCCGATGCGTGGCAACGCGCGTGGCGCCCGTCGTTGTGGACGACGTTCGAGGCGCTCGCGCGCGTGCAGCGGCGCGATGCCGACCGTGAGGGCCGGCGGCTGCCGCTCGACGACGAGGCGTATGCCGTGGTGCGTGGAAGGCTCCGCGCGGATGCGGCGCTGACGCCGAGCGGTGTGTCGCTCAGCGTAGATGTCGAGGGGCTGGAAGGGCGGGATGGGCTGGAAGGGCAGGAAGGGCGGGATGGGCGGGAGCGTGCCGCCTTCGCGCCGGAGGCGCTTCGGCGAGCCTCGCCGGAGCTCGCGGATATTGCCGGCGAGCGGAGGCGGGAAGGCTTTAGCCGAGCGACCGGCGGCCTCATCGTCACCGTCGCCGGATCGCTGGCCACCGATCGCCTGGACGAATGGCGCGCCGGCCGCCTGGTCCGCATGCCGGTGCAATTGCGACGCCCGTCGCGATACCTGGATCCAGGCGTTCCCGACCAGGAGCGCGCCCTCGCGCGGCGTGGCACGCGTCTGGTTGGCACGGTGAAGAGCGGTGCGCTCGTCGACCTCCTCGAGCGCGGCAGCGTGCTCGACGAGGTCATGAGCGCTGCCCGCGCCTTTGCGCGACGCGCCATCGCGCAGTCTGTCGCGCCGTGGGATCCGCGGTCCGCCGCCATCGTGGCCGCCATCGTGATCGGCGAGCGCGCCGGTTTGACACAGGACGTTCAGCGCCGGCTGCAGGAAGCAGGCACGTATCACGTGATCGCAATCTCGGGCGGCAACATCGCCATCCTGGCCGGCCTGCTGCTCGCGATGTGCAGGGTCGCCGGATGGCTCGGCCGCGGCGCGATGATCGCGGCGATTGCGGCGCTGCTGGCGTACGCGCGTCTGGTGGGCGACAGTGCATCGGTCGACCGCGCCACGCTGATGGCGGTTGTCTACTTCGGCGCTCGTGCCGTGCGATCAGCGCAGCCCGCCGCTGAATGCCCTGGCCGTCGTGTCGGCGGTTCTCGTCGCCGCCGATCCGCTGTCGGTGGCGGACCCGGGATTCATCCTGACGTTCGGCGCCACCCTCGCGATTCTGATCGTCGCGCCGGCTGTCACGGCGGTCAATCACGAAGACACGAAGACCACGAAGCGCGCAAGGACTCTTTGAAAACAAACTCTTCGTGCTTCTTCGTGTTCCATCGTGGCTTCGTGAAAGGCCGTTCGTGCGATGGGGTGCGCGAATGCTCGGCTCGATGTTCGTGGCCTCGGCGGCGGCCGAGGCGCTGCTCTTTCCGGTGAGCGCTGCGATCTTTTCGCGGGTCACCTTCGCCGGTCTGGCGCTCAATCTGCTCGCCATCCCGATGATGGGCATGACGCAGATTGCGGGCATGGCGGTGGTGCCGCTCAGCGCGCTCTCGAGTCGCTGCGGCCTCGCCGCCGGATGGATTGCGCACGCCGGCGCCTCGGGGCTCGTGAAGTCAGCTGGCCTGGTCGAGTACGCGCCGTTTCTCACGTATCGGCTGGCGCCGCCATCGTGGGCGGCCGTGGCTGTCTACTACGTCGCGGCGGCCCTGGGGTGGGCGCTCTGGACGCGGCGGTGGTCCGTCAGCGGCAGCGCCGAAGCGGGAATGATTCGCGCTGTACGGCTCGGCGCGACCGCTGTTGCGGTGTGCGCGGCGCTCTGGGTGCTGATCAATCCCGGGTTGCTGGCCGCCGCACATGGCGACGGCCGGCTGCACATGACGTTTCTGGACGTCGGCCAGGGCGACTCGATTGTCGTCGTCTTTCCACGAGGTCGTTCGCTGCTCGTCGATGCGGGCGGGTTGCCGTCCGCCTCGTCCTTCGACATCGGCGATCGCGTCGTCGCGCCGGTGCTGAGGGCGGCCGGCATCCGCCGCCTCGACTATCTCGCGCTGACGCACGGCGATCCCGATCACATCGGTGGCGCGCCGTCGATCGTCCGCGAGTTCCGGCCGCGCGAGGTCTGGGAGGGGATTGCAGTCCCGCGATTCGAGCCGCTCACGCTGCTGCGGATGGCGGTGCAGGCTGACGGCGCGCGGTGGGCGAACGTCCACGCCGGCGACGCCGCGGCGATCGATGGCGTTCAGGTGATCGCGCATCATCCGCCGCCCGCCGACTGGGAGCGGCAGAAGGTCCGGAACGACGATTCGCTGGTGCTGGAGCTGCGGTGGCGCGACGTTTCGATTCTCCTGACCGGCGACATCGGCAAAGGTCCTGAGCTGTCGGTCAGCGCTGCGCTCCGCCCGTCCCGGATCCGGATCCTCAAGGTGCCGCACCACGGCAGCCTGACGTCCAGCAGCTGGGAGTTCCTGAACGCCGCCCACCCACAGATCGCCGTCGCCAGCGCGGGCCGCAGCAACCATTTCGGGCACCCGGTTCCGGAGGTGCTCGAGCGTTATCGATCGGTGGGCGCCGAGGTGTTCAGAACCGACGCGGATGGAGCCGTCATGGTCGACACCGATGGGTAGTCGGTCTGAACGTGCACACATTCACACGGTCGATGCCATTGCGCTCGCCACGAAAGGCGACCACGAAGACACGAAGACACGAAGGAGGACACGTAGATGCTTCACAAACACTTCCGATCTGCGACGACGAGCCTCGAAGCGCTTGCCCATCGAGTCATCGGCTGTTGTATCGCGGTCCATCGTGAGCTCGGACCAGGTCTTATTGAGAAAGCCTATGCTCGCGCGCCGTTCGCCTGGAGCTCTACGGCGTCAGGAATCCCATTCGAAGCTGAGAAGAGATACCCGATCGTTTATCGAGGCAAGCCGGTCTACGTTCACCGCCTGGACTTCGTGGTCGACCAGCAGCTCTTACTTCGAGCTGAAGTGCGTCGACTGCTTTCCACCCAGTTCACACTGCGCAAGTGCGAAGCTGCCTCAAGGTGTCGAGTCTGAGACTCGGGCTGCTGATCAACTTCAACGTCGCGGTCCTGCAGCATGGGATCAAGAGAATCGTGCTATGAGGTATCTTCGTGCTCTTCGTGTTTTCGTGGTCCGGTCTCTGATGCTTTGCATTCGTTGCCACTCTTCGTTCGAGTTCTCCAGCGTCATCTCTTTCATCGCGCGCCCGGACGATGCGATCGTGGATTCCATCGCCGTGAACCGCCGCGTGAACTTGTCGTTCGCCTTTCGCAGCGCCGTCTCGGGCTCGATGTTCAGCTTTCTGGCGAGGTTGGCGATCGCGAACAGCAGGTCTCCCATCTCTTCCTCCGCGCGCGCGTGATCGGTCGGACGGCTGGCGCCGGCGTCCACGACCTCCCGCAGCTCGTTCACCTCCTCCTGGATCTTCTCGACCACGTCACCCGCGCCCGCCCAGTCGAAGCCGACCGACGCGGCGCGCGTGCCGATATGGAACGCGCGCAGGAGGGCCGGCAACACCGGCGCGATGCCGCTCAGCAAGGTCTTCGGCTTGTCGGCCGCGCCAGCCGAGCGCTCCTGTGCCTTGATCTCCTCCCACCGGGTGCGCACACGCTCCGCCGAATCGACCGCTGTGCCTTCGGTGTCGCGCGCGAACACGTGCGGGTGGCGCCGCACCAGCTTGTCGGCGACGCTTTTCAGGGAATCGGCGATGGAGAAGTGCCGCGCTTCGGACTCCAGCTGCGCGAGGAAGACCGCCTCGAACACGAAATCGCCGAGCTCCTCGCAGAGCGCGGCGTGATCGTGCCGGTCGATGGCGTCCAGGACCTCGTAGGTTTCCTCGAGGACGAACGGCTTCAGGGTATCGATCGTCTGCTCGCGATCCCACGGACAGCCATCGGGTCCGCGAAGCGTCGCCATGATGCTGACGAGCCGCGAGAATTCCTCCGCGGCGCGGTTCGATTCGGACATTTGATAATCTTAGTCAATGTCCGAGCCGGCCCTGTCGTTTACGGCCTTCGTGCTGTCGCTGGCGAGCACGGCCGCCATCCACTTCGGCGACCTGCCGGACCCGGTGTCCGGCAAGCCTGGCGAGAAGAACCTCGAAGGCGCCGCGCAGATGATCGAAATCCTGGCGTTGCTCGATCAGAAGACACGCGGCAACCTGACGGCCGAAGAGCGGCAGGTGCTCGAGCAGGTGCTGTACGAGCTGCGCCTCCGCTTCGTCGACGCCTCCAGCGGCGGCAAACGCATCATCGAGCCGTAGCGCGCCTTGTCTACGACCCTCAGGGCTCCGCTCCGCGTGACGGTTCTCGGCAGCGGCACGTCGCTTGGCGTTCCGGCCATCGGCTGCGACTGCGCCGTCTGCCATTCATCCGATCCGCGCGACCGCCGCACCCGGCCGTCGATCCTGATCCAGGTGAACGGCCTGTCGATCCTGGTCGACACGTCGACCGATCTCCGCACGCAGGCGCTGGACCGCAACATCCGCCGCGTCGATGCGATCCTGTTCACGCACAACCACGCGGACCACGTCTTCGGCCTGGACGACGTCCGGCGGTTCAACCAGATGCAGCGGTCGTCGATCAGCTGCTACGCGGATCCGCCGACGGTGGCCAGCCTCCGCCGGGTGTTTTCGTACGCGTTCGATCCGACGGTTCAGCCGGGCGGCGGATTGCCGCAGCTGACGCTGTTCAGCATCGCCGGATCCTTCTGCCTGGCCGGCGTGGAGATCGTGCCCGTGCCGCTGATGCACGGCCGCTTGCCCATCCTCGGATTCCGGATTGGATCCTTTGCGTATCTGACCGACTGCAATCAGATTCCCGACGAGTCGTGGTCGCTGCTCAGCGCCGATGGCGGCGTCCACACGGTGATCATCGACGCGCTGCGCCAGCGTCCGCACCCGACGCACTTCAGCGTCTCTGAAGCGATCGACGCCGTCCGCCGGATGGGCGCGGAGCGCGCGTATCTCACGCACATCTGCCACGATCTGCCACACGCCGAGACGTGCGCGCAACTGCCGCACGGCGTGGAGTTGGCTTATGATGGGCTCGTGCTCGAGGTCAACGATTAACCGCGGAGGTCGCAAAGATCGCGGAGAAAAATCGATCTCTGCGCGCTCTGCGTGCTCTGCGGTTAGGCCATCTCATGGACGTCATTCACTTTCCTGAGGACCTGCGGCCCTCTCGGTGGTCGCATCCCGTGCTGGCCCTGGGGAATTTCGACGGGGTTCATCGGGGACATCGCAAGATTCTCGAGCGCGTGCAGCGTGTCGCCACGGAGCGCGCCGCCACGTCGGTGGTGATGACGTTCGATCCGCATCCGCCACGCGTCGTGCGGCCCGACAAGGCGCCCCCGCTGCTGATGACCAAAGCGCAGAAGCTGGAAGCCATCGCCGCCGCGGGCGTGTCCGGCGCGGCGATTGTCCGCTTCACGCCGGAGCTCTCCCGGTGGGATCCGGAAACCTTCGTCCGCACCGTCCTCGTCGACTGGCTTCACGTCGCCGAGGTCTGGGTCGGCGCCAATTTCCTGTTCGGTCACGACCGCGCCGGCAACTTCTCGCTGCTGCGCACCCTCGGCGGCCGCTACGGCTTCAAGGCCGAGAAAATCGATCCGGTGCGCTACAAGGACTTCGTCGTCAGCAGCACCCGGATTCGCCGGCTGGTCAGCGAGGGACGGCTGGACGAGGCGGGCGCGCTGCTGGGCCACCAGTACTTCCTCGACGGCACGGTCGTCCTGGGCGATCAGCGCGGCCGGACCATCGGCTTTCCCACGGCCAACCTCTGCACCGCCAACGAACTGCTGCCGCCGCACGGCGTCTATGCGACGACGACGAGGATTGGGGAGATTGTGTATCCGTCGGTGACCAACATCGGGACCCGGCCAACCGTGGACCAGTCGGGGCGCGCGACGATCGAGACGCACGTCTTCAACCTGGATCGCGATCTGTACGGCGCGGCCATCCGTCTGGGGTTCGTCCAGCGCCTCCGCGACGAGCGGGCGTTCGAGTCGCTGGACCTGCTGCGCGCTCAGATCGACGCCGACTGCCAGCGGGCGCGCGTGCTCTTCAATCGGCTTTCACTATAGAATCCCACAGCGTGTCCGATCACGATTTCGTCTTCGCCCTCGATCTGTCCGACCCGGCGCAGCTGGACTCCATGCTGGTCGAGGTTGCGCGCGCGGTGTTCGTCCACATCGGCTATCCCGCGGAGGCCACCGGCGAGCTGACCGCCGCGTTGCGGAGCGCCGTGATCGAGACGACGATGGCCGAGCGGCCGTGCGTGGTTCGGTTCGAAGCCAGGGCCGGCGAGCTCCGGATGCTGGTGTCGTGCGACGGCGGCGGCGAGTGGCGCGCGTCGCGTCCTCTGCCATGACCGCGATGCGGCTGTATAACACGCTCACGCGCAGTGAGCAGGACTTCGAACCCGGCCCAGACCAGACAGTCCGCATGTACACCTGCGGGCTGACCACTTACGCGCGCGGCCACATCGGCAACTTCCGCACCTTCGTCTGCGTGGACGTCCTGCGCCGAACGCTGAAGTACCTCCTCGGCTACCGCGTGCAGCAGGTGATCAACTTCACCGATGTCGACGATCGAACGATTGCCGGCGCTCAGAAGGCCGGCATGGACCTGCGCGCGCTACACGGACCAGTACATCGCGGCGTTCCGCGAGGACGCGCAGGCGCTCGGCCTCGAGCCGGTGGAAGAGAATCCGCGCGCGACCGACGAGCCGAACTTGCGCGCCATGGCCGAGATGATCGCGGCCCTCGACGCCCACGGACACACCTACCGCAGCGACGGGTCGATCTACTTCAAGATCTCGACGCTCCCCGGTTACGGAAAACTGGCGCGTCTCGACGCCGAGGGCATGAAGCCGGGCGCGCGCGTCGATTCCGACAGCTATGCGAAGGAAGATGCCCGCGACTTCGTCCTGTGGAAGGGGCAGCGCGACGGCGAGCCGGCGTGGGAGTTTCCCGACGCCGGCGTGACCGCTGGCCGTCCCGGCTGGCACATCGAGTGTTCGGCGATGGCGCTGCGCCTGCTGGGCGAATCGCCAATCGATATCCACGCCGGCGGCATCGATCTGATTTTTCCGCATCACGAAAACGAGATCGCGCAGAGCGAGGGTGCGACCGGCAAGCCGTTCTCGCGCTTCTGGGTTCACGTCGAGTACCTGATCGTGGACGAGCAGAAGATGTCGAAGTCGCTCGGCAACACCTACACGATTCCGGACGTCGTCGCGCGCGGCTACCGATCGTCGGCCGTGCGGTACCTGTTGTTGTCGGCCCATTACCGGAAGCAGCTCAACTTCACGTGGGCCAGCCTGGGACAGGCCGAAGAGGCGTTGCGCCGCCTGTCCGACTTCCTCGCGCGCCTCGACACGGTGTCGGCCGAGGGCGCGCACCCGGCCGCGGCGGCTCGCGTCGACGAGGCTCGACGGGCGTTCGCGACGGCGATGAAAGACGACCTCAACACCGCGGCCGCTCTTGGCACGATGTTCGAGCTGGTGCGTGCGCTCAACTCGGCGATCGACAAGGGAGAACTGGGGAAGGGCGACATCCCCGGGATCCACGCCGCCTTCGACGAGTTCGATCGGGTGCTGGGCGTGTTGAGCTTGCGACGGGCGGAAGACGAACGGCCGCCGGTGCCGGTCGAAGAGATCGAGCGGCTCATCGAGGAGCGTCACGCCGCGCGGCGGCGCCGCGATTTTGCCGCCGCCGATCGGATTCGCGACGACCTCGCGGCACGCGGCGTGCTTCTCGAGGACACGGCGGGAATCACGCGCTGGAAAAGGAAATGAAAGTTAAAAGTTAAAAGTTAAAAGTCAAAGTCAAAGTTCAAAAGATGAACAGGCAAAACCAGGAAATCACGGACAGAACCCAATCACCCCACCAGGTATTCTGGTTTCTTGACCTTTAACTTACTTTGACCTTTAACTTTTACCTTTTAACTTCTAACTTTTAACTTTCTAATGTCCGTTCCTGTCATTCGAACACCGCTGCCCGGCCCGAAAGCCAAAGCCATCATCGACCGCGACTCCACGGTGGTGTCGCCGTCCTATACGCGCGGCTATCCGCTGGTCATCGAACGCGGCTCGGGATGCATGGTCGAGGACGTGGACGGCAACGTCTTCCTGGACTGCGCGGCCGGCATCGCCGTCAATTCCACCGGGCATGCGCATCCCGACGTGGTCAAGGCGATCGTCGAGCAGTCGGCCAGGTTCCTTCACATGTCGGGCACGGACTTCTACTACGAGCCGCAGGTGCGCCTCGCCGAGGAGCTTGCGGCGGTGACGCCGATCGCCGGCGGCGTGCGATCGTTCTTCGGCAACTCCGGCACCGAGGCGGTCGAAGCCTGCCTCAAGCTGTCGCGCTACGCGTCGGGGCGGCAGAACTTCATCGCGTTTCTCGGCGGCTTTCACGGCCGCAGCATGGGATCGTTGTCGCTGACGGCGAGCAAGGCGATTCAGCGCCGCGGGTTCGGACCGTTGCTGCCCGGCGTGTATCACGCGCCGTTTCCGGATTGCTATCGCTGCCCGCTGGGCCTCACGACGACGGACTGCGCCGCGGAGTGCCTGGACTTCATCGACCATCAGATCTTCGCGCACCTGGTGTCGCCGGACGAAGTCGCGGCGATCGTCGTCGAGCCCGATCCAGGGGGAGGGCGGCTACGTCGTCGCGCCGGATCAGTTCCTGCAGCGGCTGCGCGCGCTCACGAAGACCCACGGCATACTGCTCGTCGCTGACGAAGTGCAGTCGGGCATGGGGCGCTCCGGAAAGATGTTCGCCATCGAGTTCTCGGGCGTCGAGCCGGACATGATGGCGATTGCCAAGGGCATTGCGTCGGGATTGCCGCTCGGCGTCGCCGTGGCGCGCGCCGGACTGATGGCCTGGCCGCCGGGCGCGCACGCGAGCACGTTCGGCGGGAATCCGGTGTCGTGCGCGGCGGCGCTGGCGACCATCACCCTGCTGAAAGACACGCTGGTCGCGAACGCCGCGGACGTCGGTGCGCACTTGATGACGGGACTCAAGTCGCTGTCGGACGCGCACCCGCTGATCGGCGACGTGCGTGGCCGCGGATTGATGATCGGCGTCGAACTCGTGCGCGATCGACAGACCAAGGAACGCGCCACGACCGAGCGCGACGCCGTGGTCAACGCCGCATTTCATCGCGGGCTGTTGCTGCTGGGCGCAGGCAAGAACGCCATCCGCTTCTCGCCACCGCTGGTGCTGACGAAGGCGCAAGCCGATACAGCAGTGAAGATCTTCGGCGAGGCGCTGACGGAGGTCGAGCGCGACACGATAGGTGACGACCGCGGAGACGCGCAAAGCTCGCAAGATCACGAAGCTTGTCCAGATTCTGCGTCCTCTTCGATCTTCGTGGCTTCGTGATGAGCCGTGGTAGGGGTTTTGCACGTGCGTGCACCTCATGACACACGCACGCCTCGCGCTCGGAAACGCCGGTGAAGATCTGGCTTGTGAAGAACTCGAGCGGCGCGGGTACGCAATTATTGCCAGGCGTTACCGCCGCCGCGGTGGAGAATTGGACATCATCGCTCGTGACGGCCAGACTATGGTGTTCGTGGAAGTGAAGGCGCGGGAAGGACGTGCGTTTGGAGAGGCGTGCGAGGCGGTTACCGCGAACAAGCGGCGCACGATCACGCGGCTGGCGCTCGACTACCTGATGCGGCATCGGCTCACCGAGTGCGCCTGTCGCTTCGACGTCGTGTCGATCCACTTCGAGTCCGGGACACCGCTGATCGACGTGTACCAGAACGCCTTCGACGCGACGTCATGAGTCTGCGACGACCGACCGACTCGTGACGATCGACCGACTACCGATGACCGGCGACCGACTCCCGACGATCGGACTGTGACTATCGACTCCCGACTCCCGACTCCCGACTACATTGCCCGAACTACGTAGAGATCCGGTTTCCGGCCGTTGGGTCATCATCTCGACGGATCGTCGCAAGCGTCCGAACGATTTCCGGTTCGAGCGGGCTTCGACGCTCGGGCGCGATCAGTGCCCGTTCTGTCCCGGCCACGAGGACATGACGCCGCACGAGGTGCTCGCGTATCGGCAGAACGGCAGCGCGCCGAACACGCCCGGCTGGGAGCTGCGCGTGGTGCCCAACAAGTTTCCGGCGCTGCAGGTGGAGGGGACGCTCGATCGCCAGCCTGACGGGATGTTCGATCGGATGAACGGCATCGGCGCGCACGAGGTGATCATCGAGACGCCGCATCACGATCGGTCGCTGGCGTCGATGTCGGAGCCGGAGATCGAGCGAGTGTTGTGGGCCTACCGCGAACGGATTGTCGATCTCAAGCGCGACGGGCGCCTGCGCTACATCCTGGTGTTCAAGAATCATGGCGCGGCGGCGGGCGCGACGCTGGAGCACACCCACTCGCAACTGATCGCGCTGCCGATCGTGCCGGACTTCCTGCGCCAGGAACTGTCCGGCGCGCGGCGGCACTTCGAGGTGAAGGAGCGCTGTGTGTTCTGTGACGTCGTCCACGAGGATCTGCTGGACGGACGGCGCATCATCCAGGAGAACGCCGACATCGTCGCGCTGGCGCCGTACGCGCCGCGGTTTGCGTTCGAGACGTGGCTGTTGCCGCGGCGGCACGGCGCGCGGTTCGAGGAAGCGCCGCGGCACGAGTACGAGAGCCTGGCGCGGATGCTGAAGTCGGTGCTGCAGCGGATGGATCGCGCGCTCGAGACGCCGCCCTACAACCTCATCGTTCACACGTCGCCGTTTTCGGAAGAGACCGGCGATTTCTATCACTGGCACGTGGAGATCATGCCGAAGCTGACGCGCGTGGCGGGCTTCGAGTGGGGCACCGGGTTCTATCTCAACCCGACGTCGCCGGAGGAAGCGGCGCAGGCGCTTCGCGTGGCGAAGATCTGAACGATCTCGTGGAGCGCGAAGGCTTTAGCCGCGCGTCAATGCTTGAAAGCCGGACGGGCCGTGTGGTACGTTGATCGTTCGGGCGGGAATAACTCAGTGGTAGAGTGCGACCTTGCCAAGGTCGAAGTCGCGGGTTCGAATCCCGTTTCCCGCTCCATCCTTCGCTCAAGTGCAGCGAAGGGTGCCCACCGTAGCTCGCGCGTGGATGTTCAGCGAGCGAAGGTGGGCGGCAGTGTCGACGCGCGAGCTTCGGATGGCAAGCCACCCTTCGCATGAAGGGGGACCTTTCAGGCGCGTGAGCTTGGGTTGGCAAGCCACCCTTCGCTCTTCGTTGAGACGAGCTTCGGCTGGGCGGGCCACCGTCGGTCGCAAGAACGTTCGTAGCGCAGGCCTTGAAGCCTGCCGGAGACAGCGCGGGCCTTCGTGGCCCGCGTGCCATTTTGAGGCGCCGTCGCCAAGAGGTAAGGCAGAGGTCTGCAAAACCTCCACCCCCGGTTCAAATCCGGGCGGCGCCTCCAACTTTCCTTCAGTAAATTCGCAGCATCTGATTGTCGGAGACGCGTCCATCGACGTGAGCGTAACCAGTGCGGAAAACTGCCGGCTTATCGCTGTTAACCGCATCTTAACCTGAGCTCTCCGAAGTCGTTGCGCGATGTCCCAAGAGCTGGTTCATGATCCTCCCGTCGGAGGCCCTGGGCTGGTAACACGGACGACTACTCATATTCAGCGCGTCAGTCTCGTGCTCCGATCAACCTTCGTGAGGCGCCAGGCACGGACTTATGATTTAACTCGTCGAATCGGATGGCCTGGAAGGACGCCGTGTTAGGCGTCGTTCAAGACTAGGAGATGTGATGGCCGAGAGCGGTATTCGCGAGTTGATTATCGAGAATCGGCATAGCGGCGAGCGGTTGGCGATGCGGCGTGTAAAGCGGGGCGACGAAGTGTGGCTGGAACTGAAAGGTTCGCTCCCCCCACATCGGCAAGGGCCTCCTCTCCATATTCATGTCGCGGAGGATGAAGAAGGGGTCGTCAGATCCGGCACGCTGTCGGCTGTGCTCAATGGTCGCCAATTCACCGCAGGCTCGGGAGAGCGGGTGTCGCTCCCTCGCGGATCGACCCACCGGTGGTGGAACGACGGGAATGAACCCCTGGTGTTCGAAGGCTATGCGCGGCCCGCAGTGGACTTGGACCGATTTCTTCAAGCGATCTTCGAAGTCCTCAACGCAGGCTCGGCCAGCCGGCCTCCGCTCTTCTACATGGCCCATCTCCTCTTACGGCATCGTCATACGCAGACCTCGTCATCATGCCGCGGCCGATTCAAGCCGTGCTGTTTCGAGTGATCGTCGCAGTGGGCACGCTGCTTGGGCGCTATCGCGGGGAGGACTGGCCCGGGTGTCCATCTCGCTGTCTCGGTGCGCCGTTGGATGCTGAAGGAGCCACCGAATCAGCGCCTGCGCAGTCGCCCGAGAACGGGTCGCGAATCGCTATAGCCGAAGTCTAGCCATCGCGGCACGCTCGCGGAGACGAGCAGTCGAATCGCATCCGATTCGCGCAGGTGAGTGCGTTGACTCGTCATGCCAGCGGCCGGCCGCCTTGTACTTGATCCAGTGGGTGGGGCTCTTGTGTCGATCGATGCCGCCCCCGTCATTTCTCCTTCGGCTTTGCAGAAGGCCGATTTCAACAAGCACGATGGCCTCGCGATACGCGGCCTTGGTGTCGGTGCCCGACTTCTTGCGGGCACGACGTTGCCGCCAGCGTCGCGGCGCTCCTCAATACGCGAGCGGTCTTGTCCTTCGTTATGGCTGCCTCCCTGCGGATCCGGTGCAGTGCGCCCACGCCTGGTCGTGGGCGCGATGGCGACAACGATGTCGAACGTGCAGAAAACGCCCGCAAAAACGTGCTCGAGGGGCGAAGGGATCAAGGAATGACGCTTGCACACAACAGGTCGGAGGACTATTTATGGCCAATCACGTAAGCTCGGCGACTCGGAGAGTCAAGCGCGCGGCGCTGGCCAGCAAGGTGCGCCGGCGTCGCGTCCGTCGGGCAGTTAAAAAAGTGGCGGTCCGTCAGGGGATGAAGCGCGCAGCCGTTCGCCGTGTCGTGCGCCGAGCGGCGGCTCGCCGGGCAGTCAAGCGAGCGGTCGTTCGTCGGGCAGTTAGGCGAGCGGTCGTTCGTCGGGCAGTTAGGCGAGCGGTCGTTCGTCGGGCAGTCAGGCGAGCGGTGGCTCGTCGGGCGGTCAAGCGAGCGGTGGCTCGTCGGGCGGTCAAGCGAGTCGTGGCTCGTCGGGCGGTCAATCGAGCCGTGGCTCGTCGGGTGGTGAGGCGCGCCGGAGGACGTCGGGCGTTGAAGAGAGCAGCGGCCAGGAAGCTGGCGGCCGCCGAGATCAGACGGATGGCGCTCGAGTTCAGGGAAGCCAGTCGGTAGGACTCAGTCGGCATCTGGTCAACTGCGGATTCTTCTCCTGAAGGAAAAGAATGTGCGTGTGAGCCGGTGGGGACCGCGACGCAGGCGGTTTTCATCGGTCCCCACGTTGACCCCGTTGTAGAAGTGCAGGGGGTGGACTCCTTGCGCTTGACGCTTCTCCCTACACCACGGAAAAACTCACGCGGCGGCGTCTGTTCCAGGCGCCGCGATCGTCTGAACGCGCCGTTCAGTCCAGCGCGACGACACCCGCGCAGACGAACATGAGGCGCAGCAACTCGCCCTGCCGGCCGGTGTCGGTCTTCAGCAGGATGCGCTTCAGGTGGGTTCGAGCGGTGTGAATGCTCACGCACAGCCGATCGGCCGCGCTCTCGAGCGAACAGCCTTGAATCATCAAGTCGGCCAGGACCGCTTCCGCGCGCGTCAGGCCGAAGAGCGTTCGCAGCGCCGGCTGTGACGCCTCGAGCGTGACGGCCGGATCGCAAACGAACAGCAGGGCGTCTCGAGCAGCGTCGGGCGTTCGCGGCGGAACGCCCACCACGTGCACGCTGATTCGTCGCGCGGAGTCTTCGCCTCGAATCGGCACGGTCACGGCATCAGGAGCCCCTGACGCCGCTCCATCCAGCGCCCGCTGGAGGAGCCGCGTGTCCTCCGCCATCCTCGCGTTCAGGACTCCGTCCACGATCATCAGCGCGTCCTTGCGGCTCAAGATGCACTGAGCATGAGCATTGATGAAAACCGGGCGACGGGCAACCGAAGTGACGATGACACCGCATCGGATCCGGTGGAGCGCATGCTTGAGCGCACTCTGGATTGACGCTGCGGGTCGATCGGGTTCGGATGCGCTCGGCTCGCCCCACGCAGTGTCCGGCATGCGCCCTCGCTCCGTGAAACGTTCGTTTTCATGGGAAAGCGTGCACACGTTAGCTCATCAATTCATTTAATAGCACCTCTTATTTTCGAAAATTTTCTGTGCAACGCTTCTTTGTCCGTTTTCGAGCAGACATTTGTCCTCTGCAGCGCTGACTGACGCCCGATTCGCGGTCGTTTGAAAATACCTCATGTGGGTGACGACGTGGTTCCTTCTCGCGCGTAACTTAGCGCGCGAATTGAGGAGGACACATGTCGACATCAATCGTCGCGACCGGCATTCGCACAGGTTCCATTGAAACCGGGTGCTCCGTTCGAAACGGCGTCGCCTTCGATCTCACCGCGCTCAGGCCCGATCACATCATTGTGGCCGCCGAGCTCCGCGTGCGGCACCCCGCCCGCGTCGTCGTCAACGACCCGTCCGCGCGCGTGTACTACGGCGGCAGCCAGGAAGACTCCGCCGACCGCGAAGCCATTCGACTGAACCCGGCGGCCCTGGAGGACCTCCACGACGCACGCGGTGCGTACTTCTGGATCGAAGCCACGGTGATGGCCGCGCCAGACCTCGCCGAGCACTCCAACCAATCGCCGTGCACCCTGGATTTGACGCTCGCCAGGTGTCAGGCCGGCGGCCGGAGCGATCGGTATGGGGCAGTGGCGTGAACGACACATCGCGGATGACTCGAACCCGCCCGTCGAACGCGCACACCATCAGCGACGTCGGGCGGTATGACCTGACGCTGCTGCCGCTCGACGGAATCCTGCACGGGATCAACGACGCGGGTGACTGCGCTGGCCAGCGGCAAACACCCACCGGAGAAACGCACGCCATCTGCGTCCGGGCGTCCAGGGTCATCGACCTGGGCACGCTCGGCGGCAGCTCGAGCTCCGCTCGAGCCATCAACAGCAGTGGCATCGTTGTCGGCGGCGCGTTGACCGTCGACGACGAGCATCACCACGCGTTCGTGTACGCGAACGGCCTGATGCACGACTTGAACGAGCGCATCGACGCCGATGGTTGGGAGCTGATTCATGCGCTCGGGATCAACGACCGCGGTCAGATTGTGGCGATTGGCCACCATGACGGAAACGATCGGATTGTGCTGCTCACGCCGCGTGGCAGCTGAAACGGAGGGACTCTGTCCTGATCGAGATGGAGGTGTTCATTTGTGTCCACGATGCTGTTCTGTCTACGTCCGTCGCTCCCGCATCAAGTGGTGGGAGAGGCCATTTCGTGTCGTGTCAACTCGACGTCCGTTTCGATGCACCTCGTGCAGTTGGCGCGGTTGGCGGCTTGCCGACGCCGCGTCCGTCGCGGTCTTCATCGAAGACCTCGATCGTTCAACCCTGATCAGCGGTTCTTGAAAAGGAGTTTCGAATGAGGAAGAGAAACGTAGCAATCGTGGTAATCGGTCTGGCGCTCGCCTCGGCTCGTGCGAATGCGTCCCCAGTCTTCGTGGGATACCCGCCAAACGGTGGCGTGACGCTCGGCCAGACCGGCACTACGTCGGGGACGGGCTCCGGCGACATCGTGGCGCCCGATACAGGCATTGGCAGAACGAACACCTACACCGGCTTCAATCCCATTGCGGGCGGCTATTCAGACCTCTGGTGGGGACCGAACGCGATCTTTGGACCGTTGGCGTCGAACCTAGGCGGCGGGACATCGCAGGCGTTTACGTTGACGTCTATCACTGCAAACGAGGCAGTCTTCATGGGCGCCAACAACTGGACGATTCAAACTGCCACCGGCTCGGTCAGCGCTCCAGTCCGTGTCGAACTCAAGACTTTCACCTTGGGCGGAGCGGCGATCGCCCTGACTCCCGCGGGAAGCGTTTCTGGACTGACAGGCTCCCTGGGCGTCGTGCTCGACGCCACACCCTATCTGAACACGGGCTTCAAGGCCGACTTCGTGTTCGAGGCCCAGGTTGGCGGCAACTGGGTGGGCGTCGACGATTACTTCAGCAGCCTCAATACGGTTTGCACCAATTGCGTCAGCAAGACCTTTAACGGTGCCTTCTGGCAGGAGGCGACGGTGAATAGCGCCGCCGTCCCCGAACCGGCGTCTTTGGTGCTGTTCGGCACCGGTGTGCTGGCCATCGGCAGGCGTGTCCACACCGTGCGTCGTCGTCGAGCGTAGATCAACCTGGCAGTGAGACGCGGCCGCGGTGCGCCGTGGCCCGCGTCTCGACTGTCGGACCACTGAAAATCTCGTGACTCGATGCAGATGAGGAGCCGTTGACCATGAATCGCCGTCTCGCCCAATTCTCGTGTCTTCTTACGCTGGCGTTCGTTTTCTTCGGTTGTTCGCGCGATGCGTCGAGCGTCAGGCTGGCTGCCATGAAGCAGGCCGACGACTACGTCCAACGCGAACAGTACGCGCAGGCCATCGTCGCGTATCGCATCGCGCTCCAGGCCGATCCGAAGTCCGGAGAGGTGCATCTCAAGCTTGCAGACACGTACGTGAAGACCAAGGATGCGGCGAACGCGGCTCGCGAATACATTCGCGCGGCCGACGAGCTTCCCGGAAACCTAGCGCTGCAGTTAAAGGTCGGTCATCTTCTGCTCATGGCCGGCCAGTTCCAGGACGCAAAGACCAAAGCGCAGCAGATCCTGACCGCCACGCCCGGCAGCATCGACGCGCAGCTCCTCCGGGCGAATGCGGCGGCGGGCCTCAAGGATCTCGACTCGGCGATCTCCGATATCGAAGAAGCGCTCAGGATGGACCCGGCGCGGGCCCGGTCCTATGCCAACCTCGGCGCGGCGCAGATGGTGAAAGGCAACCATCAGGAGGCCGAAGCCGCATTCCGCCGAGCGGTGGAGCTCGAGCCCTCGTCGGTACAGGCGCACCTTGCGCTCGCGAACTTCTTCGTACACGAGGGTCGCCGGGACGATGCCGCGGCGGCGTTCGGGGCGACGCTTGCGCTCGATCCGAAGAACGCGTCGACCAACCGGTACCTTGCGTTGCACGCGCTGACGTCGGGCCGGCCCGCGGATGCGGAGCGATATCTCAAGACCCTCGGCGAGGCCGGGGATCAGACGACGCAGATGGCGCTGGCCGAGTACGTACATGGCGATGGATCGCAAAGACGAGGCGCGAAGGATTCTGAAGACACTGGCTGGCGATGCGCAGACATTCACGCTCGCGACCGTACGTCTCGCGAGCCTCGAGTATTCCGAAGGCGGCAACGCCGCCGCCCGACAATCACTCGACGAAGTGCTGGTGCGCGAGCCGAAGAATGCCGAGGCGCTGGTGCTGAAGGCGCGGATCTCGCTCGACGCAAGAGATCTGGACGCGGCGCGGAAATACGGTGAAGCGGCCGTTGCGGCCGACCCGCGATCGGCGGCCGCCCAGTTCATGCTCGCGACGATCCTCGCGACCCTCGGGGACCACGCGAGTGCCCGGCTCGGCTATCTGGAGGTCGTGAAGCTGAATCCCCAGATGACCGCCGCGCACACCGCGCTCGCCCGATTGAGCCTCGCAAACGGCGCGAACGAGGAGGCCCGTACCTACGCAGAGCAGGCATTGAAGCAGCAGGCCGACAATCCTGACGCCAAGCTCGTGCTGGCGCAGAGCATCCGTCGCGCTCGGCGACTTGCGCCGGGCGGAAACCGAGAGCACCGCCCTGGTCAACGCCTACCCCCAGGCCGCCGCCGCGCACGTCGCCGTCGGCACCGTGCATTTCGCGAAGCATGTCGACGCCGCGGGCGTTCGATCGATGAATCACGCCCTGGAACTGGACCCTGCGAATCTGCAAGCCCTGAGGTCGCTCGTGCTGCTGGACATCCGAGACAAGAAGTGGTCTTCGGCTCGCAGCCGTGTCGACAAGCGCCTGTCGCAGACGGCGCCGTCGGCGCCGCTGCTCGTCCTGGCTGCGGCCACCTACATTTCCACCGGCGATGCGGCGATGGGCGAGCGATTCCTGAAGAACGCCATCGATCTCGACAACGCGAACATTCAGGCGTATGCGATGCTCGGCAATCTTTACACGTTGCAGAACCGCCTCGCGGAGGCACGAAGCGAGTTCGAACGAATCGCGCAGCGCAACTCGCGATCGATCGCGGCGCTGACGATGGTCGCGGTTCTGCTCGACATGGAACGGAAATACCCGGAAGCGGAGGCCGCATACGAGAAAGTGCTGTCGATCGATTCGCGCGCGGCGATTGCGGCCAACAACCTCGCGTGGATGCTCGCCGAGTCTGGCCGCGACCTGAGCCGCGCCCTGACGCTGGCGCAAACCGCCAAGGCGCAGCTTCCTGAGCATCCGTCGATTGACGATACGCTGGGCTGGATCTACTTCAAGTCGGAGATGTTCGGATCGGCGGTGACGACGCTCCAGAGCAGCGTGGATCATGACGCGACCGATCCGATGTCGCGATACCACCTGGGCTTCGCCTATGCGCGGACCGGCGACCTGGCCAAGTCGAAGACGCAACTGGTGCGCGCCCTGCAAATGAATCCGAAGGCCCCTCTGGCCGACGAGGCACGGCGCGTCTTATCGACGATTGGGGAATGACGAAACCTGGACGGACGGCGCTGGGCATCATTCTCGCGCGAGGCTGACGCCATCGACGGACGCTCGGTCAGTGCTCAGATCTGCTGCTTTTCAGTACTGGGTTTCTGTTCCGCTGCGGCGATCAAGGTCATTTCAAGCACGCTCAGGTGCTCGGCGTAGGCATCCATCAACGCGGCCTGATACCTGATCCGGGCCTGCCCGCGCTTCACCGTGTTCAGCGCCCGCTTGATCCACGCCGTCCGCCACGCTTCGTCATCGGCGCTCGTGATCGGCTCCGCAAGCGTGCGCTCCAGCCATTTCTGTTTGGCCTGGGCTCGCGCCTTCCACAGCCGCGTCTGCATCTCGAGCAAGGGTGTCTCGGTCGACGAAGGCATCCTGGAACCTCCCGTATGACGTTCTTTCCGTTGATTCCGTTCTTTCTGCCGAGTGCGCCTGCTCGTTCCGACCGCGTATGAACGTCGCGTCATGTCAGCGTCTCCCCCATGCGTGTTCTTCGTCCGCGGGGTCTGAGCCCGTCCTTGACCTGCTCCCTTCGTGCGCTCCCACAGTCAATGCACGAGGAACCAGGAACTGAGGACGGACTCAGAACCAGGAACGAAGGACCACGGACCGCTGTTACGCCGATTGGCGGAGTTTCGCTCCGATCACGGCGCGCTTGATCAAGCGGTTGCGACGCTTGGCACGCACCGCGGCGACGGTCAGCAGACGCGCTCGCTTCCGTGCGCGGAGAGCGGCGACGCTAAGCGCCCGCGTGCGCTTCCGGGCCCGGAGCGCCGCGATAGCAATGAGACGTGAGCGCGTCGTCGCCGCTTGACCAGTGCGGTCGCAAGCAGCTTCGCCCGTCGTCGCGCCCGAATCGCCGCGACGGCCAGCAGGCGCGCGCGCCGTTTCGCCCGGACGCCCTGCGCGAGGCGCAGGCCCGGGGCCCGCTGGCGGCCCGTTTCAGGGGCTTCTTCCCCCTCTTCCTCCTCGTCGTCCTCGTCCTCCAGACCCATCAACTCCATCGGGTCTTCTTCTTCGTCATAGCTCGCCGATTCGACCGGCTCTTCGTCTTCCTCGTCCTCGTCGCCCAGGCTCATGAACTCTCTGGGTTCCTCGTCTTCGTCTTCTTCCGACCCGATCAATTCCATCGGATCGTTTTCTTCTTCCAGTCCCAGGATTTCAGTCGGATCCTCTTCCAGTAGACTCCTCATGCGTGTTCTCCTTTGTGTGCCGGTTGGGCGTTTGGGAATCAGATGGCCGCGGTGAATCGATTCCCCGTCGGTTCAGCAATCAGCATTCCCATACAGCTCGTCCAGGGAAACTCCCGGCCGCTGTTCTTTGTTTTTGGAGTCGTCGCGATGAGTTCGAGACACACCCATCACAGTGTGTTGTGAGCACTCACAACATGCTGTGATTGAGGAACCGAGCCTTACGCCGTTTTCGTCTCTGCGGCCGCCGTCACCGCATGTCTTCGCAAGGTAGATGCCCTAACGAACGGGAAGAGCTGAGCATGGATCGAGAACGGGCGTCTCAGCGCTCTTTCCACTGCCGGAGCAGTTCCAGAGCACCTGCATGATTCGGATTCACCTGCAGCAGCCGCTGGAGGACTGCGATCCCCTCTTTCAGACGGCCGGCGCTGAGGTGGATCTTTGCGAGCGTCACGTAGGCCGCCTCGGTACTTCGGGATGCGGCTCAGAACGCCTTGAAGAAGGTCAACGGCCGCGTCCAGCCTGCCCTTTTGAAACGAGCACGAGCGCGAGGTTGTTGGCAGCCTCTCCGTAGTCGGGGCGGCGGCCGAGCGCGTCGCGGAAATAGCGCTCGGCTAGATTCATGTCGCCCGCCCGGCCAAACAGCAGGCCCAGATTGTTCAGCGCTTCCGGAAAATCAGGCTGCAGCGCGAGGGCCCTTTCATACAGCGCGCGCGCTTCCTGATCGCGGCCAGTCAGAAGCAACGCATAGCCAAGATTGTTCAACGCATCGGGATAGTCGGGAATCGACGTCAGCGCCGCACGGAACCGGCCGATGGCTGCGTCGAGATCGCCTTCCTG
Source organism: uncultured Acidobacteriota bacterium (assembly GCA_963792175.1). GTDB lineage: Bacteria > Acidobacteriota > Vicinamibacteria > Vicinamibacterales > CAVVIG01 > CAWBVG01. The sequence goes on from CAWBVG010000045.1 coordinate 36,014, forward strand.
CGCGAGGAGCGCTCCGAGATCGTTGTTCGCCTCGGCCAGATCCGGTTGCAGGGCGAGAGCGCGCTCGAAGGCCACCCGGGCGCGGACCGTCTCCCCGCTCCTGGCGAGCAGAGTGCCCAGACGATACAGCGTGGAGGCGCCCGGGTTTGACTGGACCGCGCGCTCGAACGCCGTCACCGCGGCACCCTCCAGTCCGTTGTCGAGCAGTTCTCGACCGTACGGCAGATAGTTGCGGAGCGGCAGTCCGGAATAAAACGTTCCCCGAAAGGGCACGGCCCGGTTGAGGCGCTCGGTCGGAGACACGTCGATCTCGCTCGCGTCCTTCACGATCTGGTCGACGTCCACGCGATCGCGGTAGACCTTGACGACGTTGCCGGCCGCATCGAGGAGCAGGCACGTGGGCAGGCGCAGGTCCTGTCGATTCATGAACAGATGCCGATTGAGGATGGCATAGCCCAGGCTCACCTCACGCGTGGCGCTGACCACCGGCGTCGCGCGTGAAGGTGGGTTGCCAGGCGCCCGCTGATTCGGCGGCGTGTCGACCGCAATGGCGATGGATCCCACGCCGGCCACGCTGCAGCGCCCCTGCGCCGCGCTCCAGCGTCTCGAGCGCGGTGCGTGCGGCGGCGACATCGGACGACCAGAGAAGTGCGATCGCCGGCTTTCCTCTCAACGCCGCGAGCGAACGCATCACGCCGGCGGCATCCGGGAGTGAAAAGTCGGGCGCCGGGAACGGTTCGTACATCCACGTGGCCGCTGGCGGCACAGCCGGAGCGTGGAGCTGGCGACGTCGTATGCGCTGTCGTTCGCGGCTTGAGGGCTTCTGTCTCCATGGCACCGCCTTCGACGATCCGAATGCGAGCGTTCAGCGGCACGTCAGTGAACACCTGCGTTCCACCCGATGGCCAGTTGACCGTCAGCTTCGAGACGCGCTCGCTGGCACCCAGACCGATGAGCAGCTCCTTCGAGTGCTGCGAGAGGAATCCGGAACCGGCCTGCACGATTCTGGTCTTGCGAAGTCGATCGGTCTCGACGGTGACGCGGGCGCCGATCGCGTCGCGGTTGCTTGTGGTGCCACGCAGGCGCACGGCGAGTGACGCGGATGTCGTCTCGAAATCGTTTCTGAAGATCCGAAGCTGCGGCGCCTGCCGATCGGCCATCACGGCGAGGTCCGGATCGCCGTCGCCGTCGATGTCGAGGACCGCAAACGATCGGCCGTCCTGATCGAGGTCCAGGCCGAGCGCCCCTGAGATCTCATCGTAGCCGCCCTGTCCGTCGTTCCGCAGGAACACATTGCGTTGCCGGCTGGCGATCGAGCCGTGAATCAGCAGTTGGTTGATCGCACGCCACGCGTCGTCGTACGGCGTACCCGGCACGCGCGTCAGCGGCGAGCGGGCCACGATTTGTCTCCAGAAGAATCCTTCGAGGTCCCCGCCGCGGGTCGCGGCCGCTGGCCGTGTCAGCATGCCGTTGACGATGTAGAGATCGTCCCGGCCGTCGCTGTCGAAATCGAGTGCGTCCGACGACCACGCCCAGCGACCCATCGCGGCGCGTGCCTCGAGCGTCTTGTCCTCGAAGCGTCCATTGCCAAGATTTCGCAACAGAGAATTCCCCCGAACATGTCGCCGATAGAGCGCGCGCACTTCCGGCGTCGCATCGGGCATGAACGTCGGCGCCGACGTGACCCGTTGTCCAGGCGCGCTCCACATATTGCCGGTGTAGATGTCGAGGAGGCCGTCGTTGTCGTAGTCCAGGAACGCGGCGCTCATGCCGGCGCCGTGATCGAGGACTCCCGCTGCTGCGGCGACATCCTCGAACTTCACCTTGCCATCACGACGCCCGAGGTTGTGATACAGGTTCTTGGTTCCGAAGTCGTTCGCGACCAGGAGATCCGGCCAGCCGTCGTCGTCGTAGTCGGCCCAGGCCGCCGCGAAGTGATAGCGATTGTTGCCGACGTCGAGACCGGCCTCCTGGGTCGCGTCGACGAATCGACCGTGGCCGTCATTTCGGAACAGCACGCCAGGCGGTCCGTTGCGTGCGTCGAAGTAGGGTGCCGGCGTGCCTGCCTTGTCCTCGCCGGCGCCGAAAAAATAGGAGTAGACGCACAAATACAGATCGAGAAAACCATCCCGGTCGTAGTCCGCCATCGTGATCGACGTCAGCACGCCCTGGAGCGGCCGCTCGAATCGGAAGGCGTCCGGACGCGGCGTGAAGTGTCCTTTGCCATCGTTGATGAAGAGCAGCGGGCCGGTCGACGTCGCCACGATCAGATCCTGATCGCCGTCGTTGTCGACGTCGACAAACAGCGATTGCGCCGTGTCGTCGAGGACCCCTACGCCCGCCTGCGTCCGTGATGTCCTCGAAGGTCGAATCGCCGCGGTTCCGGAACAGGCGATTCGGCAATCCGGCCGGCTGCAGCGACGTACAGATCGTCGAGGCCGTCGCCGTCCACATCCCCGACCGAGACGCCCTGGTGGCCGTTCGAGTCGCGCGTCAGCACCGAGTCGAACGTCGCCATCCACGAGTCGAGATCGATATTGAGCTGGCGGCGGAACGAGTCGTTGCCACCAAGCGCCGCCTGGGTCATCTCGGTGAAGACTGGGTTTCTCGCGCGGCTCACCAGATGCGACAGCGGCCGTCCATCGAACCACCTGCCATCCGGACGCGTTCCGCCGCCAGACCATGTCCCACTCGCCGACGTGCTCGACGCGGTGCCACTTCGTCCCGGCGCCGACGATGTCGTAGCGGACGATGGTGTGGAGGCCTGACGGCGGATCAGCCGCTCCGTCCGCTTCGATGGAGGTGATGAGGAATTCCGCCAGGGCAATCTCACGGACATCGTCGACGAGCCGCCCCAGCTCCGCGCCGAACGCGCGAGCGTCGAGCGTGACCTCGCGCGGCAGATCCTTCGCCCTGTTCACTTCGAGCGCGGCTTGACCCGTCGGGGCGTCTCCGATCGGGCGCAGCCGAGCGCCTTGGAAGCCTGGATCGAGAAGGCTCTTGGCGACGGCCTCGGTCCTCGCCCCGCCCCCGCGAAGCGCCGCGGACAGCTCGCGTAGCTGCGCGTCGAGCTCCTGTGCTTGATGCTCCAGCGGGAACGCGTCGGTCCCCGGTTCGAGCTGCTTCAGAAATGATTCCAGCGTTTCCGAAACCGCGAGCTCGGGACGATAGGAGGTTCTGTCCTGGAGCTGCGCGCGTCCATCAACCAGGGCACACGTCGACAAGAGGGCCGCGAGCAGGAGCCGCTTCGCCCAAGGCACGCACACGCGCACTCATCGGGCAATGCCGGCTCGCGGGAGACTGGCTGATTCCGCCAGCGTGAGTTCATGGAGACGGTCGCTCGGAAGCTGCGTGAATGCCCAGCGACGTCCGCCCGGCATGCGGATCTCCACGTCGACGGGACCTGCGTAATCGCCGAGCCCGAAGTATGCCCGCAGATCGTTCTGTGAGAGGAAACTCCCGCCCGATCGGATCTCGCGCACCTGCCTCGTCGCCGCCGCCGCTGACCGTGACCTTCGCACCGATTGCGAATCGATTGCCTGCCGGCGCCACGGCGCGCACCGCCACCCAGTGGCGCTTCGATCGCCTGCCGATTCTCCAGCACCGTTGGGGGGCCGTCGGCGTTGTTGATGACGAGATCGAGATCGCCGTCGTTGTCGAGATCTCCGACGGCCAGGCCGCGGCCGACCGCGGCGATCTGCAGGCCCGCGCCCGCGCGTTCCGAGACGTCGCGGAACCTGGTGCCGACGTTCAAGAGCAGCTGGTTCTTTTGCCGGTAGGTTTCTCCAAGCGCTGGGAACTTGTCGATGTCCGGGAAAATGTGGCCGTTGGCGAAAAACAGATCGAGCTTGCCATCGAGGTCGGCGTCGAAGAAGGCAGCGCCCCAGCCCATGCGCACGAACGTGGGGCCCGCGATGCCCGCCGACGTGCTCGCATCCTCGAAGTGCCGGTCGTCGACGTTGTGATAGAGCGTGTAGCGATCGTGCGCGAACGTCGTGAGCACCAGATCCATCCGCGAGTCGCCGTCGTAGTCGCCGGCGTCGGCGCCCATGCCAGCCTGGGCGCGGCCGTCGCCGTTCACCGCCACCCCCGCAGTCAATCCGACGTTTTCGAAGTGGCCGTTGCCGCGGTTGTGATACAGAAAATTCGGGTTCGAGTCGTTCGCGACGAACAAGTCGACGAACCCGTCGTCGTCGTAATCGGTCGCCACGACGCCGAAGCCATAGGCCCCGGAGTGGTCCGAGAGGCCGTGCGCGTCGGTGGCCTCCACGAACCGTCCGTTACCGACATTGTCGAAGAACAGGTCGGACTGTCCGGGAAGTCCGGCCGGTCCGATCATGATATGTGGCCCGTTGCGCCAGATCAGCGTCCGCAGCGCTCCGACGACGGACTCCCACGTCGTCTCGACGTATCGCGCGACGTAGAGGTCGAGATCGCCGTCGCCGTCGGCATCGAAGAACGTACATCCGGTGCTCCAGCCGCCAGCCTCGACGCCGGCGCGAGCAGCCACATTCTCGAACGTGCCATCACCACGGTTGCGGAACAACGCATTCGGGCCCCAGTTGGTGACGTAGAGATCGAGTCGGCCGTCGCCATCGAAATCGCCGGCGCACACGCCGCTGCCCCATGCTGCGAGATCCACGCCCGCCTGCCGGGAGACGTCCTCGAACTTCCATCCTCCGAGGTTGCGATACAGGGCATTGCGATGAGCGACCCGCTCACGCGCCGGCGTGAGCTCCGGCGCCGTCACCAGATAGATGTCGAGCAGCCCATCGCCGTCGTAGTCGAACAGCGCGAGGCCGCTGCAGGCCGATTCGAGGATGTGATCCTTGGTGGGACCGCCGCAGTACATTTTCCACGGCAGCTGCGCACCGACGTCAAAGGTCACCGGCACGGGCGCGGCGTCTCCGGGTAACGGGTTGTTCGCCGGCGCCGGCCCCATCGCGGACGCGTGGCCGCCGTAGGCCGGATCCTTGGGCTTCGTCTGGCTGTAACTGCCCTGAAAGGTGAGGCCGAGCGCGACCTCGCCCTCGAGTTGCGCCCGGACTTTTTCGAGGAGCGCGAGCACGGGACCGATCGCCGACGCCGCGCCTGGAGTGTCTCCCGATGCCAGGGAAGTGAGCTCGGACGCGGCGCGACGAAGCTCGCGTCGCAGCGACGGCTCGAAGCTTGGTCCCGTGCTCAATTCTTCGAGGCTGCGGCTGGCATTCAGAACCGCGCGTCGAGCCTGATCGGCTGGCACGTCCGGGCGCGAGGCCTGCTGCAACTGAGTGACGGCGTCGCGCTGAAGCTGCAGCAGGCGAGCACGCTCCTGCGCCTCCGCCACTGCCTGCTGCGCGGCCGTCGTCGGAATGATGAAGGCGCCGATCGCGCTGAGCGACGCGGTCAACGCGAGGACCATCGCGCGCATGTCAACTGCGCGAGCCCCGCATGTCTTGACGTCCATCCCAGAGTGAGTGTACGTCAGACCGGCGGGCTCGAGGGCGGTTTGCCCTCGAACGAAAAGGCCCGCCCCTCGTAAGAGGAGCGGGCCCGGAGAATCGACTTCGAGGTTACCGGGTCATTGACACGGTCTTTCCATATCAGAACGTCATGCGAGTGACGAGCTGGAGCGTGCGCGGAATCCCGGTGCCGTTGATGGTCCCGAATCCGTTTCGCTGCGTCAGATTCCCCGCCGCGTCGTACGGCAGGTTGGTGATCGTCCGATCGGTCAGGCTTCTGAAGTTCACCGTACTGTTGAGGCCCGTGAACTCGACCTTGTCCAGCAGGTTGAAGATGTCGAGCCGGATCTCGAACTTGATCCCGTGCGCAATCGGGAAGTTTTTCGATATCGACAGGTCGAGATTGTTGAGCGGTGGGTTACGGGCGAAGAACCGCGGTGTTTCGTTGCCATTGCTGCCCGGCTGCGGCGGCGCGAAGCACTGCGGGTTGGCGAACTGCTTGTACGGATCGCTGCTGTAACCGATGCCCGGGTCGCAGGTCAAGGCGATCCGCGCGTTCGGGTTGCCGTCGGTGCCGGTCAGGTTCGCGGCGCCGATGCCGGGGATCGAGAAGCCGATCGTATTCGGCCGGCCGCTGGTCCACCGGTAGACGCCCGAGAGCTGCCAGTCGTTCACCAGCAGACCCAAGCCTTTGTTGCTCGTCACGGTCGGTGTCTGGTAGATGGAGTTGATCGTGAAGTTGTGCGTCCGGTCGTAGTCCACCAACCCGTAGTCGAGCGCTCTGGTCTGCGCCTCGCTGAGATTCGGCACGCCTGCGGCACCGTCGGTGCTGTTGATGCCCTGCGCCTTGCTCCATACCCAGAAGCCGGAGAACATGAACCCGCGAGCGAACCGGCGGGTCACCGACGTCTGCAGCGCCTTGTAGTCCCCATAGCCGCTGTAGTCCCACATCCTGATGCTGCCGTAGCCGCGGTACGGCCGCAGGAAGTCGTTCGGCAGCGCCGTCGACCCCAGCGTCGCGCTCGGGACACGGGTCGGATCCTGGTTCTGGGGCAGGAGCGTCGCGCCAAACGGCACCGCGTTGATCTGCACCTGCCGCAGCAGGTCCGACGACCTGGAGCCGACGTAGGCGACGTCGAGGATGAGCTCCTCCACCAGTTTGTGTTGAATGCCGACGTTCCACTGGTTGACGCGCGGCGGTTTGAAGCCGAACGCGGTCGGATTGAGCGACAGCGTCGGGTACGGATCGTTGCCCGCCGCGGTCAGATCCTGCAGCCGCCCGAAGTCGAGTCTCGAGTTCAGCACGCCCGGCGCGTTGGCGATCATGTCGAAGACCATGTTGCCTTGCGGCCGGTCGTAGAAGATCCCGAAGCCGCCGCGCAGAATCGTCTCGCCTTTACCGGTCAGGTCGTAGACCCCGCCGATGCGGGGCGAGACCCGGAAGGCGTTCCCGTCCTGAAGCTGGTCGGAGATCCCGTTGCCCGCCTGGAAGCTGCCGTTGAAGCGATTCGAGCCGGGCGTGAGCCGGCCGATGAAGCGCTCTTCGACGGTATTGGCCAACGTTGGCGTCGACTGTGCCGATCAGAGTCGGGTCCATCCCGCGTCGCACGCAGCCCGCGCCCGGCGCGCCGCCGACGCACACCGGCGTGTAGAGCTTGGCGGCCTTGCTTTGATCGAACTGGTCCGGCAGGAAATTCGAGGCCTGCAGCGTGGTGTCCCATTGCGGCGTCAGTGCGTAGAATCGCACGCCGTAATCGAGCGTGAAACGGTCGGTGGGCTTCCAGTTGTCTTGCGCGTACCACTCGATGTTCTTGTAGTTCCACTCGGGAATCGCGAACTTATTGGCTTGCTGGTAGAAATTGAACACGCCCGTCGCCGCATTCGCGTAGCTGAGCCCCGTGTCGAAGGGGTTGCTCGAGTTGTCCTGGAAGTCGATCTGGCTGTTGAAGGCGGCGAAGATGCTCTGCGGCTTGAAGCTGTGCTGAAAGTAGAACCCGGCCTTCGAGGAATGCGCTCCCCACACTTTCGTCAGGTTGGCGATGATGTCGTGCGTGATGTTCTCGTTGGTGAACGGGCCCGATCGGTTTGGTACTGGCCGACGTTGCCCGTGCGCCCGCCGCGGAAGGAGAAAAACGGCACGTAGTCGGCCTGGACGGCGCTGGGAAACAGCAGCGGCAATGCCGACACGCCCGCGTTCGCGCGGAACAACTGCTGCTGCTGAAGTTGATAGTTCAGCGAGTTCGCGGCGCGTCCCCAACTGAGTTCGAGCGAGGTGCTGGAGTTCAGGGTGCCGGTCGCGGAGAGCATGTAGTTCGAGCCGGGGTGCACGAACAGCGTCGGGGTCGGAGCTGATCGCTGCCGTTGCCGGCCCACGTCGTCCCGTACGCCTGCAGGATGTCTTCCTTGTTGTTCATGTACCGGCCAGTGACCCGCCACGTGCTGGTGGCCTGGAAGTCCATACGCAGCATCTCTTCGCGGCGCTTCGGGCTGTCCGGGTCCTGGCTCGTAAAGTTCAGGCCGCTGCCCCCCGAGAAGTTCGCCTGCGGGAAAATCTTCAGTGCGGTCAGGCCCGGCGCATAGAGGCGGTTCGCGGGAATCCGGCCGATGACGCCGCCGTCCTGGAAACACCCGCGCGTGTCGGAGGCGCTGCACGGCAGGCCGCTGCGTGAAATCACGAATGTAGGGGAACGGATTGCCGCTGCTGTCCACGCTCTGCGAGAAATCTCCGCGCTGCTCGAGAGCCGTCGGCACGCGCGTCTGATGCACGGTCGCCGGGTTGGTGCGTCGCTCGAATTCCTGGCTCCAGAAGAAGAACAGCTTCTTCTTCTCAGTGTTGAAACCGGGGAACGTGACCGGCCCACCGAACGTGTAGCCGGAGTCGTTGCGCGCGGTCTTCTGCTTCGGAACCTCCGGCGTCTCGCGCTTGTTCAGATACGAGTTGGCGTCCCAGTCCGAGCGCCGTCCATACCAGTAGCCGGAGCCGTGGAAGTCCTGCGAGCCGCTCTTGGTGACGACCTGCAGCTGGCCGCCGACGGCGCGCCCGTACTCCGCCTGGTAGGCGTTGGTCAGGATCTTGAACTCGGCCACGGCGTCGATGTTCGTCGTCGCCATGTTGCCGCCGTTATCGCCGGTGTCGATGTTGGCGACGCCGTCGATCGTGATGTTGTTCGAGTTCGGCCGCTGGCCGTTGACGGTGAAGCCGCTGACCGAGCCCAACTCCGTGTTGCCGGTGTTCTGCGACAGCGCGCCGGGCACCAGCGTCGCGAAGTTGAAGAGCGCCCGCCCGTTGTTCGCGATGTTCTTCAAGGTTTCGGCTTGGAGCGTGAACGAGCGCTCGCCGCTCGGCGACTGCAGCGGGGTCACGGGGCTCGACGCCGAAACGGTGACGTTTTCGGAGAGCGAGGCGACTTCCAGGGTCAGCGCTCCCGTCGACAGCTTGTCGTTCGCGTTCACGACCAGGTTGGTCCGTTCCGCCGTCTTGAAGCCCGTAAGCGTGACCTGGAGGGTATAGGTGTCGGGACGGACGATGGGGAACACGAAGCGGCCACCGTCGTCGGTGACTGCCGTCAGAGTGTTTCCCTGTGTGACGCTGGTGATCGTGACCGTGACGCCCGGGAGGACCCCGGCCTGCGCGTCCTGGACCGATCCCGAAACGGTTGCGCTTGTCGTTTGCGCATGCAGAACGGCGGAATAGCCCGCGAACATCAGGGCTATCGCAACGAGACCCAGTCGCGGTGAAACCTCTGACGAGCCGCATGAACCCTCCTCCAGTAATGCAGCGTGTGACTTACAAACCAAGAAAAACCGCTTCCTGCGATGTGTAGTGGAACCGGTTCCAGCGAGCGGCTTCTATCACGTTACGCGCTGCCGTGTCAAGGATTTGGCACGGCAGCCGACCGATCGATCGCGGCGGGTGAGCTACGACGCGCTGCCCGCGACATGCCAGACAGCCCGCTGGTGCCGCCGTGCTCTCGCGGGCTGTCAGAGACATCGGGAACTCGATCGTCTGGAGCCGGCCTGGTAAGTCGATCGCCTCGAACAGCCGGCGACACGCGGCGCTGCCCATCTCCAGCAGGGGCTGAGCCACGCTCGTCAGCGCCGGCCACAGCAACTCGTCTTCCGGCAACCCGTCGAAGCCGACGATCGACAGATCCTCCGGGATCCGGATCTTGCGTTGATGCGCCACTCGCATGAACCCCGACGCCAACGCGTCGTTGGCGAACACGATCGCGGTCAGGTCGAGCGGCAACTCGAAAAACGTTCGCGCGAACGCGTCGCCGGCGGCCGCTTCGTAGCTGCCGCAGGAGAAGACGCACGTCGGAGCGAGCGAGATGCCTTGCTTCTGCAACCCTTCGCGCAGTCCCAGGAGTCGATGCTTCGAGTCAATCGAGTGCCGCGGCCCGCCGCGAACGCGATCCGTGTGTGACCCAGCTGCACGAGGTAATTCGCGACCACGACGCCGGCACCACGGTTGTCGCAACGAACGAGCGGGACGCCGGGGAAGGCTTCGTCGGGCGCGACGAGCACCGTGGGAAGCTGCGCCTCGACTGCGCGGCGGATCAACCGGCGATCCCGTCGCTGCGATTTCGCGATGATCAGTCCGTCGACGCGCCGCTCCCGGATCCATTCGAAGACAATCGATGGATCATATTGGCCGGTCAACTCCGTGCTGGCGAGCATCAGGCTGGTGTCACGCTTGGACAACTCCGTCTCGATGCCAGCGAGCAGCCGCGTAAACCACGGGTCCTGGCTCGAGTCGACCACGACGCCAATGCAACCGTGACGGCCGAGGCTCAGGTTTCGTGCGGTTGATGAACGGGTGTAGCCAAGCCGCGCGATGACTTTGGCGATCTCCGCCCGCGCCTTCTGGCTGACGTGCCGATCGTTGAGGTACCGAGAGACGGTGCTGACCGCGACACCGGCGTGTTCGGCCACGGTCGCGATGTTCGGCTTTCTCGGCATTCCAAGAACCCGAGCCGGATTG